>DATAPL010000033.1:0-164048 GCA_036265205.1 Terriglobales bacterium
ATGACGCTTCTTGACTTCCCTTCTATCCGGCTTCCATAATGTAAGGTTCTCTATTCACTTCGGAAGTCATAAGGAGCGCCGTTGGCTGCAACAGTTAGTGCTCCAGCTCCGCTAGGTCCTGGAGTTGCACCCTTAAGGGCGGGTCAAGGTATTTCATTCTGGCTGCGCCGCTTGCATTCTTTGTCTGGCATTGTTCCTGTAGGCGCTTTTCTTCTTGAACACATTTTGCTTTCGAATGCTACCGCCATCGGCGGGCCTGCGGCTTATGCGCGGCAGGTGCGATTTCTGGCCAGCCTGCCTTTAGTCCCTGTTCTAGAGTTGTTTGGCATCTGGCTGCCTATTTTGTTTCATGCGCTGTATGGGTTTTACATCTGGTATCGCGGTGAGATCAACGTCGGCGATTATCCCTGGACCGGCAATTGGATGTACACGTTACAGCGCTGGACCGGTGGCATCGCGTTTCTCTACATCATTTGGCATACCTACACGATGCGATTCACTGGGGTTGATCTCCATCAATACCCGGGGGCTTCGTTCGGCAAGGTTCAGGGTGAGGTGTTGCAGACTGCTTTATTCCTCTTCTATGTAGTCGGATTGATCACTGCATCCTGGCACTTTGCGTATGGGATTTGGTTGTTCTGCGCGAAGTGGGGGATTGTCTCCGGCGAGAAGGCACGTAAAAGATTTCTGGTCATCTGTCTGGCCTTCTTTTTTGTGCTTAGCGGTGTGGGATTGGGATCTCTGACCAAGTTGCGGAAGATGCCGCAGCAGCCGACTGATCCTGCGGGAGCTCATCAAATAGAAGTGGGGCCAAGCACTACAGAATAGTTTGATCTCTCCGGTTTAAGGTTTGTGCCGAGTCGGGAAGTCAAAATCTTAAAACGCAGAGGTCGCAAAGAAAAGCCGCAAAGGACGCAAAGAAAGACGGACGGAATCTAAATAATGGCAACATCTCCAAGAGTCATCGTGGTTGGCGGCGGGCTGGCTGGGTTGGCGGCTGTCATTAAGATCGCGGAAAAGGGCGGCAACGTTGATCTGTTTTCCGTTGTGCCGGTGAAACGGTCTCATTCGGTTTGCGCGCAGGGTGGAATTAATGCCGCCAAGAATTTGAAGGGTGAAGGCGACACCACCTGGCAACACTTTGATGACACGGTTTACGGTGGCGATTTTCTGGCGAACCAGCCTCCTATTAAGGATATGTGCGAGGCGGCGCCGGGGATTATTGATCTGCTGGACCGCATGGGGGTGCCGTTCAATCGCACTCCTGAGGGGTTGTTAGACTTTCGGCGGTTTGGCGGGACTTTGTATCACCGCACTGCTTTTGCCGGAGCGACAACCGGACAGCAATTGCTTTATGCATTAGATGAACAAGTCCGGCGCTACGAGTCTGAAGGAAAAGTTAAGAAGTACGAGCACTGGGAGTTTTTGTCTGCGGTGCTTGACTCGAACAAAGTTTGCCGTGGTATCTGCGCCATGGATTTGCGCTCGATGGAAGTGCGTACCTTCCCTGCTGACGCGGTCATTATGGCCACCGGCGGCATTGGCGCGATCTTTGGGCGGTCTACCAATTCTGTGGTTTGTACGGGGTCGGCGCAGTCGGCGCTTTATCAGCAAGGCTGCTACTACGCGAACGGCGAGTTCATTCAGGTCCACCCTACTTGCATTCCCGGCGAAGACAAACTGCGCTTGATGTCAGAGTCGGCACGCGGAGAAGGCGGGCGGGTTTGGGTTCCGAAGACTCCGGGTGACAAGCGTGATGCCAAGTCCATTCCTACCAGCGAACGCTGGTACTTCCTGGAAGAGTGGTATCCGAAATACGGAAATCTGGTTCCGCGCGATGTGGCTACACGGGCCATCCACAAAGTGGTTTATGAGCACAACCTCGGCATCGATGGGAAGCCGATGGTGTATCTGGATGTGACTCATATTGACCGCAAGACGCTCGACCGCAAGCTGGAAGGCATTCTGGAGATTTACGAAAAGTTTGTGGGCGACGATCCTCGCGACACTCCGATGAAAATTTTTCCGGGCATGCACTACACCATGGGCGGGCTATGGGTGGATTTCACCCAGGCCACGAATATCCCCGGTATTTATGCGGCGGGGGAGTGCGAATACCAGTATCACGGGGCAAACCGTCTGGGAGCCAATTCGTTGGTGTCCTGCATCTTCGGCGGATTCGTAGCCGGGCCTACCGCGGTGAACTATGCCCGCAACCTCAAAGCTGCGCCGGGCAATGGATATTTCGACGCCGAGCGCAAACGCCAGGAAGAAAACAACGCAACCCTGATGAAATCGGATGGCACGGAAAACCCATTCCGCCTGTGGCGCGAGCTGGGCGATCTCATGACGAAGAATTGCACCGTCATCCGCTACAACAAGAACTTGCAGGAAACCGATGCCGAACTGTGCAAACTACTGGAGCGGTTCCAGCATATCAATCTGAGCGATCGTTCGCAGTGGGCCAATACTTCGGTGGTTTTCGCCCGCCAGCTTTACAACATGCTGCAGCTGGCGCGGGTGATTACCCAGGGTGCAAAGATGCGCGACGAGTCGCGCGGCGCCCATTACAAACCGGAATTTCCCGAGCGTGACGACAAGAACTGGCTAAAAACGACAAAGGCGACCTTCGCTCCGGATGCCGATGAGCCGAAGTTTGAGTTTGAGCCGGTAGACATTTCGCTGATTCCCCCGCGGCCGAGAAGATACGACGCGGTCAAGTAGCAAGTTTTCAGCTTAAGAGCGTAAGAGCTAATGGCTAATTCGAAAACTGTCGTCTTCAAGATCAAGCGGCAACCGACTCCGGACGCCAAACCGCATTGGGAAGAGTTCGAACTTCCCTGGCATTCAGGCATGAATGTGATTTCGTCGCTGATGGAGATCGCAGCCAACCCCGTCACCCGCGACGGCAAGGCTACGACGCCGATCACTTACGATTCCAACTGTCTCGAGGAAGTTTGCGGTTCCTGCGCCATGCTGATTAACGGGCGCGCCCGCATGGCCTGCTCTGCCCTGGTGGATAAGCTGGAACAGCCAATCCGGCTGGAGCCTTTTTCCAAATTTCCGGTGGTGCGCGACCTGGCAGTGGACCGCAGTGTCCTGTTTGAAGATCTCAAGGCGGTGAAGGCCTGGGTTCCGATCGATGGCAGTTATGACCTGGGTCCCGGACCGCGCATAAGCATGCAGGAGCAGGAAGCGGCCTATCCGCTTTCGCGCTGCATCTCCTGCTGCTGCTGTATGGAAGTTTGCCCGCAGTTCAACCAAGACACCGGCTTTGTGGGCGCAGCCGCGATTTCACAGGTTCGGCTGTTCAATAATCATCCGACAGGCGCCGCGCTCAAGCGGGAGCGCCTGGCAGCCCTGATGGAAGAGGGCGGCATTCAGGAATGCGGCTACGCGCAGAACTGCGTGGAAATATGCCCTAAAGACATACCCCTTACTCGCTCGATTGCCGAAGTAGGCGGGCAAGTCATGAAACAGGCTATCGGCGATCTGTTCAGAAAGTGACCGCTCAACAGTAATCCCACTAAAGTGGCGTGCCGGGAATTGTCATCGCTCAACCGCAGATTGTCATTTTCAGCCGCGTTTTCCACGTAACCTGTTGCAAATTACTTACCCGCCGATGGCAGCCCGGTTGCTCTTACATAGAGCGGTTACCACGGGCGCGCCGTTAGCGCGAGTTAAGTAACCAAGGGTAACGGCTCGGGGGGCCTTTTAGGGTCGCCCCGAGCTATAAAAAAAGCACTTGTTTTTGTGCAATGTCGATTTAGAATACCCGCCTGTCTCCAGCGCCCTGGGACAGAGCCGCGAAAGATTTGAGGCCACTTCGTGAATCGCAGGATCCAAAGCGCGCTGTTTCTTTTATCGCTGGCGATGTTGGTTTGCGCCCCGGCATTTGCTCTGCATAGTTACGTTGCGCCGCAGCGTCACACTCACCGGCTCCGTCGCGCCCACTTCCGCCGCCTGCGCTGGAATCCTGTGTTTCGCCCTTCGCGCGAGTCGCTGCTGCTGCAAAACCAGGAAATTGACCGCATGGATCTGCCGCGCATCCAGGATGACGCCGAACTGGAACAACTGAAAGCCAGCGAAGATCTGGTACCGATTCTTGCCGGCCCGTCTCTGCGCTTCGATCCCCGCCTCGATCCGGACCGCCGCTATTGCCGTCCGTGGACACGCGAATTTCTCGATGATCTGAGCGCCGCCTACTACAAAGAATTTCGCGGCCAGATTCAGGTGAACTCAGCCGTCCGGACGGTGAAAGTCCAGAAGAAACTTCGCCGCCATAACCGTAATGCAGCTCCGGCGGAAGGCGAGATCGCCTCTTCCCATCTCGCTGGACTGACCGTCGACATCCAGCGCCGCGGCTTGAGCCGTGAGCAGATCAAGTGGATGCAGAACTACATGCTGCCCCTGAAAGAGCAAGGCCTGATCGAACCCGAAGAAGAACGCCATCAGTGGGTCTTTCACGTGATGGTATCGGGACGCTACACCGAATGGCGCGAGTCCAGAATGCTGGCTGGTGAGCAACCCTATCCGGAAGCCGCAGAAGCCGAAGCGCTGCCGCTGCAATAGCGCCCGGCTGCCAATGTCTCTCTGTTCTCTGTCATCCTGAGCGGAATCTTCCCAGTGGCTTGCGAATGAGATGTAGTCGAAGGACCCCTACCCGCTCATCTGTCTCTGGTATCTATTACTGCGAACAACCGTCGTGAAAGGTGGTAGAGCTCCTTCGACTCCGCGGCTTCTTCGCTGCGCGTAGAAGTTGCTGCGCTCAGCATGGCAGGAAAAAATCTGACGTCCCGGCTCTCGACCGTATAAAATCCTTCCGCGTTCTCCCCCAAGCCAAATGAATACACTCAGGTGCTGCCTCCTCGTATTTCTCTCTGCGACGCTCAGCGCGCAAACCGTCAGCCCTCGCGCCCTCGCCATCCATGACTCCGCCATCGTGGTGGACACCCATGCCGACACGCCGCAACGCTTCCTCTACGAGGGCTTTGATATCGGGAGCACCGACTCCAAAGACGTCGGACACATCAGCCTCGAGAAGGCTCGTGCCGGCAACCTGGGCGCGGAGTTCTTTTCCATATGGGCGGATCCCGAAACTACCAGCGGCCATTTTGCCAAAGCCACTTTCGACATGATCGATTCGGTGTACGAGCAGGCGGCGCGCCACCCCAGCCGCATGATGATGGCTTTCTCGGTGGAGGACATCGAACGCGCTCACCAGCAGAAGAAGCTGGCGGCGTTGATGGGCATTGAAGGCGGACACTCGATCGAGAATGACATTCACCTGTTGCGTGACTATTACCGGCTGGGGGTTCGCTACATGACGCTGAGCTGGTCGAATACTAACGAGTGGGCTGACTCTTCTGGCGACATCGACGATCCTAAAATTGTGCACCACAACGGGCTTACCGACTTCGGCAAGCAGGTCGTGCTGGAAATGAACCGGCTGGGCATGATGGTGGACATCTCTCACGTCGCCGATAAGACCTTCTTTGATGCGATCGCTACCAGCAAGGCTCCGGTCATTGCGTCTCACTCATCCGCGCGCGCGCTCACGAATCATCCCCGCAACATGACCGATGAAATGTTGCAAGCAGTGGCGAAGAATGGCGGGGTGGTGCAGGCGAATTTCTACAGCGCGTTTATCGACGACAACTACCGCAAGGCGGCCGAGGCACAGAAGAAAGACGCCGAGGCCGCGGTAGAAGCTCGCATCGCCGAGCTTAAGGCAGCGGGAAAAACCGTGACATATTTGGACAAGGACCAGATCGAGCGGGAATGGGCGGCCAGGATTCCTCGTCCTGCACTAAAATCCCTGATTGATCATATCGATCACATGGCCAAAGTGGCGGGAGTGGATCACGTTGGCCTGGGCTCGGATTTTGACGGCGTCAGCGGGGCCACGCCGGAAGGCATCGACTCAGCAGCCGACCTGCCCAAAATCACGCAGGCGCTGCTTGACCGCGGCTATAGTGCCGAGGACATCCACAAAATTCTCGGAGGAAACCTGCTGCGAGTGTTTCGCCAGGTCGAAGCGGTCAGCCGGCAGATGCAAGCCGAAAAAACGGCGACGTCCGCAAGCCAATAGCTTTTTTCGAGCAGTGCGGTAGAATCAGACTTCGCAGTCATCACAAACCACGTAGGGGCGGGTATTTCACCCGCTTGACCGGGCAAAGTCCGGCTCCCAGGAGCATTCATGCAAAGCGTCCCGATGCGAATTAGCTGCTCAATTTGTTTGTTGATTTCTGCAACGTGTGCAACCGGCTGGGCCCAGACATCCCCTGCTGCCAAAACCGCTCCGGCCAGGAAGCCGGCCGCAACTACCGCCGCCAGGCCCGCGGCTGCGCCGGCTGCAGGGCCCACGGCCATCATCGAGACGACCGCAGGCAAGATGACCTGCACGCTCTTTCCCGACAAAGCGCCTATTGGCGTGGCCAATTTCATCGGGTTGGCCCAGGGCACCAAGGATTGGACGAACCCGGTTTCGCATGCCAAGAAGCACGGCGTTCCGCTGTACGACGGCACCATCTTCCACCGCGTGATTCCTAATTTCATGATCCAGGGCGGCGATCCTGCAGGTAGCGGGAGCGGCGATGTAGGCTTCGAATTCAAAAACGAATCCTCGCCGACCTTGAAGTTTGACCGTCCCGGGCGCCTGGCTTACGCCAACGCTGGCCCGGACACGAACGGGTCGCAGTTCTTTATCACCGAAGTTCCCTACCCCAGTTTGAACGGTGGATACACCATCTTCGGGCAATGCGACGACGCTACCGTTGCCCTGGTGAAGCAAATCGCGCGCATGGGCCGCGACGCCAATGACCGTCCCTATCGCCCGGTCAAGATCACGCACATCGTTATCGCCAAGGGCGGAGCGGCTACGGCAGCAGCGGCCAGGCCGCACGCCGGGACCACGGCCAAGCCCGCGGTTAAAAAACCAGCAGCGCCGGCGACCGCTCCAAAGTAGCCCCGGTGCCTCTCCGGCTGTCGTGAGGGCATCTTGCCTACGCATCTTTTAACTCGCATCTCTTGAAACGAACCGTAAAACGAAAGGAATTTCATGCCACGCCAACCCGGTACTTACGCAATCTTTGATACCTCCGAAGGCACCATCGTCTGCAGGCTGTTCGAAAAGGAAGCGCCCAAAACCGTGGCGAACTTCATCAATCTCGCCGAGGGCAAGCGCGAGTGGAGTCACCCCGTCACTCGCAAGAAAAGCAAAGACCGCCTCTACGACGGCACCATCTTTCACCGCGTCATCCCTGATTTCATGGTCCAGGGTGGCGACCCGGCGGGCACCGGCTTTGGCGGCCCCGGATATCAGTTTGAGGACGAAACTAAGGGCTCGCCGCACAGCTTTGACAAGCCCGGCAAGCTGGCCATGGCAAATTCTGGCCCCAACACCAACGGCTCGCAGTTCTTCATCACGGTCGCGCCCACGCAGTGGCTTACCGGCAAGCACACGATTTTTGGCGAAGTCGTGGAAGGCTACAACGTTGCAGAGAAAATTGTAGGTACGCCGCGTAACCGGCAGGATAAGCCGCTCAAAGACGCGGTCGTGAAGTCGGTGGTGATCGAGAGGGTGTAGCCTCAGTGATTCGCTAAAACGTGAATTTCCGGCAGGCGTATCAGGCGCTCGTCGGCAGTGATCAAGGTCAGATCAAACACTTTTGCGGTGGCTGCAAGGAAGTGATCGGCGGGGTCGCCGTGGGGAAAGTTTATCGATGATATGGCAAGCGCCACTTCCACTGTGAAGGGCGCTTCAGTGAGTTGCAAATCCTCCATTGTCTGCGCAACCCACGCGGCAACGTCGCCCGGCAGTGTAAGACGCCCTTTGCGGAGCAAGACGAGTAGTTCACCTACGCTAACCGGAGACAGCCACAATTCATTTGCAGGATTTGCCAGTGCTTTGCCTACACGGCGGCCAAGGCGTTGCGGTTCGAGTGCGCTCCACAGCCAGATGTGAGTGTCCAGGAGCAGCTTCACTGAGAGGCTTCCCAGTCGTCCCAACTTCCGGTGGGACCAACGATGTCTCCTACAATCTTAACGGTTCCGACCATGGATCCAAGCTTCCTGCCGGTTCGCTCCCCGGGAGATGGAGGAATCACCTCCGCCACCGGCTTCCCAAAGCGCGTGATCCGGATCGGTTTGCGGGTTTTGCGCACCTGCTCCAGCATGCCCAGGCACTTGGCCTTGAACTCGGATATGGCCACTTCTTTCATCACTTATCTATACCATGGTCAACGACCATGGTCAATTGGATCTAATGGAGCAGGGTTAGATCCTTCTGTTTCGGGGGTTCAGCTCTTGATTGGGGCCTTACTTTGCGGGTTCGGCTCCCTCCTCCGAGGCTTTCAAAACGCCCTGATTTCCAACAGGGGGTCCAGATGCGTGGCGGACGTCGATCGCGGCATAAATCTCACCCAGCAGGCCATCGCGTCTCAACGAAACCACTGAGTCGCTAGGAATCTTCAACTCGTACGAGGTTTGAATGAAAAGGACAGCCTCGGCCGCATGTTCCTTTAATTCGGGACGAGCACGCACGTCCGCCACATGGCCTACGTCAACTCCGGCTACTCGGACTGGCGCGCCCGCTCTCAGGCCGCGGGCATCCTCGAAGTATGTCTTGACCTGCAATTGATGCTGAGAGTGTTTCGTGAAAGTGAGGACAACTAATGCGAGGCCGAAAACGATCATTGCAACGAGGATGAGTTTCCGCATCCTTCACCTCGTTTCATCGCTAGATCCTGGCGAATCGTTCAAAACAAATAAAAGCCTAAACTCCAATCACACCGACCAGTTCTTTCACCGCAGCTGCGCTCTTATCCAGCGCGGTTTTCTCTTCCGGGGTGAGCTTGATCTCGATGATCTGCTCCAGACCTTTGGCACCAAGCTTGCACGGCACGCCGACGTACAGGCCGGTGATCCCGTATTCGCCCTGAAGATAAGCAGCGCAGGGCAGAATCTTCTTCTTATCTTTAAGGATGGCCTCGACCATCTCGGTTGCGGCCGCCGAGGGCGCGTAAAATGCCGATCCGGTCTTCAGGTATTTCACAATTTCCGCGCCGCCATCGCGGGTGCGCTGCACCAGCCGTTCCACCGTGGCCGCGTCCATCAACTCGGTAATCGGAATTCCGGCAACCGTGGAATAGCGCGGCAGCGGAACCATGGTGTCGCCGTGACCACCCAGAACAAACGCGGTGACATTTTCCACGCTGACTTTCAACTCTTCTGCGATGAAGCTTCGAAACCGGGCCGAGTCCAGCACGCCGGCCATGCCGATGACACGCTCACGCGGAAAACCACTCATCTTGTAAGCCGCCTGGGCCATGGCATCCAGGGGATTTGAGACGATGATCAGAATGCAGTTCGGCGAATGTTGCACCGCCTTACCGACCACATCTTTCATGATTTTGTGATTCGTGTTGAGGAGATCGTCGCGACTCATTCCGGGCTTGCGCGGGATCCCGGCAGTCACGACCACAATGTCGGAGTTCGCGGTGTCGGAGTAGTCCTGCGTTCCGATCACGTGCGAATCGCGCTTTTCGATGGGCATGGCTTCCAGCAGATCAAGGCCCTTGCCCTGGGGCACTCCTTCGATGATGTCGATGAGCACGACATCGGCCAACTCCTTGGAAGCAATCCAGTGGGCTGCGGTCGCGCCCACATTGCCGGAACCCACAATGGTGACTTTCTTGCGCATGAAATGAGCCTTTCTAAAACCGGTTAACTACCAACGACACAACGGATCACGAAGGAAAACCTTCGTGTAACTTCGTGTCCTTGTGGTTGATGCCTTTTCAGTCTGCAGCGCTCAGCACGCCCGCATCCATGTTTTCGATAATGTAATTGGCGAACTCGCTGGTCTTGACTTTGGTTGCGCCCGGCATGAGCCGCTCAAAGTCATAAGTGACTTTTTTCTGATCGATGGTTCGCTCCAAGCCTTGCTCCACCAGATCGGCGGCTTCGTTCCAGCCGAGGAAACGCAGCATCATCACGCCGGAAAGAATCACCGAGCCCGGGTTGATGACGTCTTTATCGGCGTACTTGGGAGCGGTCCCGTGCGTGGCTTCGAAACAAGCATAGCCGTCGCCGATGTTTGCGCCCGGAGCTATGCCCAATCCGCCCACCTGCGCCGCACAGGCGTCAGAAATGTAGTCTCCATTCAAATTCGGGCAGGCCAGAACCGAATACTCGTCCGCCCGAGTCACCACCTGCTGGAAGATAGAATCGGCAATGCGGTCATTGATCATTAACTTTTTCTTCCACGCCCCCTTGCCGTGAGTGGCGTAGATGCTATCCAAAACCGCCTTGACCTCTTTGTAAACCGACTGGCGGAAATCTTCGGTGGCAAACTCCATGCCCGGCTCGACCAGAGCGGCATTTTCTTCGACCGAGAGGTTGGGGTTTTTGTCTTTGTTGTCCAGAATCCAGCTCTCGCGCTCGGTCACAACTTTGTCGCGGAACTCCTGCGTGGCCAGTTCGTAGCCCCACTTGCGAAAGGCGCCTTCGGTAAATTTCTGGATGTTGCCCTTGTGCACCAGGGTCACGCTCTTGCGTCCGGTTTCCAGGGCGAATCTGATCGCCATGCGCACCAGGCGCTTGGTGCCGGTGATCGAGATCGGCTTGATTCCGACGCCGGAATCCAAGCGAACCTGCTTTTTCCCGCCCTTGAGCATGTCTTTGTTCAGGAATTCGATGAGCTTTGCCGCCTCGGGCGTTCCCTGCTCCCACTCGATTCCGGCATACACATCTTCGGTGTTCTCGCGATAGATCACTACATCCATCCGCTCGGGATGCTTTACCGGCGAGGGCACGCCCTTGTAATACTTCACTGGACGGACGCAACAATAAAGATCCAGAATCTGCCGCAGGGCGACATTCAACGACCGGATTCCGCCGCCTACCGGCGTGGTGAGGGGTCCCTTGATGGCGACGCGAAATTCCCGAATCGCATTCACGCTATCATCGGGGAGCCATGTGTTGAACTTCGACATGGCCTTCTCGCCGGCAAATATTTCGTACCAAGCGATGCGCCGCTTGCCCTTGTAGGCCTTCTCGACGGCCGCATCGAAGACGCGCACTGAAGCTTTCCAAATGTCGCGGCCGGTGCCATCGCCTTCGATAAAAGGAACAATCGGATTGTCAGGAACCTGGTAGCGTCCGTTGCTGTAGGTGATGCGAGCGCCCTTGGCCGGCACCGGCAAACCGTTGTATGAAGCCGTCATTACAGCCCTCCCCTGGGTGGAGCTATTTCACGCCGAGCACTTTCGTGGATAAAACGAACAATTATAAAGGGTACTTCAGAGGACAGCCACTCAGGTGCCGCATCGTACAAGCCCCTCACGTCCCTTCCTCGCTACAATGCAAAAATGTCTTCTGGTCGTTTCTCGATTCTGAGCTGGATACTGGCAAGCTGCGTTTTAACGTTCAATCCGGCTGCGGCCCAGGAGTCCGGCGCACCGCCGGCCACTGCGCCTCTCCCGGCCGCGCAACCTGCTAAGGCGCAACCCCGAGATGTCCAGCCACTTCCACCCCATGACTTTTGGGACAGGACTAACATCCTGCTGTTCTCCGGCGTCGCCGTCTTTCGTGGCCTGGACTACGCTTCCACCCGAAATTTCCAGGCTCGCGGGCGCGAGGAAATCCTGATTCCCGACGACGTAGTGAACAATTCGGCGGGATTTGCCAGTCTGGAAGCCGCTGGAACGGTCGCCTCGGTCGGCCTTTCCTACTGGATGCACCGGGCTGGACATCACACGGTCGAACGCTGGATATCGATTGTCCACATTGGAGTTACGGGATTCGGCGTAGCCCGCAATTATTCTCTGAAATCCAAACATCCGGCGCAGTGAGCGCTTGCGATTTGGCCAGATGACAAACCGCTCGGCAACAGGCTTATACTATCTCCAGCGCTGTCATTAACGTAGGAGATCCCCCATGTCCCGGTTCTTTCCTCTCCGCGTGTTGTTGATGCTGGTGTTCGCTTTTCTACCCCTCTCCAAGGCGGCGGCGGCTAACGCCGACCGGTTTCAATTCAACCATGACATCCAGGTACAGCCCGATGAACGAGTTGGAGACGTCACCTGTCTCAACTGCTCGATCTATGTACGCGGCCAGGTATCCGGTGACGTGACCGCCATCAACGGAAACATAGTAGGCGAACAGGGATCAATGGTGGGCGGAGACGTAATTGCGATTCACGGAAACGTCAGAGTCGAAAGTGGCAGCCAGGTGGGAGGCGATCTGACGGCGATTGCGGGAACCGCTCGCCGCGACGCTCAAGCCACAGTGGGTGGCGACGTGACCTCGATGGGCGGCGGTGGTTGGGTTCTCCTGATTTTCCTGGTTCCTTTTGCCATCCTCGGCGGCATTGTCGCACTGATTATCTGGTTGATACAGCGCAGCCGCCGGCCTGCCCAGGTCCCGGCTTATACGCTGCACCGGAATTAAGCCTCAGCGGACGGGTGAACACCATCGTCTTCGAAGCTCCGATTGAAGATCCGATTAAAGACCGTCCGAACCTGGCCGAAAGCTTTTAACAACTCGCTCTCCAGCCCATCCGGAAACTCGCGTCCCAGGACTTGCCCTGTAAGCTTTTGCGTCACCTGCCTTCCGTGCTCCGTCGGGGGAAGCCATTTGACCGCCCGGCCCGCTACCAGGCGTGAAAAGTGCTCCACCGTACGCAGCAATTCGGCAGCATGATCGAGCGCGGCCGCATCGCTATTGGTAAGCACTCCGGCGGCAGCGCAGCGCCACAACCGGTCGCGCAAGCTGCCCTGTTTGTCTGGCACGCCATGCTTGATCAGGAGGAATCCGGTGATGAAATCGATGTCGTAGATTGCGCCCGGGGAGAACTTGAAGTTGTTTTCAGGCGCCTCGGAGCCTTCCAGCTTCGACCGCATATCGCGCACCGAGCGGGCAAAGCCCACCTCACCCGCGAACCTGTCAAACAGGATTTGCACACTCTGCAGAGCCCGTTCTCCTTGGCTTTGCGACCCCGCCAGAAACCGTAATTTGGCGTAGGTTAAGGCCTCCCACGGCTGTGCCTCGTGTTCGAAGTAGGCCGCCAGATGGCTCGGGGTGATGATCAATTCGCCCTCCCCGCCGCGCGGGCGCAAGCGCGCGTCAACCGGAAAAACCATGCCCTCCCGCGTGTAGGCCGCCAGGGCGTGCATCATGCGCTCCGCGCATTTGGTTAAGGCGACGCGGTCGGCTTCTTCCGCACACACGAACAGCACATCCGCGTCGGATAACAACTCGAACTCAGCGCTTCCCAATCTGCCGACTGCAAGCACCGCAAGGCCATCCGGAGCGCCGGCTATCGAAAACGCCGCGGAGATAACATCGTCGGCGGCCGCGGTAATGTCGCCAAACGACTCGTACACACCCCGCAATTCGAGAATGTCTCTGGCGCCTACCGTAAAGGCGCGATGCCTGAAATGCTGGCGCAGCAAAGCCAGTTTTTCACCGTAGGGAGAAGCTGAGGTGCCCAGATAGGAAAACACCGGATCGCGAGCCGCGGGCAGCATTCCCAGCGTTTTTCCCACCGCTGGAGCTTCGAACAAACGTGCGCGACCAGGCCGTGGCCGCGGCTGCTCAGCTTCCGCGAGAGTCGCGATCTCCTCGGGATGACGAATGAGAATTTCGCTCAGATACTCGCTGGCCTCGAACAGGCGCAAGGCCCTGGAAGCCTGTTCCTGGTAGCGCAGGACGCTGGCGTAACGCTGTGAGCTGGTGAACGCCGAGGACAGGAAGCGGTGCAGATTTCTTCGGATGGTTGGGCTCAGATCGTGACGGCTGGCGACCTCGTGCAACGCCGGGGCATCCGTTGACAGGCGTTGCAGCAACTGTTGGCCGGTCTGATCGGGCGCGGCCGGTTCCAGTGAGCTCACCAATTTAAAGTCCGCATCGGGCGCCTGCTGCCGTCCGCGAGTCTGCTGCTGAAAGATAATTCGCCGGTATATTTCCGCGACCGCCGACATGCGCCGCGTCACCATCGACGCCAGCCCTGACGCTGGCTCCCCCGAGCGATGCTCTCCCGGAAAATAGCCTTCCATGGCGCGTTGCAAAACCCGGCAATCGGCTGCCGATGCCGGCAAACGGTGGGTCTGCTGCCCCTCCCGTAACTGCAGACGGTGCTCCAGATGGCGCAGGAATTCGTAGGCGCTGGTCAACTGGTGAAATTCCTTGCCACTGATGTGTCCCTTGTCGTGCAGCTTCTGCAGCGAAAACAGGGTGCCTCCCGAGCGCAACCAGGGCTCTCCGCCGCCGTACACCCGCTGCAGGCATTGCACCAGAAATTCAATATCGCGGATGCCGCCGCGATCGATTTTGACGTCGATAGTCTCGTCCGCCTGCTGCAGCGGGCTTCCTGCCCGCCGTCGTTTGTGCATTTTCTCCCGCGCTACCAGAGCGGTCTTGATAGCAGCGAAATTTACCTCTGCGATGTAGATGTGCGGCTGGACGCCGCGAATGAACTCGCGGGCCAGGACCGCGTCACCGGCCGAATGCCTGACTTTGATCAGAGCCTGCCGCTCCCAGTCGTGCGCGGTCTCGGCGTAGTAACTCAGCGCCTGTGACAACCGGATGGCCAACTCGCCTTCTCCGCCCTGAGGGCGCAGACGCAGATCGATGCGAAATACCGGCCCTTCGCGGGTCACCCGAGAAAGAATTTCCGTGGTGTGCTGGGCCAGACGAATGAAATATTCACGATTGGAAATCGCTGCCTTGGGCGGCTCCTCGCCATCCCCATACAGGTACATCAGATCCACGTCGGAGCTGTAGTTCAGTTCGTTGCCGCCCAGCTTGCCCAGCGCCAGAATCGCAAACGGCGTATCCACCAGGCGGCCTAGCGCATCCAGATGCTGGGGCGTGCCGTAGCGGCGCTGCAGAATGCTGTCAGCCTCGCGCAGAGCCTGCTCGATGAGCACGTCAGACAGGGCGGATATCTCGGCAGTGGTTTCGGACAGCGGCGCGATCTTCAACACATCCCGCAACACAATGCGCACATATTCACGCCGCTTGAATCTTGCCAGGATCAGGGCAACATCGCTGTCGAATGAGCGCGCCCGAAAACGTGCCAGGCTCTCGTGAAATTCCTCGCGGGAGAAGCTGCGGTCGAGATTCTTCTCACGGAGAAAGGACTGCAGCAAGTCCGCATTCTGGAGCAGGGTTTCGCCCAGGAAACGGCTGTGGCCGAAAACCACTACCGCATAGTGAGCCAGAAAATTATGCCGATCGAGCAGCCGTACGATCTCGTCTGAGCCGGCAACCAACCGGTCAAACAGCAGCAAGCCCCCATCCGGGTCGGGGATATCCGCCAGCAACCCCGGCAAGGCCGCCGCCAGTGCAGGCGATAATCGCGCAGCGGCGTTTTGCAGGTTCCGTCGGGCCTGTTCGGGATCGCAGAATAGAACGTCTGTGGCGGCGTCAGGGCGGTCCGGAGTCTGGCCTGAGACGGCTTGAGGACGGCTCTCCGTGCCGATGGGGACTCGGCCTTTTTCGCCCGACGCACCGGGCCGTGCCGGTTGGTTTGGAATTTTAGGTGAAAGCACGGCTTGCGACTCGGATTGCCAGAATATCGGAAATGGCCACGAAGGAACAGCCGCGCTCGCAGACGGCGCCCGGCTTCAATACCTTCTATGCCCGAAATATTTGCGCACCCCGATTGTGTTGTACCGCCCCCAGGGACCGTTGGGTCCGAGGTCAGCCGGACCCAGATTTCGATCACGGGCGCCGAAGCGGCTGAACAGAAAGTGCTGGGTCACGCGCATTTCGACTCCTTTTCCCATGTAGATCCCCGCTCCCCAGCTTCGCTCTACGCCGATGGCGTCAAACGACCAGGTATAAAGCGTCTGTGGAAGGTTCTTGCCAAAAAGGAATCGCGGCTCGCCGAACAGGAAGAATCTTCGCAGCTGAGTCCGGCCAAAGGGCCTGATTTCGACGTACCCAGACAACATGTAGCGAGCGAAGGCAGTGCAGGGATCGTTCACTCCCCCCGAAATGCCTGCATCCGCGCGACACAGGTTGGGATCGATTTCGTTGTGCGGAGGAGCAACGTCGAACTGCCCGTATCCCCAGAACATGTCATGCGGCAGGAACAACCGGTCGGTGGCTGCGGGGCTGGCCCCATTTCCAACCGGAGCCTCCTGGGCCGATATAACACCCGACAGCGTCAGACATAGAACCATCCACAGCAGCGCCTTCATGAGGCCTCCGCAAACAGGTTTGAGTGCTTACTTGATTCCAATCAGGGCCGGGCCTCCGATATGACCGGTGGTTGCCGGAGTTTTTCGGCCCGGCTTATGCAGCCACGTACCCGGAAGATTCCGCCCGGGACGGCCGGCGCAGCTCCGCTCCGCCGGGCAGGCGTGGAGCTTATCCTCCTACGCGGGCGCCACATTGTACCCCGGTTGGTCAACTTCAACGGGGTAGCACCTGAGGGGAAAAACAGGGCCGCGAACCATGAAGGACACGAAGGCCCTTCTGCGAGGGCGTTATGCTGAGCTTGCGCAGCATCTCGCACGGAGCGGCTGTGTGCCTTGGTTGCAGACTGAACCCGCTCTCCGCTATTGTGTTCGCAATCTGCTTTAGACTTTCAGCAGCGCCAAGGAGACGCAATGAAGGCTGTACTTAGCGGGAGTGTCCGCTCATTCGTCGTTCTGGGGTTGGTGATCATCATGGCTGGATCCGCATTTGCCGCGTCGAATATTTACGACTTCACCTTGCCCTCGATCGATGGCACTCCCATGCCGCTGGCCGATTTCAAAGGCAAAGTCGTGCTGCTGGTCAACGTAGCCAGCCGCTGTGGCTACACCCCGCAATACAGCGCCCTCGAGGCTTTGTATGAAAAATATAAGGACCAGGGGTTCGTCATCGTGGGCTTTCCTGCGAACAATTTTGGCGGGCAGGAACCAGGCAGCAACCAGGAGATCAAGACGTTCTGTTCGCGAAAATATAACGTAACCTTCCCCTTGTACAGCAAGGTTTCGGTCAAAGGCGACGACCAGACGCCGCTTTACCAATACCTGACCAGGCAGACCGGGCCCTCCATCGCCGGAGAGATCAAGTGGAACTTCACTAAATTTCTGGTAGATCGCGACGGGCGCGTGGTGCAGCGCTTTGAATCCGCGGTGACGCCCGATTCCAGGGAAGTGGTTTCGGCGGTAGAGAAGCAGTTAAGCCAAAAATAGCCGCGAGACTTCGGGAAAAATCACGTCGAGTTCAGCCTGTCTACGGAAATTCATATCGGAATTTTCTATTCCTCCCACAACTAGAATTGATGATGTGGCTAAGTCTTGATTTAAGTTGGGGATGCGTTTGGCCCGCGTATTGCAGCAAGAGATCACACCGGGGGTGGAAAATGCCACAGGAGGTCTCTATCTCCTACCAAGCGGTCAAAAGCAAAGTCTACAAGCTAGTGGACGCGATGGTCGAAGGCGATAAAACCACAATCGAGGTTCAGGAATCCATTCGCCGTTGGTGGAACCTGATCCATCCTTCCGACCGAGCAGTTGCCCAGAAATATCTCCTCATGGTGCTCGAGAAGTCGAACTCGACCCTGGGAGCGATCATCCTTGGCCTACCTGAAGCCAGGGAAGCCAAAACAGTTCGTCCGATGGATGCGGAAAGAATTCCAGCGCGTCCAGATCGTGCTGCGGTCAGCAGCCCGGTTTAAAGACCTACATAACTCGAAAGGCCTGGCTTTTCGCCGGGCTTTTTTATTTCCCCGCAAACCTGTCCCGACCCGAACTAAGCGCGGCGGGCGCAGTGGAGGGACCCTGTGTTCAGATGTCGTAATAAAGCGCAAACTCAAAGGGATGTGGCCGCAGCCTCACGGCGTCCACTTCCTTCGTCCGTTTGTATTCGATATAGGTGCTGAGCAGCTCTTCGGTAAACACATCGCCCTTAAGCAGGAAGGCGTGATCTCTCTCCAGGGCGTCAAGAGCATCTTCCAGGGAACCTGGCATCGAAGGAACCTTGGCCAGCTCTTCTGGCCCCAGGTCATATATGTCCTTGTCCAGCGGCTGCCCCGGATCCATCTTGTTCTCAACTCCATCCAGTCCGGCCATCATCATGGCAGCAAAAGCCATGTAAGGATTGCAACTGGGATCGGGCGGGCGGAACTCGACCCGCTTCGCCTTCGGTGAAGCTGAGTACATCGGAATCCGACAGGCCGCCGAGCGATTTCTCCGCGAATAGGCCAGGTTCACCGGCGCTTCAAAGCCAGGCACCAGCCGTTTGTAGGAGTTCGTAGTCGGCGCGATGATCGCTGCCAGAGCCGGCCCGTGTTTGATGAGCCCTCCGATGTACCAGAGCGCCAGCTGCGAGATGCCGGCATAGCCGTCGCCGGCAAACAGCGGTTTCCCGCCTTTCCACAGCGACTGGTGGGTATGCATGCCGCTGCCGTTGTCGCCGTAAATGGGCTTGGGCATGAAAGTCACTGTCTTGCCATACTGGTTCGCCACATTCTTCACGATGTACTTGTAGAGCATCATGTGGTCGGCGGAGCGCACCAGCGAATCGAATTTGAGGTCGATCTCGGTCTGGCCTCCGGTGGCGACTTCATGGTGGTGGCACTCCACCTCCAGGCCGCAGTTCTGCATGGTCATCACCATCTCGCTGCGCAGGTCCTGGTAGTGATCGGTGGGCGGCACCGGGAAATAGCCTTCCTTGTAGCGCGGGCGGTATCCCTGATTGTTCTCCACCCGGCCGGAATTCCAGCGGCCCTCTTCCGCGTCGATGAAGTAGAAGCCGTGCTGCTCGCGCTGGTCGAAACGCACGTTATCGAAGATAAAAAACTCCGCCTCTGCGCCGAAATACGCCGTATCCGCCAGTCCGGTCGAGCCCAGATACATTTCCGCTTTCTTGGCGATGTATCGCGGATCGCGGTCGTAACGTTGCTTGGTCACCGGATCCACCACGTCGCACACCATCACAAGCGTGGGAACTTCGGTGAAAGGATCGAGGATGTAGGTGCTGGGATCGGGAATGAGCAGCATGTCACTCTCGTGAATCGCCGCCCAGCCGCGAATTGAGGAGCCATCCATGCCGAAACCTTCGTCAAACGACGCCTCGCTCAGCTGGTCAATGGGATAGGAAACGTGATGCTGCAACCCCGGCAAGTCGGTGAAGCGGAGGTCGAGGATCTTCACTCCGTTCTTCTTCACGAATTCCAGGATGGTTTTCGGGTCAGTCATGAATCGCTCCTTTGAAGTCTCGCAACCTGAGGCGGGATTTAAGAGGATAGAGCGCGCCTGCTACAATCTTTCGCACGATGTAAGTCGCACGCGAGTGTACTGCCGGGCTGCCCGTGCGAGGAAATCCATTGTTTTTATGACCCGGATAACGAAGCTTTATGCCGTGGCATCCGGGTGGGTTTTCAGTCAGTTAGCAAATAGCATTCAGCACTCAGCATTCACCCTCCTCCGAACCGGTATTCCCGTGTGCAACCGGGATCGAGGGTCTGAGTGCTGAATGCTGAATGCCGAGTGCTTTCCTCATGGACTTCGAACAGCTAGAAACCTTTCTCCAGGTCGCCCGCCACAGCTCGTTCTCCCGGGCGGCGGAGAAGCGCTTTCGCACCCAGCCCGCGATCTCTTCGCAGATTCGCGCCCTGGAAGAAGAAGTCGGCGCCAAGCTGCTCGATCGTTCCGGCGGCAAGGTCTCTATCACCGCAGCCGGCAAGCTGTTCCAAAAATATGCTGAAGAAATTCTCGAAGCCCGCAAAGCCGTGCTGACGGCGATTGCGGAGACCGAACGGGTGCCCCGCGGCGAAATTATCGTCGGGGCTAACGAGGGCACCTGCCTGCATATCCTTCCCGAGGTTTTCGCCGAATTCAAGAAGCAATACCCCGACGTGGCCGTCAACATCACCCGCGCCGATTACGGCAAGATTCTGGAGTCGGTCATCGACAATTCGGTGGACTTCGGGTTCATGTCCATGCCGGTTACCGACCCGCGCCTGACGGTGGTGCTTATCCATCGCGACGAATTGGTAGTTATCGCCCCGCCCCACCACCCGCTGGCCAAACTGAAGTCCGCGCCCATCTGCGAAGTAGCGAAGTTCCCCTTGGTGATGCCGAAAGCCGGTCATACCCGCGATGCGCTGGAAGAGCTCTTTCACGAAAATAAACTGAAGCCGCAATACGCCATGGAACTCGATTCCAGCGAGCTCCTCAAGCGCTTTATCGCGGCGGATGTGGGTGTCGGGTTCATCGCCCGCTCCAACGTGCAGGAAGACGTGCAAGCCAAGGTGCTGGTTGCCATTCCCATGGCCGAAGCTCCCATCCGGCGGGATCTGGCGCTGGTATTCCGCAAGGACAAGGCTTTGAGCCGCGCTGCCCTGGCCTTCATCGACACCACAGTCAAGATCAAAAGCGTCGAACCGGTTGCCGCAAAACGTTAGCAGGAACACGGGCGCCCGAGGTCCGGCGCCCGACGTCCGAATTTGGGTTAAAATCCCGGCAGTGAGATTAGTCCATTTAGTCCTGCTGGTGGGTTGCGCCTCCCTTCTCTTTGCCCAGGCCCGTAAACATGCCGAACCCGAGGCTTCTCCCTCCAGGCTGATTTCGATTAACGAGTCTGGCTCGAAACGCTATACTCCCGCCCAGATCGTTGCCGCTACCGGCCTCCGCCCCGGCCAGACGGTCAATGAAGACGACTTCAAACTGGTCAGCCAGCGTCTGGGTGAGACCGGGGCGTTCAGCAACGTTGCCTACAGCTTTCAGTTTTCCCCTGCGGGAATCAAGCTGGAGTTGCAGGTCACCGACAGCGACCCCTTCGTTCCCGTTCGCTTTGAAAACTTCGTCTGGCTCTCCGATCAGGACCTTCAGGACAAACTGCAGGCTGCTGTCCCGTTATTCCAAGGCCAGCTCCCCGTCTCTGGCACTCTGGTTGATCAGGTCTCTGATGCCTTGCAGGGCCTCGCCATTGAACATCACGTGCAGGGGCGGGCTGACTATCTGCGCACCGGGCCGCAGGATGGCCCCGTCGATGGGTTCGACTTCAGCATCACCGGCCAGCCAATTCATATCCGTCGAGTCGAGTTCCCCGGCGCCGGGCCTGCCGAATTGCCTGAGTTGGAACACCTGGCAAGGCAGTTTTCCGGGCAGGACTACCAACGCACTGCGCTCCGGCGGGAGGCGGAGAAGGACTTTCTGCCAGTCTATTTCCAGCGCGGCTGCCTGAAAGCCACGCTGTCGGGCCCGGAACCCAAGGTGGTGGAGGATAACGCAGAGGAAACCGTGGTCGACGTTGCCTTCCCGGTGACTCCCGGTCCCGCCTATAAACTTTCTGAGCTGAGGCTGTCCGGCTACAAAATCTTTCCCTACGAGCAGCTGCGCGCGCTCATCCATCTGCAACCGGGTCAGCCAGCCAACGCGGTCCAGGTCGCCAAAGACGTGGAAGGCATCAAGAATCTCTACGGCACTCGCGGCTACATGGCTGCCCGCATCCAGCCCACTCCTGAAATGAACGATGCCGACTCAACCGTCAAATACGTCCTCATGTTCAACGAAGGCGACGTGTACAAAATGGGAGATCTGGACATCCGCGGTCTGGACAGCAAGGACACCGAGCGCATGGCCGCGGCGTGGAAGTTGCGGGAAGGCGATACCTACGATTCCAGCTACCCGCAGCGCTTCGTGAACTCGGCCCCCGGCATGCTGGGCGGGGAGCTGTGGGATATCGTGGTGCACCAGTCGGTAGAGGACAAGGACAAAACGGTCGATGTTTCCGTCCACTTCGAGGTCAAACGGTAAGCGCAACTCGTTTATCGAATAATTATTTCGAGAGCATCCTTTTTTTCGTAGCATCTAACAAACAGGCCCGCAAAACGGGCGACGAGGAGAGATCGTACGATGAATTCTGTCCTGAGAAAATCAGCCTACTTCCTATTGACCCCGCTTCTGGGAGCAGTTCTAGCCCTGCCGGCGCTCGCCGCCGATAAACCCCAAACCTTCACCGGCAAGGTCAGCGACGCGATGTGCGGCGCCAACCACATGATGGGCGGCTCGGCTGCCGATTGCGTTCGCGCCTGCATCCGCAAGGGATCAAGGTACGCCCTGGTCACCGCCGACAAGGTTTATGCGCTCGACACCAGCGACAAGGCCGCCCTCGACGAACTCGACAAGCTGGCCGACCAGCAGGCCAAGGTTACCGGCCAGGCTAATGGAGACACCATCACCGTCAGTTCCGTGGCCAAAGCCAAGTAGCCGGACACGCGACGCGCGCCGCAAGGTATTCACCTAGACACTCGCACTCTTTTTTCTTGATTTTCATATTGTCGGCGCGATGGCCTATGTTATGTTTTAGCGAATTTAGCCACCTGCGGCGGGAGGATACTCGAATTGTCTAAAGACATGGTCCCCAAGAAGATTTTCTTCACCAAGGGGGTCGGCAAGCACCGCGAACGCCTAACTTCTTTCGAGCTGGCCTTGCGTGACGCCGGCATCGCCGCTCAGAACCTGGTCCGAGTCTCCTCGATTTTTCCGCCGCAATGCAAACTGGTGCCGCGCTCGCAGGGCTTGAAGTATTTAAGTCCGGGCGAAGTGGTCTTTTCCGTGGTGGCTGAAAACTCTACTCATGAACCGCACCGTCTGCTGGCCTCGAGCATCGGCGTGGCCATTCCTGCCGACCGCAACACCTACGGCTATCTCAGCGAGCATCACTCTTTCGGTGAGACCGAAGACGCGGCTGGTGATTACGCGGAAGAACTCGCCGCGGAAATGCTGGCCACAACGCTGAATGTGGAGTTCGACCCCGACCGCTCCTGGGACGAGAAAAAAGAGATCTACCGCATCTCCAACAAAATTGTCCGCACCGCCAACGTGACCCAATCTGCGGTAGGCGACAAGCGCGGCCTGTGGACCACAGTGATCGCGTCCGCGGTCCTGATCTTCGATTAGTAGTTGCGAGGATTACCTAGGCGCGAGCGTCTCGCTCGTGCCTACGTTTATTTTCCCGCCAGGGCTTTTTCTTTTTTCCCTTTGTGACTGGCGCCGGCTTTGCCCAGGCGTTCCAGCACGGCGGCGACAATCAGAGGCAGGCCGACGGTGGCATCCACAAACACTTCGCCAAACTTTCCGCCCTCCGCCGGAGGCACAAATTTACCCCACGAGATGGCTTCACTGTAGGGGCTGCCCGAAAGCCCGCCCCAGTACACCGGCTCTGGACAAATCCGCAAACCATAGTGATAGCGCTTCAATGGAACATTTTCGCCCATCCGGCGATGGCGCAATTCGATGAAAGGCCCAAACTGCTGCGACCAGTTCCGCGGCACGCCGCCGCCGATGGTGAAGATCCCCAGCCGCTTCTGCCGCAGCAGTGTGGAGGCGAAATGCTCCAGGTCTTCAAACGGGTCGAAACGCAGCTTGTGCCGCCCGGCGGCCTCCCGCATTCGATTGGAGAGTGCAACGTCCAATCCCAATTCGGAGTCGGTAAAAGCCGGCACGAATACCGGCACGCCTTTTTCAAATGCGGACTTCAAGATTCCCCGCTGCCCTTTCGCATGCCCTGCGAGGTACTCTCCGATGGCGTGGTTGAGCTTGTAGGAGCAAAGGATTTCGCTGGGATCCCACTGTTCCAGCACTTCGAACATCACCTTCTCCACATCGTCCAGGTTCAGTTCCGGCTCGAGAGTGTCGTAAACCCGGTTGTAGCCCTGCTCGTAAAGATCCTCATCGGAAACCTCAGGGTTGTAGCGGAAGTGCGCCCGCCCGGTCGCCTCCACCAGTCCGTGCGCCATCAGCGCGCCGGTTGAAACAATGGCGTTGACGATGCCGCGGTCGATCAGTTCGGCCACGATCAATCCCTGCTTGGCCACGGTCATGGCCCCCGCCAGGGTCATCACCACGAAGCAATCCTTGTCGCGCGCCATGGCTTCGAGCACGTCAACCGCTTCTCCCAGCTGCCGGCCGGTAAAAGCAGTCTTGGCCATGGCCCGCATCAGGTCATCGATGGAATGCACGTTCCTGAGGTCGAGAGGCTCCAGAGGAATCAGCCGGTCTTCGACCGGATCGTGCAGATGGCGCTCTACCCCGGCGCCGTCATGGTTGTCATGTTTCAATTTGCACCCCCCGGTTGCGAAGCACTACTTTACTAGAATCCCGCAAACTATTGCTATACCAACTGACAACTGGGAACTGAAAACCGGAAACTGTTATCCTGAATTTCGCTTTCGATGGAGGCTTCCTGCTTGCCGTCCCAAAAATTCAAGGTCGGTCTGGTGCAGATGTCAGCCACGCCCGATCCTGACAAAAATCTGCAACGCGCTATCGACAAAGTTCACCAAGCCTCGGCGCGAGGCGCGCAAATCGTCTGCCTGCCCGAACTCTTTCAGACTCAGTATTTCTGCCAGCGCCAGGATCCCGCTCTGTTCGACCTCGCTCAACCCATTCCCGGCGTGGTTACGGCACGGCTCTCCGCGCTGGCCAAGCAGCTTCGCATTGTGCTCATCGCATCCCTGTTCGAGAAGCGCGCCGCCGGCGTATATCACAACACCGCGGCGATTTTCGATGCCGACGGTTCTCTGCGCGGGCTTTACCGCAAGATGCACATTCCCGACGACCCGCTTTACTACGAAAAGTATTATTTCACTCCCGGCGACCTCGGCTACCGCGCATTCGACACCGGCGTGGGGCGCGTGGGCACACTGGTTTGCTGGGACCAGTGGTATCCGGAAGGGGCGCGACTGACGGCACTGCAGGGCGCGCAAGTCCTTTTTTATCCCACCGCCATCGGCTGGCATCCGTCGGAGAAAGCCGAGTTCGGCCAGTCGCAGCACGACGCATGGCGCACCATTCAACGTGCTCATGCTATTGCCAACGGAGTATATGTGGCCGTGGTGAACCGCGTGGGACACGAAAACGGCGACGTGCGGGGCAACGCGGTACCCGGAGACGGCCTGGAATTCTGGGGCGGCTCTTTCCTTTGCGACCCCTTCGGCCGCGTGATCGCCGAAGCCTCGCACGATAAAGAAGAAGTTCTGGTGGGCGAGGTCGATCTCGCCGCCCTGGAAGATGTTCGCCGCAACTGGCCTTTCCTGCGCGACCGCCGCATCGACAGCTATGGTCAGATCACCAGCAGGCTGATCGATTGAAACCCGGCGCGACCAGATTCCGAATGCCTGCGGAATGGGAGCCGCATGCGTCCACCTGGCTGGCCTGGCCGCACCACCGCGGCGACTGGCCCGGCAAGTTCGAACCTATTCCTTGGGTCTATGCGGAAATCATTCGCCACCTGGGACGCCACGAGCGCGTTGACCTGATCGTTAACAACGCATCCTCGGAAAAGCAGGCGCGCAAGGTTCTAACCCGGGCAAATTCGCTAAACAAAAATGTGGGTTTCCACCGCTGGCCGACCAACCGCGTCTGGACCCGCGACTCCGGCTGCACCTTCGTCACCCATGTCGGTGTGGCCGCGGGCGACTCGCCCGCGCGATCTAAATTCAGGCCGTCCCTCTCCGCCATCACCTGGCGCTTCAATGCCTGGGCCAAATATCCGAACTATCAGCACGACAAGAAAGTCGGCAGCCGCATGGCGAAGTCAGGCCAGGCCCATGCAATCCAGCCCGTTCACGGCAAAGCGCGCGTGGTCCTCGAGGGCGGATCCATCGACGTCAACGGACGCGGCACGCTGCTCACCACTGAAGAATGCCTGCTGAGCAAGACGCAGCAGCGCAACCCGGGCATGTCGCGCGACGATTACGAGAAATTATTTGCGGATTACCTGGGAGTGACAAACGTGATCTGGCTGGGTTCAGGCATCGCGGGTGACGACACTCACGGCCACGTGGACGACATCACTCGCTTCGTTTCTCCCGACACCGTAGTCACCGCAGTCGAGTCCGATCCTGACGATCCCAACTATGAGCCGCTGCGCGAAAACATCCGCCGCCTGCGGACTGCCAGCGATCAGGATGGCAGGTCACTCAGCATCGTTGAACTCCCCATGCCCAGCCCGGTTGTGTTCGAAGGACGCCGACTTCCAGCCAGCTACGCCAATTTCTACCTCGCCAACGGCATCGTGCTCGTCCCGGTTTTCAACGATCCCAACGACCGCGTCGCGCTGGACATCCTGGCTCACTTGTTCCCCGGCCGCGAGGTAGTAGGCATCTATTCCGGAGACCTGATATGGGGATTCGGCGCCATGCACTGCATGACCCAGCAGCAGCCGGCGACCGTCGTCAGTCCCAGTCGTCGGTCGTCAGCAAAACAAACTGAGAACTGAGAACGAAAAACTAGAAACTGATTTTGCTGAAGATTGAAGGGCTGAAGACCGACGACCAACGACTATCGCTTGTACTGCGTCGGCTGCGGGCCTTTTTCCAGCATCTCGCGATTCCAGATGGCGCCGTCGCGAGTGTAGCTGGCCAGCTCAAAATCCTGGGTCAGCTCCAGCGCGTCGGTAGGACACGCATCCTCGCACAGCCCGCAGAACATGCAGCGGCTCAGGTCGTAGGTAAAGTTGGTGAGTTCCTTGCGGCGGGTTTTCTCGTTGCGTTCGCTGGAGACCACAATCAGATTTTCCGGACACGCCAGCGCGCACAGATCGCAGGCAATGCACATAGTCTCGTTGGTATCGGGATTCACGTTCAGCCGCGGCGCGCCGCGGTAGCGCTCCGCCACCTGCGGACGCTGCAGCGGATACTGCTCGGTGTAAATCTCTTTTGGATCCTGATAAAGGAAGGTGACCTTCAATCCCTGAAGCAGGTCCACCATGAAGATTTTGCGCAACAGGCTCGGAATGCCCATATCGCAGTAAGCATATCATTAACCATTGTCAGCGAAGAAGCGTAGTTGGGCGCGTATCGCCCCCCCGGGGCGGGTCTGGTTCAAGTATGCTCATCAAATCCCCCATCGCATGTCCGACAATCGAAATCCCGAAGTCGCGCTGAAGTATCACAACGCCACCAAGCACTCCTACATTAGCGTCCGCTCCAATCAACATTTCCTCGACTTCAACAACCAGCCCATCCCATTCAAGATTTACCCGACGTTGCCGCCGGTGCCGCTCCCGTCTGAAGTACGGCAGACCGGCGTGGCCGCCCTCTCCGCGATCTCCGAAACTGTGATCCCGGAAACCAGCTCGGCGCCTGACCTGGAGGCGATCGCACAACTGCTCTACCTTTCCGCCGGTATTACGAGGCACCGAAAGTATCCCGGCGGCGAAATTTATTTTCGCGCCGCTGCCTGCACCGGAGCGTTGTACGAAGTCGAGCTCTACCTGGTTTGCGGCGACCTTGCCAACCTCGCGGCCGGCGTCTATCACTTCGCCGCTGCCGAGTTCGGCCTCCGCAAATTGCGCGGTGGAGATTATCGCGGCGTCCTGATGGAGGCCACTGCCGCGGAACACGCTGTCGTCCATGCTCCGCTGACTGTCATCTGCACCTGCACCTACTGGCGCAATGCGTGGAAGTACCAGGACCGCACCTACCGCCACTTCGGCTGGGACAACGGTACACTGCTGGCGAACATGCTGGCGGTGGCCACGGCACAAGGCCTGCCCGCTAACGTGGTCTGTGGTTTTGTGGATGACGCGGTGAACCGGCTTCTCGATGTAGATCCCCACCGCGAGATATCTTTTGCCCTGGTCCCGCTGGGCTACACAGATTCCCTGCCCGCTCCCAGTCCGGCGGAGCTATCGCCACTCGGGCTCGAAACCGTACCGCTCTCCCACCACGAAGTTGACTATCCGCTCATGCGCGAGCTGCATGCCGCCTCTTCGCTGAGCTCGCCCGCTGAAGTGGCGTCGTGGCGCGGAGGCACTCCGCTAACCAGCTTTCCGCCCCCCAGCGGGCCGGTGACTCGACTGCAACCTTTATCCGATGCGGAGATGCCGCGCGATCCCATTGAGCAGGTCATCCTGCGCCGCGGTTCCAGTCGCAGGTTTGCCCCAACTCCCATTACGCTTGCACAACTTTCGACAATGCTCGACAGAGCTACTCGCGGCATTCCAGCAGACTTTCTCGATCCCCTGGGATCGCAACTCAATCATCTTTATCTGATCGTCAACGCGGTGCAGGGTCTCGATCCCGGAGCCTACGTCTTTCACCGCGGCCGCAAGGCACTGGAGCTGCTCAAGCCCGGAGAATTTCGTTCTCAGGCCGGCTATCTTGGACTGCAGCAAGCCCTGCCCGCCGACGCCGCCGTGGATGTATTTTTCCTGGCGGATCTGGAGCCCATTCTGCAGCGCTTTGGAAATCGCGGCTATCGCGCGGTGCAACTCGAAGCCGGCATTCTCGGCGGCAAGCTCTATCTGGCCGCTTATGCTCAACACCTCGGCGCCACCGGGCTGACATTTTTCGATGACGATGTAACCAATTTCTTCTCGCCCCATGCCAAAGGCAAGAGCGCCATCTTCCTGGTGGCCCTGGGGCACAGCGCAAAGACTAAGTCCTAGCTGACTTGCATCACACCACGACACGATCAGATTTCTTTTTCAGTAGAATTAAAACCTTAGTCTTTGCTGAGGTGGAAAGCATGATGCAGCGGGCATTCAGCCTGAACATTCCGCAAACGCTGGCCGACGTTTGCGATCCGACCCGTTTGGCATTGATCGTGTACGACATGCAAGTGGGGATTCTTAACCAGATTGAAAACGGCCACGAGATTACAGCGAAAGTCGCTCAGGTTCTCGAAGCTGCTCGCAAAGCGCAGGTCCGGATCTTCTTCACGCGCCACATGTCGCTGCCCAAAGAGCTGATGGGAATATCTCAGCTGCGCATGGGCATGGCATGGCAAAGGGTTAAAAAGGTTGACGACATCAAACCCTGGTTCTTGCGGGACTCGCCCGGATTTCATCTGATTCCTGAGATGACTCCGCTGCCCAGCGAAGCCGTGTTCGACAAGATCACCATGTCGGCTTTTGAAGGCACGCCGTTGGACATTGCCCTGCGCGACTGCGGCATCGTCGCATTTGCCATCGTCGGTGTCGCCATGGAAATTGGAATTGAACCCACAGTTCGGCAGGGCGCCGACCTGGGTTATATTCCGGTTGTCGTCAAGGACGCTTGCGGGTTCGGTCATCGCGACGCGGCCGAGCGTTCCATCGCAAACCTGGAGTTCGCAGGGGACGCTTTGTTCACAAACGTCGAAACAATGTGTACTCAGCTTGGCGGCCAGCAGTTGTCAAAATCAGAAAGTCGTTAAGGAGTCTTGTGTGATCGGTCAGATTCTCGGTCATTGCCGCGTCGTGGCGAAGATTGGGGAAGGAGGAATGGGTGTCGTCTATCGCGCTTATGACGAGGTTCTGCACCGTGATGTGGCGGTAAAAGTCGTCAGGAAAGACGCTTCTCTGGACGCCTCCTCGGGCCAGCGGACAAGTGCGGGAACATGTCAATATCTTCGTCGGCGACGAAAATATCCGATACAGCGGAGGACTGGCGACCCCCATCGCTGCCGGATCCGAGATTTCGATCGTACCCGCCGTCAGCGGAGGCTGGAAAATTAGCTGATTGGCTCATCAACGCAGGCATCACTAAAGTTACTTCGCTATCGCCGCTAAGGCGCAGACGCTGCTGGCTTGTGCTACACTATTGGTGCGTCTAATTCCACGGTTGTGGTGCGGTTGCTCCGGTTGGTACCTGAATTCCCGCCTTTAGTCCCTCCCGTAAGTCTTCGGCGTAAATAAAACTGGCAATGCAAGTTGCTGCTCGCCCCGGAAGCTGGTGTGCGCGCCGCGATGGCTTCCGCCAACAGAAAAAGAGAATACCCAAGAATGCAGAGTTTTTCACAATTACCAATTTCTCCTTATACCCAGGAGAGATTGTCACTCGCTAAATTTGTTACCCCAACCCCAATCCAGGCCGCTGCCATACCGCAAGCGCTCGCCGGCAAAGACGTACTGGCCACGGCGCAGACAGGTACCGGCAAGACCCTGGCTTTCCTGATCCCGGTCATAGAACGGCTGCTGGGAAAATTCACGCCAGGAATATCAACCCTCGTGCTGGTTCCCACTCGCGAACTGGCCATGCAGGTGGTCGATCAATACAACGCCCTGCGGGGATCGAGACTTACTCCAGCCGCCTTAATCGTCGGCGGCTTGTCTGAGGGGACCCAACTGACCGCGGTGCGCAAAGGCGCTCGCCTGGTGGTCGCCACGCCCGGCCGTCTCGAAGACTTCATCGATCGTGGGCTCATGGATTTCCGCGGGCTTCAGGTGCTGATTCTCGACGAAGCCGATCGCATGCTGGATATGGGATTCCTTCCCGCCATTCGCCGAATCGCAAGAATCCTGCCCCAAGGGCGCCAGACCATGTGCTTTTCCGCGACCCTCGAAGCGTCGGTGGTGCACCTTGTCAACGACTACATGCGGAACCCGGTGCGGTTGGCCTTCGGGTCGACCTTGAAGCCCTCTGAAAACGTGCGCGTGCAGGCCTTCGAAGTCGCGGCTGATCGCAAGCAGGAGATGCTTCACCGTTTGCTTTCCAAGGAGACCGGGCGCTGCCTGGTTTTCGCCCGCACCAAGCGCGGAGCCGAACGGCTGGCCAAGAATCTGACCCGTGAGGGCTTTGCGGCCGCCACCATCCATGGCGACCGTTCGCAATCGCAACGAACCGCGGCGCTGACCGGATTCCAGCAGGGACGCTACCAGGTATTGGTCGCAACCGACCTGGCTTCGCGCGGCATCCACGTGGAAGACATCGCCCACGTCATCAACTATGACTTGCCCGAAGTGGCGGAAAACTTCATCCACCGGGTAGGCCGCACCGGCCGCGCCGGCAACCTCGGCGTTGCCTCCACCCTCTTCGGCAGAGAACAACGCTCCGACCTTCATCAGCTCGAGCGCACTCTGGGCATTCGCATGGAAAGAATTCCGTCCGACGACACTCGGTTCGAAAGACTCCCGTCGAAACCCATCGACCTCGATCGCATGGACCGCGCTCCTCGGGCTAGAATGGTCAGGCTCCCGGGTGAGGTCTTGCAAATACAGATGGGAAACTGAGCCAGGTCGTTCACTCCAGATCGGCGACCCGCTCGAACACACGTTTGGGCAGCCCGCCCGGGCTGTCCTGCGGAGCCCGGCGCTCGAGAACCAGCTTATGTATCACGTCGTAGCATTCACCATGGCCCAGGTGAGGCAGGGAGGGTTGGCTTTTCAACGCCAGCTGAGCGCCAGCCTCCGCGAATCCGCGGCGCTGAAAGTGTACTCGGCCAGCCCCTTCGATCTCGAGGAACGTCGCCGGATCAAAGACCGCTTCGGAGGAGACGTTGTTTATTTCTTCAACGATGCCGCACGCCAGCAAAGCGCCCTCCTCGGCCTTAATCTCAAGTTCATCGCTGAGATTCCGGAAGCCGAACTCCCGCGTCGCCGAGCCTTGGTCGTCGGCATTCCCGACCAGCAAGCCCGGGCATGATCGCTAAGTAGGTCAGTTTCAACTCACCCCCCTGTCATCCTGAGGAAGCGGTCTCGCCGATAAATCGAAGAAACCGAAAAACTGACCCACTGCCACGATCGCCTTCCTCCGAAACATTGCGGTACATTAAGGCAGGAGCTTTTGATGAACTTCCGCTTCTTCTCGTCTCTGCTTCTTCTCGCCTCGCTGGCCGTTCCATTCTCCCTTTCCTCTTCAGCCCAGAACTCAAACGAAAAACTTCCCGCGGACGTCGCTGCCCGGCGCACTGCCCTGCATTCGCTTTTCGACGAAGAGTGGCAATACGAACTGCGTTCAGACCCGGAGACCGCAACTGAGCTGGGCGACAACCGCTACAACGACCGGCTCAGCGACCATTCTCGGCAGTTTCACCAGTCCGACGTAGAAGCGAAGCGCAAGTTTCTGGCCCGTTTCGAAGCCATCAACCCTGCCGGCCTGCCGCCGCAGGACGTCCTTAGCCGCGATCTCATGCTCCGCAACCTGCGCGAGGAAATTGAAGGCGCGCAATTCAAGCCCTGGGAGATGCCGGTCAACCAGATGGACGGCCCGCATCTCAACCTCATCGAATTGGTAGCCCTCACCCCGTTCAATGACGCGCACGACTACGACAATTATCTCTCCCGCCTGCACCAGATTCCCCGCGTCTTCGACCAGGTAACCGCCAACATGCGGCAGGGTATGCAGGATCACTTGATGCAACCCCGCTACCTGCTGGAAAAAGTAACGGCTGAAACTCAGGAGATCGCCGAAAAAACTGGCGAGGCCAACCCCTTTGCCAAACCCGTAGTCCACTTCCCTGCCAATATTTCTGCCGCCGATCAGCAGCGCCTGCGAGCCGCGGTGTTGAAAACTATCGACAGCGAGATCGTGCCTGCCTACCAGCGCCTCACCGCGTTTGTCCGCGACGACTATGCCCCGCATGGCCGCTCCGAACCCGGAGTTTGGGTGCTTCCCGATGGCGCCGCCCGCTACCGTTACGAAATCCGGCGCATCACCACCACCGATCTCACTCCCGAGCAGATTCACCAGACTGGGCTGCAGCAAATTGCCGAAACCGAAGCCCAAATGCTGGTGCTGGCCCACAAACTCGGCTTTAACGATCTGGCCAGCCTGAACGATCACATCAAGAAAGATCGCAGCCTCTACGCCACCTCCGGTCAACAGGTGCTCGACCTGTACACCAAATACACCCTGCAAATGGAAGCGAAACTTCCCAAGCTCTTCGGACGCCTCCCCAAGAACAAGCTGGAGGTAATTCCCATGGACCCGTTCCGCGCCAAGAACGCTGTCCCCGCCGATTACAACTCTGGCGCAGCCGATGGTTCACGGCCCGGCCACATCAACGTCAATGAGTGGGACCCCCAACATCGCCTGACCCTGAACATCGAAGCCATCGCCTACCACGAAGGCGTTCCCGGTCACCATCTGCAGATTTCCATCGCTCAGGAACTGCCCGATCTGCCGGCGTTTCGCAGGAACGGAGAGTACACCGCTTTCGTCGAGGGCTGGGCCCTCTATTCAGAACGCCTCGGCAAAGAGATAGGCTTTTATCAGGACCCGTACAGCGACTACGGCCGCCTGGAGAATGAAATGTGGCGCGCCATCCGCCTGGTCATCGATACCGGAGTGCACGAGAAGCACTGGTCGCGTGACCAGATGGTGGACTACTTCCATCGCTACACTGCGATGGATGAGCCTAACGTTCAGAGCGAAGTGGACCGCTACATCGCCTGGCCGGGGCAGGCGCTGGCCTACAAGCTGGGCCAGCTGGAAATCCTGAAATTGCGCGAGGAAGCGCGCCAGAAGTTAGGCGACAAATTCGACCTGCGCGCCTTTCACGACCAGGTCGTCGGACAAGGTCCGCTGCCGCTTGAGGTTCTCCACCAGCAGATCGAAGACTGGATCGCCTCTCAGAAGTAGATCGGAGTAGTGGCTCGGTTCTTGGACTTCCCCCACCTTTAGCGGGGCGTCATGCTGAGCCTTGCGAAGCATCTTGCGCCGGGCAAATGCGCGCCGCGCCGGCTGATGATATGCGGAGCGCCTCCGCAGCCCCTATAATTTGTTGCTTGCTTTCCTTAGGAGGAACTGATGGCCGGTGTACCTGACAACTTTGGCCAACTCAAACAGAATCTTCGCGCCGCCTGGATGGCCGGCGACTTCGGTCAAATCGCCCGCCTCAACGCGCGCGGCGCCGAGGACTTCATCACCCGCCTGAATCTCCAGCCGGGAATGAAAGTCCTCGATGTAGCCTGCGGCACCGGCAATCAGTCGATCCCGGCCGCCCGCACCGGAGCCCAGGTCACTGGCCTTGACATCGCGCCCAATCTGCTGCAGCAGGCTCGTGAGCGCGCCCAAACAGAAAACCTGAAAATTGAATTCATCGAGGGCGACGCCGAGAGCCTGCCCTACCCCGCCGGCCAGTTCGACGTTGTGCTCTCCATGTTCGGAGCCATGTTCGCGCCGCGTCCCGAGGTCGCCGCCTCCGAACTTAAACGCGTCTGCCGCCCCGGCGGTTCGATCGCCATGGGCAATTGGACTCCGGAAGGCTTCGTCGGCCAGATGTTCCAGATCACGGCTAGGCACGCCCCGCCGCCCCCCGGCATGTTGCCTCCGTCGCTGTGGGGAGTCGAAAAGGTTGTCGCTGAACGTCTCGGAGGCCCGGGAGTCCGCCTGCAGACCAGCAAACAGGAGCTGCACTTTGACTATCCCTTCGCCCCCGCGGATGCAGTCGCCTTCTTCCGAAAATATTTCGGCCCTACCCAGACTACGTTTGCGCGCCTGGATGAGCCTGCCCAGAAAGCTCTGGCCGACGACCTAACCGGGCACTGGACCAGGAACAACCTGGGCGACGCCAACCACACCATCGTAAAAGCCGAATATCTGGAAGTTCGCGCCACCATGCCCTGAGCCGGCCGCGCCCGCAAATAAATACAACAAATACAAATAATGACCGGACCCGGCACGCCCACTGACCGGCCCATTCCGGTCGTTTTGAACTTGCTTCTCATCTGTACATCGACTTCCGCTGGCCTTGACCTTACGCCAAGCTAAAGTACCAGCGCCGTATGCCGATGAAAATCCTGCGTGCCCACTGTTAGGGCTAGGCCTCTTTCAGCGGCTTCGCCTGATTCAAGCGGTCCTCCCGGAGGTTGCTGATGAGCATCGCCACCAAGTTGGGTTTGTTCCTCGCCGGTGTGATCGTCATATTTTCCGCGCTGGCGGTTGCCATGCTGGCGCAGCTGCGGTCGGTTGCGCTCGGTTACGACGCGCTGCTCAACACCCAGGTGCGTCAAATGCAGGCCGCCCGGGTGGTCCAGGTCACATTCAAGAAACAGGTTCAGGAATGGAAAGACATCTTGTTGCGTGGCTATAACCCTGACGACCTTGCAAAATACACCGGGCAATTTCACAACCGCGAAGCCGAAGTCCATGCTGGCGCGCAAGCCCTGGCCGGGACCGTGGATGATGCCAACGCTCGCAAGTTGCTCACCCAGTTTCTGGCTGCCCATCAGGTGATGAGCGAGAAGTATCAACTCGCTTACGAGGCCTATGTCGCTGGACAATCCGACTTCAAGGCCGCCGACAAAATGGTGCGTGGCCAGGACCGTGCGCCGACTGATCTGTTCGACCAGGTGGTGCAAGCACTCGACGGCCGCGTCACCGCTTCCGTCGAAGCCCAGCGCGCCGCCACCGCCAGAAATCGGAATCTTGTGATGAGCGGTTGCGGAGGCCTTCTTGCTGTGTTCGGCCTTCTGGGGTGGCTCACGGTGCGAAGCATTCTCCGGCGCCTGGTCGGCTTGCGGGAGGTCTCGGATCGCCTGTCCCGCGGAGATCTCGAGGGGCTGGTGGTGAATATCTCCGGCCATGACGAGATCGGAGAGTTCGGAGAAAGCATGAAGGGCGTGCACGCGGCATTTGCTGAGTTGATAAAGATCGCCTCCTCACCCGCCCCGCTCGGATGAGAAGAAAGGAAGACGAAAATGGCAGCAAAGTTGCTTGACTGCTACGCTCGGGTGTCGTCCGAGTTCGGCTTGACGGGCCGGATCAAGCTCGCCATGCTCACGAAAATCAGCTCCGAGAAAGCCGCAAGCGAAGCCGACTCGGAGGAAAACATCATGATGTTCGAGCAGGCGGTGATCCAGATAAGAGCAGCCCCGCGATAAGCATTCCGCCCTCGTCCACCACATCATGCCATGCGGCGATAACGGCCATGTTGGGGGCACCAGCCATGTGGGGGCACCAGCCATGTGGAGGCACCAGCCATGTGGGGACGGGCGCCCTCGCCCGTCCAGGCCGAGCCAGGCTCGGCTAGCTCTTGGCCGCACAATCTGGACATTCCAATTCAATGCGGCGTAACTTGGACTCATGCCGCCGCCAGCTCCCCGACTCACCAACCAGCAATTTGCCCGCATCGCCCGTGCCCTGGCCGAACCCCGGCGTTATCGGATCCTCAAGGACATCGGCGCTCGCCCCAATGCCATGCCTTGCACCGCCCTGCTGAAGGCCCACAGCGTGACCCCCGCCACCATGTCTCACCATCTCAAGGAGCTGGAGACCGCCGGACTGATCCAGATCGCGCGCTCCGGCAAGTTTGCCAATCTCATCCTGCAACGCGAGGTTCTCCGCGCCTACCTCGACCACCTGTCGAAGATCTAGCCGGCAACTCCCGCACGCAGCTGATTCCGTTGTGGAAATATAATTTCGCATCTTTGTCGATTCGACAGTTATCTAACTATCGAAGTTAACAACGTTGCAGGAGGATCCCATGAGCGAACTTACAGGTAAAGTGGCAATCGTAACCGGCGCATCCAAGGGCATTGGCGCCGCGATCGCGAAAAGTCTAGGCGCCGCCGGGGCGGCCGTAGTTGTGAACTACGCTTCCAGCAAAGCGGGCGCTGACCGCGTGGTGGCCGAGATCACCAGCCAGGGCGGCAAAGCCGTCGCCATTCAGGGCGACGTCTCGAAAGCGGACGACGTACAACGTCTCTTTAAAGAAACCAAGAAAGCTTTCGGATCGCTTGACGTGCTGGTTAACAACGCCGGCGTCTACAAGTTCCAACCGCTCGAAGCCATCACCGAGGAGGAATTTCACCGCCAGTTCAACACCAACGTGCTCGGCCTGCTCCTGGCGACGCGCGAAGCGGTGAAGTACTTCGGCGACAAGGGTGGAAGCGTCATCAACATAGGTTCGGTTGCCAGCCGCTTGACGCCGCCCACCACCTCCGTCTACTCGGCGACCAAAGGCGCCGTCGATGCAGTTACCGCCGTGCTCTCCAAGGAATTGGGTTCGAGGAAGATTCGCGTCAACTCCATCAACCCGGGAGGCGTAGAAACCGAGGGCGTTCACACCATGGGCGTCATTGGCAGCGACTTTCAGAAGGAAATGGTCGCGGCAACTCCGCTGGGCCGGTTCGGCCAGCCGCAGGATATCGCGCCCATCGCAGTGTTTCTGGCCTCAGAAAACTCCGGCTGGCTGACTGGCGAAACCCTGCTGGCCTCAGGCGGTTACCGCTAAGACGTCGCGCGAGCGGGATGGCAACTATTCTCGGCATGAAGGGACGGGCCGGCGCCTGCTGCGAGCGCAGCCACGCCGGACCGTCCGGGGGAACTTGCTTGGCCAAAGCAGCGGACAACACTTGACGTAGTGTTCCACGTGGAACATTCTGTTAGTATGTTTGTGTACGTACATTGCTATACGTATGATGATGCAACTGTCTTTGATTGCTCGACTTACGACCTGAACCTCAGATCATGCTGAGTGTGACTGTCACCCACTTCCCGGTTGGGATGGTAGTGACGAGCTTGATCACGTACGGCGGTTCTTTGGTCACCCAGAAGATGCTGTGGCTCTGGTTGGCATAGTTTCCTTCCGTATCGACCGGCCAGGCCAGCACTTGTTTGCCCGGCCCCGCATCGACCAGTTCCTGCTTGCCGACGGTGACGGTGATCCAGTCCAATTCGTCGCGATCCTCCGAAAGAGCCGGGAACGTGGCCTTCAGGCCTTCCTTAAGGGGAAGAGCCGCCAACAGAACTCCGAACATTCCGCCGTTGTAGTCAAAAATGGGCTCATGCATATCGAGCTGGCCAGCCTGGGTTTTCGCGGGATCGGCCGACTCTCCGCGCCGGTACTTCACAGTCGCGCCATCAAAGTCGCGGTGCGCCCACTCTCCGGAATCGCTGCGCTTAAAGTCCATTGCGACCGGGGACATAGTCCTGGGATCGAACAGGTTCGCGTAGGTGGTGACAATGTTGTACTTGGCGTAATCGGCCATCTGCGCGCGCTTGAGTAAACGCCGCCCCTCAACTTGCACTGCCGTGACTTCGTCAGTCCACACCCCGACCAGAAATGGCTCTTTGCCCGGAAAGGCGTAAACCACCTTCCAGGCATTCTTGTAGGGTTTGAGAAATGATCCATCGACAGCCGGATCGCCCAGATGGATTTTCGCTGGCGTCGATCCCGCGACCTGGGCGCGGCCCAGCGATGAAAGTGCGATCAAGAGCATGAGTGGCACAAAACCAGAGCGAGACAAGCGGACAAACATGGGATCTCTCCTTTCAACCTGGCGGCGTGCCGCCTGGAGCCTGTGGTTATGACGAACGCCGCAGGAGTTCGTAAGCAGGCGGGTAACCAGGCCGACAGGCGAAGCCGGGCCGGGCTGCAAGATCGAAGCTAGTTGCTGCAGGCGGTCGCGGCATCGACCGTAAAAACCGATGGCGGCAGGCACCCGCCAATGGTCTGCGGGCTTAACGCCGGCAGCCCGACCGGGCAATTGGCAAAGTCGACTGCCACCCGGCAATGATTGCGCAGCAGCGGATCAAGTCCGCTACAGTTGCCCGTCAGTGAGCGGGTGCTCACATCAACCTCGCATTTTCCGGCTCCATTGGGGCGAAGCCGGCAGGTCAACATTCCGGAACCGGTGACGGAGCCGCCTCTCCCGGGGGCAGTCGCCGTGACGTTGATAGGTCCGCCGAAAGCGACGCAGGTGGCAAGTCCGGTCTCAGGATCGATAGTGGCGATATTGGGATCGGAGGAAGCCCATTGCGCACTGAAGTTAGCTTGTATGGTGGGTGCCTGATCGAATGTGCCAGTCGCAGTGAAAGTAACCGTCCCGCCCTGCACGACGTTCGCGGGACTCGGCTGCACCGACAAGGCAACCAGCTGGCGGGCCATAAAAGTGGCTCCGCCGCCGCAGTTCGCCGCGGCAACCGCGAAAGCGATTAAAATCCCCAGCCCAAGAAAAACCCACACCTTGCTTGGCCCAGCGGCGCTTGCTCTGGCAACGATTCCCACATTGCACCTCGCGCAGATTGGACGTGTCGCTTTCCCGATGATCGGCCGTGGGTCCTCGTGCAGTCGACGAAACGGCAACAGGGTACACGCTGGCATAAAGTTGTCAAGGTCTTCGCCGCCTGGTTAGTGTTTCGGCTTGACCTTCCTCCACCTCCTGCCAGGGGTCATCCTGAGCTTGCGAAGCATCCGGCGCGGAGCGAATGCAAACCGAACCTGCTACGGTGGCGATGCACGCGAGATCCTTCGGGACTTAGAGTCCCTCAGGATGACTCCTAGTTTGTGCGGCTTTCTCAAACCGAACTACTACTGCCGTCTGCGCGAATCTCCAAGGCTTGGACGGGGCACCCTGGAGTGGAATTACCGCTGGATGCGGAGTCGGAGCCGCCAATGCCGACCTCCCCAGATGCTATGATTACCCCTTCGTCGTGACCATCCCGAGCTTTTACCTGCGGCCTCGTAAAGAAAGGTGAACAGAGTTTTCGTCCCCTGATGACTCAATGAAAAGCAGATTCTCCATCCTTATTCTGCTCGCGCTATCTCTTGGAGTTTACGTTGCCACGGCTGCGACGCCGGCGTTGCTGGACGATGCCGACGCCTCGCATGCGCTGGTTTCGCGCGAGATGCTGCAGCGGGGCGACTGGGTGGTGATGTATCAGGACGGGATCCGCTATCTGGAAAAAGCGCCATTGCACTACTGGATGGTGGCGGTCAGCTACAAGCTGTTTGGGCAAGGCGCATTCCAGACCCGGCTGCCGCTGGTGCTTTCGGTGGTTGGGCTGGTGCTGATGGTCTATTTTTTTGCCCGGCGCTGGTTTGGCGAGACGGCCGCGTTTTATTCGGGGCTGGTGATTTGTACCAGCGTGGGAACCTGGCTGTTCACCCGGGTGATGGTTCCGGAGGCGATTTTTGCCCTTGAACTCACCATGCTGTTCTATCTTTTTCTGCGAGCGTGGACGGGCACGCTGAGCCCGCGCGCCGGGTATTGGGGCGCCGCGGTGGTGATGGCGCTGGCCACGCTGACACTGGGGCTGATCGGGGTGCTGTTTCCGCTGGGCGTGGTGTTTTTCTTTATTCTCTTCACCCGCAGCTGGGGACGGTGGCGCGAGTTGCGGATTTTCTCCAGCGCTCTGATCTTCCTGATCATCGCCGTGCCCTGGCATGTGATCGCAGAGGAGCGCTCGCCGGGATTTCTGTGGTCTTATTTCATCAACGAACATTTCAAACGCGCCCTCGGGACCCGCTACCCGCCCGACTATGAAGCCGTCCCGCTGCTTTTGTGGTGGGCGCTGCACCTGGTGTGGTTCTTTCCCTGGAGCTTTTTCATAGGTTATGCGTTGCGTGAGTTTCCCCGTCCCAGGACCTGGGGAAAAGGGATGGAACCGGCGCAGCAGGCGCGGCTTCTCTTATTTATATGGGCCGGGCTGATTCTGTTTTTCTTCTCGCTTACCAGCGGGTCGCGCATGGAGTACTACAGCTTCGGCGCCTGGCCGGCGATTGCCATCCTGCTGGCGGTGGGGTTGGCCGACGCTGAAGCGTCACACGATCGCTGGCTGCCGAGGCTGCAAGCCGGGTTGGCAGTGATCGGAGTGCTGGCGACGATTTGCCTGGGATATCTGGTCTTAGCGTCGCTGGATGTTTCGTCGAAGGGCGGTATCTCGCACCTGCTGCAGTATCACGACCTGGATACCTACCGGCTGTCCATGGCGCACATTTTCGACCTGACGCCGCAGACTTTTGCGGCGCTGCGCGGACCGGCGATTTTCGCCATGCTGCTGTTCATCATCGGGTTCGGAAGAGCCTGGCTGCTGCGCCGGCGCTGGCAGAATTCGGCCGCGACGCTCACTCTGGCCCTGGGCATGGGACTATTTTTCTTCGCCGCCAACTGGGCCTTCAAGCGGTTCGAGCCGCGCATGTCTTCGCGAGCGCTGGCTGACGCCATCATTCCCTACCTGCGTCCCCAGGACAAGATTGTGCAGTATGGCGATTTCAATTCAGGCTCGAGCATACCCTTCTACACCCACCGCCATGTGTGGATCTACAACGGGCGCTTCGGCACCAATCTGGAAATCGGATCGAACTATCCCGACGCGCCACCCACATTTTTGGACGACAAGCAGTTCCCTGCTTTCTGGAATAGCGCCGACCGCGTATTTATTTTCGTGCCGGAAGAATTCCGTAAAGATGCGCTCTCGCGATTGCCGCCGGATTCCACATACCTGCTGGCGGAAAGCGCGGGGAAATACATTTTCGTGAACCAGCCACTGCGTCCGAACCTGCCGCTGCTGGCGTCAATGCTGGCGCAGCACCAGATGGAGTGACCTGGCTTGGATGCGCTCCCGGCAAATTACGACGCTCCCAGCGATGAACTGTTCATGGAAGAAGCGCTGCGAGCCGCGCAACGCGCCCTGGAGGCTGGAGAAGTGCCGGTGGGCGCAGTGGTGGTGTGTGGCGGCAAGGTGATTGGTCGCGGCGGCAACCGAAATCTCACCGATTGCGATCCCGGCGCACATGCCGAGATGGTCGCCCTGCGCGAAGCCGGTGCTGCAGTCGGCAACCACCGTCTGGAAGACTGCGAACTGTTTGCTACAATTGAACCATGCGCCATGTGTGCAGGCGCGCTGGTTCACGCCCGGCTTAAACGCCTGGTTTACGGCGCCGATGACCCGAAGGCGGGCGCTGTCCATTCGGTGATGCAGGTTTTGAATCATCCCAGTTTGAATCACCGAATGGAGGTCCGCGCGGGCGTGCTGGCAGGGCGCTGCGCGGAACTGGTGCAGGCTTTCTTCAGAAGCCGGCGGTAAGGTGGTCGTTGGTCCTTGGTCGTTAATCGTTGGCCACGGGAAAAGGCTAAAAAACCAACGGCCAAAAACTAACGGCCAACGCCCAAGGACTGCTTTCCGGAGAGGTGCGTGAGTGGTTGAAACGATCCGCCTCGAAAGCGGACATACCTTAACGGGTATCGGGGGTTCGAATCCCTCCCTCTCCGCCAGAATATTTTGACCCTGACTTTATGGCCCTCCCTATGACCCGGACTGTGCAGACTCCTTTCGATAGCGTAGAAAACGCCCAGGCGTACATCCAACTTTTGATTGAGACCTTGATCGAGGCCAAAAGAGAGGTGGCGGAGGACGCTGCGTCCGCAGAGGCGGCCCGTTCTGGACGCCGCCTGCAGGCGCTGCGCCTGGTTGAGTACAAGCTGCACCGGCTGGAGCATCATCTGACGGTCAGCGGCCGGATGCTGAACGATTTGCGCCGTCTGCGACGGCTGTTTTTGGATGAAAGCGCCGATTGGGATTTATCTGCGTCCCGCGACGAGCAATAGACGCCATCCCGTTTTTCCTGTCCAAGGCTTCCAGGAAGCGATCCATGCCGGCTCTCTGATGACTGATATTTCCGACGCGAGGCTGTATCCGCGCGAGGATGGCAGAAACGAAGTACACCAGTATCCTGTGCTGGAACGTGCGCATCTCCGGCTCAGAACAAAGTCGCTCGCAAGCTCTCTTGAAGCCGGACTCGCCTGAAGCCAGGCTCTCTTCAAGTCTACGCTCGCTTGAAATACTGAACTGCGCGTTCGTGCTTTTGTGCAGCGGCGCGGCTGGAGAAAGTCCCCAAGTTTCGCCGCCTGCCGGTCTTGGGGTTCTTCTTACTGGAGTACAACCTGTATTGTCCGGTTTTTAGTTTGCGAATCATAGGCTGGATGAGATGCACCTGAGGACAAACTGGTTTTCGGCCGCAACGATGTTGCAGCCAACTTTTGGCAGACTGGCGATAAACTGAGACCAGGTTATGGAAATCCGCCGCCTCACCGAGCAGGACGCTGAAGCCTTCCAGCAGCTTCGCCGCGAAGCCCTCGAACTTGAGCCTAGAGCTTTCACCGAATCGCCCGCCGAACATGACGCTGTGCCTCTGGAGACGGTCCGGAAGCGTTTGAGTTCATACTCGAACGGCGACAGTTTCGTGGCAGGAGCCTTTGACCACGGCCAACTGATCGGAATGGCAGGATTTTTCCGGCGGCGAGAGGCGAAAACCAGCCACCGCGGACACATCTGGGGAGTGTATATCGGAGCCAAATACCGCGGTCGCGGCGTAGGCCAGGCTCTGCTCGCTGAGTTGCTGCGTTTGGCCCGGCTGCTGCCAGGCATTGAGCAAGTGACGCTGGCGGTCAGCAGCGATAACGTTCCGGCGCGGCGCTTGTACGAGTCGCTGGGATTCAGGAGTTACGGCTGGGAAGCTCGCGCCCTGAAAATTATGGACACCTACGTGGATGAGGATCTGATGGTGTTGTATTTCTCTCCGTGAATGTTTCGCTACTCTTACGTTCGTCACGCGAGACACCGCGCACATGGCGCGCAGCAACGTCCCATTTTTCAATCGCGTGGACAAAATAACGAAGGTTGAGAAAAGTGAGCCCAGAGGCTGGTTGCGCTAGACCACGAAATACTTCGCGCCCGGATGATGTACCACGATGGCTGAGGTGGACTGCTCCGGGTCGAGCAGGAAGCCCGTAGTTAATTTCACTCCGATATTTTCTTCGGGATGGAGCAGGGCGAAGAGCTTGGTCTGATCTTCCAGGTTGGGGCAGGCCGGGTAGCCAAAGGAATAGCGCGAGCCGCGATACTTCTGGTGAAACAGATCGCGAATATGCGGCGAGTCTTCGCCCGCGATGCCCAACTCTTCGCGCATTTTCTTGTGCAGATATTCAGCCAGGGCCTCGGCGGTTTCCACGCTGAGCCCGTGCAGATAGAGATACTTGGTGTACTCTCCGGCTTCGAAGAGGCGTTGGGTTTCGACCGATGCCTTGGGTCCCATGGTGACCAGGGAGAGGCCGATTACGTCCATTTTCCCGCTGCTCTTCGGGGCGAAAAAGTCGGAGATGGAAAGCTTGCGGCCTTCGCGCTGGCGCGGGAAGGTGAAGCGCAGAAGCTCTTTGGAAGCAGTGGAGATGCCGGCAGTCTCGCGGTCGGGGACGCCTGCGCCAGATGAGCCCGGCTCATACACAATGACGTCGTTGCCTTCGCTCTGGGCGGGAAAGTATCCGTACACTGCCTTCGGCTCCAATACGCCGCTGGCGATAATCTCTTCTTCCAATTGTTTCTTGATGGGACGGAATTTCTGCTCCACCAGTCGCAGGTAGTCTTCCTGCGATGCGGTTTTCAGCTGCCACTGGTTCTTGAAGAGCGCAGTTTCGTTGATGTAAGGAAACAGCTCGCGCAGGTCGAAGTCCTTGCGCACCCGCACTCCCCAGAATGGAGGCGTGGGAATATCGGGCGCATCTTTCACCACCGGGCTGCGTTCAGCGAAAACCGGACCGGTTTCTTCGTCCACGGCAGTGGCCTTGGCGTATTCCTTCACCGTGCGTCCTTCGGTCAGGCGCGCCTGTTTCTTGCCATTTGCGGTGGCCAGATCTTCCATGATGTGCAGGCCGGCGAAGGCGTCATCGGCGTAGAACACCGCGTTCGAGTATTCGCGGCGGAGATCGTCTTCCACATATTTGCGGGTAAGCGCAGCGCCGCCGCAGATCACCGGAAACTCCAGCTTCTGCCGCTCGAGGTCCTGAATGACGTATTTCATCTCCAGGGTGGACTTCACCAGCAGCCCGCTCAGCCCAATGGCGTCGGCTTTATGTTCCATAGCGGACTTGATGATGATGTCGCCCGCCTGCTTGATGCCCAGGTTGATGACCTTGTAACCGTTGTTGGAAAGGATAATGTCGACAAGATTTTTGCCAATGTCGTGGACATCGCCTTTCACCGTGGCCAGCACGATCGTGGCTTTCTGCGAGCCGGCCTTCTTTTCCATCTTGGGCTCGAGATAGGCCACCGCCTGCTTCATCACGCCGGCGGAGTCGAGCACCGAAGGCAGCTGCATTTTGCGCGCGCCAAACAGGTCACCCACCGTGCGCATGCCGTCGAGCAGGACGGTGTTGATCAACTCCAGCGGAGAATATTCCGCCAGTGCCTCGTCGAGCAGCTGTTCCAAAGTTCTCTTGTGCGCGCCCTCGCCGACAGCCTTTTCGCCGTTGATGATGGCAAACTTCAACTTGTCATCCACTGAAAGGGTTTCGACGTGCGCCTTGGTCTCGGTTTCTCCCTTGTTTTTCTTGCCCGCGAAGTGGTTCATGTACTTCTGCAAGGGATCGCCGTCGGAGGCCGCGTCGCGGTAGATCAGCTTCAACGCCAGATCAACTTCTTCCTGAGGTATTTTGTATAACGGATAGATTTTGCTGTAGTTGACAATGGCCATATCGAGGCCATTGTTGACCGCTTCGTGCATGAAGACGGAATTCAGCACCCGCCGCGGATAGGCATCGAGACCAAAGGAAATGTTGCTGACACCTAAAATCGTCTTCACTTCAGGCAGTTCCTGCTTGATGCGCTTCACGGCCGCCAGAGTTTCGATTCCAGCCGAGCGGTAGTCTTCCTGTCCGGTGGTGATGGGCAACGTCAGGGCGTCGAAGATGATGTCAATGCCGCGCAGGCCATATTTTTCGGTAGCCAGTTTGTAGATGCGGTGGGCGATGGCAACTTTCTTGTCGGCGGTCAGGGCCATGCCGTCTTCGTCGATGGTCAAGGCAATGACGGCGGCGCCGTAGCGACGCGCCATGGGCAGAACCTTTGAGGTCCGCTTCTCGCCGTCCTCCAGGTTGATCGAGTTGATGATGGCCTTGCCGGGAATCCGCTTCAAGGCTTCTTCGACCACGTCGGCTTCGGTGGAATCGACGAGAATGGGCGCGGGCACGCGGGTCGCGACTCTTTCCAGGATGGAGGTGATGTAGCCTTTTTCGTCTTCGCCGACGATGGCGCAGCACAGGTCGAGCATGTGCGAGCCTTCCGCGACCAGCTTCTTGGCCATAGCCAAAATGTCGTCGTATTTCTTGCCGCGCACCAGGTTGCGGAAGTGTTCCACCCGCGTGGTGGTATTCATTTCTTCCGCCACCACCAGCGGTTTGGGATCGAGATCGAGGGGAACCGAAGTGTAGGCGCTGGAGGCTGCGGCGGCCGGCTTCACTTCCCTTTTTGCCGGTTCCACGCCGGAAACCGCTTCCACTACAGCTTTGAGATGCTCGGGAGTTGTGCCGCAACATCCACCGACGATGCGTACTCCGAAATCCTGCACGAAATGTTTGTGGTAGGAAGCCAGCTCCTCCGGTGACAGCTTGTAAACCGCGTGGCCACCCTCGTTCTGCGGCAAGCCCGCATTGGGCAGAACGGAAATCTCTTTGGCGGAATTGATCCCCAGGTAGCGGATTGCGTCATTCATCTCCTTCGGTCCGGTGGCGCAATTCAGTCCGATGGCATCGACGTCAAAGGGTTCGAGCGCCGTCAGCGCAGCGCCAATTTCTGTCCCCAGAAGCATGGTGCCGGACTCCTGCAGCGTGACCTGCACCTGCAGGGGCAGGCGCTTCCCTGCCTTCTTCATCGCTTCGAGAGCGCCGATGGTCGCGATTTTGGCCTGCAGCAGATCCTGTGCCGTCTCGACCAGCAGAATATCCACGCCGCCCTCAATCAGCGCCAGAGCCTGCTCTTCGTAAGCCGCCACCATCTCGTCGAAACCGATGTGTCCCAGCGACGGCAGTTTGGTCGTCGGCCCCATCGACCCGGCGACGAAGCGCGCGCGCGCCGGGGTGGAAAATTGCTGGGCAGCATCTTTCGCCAACTTCACCGCCGCAAGATTGATTTCCCTGGTCCGATCGGCCAGGTCGAACTCGCGAAGCACCAGCCGGGTCGCACCAAACGTGTTGGTCTCAACCACATCGCAGCCCACACCCAGAAAATCCGCGTGAATGTCGCGAATGATGTCGGGACGGCTGAGCACCAGCACTTCGCTGCAGTTTTCCTTTCCCCAGTAATCGTCCAGGGTAGGATTGCGGCGCTGGATGTTAGTCCCCATGGCGCCGTCGTAGATGACGACGCGGTCGCGCACGGTTTGGAGAAAGGTGGACATCGGTTGTTAGTCGTTGGTCCTTGGCCGTTGGTCGTTGGTCAAAATCGCTCAGCTTGGACAATTACTACAAAAGGTCGGCAAGCGAATGGCCAAAGACCAAGGACCGACAGCAGTTTCCAACACGCGAACGCCGGCCCTTGCGGACCGGCGCTGCCTGCCTGTTACTGAATCTATTGAAGTTTAGCTCCCCTGTACAGGTGACGAAGGTGCGCCAGCCCCGACTTCGTCTCGATTGAATATTGCGTTGGCTCCCATATGCGCTGGCCGGGCAGCCAGCATCTGCTCCTTGCGGTAAACCAGGTTGCTGGCATTGAAGGTCGCGATTTCAAAGCCGTGCCCGTGAGTAATGGCGTCCGTAGGACAGGCTTCCACGCAGTACCCGCAAAAGATACATCGATTATAGTCAATGTTGTAAACTTTGGCGTAGCGCTCTGCCCCGCTTACCCGGTTTTCGGCTGTGTTCTCCGCCGCCTCAATATAGATGCAGTTCGAAGGGCATGCGGCTGCGCACAGGAAGCAGGCCACACATTTTTCCAGGCCATTTTCGTCGCGCTGCAGCACGTGCACCCCGCGGTAGCGCTCCTGAAACATGGCGCCTTTGAGCGGTCCCGGCCCGTCGGGGTAGTTCTCCACCACGGTGGGCTCGAACATCTCCCGAAAGGTGATGCTCATGCCTTTGGCAATGGCGGCAATGTTCTTCAAGACCGGCATACTTTACTAGTATACCGAAAGCCCGCGATCAGCGCAGGCTTGCCGCAAGCGGGTATTGGATCGGCTCGAGTCTCGCCGCTTTCTGTCAGGCGTCACGCTCAGGATGACCGCGCTAATTTACGCCGCTGCCCCGGCACGCGGTTGTATTGCACAGCCCATCGCATATATGCTTTGGGTCCTGCGAAGGGCTCCCGCAAAGCTCGAAGCGCGCAGCTTCCTGCGCGTCGACTTCGTCAATCGATTCTTCGAAGGAGAACTCATGGCAGGTCAATTTGAACAACTCAAGCAAAAGTACCAGCCGGTTCTAGCAAAGATTCAGGAAGAAGGCGCCGAACTGCAAAACCTGAATCTGGATGGCAACCAGCTTTACCTCAAAGCCACGGCAGTTTCGGAAGCCAGCAAAAATCGCATCTGGGATGCAATCAAGGCGGTTGATCCCAATTTTTCCGACCTGAAGCACGATATCGAAGTCCGTCAGGGCGAGCAGAGCTATACCGTGCAACCGGGCGACAATCTTTCCAAAATCAGCAAGCACTTCTACGGCGATGCCAACAAGTATCCCGCCATCGCCAAAGCCAACAACCTGGCCGATCCGGATAAGATCAAGGTCGGGCAAAAGCTGGTAATTCCGGCCGCTGCCTAGGTTTGTGGGGCGGACAGGAGTGTTCGCCCCACATTGATCTGCTCTGAGGTATACTTCCCGCCGCGCTGGGAAGTCGGGCGCGGAGGAAGACTGTATGCATCTGCTTTGGACGCTGATAATCGGGCTGGTCATCGGAGCCGTGGCAAAATTCATCATGCCGGGAAAAGATCCGGGCGGGATTATCGTCACCATGCTGATCGGCGTAGCTGGATCGTTTATCGCCACCTACGCGGGCCGCGCCATGGGCTGGTACCAGGAAGGGCAATCCGCCGGTTTCATCATGTCGGTGGTGGGAGCGATTGTCCTGCTGGGTGTCTACCACCTACTTAAGCCCAAGACCACCTAGAGCTTTCGACAAAGAGAGATCAGAAATGCGCTGGACACCAGGCGGAAGCAGCGATGACGTCGAAGATCGCCGTGACGAAAGCGGCGGTGGCGGCGGCTTTCAGTTGGGCGGGATCCACCTTGGCCTGGGCGGCGTGGTCGTGCTTTTCGTGCTCAGCCTGATTTTCAAACGCGACTTCCTGTCGCTGTTGAACACCAACTCCGTAAGCACAACCGGGACGGCGGTCAGCCAGCCCGACGTGGCGCAGGATCAGCGCGAGCAGCCGCTGGTGCAGTTTGTCACTTTTGTTTTGAACGACACGCAGGCGACCTGGACCCAGATCCTGGCTTCGCAGGGAACGCAATACCGGCATGCCAAGCTCGTCCTGTTTCGCGATGCCATCGATTCCGCTTGCGGAATGGCCCAGTCCGCCACCGGCCCCTTCTATTGCCCCGAGGACGAGAAGGTCTATATTGACCTGGGCTTCTACGATGAACTGAAGCAACGCTTCGGCGCGCCCGGAGAGTTCGCCGAGGCCTACGTGCTGGCCCACGAGATTGGACATCACGTGCAGAAATTGCTGGGCATCGAGGCCAAAGTGCGGGCGGCGCAGCAGGAGCATCCGCAGGCTGCCAACCAGCTTTCCGTCGGCCTTGAACTGCAGGCGGATTGCCTGGCCGGAGTCTGGGGCCACTCCACCCAGCAACGCAATCTGCTGGAGTCCGGAGACGTCGACGAAGGCCTCAAGGCGGCAGCGGCCGTCGGGGATGACCGCCTGCAGCGCATGTCCACCGGCCGAGTAAATCCCGAAACCTTCACCCACGGAAGCTCCGCCCAGCGTACGCAGTGGTTCCAGCGCGGCTTCCAGGATGGCACCATCGCATCCTGCAATACTTTCCAGTAATCAAGGCCATGGGGCGCGAGCGTCCCGCTCGTGCAAGGGGCAAGAAAAATGCCGCTGGGGAAGATCCTTTAACAAGGGCTGAAAGAGCAAACCAAAGCGCGAAACCTGGCATGCCCCGGCACGAGCGGGACGCTCGCGCCTACATTGCAAAAAACAATTACTGGAAGTTGCTGATTAGAATTACGTCGCTGCTCTGTTTGCCTTTTGCCAGGAGCAGCTGTTTGCCGTCGCGCGACCAGGCAAAATCGAAGATCAGACCTGAAGTGAATTTGGTGACCTGCAGCGCCGGACCTCCACTCAAAGGCTGTTCCCAGATATTCGAAGCCCCGTTCCTGGTCAGGCGGTACTGCAGCGCTTTTCCAGAAGGCGCCCAATGCAAGCTGCGCCCGCCAAGAGGCGACTGGCTAACGAACTGCAAGGGGCCGCCCGTCGCTGCAACCATCCCCAGTTTCGGCACCGGGACCGGGCTGCCCTCCTGGTAGGCAAACGCGACCCGGCTACCATCGGGCGAGACGCGGATCGCATAGCCTGCCTCCGGTACGGTCACGAGCGCAACCGGGTCGCCGCCTTCGACTGACATACGATAAATTTTGTCCTTGCCGCTGTAGTAGACCCACTTCCCGTCGGGCGAACAGTCGGAGTCTCCGGCCTCATCTACCAGCTTCCGGCTATTCGAGCCATCGGCGTCAACCCGCCATAGTTCGATCTTGCCTTCGCGGTAGGAATCGAATACCACGTAACGGTCCCCGCAGGATGAAACCGCCCGGATGGAATGGGCTTGTGGGACCAGGGCTGCGGCTTCGCTGCCGTCTGGTTTCATCAACCACACGTCACCGTCCCGGCTGGTGGCCAGCACTTTGCCCAGCGGTCCGGGTGCAACCTGGGTGTAGGCGGGCTCCCCGGAGGTGATCTGGCGAGCTTGCGATGCATCCGAAGCCGGTGCGTTCCAGATATCCGAGGATAGGCTGCGCTGAATGGCAGCCAGCACCTTGCCATCGTGGGTGAGATCCAGAATCTCGGAATAGTCTGCCAGATCATTGGTAAAGCGATGCATCTCGCCTTTGGGATAGTCGATGCTTTGCAGCTGGCCTCTGCCGAACGTAGATTCGTTTACCGGCGCGATGAGAGAGCCGCCATCCGGCATCCAGACTGCGCGACCGATCAGTCTGCCGCCGGTTGAGAGCAGAGGCCGCACTGCGCCATCGGCGACGTTGATGGCGTTCAGTTGCCAGCTAATTTCGTTTCCGACACCCAAGGTTGGTACCGCGATGGTCTTGCCATCCGGCGACCAGGTCGCGCCGAACTGAAAGCCGGCATTGGCCGGCAAAGTAGCCAGCAGCCGCTCGCCAGTGCCATCGGCATCAGCGATTCGAACTTCGAACACGCGGCGTTCCGGAAATCCGCGCTGGAAGACGAAATGGCTGCCATCGGGGGAAAAGCTGATCGGGGTATCGATGTCGCGAATCAGTTGTCGCGGTGATCCCCCAAGCACAGGCATCTGGTACAAGTAGCGATAGTTCTCCGTGCTCTTGTCCGAGCGCACGAAATAGATGTAGTTGCCATCCGGAGAGAAGCTCAGTCCGGCGAACTCAACCACGTCGGGCGCAAGCACCTGAACGTCGCTTTTGGTAGCTACATTGCGCACCCACAGGCTTTGTTTCTCGGCATCGCGCATGACGTACACGATGTAGCGTCCGTCCGGCGCAATCGCCACCGCGCTGGCTTTTCCGTTTTCCGTCAACTTGGCGATCTGCATGTTTTGCAGATTGAAGCCGCGCGGATGATTCCAAAGCTTGTACCCTCCAAACCCGGCGGCCGCGAGGACGATAGCCGCAACCGCGACAAGCAAGGCTTTCGACACGCCCCGTTTGGCGGGCACTAGCGGAGCAGCCGCCGATGCCTGGGTGGAAGCCGGAGTCTGCGTCGATTGCGAAGACGGTGATACGGCCGCGTCCCCTGCCGCCACGCTCACTGACGATTCACTGCTGGCTCGCACCCTTCCCGAACCGCTATCACGTTGCAGCCGCTTCAGGTCCGCCCGTATTTCGGCTGCGCTCTGGTAGCGCAGGTCGCGGTCTTTCTCCAGAGCTTTGTTGATGATTTCTTCCAGCTTGGGCGGAAGATCGGAATTGACGCGCGCGGCAGCGACCGGCTCGCGGTTGAGGATGGCATCGAAAATGATGGCGGAGGTGTCGCCGCGAAACGGCACCGTGCCTGTCCCCATCTCGTACAGCACCGCACCAAAGGAAAACAGGTCGGTGCGGGCATCGAGTGGCTTGCCCTTGGCCTGCTCGGGAGACATGTAGGCCACCGTTCCGATTGCCGTTCCCGGGCTGGTCAAATATTCCAGGCTGACGCCGGCGGTAGCTTCGTTGAGGCCTATGGGTTTGTCCGCCGCCGAGGTAACTTTCGCCAGGCCAAAATCCAGAATTTTGGCGTGGCCGCGCTTGGTCACGAAAATGTTCGCCGGCTTGATGTCGCGATGGACGATGCCTTCGGCATGCGCGGCATCGAGGGCATCGGCAACTTCAATCGCCAGCCCCAGCAGCACTTCTGTTTCCAGGGGGCGCCCAGCGATGCGGTGCTTCAGGGTCATGCCATCGAGAAACTCCATGGCAATGAAGGGTTGCTGGCCCTCTCCCTCGCTGATTTCGTAGATGGTGCAAATGTTGGGATGGTTCAGCGCCGAGGCCGACTGGGCTTCGCGCTGGAATCGGGCCAGGGACTGAGGATCTCTGGCAACCTCGTCGGGCAGAAATTTGAGCGCCACAAAGCGGTGCAGCTTCACATCCTCGGCTTTGTACACCACGCCCATTCCGCCGCCGCCGAGTTTCTCCACCACGCGGTAGTGCGAAATAGTTTGGCCGATCATATTTGGGCGATCAGTTTGGTTGAGCAGTTTGAGCGATCAGTTGTGCCCGAAGAATCGGGCGCGGCGAACCGTTCCGTGCGCGATCATCTTAGGGGGGCGGCGAAGGCAAGTCAATGTCGGGGCAGTCAACCGTTGACCACCAAGGACACCAAGTTCCACGAAGGAACCCCGCCGGAATCAATCCTTGCGTAACTTCGTGTCCTTTGTGGTTTGCGAATTCAGGATGAAAGCAATCGGGTCTCCGCTATTTGACCGGCTCTTGAACGCGTACAATGAAGCCGCCGACTGGACGTCGGCTGGTTCGTCTGCCTGGCCAGCCAGCAAAATTCATCGGAGGCTTCCGCATGAGGACGAAGAACACGAATCATTTCGTGAATACGGTTGTGGTGGCGACCATGCTGATCACTGCTGCGTGGGCGCAGGAAGCCGCAAAAGCTCCGGTGCTTAGCCCGTCCCAGGCCGTTTTGCAGAACTGGAATGAGATCGGACGCAAGCTGATCGCCATGGCCGAAGACTTTCCCGAAGACAAGTACGACTTCAAGCCGGTGCCGGTGCAGCGCAGTTTCGCCGAGCAACTGCTGCACGTGGCCGGGTCCAATGACCTGTTTACCGCCGTGGCCAAGGGAGAAAAACCGGTGGATGATGAGTCTCGCGCCCACTACAAAACAAAAGCCACCGTGGTCGCCTATCTCAAGAAATCATTTGCCGACGGCGCTGCCGTAATCAAGGCAAAGGGCGACGCCGGTCTGGCCCAAACCGTATTGACTTCGGAATCGCACGAAATCATGCAGCTCTCAGACCTGGCCTACGAACTGATTGAACACTCCGGAGAACACTACGGCCAACTGGTGGTCTATTACCGCGTGGCAGGAATGGTGCCGCCCGAGTCACGGCCGAAAAAATAGGCTGATTTCCTGTCAAGCCCCGAGAGGCGGCCATTCTTCCGTACATTCCTGATTTGATGGGAGAAATATTCCTGGCAGGGATGTCCCATTCGGGGGTTGAGAGTTGCTATTCTGGAATTAGTGAGATTCTTTCTGTGTGGTGCGGGCGCCCGCGCCCGCATGCTGCCGCTATCGCAGACTTGCCTCCTCGGACGCAGTGCCGCCACATACGCTTGCGCGGGCGAGGGCGCCCGCGCCACATGGGGTTACTCCAGGCCCAGGTCTTTCCACTTCCTGTCTACCAGGGCCTTGGTTTTTTCGTCCATCAGGATTTCATCCGGCCAGGGGCGGTTGAAGCCCTCGCTGGGCCATTTGCGGGTCGCGTCGATGCCCATCTTGGAGCCGTAGTTGGGCAGCCGCGAAGCATGATCAAGCGAGTCAACCGGGCCCAGAGTGAACTGGATGTCACGCTCGGGGTCGATGTGGTTCAGAACCTTCAACGTAACTTCGCCGATGTCCTGTACGTTCACGTCTTCGTCCACCACGATGATGCACTTAGTGAACATGGCCTGGCCCAGCGACCAGATGGCGTTCATCACCTTACGCGCCTGCCCCGGATAGGATTTCCTGATCGAGACCAGCATCAGGTTGTGGAACACGCCTTCGACGGGAAGATTGATGTCCACCAGTTCCGGAATGGTGAGCTTCATCAGCGGCAGGAAAATACGTTCCACCGCCTTGCCCATCCAGCCGTCCTCCATCGGCGGCTTGCCCACGATGGTGGTGGCGTAAATCGGATTCTTGCGATGGGTGATGCAGGAGAGATGAAACACCGGATAAAGATCTTCCAGCGAGTAAAAGCCGGTGTGGTCGCCGAACGGACCTTCGCTGCGCAGTTCGTCGAGATGGACGTGGCCTTCGAGAACAATTTCTGAATTGGCGGGAACTTCCAGATCGACGGTCTCACACTTGACCAGGTCCACCGGTTTTTGCCGAAGGAAACCGGCAATCAGATATTCCTCGACATCGGGCGGCGCAGGCACGATGGCGGAGAAAGTGACGGCCGGGTCGGCGCCGATGGCGACGGCGACTTCCATTTTGCCGCGGGGACGATCGCCCTCGATCAGGACAGAACCGCCGGAAGAACGAGCCATGATATCGACCGCGGCGCGGGCGGCGGCGCTTCCAGCATCTGCCGGGCTTCCCCCGGCCGCACGTGCGGTGACGCTCGCGGCCACATTGGTTTGTGCGGCATTTCGCAGCGCATCGCGATAGTGCTCGGCGCCAACTTTCTGGCGCTGCCAGTGCATGCCGGTAGTGCGCTCGTCATAGACCTGCATGCGATACATGCCGACGTTGCGCTTGCCGGTCCTGGCGTCGCGGGTGATTACGCAGGGCAGGGTGATGAAACGCCCGGCATCCTTCGGCCAGCACTGCAGTATGGGGAAGTCCAGCAGCGAAAAGTTGTCGCGCTTGACGACCTCTTTGCAGGCGCCGGTTGGGACGGTCCTGGGGAAGAACTTCCCCATCTCGGCGAGCATGGGAAGCATTTTTACTTTATCGAGAAAACCTTGCGGAGACTTCACGTCCATGAAGGCGCGAATGCGGTCGGCCACCTGATCGAGGGAGTCAACCTCGAGCGCAAGGTTCATACGCCGGGCGGAGCCGAACTGGTTGATCAGGACCTGGGAACCGGGATGGCCTTTGACATTGGTGAACAGTAAGGCTGGACCGCCGGCTTGCTGTGCCTTAGCGGGACGCACCGGCCCGACGCCTGCGCCCACATTTTTGCTGACGCGGTCGGTGATTTCCGCGATCTCCAGGATTGGATCCACTTCGGTGCGGATGGTTTTCAGCTCGCCGGCTCGTTCCAGAGCCGCGATCCAGGCACGCAAGTCGTCGTAAGCCAAGTATTCCCCCGCTTTCGAGAATCTGGATTATACGGCAGGAGCAGCGCCTGGCCGCAGCCCCGCCATTCTAAAAACTCACCCCTAACCGTATGCAGGAGCAGTGAAATGGATGAAGCAGTATTTCGTGAGGGGACGCACGCCGCGCAGGCCCTAGTCGCGCCTCGCGGGCTGGAACAAATTCTGGCGACCTTCGGAGACATCCGCGAGTATATCCGGCCGGATGGAATCCTTGATCCGCGCTGGGAGGCTGATCAGATGGCCAGTGTGACTCTGCCGTTTGCCATAAGGCTTTCCTGGGACCATTCCCGCAGCGTCAATCATATGACCTGCCACAAGCGCCTGGTGGCCAGTTTTGCCGCAATTTTTGCGCAGATCCAGGTTAGCGGTTTAGAAGCCAAGGTATCGAGTTTCGGCGGTTGTTTTGTTTACCGGCAGCAACGCACCGGGAAAAAGCTGTCCACCCACTCCTGGGGAATTGCTCTGGACTTGAATCCAGAAACCAACCAACAGGGATCTTTTGGAGACATGGACGCCGGACTGGTTCAGCTTTTCTACGACGCCGGGTTCGAGTGGGGCGGCGACTGGTCAGGCCCGGTGCGGGATCCGATGCATTTTCAGTTTTGTTCGGGATATTAGAACAGGCTGCCGGTTGCCTGAAAGAGTTGAGAAAGTACCTCGGGGCTGAAGCCCTCATGGAAGCAAACTTTAATGCAGCCCTGAAGGCTGCAGGTCCACCTGGTACTGCCTATCCGAATGCACTGCCTATCGGCACAACCTGTTCGGTACGCCTTACTCGAGATACATGGGGTAATATCGATGGCGGCAAGAATCCAATTTCGAGAGAGCTATGACTGGAAGATTTCGAGTTTTTGCTACCTGCGACATTGGCGAATCCATCGAATTGTTGCGGAAACGGGGCTATGAGGTTGAGGTTTACGGGAAGCCCGAGGCGCCTCCAAAGAGCCTGGTGATCGAGAAGGTGAAGTCCGGGATCAATGGACTGATTACTACGCTGCGCGATTCCATTGACGCCGAGGTTTTTGAAGCAGGCAAGGGCAAGCTGAAGGTTGTGGCGCAGATCGCCGTCGGCTTCGACAACATCAATCGCGCCGATGCCAACCGCTACAAGATCCCCTTCACCAACACAGCCGATGTGCTCACCGAAGCCACCGCCGAGTTTGCCTTCTTCATGCTGGGCGCCCTGGCGCGCAAGATGTGGACGGCGGAGCATTTGACCCGCGAAAACAAGTGGGACTACTGGCATCCCTATTTGCCATTTCTGGGCGATGAAGTCACGGGCAAGACGATTGCCATTATTGGCACTGGCCGAATTGGCCTGGCCATGATCAAGAAATGCGCCGGGTTTGACATGAATATCCTGTGCTACGACCCGGCCTACCAGAATCATGAGTACGTGAAGGCGATTCAGGAGACCATGTATTTGCGCCACTCGCGCGGCATCTCAAAGGAGAAGAACTGGATCAAATACGTAAGCCTCGACGAGGCATTGCAGCAGGCTGATTTTGTCAGCGTGCATGTGCCGTTACTGCGCGAGGGCGAGAGTTCTACGCCTACTTACCACCTTTTTAACGATCAAACGCTGCGCCGAATGAAGCCGACGGCGTTTCTGGTAAATACTGCACGCGGCCCGGTGGTGGAGGAAGCCGCGCTGGCCCGGGCGCTGCGGGAAAATTGGATTGCGGGCGCCGCTCTGGATGTTTACGAAAAAGAGCCTCTGCCGAAAGATTCACCGCTGCGCGATCCGGCGATTGAGGACCGCTGCCGGCTTTATCCCCACGTGGCGAGCGCGGGGCGAATTACGCGGCTCTCGACCGACCCTGCCAAAGGCATGGCGGGACGGACGGTGCAGGGGCTGATCGATGTGCTCGAGCAGAATTACGGCGGGGACGTAACCAAGATGCCGTATGTGGTGAATAAAGAGGCGTTCGGGAAATAGCCAGTCAACTCGCGGGAGATCTAAATGAGGCTCTTGCGAGGCCGCGCTGAATGCAGGGATCCTTCCACTGCGCAACTGCTTCGCTCAGAATGACAATGGGATGGGCTTGCGGCTATGGTTCAAGCTATTCCGAGATGGTGTGTTCTTCGCTTTGGGCGCGGAGCACGCGGTCGATCGAGTAGGGGGCGCGGCGGGTGGGTTCATGGTAGTGGCGCACCTGCATTTCACCCAGCAGGCCAATCGCCAGCATGTTCAGGCCGGCCAGCAGGAGCACCGCAGTAAAGATCATCAATGGACCATGGCTTGCCATCATGGGGGAATGGTGAAGGAACTTTTCCACCAGCAACCACAAAGTCACGCTGGAGCCCGCCATGATGCTTAACATCCCAACGGTGCCGAAGAAATGCAGCGGCCGGGAAAGGTAGCGCAGCAAAAAGCGGATGGTGATGAGATCGAAAAATACACGGAAGGTGCGCGAGATGCCGTAATGGGAGGCGCCGCGCTCGCGATTCACGTTTTGAATCGGCACTTCGCAAATCGAAGCTCCGTGCCACGATGCCAGCGCCGGAATAAAGCGGTGCAGCTCTCCGTACAGGGGAACCTGGTCCAAAATCTCGCGGCGATAGGCTTTAAAGGTGGTACCAAAATCGTGGATATCGACGCCGCTCAGTTTGGCCATAAGCCAGTTGGCGATGCGGGACGGAAGACGGCGAAGCCAGAAGTTATCAATGCGGCGTTTGCGCCAGCCGCTGACAATATCGTAGCCTTCGGAAATCTTTTCCAGAAATACCGGGATGTCGGCGGGGTCGTGCTGCAGGTCGCCATCCATAGCGATGATGTATTCGCCGCGGGCGTGATCGAAGCCCGCCGCCAGGGCTGAGGTCTGGCCAAAGTTGCGGCGCAGTTTGACCACCGTAACCCGGCTATCGACTGCGGCAATTTCGCGCAGCATGTGGAAGCTGCGATCGGTGGAACCATCGTCCACCAGTACAATCTCAAAACTTTCACCATTCGCTTCCATGACCGCTTTAAGGCGGTCGTAGAGGTCGGTGACATTCTCCTGCTCGTTATGGAGCGGGACAACTATAGAGTACTTGGGCATTGAAGGTCTTATTATACGATTAGATGCCGGATTTTAGCGATTACTTCGCCCAATTTTTCTGCTACGTCGAAACCCTAGTAGTAACCATCTGGTAAAGCCTTAGCGGTATCTAATTTTCTACCGGTTCCGCCGAATACCCGACGGCGGACGGGTGTTCGGGTTGCAGCGTCCATTGCCACCTACCCATCGGCTGTTGCCACGGCTGCACGAGCGGGACGCTCGCGCCCACATTGGAGTGGCGACTGCCTACAAGCCTGGGCCTTCAGGATATGCCGGCAGGTCTGGCGGCCTTGGCGGCAGCTTCTTGGGATTGGCCTGCATTTCTTTCATCACCAGTTCGATGGCCTTTTCCAGCTGCGGATCCTGCCCCTTGACGACCAGGTCAGGCCGGTTTTCCACGACCACGTCTGGCCGGACGCCGCGGTTCTCAATGATCCACTTGCTGTTCAAACCGTAGCGCGCCGCCTCGGGGCGGGTAATATAGCCACCGTCGATCAGCGGAATGTTGCCGCGAATGCCGCGGACGCCTCCCCAGGTGCGCTCGCCGATGAGCGGCCCCAGTTTGTAGTACTTGAAGTAGTAACTGAATATGTCTCCGTCGGAAGCTGCGTAGTGATTGGTAATGCAGGCCATGGCGCCGTTGAAAACAACCGGGGGAACGGTGCCGCTCTCCCAATTGCGATTCGATCCCATCCCCGCCAGCACGCGCCGCAGGCGAGCGAAGATCAACTGATCCACAAAGCCGCCGCCGTTATAGCGAACATCGATGATCATTCCTTCTTTGCGAATCTGGGGAAAGTATTGCTTCACGAACTCGCTTAAGCCGTCGCCGCCCATGTCGGGCAGATAAACGTAGCCTACCCGCCCGTTGGTGGCGGCATCAACCTTGCGGCGATTGCTTTCGACCCAGTCGTGTTCGCGCAAGTTGAACTCATCGGCCAGCGGCTTTACCTGCACGGTGTGGGAGCCATCTTCCGAGGGCCTGGAATTGACGGTCAGAGTTACGTTTTCATTGGCAGTATTGACGAAAAGTTCGTAAGGGTTTTGCGGCGCGCGCAGCGGGCGGCCATTTACCGCGAGAAGATAGTCGCCTTCCTTTACCGTGACGCCCGGTTCGGTCAGAGGAGAGCGCACTCGCGGATCCCAATTTTCTCCGGCATAGATTCTTTTGAAGCGGTATATGCCGCTGGCCTGGTCAGCCTCGAAGTCCACGCCGAGCAATCCCACATTGACCGGGTGCACATCGGGAGAGTCCCCGCCACCGACATAAGTGTGCGAATTGGAAAGCTCGCCGATTAACTCGCCGAGAATGTAGGTCAGGCTGTAACGGTCGGCCACGTAGGGGAGCAGCTGGGCATATTTGTCACGCACCTTCTCCCAGTCCACTCCGTTCATCGACGGTTCGTAAAAATAATCGCGCTCCTGGCGCCAGACTTCGTTGAAGATCTGTTTCCACTCTTCCGGAGGGTTGATCTGGGCTTTCATGCCGGCCAGGTTCAGAGTGCCGTCTCCGACTTTCTTTGGACCATCGGGCTTGGCATCGACGATGCCGTAGGTGTGGCCGTCGCGCCCGCCATCGGCCTCGTAGAGCAGTTTGGAGCCATCGAAAGAAAGTGCGAAACGCTGCGCACCCTCGAGAAATACCTTATCTTTGCGCTCTTTCAGATCGTAGACATGGATGGCTGGGGATTCACCCGGAAGCGGACCGGACAAGCCCTGGATGGGAGTTGTGGAATAGAAGATAAAGCCCTTGGCCGCGAGATAAGTATTGATGACCGCAGGCTCGATGGGCAAAGCGACGATGCGGTCCGCGATGCCATCGAGGTCAATGCGAAATTCTTTCGGCTTTTCTTTTTCTGCTTTCTTTTCTTTGTCCTTGTCTTTGTCTTTCTCGTTGTCGGCGGTTTTGGGCTCTTTCTTCTTCCCTTTGGCCTCGGGCTTGCCCTTCTTTTCCGATTCTTTTTCCTTGCCGGGTTCGGTGATCAGCTCGTCTTTATTTTCTTCTTTCTTGACCAGCGTCTCGTCGCTCAAGGGTCGAAACGGCGAGTTCTCATCTTTGCGCAAAGTCACGACATAAATTCGGGTGGTCTTGGGATTTGCGAATTCAAAGTCCACGTTGCCGAGAACTTCGTTAAAGTCACGGTCGGAGAGAAAATACAGATATTTTCCGTCGGGATCGAAAACCGGCGAGTAGCTGTTGGTCATGCTGGTGGTGACCGGCGTGGTCTTGCTGTCGGCCAGGGAATATAGATACACCACGGAGTAGCTGTTTTCCGCGTTGCTGTCGTAAGCCAGCCACTTGCTGTCGGGCGACCAGGAATAATTCAGGATCTCGCCATACTTCCCGCGAGCGACCTCTACCTGCTTCTTGTCGTTGATGTCGACGTACCAGAGTTTTGTATCCTTGTCGGACCAGGCCAGCTTCTTGCTATCGGGGGACCAGCTGGGGGCGTATTTGAAGCCCTTGTACCCGCTGGTAATCTGCTGCTCCTTGCCCATGCCGTCCTGCGGCGAGATGTAGAGTTCGTCTTCTCCCGTGCGGTCAGAGGCGTAGGCGATCCAGCGGCCGTCGGGCGACCATGCCACCTCCTTCTCACGAATTCCGGGAGTGCGAGTCAGGTTGCGGATGCTGCCTTCCTTCGCGGGAACGGTGAAGACATCGCCGCGGGCTCCGAATACCGCCCGCTTCCCTTCCGGCGAAATATCGAAGTCAGTGATGTTCTTGCTGACGCTGGCCCAGTGCTTGAGGCTCTGATCGCGATCACCGGGCAGGTAGACGGCTAGCTTTGTGGGCTGTTTCGATTGCAGGTCGAAAGTATAAAGATAGCCGCCATTTTCGAAGATGATCGAATCCGGGCCCAGGCTCGGCCACATGACATCGAAGTCGGTAAAGTGGGTCAGCTGCTCTACCTGCTTGCTGCTCAGTTCGTAGCTGTAAAGATTCAGGTGATGCTCGGGACCGCGATCGGAACTGAAGTAGATGGTGTCACCGTGCCACATGGGAAAGGTGTCGGTCCACTCCGTGTGCGGCAGATCTTCGACTGTGTTGTTCTTGAGATCGTAAACCGAAATGGCCTGCGCCAGGCCGCCGGTGTAGCGCTTCCAGGTGCGGAAATTGCGGAAGATCTGGTTGTAGGCGATCTTCGTGCCGTCCGGAGAAAAAGACAGGAGACCTCCCTGATCGACGGGCAGAGGCTCGGGCAGGCCGCCGTCGATGCTCACGCTGTAGGGACGTTTGATCCAGCCGTTGGTGGCGTCGCGGCGGGAAAGGAAAAAGATGCGCTTGCTGTCAGGCGACCAGGTCAACACTTCGTTGTGAATGCCCATGCGTTCGCTGAGCGGAGCGGAAGCGCCTTGAAAAAAAGTGAGCTGGCGAGGTTGCCCGCCCTGAGCGGGCATTATGTAGACATTAAAGTTGCCGTCGTATTGTCCGGTAAATGCGATCCACTTGCCGTCGGGAGAAAATTTTGGGAACAATTCTCGCCCTGGGTCAGAGGTGATGCGGTGGGCTTCGCCACCCGCGGTTGAACCCAGCCACAAATCGCCACCGTACATAAAGACGATCTTGTCCTTATAAATGTCCGGAAAGCGCATCAGGCGACCTTCCTGAATGTCCTGGCCCGATCCTGCGCAGGCGAAACAAATGACCCACAGCAATAACAATCTCTTCAGAGAAGGCATTAGGACTCCTTTTGAGGCAGCTCCGCAGGCGGGATATTGAAATAGACTTTCACCAAGCATGAATCAAGACTAAGGAAACGTGCGATTGTACCAGCTTTAACAGGGCGGAATCACTTACCGCTGTCCGCTGTCTTGGACGAGCCGGCTGAAAAAAGGAAAGCAAGCCGTACTGACAAACGGCAAAGAAGAATCGCCTATAATTTCGCTTCCCGATTGGCACCCACCAAGGAGATGCAACGTGTTCGAAGCCAGAAATGCCGTTCATGCAGGGACAACGCGATCGCGCAGGAGCTTTTTGCGGAGCAGTGTGCTGGGAGGCTTAGGCGCCGCGGTTTATCCGGCGCTGGCCGGAGCGCGTGCATTCGCGCCCGATTCGCCAGCCAAGCCCTTTGCTGGGGACGTAACCGAGTTCGAACTCGCAGAGCTTACCATTGCCGATTTACAGGCCGGAATTGCCTCGGGGAAATTGTCTGCGCTTTCCCTCGCCGAGAAATATTTAGCCAGGATCGAACAGGTTGACCGCCACGGACCCGCGGTAAACAGCGTCATTGAAGTCAACCCCGAGGCCTTGCCTTTGGCTGAGGCCCTCGACCGGGAGCGCCGGAGTAAAGGCTCACGAGGGCCATTGCACGGCATTCCAGTTCTGATCAAAGACAACATTGACACCGCCGACCGTATGCAAACCACCGCCGGGTCAATGGCGCTGCTGGGATCACATCCGGCGCAGGATTCTTCCGTGGCAAAGAAACTGCGTGACGCCGGCGCGGTCATCTTAGGCAAGACCAACCTGAGCGAATGGGCGAACATCCGTTCCAGCCATTCCGTGAGCGGCTGGAGCGGACGTGGCGGACTCACTAAAAACCCTTATGCGCTGGACCGAAATCCCTGCGGATCGAGTTCCGGCTCGGGCGCGGCGGTCTCTGCCAACTTCTGTGCGCTGGCAGTGGGCACGGAAACCGACGGCTCGGTGGTGTGCCCGTCGTCGGCGAACGGAATCGTGGGCATCAAGCCCACCCTGGGCATGATCAGTCGTGCGGGCATTATTCCCATTGCTCACAGCCAGGACACGGCCGGGCCCATGGCGCGCACGGTGCGGGATGCGGCGATCCTGCTGAATGCGTTGGCCGGAGTCGATCCAAGGGACGGGGCGACGGCAGAGAGTAAGGGAAAGATCTCGGCCGATTACACCCGATTTCTCGATGCCAACGGATTGCGGGGCGCGCGCATCGGCGTGGCCCGCAAATATTTTGGCTTCAGCGATTCCGTGGACGACTTGATGAACGGTGTAATGGAAGAGATGAAGCGCCAGGGCGCGGTGCTGGTCGACCCCGCCGACCTCGACTCTCACGGGAAGTTCGACGACAGCGAGTTTACCGTTCTTCTCTACGAATTAAAGGCTGACCTTAATGCTTATCTGGCAGGCCGCCCAGACGCGTCGGTGCATTCGTTGAAGGACATTATCGATTTCAACGAACGCAATAAGGATGGGGAAATGCCGTACTTTGCGCAGGACATTTTCATCAAGGCCGAGGCTAAGGGTCCGCTAACCAGCAAGGAATACCTGGACGCGCTGGAAGCGAATCACCGGCTTTCCCGCGCCGAGGGCATAGACGGAGTGATGGACAAGTTTCATCTGGATGCAATCATGGCACCGACCGGCAGCCCGGCTTGGCTGACGGACCTGGTGAATGGAGACCACTCCGGTGGTGGGAGTTCAAATGCTGCGGCGGTCGCGGGGTATCCGGATATCACGGTGCCTGCAGGGTTCATCGCCGGCCTGCCGGTGGGAGTGTCGTTTTTCGGGCGGGCGTGGAGCGAACCCGTACTTCTGAAGATTGCTTATGGGTTTGAACAGGCGATCAAGGCCAGGAGGCCACCCCGATTTTTGCCGACTGTGGAGAACGCGAAAATGTAGGCGACGAGTGAAACTGATGCTTCGCAAGCTCAGCATGACGCCCTCGCTTCAGGGCCTCCTCTCCACCCAGGCCAGGCCATCTGCGCCGGGGCCGGTCGCGATCATCTTTTCTACTTTCCAGTTTTCCAGGTTAAGTACCGCGACCTTTCCATCTCCGCTACAGGAAACGTAAGCTACGGGACGATCATGGCGAACGAGGATCTGCACCGGATCAGCGCCGACCGGAATGGTGCGTTCCACCTTCATGCTTGAGAGATCGACCACCGCAACCTGATTCGCGGTCTGCAAGGTTACCAGCAGCCACTTTCCATCCGGCGTGGGGGCCGTTCCATAACCGACGGCCGGCAAAGATACCCAGCGCGAGACCTGGTTGGTAGATGTATCGATCACTGCGAGCCTTGGAGATTTCTGGTCGGAGGTGAACACGAAGCGGCCATCCGGCGACATCGAAATACGCTGCACGATTTCCGCCACGGGAATGACCTTGATCACTTTGCGGGCGCTCACGTCGGCCACGGTGACGGTCCCGGCGCCGACGTTTGCGGTGTAGGCCCGACGTCCGTCATGGGACAAGACCACCATATGCGACTCCGGCTGCCCGGTGGGGATTGAGCCCACTCGTTTTTGCTGATGGGGATCGAGCACGTCGATGGCCTGGTCTAGTTCGGCAGAGACGTAGAGCAGACCGTCCGGACCAAACTTCACCCAATGCGGGCGCGCCGGGCCGACATCGATGCTGCCGGCGATGGCCTGCTTGTTCAGATCAACAATTTCTACCGAGCGGCCATTGGTTCCTGGCTTGCCCACGCCTGAATCTCCATAGATAGGCAAGTAAGCCAGGCGTCCATCAGGCGAAGCGGTGACTTCGTGGGCCCGCACTTCGTTGGTTTTTATTTTGGCAATCTGGACACCGACCACAGGGTCAACCATGCTCATGCTCTGGTCGCCCTGGTTCACCACCAGCAGCAGGTTCTTGTGAGTTGGATCCTCTGGCGAGGTGGATTGCTGTTGCGCGTGGCTCAAGGTAAGGAAAACAGCGAAGAACAAGAGAGAACCTGTGAGCTGCCAGGTCATGTCGCGGCCTCCGGCCCGAAAATGTCAGCCGGGAATAGTTTATCTCTTAATATGGCAGCTCAGGGATTCATCACGCAGAGGCAGGTGGATGCGGAGTATGGGTCTGGTGCGTCACCTTCGCACCGCGGCATTAAACGGGAAAACCTGGTTTCCAGTTACGGGTTCTCGGTTGTCAGGCGGTCGTTTGACAATGATGCTTAAACCACTCCAGCCTGCGCAGAGCGGGCCTTTTGGCCGCAATTATCCAGGACTTCGCTCAGCAGCGACTCAGCGCTTTCTCCCTGAACAAACAAGCGTTTGAGCACGGCATAGTTCAGGAGGCTCCACAACATCATGGCCTTCTGCGAGTCATTCCCCTGCAGATCGCGGAGCTGTTTGATGTCGACGACTTTGGCGGCCACCGCGACCAACGGCTCCAAAACCCCGCCGGGTTCGGCCCACCGGTCAGAGACGATGCCAAAAGATTGTTTTGGACGGTTCAGAATCACTTGCGGAACGCCCAGCTTCTCCGCCACCCGGCGAACGATATACTTTGGGGCTTTCAGTTTGGTCTTCCAGGGTATGGAAAAGGCAGCGTCCAGCACTCGTTTTCCAGAGAAAGGGCAGAAGAGAATTTTGCCTTGCGCTTCCGCCAGTTTGGACCAGACTTCGGAGCCGGCACCGGCATAGTTGAAAACGTATACCGCGAACGCGTCCTGAAACGAGCGGTCAGCGAACCCGCCAAGAGACTCGCGCCTATAACTGGTCACGTCGTCGCGGGAGGCTCCGTAATGGGCCCGGACCCAGGCAAAATTTCCGTACGCCTCCGACTCCCAGATCGGACTGTAGGGATCTGAAACGGGGAGGTTGAGGCGTTTCGTCTGCGCGATGCCATCGCTGGCTTTTTGCGCCCGGGCCCAGCCCCGGCCGAGAAGTCCCAGGCCGAGATGCACCGGCGGGAGAGAAAAGAATCTTCGCCGCAGATCAGGTGGATTGCACCACATGCACAAATCCGCCATTCCAAACGCCGCATCCGCTCCGGCGCCACAGAGGATGCGGTCGATGCGGGCGGGAATTGAACGCTTGAACACCAGATGAAGCAGCACTGACTGCAGATGATTGAGCGGGGCCTCGGCAAATCCCAGGGCTTCCACAAAACCGGTAATGAAGTCGCTGGGCGCGGGGGCAAAGAGAGTATGGCGGGTAGAGAGCGCGCAGGCCGCCGACAGGGCATATTTCTGCTCAAGATTTACGGCGACGTCGTCGAAGGGATACGAAGTTGAATAGGTGTCGTAAACCGAAATGCGATCGCGCGCAATTGCGCTGAGAGTGGAGGAATCAATCCCGCCGCTGAGCAACGTGGCGACCGAGGACGCCACCGGATTCAGTCTTGATACTAAATCATTCAGGCTGCCGGCGATTTCTTCCACCATCACCGTTTCTGACCTGCCTGCAGCGGCCACGGGGGGCTGGTATCCGACCTTTTGTTCGTCGATCCGCCAATTGCCATCCTTCAACTGAATCGTAAGCTCGCCGGCAAACGGCATGGTGCGAACATTCTTGAAAAGCGTACGAGGCGGAGCAACCACTCTGTAAATCAGAAGCTCGGGCAAGGCCTCAGGATCTTCCTCGATCGGCAATCCAGCCTGACGCAGCAGGGAAATGTGAGAAGAGAGGAAGAAGTTTCCCTTGGCATCTTTGCCGTAATAGACCGGCCGGCTGGAAACGGGATAAAGCGTGACTTGCAAGCTATGCTGCTTCAGGCGAAAGCGCGCCGAAACGAACGGCACGTCCTGGGACGCCCCGTTTGCCGAGGCGAGCAGTGACTCTGAAGCGACAATCTCATCCTCCGATACCGATAATCGGGAGAGAAAGCCATCAGTCACACAGGTCAGAAACCAATCGGGAGTAATCGAGAACTGGCGCGAAATGCCGTGAGACAGCGAATTTACGAGAGCCGAGTGGGTCAACGAGACAAATAGCATGACTTTGAAATCTAACCGGGGGGAAGAATTATTTTACCCTGACATTCGCCGGCCTGCGCCGCCAGTCACATAAATTTTTTGGCGGCCCTTATTACCAACGTGTGATTACTCATGATAACCAGGAGCATCAGGCGGAGACGGACCGAAAAAAGAGCAGCCCGGGAGGAAAGTGGTGGCCCCGGCGTGAGTCGAACACGCGACCTTCGGTTTAGGAAACCGCTGCTCTATCCATCTGAGCTACGGGGCCATCTGAGCTACGGGGCCATCTGAGCTACGGCGCCAGTGCGACGTTACCCCATTATGCCATCCTTTAACTCTTCGTCTTGCGAGAGCGACCCAGCAGTAAATAAATCATCGTCGCAATCAGGAAAAATCCGAGAACCACAAAAGGTCTTATGTTGGTGCTGCTAGTACCGCCTTCATTATCCCATGGCTTCCCTAAAGTGATTGACGTGATGAATGCCTCGACGAATCCAACGAACACTCTACCCAACGTCTCGCCGAAGAAAGTCTGACCGCAATCGCAAACAACCAAACCGTACACAAATCCGGTCGCGGGCAGACAGGCAAACAAAGCGAATATCGACGACAGCAGCAATCTGACTTTTGTATTTTTGGACATAGGTTTCTCTGCGGGAATTTTGGCCCTGGCCGCATCCCCACTACGCGGGCGCCGGCGTTCCAGTTCAACAAATCAGCTTCTTAAATTTTGATTGAGCCGTAAGGGGATTTCGCTGTGCATCTGAGCTGCCTCGCTTGTCTGAGCTTCGGCCCATCTGAGCTACGGCGCAGGGGGATTCAGTCTATCGCAGCCGGGATGAGATGCAGGACTTGAGATGCAGGAAGCCTTAGAAGTCTGGAGTCGTGCATCGAAGGTGAATCGACGCTGCGTCTGATACCGGACATCAGACCCTAATGTCCGGTATCTTCGCGCGTTGCGGCGACCGCTAGTTGCTTCGCACCCGGTGACGGCCAAAGTGACGGCTTGAACCTGGGTCAGAATTTTTCATCGCCTGATTGGCGTCGCTATCAGACGTGAACACCGTCAGGAAATTGACCACTTGATCGGCCTTGGGGGAACCCAGGCCGGTGGTGGCATCCCATTTGGTACCCGCATTGAAGCCCTGCACGGTCACATCGTTATTGTTGACGTCCTGCTCGGTGACGGTATTGTTGCCGCTGGTCACGTCGTGAAACATTGTCGAATAATTTTGGGGAAGCAAACTGAACAGGTACAGCGTTGCGTTGATGAATCCCAGACCTCGTTTGGCTTTCTGGTCGGCGATGGCCACGATTCCAGCCCATTGCGGGGAGCCAGCGCTGGTGCCTCCGAAAATATAAAAGCCCGCTTCAAGCCCTGGGATATCCAGATAAGTAAGCACTCCGTGCTCCACGGCCGCGCTGTAAGAAACGTCGGGAACGCCCTTGCCCTGTCGTGAAAAGGGAACGGTTCCGAGCTGGTAGAACGGGAGGCGATACAGAACGCTGAACCCGCCGCCGGTTGCAAGTTCCAGGTCGGGCTCGTTCCAGGCAACCTCGCTCTCGTAGGTTCCGAACGCGGGGTTAGTTGCAGGATCACATCCGAGAACGGTAAGGCAGTAGTCGGCGGCATGGAGCTCCGTGCCCCCTACGGCTGTGACCAGCGGGTCACTGGCGGGAGACGAGGCCGCCCGCACCCAGGAATTGCCATCGCAAGTGGGCAATGCCGCTCCTTCATCTCCCGAGGACGCGATAAGGGTAACGTGCTTCAGCGTCGCCCTTACAAACATTTTGTGCTCCGCCGCCAGCAGGTTGGCATCGACACAGCTCTCATTTTCGCCGAAGCTCTGGGAAATGACATTGCCAAGGTTATGGTTGACGGCGTACTGGGTGGCACTGAGGATGTCCGCGTCATCGTCAGATTTGGCAAGGTCCAGCACAATGTTCGCGCCGGGAGCGATGGCGTGCGCCCACAGCACATCCAGCGATATCTCCTCCGCCCACCCGGTCATGTCTTCATCCCCGGGGACAAAGTCAGTGAGTCCATTCGGAGCGATCTGGGTGAATGTGCCAAGACTGGGGTCATGCTTTCCGCCAAGACCGTTAAGGCCCGGCAATCCGTAAAAACTAATAAAATTGTTCAGCTCCGAAACGATGTTGGGGGACTGGAAGGCGTCAACGATGACGATCGTCTTTCCCTTGCCCGTCAAGCCTGCGTTAATAAGGCTGTCGACGTTATAAGCATGGCGTATCTGATACGGGTCGTAACACACCAGGCCTGGGGTCATTCCGAGCTGGCAGGTGAAGAGGCCGTAATTTGCGGTCGCCGCACCAGAAGGAATCGCCTGCGGGCCCTTGACGATGAGCGGCGACGCGACCCTGGGTACTCGGGCGCGGTGATTCGTACCGGCATTGTGCCTAGCAGATAACGCGGCGGGAAAGGCGCTGAGACGCAGAGCAAAGATCAACAATAAAGTGAACACACTTCGCGAGTTCATTACAGGCTCCCTTTCAGAAAAGAATGGTTTGTCGGTTGAGGTACGGTGGAAGCGCGCACATCTGGCCGCGCGGGGGATTCCCGAGAAGGACGCCGGTCGCATCGCCAGCGCGCGAAAAATACCCAGACCGGGACCCGAGGATGCGAAATGCAGGCAATGAAAGGCCGATCACGGGATAGGCTCGCCCCAAAAAGCGCGCCAATTTTCAGTCTTCGACGAAAGCCCCGTCAATGAGGAGAATCCTGTATAACAACTTAGATTTTTGGAAAACGTGTAGGAAATAAAAGTCGGGGGGCTTTTTTTGCGGCAATAAGGAAAAATCGGTCGGAAAAGCGACCAAAATCTTTTTCTCCGCCCGGACTGCACGAAGGGCTGGCACAATACGTTGCCTTCCCCTCCAAGAGGCCCCGCGCTGATCCTGCAACAGGAAGCGCGGGGCCTAGTTAGTCAAAGGTGGTTTCCTCGCATGCCAGCTTTTTCATTCTGAGACTCGCGAGACGCTCGTGCCGATACTTATTTTCGAGCCAGGTCGCGAATCTGGTTTAAGTATCCGACGTAGACCGGGATCGGAATGTCGGGAGAGTCGCCGTCATTCAGGAAGTGCGACAGCTTGATTTCTGGCGGAATGGAGACAATCACCTCGCGGAATCGCGCCATTTGCAGGTACTTCACCCTCCAGATCTCAAGCATCAAAGAGCGGAAGTCTTCGCTGATGAAACCCATCCGGCGCTCGCCCAGATAAATGGCGTCAAAGTGCTTTTCGGATAAAGTCTTGCGCATTGGATCGTCACCCGGAGAAAAGGCATAGACCAGGTGGAACACGTCTGCAAGATCTCCCCACAAAGCTTTTTCCTCTGGAGCGGTGAAGCGGAATGGATTTTGGCCACGCTGTTGAGCCAGCCGGGCGCGTTCGGCTGGGTGCAGGCCATGCGTGGCCAGTTGGGCGCTAAACCAGCGCAAGCGCTCGGGAGCCAGGTTGTGGCGCAGGAACTCAACCGCATAGGCGTTGGGCAGATAGAGTTTGGGATCGCTATCGAGACGGGCCAGCCAAGGGGTCCAGTCTCTTTGCTCCATGAGAGCGAGCAACTGGGTCAGGTCAGCCACGGTGATATCGGGGTGGTACTTCACCGCTTGCCAGAAGTGTTCGGTGGAATCGTAAGTCGCGCCGTAGAGTGGTATGCCTTCGGCGATCGGATACCAGTTGGAAAGCACCCTTGCTGGAATTGAGGATGCAGCGCTCCAGCAATTCAGCGAGTGCTTCCATTTCTCCTGAACCGCAACGAATGCGTCGGCATAACCTGCAGGGACCGGTTCCCTCACCTGGGCCAGGGCCTGCTGTAGTTCTTCCCTGGTATGAGTAATCAGCGTCTCAAGCGGACGCTCGTCGAGCATCGAGACTACGCGACTCTCGACGCCACGGCGCAGCAATTCACGCGCCAAGGCTGCGCGCGCAGCGTCATCGAAATCACTATCGGTTTTCCAGCGTTGGGCCTGGGAATCGATGTAGGGAAACATTTCGGCCAGCGAATTAAATTCGATAAATCCGTGCAGTGCGAAGCTAAGCGGATGGCCGTCTTTGAGAATTGTGGTAGAGGGAGTCACCAGGGCCTGCAGTGATATTTGCTGGGCCCGGAGCGGCGCGGCAAGGACTAACGCCAGCATGACAGCGCCGATCACGGCCTGCGGCAGGTACGACGCCGGTCGGGCGGCTCGAAGCTGTCCCCGTTCCGTTCCGCGAGCGTGGGAGGCAGAATTTCGATTGCGGAAGATGGTACGAAATTGCACCGCGGAAAGATGTCTTTCCAAAGCGGAGACCTCGCGTCCAAAATCTTTCATGCATCGCCTCGAACACTGGAGTGGGGTAAAACAGAACGCTCATGTAGTTCAGGCGGCAGGCCGGCCGCCCGCGTGCGCTTCCTTCTGAGCGGATAGTCTCAGATAGAGCATGTAGAACACGATTGCCAGATTGATAACCAGCACGGCCACATGAATCGGGGTGACTCGCCGCGCCAGTTCGTAAGCTTCGAACGGCACGTACAAGGCTCCCGAAATCAGAGCAAACCATTCCGCCCAAGCCCGTTCGCGCCATAAGCCATAAGCCTCAATGAATCGAACGATCGAGTAGGCCGTGGCCCCCGCCGCCATGGCCCATAGTTTGGCATCGGTGATATTGTCCGCCAGGTTCAAAAAGACTTGCGCGTAGCGGTGGTGGTCGGGATTGACATGCAGGAATCTCAGGACGGCCTCGGCCACATCCCAGGCATCTTTGTGAACCAGGGAAACCGCGCCAAAGCCCAGCAGCAGCACCACCGCGCCTTTGGTCAATTCCAGGGAAGCCACGGCGCGGAGTGCCGCCAGGCGGCGATGGTGCGCCGCGGCCCTGGCGCGCTCGATGATCGATGCGGTCAAGTGGTCCATGCGAAAGCTGCGCTCATCTCCCCGGCTGGAGCAGAAGCTGCTCTGCCCCAGAGAATACCTTGCCGCGAACCAGCATGGTGCCGATCAGCGAAGTTAAGCCCGACGCGGCAAAAATCATGGCCAGAACTACAAACTGGTAGATGGCCGCGTATACCGGACGGGCGCCGGAAAGCAACATACCGGCCATCAGTCCCGGAATCCATACGATGCCCAGGGAACGCAGCGAGTCTATCGCCGGGATCAGACTGGCTTCAAATGACGCCTGGACGTACGGAGACACGCTGTTCCGGGCCTCGGCGCCCAGAGCCAGAGCAGTTTCAATCTCGCCGGCGTGAGCCAGAACGTCCGAGCGAAAGCGGTTCAGCGCCAGACTGTTGGTGTTCATGGCATTCGCGATCAGCATGCTGCCCACTGGCACAAGCGAGGTGATAGCGGTGTCGATTACGCCGAGAAAGGTCATGAGGGCTACTACCGAGCCGGCGCCAAAGGCAATGGCCCAGGCAGAGACGCGAAAAGCGTCGGGCATGCCCTTGGCGCGGCGTGCCGAAGTTGCACCCGCGGCTAGAACCATTGCCGCCAGCAGCAGCCCGCTGGTCCAGCGCGGGGCACGCAGCAGAACCACCAGAACCGACCCGACCGCGACGATCTGAACCAGGCCCCGCGCCATGGCAATCATGGTTTCGCTTTCCAGACGAATTCCACGACGGCGGGCCAATAGCACTACTGTCAGCGCGGCCAGGGCGGCTACGGCTGCCTGGGCAAAACCCAGTGCAAGTTGGGTGTGAAAGAACAGCTTAAGCATGCAACACCTCGCGTACCGGGCCGGCGCGGACTATGCGTCCGGCTTCCAGCACCAGAGCCTGTTCGGCCAGACGCGCCGCCTGGGCAAGGTCGTGGGTGACCATCACGCAGGTCAGGCCCTGGTCGCGCACAACCTTTTGGATGGTAGCTTCAACTTCAAGTTTGGCGGCGTCATCCAGTGCCGATGTGGGCTCGTCGAGCAAAAGCACCAGTGGCGAATTAGCCAGGGTTCGCGCCACCGAAACCCGCTGTGCTTCACCTCCGGAAAGGTTAGCCACGTTGCGCTCCGCATACCCCCTGAGCCCCACCTGGCTTAACAATGAATCGACAGCTTCCTGCGGCAGGGTTTCGCCGCGCTGGGCGGGACCGAAGCGGAGATTATCCGCGACGGTGCCGGGAAACAGATATGGCCGTTGCGAAACCATGCCGAGCTTGCGACGCAGGTCGCGGGGTTGCAGGTTGCGGTAATCGACGCCCTCAACGAACACCGTCCCGGTCGTGGGCTCATCGAGACGGTTTAGCAGGCGCAGCAGCGAAGACTTGCCCGAGCCGCTGGGTCCGGAGATAGCCAGAAATTCTCCGCGCTTCAGCTCGAAGCTGGCATCCTGAACCAGAATTTTTTCCTTTACGCTCCGCCCGAGATGCTCGGCTCGCAGGATGGCGTAGTCGGAATCTGGAGGGATGCTCATGGCTTTATCATGTTGACGCGTACTTGTCGTCGTCAGTGTACGAGTCATGGTGAGCAGATTTGTCATCCCGAACGAAAGGTTCTGATCCCGGGGGATGTGTCATGTCAGCGGTTGCAGCCTGCTCTTTGCGGAGGCTCCTCGCCGCACAGAATGGCACGGCCTGCCAGCTATTAGCTGGCTCCCTTTACGGCGACGCGAAGTTCGTCGACAATTTCACGCGCGGCTTTGCGTGCGGCTTCTTCTTCACTGACGCCGAAAGAGATCGCCCCTACGCGGGCATGTCCCCCACCTCCGTAGCGCTCGCAAACTTTGGCGAGATTGACAGTCGGCTCTGATGGAGCCCAGGGATTCGATCCAACCGAAACCTTGACGCGAAACTTGCTCTTGCTCAGCCCTACGCTATAAACCGACTCGGGATGCAGATAGTAGGGCACAAACTTGTTGTAGCCCTCGAGATCGTGATCGCTTATATCGAAGTACAGAGTGCCGTCGCGAGATTCGATGCGATCCCGCAAAACGGCGATCGCACGCTGGTGGCGCTCGAGCAGTGGCGACAAGAGCGGAGCGACAAACGGCTCCTCCAGAATTTCAGCCAACGGACGGGTAGCCAGCAACGGAATGAGGCGCGGCACAAAGCTGTAGTCCTGGGCGGATTCGATCACCATGGTCAGCTTCATGGCAGGCGCCTTCATTTCGACCGCGGTTTTGGCATCGGAATACATGGCGCCGTCGACGATGTCGGCCCAGCGCACCAGCTCGGCCACGGGCGCCGGATCAAAACCGAAGCGCTGTTCGGCGATAGTGGCGATGAAACTGGTGCAGGATTTGAAATCAGGATCGTAAAACTTGCGGTTGCTCTGGTCTTGCTCGAAGTGAGCAGCGTCGGCTGGGGTGAGGAATGCGCTTTGGTGATGGTCAAACCACCAGGTAATCCTGGGCGAGCTGGAATATTTGAAGTCCACAATGGCGTTTTCGTCGCCATCGAACTGCTTCTCGTCGAACAAGGCTCCAGCGCGGTGCAACAGGCCCGAGTAAACGAAGCTGACATCGCCGCGGATGCGCTCCCGGTAAAAACGGGAAAACAAAGCTGCCGAGCAAGCCCCGTCAAAGCACTTGTCGTGATAAAAGACCCTGGCTTTCAATCGTTTCCCTTAAGGCGCCGGAATCCCGGGCGCGAACCAAAAGCTATTAGGAATGACATCCCGGAGGAATCCTGTCAAGCGAGGGAAGGTGAACCGGCCTCCGCCATAAGGCTCTCGGAGGCCGGAAATCTGCGAGGTCAGGAAAATGCGCGATCGCCGGACGCCTGCACTAAACGGCGTTGGCCTGTTTCTCCGCCAGGTCCCCAATCACCGGCAGCTTGTACATTTGTCCCTGGTTGGCCTTGATCAAAAGAATGATCCAGATGATGAACGATCCCAGCCACACGATCATGTGCAGCGGAAAAGTCACGAATATCAGCCCTGGAACAAAACCGATGATGGTCAGGCCGATCCAGATCGCGATCATGGCCACGCAAAAGAAGATCATCTGAAAAGCATGGAAGCGCACGAACCGGCTCTTGTTGTAGGGCTCCATGACCAGAAAAATAATCGCCGGAATGATGGTGATGTAGCACAGCATCCCCACCACGTTGTCGGTCATGCCACCAGTCGTGCCGGTGGCAGCGGCGGCCGGCGGCGCCGCCGTCCGGCTACTGCAGGCCGGACACATAGTGGTGCCGTCCGCGATCTGCGTTCCACATCCGCTACAAAAAGCCATTGATTTCCCCCGTACCCCTGTTTTGCCCCACAAACCGCACCGGACGAGCAGGCGTCCGGTCTACCCGAACGGCGAAAGTTACCAGAATCAGGGGTCTAAGGCAAACAGATTCGTCTCAGAGGAACTGGGGGCGGCCTTGGCCCTCCGTGTCCACACTGCCCGCCGTGGTTTTTTCTGGGCTTGTTAGTTGAACAAAGAGTTCATATTGCTTCCCTGCGGCCGCAGGTCCTTCAATATCAATATGATCCGGGGACGTGGTTCTCTTGTTTCATACTCCTGATCTCCCAGCTACGGGTGGCGACCGCTCAGGAGGGCCAGTTCCCGCCATTTCCAGTGGCAGTCAACCTCAACAAAACCAATTTCACGCAGCCATTGCAGCTGGATTTCCATGTACAGGAGTTTGTTTGACGGATCTTCCGTCTCCGGCGTGTAGCCGATGCGGCGCAAGAACTCTTCGTGAAGCTCGAGGGTTGGGGAAGCGACGTGCTCCAGATTGCAAAATACGCCGCCAGGATGCAAGACCTGAAAGACCTCGGCGTACAGCGCCTGCTTGCGCTGGTGAACGAGGTGGTGGATGGCAAAGCTCGAAACTACCGCATCAAATTTCCCCAGCTCGGGTAGCCGGGTTTCGAGATTATGTGCGATTACCTTCACCGAAGTATCTCCCCGGAAGCGTTCTTGAGCGGCTTCGAGCATGGCAGGAGAGAAATCGATTGCGACCGCCGTGGCATCGGGATGATCCCGCTTGACCAGGGCGAGGAGTCGGCCGTCTCCGGTACCGAGGTCCAGAATGCGCCGGGCGGTTACGGGAATACATTCGAGGAGGGTAGCTTCACCTTCCACCCGGTGGGGGATGGAGTCTGCCCGGCCCAAATAATCCAAAGCGTGATCAGGCGATGTCCAGAGATTGACGTCCATCGAAAAAGTATAAACTCAAGCTGCATGGATATTCTCATCGACGGATTCAGAATAGCTGGCAACAAGTTCCGCTCGTCACCTTTCCGGCTCGTTCTCATTCTTGTTTTGCTTTCGGTTTTGGCTGGGGCGCAGACCGAGCAGAATGCCACGCCGCAAAAAACCGCGGGCGAGGGCGCCCGCGCCACACAGACCACCCCAACCACGCAAACTCCGCCGGAAGAGAAAATTTCTCCGCAGGAAGCTGAAAAACTCTTTCGGTCGGTGGATGAGATTTTGCGGTTTGTCAGCCAGGACACCTTGTTCCCCATCAAGCATGAGGTCAAGCGTCAGCTGGTCAGCCGTGATGAAGTGGAGTCCTATGTCACCAAACACACCACCGAGGACGAAGACGCCAGACGCCTGCGCCGCTCCGAGCTGGTGTTGAAGAAATTCGGACTGCTGCCGCGCGACTTCGACCTGGGCAAATTCCTGGTCGTCCTGCTGAAAGAACAGGTAGCCGGTTACTACGATCCCAAGACCAAGACGGTGAATCTGCTGGACTGGCTGGGAGCCGACCAGCAAAAGCCGGTGCTGGCCCACGAGCTGACGCATGCGTTGCAGGACCAGTCTTTCAATCTGGAAAAGTACATGAAGGCGGGCGACGCCGATCTCGACAAGAAAAAGGAAATTACTCCAGGAGACATTGAGAACGACGAGATCAGCACCACCAGGCAGGCGGTTGTCGAGGGCCAAGCCATGGTAGTGCTGGTCGATTACATGTTGGCACCGATGGGGGAATCGCTGCAAGACTCCCCCCAGGTGGTCGAGGCGCTGAAGCAAGGAATGCTGGTGGGCACTGCCGACGCGGTGCAATTCCAGAATGCGCCTATCTACATGAAGGAGGCGCTGACCTTTCCGTATCGCTACGGCATAGATTTTATCGCCGACCTGCTCAAGCGCGGGAAGGAGAACGCATTCGCCGCCTTGTTTCAGAATCCTCCGCGAACCACGCGGCAGATCATGGAACCCCAAACCTATCTCGCAGGAGAAAAGCTCGAGCCCATGCCCCTGCCCGATCTAAGGCAGATCTTCAAGAATTATGAACGCTTCGATGTGGGAGCGGTGGGAGAGTTCGACGTGGCGGTGTTGATCGACCAGTATGCCGGCCCCGAAACTTCGCACAATCTGTATCCGCATTGGCGAGGCGGTTACTACTATGCAGTCCGGCCCAAGGGCGATCCGGCGGCGCCGCTGGGGCTGCTCTATGTCTCGCGCTGGTCGAATCCGGAGTGGGCGGCGGAGTTTGCCGCGATTTATGCCAAGGCGCTCAGCAAGCGGTATCTGCACGTGCACGACGTAGTGCAGCCCGGAAAGGACGCCGGACCGCCGACCGCAGCTTTGCAGACCTTGGCCGGCAAGCGGACCTGGCTGACCGAAGACGGCTCGGTGATCGTCGACGCCGAAGGCAATACCGTACTGGTCATGGAGAGTCTCGACCAGCCGGCCACGGACAAATTGGAGCAGGAAGTTTTTAGCGGGATGGTTGCTAAATAGCGAGCGGTTGACCGCCTATCCCTGAACCTGTTTCGCAACCCAGTCGCCTGCTTCGCTTGTCCTCAAGCTGCCACCGATGTCGGAGGTAGTTTTCTGACGCTTTACGGCTTCGAGCACTGCGGCTTCGATCTTATTCCCTTCCTCCAGAAATCCCAGGTGCGCCAGCATCATGGCCGCCGTCAGGATCGCGCCAAACGGGTTCGCGACGTTTTTCCCAGCCAGCGGAGGCGCAGAACCATGGACCGGCTCGAACATCGAGGTCTCGCCAGGATGGATATTCCCGCTGGCGGCCATGCCGAGGCCGCCCTGAAGTCCAGCGGCCAGATCGGTGATGATGTCACCGAACATGTTATTGGTCACGATTACGTCGAACTGGCGGGGATCGCGCACCATCTGGGTGCAAAGCGCGTCCACATAAAGATGTTGGGCTGTGACCTGCGGGTATTCTTTACTTACTTCCCGGAACACGCGCTGCCACAAACCTCCGGCGTGGGTCATAGCGTTGGATTTATCGCACAGCAACACGCGCTGGCGCGGGCTGCCGTCGTGCTTCTTGTGGCGTTCGCAATATTCAAAGGCATAGCGGATCGCCCGCTCAACACCCTTTCGAGTATTGATGTCCTCCTGAATCGCAATCTCATCCGGAGTGCCTGCTTTGAACACGCCGCCAGCATCGACATAAGCGCCCTCCGTATTTTCCCGAATCACCACAAAATCGATGTCTTTGGGCTCGATTCCCTTAAGCGGGCACAGACTCGCATCCAGCAGACGGACGGGACGGACGTTGGCGTACAGATCCATCTTGAAGCGCATGCCCAGCAGAATCTCCTTGGCATGAATATTTGAAGGCACGCGCGGGTCGCCGAACGCGCCCAGAAGGATGGCATCGAAATCGCGACTGAGCATGGCAAAACCGTCCGAGGGCACAGTTACGCCGTCGGCGAGGTAGCGAGTGGCGCTCCAATCGAAATGCGTGGTTTCGACTGCGGCCTGCGAGGCTTGCATCACTTTTAGGGCCTCGGAAATCACCTCGGGGCCGATGCCGTCCCCCGGAATTATCGCAATGCGCTTCTTTGAGTTCACGGGTAGGAAGATTATCAACTCGGTTGGAGGTTGTCATTCTCGATTGAGAAATGATGGCGCAACCGACGGGAGATTCTTGACCCTCGTCATCCTTTAGATTTCATCACTTCTGGCGCGGCACACGGGAGGGCTGCAACCCAATCACTCCGCTATAATCAAATAAGCGAACCATCGAGACAATATGAGTTTGGCCACAAAACATGAGAGTCCCGGCGCGCGGCCGGCAAGCAGCGCACGCGATGATTTCGGCGATGTGCGTCGCGAATTTCTGGCCCTGACTTCAGGCTGTGGCGTCTACGAACTGAGCGGGCGGGCTAAGATATCGCTTACTGGGTCTGACCGGGTACGTTGGCTGAATGGCATGGTCACCAACAATATCCGCGATCTTGCCCCTGGGCACGGAGTTTACGCATTTCTGCTCAACCCACAGGGCCACATTCTCGGGGATTTGTATGCCTACAACCGCGGCGAGTCGTTGCTGGCGGACACTGACCGATCGCAGACCGAGAAGCTTCTCTCGGTATTTGATAAGTACATCATCATGGACGACGTTGAGGTGGCGGACGTCAGCGACAAACTGGCTGCGCTCGGTGTTGGCGGACCGAAGGCGCGGGAAATCTTGCTTGCCACGGGATTTGAAATTCCGGAGCTTGCGCCACTGCAGGTTGTCGAGCTCAGTTGGGAGCAGGTTGGCGTGACCGTGGTCCGCAGCGATAGCGCATACGGAAAATCTTTTGAATTGTGGTTGGCGCCAGAGAATGCTGAGCAGGCCTATGACGCACTGGTGCGAGCACAAGCCAAGCCCGTCGGAACAACTGCTCTCGAGTTATTTCGGATTGCAGCCGGAGTGCCGCGCTACGGCATTGATATCCGCGAACGCGATTTGCCGCAGGAGACTGAGCAGGAGCGCGCTTTGAACTTCTCCAAGGGCTGTTACGTCGGCCAGGAGATTGTGGAACGTATCCGATCCCGCGGGCAGGTACGCCGCAAATTTTCCGGGTTTGAGGTTCATGGACCGTTGCCGCCGCCGGGAACCAGGATTCTGGCGGAGGGAAAGGACGTGGGCGAGATCACCAGCGCCGCTTCCCTGCCGTTGGCCAGCGGCGACCATAGCGTGGCATTAGGTTATATTCGTCGCGAAGTGGCGACGCCGGGGACATTAATTGATGCCGGCGGCAGCGAGGCCAGGGTCGCGAACTTGCCATTTTTCGAAACATCCAGCTAGCTGAAGGAAGAGAATATGCCAGAGAAGAAACAAGACAGTTTTACTGTAACTGACCGGCGATTGTTTACGCCCGAAGGCGAACTACGTCAGGAAATCAGCGAAGAAGAGATTACGAATCCCGCGCCAGCCGCCGAGCGCGTGGCTGCAGTGGCCGCCCCGGAGGTGGAGTCTCTGCCGGAACCACCGGTGCCGCCGGCCCCATCCGCTGCCGAGCAAAAAGAGCAGGCTGATGCCTATCGAAAATCGGCCAACGAACTGGATGCTCGTGTTGAGCTGAGCGGGCGCTCCGCCAAAGAAATGCAGATGACCTTTGAGCGCTTTATGGCTTCGCTGTATATGACGGCCATGCTGCAGCTCGGCCTGATGCAGGAAGAGGGCGGACAGCCGCGCATCGACCTTTTAGGAGCAAGGCAAACCATCGACACTCTCAGTCTGCTGGCGGAGAAGACGAAAGGTAATCTCACCGCGGCGGAGGCAAATTTCCTGCAAAACTGCCTCTACGAACTGCGCATGGCTTACGTGGAAGTAACCAACGCGCTGGCCCGTCCGCCACAGCCTACGGGCGCCAATCCTTCGCGACGATGAAAGCTCTACTAACCGTGCTGGGCAGCGGTACGTCGATGGGCGTACCCACAATCGGCTGCGACTGCGCGGTTTGCCGGTCCTCCGATCCGCGCGACCGGCGCACCCGGCCTTCGGTTCTGATCGAATACGGCGGCAGAGCCGTGCTGATCGATACCACGCCCGACTTCCGCGAGCAGGCCATTCGCGAAAGAATACAACGGCTCGATGCTGTGCTGTATACCCACGCCCATGCCGATCATATTCTGGGCATCGATGATCTGCGGCCTTTGAGTTTCCGCCACAAGCCCGGACGGTTGCCGCTATATGCGCGGCCGGATGTGGTGGCCTTTATCCGCAATATGTTTCGTTACATTTTCGATGCAGACTATAAGTTTGGCGGACTTCCTCAAGTAGAACTTAAGCCTTTGGATGGTAAGCTGGAACTGTTTGGGGCGAAGTTCGAGCCGGTCAATGTAATTCACGGCGAGACCGAGATTTATGGCTTTCGCTTCGGGTCGGCGGCATACCTGACCGATCACAGCCTGGTGCCCGAGGCTTCTTTCGATCAGTTGCAGAATCTGGACATTCTGTTTCTGGACGCATTGCGGCACAAGCCGCATCCGACGCACTCGACGGTGGAGAACTCGCTTCGCATCGTGGAGCGGCTGAAGCCCAAGCGGGCTTTCTTCACACACATTTGTCACGATCTGGGCCATGAAGCCACCAACGCGGTGCTGCCGGAGAATGTCCGGTTATCGTATGACGGGATGAAACTGGAATTTGAGATTTAGAGCAAAACAGGTTCCAGGTCCACTCCAAGCCATGGAAGTCTTCCACAAACTCGAGGATGTTCCCGCCGACTTTGGGCCGACACTGGTAAGTATTGGCAATTTTGACGGAGTGCATCGGGCCCATGGCCATGTGCTCAAGGAAATCGTGACCCGGGCGCGGCAGCAGGGCGCCAAGGCCATGGCGGTTAGCTTCGAGCCGCATCCGGTGCGTATTCTGCGGCCCGACTCGGGGCTGAAGCTGATTACTCCGACGCCGGAAAAGCTTCGCCTGCTGGAGGCTAGCGGCCTGGACGCGGTGCTGCTGCTTCCCTTTGGGCGCGATCTTTCGTTGATGACTCCACGCCAGTTTGCCGAAAAAATTCTGAAGAAGCAGCTGCACGCCCGGGAGGTCCACGAAGGCTACAACTTTCATTTCGGCCACAAGGCCGAAGGCAATGTAAAAACCCTCACCGAGTTGGGGCAGGCGATGGGCTTCGAGGTCAAAGTTTATCCGGAGATGAAACTGCGTGGGGAACCCGTTTCGAGCAGCCATATACGGAAGCTGCTGAGCGAGGGCAGGGTCAGCCGGGCCCGACACCTGCTGGGCCATCCCTTCAGCATGTTGTCGACTCCAGGGCGGGGGCGAGGCTACGGATCGAAATACACTGTGCCTACCATTAACCTGAGCCGCTATGAAGAGTTCGTGCCCAAGGACGGCGTCTATATCACCCGCACCCGTGTCGCCGACGAATGTTTCGACTCGGTGACCAACATTGGCGGCCGTCCAACTTTCGGAGCGGAGTCGTTCGCCGTCGAAACTCACTTGCTGAACTTTCACCCCATAGAGCTTGGTCCTGACACCGAAGTCGAAATCCACTTTCTGCAGCGCCTGCGGGAGGAAATCAAATTCCCGTCCATCGACGCGCTACGCGAGCAGATAGCTCGCGACGTGAAAAAAGCTCGGAGATATTTCCATTTGCTGCAGGCTTCCGCCTCGCCGAAACTCCGATAGAGATCGTCTTCGCATTGTTCGTGCTTTCCCTGTGTCCTCTGTGCGGTCCGTGGTTCAAAAACCTGGAGCGCGAACGTCCGGCGATTTACCTTTTTCATTGCTAATTCCGCTGAGGGAATCGACAATCCTGCGGATGGCAACCGGCGTCTCCTCTACCTTCTCCCAGATCACCTCTGCGCAAAAACGAACTGTGCTCGCCGCCGGGCTGGGATGGATGCTCGATGCCTTTGACGCCATGCTCTATGCCCTGGTCCTGGCTCACGTCATGCGCGACTTGGGCATGAGCAAGGGAACTGCGGGCTTGCTGAACAGTTTGACTCTATTAGCGTCAGGAATCGGGGGCGTGGCATTCGGCTTTATCGCCGATCGGGTCGGCCGCAAGCGCGCGCTGATGTTGAGCATCCTGACTTATTCGGTTTGTTCGTTTGCGTCCGGACTCTCGACCTCAATTCTGATGCTTGCGGTTTTCCGTTTCATTCTCGGGCTGGGGATGGGAGGCGAGTGGAATACGGGGGCCACGCTGGTTGCAGAGACATGGCCAACCCACCTGCGTGCCAAAGCAATCTCAATCGTTCAAAGTTCGTGGGCGATCGGCTACGCCTTCGCGGCGGTGGTAACCGGCATCGTGTTGCACTATGCCGATTGGCGCATGGCATTCTTTGTCGGAGTTTTGCCCGCGCTGGTGGTTTTGTGGATTCAACGGGAGGTGCCTGAGTCGGAAATGTGGCTGCACCGGCAGCGGTTCGTGGGAAAAGAGAGCCCAGCAAGCGACCTCTCTCCCTCCGGCAGACACCTGGCGGGCGTCGGATTCATTCGCATCTTTCAACCGCCTTTCGCGAAGCATACTTTCGCTTTGCTGCTTATGAATTTCTTCGGCATGTTCGCCTGGTGGGGACTATTCACCTGGATTCCGCCCTACCTTTCATTGCCGGTAGAACAGGGCGGGCGCGGCTTTGGGATTATGGGAACCACTACTTTGCTGGTGGTGCTCAATCTGGTCGGGATGTTTCCCGGATATGCCAGCTTTGGCTGGGTAGCCGACTCGATCGGAAGGCGCAATTCCTGCATTTTATATACGTTAGCGGCAGCAATTCTGGTTCCGGTTTATGCCGGCGCCCGGGCCTCGTGGCTGCTCATGGGGGCTGGGACCTTGCTCGCGTTTTTCGGCACCGGATTTTTTTCTGGCTCGGGAATTATCGGCAGCGAGATTTTCCCCACTGCAGTCAGAGCCCGCGCCCTGGGCTTCACCTACAATGGCGCCCGCACCATGAGTTCGATCGCGCCCTTTGTCATCGGGAGGGTGGGGCAGACGAGAGGATTAAGCTGGGCGTTCTATCTCTGCGGGGTATCGTTTCTCTTGGCCTGCGCCATGGCAACGCAATTGCCGGAGACTAAAGGAAAGCAACTGGAATAAGGAACCGATTTCCAAAAAACCTGACGTCAGCGTTCTCCGGCCGCGTTGCTGAACGCGCGCAGCTTTGCATCTCTTCCAATTTCATATCGTGGACGAACGTGAGGCGAGAGGGCGGCGGCCACCAAAGCCACGCCCGGCATAGCTTCGTCACCCCGAGCAGTGGGTTGCGAACCCGAATCCGCGGATCCGCCTCCGTTCACTCCAGCAGAGAGAGTGGACGGAATGGCTTGCAGGAATGAACGGATCCAGCGCTGCACGCTGTGGTCTTTAACAATTTCGCGCAGCAGGCGCATGCGCCGGCGCTTTTCTTCCACCGGCATTTTCGCGGCATCGCGCAGAGCCTGGGCTACCTCCGAAAAATCATTGGGATTGACCAGGATTGCGCCCGAGCGCAGCTCTGGGCCGGCGCCGGCGAACTCGCTGACAATCAAAACTCCGCGCTCATCAATCTGAGCGGCACAGAACTCCTTTGCCACCAGATTCATTCCATCTTTCAATGGCGTGACTAAACCGATATCGGCGGCGCGATAGTAGGCAAGCAGCTCCTCACGACCCAGATTGCGGTGAATGTAATGCACCGGCACCCATCCCGGCTGAGTAAATTCGCCGTTGGTCTGGCTGACCAGGAGCTCGACTTCGCGGCGCAAATGCTTGTAATTGGGAATCTCCTCACGGCTGGGGACTACCACCTGCACCAGCGTGATGTGACCTCGCAGGTCGGGAAAGCGGCGCAGCAACAGCCGGAATGACTTGAGCCGCTCCGGAATCCCTTTGGTGTAATCCAGACGATCGACACCCAGAACCAAGGTATCGCCGGACAGGCGCCGCCTGATTTCGGCGGAGTGTGCCCGTATCTCCGGCCGGGCGGCCTGCTGGGCAAATTCGTCGAAGTCGACGCCGATCGGAAAAGTACCCACAACAGCATTTCTGGCCTGGTAGCGCACCTGCAAATGCGGCGTACCATGCTCAGGCGTGCCATGCTCCGGCGTACCGTGCTCAGGCGGACCATGCTCAATCGTGGCTTCTGGAAGCAGGCGCTCCAGGCAGGCGGCGAAGTTTGAGCGGTCATGGTCGCTTTGGAAACCGATCACGTCAAATTCAAGCAGTGCTTTCAGAATGGGCTTCTTCCAGGGAAGCTTTTCAAAAACGTCAGGCCCGGGAAAAGGAATGTGCAAAAAGAATCCCATTGGAGCTCGCACCCCGGCTTGCCGCATGGCATCGGCGGTAAGCATCAGGTGATAGTCGTGGACCCACACGAAATCGTCTTCGGCCGAGGTCTCAGCGGCCACTTTGGCGAACTTGCGGTTTACCCGCTGGTAGATTTCCCAGTACTCAGGCTCAAAATTGCAGCGCGAGGGCATGTCATGGAACAGGGGCCAGATGATTTCGTTGGCAAATCCGGAGTAGAACTTCGCAATCTCCTCTTCCGTCAGGGCAACCGATCGCAGGGTATAGCGGCGATTCTGCGACGCTTTGACCAGCAAAGGGTCGACATGCTGATTGGGCGTGCCTCCTGCCCAGCCGATCCAAATGCCGGGCCGATCACGCCAGCCCGCCTCCAGAGCGGTAGCCAGTCCTCCAGAGCTTCGTTCCACGCGCGCGCCGCCGGCGTGTTTGCGGATGAGAACCGGCAGCCGGTTTGAGACATTGATGACGCGTCCTTTAATTTCCGTCATAGTTGGCCTCCTGAAGCACGCAGCCACTCCTGCAAGAAGCGAAGCAGTTCGTGCGGCGGTTGCAGCCAGACATCGGCGGTTGTAGGACGGAACTGGGGGCGAACCAAGGCCGTCAGTCCATTCCCCTTAAGGGCGCGGAAGGCATCTTCGTCGGTCTGATCGTCGCCCAGATAGGCGACCGCCGCGCCAGCGCCTGCTTCCTTTAGGATGACGCGAACGGCGTCCCCTTTGCCTGGTCCGGCAACCCGCAGCTCCAGACCGCCATCAAATTCGAGCACCCTAAAAGGAGCTCGATCGAGCAACGGCTTCCAGAGCCGTGGAATGTCTTTGGCCAGTCTCTCGGCTTTGGCAGGCTCGAGTCCCCGCCAGTGCACCGCCACGCCACCCGGCTTCACTTCCGTCTGGCTTTCCAGACCAGCATCGCGCAGCAGGGCTGCGGCTGCCAGCAGGGCATCCTGATGAGCGGGCACTGAGCTGACTTCGTAACGCCCATCTGCCATAAGCCGCTCCAAACCATGGCTTCCCCATATTTCCGGCTGCGGAGAGATTCTGCTCAGAAGAAGCAATTCCCGCACCGGACGCCCGCTGATCAGCACCACCCTGGTTCCCTGCGACATGATGCGCACGATCAAGGGCGGCACTTCGGGATACGGCAATGCCAGAGTGCGATCGACAACAAAAGGGGCCAGCGTCCCGTCATAGTCGAGTAACAGGACGCGCGCCGGAGCGGAGCGCAACCGCTCCAGAAAAGGACCGTAAGTGGCGTGACGTTCGAGCACCTTCATGCCGGCTCCTTACCTCAGCAAGCAGCAGCGACGAAAGCTGGACCGGACGCGAAGCGGCGGAAAGAGCAGTCAACGAGACAACGGACAGTTCAAACCCGGAACTTGCGATCCCGAAGCGGCCAGTCCAGAGGTCGGAATCACGGTCCGTCGAGTATTGCCCACGGGGCCTGGCGTGGCAGCGACCTATGAACCGCAGCCACCAGTTTTGGCTAAGAAGCTTAAGAAGATTCTAACATGGAAATTTCACGTCAATAGACCGGAAGTACGTGAAATTGGACACTTTATTTAGGTCCAACGGAACCATCGCAGGGCTAGAACGAACGACACACCACCCCACAGCGCCAGGACGAGAATCCGGCCGGACTGGGCAGCGAGTGAGGCCCCCTGCAGGATGGTGGCGCGAAGAGCATCATTCAAGGCGGTGAGCGGCAGCAATTTGATGAAGGGCTGAAAGACCGCGGGAAAACGCTCGGCGGAGAAGAAAACGCCGGAAAAAATCCACATCGGCATCATTACCAGGTTCATCAGTCCGCTGACGCTCTCGAGTTTTTGGGCTCGGCTTGCGGTAAGCAGCCCCAAACCTCCGAAGGACACAGCGCCCACCGTGGCCAGCAGCAGAATGGTAAATAAAGATCCCTGCACCTGCATGTGAAACACAAGAACACCGAAGCCCAGCAACAGGATAATTTCGATCACCATCAGCACCAGGCGGCTGCTGGTGAGCGCCAGCAGAAAATCGCTGCGCCGCATAGGGGTGGCAACAAACCGTTTGAGCAGTTTGCGCTGGCGCATGTCCACCAGGGCGAAGCCAATTCCCCACATCCCGGAGTTCATCAAATTCATCCCCAGCAGGCCCGGAATCAAAAAATCGATGTATCGCGAGCCAGGCTCGCTGGAGGTCACGGCAGAAGTCGGGACGGGATCGTCCCGACCCGCCCCTTTTTGCAGGGCGTCATTGACCAAAGTGCGAGACAGCACACTTTCGGTGCGGGAGGGATCGTAGCGGTACTGGAATCCCCCTTTGCCATCAGGAGTTATCACGAGATCGTATTTTCCCAGGCGGAATCCCAGCAGCGCCTGTTGCTCGTCGATGACCGCAACTTTGATGGACGAATTGCCGCTGGAGTGCTGAATCATGGTCAGCGCATTTTGCGCGCCCGGACCCGCTACAACCGCAACCGATGTGAGGTCTGCGGGCTTGTTGCGGAAGGCGATTCCGAGACCCAGAGCCAATAGAACGGGAAAACCGAACACCCAGAAAATAACCTCAGGCTCACGCTTGAGCTCCAGCAGGCGCGCTTTCAGAATGTGGGCGAAGCCCGACCACCGCCCGTTGTGGGGACCCGCCAGGGACGGAGTTTGTTGCGCGAGGCTCACTGACGACCCTCCTGTTTTGCTCTAACCGGCACAACGCCCATCACTGCAGCGCCGTCGCGCTTCGCTCGACCTGGGCAAATCGGCGCCTTCCCCCTATGTAGGTCCTGGTCAGGGTATGGCGGCATCAATCTTCCCTCAAATGGCGGCCCGTCAGGCGGACAAAGACATCTTCGAGGCTGGCCTGGCGGGTTGTCAGGTGGAGCAATTGTTCGCCTTTTTTCTCCACCGCGTCGAGCAGTGCCGGGATAGTACGGTGGGGCTCATGAACGTTCAGGCAAACCGTGCCGTTATCGCTGCGCACCGACTCGACCCCAGGAAGAACGCGCCACACGTCGGCCGCAGCACCGTTGGAATTTCCGCTTACTTGAAACTCCACCACGTGATGCCCGCCCAAGCGCTCAATCAAGTCGGCCGGAGATCCTTCCGCGATTATCTGTCCGTGATCGACGATCGCCAGGCGATCGCACAAGCGTTCGGCTTCGTCCATGTAGTGGGTCGTCAGCAGCACCGTTCCTCCGGCTTGCTGAAAGCCGCGAATGATATCCCATAACTGGCGACGGCTTTGGGGATCCAGGCCGGTAGTGGGCTCGTCCAGAAAAAGGACTTTCGGATTCCCCACCAGAGCTGTGGCCACGGCGAGACGCTGTCGCTGGCCGCCTGAGAGCTTGCCGACCCAGGCGTCAGCTTTTTCCTCCAGCTGCATTTGTTCCAGAACCTGGTGCGACGGTCGCGGTTCGCGAAAAAAGCCGGAGAATAACTCGATTGTCTCAAGCACCGTCAGTTTTTCCGACAGGCGCGTTTCCTGGAGAGAAATCCCCATGACTTCACGCAGCTCGCGGGCATTTTCCTTCCATGTCCGTCCCAGGATCCTCACCTCGCCGGAGGTCGGCTGAAGTAATCCTTCCAGGATTTCTATAGTTGTCGTCTTCCCTGCCCCATTAGGACCGAGCAGGCCAAAGCACTCCCCGGCCTGGATCTCCAGGTTCAGACCCCGGACAGCCTCGACCTTACCGTCGTAAGTCTTGCGCAGGTCGCGGCATTGAATAGCGGCAGACATCGAAAGATTCTAACCGATGCTCGTTCATGTAGGCGCGAGCGTCCACGCTCGTGCAGGATCGGGCCGGACGCCGGACCACGTTCTGGATGCGGTTGTTCAAGGCCGCATAAGTCCTCAAGAGAAAAACAAATGCAAAAGGATTCGCCCGGCGCACAAGCCACATATCTCCTCGTGACCTCCCGGCCTCGTCTCGATTAGAATTCCCTGTGCGTAGGCGATCTCGACGACGCGCCTTCACCCGACGCACTTTTTCTAAAACGCCAGTGTGTCGTTTCCAGGTGATTGTCTTAACTGAAAGGAATCTGCGTATGCTCCGGACAGTATGGCTGGCCTTATTACTGGTCTCAGTTTCGTTGACGTCCGCCGGGGTGGCACTCGCCCAGGAGACGCGTCACTTTGCGTTTCAGTACGGCTTCACCGTAAAAGACGTGCCGGCCGGCGAGCGAGTGCGGGTCTGGATTCCGGCCGCCCACTCGGATGAGTTTCAGGAAGTGAAGGTGCTGGCCAATGGCGACCTGGGGTTGAAGAAAACCCACGAGTCGCGTTACGGGAACGAGATGTATTATGCCGAAACTTCCAAGGCGAAGCAGTCAGACTTCCACTTTGAACTGGTGTACGACGTGGTCCGCCACGAACGCCTGACGCTGGGAGTGCAAAGGCCACACCTGGCCGAAGTTCAGCTCAAGGATCGCGATCGCAAAGAATATCTGGAACCCGACAAACTGGTCCCGGTCAGCGGACTGCCTGCCGAACTGGCAGCCAAGGTTACGCAGGGAGCTACTACGCCCCTGGATAAGGCACGGGCCATCTACGATTACGTCTTCACCACCATGCGTTATGACAAAACCGGCACGGGTTGGGGACGCGGCGATGTGCTCTATGCCTGCGATGCCAAAAAAGGCAACTGCACCGACTTCCACTCTTTGTTCATTGCCATGGCGCGCTCGCAGGGGATTCCGGCGCGCTTCGAAATAGGATTTCCCTTGCCGGCCGACAAACGCATGGCGGAAGTTGCCGGCTATCACTGCTGGGCCGATTTTTTCGAACCGCAACACGGATGGGTTCCGGTAGATATTTCTGAAGCGTGGAAGCATCAGGAAAAGCGGGACTATTTCTTCGGAGCGCACGATGTGAACCGCATGCAGTTCACCATGGGGCGCGATCTCCGCCTCAACCCCGCACAGGATGGTCCGCCCTTGAATTATTTTGTTTATCCCTACGTGGAAGTTGCGGGAAAAGAATATTCCAACGTATCCCTGGCATTCTCGTTCGCCGATGTGGAAGCTGGGACGGCGGCAGCGGCAAAATAATGTTGAAGCGGGAGACGCGCGTTGCCCCAGACCGCGTGTCATCCTGTCGGAGCAACCTGCTTCGTGACGCGGAGCAGGTCGCGCAGTCGAAGGAGCACTACATGCAATGAAGATCTGCGTTCATAAGTAAAACCTCGTAGTGCAGATGCGAGGGGCACTTCGACTCCATCGACCCGTGCGCGAGCGAACCGGCCGATTGCGCTCAGGATGACAAAAGATTTGGGACGCCAAGGTCTGCGCAGGAGAAGCGAATCGCATCTTCCGCCCTCGCATCTTCCATCCTCAACTCTTCCTCTCTCAATCTTTGTCGCGGGAAGGCTTCTCGGGAAAGACTGCATGCTTCGGCTTGGGCATCGGTGCACTGCCCATACGGTCACGCCATAGAATTTCATTCAAGACTGCCGTATTGACGGCGTCGGGTCGAGTGAAGTCCATCTTTGCTGACTGCGCTGCGCCCTGACCCCGGGGCGGATTGGTCTGGTAGATCAGCCCGTTGTCGCGATTGCTCCAATCTGCGTTATATGGAGGCTGCGTCCCGGGACCGGAGAACAGAGGCGCCATCACCGGGGCATAGGCGTCATTCTGATTCATGGGCGGCAACCCGAGCAGAGCCTCGATGGTGTGAATCATATTCACCGTCGTGTAGAAACGGCTGTCCACGAACGGATGGTCAGTCGTCCCAGGAGAATATTTGCTGATCGCGAGAGCAATGGAACGATGCGCGTCCACATGGTCGGCGCCATCCTGGGCATCGTCTTCGATGATGAAGATGGCGGTGTCGTCCCAGTAGGGGCTGTGCGAGACGGCATCGACCACGCGACCGACGGCGAGGTCATTGTCCGCTACCGAGGCCGCCGGGCGCGGCTTTCCGGCCGTAGTGCCGTGGGTGTGATCGTCCGGCAGATACAATAGAACATAGGCGGGAAGCTCGCTTCCCTTATCCGCACCGTCCTTGCGGGCACGAACAAATCCATCAAACTCATTGAGGAATTCGTCGGCGCGCAGCTGGTCGGGATATTCCGTGTTGAAGTCGGGGTAGACCGGGTTGAAGTGGTCACGCAGAGCAGCCTTGGTGGCCTTGATGCGCTTCAGCACCGGCACCGGCCATGGCCACGGACTGGGCGAGCCATGAGGTTGTCCGACGTTCGAAGGCAAGGGTTCGCCTTTGTTGACCACATGCCTTTCGCACTCCGAACTGAATGCCGAGGGCGTGCCTTGTTTCGGCGAAGCTCCAGGCTTCTTCATGGCTTTGCACCAGATTCCGGCAACGAATTCGCCATAGTCGCGGTAGCTCAGGCCATGGCGGGCAAGGTTATCCCACATGTATCCGGTTCCGGGCGCATCGATGTCAGACTCACCCAGTTCCAGGGGAAACTCGTCGGCAACCGTACCCTGGTAGTCGTAAATACGCTCGTGACCACGATAGGCGATCTGCCAAGTCTTCTCGTTGTAATCGCTGGTGATGGCCGCATTCGACCAGTCGTGGCCGTCACCCGAGACCTCACCGCTGTCATAAAAATTATCCAGCACGCCAAACTGCAGAGCCAGTTTGTGCTCGTTGGGTGTGACATCCGCGCCATACATGGTGAGCGCAGGATCGCCGTTGCCCACCTTCACGCCGTTTACCTTCAGGTCTCCCAGAATCTGATCGTAGGTGCGGTTCTCTTTGAGGATGTAGATTACGTGCCGGATCGGGTTGGCGCCGCCGCGAAACTCGATCTTTCCCGGATCGCTGAGGAAAAGATTGTTCTCCCGAACCCGCTGCGTCAGCTTCGGTAGATCATTTTCTGCGGCGCTGAAGTTCAGACGGGATATGGAGCCATACAGAAGCGTCGGGATGTAGGGATGCTCGCGACGTCTCCTTTCCCCCTTTAGAGCGCTGATGCCATTGTTGGGCCGGGTACTTTGGCCTTTGGCAGTGGCAATCAGAAGGTCGCCGCCGGCCACCGCCAGGGCGCTGGGATACCAATCGGTGGGAATGAATCCGAGCGCCTCCTGCGGCAGCGGAAATGAGATCCCGGGAGCAGCTAATGCCGTCGCATCGAAGACGGCAACCGCGTTGAGCGAAGCATCCGCCACGAACAGGCGCCGGCCGTCGGCCGATTGGGCCAGCGCGTTGGGATAGGTTCCGGCATGCTCCTGCCCCCGAAGATTCGTGGAAGAAACATGAAGGACTGCTCCCGAAGCAGTGTTGACGGCAGCCACGGCGTCCGCGTTCGAGAGTGCGACGTATAGCAGCTTCTCATCCGGGCTGAGCAGCAGCGCGGTGGGATGAAGTCCCGGAGCGGTGGGATCGTTCGGCTCGAGCAGCGGAATCATTCTGGTGACGGTTCCCTTCTCCAGATCCAGTTCTGCGACCTTGGAAGAATTCCACAGGCTGCACCAAGCCCGGCGGCCATCCCGAGTCGCAACCACGGTGTAGGGAAACGACGCCGGAATCATCTGATTCGTACTCAGATCGTATTGCTGCAGAACACGCCCATCGGTCGTATCCAGCAACACAGCATTGTCGGAAAGATTATTGGCGACCAGCAGCTTGTCGCTTCCCTGCCCGGAAATGACCGCCAGTCCTGCGGGATAAGGAATCGCAGCTCTCTGCTCGCCCTCGCGCAGGGCGATGCCGATCTTCTTGCCCGCGGCAATCTTCTGCAGCGGAATCTTCAGGAAACGCTCCGGGCTTAGCGCGCCGCTTTCAACCTTGTACACGGCGATGCCGTTGCCGGTGTTGCCTGATTTCGCGCCGGAAGGATCGGTGATTGAGCCAATCGACGCATAAAGATGCTTGCCATCAGAGCTGAACGCGAGACCAAGAAAATAGCTCTGGTGCGCGCTCTCGGCAAGGCGGGGATCGGGAAAATCCGTCAGGCTGTTGGATTTGAGATCGAGGATTGCGATGGATTGCTGGGCTTGCGACTGCTGCGTGCCATACCCGTCGTTCAAAAGCGCGGCGTAGCGTCCGTCGGGGCTAAGCGCGATCGTAGCAGGGAAACTGTTCGTGGCCCCGATTCGGCCCGGAGATGGAATGCTCAGAACTTTGCTGCTGGGCAGCGGAATCTGATGCGACTGGGTTGAATCCTGAGCCGCGAGCGTGGCGAGAAGAATCACCGGAACTATCCAGGTAAGAATGATCACGGTACGGACAATCAAGGCAAGAGGGCTCTTCAAGGTTCCTCCGAAAAGGCTGAAGAACTTTTAGCATCGGTGCCGAGAAAAAGAAAGAGCGCCGGCAGAAATGCACTCGACGGCCCAGCCGGACTCCGGACCCGGGATTGTAGCTGGCTTGAGCTATGCGGGCGCGGCACGAGCGATGATTTGCGTCAGTGCGGCTCGGTCACTTCCTGCTGGAGGGGTGGTTCCGGGGCAACGTTGTGCCGTACATCGGCGCCTCGGACCCAGAAGATTACATCTTCCGCAATGTTGGTTGCGTGGTCGGCAACCCGCTCCAGATTGCGGGCGACCAGCAGAGCATCCAGCGCCTGGCGGGTGATGTCGGGATGTTCGTTCATGGTCTTCACCAGCACGATGAAGGCCTCGTCTTTCATACGATCCACTACGTTGTCCATTTCGAGGACAGCCTGCGCCAGCTCCGCTTTGCCCTCGATGAACGACTCGAGCGCGCGGCGCACCATGGCCGATACCGCGGCTGCCATGCGCGGAATGTCGACCGGGAGGTCCGCCTTGGGCAGATCAACCATATCCATGACGCGCTCGGCAATGTTGACCGCCTGGTCGCCTACACGCTCCAGATCGGCATTGATCTTGGTGACGGCGAGAATGAACCGCAGGTCGACAGCCATGGGCTGCTGCATGGCCAGTAGATCAAAGGCCATTTCGTCAATTTCACGTTCGGTGATATTGATTTGAGTTTCGCCTTCGAGCACCATGCGGCAACGGGTCAAGTCGCGCTCGATGTAAGCCTGGCAGGCGCGGTCGACTGCCTGTTCGGCCAGTCCGCCCATGCGGAGCAACCGTGCGCGAAGTTCGTCCAGTTCTTGTACAAAACGGGTACGCGCCATTATCCAAACCTGCCTGTGATGTAGTCTTCCGTCCGCTTGTCTGACGGAGTGGTGAATATCTTCTCGGTTTTGTCGAACTCGATGAGCTTGCCCAGCAGAAAGAAGCCGGTAAATTCCGCCACCCGCGACGCCTGCTGCATGTTGTGGGTAACAATCACGATGGTAAAGCGTTCCTTCAGCTGGAAGATCAACTCTTCAATCTTGCCGGTGGAGATAGGGTCCAGCGCCGAGCAAGGCTCGTCCATTAAAAGAACCTGCGGCTCGACGGCGATCGCACGGGCGATGCACAGGCGCTGCTGCTGACCTCCGGAGAGGCTGGCGCCCGACTTCTTGCGCATTACGTCCTTGACCTCGTCCCACAGGGCGGAGAGAGCCAGCGAGCGTTCAACAATTTCATCCAGGCGCTTGCGTTCGTGGAACCCATTGAGCGTCAATCCGGCCGCCACATTGTCGTAGATCGACATGGTGGGAAAGGGATTGGCCTTCTGGAAAACCATCCCGATGCGGCGACGAATCTGCACCGCCGACGTTCCGTTGTAAACATCCATCTCGCCGATGCGGACTTTGCCGGTGGCGCGGGCTTCGGGGACGGTCTCGTGCATGCGGTTCAGGCAGCGCACGAAGGTGGATTTCCCGCATCCTGACGGGCCGATCACCGCGGTGGCATGGTTGGCAGCCACCGTCATGTTGATGTCGTGCAGCGCCTGGGTCTTGCCGAACCAGGCGTTAAGTTCGTCGACCTGGATGCCTACGCCCATAATCTCAGCTCGCTCCCCTAAGCATACCCCTGCCGGCGACAAATCTCACCGCGCCGACCGACGCGACAATCAAAACGATGAGAATCAAAGCTCCTGCCCAAGCCTGGCGATGCCAGTCATCGAAGGGCGAAATGGCGTAAGTAAAAATCTGCAGCGAGAGGGCCGCGGTAGGCTGGTTGGCCTTCCAGTTCCAGTACTGGTTGCCGAACGCAGTGAACAGTAACGGCGCCGTCTCTCCAGCTACGCGCGCGAAGGCCAGCATTACCCCGGTGATCACTCCGGAAGTGGCGGTTCGCAGCGTGATGGAGAGCGTGGTGCGCCAGCGTGAGACCCCGAGGCCATAGGCCGCTTCACGCACGGCCTGCGGGACCAGCAGCAACATCTCTTCGGTAGCCCGGGTGATGGTGGGAACCATCATGATGGCCAGGGCAACTCCGCCCGCCAGCGCCGAGAAATGGCCTTCGGCCAATACCACCAGGCCATAAGCCACGATACCCACGATGATCGAAGGCACTCCGTTGAGAACGTCCGCTGTAAAACGCACCAGGTTGCCGAAGCGTGTGCCTCGCCCGTATTCCGAAAGATAAATGCCCGCTCCAATTCCCAGGGGCACTCCGAAAGCGCTGGCAATGAGCAGAAGGTAGACCGAACCCCCGATAGCGTTAGCCATGCCCCCACCGGATTCTCCCGGCGGCTTGGGAATCTGAGTCAAAAAGGCCCAATTGATCGATCCCAGTCCCCGGTAGAGCAGATAACCGAAGATAGCGCCCAGCGGCAGCAATACCAGGATCACCGCCCCCACAGCAGCCAACGTCGCGAGAAAATTCAGGCTGCGCCGCCAAATGCTGATTGGGGCATCCGAAAAGCCCTCCGGCAGCATTGCTTTTTCAGGCATGGCCCCTCGCAGGCGTCCCGCGGGTTACCGTCCACACCAGGAACTGGGCCAGGATATTCACTATGATGGTCACGATAAACAGAGCCAGAGCGACTTCGACCAGGGCGCTGAGGTAGAGGTCGCCCGTAGCCTCGCTGAACTCGTTGGCAATCACGCTAGCCATGGTGTATCCCGGAGCGAAAAGAGATCTCGCGATTTCCGGCCGGTTGCCGATCACCATGGTGACCGCCATGGTTTCACCCAGGGCGCGGCCGAGACCGAGAATCACGCCACCAGCAATACCGGCGCGGGCGTTGCGAAGTACGCCGGTGCGTATCATTTCCCAGCGGGTAGCGCCCAGCGCGAGCACGGCCTCTCTCTGTTGCTGGGGAACTGAAGTCATCACTTCGCGCGTAATCGAGGAGACAATCGGAATCACCATGATCGCCAGGATGATCCCTGCCGCCAGCATGCCGATGCCGTAAGGTGGCCCATCAAACAATCCGGTCCATCCCAGATAGCGCGCCAGAAATGGCTGCACGTATTGGCGCAGCAGCGGCACCAGCACGAAAATCGCCCACAACCCGTAAATCACGCTGGGAATCGCGGCCAGCAACTCGGTGGTGAATGCCAGTCCTCCACGCAGCCAGCGCGGCGACATTTCGGTGATGTATACCGCTACCCCGACCGCCAGCGGCACGGCGATCAGCAAAGCCAAAATCGAGGAAACCAGGGTGCCGTAAACGAAGGGCAGAGCTCCATACTGATCGTTGACCGGGTCCCATTCACTGCGGAAAAAGAACTTCCAGCCGAAGGCGTGCCAGGACAAACTGGACTTGGTAACCAACTCGTACACAATCAGGCCGACCAGGGCGAGGACGGACAGCGCGCACGCCAGCATGGCAAAAAAGAAAGCACGGTCCGCGACCCGGCTGTCGCCAGCCTTGATCAGGGAGTCGACTTGCGCGCTGGGCCGGGCTGCAACTGCTTCTTCCGGAACGGGTTGCGGGCCTGTCAGTCGAGGCGCTCCTAGTGCTCGATTAGCCATTCCAAGGCACGCTAACAGAATCGTGTTACAGCAGTGTTAAAATAGCGGTTTGCCCCGGCCCCGGAGAAGGTGTCTGACCGGATCCCGAAAGCGAATTCCCACGGTTTTGCGTTTCTTAGAAACAGCGCTGTAATTTTCAGAGCCAATGGTTTTGACTGAATGTCGCTAGACCTGGAAAATACCTGTCCTCTTTTTCGAAAGCTCAGCCGCCAATTGTCAAAGATGGCGAAAAGGCCGGCTGCCGATAATGTGCATAAATTCCGCACCTCCAGCCGCCGCGTGGAAGTCTTAGTTGCGGATTTATCGCAGAAGCGGAATCGCAATGATAAGAAGCTGCTGAAGTTGCTTGGCCGCTTGCGAAAAAAGGCCGGAAAGCTGCGTGACTTGGATGTCCAGACGGCGGCTTTGCGCAGCCTGAAGATTCCGCAGGAACCAGGGCGCAAGTCGCAACTGTTGCGCATGCTGGCCGAAGAACGCGGCAAGCGGGAGAAGAAACTGGCCAAAGCCCTGGACAACAAAACTGTCGCCGAAGTGCGTAAACGGCTAAAGCGTTCCGCGAGCAGCCTGGACATTGCAAAAACTACCGATCCGATTTCCATCGCCATCCAGCAGGTCTCCCAATTGGACACAACTCAGAGTCCGGTAACCGACGAGATTCTGCACCGCTTCAGAATCGCCGGTAAAAGAGCGCGTTACGTGGCGGAGATGGCGGGCAAGTCTCCGGAAGCTGCCAGGTTGGTGGGGCAGTTGAAAAACATGCAGGATGCGATCGGCGATTGGCACGACTGGGCCCAACTGGCGGAACGAGCGGAAAAGTTATTCGGGAGCGTCCAGGAGTCGGCGCTGGTAGCCGCGCTCCGCAATCTGACCCGCGCCAAGTTTCGGCAAGCGGTGCATACCCTGATGCACACGCGTTCGGCGTTTTCCGGGAAAAAGCCCGCGCCGGTTACAACCCTGGGACGTCGCCCGTCGAAGATTACCTCGACTCCTGATACCGCCGTCGCCTAGATCAGCTTAAGACACCGCTCCAAACCCGGCTCATGGTCGCTGGTTTCGCTGCTACTCCCAATTGGATAGAATTCCGTGGACCAATCAGGAGCAGCCGTGAAATTTGCCAAAATTGTGTTCTGGATCGCCGGCATCTGGGGGATGCTGGTCATCACCCCGCTGTACTTCATGTTTGGCTTAATCAGTCGGAATGACCCGCCGGCGATTACCCATCCCGGTTTTTTCTACGGATTTGTGGGCGCGGCGCTGGCCTGGCAAATCGCATTCTTCTTCATCGCCAAAAGCCCGGTGCGCTATCGGCCGCTGATGCTTCCTTCAATTGTAGAAAAATTCAGTTATTCGGGCGCGGTCTTCGTCCTGGTAGGACAAGGACGCATGCACTCGTCCGACCTCGTCTTCGCCGTCGTGGACTTCTTGCTGGGCGTGTTGTTTGTCATCGCTTACGTCAAGACTCCATCCCACTTCGTGTGAACCTGATTCGCGTGAATCTGGTTTGACTGAATCTGGTTTGACTGAGCCCAGTTCGTGTGAATCCGGCTGCACTTCCCGGAAATTACTGCAAGGCTGAAAATAACGCTTCCTTCCAGCGTCGGGTGTCGATTGTCCAGCAAATTTTGGCTTTGCGCTGGTGGCGAATAACAGCAGCCCAGAACGATTGATTGCGCTCGTCGGCGGCGACATTGAGGCGATCGACGACCGTCATCCCGCGGGTCAACTCGCTGTGGATTTCCACGTCGATGTAATGCTCGCTCCATTCCGCACCGATGGTTGGATCGAGCGCGATCGACATTGCCACCGGATCAGGCAGCGAAATGCCGTCTTCCCCGGTCTGCTCGCGATACGCCTCCCGGGCGCGGCTGTTGCACTCGATGGCAAAGTGCGCCAGCGGGTTATTGAATCCGCGGATCAAGGCGATATCGGCTTCGTTGAGCACAGCTTCTCCGCGTGAGGTTTGCCAGCCGACAAGCTCTACCCGCATTCCACTCAGCATCACCATCCGCGCCGCCTCGGGATCAACCCAGATGTTGTACTCGGCGGCCGGGGTCACGTTGCCTTCGCAACAAGGCGCCCCGCCCATCACCACGCAGCGGCTGATCTTGCCGACAATGCCCGGGGCCCGCGCCACGGCCAGGGCAAGGTTAGTCATCGGGCCCAGGGTAACGACCACGATTCCTGGGTTAGCCTCGACCGCGTTGATGATTGCATCCACGGCGTGCAAGTTCGAGGCAGACTGGCGAGGCGGCGGGTAACCATGATCCCCCAGGCCGTCGCGGCCATGAAACCAGGTTGCACTTTGATGCACGCGCAGCAGCGGTTTTTCGGCGCCCGCATAAACCGGAACATCGACCCCGCAAAGTTCGACCGTGTAGAGCGCATTGCGGGTAGCCTGCTGCACTTCGACGTTCCCTGCGACCGTCGTGATTGCGGCCACCCGGATATCCGGAGCGCGGAGCGCCATGATGAGAGCAACAGCGTCGTCGGAAGCCACATCGGTATCGATCAGAAAGGCGCGCGTCATCCGCGTAGGATAGCAAACCCAATCGCGAAATCGAGGAGGCGGCGAAAATGGGGCTATAATCGCGCTGCGCGATGATTACCGTTTCCAAAGAAGATTACCTGAAGGCGATCTTCGAGGCAGAAAGCGAAGGCGAGGCGGTTATTTCTGCCACGCTGGCAGGTTGGCTGAAAGTGACACCGCCCGCGGTGACGATGGCTCTGCGGCGTCTGAAGCGGGACGGCCTGGTAGAAGTACGAAAAGACGGTCGAGTGCGCTTGACCGACGCCGGCCGCCGAATTGCTAAACGCACCGCCATCCGCCATCACCTGATTGAGCGCATGCTGCATGAAGTGTTCGAAATGCCGTGGTACCGCACCCACGACGAGGCTGAGCGTCTGGAACATGCTGTCTCAGCCGATTTCGAATCATTGCTGATCAAGAAACTGGGGCGCAGCGGAGCCTGTCCCCACGGAAATTTTGCCACCTTCGATAGTCCCGCCCAGAAGACCCGGCGCGGTTACCGGCTGCTTTCGGAAGCCGAGCCGGGACAGAGCTATACCGTCGCCAGCGTGTATGAGCGCGATTCCAAGCTCGGCGAGTTGCTGCATAAACGCGGCATCCGCCCTGGCAGCCACCTGTTTCTGCGAGAGCGCAACTACGATCAGACCCTTTCCCTGGACACCTCCGCCGGAGCCATCGTGCTGGGCCGCCCGGCAGCAGAAAAGATCTGGGTGAGCTCTGCCACTTCCCCCGGCAAACGTTAAAGGCATTCTCCCCAAACCGGCCATCCCGAGGTGGCGAGCGAAGTGCATCCGGCATTCCCCTAGTCACCTGGGGAAACGTATTAACTCTGAGCAGCTCTTAACCACAGTTAATCCGTGCTAATATACCTTAGCTAAGTGAAAGCCGAGGGCTGATGGCGACGAAGGTTCCATACGACAGTCACCTGTCGTTGGAGGGGATGCACAGCACGGTTGAGGTGCCTCGCCACGAGGCCGGATTCTGGGAGCAATGGCGTGCCTTCGTAGGGCCGGCAATCCTGGTCAGTGTCGGCTATATGGATCCCGGTAACTGGGGGACCGACCTGCAAGCCGGCGCCCAGTTCAAGTACGGACTCTTGTGGGTAGTTGGAGTGGCCAGCCTCATGGCCATCTTCATGCAAGTGATTTCCGCGCGCTTGGGCGTAGTGACCGGAAAAGACCTCGCCCAATGTTGCCGCGACTGGTATCCCCGCTGGACTCGCTGGCCGAATTGGCTGATGAGCGAAGTGGCCATCGGCGCTTGCGACCTGGCAGAAGTGCTGGGCAGCGCCGTAGCGCTTAATCTTCTCTTCCACATACCGCTGCTCTGGGCGGTGGTTATCACCGGCCTGGACGTGCTGTTGCTGCTGGCATTGCAAGGATTCGGCGTACGCACCATCGAAGCTGTGGTTCTGCTGCTGATCGCGACAATCGGGGTGTGTTATTACATCGAGATTTTCGTTCTTCCTCAGACTCACCCTGGTTTTCTGGAGATGGGACGCGCCCTGATTTCGCCGCACTTTGGCCAAGTCGGGATGCTATACGTGGCTGTCGGAATCATCGGCGCAACCGTGATGCCGCACAATCTCTATCTGCATTCAGCGCTGGTGCAAAGCCGCCAGCTGCAGAAGGACGAGCCATCCGTCCGGCGCGCCATTCGCTTCAATACCATCGACTCCGCCGCCGCCTTGACCGTAGCCTTTTTCGTCAATGCCGCCATTCTGGTGCTGGCAGCGACGGTCTTTTTCGGCAAGGAGAGCCTTCTTGTATCCGGCGGGCATGTGGTGAGATTCAGTGCAGACAGCGACTGGATTCGGGTCGCATATTTGACCCTGGCGCCGCTATTGGGAACCACCGTCGCTAGCACGCTGTTTGCTGTAGCGCTCTTGGCGAGCGGCCAGAGCAGCACCATCACCGGCACGCTGGCCGGACAAGTAGTGATGGAAGGCTTCATGCACTGGCGGATCAAGCCCTGGGTGCGGCGGCTCATCACCCGGTCGCTGGCCATACTGCCGGCTGTCGTGATCATCGGTTTGCGCGGGGAAAGCAGCGTGACCGACCTGCTGACGCTCAGTCAGGTAGTGTTGGCACTGCAGCTTCCCTTCGCCATGTTTCCGCTGTTGCATTTCACCAGTTCCCGCAAGCGCATGGGAAGCTGGAAGAACGGATGGTTCCTGCTGATCGTGGGCTGGACCAGCGCCATCCTGATCACCGCCATGGATGTTTATGGTTTACCGGACTCCCTCAAAGCCGCATGGCATGTCGTTACCGGAGGGTGAAGTCAGAAAAACGGAATAATCATGTACCAGACGATCCTGGTGACACTGGATGGCACGCCAACCGACCGCGCCATCATCGAACATATCAAACAGCTCGCGCTGCTGGCGAAAAGCCACCTGGTATTGCTTCATGTGGCCGATGGGTGGGCCGCCAGAACCTATGGCCGGGACGCGGTCAGCGCCGAAATCGCGGAAGACAACGCCTACCTGGAAAAGATACTCTCAGAGTTTCAAGCCATCGGTATCCCGGCCGAGGCCGAGCTGGCGTACGGTGAACCGGTGGATGAAATCATCAAGTGGGTGAAGCAGAAAGGCTGTGATCTGGTGGCCATGAGCACGCACGGGCACCGCTTCCTCGCCGATATATTTCTCGGCAACACCGCCAGCCGGGTGCAGCACAGCATCAGTGTGCCGGTTCTTCTTCTCCGCGCAAAATGAGCCGTGCGCTCTAGTCCTCAGAGATTTTCGCCGGATGCCTGAATGTCGATATCCACGGTTTGATCCACACGCAATATAAACGTGCTTGGATTTTTCATTCCCCACTTCACATAGGGAACGCTGAAATGCGAGGTTGCGCTCCAGTGGCCGGGAGCCATTTCGACCCGGACCGGGACAGTGATCTCATGTTCAGCCCCATGGATAGCGAACATCCCGTGGACCTGGATGGTCGAGGCTCCCTGCGCGGCCACCTGCCCTTCCACTCGATCGGGACGAAAGCTGATGTCGGGATAGCGCGCACTTTCTAAAACCTCTTTGTGCATCTTCCGGTCACGGCCGTCGCTTCCACTCTGCCCGCTGGCGGCGTCAATCAGAATTTCTCCCCTCAGCAGGTTGCTTGCCGGATCGAAGTGAACTGCGCCGTGCTTCACAGTGAATGACCCGTGCACGGTGTGGAGCACGTCGCCTAGCGTGAAATTCACCGAGGTCTTCTCCGGGGCGAAGTTCAGCTCGAGTTGGCGGGCAGGAGCCTGAGCGTAAGAGAATGCCGCGAGCCCTAGAACCGCGATTACGGCGAGACTATTCCGGATGGACTGCCTCATGTGTTTAGTAGTCCCAATCCCAGCCAAAGCCCGATTGCCGCCAAACTCATCGGGGTTAACGCACCCACGTGCACCGCCAGCATCTTGGCGAAGGTTCGTGGTTCGGCGGCAAATGCCTGCATCACTCTTTGCCGGAAATAATCGCGGTGTTCAAGCGTGAGCATAAGCCAGGACATCACTGCCGGACGCCGCGCCAGACTCCGGTGCTTGGGTTGGTAGAGGTCGAGATTGCCTGCCGCCAGGCACTCCGATAAGAGTATTGCCTGGCGAAACGATAGACAAAGCCCCTCGCCGGTGATGGCATCCACGCTGCCGGAAGCATCCCCGATCAAGGCGACGCGCTCGTGATGCACTCTTTGCAATTTCCGGGTTGCCGAGACCGCACCTTTCTCCCCTGAGGTGCGCTCCTGGCCGGCCAGGCGGCTGGCGACGGAAGGAAATTCCGTTATCGCTGCATCCAGCCGCAGCCGCGGGTCTCGGGAGATCGAGGCAACGCAGATTTCATCGGACGCAATGGGGGTCACGTACAACTGGCAGTTTCGTCCCCAGTGCAGTTCCATGCAGTTCGTCCACGGAGAAATACGGTAGTGGCGGCGGAAGGCGAAACGTTGCCGTTGGTGAACGGACTGGTCAAGACCCGCCCACTGTCGCACCCGGGAGTTAGCGCCGTCGGCTCCGATAATCCAGCGCGACCGCACCAGATTCGTCCCCAGCCATACTCCGTCGGGATGAAGGCCGGTAACCACCGTCTGCCAAAGCATCCTCACCCCAGCGGCAGTGGCTCGCTCAATCATAAGAGCGTGCAGCTTGGTTCTACGTATCCCGACCCCATGCCCAGCCGGGAAATTGGCGTCCACTTTCACTCCCGAGCTGAGAAAGCGAATACCTCGAAAAGGGAAAGATTCCTCAGGCGGAATGGTGATACCAAGATCGGCGAGCGCCACTACGCCGTCAGGCATCAGGCCTTCTCCGCAAGGTTTATCGATGGGCGGAATGCCGGCATCGGCGACAAGCACGTCAAAACCTCGCTGGCGCGCGGCAATGGCTACGGCCAGTCCAGCGGGGCCGCCACCGATGATAAAAACGTCCGTATCCGCATGGTAGGCTGACCTTGTCATGGTTAGAGGTTGACCGCCCGCCGCGCCAGGCCTAGGGCCTCGGACCAGAAACCTGAGGAGGAATGAGCGAGTTCCACCACGCTGTGAATAGCCGTCACAAATTCATCGACCTGCTCTTCCGTGACCACCAGCGGTGGCGCTACTTTCAGAACCATGAAATCATTGCCGCAAATCTGGGCAAGCATCCCGTGATCGCGAAACAACCGCATCACCAGGATCTGGCCAAACATCGCTGGATGAATTTTCGAGAACGCTTCGAACGAGACGCGCCGGCTTAGGCCGTGAGGGGGAGTGAACTCGATTCCCAGCAGCAATCCCACGCCCCTTACCGCCTTGACCATTTCGTAGGAGGAAAGTTCGTCATGCAAGCGGCGGCGTAATTCTCCGCCGATGCGGGTCGCGCGGCTCCCCAATTGCTCGCGCTCCAGCACATCAAGCGTGGCCAGGCCCGCTCTCATGGAAAGGCTGTTCTCACTGAAGGTGGACGCGTGCACAATGGCGCGCTTCATCGAGCTGTAAACCGAATGGTAGACAGCATCGGACATCAGCGTTGCGCTCACCGGGATCAACCCCCCACTGAGGGCTTTGGCCAGGATGACAATATCGGGCTCGAGGCCAAAATGGTGCGCCGCCAGGAACGGACCAGTGCGATACATTCCGGTCTGGACCTCGTCCAGAACAAACAGCGATCCGTAGCGCCGGCACAACGCCTGCGCCGCGGGCAGGTAATCGCGATGCGGAATTTGTATGCCGCCTTCCGACTGGATCGGTTCGACAAAAAATGCAGCATATTGGCGAGTGGCAAGTTTGGCTTCCAGCTTTCCCAGATCCCCAAACGGGACCGCGTCAGTCTCCGGCAATAACGGACCGAACCCGTCGCGCCAGTATTCGCCATTCATTAGCGATAAAGCGCCACAGGTCAGGCCATGAAAAGCGCGGTCGGCATAGAGCAGTCCCACACGCCTGGTATGAACGCGGGAAAATTTAATTGCGGCTTCGACGCCTTCGCTGCCCGAGCTGGCAAAAAATACTTTGGCCAGCCGCCCTCCCGCACGCTGGCACAGACGTTCGGCCAGTTCGCCGGCCAGTTCCGGGACGTTGCTTTGCAACATGACCGGGCCGCATTTTTGCAGCTCATCCCTGACCGCCGACAAAATTTCAGGATGGTTGTGGCCGGCATTGTGAACGCAATATCCCGAAAGAAAATCCAGAATGCGGCGTCCGTCCCTGGTGAACAGTTCGGCACCCAGACAGCGCTCGTAGCTGACCGACAGCTCCAGCACACTGAGCAGTCGGGCCCACTGCGGATTCACGTTCTGCGAGTAGCGATAATCGCTGGATACCGTTTCTACAAGCGGCATGATGATTCAAGGGTCGCGGATTGCAATATCTGGGAGCTTTTTCCGAAGTGCGCACCCACGCACTATATTCCCATTAGAGCACGTTTTAGCCGGAAGTCTGGCGGGCCGAGCAGCACGAAGATAGTTTGTCTATTCCATGGGATGCAGCAATTCGGGAAGATGGTTGCCGGTCCTGCCATGGCCCTTGTCAATAAACAGCGCTGAAAGATGGTTTCTAAAGCCCGTAGCCACAATGCATGCCGTCACGCGGTACACTGTCTGCGCTTCCCATGCCCACCTTAGCCGCGGTCGATATCGGATCGAACTCGGTTCGCCTGAAAATCTCGCGCCTTTCGGGAAAGCAGCTGCGCGAGATTCATGAAGACCGCCAGGTCACGCGTCTCGGCGAGGGCGTATTCCGAACGGGTCTCCTGACCCCCGAAGCTATCTCCGACACGGTCAAGGCGCTCCGCCGCTTTCATCGCGCGGTACAGCAGGAGGGGGCGGACATGGTGCGCGTCGTCGCCACCAGCGCCATGCGCGACGCGCGCAACTCGCGCGCCTTCCTGGAATGGGTGCGGTCGACCACCGGCTGGAAAGTGGAAATTATCTCAGGGCTGGAAGAAGCCCGCCTGATTCACCTTGGACTGGTGTCCAATCTCCGGCTCAATACCTCAAATGTCCTGATGGTTGATCTGGGCGGGGGAAGTTGTGAGCTGACGATCTCCGCCAAGGGCCACATTCGCGACACCGTGAGCGTGCCCCTGGGCGCGGTCCGGCTGACCGGTGAGTTCCTGCAGCATGATCCGCCCCGCAAGGCCGAGCTGCGGCGCATGCGGGGGTTTGTGGAACGGGAGATTGGGCGGATCGCCGACCGGATTGCGCGCTCCCGGCCGAGGATCGTGATCGCCACTTCTGGCACTGCCGCTTCCCTGGCGGCAGTCTGTCATGGCCTTTATAAGACCAAAGGCTCGCGTGCCGCGGCGGTCTCGCGGGCTCAAATGCAACGCATCGCCAAGATGCTGTCTCGCCAGCCTCTGGAGCAGCGAACGAAATTGTCCGGGGTGGGACCGCGGCGAGCGGAAATCATCATTGCCGGAGCGATCGTCTATGCCGAGCTGCTGGAACGCTGCCAGTTGCCCGGCTTCCGCTATTCTCCCCTCGGGCTCCGCGACGGGCTGCTGGCGCAGATGGCCGCGGAATACGATCGCAGCACGCGTTCCGGGAAGCACATCGAATCAGAACGCTGGGACTCGATCCGCGCCGCCGTAAGTCATTACCGGGTAGACATGAATCATGCGCTGCAGGTACGAGCCGCCGCTATGCAATTATTCAAAGCTTTGCGATCGGTGCACCGGTTGCCGGCGGAATATGCCGAATGGCTCTCGGCTGCGGCCATGCTCTACGAAGTTGGAGACTACGTAAATCGCAATGGCCGGCACCGCCATGCGTATTACATTGTGGCGCACTCGGAAATTCTGGGATACACGCCAGAGCAGCGGCGCATCATCGCGGCTACTGCCCGCTATTTGGGCAAATCCCGGCCGGCTGCGGGCGACACCGCGATGAAAGTTCTGCCCCCTGCCGATCGCGAGCGAGTCCGCAAGGCTTCCCTCCTGTTGCGACTGGCGCGGGCGTTGAACCTTGGACGCAGCGGCGCGGTGCGCGCAACCCGGGTTCGGGTAAGCCACGGAGACGTCAGTCTGGCCCTGGTGGCGAAGCCCAGGGCCAGCGTCGATTTGGAGTTGTGGGCAGTGGAAAAGGAAAGAAGCTATTTTCGCGAAGTCTTCGGCCGCGAACTCTCGGCCGCAGCCGCGTAGAGCGTACGCAGTACCTTGGGCGTAAGGCACCACGTCAGGGAAGCGGCGTTGCGGCTCATGTCCACTCGCGCTACTGCTCCCTTTTTGAGGTCAACCACGGCTTCGCAGCCGGTTTCGCTGATCGACCGTCCCAGGAACTCGCTCAGAGTCGGGTTATGCCCCACTACCATAATCGAATCAAGTTTGGAATATTTGTCGAGCAGCTTGCGGAAGTCCGCGAAAGTCGCATTGGGGCGCAATGCGTCTTCGAACTGCAACTTTCCTTCGTGGCCCATTTCGTTCCCCACCAGCGAAGCTGTCTGAGCCGCCCGCTTTAACGGGCTGGAAAGGATCGCGTCTACTTGCACATCCAAAGCCGTCAGCGCGCGTCCCACGTAACCGCACTGCTCGACTCCGGTTTCGTCAAGCGCGCGTTTCTCATCTTTCTTGGGGTTGCTCAACGGCTCACCGGCACTGGCGTGACGAAGAAAATAAATGATCATTTCGGATTACCGTCGCTTCGCAAACTCTAGCGTGCGCGCCTTTCGGGTAGCCGGCGCAGGCATCGATTCTAACGCCTGTTTGCCTTCGGCCAGTCCCAGCAGGAAGTCCTGCGCGCTGAAGGCCATGGCTCCAGTCGGAGGCTTGCGCTTGCCCTCGGCCTGCCAGGTCCGTACGTAGGCGCCATCCTTACGGAGCAGACGGGACTTAACATTATCTACCAGATAGGCATCCAGAATTTCATGGCGGACACGCTCGCGCGTGAGCGCATCCTTGAGCGGAAACATGACTTCCACGCGCTCGTAGAGATTTCGCGGCATCCAGTCGGCGCTGCTTAGATAAATCTCTTCCTGGCCGGCATTGGCAAAGTGGAAAATGCGGCTGTGTTCCAGGAAGCGGCCCACAATGCTGCGCACTCGAATGCGATCGCTGACTCCGCGCACGCCGGGACGCAGAGCGCACATGCCACGAACGATCAAGTCTATCTCCACTCCCGCCTGCGAAGCCCGATATAAGGCCATGATGATGTTCTTGTCGAGCAAGGCATTCATCTTGGCGATGATGCGGGCCGGTCGTCCATGGCGCGCGTGCTCGGCTTCACGCGCGATCAGGCTCAGGCAGCCTTCCGCCAGATCGAGCGGCGAAACCAGCAGAGGCTCGTATTTGGGATATTCAGCGTAGGCGGTCAGGAAATTGAACACGTCGTGCACCGCGCTGGTGATCTCCGGATCGGCGGTAAGCAGGCTCAGGTCGGTATAGATGCGTGCCGTATTGGCGTTGTAATTGCCCGTCCCCAGATGGGCGTAGCGGCGGGTCACGCCGTCATGATCGCGGCGCACCAGCAGGGACAGCTTGCAGTGCGTCTTCAAACCCACCAGGCCGTGGAACACCTGGACGCCCGCATCCTCCAGGTCCCGAGCCCAGCGGATATTGGAATCTTCGTCGAAGCGGGCCTTCAACTCCACCACCGCGGTGACTTCCTTCTTTTCCGCGGCGGCGATCAGCGCCGGAACGATCAGCGAATGCTCATTGGTGCGGTACAACGTCTGCTTGATCGACAGCACGCGCGAGTCCTGAGCAGCCGATTCGATAAACGAAACCACGGCGTCGTAAGCGTCAAAGGGGTGGTGCAGCAGAATGTCGTGGCGGCGCAGTTCCTCGAAAAGGTCCTGAGACTTGGCGGTGAGACGAAGTTCACGCGGGATAAAAGCCCGAAATTTTAGTTCGGCATGCGCCGTCTGCTCGTAAATATTGAACAGGCGGGACAGGTTCACCGGACCGTTCACGGAAAAAACCTGCCACGGCTCCAGTTCGAAGTTAGTGCGCAGACGTTCGATGATTTCCGGGTCGGCGTCCGATTCAATCTCCAGCCGCACCGCATCGCCTTTGCGCCGGTTATGCAGCTCGGTGCGCACCGATTCCAGCAGGTTGCGCGATTCTTCTTCCGCCAGGTACAGGTTGCTGTTACGGGTAACGCGGAATGCGGCGGAAGAAACGATGTCGTAGCCGTGATACATCCGCGAGGCGTGGAACGCGACCAGATCGGCCAGGAAGATGAAATCGTCAGTGCCCTCGGAAGGCAGACGCACCAGTCGCGGCAAAGCCCGTGGCACCGTAACCACTCCCGTATAGGTAAGCGCCGAACGTCGGCGGCGGCGCAACAGGAAGGCCACCGAAAGTGCCTTGTTGATCACTCGCGGAAAAGGATGCGCCGGATCTACCGTCACCGGAGTCAGCAGCAGGTCCAGCTCTCGCTCACAATACTCTTCAACGAAGGCGCGGGCGGTAGAGTCTAACTCGTGCAAACCGAGCACCCGGATTCCGTGAGCGGAGAGTGCTGGCCTCAGGTCTTCATTCCAGCACTGATACTGGTCGCTGACGAAAGTATGAGTCTCGCGGGAAACCACATCGCGCTCTTCTACCAGAGTCAAGCCATCAGGGCCAGCTTCGGTGTAACCATCTTCAATCTGCTGCACCAGCCCGGCTACCCGCACCTCAAAAAATTCATCCAGATTGCTGGCCGAGATGGAAAGGAACTTCAATCGTTCGAGAAGAGGGTTTTTTTCGTCCTGTGCCTCCTCGAGCACGCGCCGGTTGAACGCCAGCCAGGAAGCTTCTCGATTGATGTAATAGGCCGGATTATCCAGTGCGAGGCGTGCCATATTTCAAGCAGTGCAGGAGTCTGAGGTTAAGGTTGCCGGCAGTTCCCTTACCCGGCCGGCAACAAATTCACCAAGGGATGCGAACAAGGCGGCGATAGCTGCCTGCCTTGCCGAAGCCTGCAAACCAGAGGGGGAAAATCGGTAGCTAGGGCGCCGTGCCCGCCCAACCACACCTGCTCCAAACGCCAGTATAGAACATGCGGGACGAACAGACCGCAGAGGGTCTCACACCAAATCCGGGACAGAAAATACAAGTAAGGGGCAGACGCTTCCCCGCCCGCCCCTCGCGATTGCCGTGTCAGTCTACCGGCTCGCGTTTTTCGCCAACGGGAAGCTACTGCACCAGTTTGATCGCCCCTTTCACCTTCGTGGCCACGTTCTCCGGCAACGGCGCATAGGCAAGCTCGGAGGTCATTTTCTGGCCGTCGTCGACCATCCAGGTGAGGAAATCTGCAAGGATCTTTCCCTTGGCCGCCTCCTTGGACTTTTCCGGTATCAAGAGCCAGGTAAAGCTGGAGATGGGATAAGCGTCTTTTCCCGGCGCATTGGTGATGGACACGCGAAAATCCGCAGGCATGCTTTTCGCCGAGGCGGCAGCTGCCGTGACGCTATCCAGCGAAGCCTTGACGAAAACTCCGGCTGCATTCCTGACGCTGCCGTAATCAATCTTGTTCTGGACCGCGTAAATCAACTCGATATAGCCGATTCCCCCTTGCATCTGGCGGATCATGCCGGCCACGCCTTCATTGCCTTTGCCGCCCAGGCCCACCGGCCACTTGACCGAGGTTCCCTTCCCCGGCCCACTCTGCCAATCTGGACTTACTTTCGAGAGGTAATCGGTGAAGATATAAGTGGTTCCGCTGCCGTCCGAGCGATGGATCACCAGGATAGTTTGGTTGGGCAGGCTGACCCCAGGGTTTGCTTTGGCAATCGCAGGATCGTTCCAGGTGGTGATTTTGCCTAAAAAGATGCCGGCGAGCGCTTCCGGTGTGAACTTCAATTCTCCGGTAACTCCAGGAACGTTGTAGGCAGGTACTACCGCACCCAATACAGTCGGAATGTGGAGAATCTTGGTTTTAGCCTGGGCGAGCTGCTCATCGGTCATCGGGCCGTCGCTCGCTCCGAAATCCACGGTTTGAGCCAGAACCTGACGGATGCCGCCACCGCTTCCGATGGATTGGTAATTGAATTGAATGTCGGGATGGGCCTTGTGATATTCGCTGAACCATTTTTGATACATGGGATTGGGGAAAGTTGCACCAGCCCCATTCAAGGTTGTCTGTCCTAAAGCAGGTAGGGCGAGAGCGACACACAAAAGCACAATGCGGCGGATCACGCGTTGGTTCCTCCTTTAATAGTGATGGCTACAGTCTTACGCCGGGAATGTTAAAGGAGTGTTACAGCGTAGTGAATTTCCGGTGAACCCGGCAGTAGAAGAGCTCGGAAAGTCTTTCATTCCTTCGCGATATGTCGCGCGAACATCCGCTAATTCGAAGAAGCTCTTTTCTAATGCGTCTGGTTGGTAGCGGTCCCGTCGAGCCGGGCGATTTCCTGGGCGAAAAGCGGATTTTTAGGGAACTCATCCCGTAACGCGCTCAAAACTTCCCGGGCGCGGGCGTTGTCCTTGTCACGAACATAAGCGATGGCCAAAAGGATGCGCGCAAATGGTCCCAGATAATGGCCGTGATCGGCCGTCAGTTGCAGTTCTGCGATCCCTTCCTTCTTATCGCCCGCCACCCCACCTAGACGCATCATCCAGCGCAAAGGCGCTGCCATACTGCCGATGATGTACTTGCTGAATCCGGTGGCGACGTGAGCGTCATAGCAACCGGGATCCACCGCCAGCAGCTTATCCGCCCAGTCATTAGCGTCGCGGGTAAAACGCAATGAAGGCAGGTTGCGTTTTTCGATCAGGGCCGCATAGTCGGCCTGCAAACCGGAAGACAAGGTCATAGCAAAAAGAGCATTCTGATCCTTCGGACTGGCGGCCAGTTGACCCGCAGAAAGGGTTTGAGCTCGCCCCAGGGCGGCATTGAAGCGGTCACGCACTGCAGGATCGGGCTCCACTTTCTCGCGGTTCAGAAAAGTCTTGTCGTTGGTGTAAAACTGGGATTCCAGCACTCCCAGACGATGAAATTCCGAGAAAAGCAGACCCGCTGCTTCTGCCGTCGGCCCCAGCGGATCTTGCGGATGGTCGTGCTGCCAGGAAAGAAACACCAGGTGCGCCTGGCTGAAATCGAGGTTATAGAGAAGATGAAAGCCCTGCTCCAACGAGACCGGGGTCACGGCCACGTCGGCCGCGAAAGCAGGGCTCAGCAGTACCGCGGCACAAATAGCGCCGGATACAATTTGCGTCAGTCGTCGCTGGAGCACGCCAGGTTTCATTTTCGCCAAACCGCTGTATTTTGCCTTTCTTCGGCCTATCCTGCAACTTACTAAAAGCTTAGATGCCTCCCCGTCTAAAGCATGCCTATAACTTGCAAAAAGATTGTCAAATAATAATGTGGGGCGGACAGGCGTGTCCGCCCCCACACCCGCGGTTTGACGCCCTTACTTGGCCTTTGTTACCTTCTAGAGTTTCCCGCTCCCTGAGTGCCTGCCCGATTCGCGGCTGCGAAACAGAAAGAGAAACTCATGGCTATCAAGTTCCGGGGAGTCGATTTCCTCGAATTCGACTCCCTGCTTACGGACGACGAGCGTCTGGTTCGCGACACCACCCGCAAGTTCATTGAAGATAACCTGATTCCCATCATCGAAGAGTGCAACCGCTCGGCGCGCTTTCCCAAGGAACTGGTCAAGCCAATGGCCGACCTGGGCTTCTATGGCGCCAGCCTCAAAGGCTATGGCTGCGCCGGCATGTCGAATGTCGAATACGGCTTGGTGATGCAGGAATTGGAGCGGGGTGACAGCGGCATCCGCTCTTTTGTCAGCGTCCATTCCTCGCTCGCCATGTATCCCATTTTCGCCTTCGGCAGCGAAGAGCAGAAACAGGCCTGGCTTCCGGTGATGCAAAAGGGCGAAAGGGTCGGTTGTTTCGGCCTGACCGAGCCGGACTTTGGTTCGAACCCAGGCGGCATGCGCACCCGAGCCAGGAAGTCAGGCAAGGAGTACGTTCTTAACGGCGAGAAGATGTGGATTACGTCCGGGTCAATTGCCGACGTGGCCATCATCTGGGCCAAGGTAGAAGACGAGGACAACAAGATTCGCGGCTTTTTGGTAGAGACCGACCGCCCCGGCTTTCGGGCGGAAGACATTCACGGAAAATGGTCTCTGCGCGCCTCCGTCACTTCGAGCCTTTCCATGCAGGATGTACGCATACCTGAATCCAACCTGCTGCCAAAAACCGGCGGCTTGAAATCTCCTTTGATGTGCCTGAGTCAGGCCCGCTACGGGATTGGCTGGGGAGCCATCGGCGCCGCCATGGCCTGCTACGATTGCGCTCTGCAATATTCCCTGTTCCGCAAACAGTTCCGCGATCAGCCCATCGCCTCGCACCAGCTGGTGCAGGAGAAACTTACCTGGATGATCTCTGAAATCACCAAGGCGCAGCTGCTGGCGTTGCAAGTTGGACGGCTTAAAGATAAAGACCGGGCCGCGCCGCAGCACATTTCAATGTCGAAGCGCAACAACGTATGGATGGCGCTGGAGTGCGCCCGCCTGTCCCGCGACATCCTGGGCGCCAACGGAGTAGCCGACGAATATCCCATCTTCCGCCACATGGCAAATCTGGAGTCGGTGAAAACTTACGAAGGAACTCATGACATTCACACCTTGATCATCGGCCAGAGCGTCACTGGAATTGACGCGTTTTGAAAGCTGAAAATGCCTTAAGGACTGCACCAAAATCGGGCGTTGACAAGCCAAATCCTGCAGGGGCAGAATTCCCCGGTCCGCGTGTTCCAGATGGAGTTGGGCGCTCCTTCGGGGGTTGCCCTTTCAGCTTTCCATGGCGCCAGGCGTCCTTTGGGACAGCCCCTGTGATGCCGGGATCAAAGCTTGTGTACGAGGCGCGTGAGTGCCTCGAACACGACAATCCAGAGGAACACGCGGCTTTGTTTTTTCCCGCCAGTTTTTCCCTCAGATAGTGATTCTGACCTTCGAGATTGCAAGGTTGTGAACTTGAGCCGTGAACTTTAGCGGCTGGAACCGTGTTGCTTCGGCACGCTTTCGACATGAATAGGAGGTGTCCTTCCCGCTCGTCTCGACCCGAATACGGAAGTAACTGCGTTCCCGCCATAGTTACTTGTCTTTTAGCCGGAATCACGATACATAGATGCAGCCTATGCCGAAGTACCCCGCAGTCTTCTGTTTTTTCGCGATATTTTTGGCTTTCGCCCTTCCCGCACATACGCAATCATCGGCCAAACTTTCGGCCACGCCGGACTACACAACAGAAGCGGCAGTGATTGAGCTATATTCCACGAAAGTTACGTTCGAGAATGACGGAACGGGGACACACGAATCCACAACCCGGGTACGCATCCAGTCGGATGCCGGAGTACAACGTTTCGGCCTGCTCGCGTTCTCTTATCAAAGCTCGAGCGAGACGTTGGACATCGGGTATGTGCGTGTTCACAAAGCAAATGGCGCGGTCGTGGAAACGCCTACCGGTGACGTCCAGGACATGGCAGCCGAGAGCTCGCGCGAGGCGCCGATGTACAGCGATCAGCGAGAAAAACACATTGCTGTAAAGGGCCTTGGGACCGGAGATGTGCTTGAGTTCCAGGTGCACTCCAAAAACAGCAAACCGCTGGTATCGGGGCAGTTCTGGTATGCGTACAACTTCTCGCACGACGGCATCGTCTTGCAGGAGGAGCTGCAGATCAGCGTACCGCGTGATCGTGCGGTAAAGTGGAAGAGTGCAGAGCTCAAACCTTTAATTGCCGAGGAGGGTGGGCGGCGCGTTTTCACCTGGACAGGATCAAATTTGGAGCGCAAAACCTCGGCTCAGGAGGATGAAGAGAAGGACCGGACACTTTATCAGAGTGCCCGCGGTCTTTTTCCGGCGGCAGAGGTGCAGCTTTCCAGCTTCCAAAGTTGGGAAGAGGTTGGACGGTGGTATGGCGCGCTGCAACAGGAAAGAGTTCAGCCCGGTCCTGAAATTCGCGCCAAGGCTGCCGAACTCACTAAGGGTGCTATCGACGAAGACGACAAGATTCGCGCCATTTATGACTATGTGAGCACGCAATACCGCTACATCGGCATCGCTTTCGGCCTGGGGCGGTTTCAACCCCACTCGGCGACCGAAGTCCTAAATAACCAATACGGCGACTGCAAGGACAAACACACGCTGCTCGCGTCCCTGTTACAGGCAACAGGAATTACCGCATATCCGGCACTGGTCAGCTCGATCACTAAGGTCGATCCCGAAGTGCCTTCCATCAGCCAGTTCAACCATGTGATCACGGTATTACCGCGAGGAAATAATTACCTCTGGCTCGATACTACTTCGGAGCTTGCACCTCTCGCATACCTTCTTCCCCAAATACGTGATAAACAAGCGCTGATCATTCCGAATGACCATCCGCCCATGTGGGTGACGATTCCAGCAGATCCTCCGTTTCAGGCTTCGTCAGTCTTCAAGGCAGAGGGGAAACTCAGCGAGGCAGGGGTTCTGGATGCAAAGTTGGATCAAACCCTCCGTGGCGACCACGAAATCCTGATCCGAACGGTTTTCCGTCGGGTCCCGCAGTCGCAGTGGAAAGATCTGGTTCAACAGATTTCTTTCGGAGCGGGTTTCGCCGGGACTGTAAGCGACGTGGCGGCCAGCTCTCCCGAAGCGACAGAATCACCTTTTCATTTCAGCTATAGCTACAATCGCAAGGACTACTCTGACTGGGAAAACCGGCGCATCACGCCGCCATTCCCTGGCACGTTGATGCCGGCCCTACGCAACAATCAGACCAGGTTTTCTTCGCCGCTGTGGCTTGGGGCTCCGGGAGAAAATAGCCTTGAAGCCGATATCAAAATGCCGGATGGTTATAGCCCTGAATTACCAAAACCTGTGGACGTGACACGTGATTTCGCCGAGTATCACACCTCTTACGAATTGAAGGAAGGTGTCTTGAGAGCGAAGCGCCGCTTGACCTTGAAGTTGCGGGAAGTTCCGATAACTGAATTCCAGGAATACAAGTCATTCCTCAAGGCTCTGGAAGATGAACAAAACCGCTACATTGTTCTGACTTCGCGCAATTCTTCACCAGATTCAGACCCGAACGATGCCAGCCGTAATCCGACATGGACCTTGCCGGACAGTGACAACCCCGACGCAATAGACGCCGAAAGCCAGGCTCAGGCGAGAATGCAAATGCGTGATTTGCCGGGAACGATCGCTGCGCTGAGGCGCGCCGTAGAGGCCGACCCGAAGTTCACTCGTTGCTGGGTTTTGCTGGCACAAGTCTACATGGCATTTGGAAGGACCGAGGAGGCATTAGATGCCTTTAGTCAGGCGGTCGTCTCCGATCCAACCTCACCCGTGCCCCGAAAGATGCTTGCGTTTGCCCTGAACCGCTTACACCGACCAGATGACGCAATTAGGGCGTGGCAAGAATTACTCAAGTTGACTCCGGCCGACCATGACGCGACCGCGGTCCTTGGCAACCTTCTCGCGAGCCAAAAACGATTTGCGGAGGCAATTCCTCTGTTGGAGTCAGCTGCAAAGGAGAGTCCCGACAACGCCGCAATGCAAATGTCCCTGGGCAATGCCTATTTGCTCTCCGGCAGCGAGGAAAAAGGGATGTCGGCATTTAACCAGGCGCTGAAATTGAGTCCCGGCCCGAGACAGAAAAACAATATTGCCTATTCCCTGGCCGAAGCAAATGCCAGACTTCCAGAGGCATTGCAATATGCGAAAGATGCGGTGCAAGAGGAGGAAGATGCTTCAAGAACCATCCACCTTGACAATCTGGATGTATTTGGACTGGAGCATACCAACAACCTTGGAGCTTACTGGGACACGTTGGGATGGGTGTACTTCAAGATGTCGAATTACCCTCAAGCGGAGAAATATTTGTCCTCTGCTTGGGATCTATCGCAATACGGCCCCATCGCCGACCACTTGGGACAGGTGTATGAACAGGAGCACAAGCCACAAGCGGCGGGGCGCTTTTATCGCTTAGCGCTAGCCACGGACCCCCGCCTGGCGGAAACGCAGAAACGGCTTGACCATCTGGCTCCAGCAAAATCAACGCTCAATGGTAACTTCCTTGGAGCAGATCTTAGCCAGATGCGTACTACTAAACTCGCACGGCTTGTACCTGGGGCAGCCAGCGCCGAGTTCTTCTTCCTCTTCGCTCCTGGGCCCAAGCTTGAGGAGATAAAATTTATCAAAGGGTCAGAAAAGCTCAGAACCGCAAACAAAACACTATCCGCCACAACTTTCAACATGCCATTCCCCACCGGAAGTAATGCTCGCGTGATCCGTCGAGGCATTCTGGGCTGCTATCCCTCCTCGGGCTGCGCCTTAGTTTTTCTCTCCCCTGGCCTCGTCCGATCGGTAAATTGAGTACTGCCAGCAGCCAACATCAGACAATGTTGTCTTCAAACTGTCACCGTCGCACTTTCCCTCCTCGGTCCATCGGCTGTATATTCGTTGACCGCGCTTTCCTACAACTTCTATTGCTCGGGAGACATTCATGACGGCGATTACCAAATCCGAGGCCAAAGCCCGGACGTTCGGCCGAAATATTGAAAGCGATCTGGCATCAAGGTTCCTGCGCGTCGTTGAGACTGCGGCCATCGCCTCCGCCCATACCATGGGCCAGGGGGAACGCAAGCTTTCCGATCAGGTCGCCACCGAAGCTATGCGCAAAACCATGGACTCGATCCCCATGCGAGGCACCATCGTAATCGGCGAAGGGGAACGCGACGAGGCGCCCATGCTGTATATCGGCGAGAAAGTCGGCGCCGAGTTCCCCGATGGCACCGAAGTTCCGGAGGTAGACATTGCCGTCGATCCCCTGGAGGGCACGAATCTCTGCGCTACCGGCGCCCCCGGCGCCATTACTGTGCTGGCGGCCTCGGAGAGCGGCGGATTGCTCAACGCGCCGGACTGCTATATGGAAAAGATCGTGGTCGGTCCTTCCTGCAAGGGCGCCGTGGATCTTGATGCCCCGGTGATCGATAACCTCAAAAACATTGCCAAACGCATGCATCGCGACGTCGAGGACCTTGTCATCATCGTGCTCGACCGGCCACGGCACGAAAAGCTGATTACCGAGATTCGCAAGGCTGGAGCGCGGATCAGGCTGATCGGCGATGGCGACCTCTCCGCCGGCATCGCGGCGGCCGTGATCGGCACCGGTGTGCACGCGGTCATGGGCTCGGGCGGCGCTCCCGAAGGTGTGATCACCGCGGCTGCGATTCGCTGCCTGAACGGTTACATGCTGGGCCGCCTGGTGATCGATAAGCCGGAACTGGAGGAACGCATCGCTCGTATGGGAATCAAGGATAAAAACAAGATCTACGAAGCCGAAGACCTCGCGCCCGGCAAGCAGCTTATCTTCGCCGCCACTGGAGTCACCGAAGGATCGTTGCTGAAGGGAGTTCGCTTCTTCGGCGAAGGCACGCGCACATCCTCGGTAGTCCTGACCCTACGCACCGGCAAAGTGCGCTTCATCGACAGCATTCATTTGGAGAAAGGACCGGACGTGAAGGTAAGGTTTGTATAGCGGGCGTTGGCCGTTGGACCCTGGCTACACTGCAACTCCGTCATTCTCGATCGGGTAGCAGCCGGCTACCCGGCTATACCAACGTCGGCGGCCACTCCTGGGAAACACCATCGAATAGGTTCACCGTCTTTTCTGTGCGTTTGACGCCGTCGTGCACCGCGATCTTGTGCGGCTTGCCCGGCTCGTAGCCTTCCCATAGCGAGACGCCAGCGTAGGCGCCATCGTTTCTCAGAATGTAATACGCCATGTCGGTGAAGCGAAGACGGTTCATGTCGCCGTTGTAGTTGCGGACAATTCGTTTCAGAGCATCCATGCCGGCATCGAGCGGGGACATCCCATGGCGCATGTTCTCCACGATGGTGTGCGCCCCGGCAACCTTGATGTTCTCTTCCCCACTGCCGGTAGCGCCGGCGGAGCCCACATCCTGATCGGTGTAGCAGCCGGCACCGATGATGGGCGAATCTCCGCAGCGGCCGGGAAGCTTCCAGGCCAGGCCGCTGGTGGTCGTGGTACCGGAAATCTCTCCCTTTTCGTTCAAAGCCGAGCAGTGAATAGTGCCAGTCGGCGGAAACAGAACTTTGCGTATCGCGGCCATGCGCCGTTCGGGCGCAATCCCGAGGTCGGCTGCCACTTCCCTCATACGTTCGATCCGTTGCCGGAAGTCTTCGCTATGGGGCGGGGAGGGTAGCTTCTTTTTCCAGTTGGGATCCGCCAAGCCTGGGCCCCACCAGTCAGAATGAGTTTCCTTCCACAGCAGCCATATTTTTCGGGAATGTTCAGTCAGCAAGTTCTCGCGCGGAAAGCCCTGGGCTACGGCAAAGCGCTCGGCACCTTCGCCGACCAGCATCACGTGTCCGGTGTGCAGCATCACCGCCTGTGCAACCAGCGACACGCTTTTAATATTTCTGACCCCGCCGACCGAACCGGCCCTGCGACTGGGACCGTGCATACAGCAGGAGTCGAGCTCAACCACGCCCTCTTCGTTGGGCAAGCCGCCGAGTCCGACGCTGTCTTCGTTAGGGTCGTCTTCCGGACCCTTGACTACCTTCAGTGCGGCATCCAGGGTATCCCCGCCGTTTTTCAGGAACGTAAACGCCTCATCGAGATACTCGAAACCATTGGCGGCGCAGACAATGATCGGGCGCTTGCCCGAGGGCTGCGGTTTGGCGGGATCCTGCTTCTTTCTGTCCTGTCCCTCCAGATGCTGTTCTCCCTGCAAACCCAGGGACGCGGCGCCGATGGCGGCGGTTGAGAGAAAATCACGGCGGGAAACAGCCATTCCGGTCCTCCACGATTTGCCACGAGCTTTAGGAAACCGGAAAGCATAACACGTTCGCCGGGACAGCCGGGCGGGGAAGGGACTGCGGGTAGTGGCACAGTTTGGGGAATCCGCACAAGCTCGGAGTCATGCTGAAGGATCTTGCGCGCATCTCCACGGTAGTGGGCTCGTTGCACATCCGGTCCGCGCAAGATGCTTCGCAAGCTCAGCATGACGCCTGGAAATGGATGGAGGAAGTCAAACTGAGCCACTGCCAAGCTAACATCGTGACGCACGATGAACACGCAGTTACAGGAAAAACGAAGTTCTTCCGATTTCTATTACGAGGCCGCAGCTATACTGCCTTTGCTCTGATCGGCGCGGAAGCGGAGGAGCGCCGCGATATTGCCGACTTGATCCAGAGCTGGCTCATCCTTCACGTATAGCAGCTCGATATCACGTCGGATGGCAGCGGGAACAATGGCCTCGCACACATCTTCCAACTCCCGAGTGCCGCGCCCGCACGCCGGGCAGTAGCGCACCATGTGCGCGTCAAGATGGCCGCAATTAGAACATTCCACCGCGTGCGCCGAGTAGTTTTCAGACATCAGCAATATCTGCACTTCGCCCATCTCCAGAGAACGCAACACACGCCGCAGCCCGGTAACTCCGCGCCCGTTGCTCTTGGCCTGCCCCAGTATCTCGTTCACCAGGTCATGGCGATGTTGGTCGAGAGATTGCTGCAAAATGCGGCGCGCTTGTTGTTTCACCTGCTCTTCGGTGACGCTGACGTCGGCCGGGAACCGTCCCAGCAGTCTCTTCTTGACGTAGGGATGTAGCTGCGGTTCGAGCTCGTGCCAATTGACGTCCTGGCACCCGATGATCAAGTTGTCAAAAGCGCCCTTCTCCTGGCCCTGCCGGATATACTCGGCGACATTCTTGAAATGGTGCAGAATGTCGTCATTAACGCTGCGCTCGGCGTGCCCGGCATCGTACCCGGCAAAACCGTCGCCCCGGCCGCGTCGGGGCAGAGCGTGAAAAAGGGCTTCGCGCTCTTTGACTTCGTCGAGGTGCAGGTCAAAGAAGCGCGCCCGGTGACGGTCCACGAAGGCCACCCACAAGCGCGGCTGTGCCCCCAGCACCAAGGCTAGAGGCCTGAGGTGAAAACGACGATTGACGAACAAACGGCTGTCCGTAAGCATCGCCGGGAGTTCGAATTCACGCCAGATATCCTGGGCTCCGCACGCGAACACGGCCCTCGCTACTGCCTGATCGACCGTCCAACCGGAAGACACATCGAGAATGCGTTGCAGGTCCGCCCGGGCACAACCGTTGCGGCCATTCTTCTCTATCCCGCGAAGCGCCTGGCGAACCAGATCCTTGGCTACGATCGCGTCCTCGCGGTGCGTCTTGTTGGTGGGTTTGGACGGCTGAAAGTAGAAGCTGATCGCGCAATCGGTTCCGTTACCCTGAAACTCCGCCAATTCTCGGATATCTTGGTGGGTGATCATTTCAATCCTTCCTGGCTGCCGCAGCCACACTGGCGCGCGGGAGATAGCTGAGGCAGGAGATCAGTCGGTGCCCGTACTCTGAAGCTTATTGTTCTTGAAGCGCTCGGCGATGGGCGGTGAACGTCGCAAATGTTCGCGGGCGGCAATGATCGAAGCGTTAATGGCTTCCGGCTTGCGATCGGTGATAGCGGCGATTTCAACTATCGAGAATCCTTCGATGGTGTGCAGAATGAAAACCTCGCGGTCCCGGGGCTTGGCTGCCGACAGAGCAAACTCCACCAGCGTGTTCATCTCGTCGGAGGACGCAATATCTTCCGGTGTGGCGACGCGGCGGTCGGCAATTATGCTTTCCCGGGTCAGAGTTTCGTCCGGCTGGTGGAATTGGAGCTCGGGTTCGTCGCTGGCGCGCACATTTGGAATCCGGGCCGAGTCTTCCAGGGGAACCGATAAAACGTTATCGGAGCTGCGTGCCAGCAGGTCCCCGATGGCATGGATCGCCAGCCGGTAGAGCCAAGGCTCGAGCGCCAGCTTGTCCGGCTTCTCTCCACCCTCTCCCAAAGCGGCAACGATGACCTCGTCAATGACCTCCTCTCGCGTGATTGAGCCCGGAATCATCTGTTCGGCGGCCTCACGAAAATAAAGTTCGCGCTCCACAAAACGCTCCAGGCGCGAAAGATTCGCGTTCACGTAGGAACGAATGTCGTCGCCAGAAATGGTATCGGGCTGAACTGCCGCTAGAGTTTGCTCGAAAGTTACTTCCACCTGCTTGCGGGTGCCGGACGTTCGCCGCCGCGTCCACTTGTGCGAGCTGCGCAGCAGATCCTTGTGGCGGGTAATCTGCTGCAGCAAGTCATCAAAGGCGACCTTGATCGCCGCCACCGCCGTGGGGGCAGACCGCTGCGCCGCCAGTTGTCCCGAGGGCAGGCGCAGGTTCAGCGAAACGCTCGTGCCTTCGCGCGGAGGCCCCTGCTCTACCACGCCCCTTAGATGGAGTAACTCGGGTCGAAATACCTGCAGCCGCTTGCCCAGTTTTTCGATCAGGTGATGAATTTCTTTTTCGAGATCGCTGGTCTTGCGCAGCTTATAGCTGATGTGGACATTCATGCCAAGCCTCTGAACACGGGTAGCGGATCCCGTGAAGCTTTGTCGTCCTTACAAATTCATTCTATACCCATTAAAAAAAGTGCAACTGCAAATTTGCAGCCCATTTCCCTTTTTTTTGTAATCCTGAGCGCACTTCTTGTCCTCCTGCGCGGGATTTGCCGGCCGTTTGGGAAGGCGCCAAAATCACGCCAGGTAAATTGAGCAGAAGATTCATTGCTGAAGCGGCCGAATGCGTGGGTCCTTCGCTGCGCTCAGGATGACAACGAGGGTTGGGTGAGATCTCGACTACACCGACACGGTGACGGATGTTTCCGTGCGCGTAACCGGCCGGTACATGGTATCGCGCTCTACCGGCTCGCGACCGGCTTCGCGGATCAGACGAACCAGATCTTTGCGTTGCATGCCCTGCGGAGTGGTGGCGCCGGCGTCGTGGTAAATCTTTTCTTCGATGACGGTGCCGTCGATGTCGTCGGCGCCAAAGCGTAACGCGATCTGCGCGATTTTCGGAGTCATCATCTGCCAGTAGGCCTTGATGTGCGGAAAATTGTCCAGCACCAGTCTGCCCACCGCGATCTGCTTGATGTCAAGCATACCGCTGGTCTTCGGGAGATGCTGCAGAGGCGTGTTATCGGGGTGGAAAGCCAGCGGGATAAAAGTCTGAAAGCCGTGGGTTTCATCCTGCAGTGCGCGAAGCTTCAGCAGGTGGTCTACCCGATCTTCTTCATTCTCGACGTGGCCGTAAAGCATGGTGGCATTCGACTTCAGGCCGACCTGGTGCGCCAGGCGCGCCGTGTCCAGCCATTGGTCGCCGTCGATTTTGTGATCGCAGATGATATGGCGAACCCGATCGGCAAAAATTTCCGCGCCGCCGCCGGGAAGCGAATCTACTCCTGCAGCTTTCAGTTGCTCCAGAGTCTCGCGAATCGAAAGCTTGGCGCGCTTCGACAGATAGGCCACTTCCACCATGGTAAAGGCCTTCAAATGCACTTGCGGAAAACGCTGTTTAAGCCCGGAGATCAGGTCGAGAAAATACTGGAATGGCAGGTCGGGATGCAATCCGCCCACAATGTGAAATTCGGTAACCGCCTCGCTGTAGCCGGAGGCCGCCGTCTCGAAAGCTTCTTCCAGCGCCATGGTATAGGCCCCGGGCGAATCCTTCTTACGGCCAAAGGCGCACAGGCGGCAGGCAGCCACGCAGACATTCGTCGGATTCAAGTGCCGGTTGACGTTGAAATACGTCTTGTCGCCGTGCATGCGCTCGCGCACATGGTTCGCCAGCCAGCCCACGGCAAGGATGTCCCCAGTTCGGTAAAGAGCGAGGGCATCATCTGAGCCCAGCCGTTCGCCGGCCATCACCTTGGCGTGGATAAGCCGGATGCGCGCATCGTCGGTTTGAAAAGGATGAGCCGTAGACATCGCCTTGATGATACCGCAGCCATGCAGTGGAAGTCACAGCATTGCTGATCGATCGCAGGTTCGGGAAACCCTAAATAACAACCTCGAGGCTCGAAAGACTCCCCGCCAACATTCTTATTTTTTGAGCAGAAGGTCTACGGCGACAAACAGGAAGAACACCACCGAAATCACGCCGTTCATCGTGAAGAATGCCGCGTTCAGCCTGGAGAGGTTGGTCGCAGAAACCAGAGAATGTTCATAGCCCAGTAATAGCGCAACCACGATCACCCCGGCCAGCGCCAGCTTGCCCAGGCCGAAGGCGAACACCAGCCATATCAGCAGCACCAGCATAACGATGTGGAACCAGCGGGCGATCCAGAGAGAACGCGCGATCCCGAAGTAGCGCGGAATCGAATGTAAGCCGGCTTGCTGGTCGAATTCATAATCCTGGCAGGCGTATAGCACATCAAAACCGCCAACCCAGAACGTAACCGCCGCCGTAAGCAGCAATATCCGGGGGTCGAATGATCCGCGCACACCGATCCACGCGGCCGAGGGGGCAATACCCAACGCCAGGCCCAAGAAAAGATGCGACCAGCGAGTGAAGCGCTTAGTGTAGGAGTAAAGCAACACAACGGCCAGCGCGACCGGCGAGAGCATGAAGGCCAGGTGGTTCAGGCGGGAAGCCGCCAGCACGAACACTCCGCAGGAAATGATTACGAACGACGTCACGAATGCCGGCGTTAGAGTGCCAGCCGGCAGGGCGCGGGTCCGGGTCCGTGGGTTGGCCGCATCGATGGAAGCGTCGGCCAGGCGATTGAAGGCCATGGCGGCAGAGCGGGCAGCGACCATGGCGACGACGATCCAAAACAGTTGCTGTGCGGCCGGCAAGCCGTTTGCCGCGAGCATGGCTCCGCACAACGCGAAAGGGAGCGCGAAGATAGAATGCTCCCACTTGATCATCTCCAGGGTAACCCGCAGATTATGGATAATTGGCAAGTAAGAATTGTAAAGCACAAGCCATATTGCCGGACGATGCGGCCGGACGATGCGGCCGGATGATGTGGCACGACGATGTGGCGCGGGCGCCCTCGCCCGCGAGCCTTACTCCCCTCAGCTCTAACCTCCAACACCACTGATCAACGGAACAAAGCGGCAGCCCTCTAGAATTGTAATCAGCGGCTTCCCTTCCCGCTTGCGGATCAGTTGCAGCTCCTGCATTTCAGACGGACCAACCGGAATGATCATGCGCCCGCCTTCGCGCAATTGTTGAAACAAGGGTGGAGGAATTTGTGCAGCCGCGGCTGAGACGATGATGGCGTCAAAGGGAGCGTGTTCGGGAAGTCCCTCACTCCCGTCTCCTACCACGAGGGTCACATTAGCGAGGCCGAGCCGGGCCAATCTCTCCTGCGCTTCGCGTGCCAGCTCCGGGTGACGTTCCACGGAATAGACGTGGCTGGCCAGTTTCGCCAGCAGAGCAGTTTGGTAGCCTGACCCGGTTCCAATCTCCAGCACGTTCGCCGATGGCGCTAGCTGCAGGAGCTCCAGCATCAGGGCAACGATGTAGGGCTGAGAAACTGTCTGCCCTGCACCAATAGGCAGCGGATAATCTTCATAAGCCTGCTCGCGATAGCGCGGCTCTACGAAATCATGGCGTGGCACTTGCGCCATCGCAGTCAAGACTCGTTCGTCGCGGATGCCGCGAGCGCGCAACTGTCTTTCCACCATTTGCTGGCGCGGGAGAGTGAAGCGGTCGGGCTGGACTTCGGGAACCAAGGCGGGTACAGCATACTCCCGAGCGACCCGGCGCGGGCATGCGCGGCAAGTCCAGGGTCCTGTCAGATTGACGGATTATTTTTTCCTTTGGCGAACTCTCACGTCGAAGCTGACCACGCCGTTCTGGTCGCGCACCGCGACGATTGACACATTGCGTGTCAGGTTATAAACCACCTGGATAATTTGCTGCGAGGCCTGGGCCACGTTGGTGGTATAGGTCAGAGTCAGGTTGTTCTGCACCTGTTGCTCAATCGTTACTGCGGGACCGGTCTGGGTGGGCGATGTTTCAGTCGTCAAGCCTTGCGGATCGACCTTGATGCGGCTTACCCCAAACAGTTTCTGCACCCGGCTGCTTACCGTCGCATTCAGTGCCGCGCTCAGAATCGCACTGGAGGTTTCGGAGTTGAAGGCCGACTGCGATTGGTTCAGCTGGGCCGATTCTTCCGTGGTCGAACCGAATGCCAGCAAGCCGATAATGTCCGAGGTCGGGAGCGGCGGCTCGGAGCGATAGGTGACATTTGGCCGGTCGATCTGGCCATTGAGATTCAGAGTAACGTCGTAATCGCGCACCCGGGTCGTGGCCTGCAGGTCAAGCACGGGCGTAGTGGTAACCGGGTTGATGAAGGTCACATCTCCGCGCTCCAGACTGTACTTGGTGCCGTTGAAATAGACCTCGCCTTCGATAACGTCGGCGCGTCCCAGAATGACTGGTTTTCCGGCGGTCCCGCGCAGGCGCAAGTCCGCGTCGCCCGAAAGGTGCACACTGGCGGTTTGCATCTGTAATTCGGGAGTAGTAACGATGTGCACATCCAGGCGAATCCGGTTTAGCAGGCGGTTGGTCGGGGACACTGCCGAAGACTGCGAGCGATCCAGATAGGACCCAAAGTCGAAACCTGGCGTCATGGCCAGTTTGGTAACCGTGATATCTCCGCTAAACGTGGAGCCCGACGAACTGCCTGCGAAGTGTAACTCGGCGTTGGCCGTGGCGCTGACGCCGGGTGGGTAGCGTAGCCGGACATCCTGCCCCTGCACCGACAGATCGAAATTTAATTTTCCGTTGCGGGCAGTGGCGTAACCGCCGAAAGTGACCAGCCCTCCGCCAGTATGGGCGGTGAGGTTCTCGATTTGCAGACGGTCTTGGTTGAAGATCAGGGAGCCGTTGATATCGCTTAAAGCACTGGGCAAGTCGATATAGGCAATGCCACCGTGATCCACGCGAACCCTGCCCTGCATCGCTGGATTGGCTAGCGCGCCGGAAAGTGAAAGATCAACCGTCACCACCCCTGACGAAGTGAAGTCGGGATTGAAGCTTTCAATCAGTTTCAGGTTGACCCGGCCCTGGGCTCGCACATCCAGTTCGCGTTCGCCCCTTAATTGGAGCGTGCCGGTCGCGGAAATGTCGGTGTCATCTCCCACCATGTGGAATTGGTCAATCTTCAGCGCCTGGTTGGCGATGGAGAACCGAACCGGCCCATTGTTGTGCAGCTTTATTTCTTCCACGCTGGCGTCAAGGTTGTCGAGATTGGCCGTCAGTTGCAGTTCACGCGGCCGCCGCAGCGGACCGACCAAATGAAGTTCCCCGTTGGTTCGAGAATGCCCGGTCACACCGCCTTTCATGTAAACCCGCAGCAGCGAATCCACATCCAGTTGCTGGAAACGAAAATACACGTCTGCGGGCCAATCACCGCGGGTTTGCACACTGCCTTCGACTTTCAGATCTGCCTGTTCAAACTGGGACTGTCCTGTAATCTTTAACTGTGAACCTTGGGAGACTGCGTTGATGGTAAAGTCTCCGGCTCGTTCCTGGTCGAAGGCGAGATCGTGGACCTGAATGGCCGCGTTAATACGCGGCTCCTGCAGGGTGCCAGAACCGGTCGCAGTGAAGTCCATGCGGCCGTTGACAGCGACGCGCCCATACTGCAGCGTAGGAATTCGCGCCAGGTCAAAATTACTGCCGGCCAGAGTGAAACCGAAAGCTTCGCCCGCTGGACTAAAGTTCGCCTCTCCTCTTACGCTCGCCTCGTAGTGTGTAAGGTCAAGATTCTTGAACCGGATTTCCCCATCACCGAAAAGCAGGTCAGAACTGAGGCGTTCAACCGGCTCGCCGTAAATCGTTCCATCGCGCAGCAAAATGTGGCCCGCTCCCTGCGGTTGAGCGCGGGTACCCGCCAGTTGAAGGTGAAAATCCACAGCTCCGGTCACGGGGTACGAATAACCGGCTAACGCCAGAATGCCCGCCAGATCGGCCTTCTGGGTGTCAAGGTGCGCCTGGAAAGCGCTGGACGGGGTAAATTGCCTCTTGACCAGGTTTACGTGAAAGTCGAACTTGAGCGAGTCGGGGTCGCGACTCAAAATTCCATTGTGCACCGCAAATGTCGAGGGAGAAAGCTGAACATCAGCTCGCAAGGCATTCCAGTTGATCCACTTCTCCGGAGTGTGAGATGTAGCCGGTATCTGGGTTTCGAAGTCCTGCGACTGCAAGTTGCCCGCGATCGTGATCTCGGTAAGCTTTCCCGTAGCGGTTCCGTTAAATGACGCGTGCCCCTTCAGCGTCACCGGGATCGGACCTCCGTATCCCGCAGCTGTGAAAACCGGCTGCCATTCGCCCAGATCGGTGGTGGTAACCGAGACTTTGAGGGCAGCCGCGGACGAAAGCGTTCCCGAGGCGCGAATTTCGGTAGCCCGAGTAGAAGCATTCAACTGGTCGATTTGCAACTCTCCCGGCCCGGCGCGGTAGGTCCCCTGGACGTGCGCGGTCAGCGGCAGTTGCGCCCGGACGTAGATCCTTGGCGGTACTACATCGGCTCGGAACTGGGCCTCGGCGAAACCAGGCGCTCCCTTCCAGCGAACCTCCACAGCGCCGCTGGCCAAGCCAGCCAGTTTAACTCGGTGAAACGGGCGCGATGGAGTGGAGAGGACCGCGGCTATTTCGGCGGCGGACAAGTCTTTGTACCGCAGCCGGACTATGCCCGCCTGTTTCTCCCCTTCTTTTTCTCTTACTTCTTTCGCCTTCGCGGAAACACTTGCCGGCTGTGGATTGAGCCACTGCGTCACGTCGGCGTCCCCGGTAATAGTACCGCTGAAAATTCGACCCTGGATCTGGGAAAGTATGAGCCGCTTTGGATTCAGGGAATATTGCGCACTGAGATTGGCGTTGTGCAATCCGGCCGGCATGTCCCGCCAGTCGAGATTGGAAATCAGAACCTTGCCAATCGAAGAAAAATCCTGGAGCGACCAGCCCCCATGCCCTGTCAGCCGGACCACACCATGCCGGAACTCCGGTCGTCTTGCGATGCCGGCGGCTTCGGCAAGATCGACACTGGCATCGTAGTCGGCTTCGATCTTTGTATGGCTGAAATCAGGCTGGCTGAAATCCTGCACCACGCCTTTGGCTTGAAGCACCGACCGGCCCGAGCTGGCTTTCAGAGACCGCAGCTGCAAGCGGTTCCGGCTCAGGGCGAAATGGGCCTCGGCGGTCCAGGCAAAAGGACGATAGTCTTTGAGTACGGTGTCGACCTTGCCGAGCAGGATATTGCCGTCATAACTTCTGCGAAAGAGCGCATAGCTCATGTCGGCGGAGACATTACTGGCGGTGAAATCGAGAGGGATTCTGCGGTCTCCCCAAAGTAGCTCTCCGTGGCGCACTTCAAGCTGGTTAATGGAAAGGGCGAACAGCTGCTCGACCGGCTTTTTTCCCGAAGCTTGTTTCAACTTCGGCTCGGGCTGGTTGGTGCTGCCGTCGGGATAGAGAATGATGTGGATGACAGGATGGTCGAGAATAAGATAGTTCACCCCGATGTCAGGTCGCAGGATCGACCAGATCTTGATCTCCGCCATCACGCTGTTGAGATGAGCGTAGGGAACCTCTCCCGGCTGCTCGCGCCCGTGAATGGTGAGGTCGCGGACTTCAAGCTGAAGATGGAACGGTACGGTGTGAATGCTTCCCAGTTCCACTCGCCCGCCGGTCATCTTCTCCAGCGTAGCGATCAGGTGGCTGCGTACCAGGTTGCGGAAGGAATCGGTAGTGCTATACCAGCCCAGGGCGAACAGCGCAAACGCGCCACCCAGCATCGACCACAGCAGATACTTCCAAATCTGGCGCCGAGCCGGCTTAGCGCCGGTTTCACTCATTGGCTCCGGCTCCCCGGTTGCGCGGTCAGCGCCTCGGCGCGAATCTCGCTGCCAGCCCGCAGGTTCCGCAGCCACGCGGTGAGTAACTGGGTGATCTTTTTTTGGATAAGCAATTCCTTGATCTTTCCCGAGACCTCAGCCAAAGGCACGTTCTGCCCGCCCGACTGGCGAAGCCGGGGCAAGAGTTCCACCTGATAGTAGCTTTCAATACTTTTGGAGTCGATGCTGACTGACGGCCGCAGGCGGGAGTCCACCAGATTCATAAGGTCAAGTTCGAGCGCCACCCGTTGCTTTAGCTCTTCTTCGGTCAGGCGATAGCTTTGTAGTACGGCCTGCCATCCGCTGTCGCTGGCCGCGCTGGGATACTGCTTGCGAATCTCAGCTACCCGTTTGCCCACTTCTTCCCCAGTGGCATGTGCCGACTCCGGCGACCGCAGTTGTTCGCGCAGCAGTTCCTGATCAATCAGGCGATCGAGAGCAGCCTTGCGGTCTTCCGCGCTCAGGCTCTCCAATGGACGTCCACTGCTGAAGGCCTCGTAACGCTGCGCGTCGTCCCAGTCGCTTTGCAGAATGATGTGGCCGTTCACCGTGGCTACGATGCGATCGATCACCTCCGCGGAAGCCGCGGAAAATGACAGCGCGAGAAACGCCGCCACGAAGACGAGAATGAAAGCTTGACGGCCCATCAGAAAGTTTGTCCGATGCTGAAGAAGACGTTGAAATGGCTCGCGTGCTGAGGATCGAACACGGTCACGTTATTGACCGTTTTCTGGCCTGGGAACGCAGGCGGGTTTAAATTGTATCCGAAATCGAAGCGCACCGGACCAACCGGGGTTTTATAGCGGACGCCAATGCCGATGGCATGAGAGATATAGCTGTAATCGCATTGGCTGGCGGTGGCTTGCTGCATACACAGCCGGGGGCTCTTTTGGCTCCATCGGGTCAGGTTATGGAACAGGTCATGGCCGTTGGTAAAGACATTCCCGGCGTCGTGAAAGATGGCAAAACTGATGTTGTCCTGGAAGAAAGGCAGGGTCGGGGCGGGGGTGCGAAGCTCCAGATTATTCACGAACATAGCCGTACCCCCCAGGGGAAACCCGGTGATGGGATCGCGGGGCCCCGCTTGATTCAACCCGAATCCGCGGTGCGAGTTGCCCCCGCCGGCGAAGAACCGTTCGGCCAGGGGAAGGCAGGCCGGTTGCCCTGGCTCGGGCTGCGTACATGCCACTCCGGGCTGGGGCATAAAAGTATTTCCGTATGGGGTTTCAAGGCCAAATCGGATCGAGCGGGCCAGAATAAATTTTCTCTCCTGGCCGCGGTTTTTACCCAAAGCGTAATACGAGGAATTCTGGATCAGCACCCGTCCGAACTGTGCCTCCGAACCGAAGTACTTGCTGGCAACTCCGGCGTCGACCGTAGTGTAGTTGCCCTTGGTGCTCTCCAGGTCGTTGTCCCGTTTGTTGCGGATGTAGCTGAAATTGGGAATGCCAACCCGCGTCGGCAGCGAAAGCAGCGGAATCTGGTCGGGGCTGATGGTGCTGGTGATATCGGTGGCTTTCACCCGGCGATAGGTCAGCCGGTAAGTCATGATGGTCGTCTTGCTGATCGTCTGTTCCGCTGCCACCGATCCTTCCAGACGTTGCGAAGTGAAGGTGGTCACATCCACAGTGTTGTCATAAAACGTGGTAAGCGTAAGGCGCCAGTTTGGATTGTTGAATAGCCTTGGCGCGTCATAACTCACCAGGCCGCGTTGCTGCAGCCGTCCCACGTTGCCTTTGAACGTTACGGTGTGATTGAGGCCGCGAAAGTTAAGCCGGGTAACGCCAAATGACACCCGCGGGCTTACTCCGGTCTCGCCCAACGGCTGGTTGGTGCCCGCAACCGGCTGGCCGGTCTGAAATTCCAGCCCAATACCGTAGTTGAACGTATAGCGTTTGGCTTCCTGAACGTTTACCAGCACATTCTTCTGCGGTTCACTGCTTCCGGGGTTTTGCACCGCGGTATCCACCTGGCTGAAGATGCCCAGGTCATACAGGCGCTTCTGCGTATTGAGCATGTCGATCTGGCTCAGTGGATCTCCCGGCTTGATCTGAATTTCACGCTGCACAATGGAGTTTCGGGTGTGCACCATGCCGGACAGGTACACCTGATCCACGATCACTTGATCGCCCGGGTGGATGGTGTAGGTCACGTTCATGACATTTGGATCATCCGGCGACCGCCGGGCAGAGGCGTCGAACGTGGCGTTGGGAAAGCCATTGTTAAAGTAATAGTTCAACACGATTTCCCGGTCTTCATTGATCTTGGAGTATCCGAATGCCTGGCCGGTTGAAATGTTGAGATCAGGAAAAGGATTGCTCAACGGCGGTTCATTGCCCACGATCTGAAGAGATCCCACCTTGGTTTGCGGACCCTCCTCAATCTGCAAGGTGATGGAAAGATCATTGGTGTTACCGCGATAGTTGTCCTCTACCTTGGGTGTAACTTTGACCTCAAGAAAACCGTTGGCGTGATAAGGGTTGGCCACGATGTTGCGGACGTCCGCGCTAAGCAGCGCCTGGCTGTAGCGGCCATGCGATAGGAAGCGAGCCGCTGGCTGCACCTGCATACGCGATCGAATCTGTTCCTCGCTGAAGCTCTTATTGCCGGTGATCACCAGACGCGTCAGCTTGTGGCGCTCACCCGGGTCGATAACGTAGGTCACGCGAAGTTCGTCGGAAGAGACGGTGGTTTTCTGCTGGCTGACCTTGGCATCGAAGTATCCCAACCCCTGCATATAGTTGAGCAGGTTGCGCCGGCCTTCGTTCAGCAGGTCATCGTCGAGCGCATTTTCTTCGTACACCGGCACGTTCTTCTTAAGCTGGCCATGGCTGATCTTGAAACCTTCGGCCGCAATCTCAACTTTCGGCCCGGGCTGAATTTCAAATACATAGTCGACGGTGTCGGTTTCATGATGGTAGGTCCGGCTGGCGATGGCTACCTGTGACAAGAGGCGGTTCTGTTTCTGATACTTCTTGCGTAGCCGATCCAGGCCGCGGCTCACGCGCTGTACCGTCACAAAGTCGCCCGGGTGCATCTTGGCAATATCCTGCACCTGTCCTTGCGAATATCCTGCCGCACCGCTTACGGTAACGTGGCCGATTTTGGCGTGCGGTCCAGGCACGATGCGAAAAACAATGTTCATCTCCAGCGTTTCTGGTTGCGCCTGTTCTTCGTCGCTGGCGCTCGATTCGTAATAACCGTTCTGCTCCATCAGTTGCTTGATGTTGACCAGGGCGCGGTCGATCTCTTCCCGGGTGAACAGTTCTCCCAACTGCAGCTTGGTTGCATTCACCACCTGGTTCGCCGCCGGGGGGTTGGGGGCTCCTTCAACCTGAATTTCACCCACGAAGAAATTCGGCCGGGTACGAAATAAAAGAACTACCTGCTTTTGCGCGGCATGCTCGGCCTCCACCTGGATATCGGCAAAACGCCCAGTGGCGTGCAGAGACTGAATGCTTTCCCGCACATCCTCGCGCTGCAACGGAGCACCAACCTTTTGCGGAATCAGATCCAGCAAACGTTGCGCGGCAGCGGCAGGCAGGTCTGGAAAACCAATGGCTTGGACGGTAAGGCCTTCATACGAGGCCATGGCCCCGGTAGCGGGGGCAGGCGGAGCCGGCGCCGGAGTCGCCTCCTGGGGCTCCAGGGTGCTCTTGGGGGATTGCCGCACTGGGGGCGACTGCCCCCATGCGAGCGAAGACAAAAGGATCATGAAAGCCAGTCCCGCCCAGGTTGTCCGCGACGGTCGCTTTAGATTCAACCCAGTCAGAAGCAAACCAGCTCCTCGCGAGTGCAGGCCACCATGGTTCGATGAACGGGCATCAGGCAATGTTGCATTTGGCTCGGGAAACCGAACGGCACCTATAATAATGGTTTGGACCCCAGGAACTGGTGATCTGTTTGGAACTGGAAGAAAGATATTCGCGGCAAACGCTCTTCCCCGGAATCGGACCCGAAGGGCAACGCCAACTGGCAGCCTCCCACGTCACTCTGGTAGGGTGCGGAGCCACCGGCTCCGCCCTGGCCTCGCTGCTGGCTCGAGCCGGCGTAGGCAGCATTCGTATTGTGGACCGTGACTACGTTGAGCCCAGCAACTTGCAACGGCAGTCGCTATTCGACGAATCCGATGCGGCACAATCCCTGCCCAAGGCCATTGCCGCCGCCCGCAAAATTGCCGCTTTCAATTCCCAGATTGTAATCGAACCGCAGGTGGCAGACCTGGTCCCGGCCAACATCGAGTCGCTGCTGCACGGAGCCAAACTGATCCTCGACGGAACCGACAACTTCGAGACCCGCTATTTGCTGAACGACTACGCCGTGCACGCCGTAGTCCCCTGGGTGTACACCGCCGCCGTCGGCAGCTATGGAGTTACGCTGAATGTTTTACCCGGAGAAACCGCCTGCCTGTGTTGTTTGTTTCCTGAGCCTCCATCCGGCGCTTTCGAGACCTGTGAGACTGCGGGGATTCTGAACTCTGCCGTGAATCTTGCCGCTTCCGTCGCAGCCACCGAGGCCATCAAAATTTTAGTAGGAGCAAATTCCCGCCTGCGGCGCACCCTGCTCTCGTTCGATGTTTGGACCAATGAACGCGCCGAGGTCAGCGCCGGCAATCCCCGGCCCGGGTGCCGGGCGTGTGGGCAGCGCGATTTCGTGCACCTTGCCGGCCAGGGCCGAGCCCACATCACACTTTGTGGTCGCAACTCCGTGCAGATTCACGAGCGTCACCGGCCCATCGATTTTTCGGAAGTGAGTCTGCGGCTGAAACCGCACGGCGCGGTGCGCCACAACGATTTCGTCCTGAAATTCTGGACCGATCCCTACGAGATGACGCTCTTCCCCGACGGCCGGGCCATCATTAAGGGGACAACTGATACTGCGGTGGCGCGCAGCCTGTATGCCAGATACGTCGGCAGTTAGCAGGTTTAACCCACGTCACAAAATCCACGAAACGAAGGACTGGGAAACACGTAGCCCCACTCTGTGGGATTCCCTTCGTGTACCTTCGTGCCCTTGGTGGTTAACCTCTCGGAGCTCGGAGACGAACCCGTTACCCTCCGCAGTCATCCTTGGACGCGCGTAGTTTTTCCGCTCCAGAACTTTTCCCGCAGTTCGCGCTTCAGCATCTTGCCTGTGCCCGTCTTCGGAAGAGGTCCATCGACAAACTTCACCAGCCGGGGCATTTTGAATCGGGCAATTCTTGGCTTCAAGAATGACATCAATTCCGCTTCGCTAAGTTGTTGACCCTGCTTAAGCACAACGATGGCGACCGGGATCTCTCCCCACTGCTGATCTGGAGCCGAAACCACCGCGCACTCCAGTACGGCAGGATGAGCGAAGATCGCCTTTTCCACCTCGATCGATGAAATATTCTCCCCGCCGCTGATGATGATGTCTTTCTTGCGATCGACAATGTAGATGTAGTTTTCTTCGTCCCAGACCGCCATGTCTCCGGTGTGCAGCCAGCCGTCGGTGAGCACCGTCCGGGTAGCCTCGGGCTCATCGTAGTAGCCGTCCATCACGTTGTCGCCGCGGGCCACAACTTCACCTACGGCTTCGCAGTCACGCGGCACATCGCGCATGTGAGAATCCACCACCCGAACCTCGGTCCCAACCAGAGGCCATCCTGCGGCCGCCAGATGGTTGAGCCGGTCGGTTTCGTCAGCGCAGGTCACCGTGCCCTTCATCTGCGCCGTGGTCAACACCGGACACGTTTCCGTAAGGCCGTAGCCTGAGCTCACTTCGCAATGGAACGCCTGCTCCAGGCGGGCAATCAGCTCCGGAGATGACGCAGCACCACCGGTGGTGATCAGTTTCATGCTCGAAATATCGAATTTTCCGAGGTCAGGGCAATTGAGCAAAGCGTTGGCCATGGTGGGAACCAGGGTCATCCCGCTGGCTTTCTCTTCCTGGATCAGTCGCAAAACGGAGGAAGGCTCGAAGCGGCGGACCATGACGTGCTTCGCGCCAGCCATAGTAATGCTCTGCGGACGTCCCCAGCCATTGGCGTGAAATAGAGGAATCGTGTGCAGTTCCACGCTGGTGTCCTTACACGGAAAAGTCCCAAGCAAAGCCAGAGCGTGCAAATAAAGAGTGCGATGCGACAGCATCACTCCCTTGGGACTGCCGGTACTCCCGCTGGTGTAGAAGATTTCAGCGATTTCATTTTCGTCGAAGGAGAAGATATCGGGTCGAGCGATCCGATCGCGCGCCATCATGTCTTCCAGAAAGACGTCAGCCTCCGGGACCGGATGGTCAATCGCGACGTATCGCCTGATCGAGGGACAAGCCCTCCGCAGCTCTGGGATCAAACCGGCAAAATCATTTTCAAATACCAGCATGCTGGCCCCGGCGTGATTGAGAATACAAGTCAGCTCCACCGGCTGCAGTCGCACGTTCAACGGCATGGAGATGGCTCGCACCAGCGGCGGTCCGTAGTAACCTTCCAGCAACTGGTGGTTATTAAAGCTCAGATAGGCGACGCGGTCGCCGGGAAGAATTCCTTCTGAAAGCAGCCCCGCAGCCAGCCGTTCGCAGCGTTCTCCGAACTGGGCGTAGGTAAAAGAGCTCGAGCCCGAAACCACTCCGATCTTCCGGGGGTAAAGATCCACTGCGCGGTATAGGCATCGAACGGGTGTAAGCGGCACGTTCATCGCTAGTCCGGAAACTCTCTCCTAAGATTTTTCTTAGCCCCGCTGCGCATGATACACGACATGGAACGGCATATCGGCTAGGCTTAAGCGATTCCCAGTTCTTCCGGAGCGCACGCCATGGCGAGCCTGGCAGGCAAAACATTATTCATCACCGGCGCCAGCCGAGGCATTGGCTTAGCAATCGCATTGCGCGCGGCCCGGGACGGCGCCAACATCGTGATCGCAGCCAAGACCGAGACGCCGCATCCCAGGCTCCTTGGCACCATCCACACCGCGGCGGCCGAGGTTGAAGCGGCCGGAGGCAAAGCGCTGCCGCTGCCGGTTGACATCCGTTTCGAGGACCAGGTCTACGCCGCTGTCCAGCAGGCTGTCACGCGCTTCGGTGGCATCGACATCCTGGTGAATAATGCCAGCGCCATCAGCCTCACCGGTACGCTCGAAACCTCGATGAAACGGTACGATCTGATGATGGGAGTAAATGTCCGTGGAACTTTTCTCTGCTCTCAGGCCTGCCTGCCTCACCTGAAAAAGTCGGCCAATCCACACATTTTGACGCTATCCCCTCCCCCGGCCCTGCGCGCCGGATGGTTTGCCCCACATCTCGCCTACACCATGTCGAAGTACGGAATGAGCCTATGCGTGCTGGGCATGGCTGAGGAATTTCGCGAAGCCGGAATTGCTGTGAATGCGCTTTGGCCTCGCACCATTATCGCGACTGCGGCCCTGCAGGTAATTCCCGGAGCCGAGGCTCAACGCGGTCGTTCCCCCGAGATCGTAGCCGACGCAGTATGGCACATTCTGACCCGCGATAGTCGCAGCACAACCGGCAATTTCTTTATAGACGAGGACGTACTGGCCGCCGCCGGCATAACCGATTTGACCGCGTACGCGATGGCGAAGGGCTTGCCCCTCAGGCCCGACCTTTTCGTGGAAGAAAACAAATGAGCGGAATTTGTTCACGCATTCAGTTGCCAGCGCAGTGTCATCCTGAGTGCGGGTGTCATCCTGACCTTAGCTTCTGATTCGCCTCGCGAATCAGAAGCGCAGTCGAAGGACCCCTACCACCAGCACGAAAGTCTCCGTGTACCGATCGCAGACCGCGTGAGCCAGAAAGAAATCGTCGCCTGCACGGCAGCTTCGCAAAGCGAAGCTGCCACTCCGTCCAGAAACGACAGACGACTGAACTTGTCGGAAAATCTGCGCCGGCGGGACGCCCGCGCCCGAACTTACTCCAGCAAGTCCGGCTGTTCGCGGACGATTCTCGCCCACAGCGGTTGGAACTGGAACCATCCTGCTATGTGCGATCCAACCTGCTGGCGCGTGATCGTTGCGTCAGCCGCGTCAATCTTTACTGGCGAGCCAACCGTCTCAGCCATTAATTGAGCCTGGCAGCTTCGTTCCATGGTGATAAACCACCAGGCAGCTTCATCTACCGTCTGACCTACCGTCAGCAGGCCGTGGTTGCGCAGTATCACTGCTTTTCGATCGCCCAGGGCTCCTGCAATTCTCTCCCCTTCGGAGGTCTCGTACACTACCCCGGTAAAGTCCGCAAACAACGAGTGATCCTCATAAAACGCGCACACGTCCTGAGTGATCGGATCGAGCAAGCGGCCGAGCGAGGCCCAGGTCTTGCCATACAAGGAGTGGGCGTGAGCAGCCGCCACAATGTCGGGCCGCGCAGCGTGGACCCGCGAGTGAATTGCGAAAGCCGCTCCGTTGACCGGATATTTCCCTTCCACAACCTCGCCTCGGTCATTCACAAGAATGAGGTCGGAGGCGCGAATCTGGCCGAAGTGCATGCCGAAAGGATTGACCCAGAAATGATCGAGCCGTTCGGGATCGCGGGCGGTGATGTGACCGGCTACGCCCTCGTCGAATCCAAAACGCGAGAACAGCCGAAAAGCCCCGGCCAGCCTCTGCTTGCGATGCTTGCGCTCTTCAGCCAACGTGGCGAAGGTCGGAGGCCCCGGCAGGTTGAGAGGGTTTTGCGCGGCTACAGCCATGGATTCCTCCATGCGATCAAATAATTATGCAGTCAACCCACAACTATAGCGCCGCAGTCCCAGGCTCGCAATTAACCCGAATAGTATCGGACAACCCACTCCGCCACGCAGCACGGTTTGCGCTCGCCTTCCCCTTCCACCACAACCGAAAACACGGCTTCACGCGCATTGCTCACCTCGGCAAGAGAAAGCAACGTGAACCGACCGCGGATCTTCGAACCCGCGGACACCGGCGACGGAAAACGAACTCGGTTCAACCCATAATTCACCGCCATGCCAACCCCACCCTTTATCTGAAATGCCTGCTGCGCCAGGTGGCTAAGCAAGGAAAGGGTCAGGAAACCATGAGCGATGGTTCTCTTGAAAGGCGATTCGCGCTGTGCGCGATCCTGGTCGAGATGGATCCATTGCCGATCTTCGGTGGACTCGGCAAATTGGCGGATGCGTTCCTGCGTCACCGTCAACCAATCTGTAGTGGCGATTTCCCGGCCCACAAGATCCTTTAAGGCGTCGAGATTCTCGATTACCAGAGGAGGCATGATGGAGGTTTTCGCCCTTCGACCGCTCGAGGCCCAGCTAAGCCGGCGTTCGTGATCCGCGCGCGTCCAGAAACATATAGGTCACGATAGCCGTTCCAATCAGATTGCCCTTGGTATCGGTGAGATCGACACTCCCCACGCTCAGTGTCGAACCGATGCGGAGTAGCCGGGCGCGGGCAAAAATGTGCCCTTCGCTGGCGGGTCGAAAATAGTTGATCTTCATTTCGACCGTCGTGATCCGCCGCTTGCCCCCGAAGTGGCGGTTGATGGCCATCCCGACCGCCACGTCGGCCATGGCTGCCGCAACGCCGCCGTGAGCCACGCCGGCACTGTTGGTCAACTCGTGCCGCAACGCGCACTCGATGGTGACTCCATCCCGATGAACCCGGCTCAGCTTTACCCCCAGCAATGTATTGAAAGGAATCCTGGGAAGGAAATCGCGTATCTGGCGCGCCGTAAGTTTAGCTTGCTTCATCGAGAAGAGAGTGTCACGTCTAAAAGTGAATGATGACTCAGCCCGCGCTTTCAAACAGCCCGGCCGCGCCCTGACCCCCGCCCACGCACATCGTCACCACGCCATAGCGCGCTTGCCGCCGTTCCATTTCGTTGGCCAGCGTGCCTACCATGCGCGAGCCAGTCATTCCGAAAGGATGGCCGATCGAAATCGACCCGCCGTTCACATTTAGTTTATCCATCGGAATTCCCAAACGGTCGCGGCAGTAAATGACCTGTACCGCGAAAGCCTCATTCAGTTCCCAGAGATCGACATCTTCCATCTTGAGGCCCTGGCGTTTTAGCAGCTTCGGCACGGCGAATACCGGGCCGATGCCCATTTCGTCCGACGCGCAACCGGCAACCTGAAATCCGCGAAAGATCAGCTGGTAGGGAATACCGAGTTCGTCGGCTCGCTGGCGAGACATGAGCAGGGTTGCCGAAGCGCCATCGGAAAGCTGCGAAGAGTTCCCTGCCGTGACCGTCCCTTGCCCGCTATGTGGGTCGAAATGAGGTTTCAAGGCAAGCAAGCCTTCCAGCGTGGTGTCAGGCCGGTTGCACTCGTCGCGATCGCAGCAGACTTCTTCGGCGCCAACTTTTTCTCCGGTCTTTTTATCCAGCACCGCCTTCGTCACCTTTATGGGCGCGATTTCGCCGGCAAAAAAACCTTCCTGCTGGGCGCGAGCCGTGCGCTGCTGGCTGATGAGGGCGTATTCGTCCTGAGCCTGCCGTCCGATTTTGTAACGCTTGGCAACAACCTCGGCAGTTTCTCCCATGGCCATATAAACGCCCGGATGTTTCTGTTTGACGACGGGACTGGGATCGTTATCGCGAGCAATCAGGCTGATGCTTTCCACTCCACCGCCGATGGCCGCGTCCGCGCCTTCATTGACGATCTGATGAGCCATCATGGCAATGGCCTGCAGGCCGGAGGAGCAAAAACGGTTCACCGTGATCGCCGCCGTCGAAACCGGCAGGCCCGCCAGCAGGGCGGAAACCCGGGCGATGTTGTGGCCTTGCACTCCATGCGGCTGCCCGCAGCCGAGTACCACATCCTCAATTTCTTTGGGGTCGAGCTGCGGCGCCTTCCTAAGAACATCCCTGATGCAATGGGCCGCCAGCTCATCGGGCCGTGTCATATTGAAGGAGCCGCGAAACGATTTCGCAAGTCCGGTTCGCGAGCTGGCAACGATGACGGCTTCTCTCATGGTTTTTATTACGGGCATTCGTCTTTGGTCGCTGGTTGTTGGTCTAACCCTATGCGGCTGTGGTCTTCGCCTTGTCAAAATCGGCGAAGGTTTTTCCTTCCGCCGCCAATTGTTTAAGCAGCGGGGCTGGCTCCCACAGCTCGCCATGTACGCGATGAAATTCGCTGATGCGATCGAAAACCTTTTTCAGACCGACCGTATCTGCGTACCACATCGGTCCGCCGCGATAGGCTGGAAAACCGTAGCCGTTGAGATAAACGATATCGATATCCACCGCGCGCAAGGCATATCCCTCTTCCAGAATGCGGGCGCCCTCGTTGACGAGAGCATAGATGCAGCGATCGACGATCTCTTCAGCGGAAATTTGCCGCTGCGGAGTTCCACCTTCAGCCGACCACTGTTTCACCCACGCGGCTACTTCCGGATCGGGCATCGCGAGCCGGTTCTCGTCGTATTTGTACCAGCCCGCTCCGGTCTTCTGGCCAAAGCGGCCCATTTCGCAGAGCCGATCCCCGGCAAAAGGCTGTCGGATGCCGGGCTTTTCCAGGTGACGATATTCCTTGCGGATGCGCCACCCCACATCAAGTCCGGCCAGATCGAGAGTCGCAAGCGGGCCCATCGCCATGCCGAAATCGTAGAGCGCCTTGTCCACCCCCTCAACGCCGGCTCCCTCCTCCACCAGGAATGTAGCTTCGCGCACGTAGGGATGGAACATCCGATTGCCCACAAAGCCTCGGCAATTGCCCACCAGCACGCCCACCTTTCCCAGCTTCTTTGCCAGTTGCATGCAGGTTGCGAGCGCGTCCTTGCTGGTCGCCTTTCCGCGCACGATCTCGAGCAGACGCATCACATTCGCCGGACTGAAAAAATGGGTACCCACCACAGATGCAGCACGCGCCGTCACCGATGCAATCTCGTCGATATTCAAAGTTGAAGTGTTGCTGGCCAGGATGGCGCCGGGCTTACACACGCGATCCAGCTCGCCGAAAACTTCCTTCTTTAGCGCCATGCCCTCGAAAACGGCTTCGATCACCATATCCACCGTGGCGAACCCGTCGTAGCTCAAGGTCGGCTGTATCAGCCTCAGGCGCTCATCGACGAACTGCTGATTGAAGCGTCCCCGCTTCACCGAGGTCGCGTAGTTCTTTTGGATGTTTGCCAGTCCGCGATCGAGTGCCGCCTGGTCGGCGTCCTTGAACAACACCGGAATGCCGGCGTTGGCAAATGTCATGGCAATGCCACCGCCCATCGTTCCAGCTCCAACCACGGCTGCCGAGTTGATCGGCCTGACAGCAGTTTCTTTCGGAATGTCAGGAATCTTCGCCACTTCACGCTCGCCAAAGAAAACATGGATCAGCGCCTTGGACTGATCGGAATACAGGCAGTCAATAAAAAGCCTGGCTTCGGTTTCGCATCCTTGCTCGAAAGGCAGCCGGGTGGCGGCTTCGATTGCATCGATGGCAGCGAGTGGAGCGATCAGGTTGCGCTGCTTCTTGCGCGCAGCCTCGCGGGCAGCAGCAAACATCGGCGCGTTCTGCTCCGAAGTACCAAGCTTCAGGTTGCGCTCGCGAGTCTTCGGGATCGGCTGGCTCGCGATCTCGCGAGCGAAAGCCATGGCGCCGAGCAGCAGATCTCCCTCGATCAGTCGATCCAAAATTCCGACCTGCAGCGCCTCTGTCGCTTTCACAGGATTTCCGCCGGTACACATCTCTACCGCCTTCGCCGCGCCGACAAGCCGCGGGAGGCGTTGCGTTCCTGCGGCGCCCGGAATCAGGCCGAGCTTTACTTCAGGCTGGCCGACTTGTGCCGCCGGCGCCGCTACCCGGTAATGGCCTGACATCGCCAGCTCCAGGCCGCCTCCGAAAGCCGTGCCGTGAATCGCCATCACTACCGGCTTGGAGCAATTTTCGATTTTCAGCAACAGGGGAAGTAATCCCGGGCCAGGCTTTCCCTTGCCAGCAGTCATCTTGGTGAATTCTTTGATATCCGCGCCGGCGACAAAAGTTCGGCCGCCGCCGATGACGACAGCAGCGACGACTGCATCGTCCTTCTCAATTTGATCGATCGCCGCAGAAATTCCTTCTGGAACGCCCGGGCTGAGGGCATTCACCGGCGGATTGTTAATGGTGATGACCGCGATATTGTCAGTTTTTGTAAATTGAATCAGGTCGCTCATTCGAGTGGCTGCTCTCCGAGAAAACTCTCAAGCGCTACCGGCGGGATTGGGCAAAGCTGGCGGATCGTAAAGTTTTGCAGCCCCGCTAGGATCATATGATTAGAACGGAAAAGCCGTCAATCATGCAGGTCAGCCGTGACAGGTTGAAACGCTCGCAGGGATGCCCGAGTCCCAAATATTTTTCGCGTGGGTCATGCGCCTTTAGTGCCCCTCTTTCTAAAATCACCCTGTCAAGAACCATCCTCCTTAAACGCGCTCGCATCAGACTTTTAAGCCACCGCAAACTGGAACAGGCGGTTAGAAGCCGTTGTACGGGCCATTTGCGCCCGGCGTCGTGTCATGCAGCGACGTTCTGTTCCGGAACGTAACTTAAGCGAAAGGGCTAAGTCGGTAGATATTCAGAACCGACGCAGTTGGCAAATCTAGCACTTTCGAAGGCATGTTGAACGGAAAGGGTCGAGACATGTGGGTTGTGCTGGATAAGAGCAAGTCACCCCGGGGAAAGTCTTGATGGCAGCAGTTTGGGACCTGTCAGGAGAGGAGGAAACATCAACCCAGGGCGCTTCCGCTTGGCGCGCGCATTCCTGGTCCGACTGGTTCCGCGCCGCGCTGGCAACGCGCGAAGGACGAACAGCAGCTCTCCTGGCTCTCACCTTAGCCTCGATTCTCGTCCATGGCTATCACATGGGCACGGACGATGCCGCAATCTATGCTCCCGGTATTAAGAAAGCGGCGGATCCGTCGCTTTATCCGTTTGGCTCCGAGTTCTTCATGCATCACGCGGGACTCTCTTTATTCCCGCACCTGGTGGCGGCAGTTTCATGGCTCGCGCACATGCCCATTGAATGGAGCATGCTGCTGTGGTTTGCCCTGGCCCAATTTCTGCTTTTGTGGGGCGGTTACGAACTGGCGCGGCAGTGCTTCCGTAGCGAGCGGGCGCGCTGGGCTGGAGTCGGTCTGCTGGCCGCCACGCTGAACGTCCCTGTCGCTGGGACCGCTCTTATCCTCGCCGATTCCTATCTGACCGCAAGGTCATTGTCCACGCCCCTGGTGCTGTTATCTGTAATCTGCTTTCTTGGCGGACGAAATCGCGCCGGCTGCTTTTGGCTGGTCATCAGCTTTCTGATTCATCCCCAGATGGCAATGTACGGCGTTGGATTCGGAATCCTGGCCGCGTTTGACGCGCGCTCGCAAGAGCGAGTGAGACTCGCGGAAGCCGCTCCGGTACTTCCCGCCCTGCTGTTCCCGTTCCTGGTCCACTTGCAGCCGGCACAGGGCGCTTACCGCGAGGTTCTGACCTCCCGCGCTTATTTTGACGTTACCACGTGGCACTGGTACGAATGGCTTGGGGCAATCGCGCCGCTTCTGATCCTGGCGGTGCTCGCTCGCCTGTCACTCAAATCGATACTTCCGCCATTCTCTCGCGTAGCCAGGATTCTCGTCGCTTTGGGACTTATCTCGATAGTCGCGGCATGCGTGCTGGCGAGCGACCCGGATTTCGGCTACTTGCTCCGCCTGCAACCGATGCGGAGTTTTCATCTGCTCTATGTAGTGTTCTTTGTGCTGCTGGGAGGCTTGCTGGGCGAATATCTGTTGCGCGGACGCGTCTGGCGGTGGCTGCTGTGCTTCGGCGCACTCTCCTCCGCGATGTTTGCGCTCGATTTGGCCGCCTATCCTGCCAGTCCGCACATCGAGCGTCCCGGAGCTCGCTATTCCGGTGAGTGGCTTTCCAGTTTCCTCTGGATCCGCGACCACACCCCGAAAGACGCAGTGTTTGCTCTGGATGCGGACTATCTGTCGAAGCCCGGGGTTGATCTTCATGGCTTTCGGGCTGTCGCCGAGCGCAGCATGCTGGCCGACGAGGAAAAAGATAGCGGAGCCGCTTCCGTCTTTCCTGAACTCTCCGAAGATTGGAAAGAGCAGAGCGAGGCGCAATCCGATTGGCAGCACGTTTCCGAAAATCGCTTGCACAATCTTCGAGATCGTTACGGCGTGACCTGGGTGCTCATGGAAAATCCCGCCCCTCTCGCCGATCTGGTCTGCCCCTACCGTAACGGCGATCTGCGAGTCTGCCAGATCGTGGATGACCGCCGCCAATTGCTAAGCGGCCCGGATGGACCTGAGAACAGGAATGCGGCCGCGCATGCCCGGACTCCCATCAAGAATCCAGTAGCCGGCAAAGTCAGGCCATCATCCCACCGGATAGTGGCTCAGTTGCAGCTCTCACACCCTGTCATCCTGAGAAAGTGGGGTCCCTAGCGAAGCATCGCTCGGGTTGACAGCCTTGAAATGCCGCCGGTTGCAAGAATCCCCGTCTTCATAGAGCTCGACCGCGTCCCCCGGTTACAATAGTCGGTCGAGTAGTAGCCGTCTCCAGACAAAAGGATCGTGCATGTCATCTTCCCGCACTGACGGGCCGAGAGCTGTTTCCGAGGAGATTCCCGCCGTCCCACTCACCATCGAGGGCTACAGCGTTCTGCATCAGATGATGCGAGTTCGCTGGGCTGCCTGGCGCCAAGTCTCCGCTGCCGACAAGACCACAATCCTCAACGATGCTGGCGCGCTCTTGGCCAGGATGGAGCACGGCACGGCTGGACAATCCGCTCTTTTCTCCCTGCTGGGACATAAGGGCGATCTGATGTTCATCCATTTTCGCCAATCGTTTGACGAACTGAACCAGGCTGAGTTGCAGCTCTCACAACTCGCGCTCAGCGACTATCTGGAACCGGCAACGTCTTACCTATCGGTCATTGAGCTGGGGCTCTACGAATCTACGATCAAGGCCTACCGGGATTTGAAAGATCGCGGAATCGAAGCTCATTCCGAGGAATGGAAGCGTGAAATCGGCGACGTGCTGTCGCGCCAGAAAGAAGCGATGCAGCCGCGCCTCTTCCCCGAGATACCCAAACACCGTTACGTTTCGTTCTATCCCATGGACCGGCGCCGCGGCGAAGCCAAAAACTGGTACACCCTGCCGATCGAAGAACGGGCCCGCCAGATGAATGAGCATGGGCTGGTGGGGCGGCGTTACGCTGGCGAAGTTCGGCAGATCATCACCGGTTCAATCGGCTTCGATGACTGGGAATGGGGCGTCGATCTCTTCGCCGACGATCCTTTAGTCTTCAAGAAACTGATCTACGAGATGCGGTTCGACGAAGTGAGCGCTGTATACGCACTGTTCGGGCAATTTTATTTGGGAGTGCGGGTTCCGGCGACAGGCCTGCCAAAGTTGCTGGTCGGGACTTTGCCGAGTCGCTAACGAAGCCTTGGCCCGGCACGGTCCTTTGCATTCCGGCAATCTTGATTCGGTTCAAATTTTGGAGAAAACATGGCAACCCTCGGCCTCATCGAGTACAAAGACGCGAGCCCTGAAGTGCGCGCGGTTTACGACGACATCATGGCTACCCGCAAAACCGACTGGATTAACAATTTCTGGAAGGCGATTGCGCACGATCCCGCAACCCTGAAACGCACCTGGGAAGATATCAAGCAGATCATGGGCCCCGGAGCCCTCGACCCGCTCACCAAAGAACTGGTCTATCTGGCAGTCAGCGTCAGCAACCAGTGCAGCTATTGCATCGCTTCTCATACTGCCGGGGCAAAGAAAAAGGGCATGACGGATGCAATGTTTCAGGAACTCATGGCCGTGGTGGGAATGGCCAACGAAACCAACCGCCTGGTCGCCGGATACCAGGTCGAGATTGATCAGCAGTTTAAGGTTTAGGAGAGTCTATGGCTCATGAATTAACCACCTCTTACCTGCGGGACTCGCTCTCCCTGTTCCGTTATTACAAAAAGCTGGCGGAACGTGCCATGGAGCAGGCCACCGACGAACAACTGGTAGCCGCTCTGGACGCTGAGATGAATTCTATCGCCATCATCGTCAAGCACATGGTCGGGAATATGCGATCGCGCTGGACGGACTTCCTTACCAGCGATGGCGAAAAATCCGATCGCAAACGCGACACCGAGTTCGAAAATCCGCCCACCACCCGGGCCGCCTTGATGAAGCTGTGGGAGGAAGGATGGGACCTTGTATTCGCCGCCCTTGAACCGCTGTCCAACCTGGAACTTGACCGCACAGTAGTGATTCGCGGTGAGCCGCACTCGGTGATGCAGGCGATCAACCGGCAGATCGCCCACTACTCCTATCATTGCGGGCAAATCGTTTTTCTCGCCAAGCACCTGCAAGCCCGCCACTGGACAGCGCTCACCGTCCCGCGCGGTAAATCGGAAGAATTCAATCAGAGAGTCGCTGCCAAGGAAGTCAGCCAGCGTTAGAAGCGGGTTTGAAGATCAGGCCGAGTTTTGAGATCGAGACGATCTTGGACGCCCGAAGCCCGAAGCCTGACGACGTTTTTTCCCGGCTTTGGGGAACTTGTGCTCGTGCAGTTTCATGTCCACCTTGCGGCCTCGGAAGGTAACTCCTTCGCCTTCCAGCCGGAATCGCTGCTCGAAAGCGTAGTCTCCACGCAGCTTTATGGCGCCTCCGGCGCCCAGCACACGCTGCCACGGCAGACCGACGGAGCCGCGCAGCGCCGCCACCACTTGGCGGGCGGCGCCCGGAAACCCGGCAGCTTTGGCGACAGCACCGTAGGTCGAGACCTTGCCGCGCGGAATGTGCCGTATCGCGGCGGCGATCTTGTCTCTCATCTTGTTTTTCAAAAGTCGCCCCTCACACGCCGTCCTTCACATTCTGTCCTTGACGCTTATTTCCAGCCGCTATAAGGCAATCCACCCTATCCGGATCAGCCACAACGAGCCGGCCGAAATCAGCAGCCAAAGGATCACTCCCTGCAGCAGAGGCCGGTGCCCGACTTTTTTCAGCGTGGCCAGCGAAATACCGGTGCCGATCAGGTAAAGCGTCGCTGTGAGGCCGATCTTGGCAATCCTGTACAGGACGCTGTAAGCGGGCGCTCCGGCCCTCAGATATGTGTTGCACACCGCCGCCAGGCAAAACAGCGCAATGAACCACGGCCACTGAATCCTGGCTCTCGCGTGTTTGATTATGGCGGTGCCGATTGACATGGGCACGATCCATAACGCACGCGCCAGCTTTACCGTCGTGCCTACCGCCAGAGCGACGGCCCCGTATTTGGCCGCCGCGCCCACCACCGAACTGGTGTCATGAATCGCAAGCGCAGCCCACAAGCCGAACTGGGTCTGCGTCAATTTCAACCCAGCTCCAATGGCGGGGAAAATCAGCAGCGCAACCGAATTGAGCACGAAAACCGTGCCCAGTGAAACCGCCATCTGCTCGTCACTTGCCCCGGTAATCGGCCCGACGGCCGCGATGGCACTGCCGCCGCAGATTGCCGTGCCGGTTGAGATGAGAAACGCGGGAGTGCGTTCCATCTTGAGCAAAGCGCCCAGCCCCATCCCGACCGCCATGGCGAAGCTGATGCTAAGCACGGTATAGAGAAAACCGCTCCGGCCCGCGCGGATCACGTCGTGCAGGTTCATCCCGAAACCTAAACCGACGACGGAGGCTTGCAACAGATAGCGCGAAAGTTTTTTCGCGCCGCGGTCAAATGGATGGGGGAAAGCAAACCCGAAAACCAGTCCTAACGCCAGAGCCACCGGCGGCGAGACCAAGCCGCTGGCGGCAAGCGCGAGGCCAAGGAGAAAGACCGCTTTCGAAATCATGCTGGCGGGCGCGAAGCTGGCAGCGGAAGAAAACTCAATACCACTCCGCTTTCCTGGCAGCCTCCACGCGACTGGTGGCTAGGCGGCAGCGCCCTTCCCGAACGACTGGATGGCCTTCTCCTCGCTGTCATACACGTCAAACACGGTCAGCAGCTTCGTAACCTGCAGCAAGTCGCCGACCCGCTGCGTAAGATTGGCCAGCTTCACCGAGCCACCCGCATTCTGCGCGGTGGTGTAAAGCGCAACCAGCGTTCCCAGGCCGCCGCTATCGATGTAGCTTATGCCCGCCAGGTTCAACACTACCTGATTGTTTTCGTTGATTAGCTTCTTGAGCGTGTCGCGTAGCAAGGCCGATTCTTCGCCAAATACAATTCGTCCGGTGCAGTCAACAACGGCTACGCCGTTCATCACCCGAGTGTTCAGTTTCAATTGCATTAGGGGGTCTCCGGGGGCTGGCTTGAGCCCGCCCAGCCCAAAAGCCTATTCCTTGCGCGATTTCTTCGCAAGAGGGCATTTGGACAGAGACACGATTACCCATCGGCAAAGCCCCGGCGGCTCAGCCAGTTTGAGGGACCCGACCGCCGCCTCAGCCCCAACCGCCATCACGTATAATTGAGTGTTCTCCTCGACATGAGCTACCAGGTCTTAGCCCGCAAGTACCGTCCGCAAAAGTTCTCCGAGGTAATCGGCCAGGAACATGTTACCCGCACCCTGAAGAATGCCATCGAGCAGGGACGTACGGCCCATGGCTACATTTTCAGCGGACATCGCGGCATCGGCAAGACTACGGTGGCTCGCATCCTGGCCATGGCGCTGAACTGCCGGTCTTCGGACAAGCCGGTCACTGAACCCTGCGGGGTATGCGAGTCATGTACGGAGATTCGCGCCGGGAACTCGGTGGACGTGATCGAGATCGATGCCGCCACCAACCGCGGCATCGATGAAATTCGCGAACTGCGCGAAGCCACCCGCTATCGCCCCGCCCGGGACCGCTTTAAAATCTACATTCTCGACGAAGCTCACCAGATCACCGATGCCGCCTTTAATGCCCTGCTGAAAACCCTCGAGGAACCGCCGGGCCACGTCGTGTTCATGCTGGCAACCACCCAGCCGGAAGATATTCCGCAGACCATTCGTTCGCGCTGCCAGCACTTCAGCTTCCGCGCAGTGCGCTTCGAAGAAATTCTGAACCAGCTCAAGGATCTCTCCGAGCGGGAGAAAATCGAGGCTGACGAAGACGCCCTGGCATTGCTGGCCGAGGCCGGGGACGGCTCCATGCGTGATGCGCTTTCCATCCTCGATCAGGCCATCGCATCCGCAAGCGGACGGCTCACCGCCGAGCAGGTAAGGAATCTGGTAGGTGCCGCGCCTTCCGGAGTTTTGGAAGAAGTGATGCAAGCCGTGGCTCGCGGATCAAGCGATGAAGTATTGCGGCTGGTCGACCGCCTCATTGGAGAGGGTCACAGCCCAACCCACTTTGCCCGGCAGATGGTGCGGTTCCTGCGCAACGCGGTGGTGGCCAAAGTAGCCGGCGGCGACTCTTCTCTTCTGCAGATTTCGAGCGACGAACGCCAGCGCGTGGTTCGCGCCGCAGGACTTTTTAGCGAGGAAGATCTCACCCGCCATCTGCAAATCATGCTGCGAACCCACGGCGAACTCGGCTACCGCCAGGAGCAGCGCTTCCACCTGGAATTGGGCTTGTTGAAGATGGCTCACGCCCAGCGTCTGCTTCCCATCGAGCAATTGTTGAGCGAAGCAGCTGGGACCAGCGCGCCCAGGCTGGCGGGAAAGCCGTCAGTCGTGCCCGAACTCAAGCGGCCCGAACCATCTGCGATTGCCCGTTCCGCAGGCGTTTCGCCATTTGCGGCAGATTCCGCCCGCAAGAGCGGATCAAAGCCCGAGCTTTCTGCTGTAAGCAATCCGCTTCCCGGATCTCGCGATGCAGGTGCGGCAACCGCCAGCGTGGTTATGGGCTCGGCGGCTCCAGCCGCAGTCGCTCAACCCGATCCTGAACCAGCTCCGGTCGAACAGCCGGCTCTGGCTGAACCGTTGCCTGATTTGCGCTCCACCGTGCTGAACGCGCTAAACGACGCCGGGCAGCGCATGTTGGCCGCGATGCTGGAAACCGGTGAGTGGCAAACCGACGGCGGCGAACTGCTCATCAAAGTAGCCGCATCGCCCACCGTCATTGAGATGTCGCTGGGGGCCGATGCCAAGCGCCTGGTAATCGCTACCGCCAGCGGCGCCCTGGGAAGGCCGGTCAGGCTGCGAGTCATTTCAGGCGGCGTGCCGCAAAGTGCGCCGCGTAATCCCGTATCGACCAATGGCGGCGGCCGTGGGCGTGCCGAGCAAGATGCGGTAGTCCGGCGCATGAAGGAAAAATTCGGCGCCGAGATTCGCACGATTATCGACTACAAAGAAAAGCGTTGAGGCTTGCGCCGCGCGGAGATTCCACGCTAGCAAAAACCCTGGCGCTGAGAAAGTCAGGCACAGGATGGGCGGATTTAACCTGCAGGACTTGATGTCGCAGGCCAAGCGGCAATACGAGACGCTGCAAAAAAAGATGGAGGAGACCGTAGTCGAAAGTTCCTCCGGCGGCGGCACCGTTACCGTCAAAATGGACGGCCGCAAGCAGGTCCTTAATATCAAGATCGATCCGGAAGCAGTGAAGGCAGGCGATCTGGAGATGCTGCAGGACCTGATTACCGCCGCTATCAACGGTGCCGGCAGGAAAGTGGACGAGGCCATGCAGTCGACCATGGGTGGCATGCTGGGAGGAATGGGCATTCCAGGGCTGTAGGCATCGAATTTCCCGCCTACTCAATTACCCAAATTTTCTATGTCTAAATTTGCCGAGCCGATGTCGCGGCTGATCGAAGAACTCAAGAAGCTGCCGGGCATCGGCAGCAAGACGGCGCAGCGCCTAGCCTTCCATATTCTCCGCTCCAGCGACGATGACGCCGAAGCGCTGGCAATCGCGGTGCGTGACGTCAAAGCTAACTTGCGTCTGTGCTCCATCTGCAACAACATCACCGACGTCGATCCCTGCGTCTACTGCAGCAGCGCCACCCGCAACCAGCGTATGGTTTGCGTAGTTGAAGAACCCACCAACATCGCCGCCATCGAAAAAACCCGCCACTTCAACGGCGTCTATCACGTGCTGCACGGATCGATTTCCCCGCTGCACGGCATAGGCCCTGACCAGTTGCGAATTTCCAACCTGATGCACCGGGTCGACGACGGGCAGGTTGACGAAGTGATCTTGGCCACCAATCCCACTGTCGAAGGAGAAGCCACGGCAACCTATCTGTCGGGACAACTGCGGCGTTCCGGCCTCAAGGTGACTCGCATTGCCATGGGAATTCCGGTGGGCAGCGACATCGAATACGCAGACGAAATCACCATGCTGAAAGCCATGGAAGGACGCCGAGAGCTCTAGCCGTAACCGGCCTTCTGTTTTTCCCCGCTGAGCAAATCTTTTCCCACTTTCCGTTCCCGCCTCATTCGAGCTTTCGCTGCTCAGGCAGATAAGCTTTGTAACGTCATTTATATGAATCACTTACATGGTTTACAAAAAGTTTCAGTTTAGGCCTCGCATTGGCAGCGCGCTTGCACTAGCTATCGCACATGATCTTCCCGTCTCCGATGACTTTTAGCTCTCCGATGATTAGCTGGCACGAGGAACGCAGTGACGCTTCCAGTCAAACCGACCGGAAAAACCTCGGACCAGATCGCGCCGAGTCGTGATGTAACCGCATCCAACCGACGCCACGAGAAACCGGGCCAACCAGCCCGGTTTTCTTTTTGGTACGAGGACCGAACCTCGGACGTGAGAGGGGAGGCCGCCTATTTGCAAAACCGAGCCGCGAAGCGGCGCAAGACGGTAGCCTATGAGTCCAGCGCTTCACATCTCGGAGCTGTCCAATTCCGCGGAATCCGGGCTTCCATCCTGCAGAAAATAATTCCGTTCTTCCTGCGTCGGCTCCATCCCCGCCGGCCAGGCGCCGCCGTTATACTCCAGCACCCGGTTCTTCCACTTGAGAAATTCGGTAATAGTTTGCGGCTCGATGCGAATCTCCACCCGCCGCAAGCTGGCCAGCAGCAGATTCATCTCATAGGCAAGGCCTGCCGCGGTGCGAAGAGTGCGAGCCGAGCGGCGCACCACCTCAATCTTTCGCTGGCGCATTTCCAGCAAACCCCACCCCTGCGGCAACTCTTTTTCGCCCAGCAAACCCGCGGGCGTGAGATAGAACCTTTCGCAGCCCAGGCCGAGTTCCGGCTTTTGCCGGAAGGGTTTGTTGCGATCACAGAGAAAGTCGGCCCGCGAAATCTTGCACTCCACCAGTACCGAATGTGAAGCCCGTTTCCACCCGATCGCGTCCGGCATCTCGCCACTGACGCAGGCCTGCTCCGATAACACCACCCCACAACGATAGCCACGCAGCCAGGCCACAGCCCGCTGCACCATTTGCGCATGAGTCATCCTGTATCTGTACTTGGTGGCGAGGGACGATGGTAGTGACTGAGAAGCTTCTGGCCAGAAACCGTGGCTGTGGCAGCCGTCCGCTAACCGTAGCCACCCTTGCGAAGTCCAACTGTGCTGCAGAGGTGAAAGAGAGGGCTTCGAATGACTGGAGATTCTGTACCTTCGCCGTTGGCAAAAAGAAACGCCCTGCTCGCGATCGCAGTAGGAGGCTTGACCGCCGGGGCCCTGGACCTTACCCAGGCCTGCATCCTGTTTGGATGGGATATTCCTCTCGTCATTGCCGGCGGCCTGCTTGGAAGGCAGGCTTTCCACGGAGGCGCCGGCACCTACGTTCTTGGCGTCTTCCTGCACTTCTTCATTGCATGCTCGGCAGCGACCATCTATTACGCGGCCAGCCGCGAGTTGGTGTTCTTGACGGAATTTCCTCTGGTGTGCGGCCTGTTTTTCGGCGCTGCGGTTCAGGAACTGATGAATCTCGTCGTTCTGCCGCTCTCCGCTCTTCACGCCCGGGGTCCTTACAAACTCCATGACCTGATTCTGGGGCTGCTCGTCCACATGGTTGTCATCGGGCTGCCGATTTCCTACAGCGTCCGGTGGTTCGCGAGATAGATGTGCTTGCTTGCCCTTCGATCCTCTGCCGGCATACGGCAGACTTCAATGCGCTTTGTCTGCTCCATCCCTTACCCGCGTCTGATCCGTAATCCAATTGACCTCCCAGGTCTTGCCTCCATCATCCGAGAAGGACTGTTCAAAGTGGGGCGAGTCGGACGTCATCTCCGTCCAGGCGTATCGAATAAGGATCGTTTTGCCGTTAATCGTGTCCTGGGCGAAAAACTCCCCGCGTCCATTCCTGAATTCACCAACCTGCGGAGGATCCATGATGCCGTTCTTACTATTGGCCCAATAGAGTCTCCACTGATGGGACTGCGGATTGTATGTGCGCAGGGTCAGGCCTTCGATAGGGCCGGTTGCGCCATTGGCTGCGATGGTGTCCAGTTGGGCGCGACCGTCCCAAATCTTGTAGCAGACGCCTGTCCCTTGCAGTTCGACCCAGGTAGTGGAACCGGTTAAGGGATGCAAGCGCCGCCTGAGGCGATATTTCCATGCGCCAATAAGAGGATCAAAATCGTGTTGCCCGTCTCGCTCAGCGGAGGGTTGTTGAGCCGCGATAGTCTTCGCTGCCTCGAAATTCTGCTGCGCGATTCCGTGAAAGGATTGCAAGGTAATAACCATGCCACCCACCACAAGATAAGCACGAATTTTGCCTCTCATCCGCGGTCTCCTTAAGTTCGTTGGTCTGTCGTGCTTAGACTTACGCGCGCGTTAAGCGGTTAGCAAACAATGGGAGTATGGAGTCTGAACTGCCTCGCTGCGCTCTCAATCTGATGAATCGATCCCGACCCGCAGAATTATGGCCATTGTGTCTGCGATCTATTCGGCAGTCTTGGCGCGAATCGCCGCTACCAGGGCCGCGGCCGTAGAGACGTCAATGCCGTAACGTTTCCCGCCGCGCACGATCGGACCGCCGATGGCGTCCAGCTCGAGCGGGCGCCCGGCGGCAAGGTCTTTCTGCATGGAGCTGCGGGTGCCCGGGGGCAAGCCGTCAGCGACCGCCTGAATCTGCGCGGCCTCAACTTCTGCACCGCTGGCTCTCGCTACCGCACAGGCCTCGGCGATGGCCGAAAACAACTTTCGTTTCCATTCCGCGTCTGCGTAAATTTCCCCTTTGTTCATGCCGGATGCCGACGTCACCAGCGCGTACGGACCCAGAAAGCAGAGCTTCCTCCACAGCAAAGTCTGTTCGTTCGCAATGAACTGGCAGGTGAATGCGAGATCACGCAATCGTGCGACGGTTGCTCCCAGGACTGGCTCGGCGCTGCCGGCTAGGTTGAGATTTACGAATGGCGAGCGCTGCACAAACCGACCTGGCGCAATCCTCTCGGCTTCCACCGCGATCGTCGCCGGCAGCACACAATCGTTGCCAAACTGTGCGCGCAGATCGTCGATGTGATCCACTCCGTTCAACAACGGAACTATGTACCGTGGCAACGACTGCACCGCCAGCAGCGCGGTCCGTAATTGATAGGTTTTGGTCGCGATCCAGAGCACATCAACCGGATTGGACAGTGTGGCCGCGACTCTCGCCGTCGCCGTGATGACACCCGACGGACGCTCTACTGACAAGCTCGCGGGATAGCCCTCCAGTCTTTCTGGTCGAACCACAACGGTGACTCCTTCGCCAAGCGATGCCACCGCCGTGCCAACCAGTCCTCCAACCGCGCCTGCGCCCAAAACTGCATGCTCCATGCCCGCTCTCCTAAATAGAGGTTTTACGATATATCAGTTTCCACGCTCGTCGGAATTGGTTAGTGGTCCAGTTTGAATGGGTGTCTCACTCTCCCGGCGCTTCAAGCGTGTCATCCTGAGTGGTCTTTCGTCCCGCGAAGCGGGGACGAAAGCAAGCGAAGGACCTGTGTATTCCACGCCGGCATCACATGCGCTATCAGCACAAATGCAGCCTGAAGACCACAGAGAGAGCACCCGCCACCAGCGAAATGCTCACCGATTCACCGCCGAAATCTGATCTCAAACATCAAAGGTTATGCCACCCAACTCGCCGAGGCATGTTGGGTGGCAAGTTATCCCCTCAGTGCAACCGTTTCCTCCTGCTGGCCGGTGGAACGATTCCGTTCATACGCAGATATTCCACCATTTGGCCGTAGTGATCGTAGGAGTGTGCAACCACGTCTACGGCCAGCTGAAGTCGGGTCTTCTGCCGGGGGCTTGGAAACATCGCCATTGGCTCGAGCATATTTTTTTCATCGATAGCAGCCATAGCTCGATGTAACGCTGCGAACGAGCCTTTGACGTAGTCCATGATCTGCGCTTTGGATTGGACGGCGTCGGGCCCAATCTCGGATTCCTGCTCTCTGCTTGGCGTCTGGCCGAGAATGTACGCAGCCATTCGGAAGTTGTTTGCGGCCACGTGCTTGACCTGGTCGGCGAAAGTGCGGGCGCCGGTAAACTCACCCGCGGTTGGCGCGAAAGAGTATTTCTCCTGCGGCATGGCATCGGCAGCAGTGACGACTTCACGCTCCGTATTGCTGATCCAGAAGTCGAGCGCATGACTGACGGTGAGCCTGGTTTGAGCCAGGCCAACCTGACTTGCCACAGCAAAAAGCAGGCACGTTAAAATTCGATAGGCGAGTTTCATAATAGCTCCTTGAGAACCTTGGTTGCGATCCTGGAACTAACGCATGAGCAGACACACGTATGGCTCAACGCGCAGGACGAGACAGGTTTTCAGGAACAGGGAGGGCCGCGGTCGGTCTCAGGTGATCCAATCGACGAAACGATGATGACCGATTTGGCGGGTACCGCGACCCTGCCGGCTGGGTCGGCCAGTGGAGTCGAGAGCTCGAACCTTTGGAACTCAGCGATTTGGAATTGCGCCAGGCCGCGCAAGCTACATTGCCCGGGCTGCGCGTTCAGCACATGGCCGCACACAGAGCCTCTGCCGGCCCTAACAGCTTGAGTTTTCCTGACAAGCGCGTTCCGGGGGGCCGGACGCGGACACGCGGTCGAGGGCTCCCCGCTCCACCCGGTTGCGCAAGCAAACGACGAGGTGACGAGGACCAGGATCAAAAGCCCGGAGGTGATGGAGGCGCGGTGCACAGAATCAAACCTTATGACGCGGCCGGAGCCCCGGGGTTACTCTCCTGCGGCGAATTTCTTACGCTGTTCTCTGGCCCGTCAGAGCCGCCTTCGGACCTTTCATCGGTTTGACCATGAGCGGACGGCGATAGACCGTTTCCAACATGTGCCGGGCGGCGGCAACGGCCTCTGCGGTGCGGTCGCGGGAGGAATAGCCCTCGGCTGCAATTTCCAGGAACCCGTTACGGTTGTGCACTTCAAGCCGTCGAATGTGCCCGTCGCGGGATGCGTCAAAGGCATTGGCCAGCCGAAGGATTCCGCCCAGCCGGGAGATGTCCTTCCTCTGGCCCGGAGGCAAAGCTCGCAGCGCTTTCTGCCCGGCGCGAGGCAGAGCTCCACGGTGGTAGCGGGCGACAATTCCAGCTGCCAGCAAGTCTTGCCCACTCCAGCCCAGCGGGGGCGGCAGCCTGCGAATCATGTTGTAAGAGGCTTTGTGATGGCCCTGCTCATTTTTGGCGCGTCCCACATCGTGCAGAAGCGCTGCCACCTGCAGGACAGCCCGATCGTTGGTAGAAGTCGCGGCGCCCGTTCCGTTGCTCGCCAGGCCGTCATAAAGCTGCAGCGCAAGACGCGAAACATGCAGCGAGTGCTTGAAGTCAGGATCGAGCAGGGAGGCCCAGACCTTGAGCCGTTGCAGGGCCGCAGATTCGACTTCCCGCTCGCCGGGCAGCCCGCTGCGCCAGGCGGTCCAGAGCGAATCCTTGCCCAGCGTCTTTTTCCGATAGTCCTCCATCCGCCGGGCGCGCTCTTGATCGATTCTTTGCTGCCAGCGAGCGCGCGCTTCAGGGTCAGGAAAAACATTTGCCCGCGAAGCCACCGACCACAGGACGTCCAGATCATGAATCTCGCCCAGCACATCCTGCAAATACTTCAGGTCATCGCTCCAGGCAGCATGCTGCTCCGGCAGAAAATTCTCCACAATGTAACGGAAGCGTTTGACTCCGATGCGCAGCCGGTGAAATCCCACCTGCGAGCGGTTGCGGATTGCCCTTCGGTGCAATGTGTAGGCTTGCGTCCAGCGCTCCAGTGCGAGGTGGCGAAACACCAGGCTTCCCGGATGGAATCTTGCCATTCTGCGGGGCAGCGAACGGCTCCAGCGCTGCCACTGTTTGCGGTCGAATTCTTGTAGCGCGAGAAACGCCTGCTTTTGCAGTTGCGTCTCGCGGGCGGTAACCAGTTGCAGGAGGACTCCAGTCACCGGGTCGCCCGGGCTGTCGAGGCGGTGCACCCACTCCTGCATCACGTGCACATCGCGCAATTCCCCCAGCTTGCGGAAAAGGCGCTTGCCTGCCTTCTTCATGGCTTTCCAGGCAGGGTCAGGATCGATCACCCCAACCCCGTCCGCGAGCGAACAGCAGCGGCGAAGCGCCACCCGCAGATCGTGCACCGGGTCGGGAGCAAAAGCTACCGCCGCCTGATCGGCCTCGTCGAGCACGCGCCGCATCCAGAACGCCAGGCCGGCTTTCTTCTTATGGACGCGGCTGCTTGCGATGTTTAGAACGGGCAAAGGCTCTCCAGCGGGCATTTACAGCATTCCATGAGGCGTTTCACGAGACTGGCTGCTGCACAGGCGATCATAAATCACTGCGCGACCGCTTGGCCGCCAACCAGTTACGGCCGGCCGCCGCTTAACACCAAGCGGCGTTATTACCTCCGTAATGTGCATCTTCTCATGGTTCCGCATTACCCTTACCGGGTAACGGGATTTCCAGGAGCCGCGCCATCATATCGGCAGACACAAACAAGGGCAGCCGCATAGCCTCCGCGCGAGGTTTTGTCCATAGCCTGAACATACTCGTAAAGTACGTTCGCCTCTATGGCCTCGATCACAAGCGCACCGAGGGACAGTTTGCAACCACGTGGAACGAGTTGCAGGAGGGCCTGCCCAAAGGTCCCGATGGCTCCTTCCTGCTCGGCGTCTCGGAAAACAAGCTTCTCCTCGATGGCACTCCATTGGAGACTGGGCAAGCCGAACGCAGCTTCGCGCAACTGCTGACCACAGCAGGCCTGGCCAGCATCCACTTTTCCAACCAGATTACAAAAGATGAGTTTCTCCAGCTGGTTCGCGCCTTCGCTCTGGGCGGATCGCGTGCACAGGATGTAGTAAAAGAAATCAAGAACACCTTCGGAGACAGCAAGACTGCTTCGATCCGTATTAACGAAGTGAAGTTTGTGGCTGCTGATCCGGCTACCGGAGAAGTCAGCATCGCCGCCCAGATCGCGGCCCAGACCCTGGGTCCGGAATTCAAGCAGTGGCTCAACGACCCGCAGAAATTGCTGCAACTGATAGCCGCCGCGGAAGGCGCCAAGAGCGGGGCGCCGGATGCCGGCCCTGGCAGCGTGCCCGTAGGGAGCGTTCCCAACGTCCGTGGTCCGGTCGCCGAAGGCGCCAATGCAGCCCCCGCTGGCACCTGGGCCGGCGGAGTTGTGCCCCTGCAGGAAGAAGAAGTCATCCAGACGATCCGTCTGCTCACCAGGTTTGGAGAAGTTGGCGGCGACCCCAACAGCAGCCAGGATGCCTTACAAAAAGAACTCAGCACGGTTGACCCCAATACCAAGGTCAACCTGCAGCAGTTGCTGGGCAGTCTTGCCGCACAGGCCACCGCAGAGCAGTCGGACAATACACCGCTGCTGATGAAAGCGGCCGAGCACATGGCCATCCGTTTCGCCCTGGAACGATTCCAGAAGGGCGAGGTGAAGGTCAACGCCGTGCACCAGATGATGGAGCATATGAGCCGGCAGATGGACACTCTGCGCCAGATCCTGAAGCTCCAGGAAGACAAGATGAGCAAGGCCGGCATCCTGGTGGAATCGCACGCCGACATCCTGGACCGGATGTTCTGGGCGGAAGTGCCGGAGGCCGGCAAAAAGAGCGTCCTGCTCTCGCACGAAGCGCCCTGCGTGCCGCCGCGCAACGTGCGCCAGTTTGTCGAAATACTGCTCGAGCGTGGCGATAAGGAAACCGCAATCGCTATCCTGCAGAACTACTTGAACTGCCTGGATGTCAAAGACAGCGATCCACGGCGCAAAATCGCCACCGGCATAAGCCAGTTGGCCGATCTGTTCGCCGCCGCCGGCGGAGACTTAATGGCCCTGTCCATCCGCAAGCTGGGAGAAGCCATCGGCCAGGAGTCCGATCCTGAAATGCAGAGCCTGCTGGGCGCGGCTTTCGTGCGCCTCAGCACCGAGGCCAGCGAGCACAAGCAGTTCGGCGCCCTGAACGAACTCTGCATCGCCATGGAAAGCATTGGCCGGCAACGGCCGGTGCTGGCCACCGACTTGCGTCCTCGCATCGGCGTAGAGAATCGCCTTCCCGAGTTCATCGAGGAAGCCATGCACCTGCCGCAAATCCCGCCGGATTTACTGCAAGTGCTGCGTCGCACCTCGCAGGCTTCGGTGGAGCACCTTTCCGAGAGATTTTTCCGCTGCATGCGGCGTGAGGAATGCGACCGCATTATTGACATTGTGAAGGAGCTGGGCGCGCCCGCTCAGGCTCTGATCCGCGAAATGGTACGCACCGGGCAGCCTCGACAGGCAGCCGCAGTGGTAGGCCTTCTCAGCCGCCTGGATGTCCCCACGCTTCTCGAACTGTTGCCCGCGCGTTTGCCCGAGTGGAACCGCTTCTATCATGACGTTGTGGTGCGCCAGATCGCCTACGGTGCCGCCCACGATCGCGGACGTTCCTTGCTGGAGCTTCTGGAAATCCTTGACCCTCTCGTCCTGCCCCAGGCCATCGACGAAATTGGCATGAGCGGCGACCGCACCGCGGTCCCGCCTCTGGTGGTCATGGCCGAAGCCGGCGAAGCTCAGGGACGCTCCCCTCTGTTGCAGTTGAAGGCGGTAGAGTCGCTGGGCCGCTTGCGCGAAAATGACGCCATTCCGGTGCTGCGCAATCTTCTGGAAGCAAAGAAAATGTGGCGCTACAGCAATCACCGTGAGTTGCGCATCGCGGCCGCGCAGGCCCTGGTCAAGATCGATCCTCGCTACGGCAGCCAGGTCATGGCCGAAAGCGGCCTTGAACCCGGAGAGCTCGCTATCGCCCCGCTCGATGCCGCTCCCGCCTGTCCCTGGGTAAGGCAGCGGCGTTACGAGCGCATCGTGCTACGCCGGACGCTTTCCGCCACCATCAGCAGCTCCTGGGGAAAATCCAACATCCTGATTCGCGAGTTGAGCCTGGGCGGCGGCATGGGAACGAAAGAAGACAATCTTCGCGTCGGCTCCGAAGCCAACATTGATATCAATACCGGTGTTCGCCGCGTGCGCGGACAGGTGCTTCTGCGCCGCGCCCGCGTGAACGAAGTCGGCTTCGAGATCGTCAACACCGATCTGGAGAGCCGCTATAGGCTGCGCCGCATATTGATGGATTCCCTGGATCACACCGGCTCAGCCCGGGAAGGCGACTGGGATGGCCAACGGCGGTCCAACTAACCGCAATCAATTTGGTAAAGAAAAAAGCCTCTGCCACAGCAGAGGCTTTTAGTTTTTGACGAATTCCGTAGCGAGGGCGTCTCGCCCTCGGTCTCCACATCCTCACCACCAACGCCCTACTTCACCTTGGCGAAGATAATAACCAGCGTGTAAAGCGCCAGCGACTCGATCAAGGCCAGACCGAGAATCAGCGCGAACTGGATACCGGAGCGAGCCGCCGGATTGCGTCCCAGCGCCTCTGCCGCCGCAGCCGTGGCTCTCCCCTGGGCCAGCCCGCACACAGCGGAAGCGATCGCCATGGAAAATCCAGCCGCGATAGCCACCCAGTTGACCGCACTGGACGCTTCCCCTCCCTGCGCGAATACCGGCACCGCCAGAAACATAAAAGCCAGCGCCATAAACAAGTAGCTCAACAATCTACGCATCGTGTGTCTCTCCTCGTATGAATTCCCGCCAGTGGGTGGTTGACGTCATCCTCGTACGGACGCCCTCACGCTGAACGGGTAGGTCAAAAGCTTCCAGTTTCCGGTTTCTAGTAATTGCCCAGACTGGAAACCAGAAACCGTTCTAATGCTCTTCCGCCACTGCGCCCGAAAGATAGACCATGGTCAGCAGCACAAAGATGTAGGTCTGCAGCAGCGAAACTCCCAAGTGAAGCGCCAGAAAAATGATCGGAATTCCAATCGGCACCAGGGAGAAAAACACCCAAGTCACCATGTCGCCGGCAAACATGTTGGCATAGAGACGCACCGTGAGCGAAAGCATGCGGGCCAGATGGCTGATGATCTCGATGGGAACCATGATGATGGCCAGCCACCACATCGGTCCCATGAAATGCTTGAGATACGCGATTCCGTGCTGCCTGAATCCCTGGCTCTGGTAGTACACGAAAGCGCAAATGGCGCATCCCAGAGGAACTACCGGCACGGCAGTCGGCGACTCAAAACCCGGAATCAGCCCTAACAGGTTGGAAAACAGAATGAAAAACGTCAGAGTCATCAAAAACGGAGTGAATTGTTCGCTGTCATGTCCGATGATCTCGTGACTCTGCCCCTCGACCAATCCATGAGCGCCTTCAAACACATGCTGCAGAGCGCCGGGTTTGTCCACGGAAAGCCTCGAGCGCACCAGAAGAAACATCAGCACCAGAAACAGGAACACCAGAAGCTGCATGGCCGCGGCATTAGTAATGGGTGTCTGCGGATATTTGGGATCGATGTGCAGCGCCCGCAGCAGGCCCGTGACCGGGCCGGCGAAGAGGTGGTTCAGAATCTCGGTAAACCACAGTTGTTCAGGCATGATTCAAGCTGCTGGCTGCTGGCTCCTAGCTTTGCTGGTTAAGCATCAACCTTGCCAACGCACGTGGGGTTCAAGCTAGTGGCCAGAAGCTGGCAGCCAGAAGCCGATTTTGCGTCAGATACCGCGCGCCAGAGCGCCCCAGGCCTCATAGGCGGCTTCGCACGCGATGGCCGCTACGGGCAGCGACAGGCCTGCAAAAAGCCCGTAAAGACTCGCGGGAGAAACTGTGAATATAACATACGCTCCGAGCGCCATCAAAACGTAGCGAAGCAGAAAGCGCAACACCATTCCGCTGCTGGATCGGGCTTCGCCGCCCTCAGTAGCGCGATCCGCAAGCGCGGTCACTACCCGTTTCAGCCAGTGGAAGTTAAGGTATGCAACGGCGCATCCGCAGCCAAATCCCAGCGCAACTCTCCAGCCGTATCGCCACCATGCGGCTGCGCTCAGGACCAATGCCAGAGCGATCATGAAGCGAGAGATTCGATCCAGCGCGCCCGCATAAAACGTTTCGCTGTTCGCGTCTGTGATCAAGGGCTCGACGCCAGTCACTTGTTCTCCGCTTCCGAAGAAAGCGCCGCCCGAATCAATTCGACGAAGCCGGCCACAATACCAAGAATCAATCCAGCAAGATAGAGCCAGGTAGTGTGCAGCCAACGATCCAGAGCCGCGCCGATCAACCACCCGGCTACGGTCGCAGCCGGAAAGACGAATGCCAACTGGCTGTACTTCGCCAGTTGAACCCAGCTGTTCCGCTTTTCGGGCTTGTCGTCCTCGGGATGGTCGTCCTGGGCTGACATGGCTTCGCGATGATCCTCACCGTATCAGACCCGCAACCGGCGTAGCCTGGGCGATGCCCAAAGACCAGTTCACGATGCGGATGAACTGCTCAGGAAAGATTCCGATATAAACGGTCGCAAACGCCGAAACCCCAAGCGCGACTCGCATCCCGGCACTGACCGGAAGCAGCGTCTTGTCCAGAGCTTCGCGCATGAACATCTGGTTGGCGATGCGCATGTAGTAGTAGAGGCCGAATACCGCATAGAGCACTGCCAGCGATGCCAGTACGTAATGACCGCTTTCGATCAGGCTCAGGAAGATAAAGTATTTCCCGTAAAACCCGGCCAGTGGCGGAATTCCCGCTAAAGACAGCAGGAAAATCAGCATCAGCACGGACTCTGTGGGAGCGCGGAAATAGAGTCCCGCGATGTCATCCAGTTCGTCGCCAATCACGTTCCGCTGCCGCAGCGAGGCAATCACCGCGAACGCGCCGAGATTCATGAACGTGTACACCAGCAGGTAGAGCAGAATCCCCTTCAAGCCGTCGAAGAAGGCCGGCGCCGGGTAGGTCACCGAAGCCAGGGCCACCAGGCCCAGCAGCATGTAGCCGACGTGCGCGATCGAGGAATAAGCCAACAGCCGCTTTAGATTAGTCTGGGTCAGCGCGGCCAGGTTGGCGCCGGTCATGGTGGCGACCGAAACAAAAATCAGTAACGGAACATAAACGCTCCGCAGCGGATAAACTCCCCAGAGGAAGATGCGCAGCAGCATCGCCCAGGCCGCGGCTTTCACTGCAACCGACATAAACCCTGTCACGGTGGTGGGGGCGCCTTCGTACGCATCCGGCAACCACTGGTGGAATGGGATAGCTGCAATCTTGAAGAAAAGACCGGTCGCCACCGTCAGCAAAGCGATCACTGCGATCGGATTCACATGAGAGGGCTGGTCTGCCGCCATCCTAACCAACCCGCTCCTGAATCCCAGCAGGCTGGTGCTGCCGGTGAGTCCGTAAAACAACGACAACCCGTAAGCAAATATGCCGGAGGAAAACGCGCCCAGCAGGAAGTACTTCATGGCTGCTTCATTCGACCTGCGGTCGGTGCGCAGAAAGCCGACCAGAATATAGGTCGATATCGCCATCAGTTCCAGCCCGATGAAGATGAGTACGACGTCGAAGCCCGCGGCCATGCACATCATGCCTACAACAGAAAACAGCATCAGTGAATAGAACTCGCCGTGGTTTTCGTGCTCGATCTCCATATAACGCACCGACATCAGAATGGAGAGCGCTGCGGCGGCCAAAAACAGATACCAGAAATAAATAGTGAAGCGGTCCACCACCAGGGAGTTCAGGAAAGCAGACTCTCCCGGGATGCCCGCCGCATTGAGGGCGATCTGAATCTTCACCACGCCAGCCGCGGAGAACAGGATCCCGATCAAGGCTGTCACTGCGTTCGTCCACTTCCATTCTGCCGGCAACATCAGGTCCACCAGCAGAATGCCCAACGCAAAGAGGGTCAGGAGAAGGATCGGGAGCGACATCAGGTAGTCGACCCGGCCGAAATTTTGAGCTATGTTGCCCAACACTTATTTGGTCCCCTTCGCCTGATTCTTCGCCACCTGGACTTCGGCGGTGGCCGGCACAACTTCGTCCGTCGTTCGGGTTGATGCATTCACCGCGGGAGCGCCGCGATAGTCTTTTCCTCTGACCGTGTAAACCAGCTGGTTCACCGGCTGTTCCAGAATCTGAAAAAATGGCTTCGGATACAGTCCAATCCAGAAAGCCATAATCACCAGCGGCGCAAACGTCAGCAATTCGCGCGGCGTAAGGTCGTGCAGCTTTTCGTTCTTGGGGTTG
>DATAPL010000034.1:0-244896 GCA_036265205.1 Terriglobales bacterium
GCCCGGGTGGCGAAACTGGCAGACGCACGGGACTTAAAATCCCGGGTCTCGAAAGAGACGTATCGGTTCGATTCCGATCCCGGGCACCACTCTGATCCTTGAAGACACGGCGATTACTGGCTTCGACGATATCCCGGTCCGAGTCCAGATTCCCGCTGCCACTGCGGCGAAGACCTGGCTGACGCCTTCCACGAAACTAAAGAATGTTTACGGCTCTGGCAGCGAGGAGTGCAAGCACAGCCAGTGAAACGATGGCCTGAATCATCATCAGAATCTTTGCCCAGCGGGAGAGGGCGGGCGTATCTGTGGGCGACAGCGCGGTGCTGGTGTTGAAGGCGAGGAAGAGGTAATCCACAAAGGTGGGCGACCAGTCTGGGTCGGAGTTCGTTCCGAGATTCATCTGGGGAAAAAGGAATGCTCCCTCTTTATGCCCCGGCACCTTTTCACGTTCATGGGGGCCACCGGCGTCAAGCCGCCAGTACCACAATGCAAATACCAGGACGTTCGTCGCCCATAACGCCACCGCAGACCGAAGCAGGACTTTGGGGTCGATCTGGTGGCGGGCGATGGCGGCTACCAGCAGGCATAGGGACCAGATCATGGCGACGGTTAAAATCGCACTGGCGGTATAGCCAATTACTTTGTCCGCTCCGTGATATCCCCCACGATGAGAGATCGCGGCAGAGATGACCAGGGCGCCCATGACCGCGAGCAGGAGCCAATCCGGGCCAGGAGAAAGATTGCTGGGCAGGGCGGTATAGACCAAGCCGGTTGCCAGCATCGCTATGATGGCGAGCCAGCGTGGTTCCCTTTTGTAGTTCTGAGTTTTGGAGTTCATTCGCCGCACCAACATAGTCTAGGCTATGACTCGGGTGCCGCTAAAGCCTTTGTGAGGCGCGAGTAATATCTTTACTCTTCGATGATTGCCTCGGTTTCCTGTGCTGGGCTGCTGATTATGGCGCCGGCAACATCCATTACACTTCTGCGTCACTACACACGCAATCAAAAGACGCGGCGAACTCTACACCGTTGCAGCCTCGACAGGCTTCATCCAGGTGGTCTTTTCTGCCACGATCTCATAGGTAGTGTGGAAGCTTGCGGTCTTTTGCACCATCGCTCCTACGGAGCAATATTTTTCTTCGGAGAGACGAATGGCCTCCTCGATGAACGCAGGATTAATTTCGTAGCCCGTTACCACATGATGAATCCGCACCGCAGTAAACACCTGCGGCGGCCGTTCGGCCTGGTCGGCCTCGACTCGGACTTCATATCCGGTGATTTTCTGGTGATGCTTCTGGCGCAGAATGGTAATGACATCGAGGGCAGTGCAGCCCGCCAATCCGGCGGCGACGAGTTCGATCGGCTTCGGTCCGGTGGCTCCCACGGCGTCGTCCAGCAGCAGGTGATGGCCGCTGCCGGTCTGTGCCACGAATTGCCGATGCTGGGTAAGCGGCTGATTCAGTTCAACTTTAGCGCTGATCATGATTGCATCCTCCGGCGGCCGGTGTGTACGGGCTACAACGCAAATGACGTAAGACTGATGCTGTTACGGACATCTCGGAATATCGCCATTCCGCCATCATCGCCGCCTCCAACATCCTTCTCTATGGCGTCGTTTTAAACGGTGACGGCGGTCACACTTCGTGGTGCTACGAGTCACTCCTTATAATGGGGAATCAGGCACTCTAACCATGAAACCGACAGTCAAATACCAGACGACAATCCGGGCGGCGATTGCGGTGTTGCTGCTGGCGCCGCTCGCCGCCCTTGCCTATCAGGCAAGCGCAATTCCCACTTCACAGCTTCTCAACCCGGATGAACTGGTTAAAGTTCTGCAGTCCTCCACGGGCGAAAAGCCGCTCATCATTCAGGTGGGGTCGCACGTGCTGTACACGCAGGCGCATATTTCCGGCGCCGAATATATCGGTCCGGCCTCCAGCGCGAGCGGGGTAGAGAAACTGCGAAAGCGCGTCGAAGCTCTGCCGCGAAACAAGTTCATCGTGATTTACTGCGGCTGCTGTCCCTGGAATCATTGCCCCAATATCAAGCCTGCCAGCGACGCGCTGCGCGAATTGGGATTCACCAACGTCAAAGCGCTCTACATCGCGGACAATTTCGGCACGAACTGGGTGGAAAAAGGCTATCCCGCGGCCAAGGGAGACTGAATTCTGGCTCCCGTCGGGAACTCAAGCCATTTGCGGAAAATCATCCTTGCCAGCGTTGCGGCACTGGCTTTCCTGGTCGGACTCTACCTGCTGAACCGCCATCGTGCCGTTTCTGCGAGCCCGGAAGCGGCATCGGCCGAGCATCCGTTCGCGCCAGACTTCTCTCTTCCCGACATGACCGGAAAGCAGCTCAAGCTTTCAGGCTACCGGGGCAAGGTGGTTCTTCTGGACTTCTGGGCGACGTGGTGTGACCCATGCCGGGAGGAGGTCCCGCAATTTGCCGAACTGCAAAACCGCCTGGGCGAGCGGGGCTTCGAGGTCATCGGCGTTTCGATGGATGATAGTCCCGAACCGGTTCAGGACTTCTACCGGAAATTCAAAATAAACTATCCGGTGGTGATGGGAAACGCCAAGGTCGGCGAGCTCTACGGAGGAGTTCTTGGATTGCCCATCGCGTTCGTCATCGGCCGCGATGGCCGCATTGACTCCAAGCACATTGCACCCATCGACATCGTATTGATTGAGCGTGAGATTAAAGCGCAGTTGCAAGCGCAGTGAACGTTATCCAAGGGCCGTGAGCTTTCTTTTGCGGCTTTCGTCCCGCAGATTTCATCTGGAAAACTGGAAGTGCTGCTGGTAGCATCCTGCGCATGCGCAAATTACTTTGTGTGATGGCAGTTTTTCTGACTGCAGCCGCATTCGCTGCTGACCTCCCCACGAAAAAATACCTGAACCTGGCAGCGATCAAAACCATGGTGGCCGGGGCCGAGGCCGAAGCCAAAAACCGCAATGTCGAAGTGACCATCTGTGTGGTGGACGAAAGCGGCAATTTGCTGTTTTTGGAAAAAGCTGATGCCGCCACGCTCAACACCATCCAATTCGCGCAAAAGAAGGCCCGCCATGCCGCCTTCTACCGGGCTCCGTCGCGCGAGGGCGCCGAGGCGGTCAAGAAAGGCAATATAGAAGCCCTGGCCTTTCCAGATTTCTTCCCCAATCAGGGAGGGTTGCCCATCCAGGTGGATGGCCAGACGCTGGGCGGGATTGCGGCAAGCGGAGCCAAGTCTGAGATTGACGAAGCCATTGCGCAGGCAGGAATCGACGCACTGCTTAAGAAGTGAGGCGGCCACGGCGGTTTAATCGCCGCCATTGCCGGCGCCAAAGAGCGTGTCAGGCGCCAGATGCTTCGCAAGCTCAGCCTGACGCCGTGCCTGCGCCGAAGTACATTTCAGGCTGTGTTCTCTCGTTTCCATTCTCGTTCCGACCTTGTATTCTGACCTCGCATTGCCCGCTTCAATCTGGAACCAAGCGAAATGGAAATCAACTCTGTGCGTCAGTTCATTCTTGCCTGCCTGATTCTTTTTTCTTACTCAACTTCGGGACAAACCCAGGAAAAGCCTCCGAATCCCCGGCCGCGAGTGGGCCTGGCACTGGGCGGAGGCGGCGCGCTCGGGCTGGCTCACGTTGGTGTGCTGCGATTTCTTGAAGAGCATCGGATTCCTGTCGACTGCATTGCCGGCACCAGCATGGGTGCGCTGGTCGGCGGCCTCTATGCAACCGGGCATACTCCCGCCGAGTTGGAAAAGATCGCGAACGATGCTCCCTGGGCCGACTACCTGCGTTCATCTCCTAAATTCGTGGATCGTCCCGTAGAAGAAAAGCAGGACTGGAACCGGATTACGGGAGAATTCACCTTTCGCTTCGGGAAGCGTCTTTCTCTGCCTGCCGGAATCAATCCCGGACAGCAACTGGCGCTCCTGTTGAGCCGGGAGACGGTTGGCTATTCGGGCCTGCAAAATTTTGACGATTTGCCAATTCCCTTTCGTGCCGTAGCCACAGACCTGGTTTCCGCCGATACGTTCGTGCTCCAGCAGGGATCGCTAGCCAAGGCGATGCGGGCGTCGATGGCGCTTCCCGCCGTCTTTACTCCGGTGAACTGGAAGGGCCACGTACTCATTGACGGCGGCCTGGTGGATAACCTGCCCACGGATGTAGTCCGGGACATGGGTGCGGAGGTTGTTATCGCCGTCGTGCTGCAGAATGAACCCGCTGACGCAAAACAACTGACCACCATCGGCAATATTCTCAAGCAGTCAGTCAGCGTAGCCGTCCTGCAGAACGAACGGCGTAACGCCAAGCTGGCAAATGTAGTCATCAATGTTCCCGCACGCAGCCTCGGGCTGCTGGATTTTGACGAGACTGAGAAAGCGATTGAAAGCGGCTACAAAGCGGCGCAGCAGAACGCCGACGCGCTGGAGCGGTTCGCGCTATCTCAGGACGCATGGGAAGAATATCTTCGCGACAGGAATGCTCGTCGCCGTCCCGTTCCAGACACTGGCAACATCGTTGCGGTTCACTCTCCGCAGCCCTCCATCCAGCAAAATGCAGCCCACGAGATTGCCCACAAGCTATCGGATGGCCCGGTATCGGAACAACAACTGGAAGCGACATTGACCGGGCTGACCGCGGCTACCGGCCTGCCGGGAGCCTTCTACACCTGGCACAATGATGCAAAACAGCCAGGCTTTTCGGTTGAGCTTGAACCGCGCCCGGACCACGAACTGTTGTTTCGGCCAACCGCCTTTTATCAAATCTCACAAGGTGAACCCGGTCGCGCTACCTTGCGCCTGAATACCACCACGATTTCGAAAGACGCTTACAAGTCCCGGTTCCTTACGGATGTATTTATCGGATATGATCCCGGCGCCCGCTTTGAGTATTACCACCCCTTCGACGGCAGCTCTTTCTTTGTGGCTCCGGGATTCATGGTGCAGCGCCTGCACAGCTCACTCTACGAGGGATCAACTCGCACCGACTTCGCCCGCGACCGAATCGGAGGATCCTTCTACGTGGGCGCGGGGACCTGGCGGTTCGTGCAGGTGCGGCTGGGCGTGCAAACCGGCTTCGACAGTTACAGCAAACGGCTGGTCGTGGATGGGGTGATGGCAAACAATACTCCTTTCATCAATCCGGAGGCCACGCTCATATTCAACGACCAGGATTCCGGAGAGCTTCCGAAACAGGGGACACGCATCAACGGCTCGGCAGGCTGGAGCTTCCGCAACCACTCGTATCCCTACTTAACTTTGAACGGTGACCGCTTTCATCCCATCGGCAAGAAGTTTTCCGTGTTCGCGATGGGCGAGGCGGACAGCAGTTTTGGACGTAAACTCACCTTCTACGACCAATTCACTCTCGGCGGTCTGGGCCAGCTTGACGCCTACCGCTACCAGCAATTTCACGCCAACACCGCCGTGGCAGCGGGAGGCGGGTTAGTTTACCGCGGCCTCAATTCCTCAGATGTTTCCTTCCGTCCGTACCTGGCAGGCTGGTATGAAGGCGCCCGCATGGATCTGGGTTCGCAAGGTTGGCAGACTCATCAGAGCACTTCGGTTGGCGTTCTGATGCCCACTCCGCTGGGCCTGACCGGGCTTATGCTTGGCGTTGACGAGACTGGAAGAGTGCGGCTCAGATTTTCGTTGGGCACCTTCTGGAATCGGCCGTGACAGCGCCCAGTCCGCCCAGGTTCTTGACCGAAACCGGCCTCGGCCCGATTATCTTGTTGAACGTGTTTAGCGCCGACACAAATTCAGGAGCCTCGAACATGCTGGTGACCTTTCCGGAGCCACAGGCGAGTCCGCGCCGTCAATCTTCAGCGTTGCGGTTGGCCGTTTGCTTGATCGTCATTCTGCTGGCGACTGCGTGGGCAGCCCCGGCCGCCGCCGCAAGCGATCCGCTGCAGGTTTACTTTGTCGATGTCGAAGGCGGACAGGCGACCCTGTTCGTTACCCCTGAACATCGGTCTCTGCTGATCGATAGCGGATGGCCCGGTGAGGACGGGCGTGATGCAAAACGCATCGCTTCTGCCGCCAAGCAAGCCGGCATCACCAGGATTGACTATGTGCTGATCACACATTTTCATCGGGACCACGTAGGCGGAGTGCCCCAATTGACGGCGCAGATTCCGGTGGGCACGTTTATCGATCACGGATCGAATCGCGAGAGCACAGACGCTGCCACCGTTGAAGTGTGGCAGGCCTACCAGAAAGTGTTGGGGGGCGGAAAGTTCAAGCACATGGTCGCTAAACCAGGAGACACGCTTCCCATCCGCGGCATGAAGGTTACCGTCATAAGCTCCGACGGCGATTTGATAACTGCGCCGCTGCCGGAAGCAGGACAGGAAAACCCCACCTGCAAGAACGCAGAGCAATACCCCGCCGATCAAACCGAAAACGCACGTTCTCTGGGGACACTCATTACTTTCGGCAAGCTTCGACTCCTCGACCTGGGCGACCTGACCCGCGACCAGGAGATGAAGTTGATGTGTCCAATCAACAAGCTTGGCAAGATCGATGTCTACATCGTCTCCCATCATGGCTGGGTGCAGAGCAGCAGCCCCGCGCTAGTCTATGGCATCAGGCCCCGCGTGGCGATCATGGACAACGGGGCAAAGAAGGGTGGCACCCCGGCCGTATGGGACATCATCAGCAGATCGCCAGGCCTTGAAGATTTCTGGCAGCTGCACTTTTCGGAAGAAGGCGGCGCCACCCACAACGTTGCTCAGGAATTCATCGCCAATCCGCAGGGGCCGGATGCGGGGAACTATCTGAAATTAACCGCGCGACCCGACGGCAGCTTTGAGATCTTCAATTCGCGGACGCAGAACAGCAAAGATTATGCGGCGCGGTAGACGACCCGTTTTTTAGGAGCTTAAGGCCAAGCTGATTCTCCGCAGGCCTTCGCGGAACATCTCGCTGTCTACTCCCATGCCGATGCGAAAATGATTGGGCAGTTCGAAGAATCGCCCGGGCACTGCCGTGGTTTCGTATTCATCACGCAACCGGGTAAGAAATGCTTCGATCTGGCCATTCAACAAACGCAGCACGGCAGTTGTACCGAACTCGGTACGTGCGGCCGAAAGTCCCTGACTGGAATCCAGGAATTCCTTGAGCACTGCGCGATCCGCCTCCACAATCTTCCGTGATCGGTTGCGAATCTTATCCAAATTCTGCAGGGCGACGACGCTCAACAGTTCCGCGGGATGCGCCGGGATCGAAGCAAACAGGTCGTTCAACTGCCACATGGTCCGGGCCAGATCGGGTTGCGCCAGAATCCATCCACAACGCAGCCCGCTCAGGCCATAGATCTTGGTCAAACTCGTGGTGGCAACGAACTCCGCACCGAGATGGAAGGAACTCTTCGGGGTATTAGTGTAGACGGCATCGAGATAGACTTCGTCGACCAGCACGTGCGCTCCCACGCTCCGCGCCAGGTCGCCAACTTCGCGCAGTGCCGGCTCCGCAGCCAGCGCACTGCTGGGATTGTGCAGATTGGTGAGCACAATCAGTTTGGTTTTAGGAGTGAGTGCCTTGCGAACCTCCGCGGCGCTGAGCGCAAAACCGCTCTCCTCGCGTCGAGCAAAGCGCTTTACTGACGCGCCTAAGTACAGGAGTGTAGAGGTGAGCAATTCATAGGTCGGCTGCTCGATCAGAACCTCGTCGCCGGGGTCGATAAGCGCGGCCATCGCCAGATGATTGGCCATCGAGGTGCCGGCAGCGGCAACCACGCAATTGGGGTCGACTTCGCACTTACTGGCCATCGCCTGTTGCAGCGGAGCATAGCCGTAAGCGCTGTCGCCGTTGATCTCCAATTGCTCGATGGTGACCGGAAGGTCACGCAGAGGAAATGCGGCCACGCCGCTGGTTGCGAGGTTAAACCGGGCGCTGCCTTGCGTCTTGGCCCAGTGCATGTAATCGGAATGTCGGTGTCTCATAGGTTGGGCGGTGGAACCGGGCGCGCACTTCTGCTCCAGTACAAATATACCGGGATGCCGGCCAGCAGAATAAGCAGGCCGATGACGGAGTTGGCCGGAAACGTGGCGATAGTCGTGATTACGATGGCGGCGCAAGCCAGCACAAACAAGGCGGTGGTGTAGGGGTGGCCAGGGGTGAGATACAGACCTGCGTTTGACGACAGCCGCCGCCGGAAGACAAATAATGATGCGGCCGTCAGGCCAAATGAGATGAAATCGACGGAGATCACGTAGTTCAGGATCTGCTCGTAGCGTCCCGAGAGCGCGATAACGGTTGCGGTCATGCCCTGCAGGATGATCGCTACCACTGGAACTCCGGCACGCGGCGAAAGCCAGCCAACACTTTTGAAGAAAAGTCCGTCGCGGGCCATGGCGTAGTAAACGCGCGGAGCGGTCAAAATTCCCTGGCTGAGAAAGCCCAGCGTGGAGACTGCAATGCCCAATGCAATCCATTGCGCCCCGCGCTCTCCCAGGGCCTTGCGCATCACCGCCGAAGCGGGAATGCGGGTTGCCTCCAGGCCGTCCGGACCAAGAACTCGGAGGCAAACAAAATTGACCGCAAGATAGAGCACGACGACTCCGATTACGCCCGCCACCAGGCCGCGGGAGAGATCGCGGCGTGGATCGCGCATTTCGCCAGCCACAAAACTGGCGGTCTGCCATCCACCATAGGCGAAGGCGACGGGAATCATGGCCGCTCCGATGGCGCTTCCCAGGCCCAGAGAAACCGGACGATCGAGCAACGGCAACGGGTGAACCGCGCCTCCTCCCCACAATAGTCCTGCGACAACCATCGCCGCGATGGCCGCGGCCTTGAGAAGCATCAGCACGCTTTGCACATTGCTGCCGGCGCGAACTCCAAAGCAATTGATGGCGGTCAAACCCAGCAGGGTCGCGGCGGCAATCGGTCCATCTCCCGCGGAAAAGCCGGTGATCTCGCGATAGTAGCGGCTGAACGTGACTGCCACCGCTGCCATTCCGCCAGTCTGCGTTACCAGGAGCAGAACCCAGCCATAGATGAAGGCCACGGATGGATGGTAAGCCTCGCGCAGATAAAGATATTGCCCGCCCGCTCCCGGCAAGCGCGATGCCAGCTCGGCCCAGATGAAGGCGCCGAGAAGCGCCAGAACCCCACCCAGCAGCCAGACTCCCAGGATCAGAAATGGAGTGTGTACGCGCAGCGCAACCACGTAGGGATTAATGAAGATGCCGGAGCCGACAATGCCGCCCATCACGATCATGGTGGCGTCGAACACTCCAAGCAATTGCCGAGGTTTAACGGGATCCAAAGAGCGGCTTCCAGAAGAAGTGTAAGGCTTCAGCCAAGCTCGACCGCGATCACCTTACCATAAGTCGGGATTGCACAGAGCTCGTCGACCTAAGGGGCAGTGGCGAGCACACCGCGGTATTTTTTCTCCCACAACCCGGACGCGGATTGGTCGCTTCCCTGCTCTGCGCGAGCCAGCGTCGTATTCGGATAATAATGAGCGAGAATTTCGCGGAAGCTGCTTCCGGTTTGCGCCATCCCTTTCGCTCCGTGCTGGCACAGGCCGATGCCGTGACCTTGCCCGGCACCCTGCAGAATTACATCCTTGCCATCGCTTCGAGCCGTAAAGTTGTTGCTGGGCACGGCGTCCCACCCCATGCGGCGATCGATCTCCAGTCGTGAAGCCTCTCCCCGCCTGGCCAGATCGGCAGCCTCGGCTTGCGACACCCGGCGAGTCCAACGCCAGGGATTGTGAAGGCAGTAATCACAGACGACCGGGAAATACGGATAGCCGCGACCAGGCAGGCCGACCTCCTGCGGAGTTCGCGTGCGTCCGCCACAACTGCGGGCAAACATTGCCGCCACCGGCCGATCGGCATAAGCCAGGACCAGACCGCGCGTGGCCAGGGCGGCCTGCCGGGCGTTGCTGTCCAAAGGCGGCGGAGCGCGCAGGAACTGGCAATGAGTGGTGTCGCAGAAATCGAAGTTGTGGTGTCGCCCCTGCGCCGCCAGAAAGAACGAACGCGTGGCCACTGCCTGCGCCTTCAACGCTTCCAGCGGACTATCCGAATCGCTTTCGGCTGCGACCACGGAAGCGACCGCTGTTTCCAGATCCATTCTAACCACCGGAACCAAAACGCCCTGTGCACAATTCACCTCGAGTACACCGAGGTACACCCGGCTGATCTTCCCCGGGATTGCCAGGGTGAAGTCGGCCGCGTCGTTGCCCCGGCCTACAGCGCGAACTGCGGATACCTGGACCTGTCGATTGCCCACTCGCAGGATGAGACGATCGCCAGACAGTGTGATCGTGGCTGTTTCGTGTCCGGAGCTTCGTTCCAGTACGAAGTTTTCGCTCCCGGCCTGGATTACAAGCGCCTGTGCGGCCGAGGGCCGCAGCGTAAGCTGATGAGGATGAAAAAGCCCGAGCACACCGATGCGCACCTCTTGAGCGTCAGCGTGAATTGCCGGGAGCAGAGCAGCGAACAGGCTCAGTTTGAGAAAGACGAGTTTACGAAATGGGACTTTGCAAAACACCTGAATCACTCGCCGATCCGCCGGGATGCAACCGGGTTGGACTCACTCCGGCTCGACTCGATGCGTTCTAACATGCGGCCGGCTGTCACCGACGCCCTTGCTCCCGGCACTCCATGCACCCGCACCATCAGCAGCAACTCCGGCCGGTTGGCCGGAAACAACGCAACTACAAAACCGTCTCCGGGAGCATGCGGTTGATGGGTGCACGCAGCAGTCCCGGTTTTCACCATAGCAGCAGAGTATTTCAGGGCGCGATCGACTTCCATCCCTGTGCCTTGCCGTGCAGACTGTGCCATACCGGCAAGGGCTTCATGCGCGCCCGGCTGGTTGCGGCGGCGGTTAAGCTCGACGTAAGCTCGCGCCATGCGCAACGGCGAAATAAGCCACCGGTTACCCATCCCGATCAGATCGGGACCATATAAATTCCTAGGTGGCGTCTCAACTCCAAATTGGCCCGCAGCCAGCGCGACGTCGGCGCCGGTCATTTTTGCGGTGAGCATCCGAAAATACGAATTGCAGGAGTAAGCGATGGCCGAAACGATATCGATCTCCCCGTGTCCTCGAGGCAGCCAGCAGCCGCTCGCCTCCCCTTTGCATATGTGAACCGGATAGCGAAATTGATGCTCATCGCCGTAGGCAAGCGCGATGAACAGCTTGATGAGAGAACCCAGCGGAATTGGCCGCTCCGGTTCATCCCAACGGGAAGCCAACAAGCGTCCGCTCTGGGCGTCGAGGAGCAGAAACGAAACTTCCTTACTCTGAAATTCGCGGCGGAGTGTCTGGGCTGCGGACTGGGCAAACAGCGAGTCACCGGAAAATGTGCTCTCGGTCGGAGCAGCCGCTGCGCACCGGCTGATAAACGAGCCCGCGGCAATGATTCCGAGCAGCAGCAAAACCACGATCTTTACTGTCGAGAACTTTGCTACGTCGGTCTTCGCTATTGAGACCATTCGTAGGTCACCGTCTGCAGAACCTTGTCGCCACGATCGCGGACTACAATCTTTTCCGACGAGATTCCCGCCAGGGTTGTGCTCAGGCTGGCGATGTTCTCTGAAAAGAACTGGGGTTGCTTGTCACCGCTTGGAATTCCCGACGGGCCGAGATCAGGACGATCAACCAGGGTCGCCAGCCGGTAGAAATTATTCCTCTCGCCGCAGTGGTTGAATCCGGCCATGAACGACGCCGGCTTCATCTCGACCCTGCGATTCACATTGCCGAGCATATCGCTGATCAATCCAGCGTTATCGGAAACCAAAAGATATTTTCCGCGAACTGCTGCCACGAGCGTTTGAAGGCCATCAAGCTGGTAGTAGTTGTCCATTTGCTTCCATCCCACTCCCAGGCCGCTTGCGGTCAGCTTCGGGCCAAGGAACTCTCCCAGTGCCTGTCGCGCCGCAACTTCATCCCAATCGCCGCCGGCCGCCAGCACCACCGCGGAATGAATCTTGACGAACACACCGCCGCTGTCTGGTTCAGTGGACTGTACCTGCAGAACCGCCGCGACCTGATTTTTCTGCAGGATCGTCTTCAGCGCCGCTGCAGCCTGAGAGTCGGATCCTCGTTGCATGGAGGGCTGGTCGATGCGGGCTTCCAGATCTGAAGTGGCTCCTACCTCGCCGGAACTCAGGCTTACCTGTGGCGCAATCTGGTCCGGCGGATGCGAACCCGAATGGGGCGCAAGAATCTTAGTCTCAAGCGGAGCCAGACACGATTCAACCGATGGACAGCTTTCCGCCTGGTAGAAGCCGGCGCTCTGCGGAACCAGGCGCACCAGGCCGCTAACGTCCTCGGGCACGCCGGCAGACGCGGCAACTTTCTTCAGCAACACGCGTTCTTCGCGATAGGTTTCCTTCGTGCGGAAGAGATCGGAAACGGCGGCGGCGTACTCCTTCATGTCAGTCACGTTCTGCTGTACCCAGTAGGAGCGGAAATATGGGCTGGGAACGATCTTGTCGAGATTAAGGACCATCCGCAAATCTCCTGGCGGTCCGGCGGCCGCCACCGATTGCGCCCACCACGGATCGGCCTCAATGCCCCTGTCTTGGCTCGCGCCGTTTCCGGTGTTTGCCGACATCAACTGTAACGCGCTGGCCATCAAATCTTCTCGCGTAGACAGCAGCAGGTAATTTCCGTTAACGGCGAACGCTACCTCGCGGTCGGACTCGGGATCGCGCCGCAGGTAAAACATGCCGCCGCCGGCGCGGCGACTCTCGAACCTGGAACGGGTTTGCCAGAGCTGGCTTTGCATCGCGGTCGCCGACGGCGAGCGAGTTATGTAGAGGAACTGGAGCTTTCCGATGTCGTAAAGCGCGAGCGCACTCTGGCCGCCGGCCACCTGAGTAAGAAAATTCATGTCTGGCGGAAGTCCGGCAGCAGTGGCGAACTGCCTGCCGGCATCGCGCAAGCGGAGGAGAAGCCGGGAGCGCGAAAAGACCTCATAGTTGCTGCTGGCGAGCCATGCTTGTTTCTGCGGCGACGCATTCCAGTCGCTCAGCAATGAAGACAAATCTTTGGCCTCAAGGTAAAGGAGCGCGCCGGCCGGAACGTAACCCGATAAAGCGGGTTCAGGGGTGGCGGTCGCCTGGTGCGCGGCCCAGCCGAGTCCAATGCTCACTGCGGTCAGCAGGAAAAGCTCTGCTGCCCTTTTCAGCGGTATTTTCATGGCAGCACGCCTCTCTTCGTGACAACGCTGGGCGCGCTCGCAGCCGGCATTGCGCCAGCGGCCAGCATTTTTGGTCGCACCAGGCGGTCTTGCTCCAATGCTTCGTGCAGAATCGGCTGGCGCGCTGCGTTGAGCTGCTGTCGTCGCAGGCGGACACGCACAGCCGCCATCCTGGTGCGGAGATCCGTGCGCCGGGCGGGCACTTTTTCCAGCCTGTATGCCAGACGCATGTAAGATAACGCCTCGTCCAGACGCCCCAACCGGAGCAGGACTTCGCCCAGGGTCGACGCCACTTTCGCTTGTTGCGTCACGGGCATTGTGGCCGCCCCAAACATTTGAGCGGGCAGCGGAGAGTCATTGTCGGGTTCCTCGGGGCCAACAATTTCTCCTTCGCTCGTCGCGGCTGCTCGAGGCGAGATAAAAACCCGCTGCCGCAGAGGTGCGATGGCTCCAAGAGCCAGTTCATCAGACCGCGTGGCTGCTGCTGCCAGGAATAACGGAATGCGGGCATCGTCCCGGGCAGGACTGTCGGCCAGAGCATTTCGCAGCAGCTCAATTTTCACTCGCTGGTCGTTGGCGTTCTGCGCTGCCCCCAGGCGCGCGTCGTAAAAGCATCTTTGGTCTGCCGAAGCGGCCGGCGCTTTTGAGCCTGCCGCGAGCAGGTTAAGCTCCTGGCTTCCTAGTTCAAGATGCCGATCGGACTGGCCCGCTTCCGCCAACGCCGTCGCCGCCTGTGCGCGAACAGCATAGGAAGGTTCAGGATTCGACGAAATACTCACGAGTTCACGCTGGGCGGAACTTGCGCCTTGATTAGTACCAATCTTCGCTCTAGCTTTTGCCAGGCGCAGCCGGTAGGCCGCTTCCCACGGAGACGACTTCACCAGCTGCTCCAGAAATTCCACCGCTTCGGCTTGTTGGCCGGCCTTTTCCAGTAGCGCCGCCGCCGGATCGAGATTCACGAATGGATTGCCGACTGCCACAACCAGCCGCCGCAATAGTTCCACCGCTCCCGGAGTGTCGCCAGCGGCTATACGGATTTCAGCCAAGCCCAGAAAATTAGAGGCGATCAGACTGTGTTCCTCAATCTCGCGGGCAAATACGAACTCCAGGATTTTTCGCGCCGACTGCTTGTCCCCTCCGGCAAGCAGCTGCTGGGCCGCGGCTCTCAGGATTTCCGGAGCGGGAGCGGCCTGCGGATCAGCGCGGTAACTTTCCAGTCTGGAATCAAGGGTTCCAAGACGCGCTGCGACCTGCAAATCCAGAGGAACAAGATCGGATGCTTCTGCGACGTTCGTGTCATTGGGCTGCGAAGCCGCCAAAGAAGCAATCGTGTCGCGCGCGGCGGCAAACTGTTTCTCGGTAACCAGGTACTTTATCCAGCGTACTTGCCAGGAGTGCAGGCTCTGCATGGCTGATTCTTTTTCCAGCCCTTCGGCCTTCACTGCCGCACTCTGTTTCGCCTGCAGAATGCGTTGATAGATTGGGGCGCGCTGCGCCAGAGGAATCCACGAAGCGTCCGCTACATCCGACAAGACGGCGGTCGGATCCTGAGCGGCGGATGCCAGATCCAGCAGCCATGAAGTTGCAGACGATGGATCTGCGGTCGCGAGATACGCAGCCTGCAGCACCGCATTGGAGCGATAGTTGCCATTGTGGCGAAGATAGCTGCGCAAGACTGCGTCCACCTCTGGTTTCAGATCGTTAAAGCTGCGACTGGTGCGGAGGTGATCACAGGTCCGAGAAAAGTCTGCCCAGAAGCTTTCCGGCGGGCGGGCGCTATTGACCTGCTGCTGCAGCACCGCGAACGCCTGTTTCCACTCGGCGATGGCCTGCGCGCGCGCACCTTGCTTCAGGTAAGCCAGAGCGATGCGGTCGTGAACATCGGGCCGGCCCGGCGCGAGTTCCAGCGCGTGTTCATAATCGGCAATGGCGCGGACAATGTCTCCGCTCTCCCTGTAGTAGTCGGCAAGCGTCAGGTAGCCTGAAGCGCTGGCCGGACTCTGCTCTAATATGGCAGGAAGAAAGCTTTCGGGGTCGCCCTGTTTAGTCACGCCTGTGTATTCGCCGTAGCGGGATCCGTAGTAAAACCAGGTACTGCCCGCCAGCTGTTGCGTGCGATCGACCGGTTTCGCCAGGCGGTCGGCGATGCTGCCATCTCCTAACACTGAGAGAAATGAGCCGTTCACTGCCGGTGTTCCTTCGGCGAAATAAAGACCTACTAGAGCGTCATAGGACTTGGACCAGACTGGCGGACGCACGCGGCCGCGCAATGAGACCAACGTATGCGCCAACGACGCATCTCCGTGAGCGACCACGTAGTCAGCCGCTTCTTGCCCCCAGGCATTCCAAAACGCGCCGCGCTGCGCCAGTTCATTTGCGTTGCGCGCCAGCAGCAGTTCGAAGAGTCTCTGCTCGGTGCCGCCATTCAGATAGACGGGCGGAATAGCAGCCAGAACCCGCATCTCGTTTTCAGAGTCTCCGGCGGAGCGATATGCCTCGGCGGCCGCGATCGAAACGAAGTAGCGCTGCTGCACCTCGATGGTGGAGGCAAATTTTTCCATCTGGCCGCCCAAGTCGGCAAATTTCAGGCGGCGGTTTTGCAGATCGATGAACGGCCGCATGCGAGCCAGCCGGACGCCTGAATTGCCGCCACTCTGCATCATCACCTCAAAGCGCCACCTCGCCTCCAGCTCGGCCAGGTCTGCGCTTTCGGCCAGGGGAATAGCGAAGGCTTCCACGCCTTCCAGGTTCATCCCGGCGCGCTCGCTCTCCGCGAACCGGGCGAAGCTGGTTTTTTCCTCGGGAGTGAAGTAACCCGAAACTGCATTGCCCATCTCAGTCAGCGCCACACGCATGCCGTCGCGGGCTGTGCTGATCCGGTTCTGCCGGGTTCGCTCGCGCCATTCCCGATCGGTGATTGCAGCGATACCCTCTCTGGCCACTTGCTGTTTGAGTACTGGAAGGGCCGACTCTGCCGAGACCAGCGCAACCTGCAAAGTGTCATAGGCCTTCTCCGGCTGGCGCAGACGCGTCATGATGCGGACGTATAGTTTCGCTCCCGCATGATGCTCGTTCGCGGCCAGCAAATCGGGACCGGCGGTGCTAATTCCCTGCTCGGCAAAGCTCCGGGCCTGCGGCAACATGCCCCACCCTTCCAGACGCTGCGCAACCTCAAAGTATTTTTCCGGAGTCTCCGGACTTGCATCGATCAGCGCAGTCTTCAGAGCGGCAAGCGTCTCGTCGACCCTTCCCTGGCGGGCGCGCACTTCGGCAACTTTTTCCATCCACTTGGGGTCTTTGAACGCCAGTTGATAGACGCGTTCGAAGTCGCCGGCGGCATCGTCGAACCGCATGAGGCGTTCCTCAAGTCCGGCGCGAGCGGTGCGCAAGTCAACCCGGTCGGGCCGGATCGTAATCGCTTTGCCATAACTTTCAATGGCCGCGGGATAGAGTTCCAGGCTGGTTTGAATTTCGGCCAGCACCATGGGCCAGCGATAGTCGCGCGGGGATTGCACAATGGTCTTGGCGTAGAAATCTCCCAGTTGCTGTTGCCGCTGGTAGCGCAGAGAATAAAGCGCAGCTTCAGTCACCAGCCCGCCATCCTCGGGAAAATTGTTAATGAGTTCGATGTACTGGTCGACCGCCCCGGCGTAGTCCTTCATCCGCGTCAACGCCGGAATCAGGCCGCGACGCAGGGTGGCAATTCGAGTCTTGCGTTCGTCGCCGGAAAACGGCGCCGTACGAAAAAGCTCGATCTTTGCAAGATAAAATTGCCGCAACCCCTGATCGTCGCCGGCGCGCGCGTAGGTGTCAGCCATGGCAGCTAGATATTGGCCGTCGTACGGACTCTGGCTAAGTAGCGTGGCCAACAACTCACGCGCCTGCTGGTATTGAGCGGCCTCGGTCGACTTGCGCGCCGCTTCGAAGGAGAACTGCTTCCCCAGATCCGGGTAAGAGTCTTTTGCAGCCTCTATCAGAACCGCAATGGCTTGCGAGTACGCCTTCATCCGCCAGTAAAAATCCACGGTCGAGCGGACTACTCCAAGGATCTTGGGATTTTCCCGGTAGAGCGCTTCAACGTTGCGCTGGGCTGACTGAAAGTCTCTGCGATTTTCGTACAACTGCACCAGCCGGTACCGCAGTTGCAGACGGTTCACCGGATCGGTGGTGAGCGCAGCCTGCCTTTCCAGCGCGTGCTGGCGAACCGTCTCCAGCGATTTCTGCTCGGCCAGAGTCTCGATCTCTTCGGCCTGCCCAATCGAAGTTGTGCTGCCGGCTATAGCATCTAACAAGGTCTCCAGTTCCGGCTTGCGATCCTGCGCCTGCAGCACCCGCACTCGCAGGTAAACCGCCGCCATGGACGGATCGGGCAAGAAGATCAATTTGGCAGTTTCACGGTCCACCAGATCGCGCAACTTCGGGCGGCGTGCCAGCTCGATCAGCCGCAGGTCAGCCGGAGAATTCACCTGTCCCGCGAGAGATCCTTTCACGTATTCGCTGATGGCTTCCGCATAGTCGCGACGGCTTTCGTAGATCGCGCCGGCTTCGTAGCTGTAAAGATTGTCATCGCGCAGCCGCTTCCTGCCTTCGTGGAGCAGGCGCAGCGCGTTGTCGAAGTCGAAGTAGTCCCAATAAGCGCTGGCTGCTTCCAGATATCCGCCAGACTGGCCGGGCGCGACTTGAGGGATGCGATCCCAGTATGGAGCGGCAAGCGCGAACAGATCACGGTCGGCGTAGATGTCTCCGATTCGCGCCATGATCTCCGTGCTCCCCGGATTCGCCTCCAATAGATTGGCTTCGATCTTCGCAGCCACGGCCGTGTTCCTGGCGTCGGAGTAGGCGAGGGAGCGATAGACCGCCGAAGCATCGCGAGCAGTTTCAAAGCGCGCCGGATATTGCTCCGCCAACGCCTTCAACAGCGGAGCCCCGTTTTCAAAATGCGACTGCCACAACTCGGCTTGACCCAGAAATTCCGCGGCTGCGGGATTTACCCGGACCAGTTCATCCCACTGGCCTGCAGCGGGAAAGCTCTGCTGCAGTTCACTCAATTCGGGTTCCAGCATGCCGTTGTGCGAAAGGTATTCGAAGAACCGGCTGCGCAGTTCCGATTCTTCAAACCAGTGCTGGCGCAAGAGAGACACCCAGGCGGCATCATCATAGGTGTGGGAGTCGTGGTATGCGGTGAGCAGATTGCGCACGAATACGGGATTATGCGGAAAGCGCCGGTTGGCATACTGGTTCAGGCGCAAGTACAAAACCGGGGTCCCGCCATAACCCACATTTGCAAAATAGCGTTCAAGATCGGTTCCACTGAACTTATCGACCGCCTCCTCGGTCAGCTTTTCGAATTGCGCGTTTTTCTCGTAGCGCAAATAAAAGCGAGCCAGCTTGTCGAACCATGATGGTTCGGGAAATCGCGCCATGGCTCGCCGATAGACTTCTTCCAGCTCAGTTCCCAATCGGTTCTGATCGAGAAATATTGCTAGGCGCTCATACAGGCCGGGGTCATCAGGGTTCCGGTCAATCTCGTGGCGCAGCACGGCCAAAGCGTCAGGCATGCGCTTCAGCTGGACCAGACGCGCCAGATATCGCTCCAGAACGCGCGAGTATTCCGGCGAACGCGCGCCGCCCGGATTTGCCGGCAACCCTCGATTCACCTGGAAAGCCGTATTCCCCTGCCATCGATAGGCAAGTTCGTTCGCTTCATCTTCCGCACCGTCAGATGAATCCGGCCTGAACCCTTGCGGATAATCAGCGCCGGCCGTACTTTGACCCAGCGGTATTTTCTGCGCTTTCGTTGCCAGTTCGTCCAGCACAGAATCATAAATAGCGAATTCTTCCTGGCTTTGTCCGGTACGCGCATAGGCGTCCGCGATGAGCAGAGCGACTTCCGTCCGCTGCGGAGCATTGGGAAAGGTTTTTAGAAATTCTTTTCCGCCGCGAATCACCGCCTCGCTTTCGGCCGAACCTGCATAGAATCCCAGCAACTTGGCGTGCAGTTCGGGGCGCCGGGCGGAGTTGGGAAACTTTACGTCAAGCAGCCCCAGCAACTCGGCGGCGCGAGAGCGATGAAAATAAGGCGCCGCCCGCTGCTTCTCTTCGGAGAATCTGGCGGCTGGAGCCGTGGTGTTCAGGATAAGCGAGAGAATCCCGTTCCAATAGCCGGGTCCCTGGTCCATGTGGGCGATGTCGCGGTACAGGGAAAGTTTTCCGCTCCCCAATCGGATCGGACTTTCGGGTGCGGTAAGCAGGAGGTCGGTGAGTGCGGCGAGGGCCTGCTCCTGCGCGTCACTCATGCCTTTGCTGTTGTACAGCGCAAAATAGTAGCGTGCCGCTTCAGGATATTGGTGGATGTCTTCCAACAAGCGGGCGCAAATATAGAGTTCCTTTCCCGTCCATTCCGATTTGCTGGCTTCCTTATGCATGCGGTAGGCGGTTACGGTTTGTTCCGCGAGGTCCAGCTTGCCTTGCTGCTGGTAGTAATAAAAGATGCGCGCCATGGCATTCAGATCTTCAGGGTTCGCATTCAGGGCGGCGCGCGCCTGATCCAGAAACTTACGCAGACTCTGCGTCTGCGTGAGCAAATCAAAGTAACTTTGGACCAGCTCGGGAGCCCACAGCGGCTGGAAGCTTTGTTCATAGACCGCGAGTCCCTGCTGCACCGACCCCTGGCGGTATTCGACCATCGCTTTCGCTTTTACCGGAAAGATCTCGTCGCCGGGAAATCGCTGGTGGTAATCCGAGATGAGCTGGCCCGCCGCAGCATGCTCTTTTTGCGCCACCAGAAAATCCAGAAAGCGTGCGTAAAGCGACCGCTCCTGCGGATAACGATTCAACCAGGCGCGATACTGCGCGATGGAATTTTCTTTTGCCAAACCCTGAGTCTGAATGATGCTGAAGATGCGCTCAAAGGCGCGCCAGGACTGCTGGTCCGAAGCGATTGTCAGGCTCTCTGACGCGACCGGCGGGGCATTCGCCACGATCGACAATGCCTGGATCTCGTCCAGCGGACGAAGGCGCCGGTGGTAGAAATCGGCGAGAGTAAGCTGAGCCGTCGTCCGCGATGAGATTCTTTCCGCGTAACTTTTCCAATCGGCCTCCGCCGCAACAAAATCCAGCTGCTGCTCATCCTCCAGGGCGCGCAGCGAATATAGATCGGCATTTTCCGGCTGAGCCTTGATCAACTCGCCGAGCGCCGGGCGGGTTTCGCTGGGCGGGCGGCGAAATAACACACTGCCGCCGGGCAACGCCATCGCGCGAAAGATCGCGGATTCAATCGCGCTGCCGGCTTCTATGTTGCGAATCCACCACGGCAGCGCGCCCCAAGCCGACATCGTCAAGCCAGCTACAGCCAGAAAGGCTGCGATCCCAAACAGCCGCAGCCAGTGTTTTCGGGACGAACTAGGGAAGGATTTCAATTTCCACCTCCTGCGTCCCGATGTTGTGTGCAATATCTTCCGCGGTCACTGCCAGCTTGTAGGTTCCGGGGATGGCCTGCTGCGGTATGAATAACTGTCCGGTGTTGAGACCGGCGCGGGCGTCCCATTTCAGTGAAACCGGCAAAGTCCCTTCCAGGCGCGCTACCAAAGTGCGTGTGCTCTGGCTCGCGCTGGCCTTCAAGTTAATGGTCTGGCCAGCGTGAAATTTTCTACGGTCGAGTTTGACCTGGACGACTGGCGGCTTGCTGGCGATCACAAACGTCTTGAACTCGCGGTAAGTGTGTCCAGTGCGGTCGCGCAAAAGCAGGCGTACCGTGTAAGTTCCATCCTGCATATCGTCGGGAGCGAGAAAGCGGGTCTGCCATGTATCTTCCCCGGACAAGTAGCACAGCTTTTGCACCAGTCCGAAGGGAAACAATGCGGTCACCGAAGTGATCGATTCGTCCGTCTTTACTCGCAGCACAGGATCGCCGGGTCGGATAATGCGTGGGCGCAACAAGGCACGCGGCACCGCCAGAAACGAAGTGTACGGCGTGACAAATTTGAATTCCCTGGCCAGCCGTATGATTTCGTCGATGGTGGCCTGGTCTTCGCCTTCGCGTTGAATCTTCTCCAGCAAGGCATCGACTCTTGCCCGAGCCCATAGTCGTGGCAGTTGCGTGTGTTCGAGGTTCTCCTGAGGCAAGCTGGTCTTGGTCGACAACTCCAGAGCGGCGCCATCGCGCGCACCGCGAACCGTAAAAGCCACGTTGGATTTTGCCGATTGATATCTGCCCACCCAGGCCGCGAGCGAACCCGAAAACGTGGATTGCTGCAGGGGGTAAACCGCGTCCACGGACGATTCCGGCGTGACTTCCAGCTGTAATTGCTCCACTGGATTGCGCCCGATCTTGGAGAGAAAAGAATTCAGCTTGAATTCTGCAGGCTCGGTGGAGAGCACGTGTTCGAGCAGTCCGTCCTGGCGAGCCAGCACGGTCAGCAACGGCAGGTTGGCATCATCGCCTACGCCGAAGATGTAAGTGCGCGGCCGTTGGGCCTGCGGCAGGCGCTGCCAGTTCTGAGCGTACCAGCTAGCCACTTTGCCATTCTGAATCGGTCCGCGAGTCGCGCCTCCGTCACTCAGCAGCACAAGATAAGGACTGCCGGAGGCCGATGCTTCGCACTGTGCCAGTCCGGCTTGCAAGGCTCGCTGCAGGTCGGTCCCTCCACGTAACTTGCTGGCGCGGACGAAATCAAGTGCGCGCTGGACGCTGCCAGGGTCGGCAGTGGCCGCCGACTCCTGGAACGATCGCACGTGGTTGTCGAACAATAGAAGATTGAAGCGGTCAACCGGCCGAAGGGTTCGCAGCAGCGTTTCCAGGGCCTGGTAGCTGCGCTCAAGCTTCTCCCATTGCATGGACAAAGAAGTGTCGAAGAGGATGATCAGGGTTTTCTGAGAACCGGTTGTACTTTTTCCCGTGAGGTCCGCAACTGTATTTTTTCCATATCCGAGCAGCGCTTCGACTTCAAAGAAGCCGGGCTGATTGGCGCTGCGGACCGGAGCTGTTTCTGTCGGAGAAGGTTGCCCACTCACCGGACTTCGGTAAGCCAGCACCTGCAGGGTATCGGCCCCTGACTGATCAAGATCGTAAGTAGCGACGAAATCCTCGGTGAGATTGACGTTCCCGCCTTCAAAATGTCCACGCACCAGATGCGCCGTACTCTGCTCAAGCTGAAGCGGAAATACTTTGGCCGGCGCCTGAAAGTTCATGATTCCGAGCACCGAATGCAATTCGAAGTTGATTCGCAAATGCCGCGCCGCCTGCGCCTGGTAGGCGTCAGGATGCAGCGGGATGGCAAAGTACGACTTTAAGTTGTCTACTGCAAGCGACTGGTGGTACTCAAACTCCAGCCGCTTGGTTCCGTATGGCGGAATGGGGACGATGCGGGCGCTGAACACAGCGCTGCGCTTGGCTTCTTCCGATCCACGTTCTCCCATCTGCAGCAGTCCCGGATCGATCATCTGCCGCTTGAGTTGCGTGTATATGTCCTCTGCCCTTTTACGTTCCAGAACCACAGCCGGAATCCGCGTAGGTCCATCCCACACTGCGAAGTCGGAAACGGTAGCCTGGCTGGGCAGGGCAAACACGTAGTTCCCTTCTTCCACCCCACCACTGTGGTTGGCAAAAATCTGCTTTACCGAGATGTGGGCGTCGCCGTTGTCGATGCGGATTGTGATCTCCATCTCTTCCAGGGAGAGAATCGCGGGATCAGGTTGCGCTTTATCGCGAGGAATCAGGATGCCCGCGTCACCCCGAAGCAGCGACGGCGCAAGGAGAACCGCAAGCAGGATGAGAATTGCGTTCTTCATGGCCGCAACAACCTCTGCTCGGGAATGCGCACCAGTCCGTTATCGGTGCCGACATAGAGATAGCCACCGGCAGCGGCGAGCGCAGTCACATTGGAAGAAGGAAGGCCCTGCGCAATGGCAAACCAGCGTCCGGACTCGCGTTCATACACGTAAAGACCCTGGCCCAGTGTTCCGGCAAATACGTGGTCTGGAGTAGCCAGCATGGCGTTGGGATTGATTTCGATCTGTCCGGTTGCGGTTTCGAACGAATGAAACTGGCCGGAGCTATCCAGTTCAAGAACTCCGGCGCCGTAAGTTCCCACCATCCATTCCGGGCCGACTCGGACTATGGCGGTGATCCAGTTATGCTTTAGGTCGGAAGTTGCGGTGGTGTAGTTGAGCTGCACATCACCCTTCTCCAGTTGCGAGAGGCCGCCCAGCGTTCCGGCCATCAACTCATCGCCATAAATGCCGAGCGCATACACGTGGTTGTTGACCAGTCCCTGGAAGGCGTACATGCTGCGCGCACCGCTGGAATCCAGAAAGGTCAGGCCTGCTGGCGTCGCCAGAGCCAATCCGTTCCGGTAAGGGGCGACGTCGGTCACATGGTCTGCGATCAGGCCATCGGCCCGGGTCAAAACCTGTTCCTGATGGCCCGCGCTGTCGAAGCGAACCAGCCCGTTGGCGGTCGCAACATCGATGGTGCCGTCTTTGGGATTTGGAACGATCCGGTTCACGCAGAACACATGTTCGTTTTCGACATGAGTAACGTGGGTGCGATCGGCCGGCAGTAGATCGAGGCCCCGGTCGAAATATCCAACCCACAAGCGGCCCTGGCTATCGGCGGCAAGAGCCGAGATGTTGCGGTCGCTCAAGACCGCCGCACCGGGCTGCAGGACAGACTGCCATCCACCATTCTGCGCGCGCATGCGATACAGGCCACTGCGGGTGAGGGCATAAGCGGCATCGCCCATCTCGAATAATTGGCGTACTTCACTCAATTCGGCGGCACCGCCTGAGGCGGAATTTGGCCGTCGCGATTCAAACGGAATAGCGAGGACTCCCTGATCTTCAGAACCCACCAGCAACTGGGCAGAACCAGGAAGCAAGGCAGTAGCCAGAACTCCGGCCGCCAGCGTCCGCGAGAAATGGGCGCGCTCGAACACGGCGACGCCCAGCACCGTGCCGACGTATGCCCTGTCGCCTGTAATCGCGATGGACTGCACCTGGGGGTCGGGCAGGCCTTGTTCTTCTGCAAACACTTCCGCTTCGCCGCCATGCCAGTGCAGCACACCCCGGTCGAGTGTTCCCACCCAAAGATCCGATTCCGAGCCGGCCAGTGTGGTGACGTAGAGACGGCTCAGCGACGGGTGAAGAGCGGTCATCTTCACCCCGTCGTAGAGCAGGACGCCGCGCTTTTTTGTTCCAATTAGAAGATGGCCCGAGGCTGCAGGTAAGACGGAGGTGATAGCGCGGGCGTCCGCATCCCGCGGAAGGATTTGTCTGAAGTCGCGGCCATTGAACGCGAGCAGGCCATCCTGGGCTGTAGCGATGACCAGTTCCTGCTGGCGCGAATCGGAAAGCATCGCCGGAGCAATCGCAACCAATGGGGAAGATGGCAGCTCTTGCCCCGCCGCATAGTGCTTCAGCAATGTACCGTTGAAGTTGTATCTCGAAAGCCCGGCCGGGCCCGCGATGTACAAGTCTCGCTGGAACTGGGCAGCCTGCAAGAAAACTGCGGGAGCGCTGATGGTTTCAAAAAGTGGTTCCTGCTGGCCTGGGTAAGGGTGAGTGGTAAGAGCGATTTCCTGGTCTGAGCGAACTTCTTCAGCGGCCTTATGTAAGGCCCGGGAGGCGCGCCATCCAGCGGCCGCCACAAACAAGGCTATGACGATTGAGGTTCCAGCCGCCACTGCCACCGGCCACGATGCTTTTAACCTCAGGCGCATAATTTCCCAGGAAGCAGAATATAAACCCGAGAGACAACACCTTAATGGTCGTGCAGGGCGGCGGCCAAACTGATCTTAATGAAATGGAATGAGTTGCGGCAATCGTTTGAACGGATTCCGTGTCAAACCATCGCGGGTGTGTCACGCCTGACACTTAGTGGCTCATCAGCTGGACAAAATCGTCTTCGAACTTCTTTTGGTCGACCTCGATCTGCACGCTGGCAGGATGAAGCTGAGGCGGAGGCGCCAGGTGACCAAGCCACTTTTCGCGTTCGGGACCCTGCGGAGAACTGTAAGGCAGAAGAAACTGGGGAACATCGTTGGGCTTCTTCCAGACTACAGTGTGCCCATATTTAGGTCCATGGTCGATGTCCACATCCAGGTACATAGTTTCCGACTTCCTGATTACGCTCGGGTCGATCAGAGACGCGACCAGCAGCTCATCCCACATCATCGACCAGAGCGAGGTCCCAGCCGGAGGCTTGTAGTCGAGATACATGGCTTTCAGGTGATCTGCCAACGGCCCGCCCGCCTGCACGGTTCGCCGCATCAGTTGTTCGCTGGACCATACCTGGGCGCCGGCCTCGAAGGGTGAGATCACGATCTGTTTCCAGGGAGCGCGCAGCACGATGGAGGCGGCTTCCGGGTCCCACCACCAGTTCAGCTCGGGGCCGCCGGAGCTGCTTCCGCCCATGATGTAGATGGCCTTGGTCAGCGCAACAATTTCCGGATCCATGCGGATCGCCAGCGCAATGTTGGTCAACGGGCCGGCACAGTACAGCATCACTTCGCCGGGATTGGCACGAATTGTATCCGCGATAAAGTCGGCAGCGCGGCCGGGTTTGGGTTTGATTTTAGGATAGCCTCCGGGCGGCGCCCAGGTCTGTTTGGGATTGGGAGCATCCGGGTTGAACGAACCATGCCAGCCGACGTAAGAGCCGTAGAGCGCTTCTCGCAACTCCTGTTCGCGTGGCGTATTGATCAGTGGCATCTCGGCGCCCTTAATCACCGGAACGTCCGGCCGATTGGCCAGCTCAACGCCCCAAAGCGCAAACACAGTTGCCGGCTCCATCCACTGATCTCCGCTCACGGTCGTGATGCCCAGGAGGTCGACCTGAGGGGCGCGCAGCAGCATCAGCAGAGAGAGAAAATTCGTGCCTTGCGGGCCGGCGCTGTCCTGGTCGGCAATGACCTTTATCTTCTTCTGCTGGGCCATTGCCAAAGTCGCAAACAGGAGACAAAGAACGATCCGGATAAAAGCTCTCCGCATGAAAGCCACACTCCTGTAAGGCCAGATCCAGACTGGAGCCGGCCGCTGAGTTTGTTGATTGCGAACCTATTAATGAAGGAGGGCCAGATCAGGACTTATTGCGCGACGCCCACTCCGCGGCGAATCGCGCCCGATCGTAAAACGATTTCTGGGTTCCCACTCCAGTGGTCGAGAGTCCCGCGTACAGGTTGGCGCGGCGCACCGCTTCGCGCTCGGGAAGTCCCTCGCCGAGAAAGACGGCGAAGCTCCCGATAAAAGCGTCACCGGCGCCGGTGCTGTCGATGCTCTTCACCGGAAACGCGGGCAGGTGCTCCATGCCCTCCTTACCCGCGAGCAGCGAGCCGTTGGCGCCGAGCGTAATGATTACGCGGCGAATTCCGTAGCTCAGCAGCTTCTCTGCACATTTTTTCGCCTCTTCGACATTTTTTACCGGCATCCCAGTGACGGTCTCGGCTTCACTTTCGTTGGGGACAAAGTAATCGAGGCCGGCCACGGCTTTGATATCGATCGGCTGGCCTGGAGCAGGATTCAGGATGCAGCGAATTCCACTTTTCCGCGCGAAGGCGACGGTGTAATAAACCGTCTCCAACGGAATTTCGAACTGCAGCACGATGCAATCGACAGCCTTCAGCAAGTCAGCGGCGGCATCCACATCGGCCGGCTTCAACTCGTCGTTGGCGCCTTTAACGACGAAAATTCTATTCTGTCCGCTGGGCTCGACAAAAATCGGCGCTACGCCGCTGGAAACGCCCTCCACCTGCTTCACATGCGTGGTGTCGATGCCGAGTTTCTTGAAATTCTCGATCGTCGCGGGGCCAAACAGGTCGCTGCCCACCCGCGCGACCATGAAGACAGAGGCTCCGCACAGTTTTGCGGCGGTCGCCTGATTCGCGCCCTTGCCGCCAAATCCAAGATCGAACTTCTGCCCGAAAATAGTTTCGCCGGGCTTGGGGAACCGGTCGGTGAAGGTTGTCAGATCGATATTTGCGCTGCCCACCACCGCAATTCGAGGAATTTTTGCCATGTTTTGGGAATCCCGAGAAAGATTTGATTGCTCAATCAACTCTCAGATGAAGAAGGCTGAGTCTATTGAGCGGCGGCGCTTGTGTCAACGAGACGCGGTGGATAGTAGTGTCTCCATACCTTCTGCGAGACGTCATGCTGAGCTTGCGAAGCATCTTGCGCGGAGCGGATGTACACCGAGCCCGCTACCGTGGCGATACGCGCAAGATCCTTCGGGACTAAAAGTCCCTCAGGATGACTCCGCCTTCGCGCGGTTTGTTCAAACTGGCCCCTGCCCAGTGGATCACTCGCCATACGGTACCCAGATATTTTTCACCTGGGTCGCATGCTGGAGGAACCAGCGGCCTTCTCCCTGCTTGACGTCCAACCAGTCGATGGAGCGGCCTTCGTTAGTGAACACCTGTTTCAGATTGCCGACTGAATAAGATTTCGCCGCGGCGGCGCTGGCTTCATCGGTGAAACACCAGATTGCATCTACGTCGTCGTGTTCTGCCAGGACCTTCAAGAGCTGCGAGCTATAGCCGGTGACAATGTTGACAGCCCCTCCCGGCAGATCACTGGTGTCGAAGAGCTGGTACAGATCTCCGGTAATCAGGGGATATGCTTCGGAAGGAACTACGATCGCGCTGTTGCCGGTTGCCAGCACCGGCATCACCAGCGAAAGGAATCCCAAGAGCGGCATCTGCTGCGGACATACAATCGCGACCGTGCCAAGCGGCTCATTCATCGCCAAGGCTACGTTGCGGAACGGAGGGTTGTGCACTGCTCCATCAAACTTGTCCGCCCACGCCGCATAAGAGAAGATGCGCTCGATACCGCGCGATACCTCGGCGGCGGCTTGCTTTTCTCCTACCACTTCCCCCAGGCGGTAGGCGATCTCTTCACCACGCTGCGAAAGATTCTCGGCGATGTAATAGAGAACCTGTGCGCGGGTATGGGCGGTGCTCCTGGCCCAGCCCGAAGCCTTGCGAGCGGCCTCAACCGCGTTGCGAATATCTTTGCGACTGCCCAGGGGCGCCTCGCCCAGCAACCGTCCGTTGGCGGCTCGCACTTCCATGCTGTAGCCGGAGTCGGGTCGCGCCTGTTTTCCACCGATGTAGAGTTTCACGGTGCGGTCGATGGCCGGCGTCACATCCGCGTCGTCGTTTGATCGATCGTTTGATTGATCGGCCGCAGCTGGTTTCAAAGCAGGCAGCGCCGGAGCATTCCTGAACCAGGCTGGTTCCAGATACTCAAGCAGTCCTTCCCTGCCGCCCTCGCGCCCGTAACCGCTTTCGCGGTAGCCGCCGAATCCGCAGGATGCGTCGAAGAGATTGGTGCAGTTGACCCAGACCACTCCGGCCTTGAGTTGGGAGGCCACGTGCAGCGCGACGTTAATGCTCTCGCTCCATACGCAAGCCGCCAGCCCATACACCGTGTTGTTCGCCAGTTCAACGGCTTCACTGGGAGTACGGAAGGTCATCGAGGCGAGCACAGGGCCGAAGATCTCCTGTTGCGCGACAATGGACGTAGGATGAACGTTGCTGAGCAGCGTGGGCGGATAGTACAACCCGCGCGCGGGAAGTTCGATCTGTGGCTGCCAGCAGGTGGCGCCCTCCGCGACTCCCTGGTCCACCAGCCGCTTGATACGATCGAGTTGCACCCGGGCGACAATCGCGCCGATATCGATGGACTTGTCGAGCGGAGCCCCGGCGCGCAGCGTGCTCATGCGATCTCGAACTTTGGCGATCAGCGGCTCGGCAATGCTTTCCTGCATCAGCAGGCGTGAGCCCGCACAGCAGACCTGGCCCTGATTGAACCAGATGCCATCCACCAAACCTTCCACCGCGCTGTCGAGGTCGGCATCTTCGAAAATGATAAAAGGTGACTTGCCGCCGAGTTCGAGAGAAAGGCGCTTGTGGCTGGTTGCGGTGGCGCTGCGGATGGCGCGTCCCACTTCGGTCGAGCCGGTGAAGGCGATCTTCGCAACGTCTGGATGCTTTACCAGGGCTTCGCCGGTGGAACCATCTCCTGTGACGATGTTGACCACGCCCGGCGGCAATCCAACTTCCGCGCAGATTTCCGCGAATGCCAGCGCGGTCAGCGGAGTGAACTCCGCCGGCTTGAGCACAACCGTGTTTCCGGTAGCAAGAGCCGGCGCAATTTTCCAGGCCAGCATGAGCAGGGGGAAATTCCACGGAATGATTTGCCCGACCACGCCGCACGCCGTATAGCCGGGAAATTCCTGCTCCAGCAATTGCGCCCATCCGGCGTGATGATAGAAGTGGCGAATCACCAGTGGGATATCGATGTCACGGCTCTCCCGGATGGGCTTGCCGTTGTCCATGGTCTCGAGAACGGCCAGGCGGCGCGAGTGCTTTTGAACCGTTCGCGCCAAGGCGTAGAGGTAGCGGGCACGGACGTGGGGAGTGAGAGCCTGCCACTTCGGCAAGGCGGCGGCCGCGGCGCGGACTGCTGCATCGATATCCGCTGCCGATCCCTGGGCTATGTCAGCCAGCTTCTCGCCGGTGGACGGATCCGTGGATTCGAAGTATGCGCCGGCCGCGGGCTGCTGCCAGGCGCCGCCAATGAAGTGCCCGAAGCGGCGGCCATGATGGTCAAGCCAACTCAGCGCCTCTTTGGGATCCTCGGGCGCAGGTCCGTATTCCATGGCGACAAATTTTTCAGCAATGCTCATGTAACTCCCGTTGTCGCGGCTTGTCTCCGACTGACACCGTTTTGCGACTTACGCGATCGGATGCCGGTAGTCCGCCGAGTATCGTCCGGTCACGTGATGCTCCAGTTGGCGCTCGATGTCATTCAGCAAACCGCTGGCTCCGAAGCGGAACAGTTCCGCTTGCATCCACGACGGGCCGAGTTCTTCTTTCATCAACGCCAGCCATTCGATGGATTGCTTGGCGGTGCGAATGCCGCCCGCGGGCTTGAATCCGACCGCCATTCCCGTTTCCTGGGCGTATTCCCGGATGGCGCGCGTCATAACGAAGCCAACCGGCAGAGTCGCATTGGTTGGTTCTTTACCGGTAGAGGTCTTGATGAAATCGGCGCCCGCCATCATGGCCACAAAACTGGCGCGCGCCACGTTGCGCAGGGTCAATAGATCGCCGGTGCCGAGAATCACTTTCATGTGAGCCGGTCCGCAGGCTTGTTTGAAGGCGGCGATCTCATCGTAGAGCGCTTGCCACCTGCCGCCAAATACGTGCGCGCGGGTGATTACGGTGTCAATGTCGTTGGCTCCCGCTTCCACCGAGCGCCGGATTTCCGCCACCCGCTCGGCGAGCGGAGAGAGCCCGGCAGGAAAGCCGGTCGAAACTGCCGCAACCCGCACGCCGCTGCCTTCGAGAGCCCGCACCGCCGTTTCCACGAAGGTGTGATACACGCAGACCGCCGCCACCTTGATATCGAGTTCTTCTATTCCCAGGCGCTTTACCAGGTCATCCTGCAGCGGGTGGCGGGCTTTGGCGCACAGGCGGCGTACTCGCTCTTCGGTGTCGTCCCCCGATAACGTTGTGAGATCCATGCAGGAAATCGCGCGCAGCAGCCAGGCCGCCTGCCAGTCTTTCTTTACGGTCCGGCGCGCCACGTGGCTTTGCGCCCGGCGTTCAACTGCGCTGGTATTTACGCGCACCTGTTGCACCCAGTCGAGGTTGAGGGGAATGCCACGATTCGAGATTAGCGGGCGCCCGGCAAGAATCGCTATCGTCGATGCCTCAAGGGCTGAGCCAGTGGTCAAATGGGAATCGCTCGAGCTCTCGGTAACGCCATGGCGGGTTCGATTTTCGGCGGACATTGCAAGGTCTTTGATGAGCACAGCCCCTTCGCGGGTTCAATTGTACGGCAGACCGGGATGGGGGCGCGAGCGTCCCGGCTCGTGCCGGCCAGTGGCACATTTGTACAGGGTGGCTTCGAAAAAGTTGGGAACGCACGGGCGGGATGCCCGCGCCCACATTGGACTTTGGCCTTGACATGGTTTCACTCTGGAAGCTAGGCTCGACGCTCGTTCATCTGGGAGAAAACCAATTCTGAAACATTTGAAACATCTAACTATTCAGGCCCTCGCGGTTTCACTCTTACTTCTAATCTCGCTGGCGGGCGCGATTCCAGCCTCCGCCGCAGCAAAGAAAATCATTTTCGATACCGATCCTGGCACCGACGATGCCCTGGCGTTGATGCTGGCCCTCCATTCGCCGGAACTCGATGTCCGGGCAATCACTGTGGTGCCTGGAAACGTGACTGCCAGTCAAGGGCTGGAAAATGCCTTGCGCATGGTCTCTCTGGCCAACCGCTGCGACATTCCGGTAGCGGCGGGAGCGCAGCATCCGCTATTTCAAAAGTTGATCACGGCCGAGTTCTGGCACGGCAAGAACGGTCTGGCCAACATCGAACTGCCCGCCAGCAAGTGCAAGGTGGATGCTCGGTTTGGACCCGACCTTATCATCCAGCTCGTCCACGCCGCCCCGCATGAGATCACTTTAGTTCCGGTCGGACCGCTGACCAACATTGCCCTTGCGGTCGAAAAAGATCCTTCGATTGTGCCGTTGGTGAAGGAAGTGATTCTGATGGGCGGCTCGATTAAGGGAGGCAACGTCAACGCTTCAGCGGAAGCCAATATTTATAACGATCCCGAAGCCGCTCAAATCGTTTTTCAAGCCGGCTGGCCGGTCACCATGGTTGGGCTGGACGTGGGCGACAAGACTCTGTTTTCGCAGAAGTATCTGGATCAATTGAGCCAGACTCACGGCCCAGTAAATGACTTCATCGTTGCAGTGGCCAAATATTTGATCGGCCTGGCTGTGCCGTTCGGCATGGCGGGATCGCCGATGTACGATCCGCTCGCCGTCGGCGTTGCCATTGATGCAACCCTGGTGAAAGCTCCGGAGATGCACGTGGACGTCGAAACGCGAGGCGAGTTCACGCGCGGCGAGACCGTCGCTAATAGAAACGGATATGTGGAGCGGAATGTGCTCCACGGTGATCACTACATGATCGAAGGCGTGGACAAGGTAACGCCGAACGCCAAGGTTTGCATCGACGTCGAAGCCGATCGCTTTCTTCAGCTGTATGTATCCAGAATCAAGGGGAAGTAGGCGAGGGCCAACGACAATGGCGGAAGCGCTTCCGGATCGACGAACATTTCTTGGGGCGGTAGCGACATTTGGAGCTATGGCAGCAGCGGCCGGCAAAAGTGAAGCTCTTCCTTTTCAGCCCTCCTCGGGCGGCTCGGCAGTGCGCTGGCCGAAACTCGCGGGTAGCCCGGTGCTCGACAGCCTGCATCCTGTAATCGAACATTCACACGATGTGCGCACCAACGTCGACAAAATCATCGAGGTAGCCGGCTGGATGGGTTACGAGGAGCTGCCCATGCCGGATTACCAGATGCCGTTCGGGGTGGGACAAAACAGCGCCGACGATGTGATCGACTTCGTCCTCACCGCCGACTGCGTGGATACGGCCTTCACAGATTTTTCCTCTCACGTAAAGTTCCAGGTAGATTACGCCGGGCGCCACTGGTCGGATTCCGACGGGCTTTTCGCCTGCATGAAGCGGGCCATGGACAATGGCATTCCGATTCTGGATGGCAAATTCCTGGCGCGCGTGACTCGTCCTGAGATGGAGCGCATTTTCGCCGCCAATATCGAGCTGCCGATGCTCGACGAAAAGACGGAAATCTGGCGCCAGGTTGGCGCGGTGCTGGCGGAGAAGTATGACGGACGCTTTCATAACTTTGTGAAGACCTGTTCGACGCGGCTTTATGACAATGGAAATGGCCTGATTGACCGCATGGTGAAGGAGTTTCCGCGCTTTAATGACGTCAGCCCGTACGACGGCGCAACCATCAAGATCTATAAGCTGCCCCAGCTGGGAATCTGGTTTGTTTATTCCGCGCTGAGGAAGAGCGGCCAGTTCCCGCTTGCCGACGTCGATAAGATGACAGCATTTGCGGACTATATCGTTCCGGTGGCGCTGCGGCTTTTGGGGATCGTGAGTTATTCGCCGGAACTGGAGCACGCGATCAACACCTACCAGATGATCCCACGCGACAGCCGCCAGGAAGTTGAAATTCGGGCGCACTGCATTTACGCGACCGCGCTGCTCTGCGAAGAGTGCAACAGACTTCGCTCCCAGGACCAGCAGATCATCATTCCGCAGATCGATGCGCGCCTGTGGACCCACTACCACACCACGTCGTGGCCGCATCATCTGACCAGGACGATCATGTATTGATCTTGTACTGATTATTGGTTGACCCAGACTCCGGTCTCGAGAGCCCATGAACCGTTCCCTTTTCTCCGTTCGCAAGAAGTGGGCCGTGGTTGCTCTTATCTTCGTTGTCGTGTGTCTGGCTTTTTCCGACGAGTGGAAGGCTCGCCACGCCCTCATCTCGCCAAACGGCGTGATGAACCTTTCCGAGCCTCCGGCGCCGGAAGAGATTTTCTTTCCCGGGCCATCTGGCAACGCTGACGCCTGGCTGGCGGGGCTTAAAGCATGGCGCGCGGATCGCGTCATCCGTCTGCGATATGACGGTTCACAATACGCCCGGCCGGATTTGGCATGGACTCAGCGCATCTTCTCCCAGGTACAGTTGCTCATCTGGGACCGCACTTTTTACAATCCGGAGACCGGCAAATACACAGTGGACCGCTTCCTTGCTGATACCGAGAATCGTATCGGCCCCATCGACGCGGTACTGATCTGGCATGTGTATCCCAATCTCGGGGTGGACGATCGGAACCAGTTTGACCTGCTACGCGATCTTCCGGGCGGCGTTCCCGCGCTGCGGGAAATGGTGGAGAAATTTCACCGCCACGGAGTGAGGGTCTTTTTCCCGATCATCGCCTGGGATACGGGAACGCGCGACGAGGACGCGTTACCCTGGGTTGCCATTTCTCAGCTCTTGAAAGATATCGGCGCGGACGGCATCAACTTCGATACGCTGGAAAGCATTCCCGCACAATTCCGCTCGGCTTCGGATGCGACTCGGCATCCGCTGGCACTCGAGCCGCAATTCGATATTCGCGACGAATCCATTGCCTGGGCCAACCTCGGCTGGAACGACTGGGTCACGTGGGAAGGCAAGGAATATCCCTTTATGCCGATGGTAAGCAAAAGCAAGTGGTTCGAACCGCGGCACATGGTCAACGTCACCGACCGCTTTACCCGTGATAAGACCGACAGTCTTCAGCATGCTTTTTTTAACGGACAAGGCTACGCCACGCTTGAGAACCTATGGGGCTTCTGGTACGGAACCACGCCGCATGATGCCGAAGCCATCCGGCGCTTTACCCGAATCGAACGAGATCTGGCTGACGATCTCGACAGCCCGGACTGGCAGCCGCACTCGCCGACTCTGCAGCCGGGAATCTTCGCCAGCCGATTCCCCACCGCCGCAAGCACGCTGTGGACGGTCGTCAATCGCAACGAGTACGACGTTATTGGAGAACAGATTCGCACAGATCACCACGCGGGCATGCACTACTACGATCTATGGCGCGGGGTGGAGTTGAGGCCGGCGCTACACGGGAACCAGGCGACACTCACCTTCGAAATAGAGGGTCTGGGCTTCGGCGCCATTCTGGCGACGGGTCAGGATCTGACCGCTGGTCCACTGAAAGAGCTTCTCTCGTACATGGCGGACCGCTCCCGGCTTCCGCTTTCCAGATACTCGCGGGAATGGAAGCCTCTCGCCCAGAAAATGGTCGAAATCCCGGCGACCAAGCTGGCGCAGAGCGCGCCTTCGGGAATGATTCGCGTTCCTGGAGGCGACTACGACTTTCAGGTGCGCGGTATTGAGATCGAAGGCGGGAATGATCCCGGCGTGGATGTGCAATATCCCTGGGAAGATGTAGCTCGGCGTTCCCACCGGCATCGAATTCAGGTCAGCAGCTTCTACATCGACCGTACTCCGGTCACTAACGCCGAGTTCAAAACTTTTCTGGACGCCACGCACTATCAGCCAAAGGATTCCCACAACTTTCTGCGCGACTGGACAGGCGGCGCCTATCCCGATGGCTGGGAGAAAAGGCCAGTGACCTGGGTCTCCATCGAAGACGCACGCGCTTATGCCGCGTGGGCGGGCAAGCGTCTGCCTCACGAATGGGAGTGGCAATTGGCTGCGCAAGCAAATGACGGCCGCATCTACCCTTGGGGCAACGAGTGGAATCCCGAAAATTTACCCGCAGCAGATCGTGGTCATACCATGCGCGCGCTGGTCAACGTGGATGCGTTTCCCCAGGGCGCAAGCGCAATCGGGGCGCTGGATATGGAAGGAAATGTTTCGCAGTGGACGGACGAATACCGGGATGAACACACCCGCGCAGCGATTATCCGGGGAGGCGCATCGTACCAGCCGCTGGGTTCAATCTGGTATTTTCCGCAGACCTACAGGCTCGACGAGCATCAGAAATATCTCTTGATGTCCCCGGGACGGGATCGCGCCGGCACAATCGGCTTTCGCTGCGTGGTGGACGCGCAGTAGTTCCAATCCAACACCGCATCCAGGAGAGCAGTTGCCGCAGCCCAATCCAGCGATCTCACGCGTGCCTCGCCGGCGTTGGCGAATGGCATTCCTGCTCGCGGTGGGAGTGGTAATCGCTTTTTTTGATCGCATTAACCTCTCGGTCTCGCAGGATGCTCTGCACGCCTCATTCGGCCTATCCTTGATCGCTTTCGGATATCTCTCCAGCGCCTTCAGCTGGACTTACGCCGCCATGCAGGTGCCCGCCGGCCTCCTGTTAGACCGGCTCGGGGTGCGGCGGGTGGGCCGGGTCGCTAGTTTTCTTTGGAGCGTGGCTGCTTTTGGAGCCGCGCTGTCGCCGGGGCTGGGGAGTTTTGTCGCGGCCAGATTTCTTCTCGGCGTGGCGGAAGCTCCGACGTTTCCGAGCAATGCCAAGGCGCTTGGCTACTGGTTTCCCGACCGGGAGAGAAGTCTGGCGACTGCCATCACCGACGCGGCGGCTAAATTTTCATCGGCCATTGGAGTTCCTTTTATCGGATTGCTGCTGGTGCATTTTGGCTGGCGCTGGAGCTTCGCTGCGACCGGCTTTTTGAGCCTCGCTTATTTTGCCGCATTCTACAGGTTCTACCGCAATCCAAGCGAAGACGAAGGACTCTCGCCGCAAGAGCACGCTTATATCATCCAAGGCGGGGCTCAAGCCGAAGATCAAAGCCGGACGAAGCGTGGGTCGTCGCTGGGCTATCTGTTGCAGCAGTCCAAAGTTTATGGACTCGCGCTGGGGTGGGGAGCTTATAACTACACTTTCTTTCTGCTGCTCACCTGGCTTCCCAGTTATCTTTCGATTTCATTGCGGATCGACTTGGTGCACTCGGCTTTCTACACCAGCGTTCCCTGGCTTTTCGCAACCGTCACCGATCTCACGGTGGGCGGATGGCTGGTGGATGCGCTGATCGAGCGTGGATGGGATTCGAACCGGGTGCGCCTATCCGTATTGATTGTGGGAACCGCCTGCGGGCTGGGCATGCTGGGGGCGGCCCGCTCGCATAGCGCCACCGCCGCATTGATTTGGATCAGCATCGCGCTTGGAGGTTTGTCAGCCGCGGCGCCCGTTGCCTGGACCGTGCCCTCGCTGATTGCGCCGCGGGAGAGCGTCGGAACACTGGGCGGAATCGTTAACTTTTCCGGACAACTGGGCGCGATTTCCGCGCCGATCGTCACCGGCTACATTGTTTCCGCAACCCACTCTTTTGCTTCGGCATTTGTAACCGCAACTGCGATTTTATTCCTCGGCATTTCAGGATACGCATTCCTGCTGAGACGCATCGAGCCAATTCCCGAGCCCGCGGCAATAGCCTAGCTGGGACCGGGAACCAGAAACCAGAAACTGGTGTTTGAAACTCTTCGCCGTGAAGCCTTCTAATTGCAGCATCAGAGCAAGGGGTCTGTTTCCATCTCAGTTCCACTGTACAAAGCAGACTATTCGTATCACAATGAACGGCAAAAGCCCGCATCAAACGTGGGGTTGCGGGTTGCGGTGCGGGGGGAGACAGCTTGTACTTCAGGCCTGGGACACTCGACGAAGCGGTTCAGGCACTGGCCGCGCAGGGCGGTCAAATTCTGTCGGGTGGCACCGATTTTTTCCCCGCATTGGGCGACCGGCCTCTTCCCAAGTCTGTGATTGACATCTCCGGTCTTGCGGAAATCAGAGGAATCACATTCGACTCGGATTCGGTCCGCATCGGCGGCCTTACCACCTGGAGTGAAGTGATCGCCGCTCCCCTCCCCCATTGTTTCGATGCTCTAAAAAGCGCAGCCCGGGAAATCGGTGCAGTGCAGATCCAGAATCGCGGCACGGTGGCCGGCAATCTCTGCAATGCATCTCCAGCGGCTGACGGAGTGCCCCCGCTGCTCGCCCTCGATGCCGCCGTGGAACTTGTTTCCAGCAGCGGGACACGGCGTGTACCTCTGTCCGACTTCATTACTGGTAATCGCAAGACGCTCCGGCGCTCCGACGAAATTCTCGCTCAGGTGATTGTTCCGCGCGGCCTCGACGACGCCAGCTCTGCCTTTCTCAAGCTTGGCGCCCGCCGCTACCTGGTTATTTCGATCGCCATGGTGGCGGCAATTGTGAAAGTGGACAGCTCGGGCCAGGTAGCTCAGGCTCGGGTCGCAGTCGGATCATGCTCAGCCGTGGCACAGAGGCTTTCGGCGCTTGAGCGTGCGCTGGTGGGCGCTCCTGCTCGTCGGGGACTGGGCGGGATCGCCAGGGCCGAGTATCTTGGGCCGCTTTCACCCATCGACGACGTACGCGCAACCGCGGAATATCGCGGCGATGCGGCTTTAACCCTAGTCGGGCGCGCGCTCGATGCCTGCGTAGGGAGCGGCTGACATGGCCACCACCGCATCTCCCCAGACGGGCGTCCAGTCATCCATCGCTTTCTCGGTGAATGGCGCGGATGTCAGCGCTTCGGTTTCGCCGGTGGAGCGTCTTTCCAAAGTTCTGCGCGAGCACTTGGGGCTGACCGGAACCAAAGTCGGTTGTGACGCGGGTGACTGCGGCGCCTGCACGGTCCTGCTCGACGGCAAACCTGTTTGCTCCTGCCTGGTGGCCGTCGGACAAATCGAAGGCCGCGCAGTGACGACGGTGGAGGGACTTCGGGCCCGGGCTCCGGTTCATGACCGGTTGCAGAACTCATTTCTGCGCCATGGAGCTGCGCAGTGCGGAGCTTGCACCCCCGGCATGCTGGTATCGGCCACGGCGTTGCTGGAAAGCAATCCCGCGCCCAACGAAAGCGAAGTGATGGATGCGATCGGCGGCGTACTCTGCCGCTGCACTGGCTACCGCAAAATCATCACAGCTGTGATGGACACTGCTGCCGCCGGCACGAGCTTTGAAGACTCCCCTCCCGCAGGTCACGCAGTTGGCAACAGGCTGGTTCGTCTTGACGGCAAGGGCAAGGTGAATGGCACCGAGATCTTTGGCGCCGACGAAATCCCGGCAGACACGCTTGTAGTGCGCGCCATCCGAAATCCGCATCACCGGGCACGTTTTCGCTTTAGCGACGCCGATGCTTTCATCGCAGCGCATCCCGGCATTCACCGCATTCTGACTGCGAAAGACATTCCTGGCGAGAACTGTTATGGAGTGATTGCGCGCTTTGCCGACCAGCCGGTATTTGCCGAAGTCGAAGCCAGATTTCGCGGTGAAGCCGTCGCCGCGGTAGTTGGCGAAGCCGAAGCGGTCGAGGGTCTCGATCTCGAGGACTTCGTCTCCTGGGAGCCACTGCCCGCACTGGCCACGATTGCAGACGCCCTTGCGCCCGGTGCCCCGCGCATTCACGCCCAGCGCCAAAACAATGTTTTGGTTCGCGGACGCGTGGTGCGGGGCAATGCGGAGGAGGCGCTCGCGAAGTCGGACGTTGTCGTCGAAGGCGAATACGAGACGGGTTTTGTCGAACATGCCTACATCGAACCTGAAGCCGGTTTTGCGCGCCGGGTGGGAGACCGGATCGAGATCCAGGCCTGCACCCAGGCGCCGTACATGGATCGCGCCGACATGGCAAAAATTCTGGGGATCGCTCCCGAAGCGGTGCGCATTATTCCTACTGCTGTCGGAGGTGGGTTTGGGGCCAAGCTGGATTTGTCGGTTCAACCGTTTGTGGCGCTGGCGGCCTGGATTCTCCGCCGGCCGGTGCGCATGGTTTACTCGCGTACGGAATCGATTGTCGCAACCACCAAGCGCCATCCCGCCAGCATTCGTGTTCGTGCCGGCGCGACGCGTGCAGGCAAGCTGACAGCGATGGACTTTACCGCTGACTTCAACACCGGGGCATATTCCTCCTGGGGGCCGACGGTGGCTGCGCGCGTGCCGGTGCATGCTTCCGGGCCATACCACATTCCGCATTACCAGGCGCTGACCCGCGCCGTCCACACCAACCTGGTTCCGGCGGGAGCTTTTCGGGGATTCGGAGTGCCTCAAACCGCCATCGCACAGGAGCAGCTTTACGACGATCTCGCCGACCGCCTCAAAATCGATCGGCTGGAATTTCGCATCCTCAACGCGCTGGACGATCACACTCCCACGGTCACCGGGCAGGTGCTTGGCGGAGGAGTAGGGATTCGCGCCTGCTTCGAAGCTTTGCGTCCCAGGTGGAATGCAGCCCGCGCCGAGGCGGCCGGGTTCAACACGAAGTCAGTGGGCGCGATGCGCCGAGGCGTGGGAGTTGCCGGCATGTGGTACGGTTGCGGCAATACATCTCTGCCGAATCCTTCCACGATTCGGGTGGGGCTGAAAGCCGACGGCAGAATCGCGCTGCACCAGGGCGCGGTGGATATCGGACAGGGCTCCAACACCATCGTCACCCAGATTTGCGCGGACGCGCTGGGCGCTCCCATCGATCGCTTCGATCTGGTTTCAGGCGACACATCTATCAGCCCCGACTGCGGCAAGACTTCCGCCTCCCGCCAGACTTTTGTCACCGGCAAAGCCGCACAGATGGCAGGCGTGAATCTGCGGAAAGCCATCCTCGGGCTGGCCGACGCTTGCGAATGCGCGGTCATTGCCTTCGAGAACGGTTCTCTCACCGTGATCGAAGACGAAAAGCGACGCACGCTTGCGTTGCGCGATTTGCCGCTCGATCAGTACGGCTACGTGCTTACTGGCGAAGCCACCTTCGATCCACCCACCAGTGCTCTGGACGAAAATGGCCAGGGCATTCCTTACGCCGTGTTCGGTTTCGGCGCCCATCTTGCGGAGATCGCGGTCGACACCGAACTGGGAACGGTTCGGGTCTTGAAAATCACCGCCGCGCACGATGTGGGCAGAGCAATCAATCCCACGCTGATCGAAGGCCAAATCGAAGGCGGCGTGGCGCAAGGCCTGGGAATGGCGCTGATGGAAGAATTCTTTCCCGGCAAAGGCGAGAATCTGCACGACTACCTGATTCCGTCCGCCGGAGATATGCCGCCGGTAGAGTCAATCGTCATCGAAGATCCGTCGCCCATCGGTCCGTTCGGCGCCAAGGGAATCGGCGAGCAGGCGGTGATTCCGACGGCGCCAGCGATCCTCAATGCCATCCACGACGCAGTCGGGGTTCGCATGCGTCGCGTGCCGGCAACGCCAGACCGCATACGCGCCGCCATCCTTGCGGCTCGCAGCCGAGACAACCACCCGAAAGATAAACGTGCCTGAAGACGATGCCATCCGATGCGATGCCTGCCCGGTCCTGTGCCACATCAAGCCGGGACGGACGGGCGCGTGCGATCGCTACGGCAACGATAATGGTCAACTGGTGCGAATCGATCCGCACGTGGTGCTGGATCGCGCCGTGACCCGCGGCGACTCGGTGGTTCCTTTTCTGGATCGCGATCGCGAATGGGATGGCAGCATCGTGAGCGGCCCGGAAAATTTCGTCACCGCGATCGGCGCCGGCACCACCTATCCCGATTACAAGCCTGCCCCATTCATCATTTCTTCGTCGGTGCAGGGTGTGGATATGGTGACGGTGGTCACCGAAGGCATCTTCAGCTATTGCGGCGTCAAAGTGAAGATCGATACCGACCGCCATCTGGGGCCGGAAACAAGCACGGTGCGCGCCCAGGGCGAGGCCATAGGGCACGTCACCACCAGCGAATACGGATCGCAGATGCTGTCGCTGGGCGGCGTTCGTCATCTCACCGGCGGCAGCCGTCAGGAGGGCACGGCCACCTGCGATGCGCTACTGAATCTGTGCAACCGCAAGCCGGTGGAACTGGTCATCGATGACGGCGCCACCGTGATTGTGCAGGCCGGCAAGCCGCCGGTAGTAGATGGCGCGCAGGAAGAACGCATGCGAGTGGGATGCGGCTCCGCCACCATCGGCATGTTCGCCAAACAGTGGTTCGGTAAAGTCGATGAGGTGGTCGTAGTCGACGATCACATCACCGGAGTCCTTTCCGAGCATCAGGCGGGAAAGCTGCTGGGCGTCCCCGAAACCGGCATCAAGATGAAAGGGCGGCGTTCCACGCCCGGCCGCTACTTTCGCGTCGCCGAGCCCGGAACCGCGTGGGGTGGCACCAATATTGAAGATCCTCTATCGATACTGCAAAATTTTAATCCCAAGATTGCCTGGCCTAAACTCAGGCTCCTTATGGTGAGCACCACCGGCGAGCACTACGCTTACTTCGAACTGAACGAATCTTTGCAGCCGGTGGAGAAAGAACTTCCCGCGGCGCTCGGGGAATCGGTCGCACGCATCAAGGAGAATTGCGAACCCGCGCTCTCTACGGTCCTCTTTATGGGCGGCGCAGGAGGATCGCTGAGGGCGGGAGTCACTGAAAATCCAGTGCGGCTCACCCATTCCGTTCGCGATGCGCTGACCCGGGTCACCTGTGGCGGGGCGCCAGTCTATGTCTGGCCCGGCGGCGGCATCACTTTCATGGTAGACGTAACCAGGATGCCTGAGAATGCTTTTGGTTATGTCCCAACTCCAGCGCTAGTTGCACCAATAGAGTTCACCTTAAAGATTAAGGATTATGCAGCCCTGGGCGGCTACATGGATCACGTCCGTCCCCTGGATGCTCTGATGCAAGACGGACGGCGCCGTGTTTCGGCGCGGCCCGACAATCCCTGGCCGCTATCACAATCGAAGACGGCGAAGTCTGATCCGAGGTCAGACCAGTGAGGTCAGATCATTGAGGCGGCGCGCCCAAATACGATTTTTGCCCGACGGCCGGCGGCTCCACCTTCAAGATGGCCCGATCGATCTGATCGTTGAGGCTTTCGGAGAGAAGAGCGAGATCGACATTGCCTACCAGGCAGCGGCGGCGCGCTTCGTGACAGCACTGGGTGAACTGTGCAGCGAGATCAACCTTCTACGGCTGCCGGCGCAAATAAAAGCATCGCCGCCAAACGGCGTGATCGCCAGGCGCATGTTCGAAGCTGTGCTTCCCTACTGCGAGCGGGCATTCATTACGCCCATGGCGGCAGTGGCGGGCGCGGTGGCTGAAGAAGTTCTGGCCGCGATGACGTCTGCCGCAAATCTGGCGCGGGCATACGTCAACAATGGCGGAGACATTGCGTTGCATCTTGCGCCCGGCGAACAATTTGTCGTGGGCATGGTGGAACGCCCGGATCGGCCATCACTTTTTGGGACTGCGACTCTGAAGTACGCTCAACCGGCGCGCGGCATTGCCACCAGCGGCTGGCGTGGCCGCAGCTTCTCGCTGGGCATCGCCGATGCGGTAACGGTTCTCGCCGGCCGGGCTGCCCCGGCGGACGCCGCCGCCACCATCATCGCCAACGCCGTGGATTTACCCGGACACCCAGCGGTCACTCGAGTGCCTGCCCACCATCTGGCTCCCGATAACGACTTGGGCGCGCATCTGGTGACGCAGAATGTCGGCGAGCTCTCGGCAGAGGAGATCAGCGTCGCCCTCGATGCCGGTGCTGCCGTGGCCCGCTCACTCTTTTCGACGGGACTCATTTGCTCTGCCGCGCTGTGCCTGAAGGGTAACACCCGAATCGTAAATGGACTGTCCGAGAGGGAGCGCTGCCGGGATTATTCCGATCTCGGGGAAATTGAGGAAGTCAACCGCTTCAGCCTTGAAGCCAATCTCGCTCGGCAGTTGTGACAGGAGCCCTTTTCATGCCGGAAGTCCAGGTTCGAAAGAAAATGACGACGGTCGAGGAAATCTTCCATGAAGGCGGTCCGCCATCCGCCGTGCCGCTGCGCCGGGCGGCAGCGCTGGCCGTCATCCGCAATCCTTATGCCGGGAGCTACGTGCAGGAAATTGCCGGCTTCATGGAGGACCTCAAGCCTCTGGGTCTTGCGATGGCTCGCTCGCTGGTTGCTGTGCTGGGCGGAGATCCAAAAGTCGTGGAAGGCTACGGCAAGGGCGCGATTATCGGCTCAGCCGGAGAGCTCGAGCATGGAGCTTTATGGCATGTGCCCGGCGGCTACGCGATGCGCGAAATTCTGGGAGACGCCAAGGCCATCGTGTCTTCGACTAAAAAGGTAGGCGGTCCCGGCACCCGGCTCGATGTGCCCATCACGCACATCAATGCTGCTTATGTGAGAAGTCATTTTGATGCCATGGAAGTCGGACTGGGCGACGCTCCCCGCGCCGATGAAATTCTGCTTGCGCTGGTAATGACCACCGGTCCGCGGGTTCATGCCCGGGTGGGGGGCCTCAAGGCCTCAGACATCAAAGGAGAGGATGGATTGCGATGAAAGCCCGGATTCGCAAGCTTGCCACTTTTGTTGAGGAGACGCGCACCGAGATGGGACGGGCGGTTGATCCTCCAACCCGGCGGGCCGCGGCAGTCGCGGTCATCGAAAACCCATGCGCTGGAAAATACGTAGAAGACTTGTCAGAGCTGATGGCGATCGGCGAGGAGTTGGGAGAATTGCTGACGCTGCGCGCGGTCGCGGCCCTCGGAATTCCTCCAACCACGGTTGAAAGTTATGGCAAAGCCGCCGCCGTCGGCGAAAACGGCGAGCTTGAACATGCTGCGGCGATTCTGCATCCCAAGCTGGGGGCGCCGGTGCGGAAAGTGCTGGGCAAGGGCGCGGCGCTTATTCCTTCTTCTAAAAAGCGCGGCGGGCTGGGAGTTGTGCTCGACATTCCTCTCGGGCATAAAGACGCCGCCTTCGTACGCAGTCACTTCGACGGCATAGAAATTCGACTCAATGATGCTCCCCGAGCTGATGAAATTATGGTCGCAGTGGCAATCACCGATAGCGGCCGTCCCTTGCCACGGGTTGGCGGCTTGACCAAAAGCGAAATCAAGGGTGAGGACGGCCTGCGCTAGCCGTAGCGAGGGCATCCTGGCTCGTGGGTGTGAGGGCGGGACGCCCTGACGACAGCCGCCGGGACGGCGGCGCTACATTGCCCGCGTACAATACTCGCGGCCTTTGCCGCTGGGGAAACGCAAACAATGAATTTTCGCCACGCCATCATCTGCGTCATCGTCTTCTGGTTTCTCCTTGTCTCCCTACTCTTATCGCAAACCCACAAAGACAAAGCTGACTTGCTCATCAGCGGCGGCACGGTGGTCACCATGAACGGCTCCCGCGCCATCCTCGACGACGGCGCTGTGGTCATTCAAGGCGACGCAATTGTCGCGGTGGGACCGCGCGCCGAGCTCGAAGCACGCTACAACGCGGCTGAGACCATCGATGCCAAGGGCACGCTGGTTCTTCCCGGGTTCATCAACGGACATACCCATGTGCCCATGACGCTGTTTCGCGGCCTCCACGATGACGTCACCCTGTCTGACTGGCTGTACAAATACATCTTCCCGGCGGAAGCGAAAAATGTGAACGAGCAATTTGTCCGCTGGGGAACGCGCCTGGCGGCGGCGGAGCAGATTCGCGGAGGCGTCACGACTTTTGCGGACATGTATTACTTCGAAGATGCCGTCGCCGAGGAGACCAAAGCGGCCGGCATGCGAGGCGTGCTGGGAGAAACTTTTATCGACTTTCCCGCGCCCGACAACAAGACTGAAGCCGATGCCCTCGCCTACACCGAAAAATTTCTCAAGCGATGGCAGGGCGATCCGCTGATTCACGCCGCCGCCGCGCCGCACTCGATCTACACCTGCTCGCAGAAGACGCTTCAGGATGCGGCCGCGCTGGCCCGAAAATACAATTCGCCGATCCTGATTCATACCGCTGAAATGAAGAAAGAGTGGGAAGACAGCATGAAACAAAACGGCATGTCGCCGGTGCAGTATCTGGACAAAATAGGCCTGCTGGGCCCGGACGTGGTTTCGGCGCACTGCATCTTCGTGGACGAGGCCGATCGCAAGACGCTGGCGCAAAAGCAAGTGGGCTGCGTGCACAATCCGTCCAGCAACATGATGATCGCCAGTGGAGTCGCTCCAGTGCCGGAAATGCGCGCCGCGGGAGTGGCGGTCGGGCTCGGCACCGACGGGCCAGCCGGCAGCAACAATGACCTCGATCTGATGGAAGAGATCGACCTGGCGGCCAAGCTGGCGAAAATTACCAGGATGAATCCGCTGGCCCTCAATGCCAAGGCCGTCGTGGAGATGGCCACCATCGACGGCGCCAAAGCGTTGCACATGGAAAAAGAAATCGGATCGCTGGAAGCGGGGAAAAAAGCCGACTTGATCCTGATCAGCCTGGACGAACCCAACGCAGTTCCGATGTACGACATCTATGCGCAACTGGCCTACGCGCTGAAAGCCAGCGACGTGCAAACGGTTGTGATCGGCGGGCGCGTGGTAATGCGCGACCGGAAACTGCTTACCGTGAACGAAGAACAGGCGATGGCCAAAGCACGTGAGTACAAGAAGACGATCGCGGCATCGCTGGGCCTGCCTTGACTGTGGCGGGATGAAATGAAATTCAGCAAATCCGAGGAATCCGTGGCCGGGTTTGCCGATACTCAGCCGGTTGTTGTGAGCGGCGAGCGTTCTCGCTCGTGCATTACTTGCGATCGTGCATCGGCCGGCACGAGCGGGACGCTCGCGCCCACATTTACCGGCCCTTTGCGATTTCCGGGGCAGCGGTTGCGGGTGGGGTGTTCCGGCTGCGCTGCGTGCTCACCATACCATCAACGATCACCATGCCGATCCCGGGCAGATCGCCGCGCTGAATGCTGTCGAGGACATTGGTCCCGGCGGAATGTTGCGCACGATCCATCACCACGAAAGTTGCTGCGCGGCCCGCAGCGATCATTCCGCAATCCAGCTTCCGGATCTTCGCCGTATTGCCGGTGGCAAAACACACTGCAATCTCGGCCGGAACCTCGGCCAGCGACGAAAGCATGGAGATCACCCGCAGAATGCCAAGAGGCTGCACGCCTGAACCCGCCGGCGAGTCGGTGCCCAGAATCACTCGATCGAGCTGCTTCAGTTCTCTTGCAGTCCGCAACGTGAGTAACGCGGCCTTCTCGTTTCCGTTGTGAACAATTTCCAGCGCTCGCGAAGATTTCTCGCACAGGGTCACGATCTGATCATCGGGCAGTGCGGTATGCCCGCCGTTGATATGGCCAATCACGTCGGCATCGGCGGCCAGCACGATATCTTTATCGATCAGGCTGGAGCCTGGAATCGACGGCCCGCCGGTGTGAATGGTGCTCTGGATTCCGAATTTCCGTGCCCAGCCCACCATCTGCCGCGCCGTCGCGCCATCTTTCACACTCCCCAGGCCGACTTCGCCCAGCAGGGTGACCCCCGCAGCCGCCAGATCCTTGAAATCTTCCTCGACCATGCCGTGTTCGATCACTGGCGCTCCTGCATAGATTCTGACTCCGCCGGGCCGGAACGCGGAGAACGATCGCTGCGCGAAAACCGCCATGGCCTTGAGCCCGACTACATCTTTCGGACGCCCGGGAGTGTGAACCTCACCGGCCGAGATCATGCTGGTCACGCCGCCGTGAAGGTAGCTGTCGATCCAGCCGATCTGATTCTGTCGCGGGGTCCAGTCGCCGGCTACGGGATGCACATGACTGTCGATCAATCCCGGCATCAGGGTCGTGCCCCTGGCGTCGACGACCGTAGCCCCCGCGTCATCTATGTCTTTCTCTTTGCCAATTGCGGCGATCTTGCCATCCACGGCAAGGACTGCATCTGCGTCAAGAATGGGCTTCCGCAGGTCGCCGCTTAACAGTAAACCGATATTTCGGATGAGCAGGCGCGCTGTCTTGTCGGGCTCTGGATTGGCCATTCAACGCTCCTGAGGCGTCACACAGTGACAGCGGCTCATAATTTCACTTGCAAATTCCCCGGCAGAGATTGGAGGAATCCACACGCGCGCTGCAGGTGAATGTTGTAAGCTTGCGTCCCTGTCAGTGACCAGGCGAACCGGTATGGTATCTCGCAATCTCGTCTTCTGGGAAGTCGATACCCAGGCGGATTTTATGCTGCCGGGGGGGAAACTCTATGTGCCGGGGGCAGAAAAACTGCTGCCCAACTTACGCAAGTTGACGGACGCCGCCCGCCAGGGCCGGGTTTTCCTGGTTTCCCACGGCTGCTATCACACCAAGGACGATCCTGAGTTCACTACTTTTCCTCCGCACTGCATCAAGGGGACTGCAGGCGCGGGAGTCGTTCCGGAGGGCCTGGCCGCGAAAGTGGTGACCGTCCCGAATGAGCCCGCAGCCCAAGTGCCTCATGATCTCTCGCCCTACCAGCAAATTCTTCTCGAAAAGCAAACCCTCGACATCTTTGCCAGCCGGCACGCGGATGAGTTGCTTGGGCGCCTGGACCCTAATGCCGAGTTTGTTGTCTTTGGCGTTGTGACCGAATATTGCGTTCGGCTCGCCGCCAGGGGATTGCTGGAGCGCGGCCGCCGTGTTTCTGTAGTTCGGGATGCGATTGAGACCCTGAATGCCCAAGAAGGACAAAAGACCATTTCGGAACTCGAGGCGCTGGGCGCAAAATTCATCACCACCGATCAAGCCCTCACATTGCTCGACGATATGAAATAACAGAGTGTGCTGCGGGCAAATAATTCTTTGCCAGTGAGCCGGGTCTTTTGGTTGACACTTGAGGGTGAATGGAAGTATCGTTTGGCGCACAGTTCATGAGTCGAAACGCCGAATCCCAGCTGACTTGGTTGTCCGCGACGACAACGCAATACCGAGCTCAATCAGATTTCTGAAGTTACGAGCCCTCGGCCGCAAAAAGTCTTGAAAAGACTTGCTGTCCGGGGGCAGAGTCGTGCTGTGATCGTGAATTTTTAACATTCGTGGGGAAAACGGCGAGACCTGTCGCCTACCGCGCAGGCGCCGCCGAGGGGGAGATTGATGCTTACCAGGAAAACGCTGCTCGTAGTCCTCTGTTCGCTTGTATTTCCCGTCTGTCCACTTCTCTATGGGCAAGCCACCGGAAGCTTCTTTGGCACCGTCACCGACAAGACCGGATCGGTAATCAGCGGCGCCTCGGTGAAGGCAACCGCGCAGGGCACCGGCCTCAGCCGGGAATCGACAACCGATGATACCGGGCACTACACCATGCCCTTGTTACCGATCGGAGACTACACGGTTCGGGTCGACTCCCAGGGCTTCGGGGCGGCCGAACAGAAAGACCTGCGACTGCAGGTGGACGAGCATCGCGAATTGGACTTCACCCTGGTGCCGGCTTCGGTGACGCAGGCGGTGGAGGTGAGCGCGACCGAAGTGGCGGTGCAAACCTCGAACCCGACCCTCGGTCAGGTTATTACCTCGCAGCAGGTGGCTCAGCTTCCCTTGAACGGCCGCGACTTCGTGCAGCTGGCCACGCTCACTCCCGGCACCACGCAGGAAACCAACCCCAACAGTTTCTTCAACGGCGGACCGAGCAGCGAAGTCTCTACCCGCGGATCGTATTCCCTTTCCGTCGGCGGATCGCGGGCCTCGAGCACCGACTGGCTGTTCGATGGCAACGACAACAACGAACTGACTGCCGGCGGCATCTCGATTCTTCCATCGATTGATGCCATCCAGGAATTCAAGGTTCTCACCTACAACTATTCGGCCGAGTACGGCACGCGCGCGGGTCCGACCGTGCTCTTGACCACGAAATCGGGAACCAACCAGTTTCACGGATCAGTGTTCGAGTTTTTCCGCAACACTTCTCTGGACGCGCGCAGCTATTTCGCTTCCAGCAAGGAGAAGTTCAATCTGAACCAGTTCGGCGGAGCCGTGGGCGGCCCCATCCAGAAGGATAAGACGTTCTTCTTCATCGACTATCAGGGCCGCAGGCAGAGAAAAGGCACTCCCTTTAACGGCCTGATTCCCACCCAGGCTATGAAGAATGGCGACTACTCGCTGGATCCATTTGGCAACCCTCGGGTAGGTTTTTTGACCAACCCTTACGCCACTGGGGCCGATAAGGCTTTCCAGTGCAATGGAGCGGGCGCTCCGAATCCCATCAATGCAGACGGAAGCCAGGCCGCTGGCACCGATTGCAACATCATTCCACAAGCCTTGTTCAATCCCGCCGGCAAGGCCATGATCGACTTCTATCCGGTCAGCAATACCAGCAACCCGGCTTTGGGCATCAACTACACCAACGTGCCGGTTCGCAGCCTGGATGAAGGCGAGTTCGATATTCGCCTGGACCACAGCTTCTCCAGCAAGGATTCGGCCTTCGGCCGCTTCAGCTACGATCAGGCGACCAACTTTATTCCCGGCGGCTCTCCGGGATTCGCCGAACCCAGCGCCTTTGCCAGCACGCAGAACATCACCAACCATGGACGCAACGTGGCGCTGTCGGAGACGCACATCTTCTCTGATCGCACCATCAACCAGGCCAGCGGTGGGTTCAATCGCATCTTCAACCACATTCTTTCATTCGGCGACCGCACCTGCACCGCGGCAAAAATCGGTATCGCAGGCGCTAACCTCGATTCCAGCTGCCCGGGCGCGCCTCCGGGACTCTCCCAGTCCAGCACTGACTGCATCAGTTGCGGCCTCTCCACCACCGACATCTTCGGCGGCTACTGGTCACTGGGTGATCGCGGATTCGCTCCCTTCCAGGGCGGCACTAACGTTTTCACCATCGCCGATTCTCTGGACATGATTCGCGGACGCCACAACATTCGCGTGGGCGGCCAGATTCGCGCCCAGCAGATGAATGTGCTGACCAACGCCTTCCAGGATGGGTTCCTGTTGATGTTCGGCGGCTACACCGGTGACGCCACTGCCGATCTGCTTCTCGGCCAGTATGGCGGCGCGATTCACGATCAGACCTTCCAGGGCGCCACTACCGGCCGCCGTTGGAAGCTCTACCGTCCTTATGTGCAGGATGACTGGCGGGTCACCAACAATTTGACCTTGAATCTGGGCCTGGCCTATGCCCTGGTTACTCCCATCACTGAGGCTGAAAACCGCCAGGCAAACTTTGACTTCGACAGCAAGTGCAGCAGCCCGCCGGGATGCAACTACCTTATTCCCGGGATCAACTCCGATGGCCGGGTTGGAATCCAGATGGACAAGACCGCCCTGGAACCACGTATCGGCTTTGCCTGGAAACCCTTCGGCCTGCAGAACACGGCAGTGCGCGGCGGTTACGCTATCTTCCACGACTCCTCATGGAATCAGGGTGCGCAGGGATTGTGGGAGAGTCCGCCGTTCTTTGCGGAAACCGCGAGCTTCCCCGAAACTGCCTGCCCGTTTGGCAGTACCACCCCGGGTTGCGGGCTATCCCAGGCCTTTACCCCGACTCTCACCACAGAACCGAACCCGGCTACGTTCTCGGGAACGATTCAATCGCAGAATCTCGACTTCAAACAAGGACGAGTTCAGCAGTTCAACCTGAACGTCGAACATCAACTTCCCAGCGATGTAGTGCTGACGGCCGGATATGCCGGTTCGCGCAGCCACCACATCCTGATCGACGGTCTTAACCTGAACGTCTCTTCCCCGACGGCGTGCGATCCCACCAATGCCAACTTCGATCCTAACTATCATTTGGGTTGCGGAGTTCCGGTGGCGCCCTTCGGACCGTTCACTACCATCGCCAACATCAACGACCGCGGCGATGCCCGCTACGACTCCCTGCAGGTGAAGGCTGAAACCAAGAGCGCGCGCCACGGGCTCTACGCGCTGATTGGTTACACCTACGCCCGCAACTTCGACAGCGGCTTCCCTGATGGCGTCGGCACTTCTTCAGGAGCGACCTACTATCCGTTGCCGGGCGTCAGAAAGGCCGATTGGGCGCTTTCGCAAATCCAGCTCAATCACAGCTTCACCGCCAGCGTGATCTATGACCTGCCTTTCGGAAAGGGCAAACGCTTCGGCAGCAGCTGGAACGGCGGCGTCAACGCTGTGCTGGGAAACTGGGAGGTCGACGTGATTGAAAAAATCACCTCGGGATTCCCGGTGTTTATCGACAACAGCGATAACGAATCCGGGTCCAGCATTTCCAGCGGCGGAACTACATTCAACCGCCCCGATCAGACCTGCGATCCGAACGTGAGCAATCCCACCATCACGGCGTGGTTTAACACCTCATGCTTCACACCCTCCGGGCCGGGGAAATTGGGGAACGCCTCGCGAACTCCGCTCTACGGACCGGGATTTGTGAACACCGACTTCTCCGCCATCAAACACTTCCCTCTGCCTTGGGAGGGCACGATGGTGGACTTCCGGGCGGAATTCTTCAACCTGTTCAACCACCCGCAGTTCTACTTGCCGGGCTCCGATATCAGCTCCTTCGGATTCGGCGCAATTACCCAGACGGTGAACAACCCACGCCTGGTGCAGTTCGCCCTCAAGCTTCGTTTCTAGAAGTTTGCGGAAAATTGCAGGTGGGTGCTGCGATTTAAGAGGGCGCGGCTCTAAGCCGCGCCTTTTCTCTGAACACGCGCGTTCGGAAACGGCGGAGGAATAATGATCTGGGGTAACCACAGACTGGCGGTTGTCTTCCTGCTTTCTCTCCTACTGCCGGCCGCCGCTTCCGCGCAGAAGATCAAAGTCATCGTCGACCAGGATGCGCGCGGGCCCGGCACCAGCGACCAGCAGGCTCTTCTAGTCTTCCTGCAGTCGGAGAAATTTGAGGTTCTGGGGATCACCACCGTCAGCGGCGACCAGTGGATGAAAGAAGAAACCCAGCACGTGTTGCGTCTGCTGGAGATTGCCAATCGCACCGACGTTCCTGTCATTCAGGGAGCGGAATTTCCCCTGCTCAATTCCAAGGAAGAAACTGAGCGCTGGGAAGCTCTCTACGGCAAGCTGGAATATAAGGGCTGCTGGACCGAGCGCTTCCGAGCCAATCGCTCCACTATCTACGACGAACCTTATCACGCTCCCGACGTGGTTCCTCCCATGAAGGAAGGAGCGCCGCACATTCAAGCCGCTCCGGGCACAGCCGCAGAGTTCATTGTGCAAATGGTGCACAAGTATCCCGGAGAGGTCGTGCTCTGGGCAGGCGGCCCGCTCACCAATTTTGCCCTGGCGCTGAAGCTCGACCCGCAAGTGGCCACGCTGGCCAAGGAATTCGTGATGATGGGCGGTGGCCTTTATGCCGACAAGGGCGCAATCGATCCCGGCGCCATCGACGCCCGCCGGGAATTTAACTGGTGGTTTGATCCGGAGGCTACCCGCATCGTCCTGCGCGCGCCGTGGAAAAAAGTGACCATCACGCCGATTGATATTTCGGTCAAGACACGCTTTACCACGGAGATGAAAGCCACCATCGCCAAGGCCAACACGCCAGTCACGCAATATCTCGACAAGTATTCCCTTCCCGGCTATATGTGGGACGAGATCGCCGGCGCTGCCCTGATCGATCCATCCATCATCACCGGACAGAAGCAGCTTTACATGGACATCGACGTCGATCATGGAGCCAGTTATGGCAAGACGATTTTCTGGGACGCCAAAGCTCAGGTTCCGCCTTACCTGCGCCTAGCCAACGTTCAATTCGATATCGACGCGGAAAAGTTCTACAAGCTCTACATCGACTTGATGACCAGGCCGCCGCGACCCTAACCGGGCGCAGTAAGGGGCAAAGCCTGACCAATCGGGCAATCGGATTTTGGCGAGCTTACGCTCGCCTGCCCAGATGAGTACATCTGGGCCTACGTGATTCGTTGTAGTTTACACATGATGAAACGCCATACATTTCGTTTGACCATTGTCTTTGTTCTTCTGGCGGCATGCTTCGCCTATGGCCAGGCCCGCCGCAAGATCATCATCAACCAGGATTGCTCAGGCCCAGGCGGCAGCAACATGCAGACGCTGCTGACCCTGATTCAGTCTCCGCAAGTTGAAGTCTTAGGAATCACGGTGGTGAGCGGAAACCAGTGGCGCGACGAAGAGGTTGCCCACACCCTGCGCCTGCTCGAAATCATTGGCCGCACCGACATCCCGGTCGTGCCGGGAGCAGTTTTTCCCCTGGTACGCCGCCGCGACGAAACTCAGGTATGGCAGCAGCAGTACGGGAAGGTGGCATTCGCGGGCGCCTGGGACGACCGCTGGTGGCACGACGCTTTCGTGGTCCCAACACTTCCCGAGGGACAGCCCACAACCAAACCTGCCGCGGAAGACGCGGCGCATTTCATGATCCGCATGGTGCACAAATATCCGGGGCAGGTCACCATCTACGAGGGCGGCCCCATGACCAACCTGGCGCTCGCCATCTCCATCGATCCGCAATTCCCCGAACTGGCGCAGGGCCTGGTCTTCATGGGAGGGAGCATCGGTCCGCAGACGGATGATCCTGAGTTCGTCAGCAACCCGCGTCACGAGTTCAACTTCTGGTTCGATCCCGAGGCGGCCCACATCGTGTTGCGCGCGCCCTGGAAGAAGATCGTTTGCACCCCGGTTGATATTTCGATCAAGACGCGGCTCACTCCGGAAATGGTCAAGCGGATCGAGTCCAGCGGAACGCCCCAGGGACGATACATCGCGCGCTTTTTCCGCACCGGCCAGGGCGGCGAGTATATGTGGGATGAACTGGCCGCTGCGGCCTGGATCGATCCCACGCTGATCACCAAGAGCGAGACTCGCTACATGAACGTAGACCTCAGCCGCGGAGCGGAATATGGGAACACGCTGACCTGGAACGAGAAGGATGGTTCAAAAGTAGGCGCAAGGCCAATCGAAATTCAGATTGATCTCGACAACGAAAAGTTTGATCGGATGCTTGTGAATCTGATGAGTTCGCCGACGCCGGGCGCTCACTGAATTGTTATCTGCGCACTATGCCAGGCACTTACCGCGGCTGCTGCTCCGTCCGCAGAGTGTATACGAACTGCTGAATTTCATGCCGCTGGCGATCCAGTTCCTGCTGTTTCTTGCTGGACAATTGCTGGTACAGTTGAAGTTCCTGTTGAGCTTTGACTTTGTCCCCGGTCCGCCGGTAAAGCTGCGCCAGCCGGTAGTGCGCCTCTTCCATACCGGGGCTTGCGGCGATGGCCTGTTGATAGGCGGAGATTGCCTGGGAAAAATCCTTCCGGTCGGAACGAAGGATCCCTAACTGCAGATAGCCGTCCGCCAGCCTGGGATCAAGCCGCACCGCTTTTTCCAGCAGGGACTCGACTTGCTCCTCGGTCCGCGTGTCGCTGGGACCTTGGCGCCGCTTTAAAAGATCAATTGCGTAGTAATAGTTTGCCAGGGCATTGTCAGGTTGCAGGCTGGCGAACCGTTTCAACTTTTCTGCCAGACACGGTGACTGGGTGACTTCCGCGCCCTGGATTCCCGCGCTTTGCATCTTGCCTATGAACAAATAGGGACTCGGATCCTGCGGGTTCAGGTCAGAGGCTTCGCACAGCCGTTGCGCTGCCTGATCGTAGGAGCCGCGAGCGTAAAAAGAAACGCCGAGTCCGACCAGGATTCGCATCGAACCGGGGTGCAATCGATTGCCTTTACTGAAGACTTCGATTGCCGGATCGGCGGCATGATGCAACAGCAGCTCCGCGCCCCAGTCAAAGAGATTCGGCTCGCTGGGATCGAGCTCTGCTGCACGCTGGTAGTCCCGCACCGCTTGCAGCGGATTGCCTGCCTTCTCTTCAATGTCCCCCAGCAGGTGATGGATCCCGGCCTGATCGCGCGCAGTTCTGTCAGACTCTTTCAGCAGGCTTTGCGCGGTGGAACGGGCATCTTCATATTTGCCGGTCGCGGCGTAAGCCCGCGCCAACTCAAAGGAGTTGTCGTAGTCGGCAGGCTTGAGCCGGGAAGCGCGTTCTAAATAAGGTATCGCTTCCCCGCTCTTTCCGCTGTCCGCCAGCACCGCCCCGTAGCGATGGTTCGCCTCAAAGCTGTCGGGCGTGCGCTCGGCTGCGTCGCGCAGGTTTTTCTGAGTGGAAGCAGCAGAGGGAGTGGACGGCGCGGGTTCTTTGCTTAAAGCCACGGTTTCCCGGGCCAGCGATTCCTTGCTTCGCAATATCGTGTCGGAACCGTGTCCGCCGAGGTTGGTAGTATCGGTGACGCCTGCCACGGTGAAGGCCGGTTCATCGAAGAACTCTGGTTTTCCCGCCGCCGAGGTTTGAATTGCACTTGAGTTTGACGAGTCCAGGGTAAGGTCAACCTTTTTCGTGGATTTCTCTTCCACCACGCAGTGACCTAGGGTCGCATCCCGGTATCCAGCCAGCATCGCGCGCAGGACGTAAACGCCTTCGTGCAGCGACGAAAAACGATAGCTGCCGTCCGCATTCGTGTGCGTGCTGAGGGTCTGCCCACCATCTTCGACCTGGAGAGAAACCGTGACGCCTGCAAGCGGATGGCCGCGTGAATCCACCACTAATCCCTGCAACGTGGAACCTGCAGCATCGGAAGACTGGCCTCTAACTGCAAACGGCGCGAGCAACGCCGCCAGGCCCAGAATGCAAACGGCCAGACGAGTGCCACCACAAGCAGATTTGTTCGACGCGAAGAAGAAGTGGCCCATAGGACGAATATGTCTGGAAAGCAGCTACGAATTTAGTCGCGCTTGAATCGCAATTCTAGGCGTCACGGGCACCATCTGCAATCCGGGGCCGGGCGACAGCTCGGTTTGAAAAACCCTTTCTGCCCCAAGAGGCGTCTTCCGAGATTGTGAAACATTTGCTTCAAAGCGACCATGCTCCGTTCGGGCAACAAAGGCTGGCGGCAGCGGCTCCCAGGCATTACAATGCAGGGTCCTTTCAGAAACAGGTCATTGGAACTTCGGGCTGTCTTCCAACCAATCCTGCGAGGCAAGGTCAAAGAACCTGGGGGAACTTTCGCCATGAAGCCGAGAAGCTTCGTCGTTCTGCTGTCCGCCGTTCTTATACTAGCCGCAGCGAGTCAGGCACAAAAAATCAAAGTAATCGTTGACCAGGATGCGCGCGGGCCAGCCACCACCGACATGCAGTCCATCCTGATTTTTCTACAGTCCGACAAATTTGACGTATTGGGCATCACCACCGTCAGCGGCGATCAGTGGGTCAAGGAAGAGACCCAGCGCACCCTGCGGCTGCTTGAAATCGCCGGACGCACCGACGTTCCCGTCATTCAGGGCGCTGAGTTTCCGCTACTTAATTCCAAGGAAGAAACCGAGCGCTGGGAGGCGCTCTATGGCAAGTTCCGCTACAAGGGCTGCTGGAGCGACTTTTCCAAGCGGCCGGGGAACATTCCGCCCGCATTCCGCGCCGGTTATCATGACCCCGACGTGGTGCCGACGCTGGTCGAAGGCGCGCCTCACACCAAACCGCTGGACGAAACTGCTGCCCATTTTATCGTGCGTATGGTGCACCAGTATCCCGGCGAAGTTGTGATATGGGCCGGCGGTCCCATGACCAATATCGCGCTCGCTCTGCGTCTCGATCCCGAAGTGGCGACGCTGGCCAAAGAGCTTGTCCTGATGGGCAGCGGAATGTATGCCAACAACGGCGGCATCAACAGCATCGACGGGCGCCGCGAGTTCAACTGGTGGTTCGATCCGGAATCGGTGCGCATCGCCATGCGCGCGCCGTGGAAGAAAATCACCATTACTCCGATCGACATTTCGGTTAAGACCACAGTCAATCCCGAAGTCAAATCCGCCATCGCCAAAGCCGATACTCCGGTGGCCCGTTACCTCACCGAATATTCCGTCGAGAGCTTCATGTGGGATGAACTTTCCGCCGCCGCCATGATTGATCCTTCGATCGTCACCGGGCAGAAAGAGCTCTACGTGGATATCGACGTCGACCACGGGCCCAGTTATGGAGAAACGCTGTTTTGGGATTCCGCGGCCGAGCTTCCGCCCTACGAGCGCAAGGCGACCGTGCAGTTCGATGTGGATACCAAAAAGCTTTACGATCTCTACATTAAATTAATGACGCAGCCGGCGCGGACCAAGCAGTAGCGCGGACAGCGCCGGCTATGATCTCGAACATTTGATCTCGGCCCAGGCTCGAGGCGACTTGAAGCCGCGCTAATCCGGTTTAAGGACGGACAATATGGAATTGAAACCTTTTCGCATGACTCGGCGGGAGTTCGTTGCGTCCTCGGCAGTTACTTTGGCAGCCAGCAGTCTTTCAGGTTCAGCGCTCGCTTCCACTCTCAGCCCGGCTCCAGCCGCCGGCCCGTTCCGGGTGATCATCGACACGGATCCCGGCGTGGACGATGCCCTGGCCTTGCTGTTGGCCATGCGTTCGCCCGAACTGAAGATTGAAGCCATCACCCCGGTTGCCGGAAATGTGCCACTGGAACTGACTCTTCCCAACGCTCTGCGGATGGTGGAAATTTCCGGCCGCACCGATATTCCAGTGGCTGCAGGAGCCAAAATCCCTCTGGTGCGACGCCTGGTCACCGCCGCATATGCGCATGGCGAAAACGGTTTGGGCGGAGCCGTCTTTCCCGAACCAAAGATCAAGCCGGTAGCCGAGCCGGCCGCGGAGCTGATTCAACAAATCGTCCGCAAATATCCTGGCGAAGTGACGTTGCTTCCGATTGGTCCGCTAACCAATATCGCTACCGCGCTCAATATTGATCCGGAAATCGCGGGCATGATCCGCGGGATCGTCATGATGGGCGGTTCGCTCTCCGGTGGAAACATCACGCCCGCCGCCGAGTTCAACGTCTATGTCGATCCGGAGGCGGCGCGCATCGTATTCCAGTCGGGAATTCCTATCACCATGGTGGGGCTTGACGTGACTCGCAAGACATCGCTCACGGAAGAGCATGTTCGCGTTCTCGAGGCTGCGCAGAATCCGGTGAGCCAGGCCGCCGCGAAGATTGGCCGTAACGCCATCAGCCACAACCGCGAGCAGGGATTTTTAGTGGGACCAAATATGCACGACTCGCTGGCGGTGGCAGGCTTCCTCGATCCGTCTCTGCTAACGTTGCGGGACTACTACGTCGATGTGGAGACTACCGGCGAGCTCACCGCCGGCGAAACCTTGGGCTACAGTCCGGAGGCGGGCGACCTGAAACGCAAGCCCGGAGCCGAGAAGCAGGCGAACATGAATATATCGATCCGGGGATCGGCGCCGACCCTGGCCAGTACCAGAACATCTCCGGTTCTGCGCGACAAATTTGTACCCAACGCCAAGGTGGCGGTGGACGTAGATTCAGCTAAATTTTTCGAGTTGCTGATTGGCCGTCTGTCCGGCGCACGATAGCCGGAAGTATTCCGAACACACGTAGGGCCAGGTGTTCCACCTGCCCAGCCGGACCAAGTCCGGCAGTTCTGCAAAAGATAAAGATGACCAAACTTTCGAGGTGAACGATGAAATTCGGCCGAGTCTGGGTTCTGGTGGTAACGATATTCGTAGCGTCTCTAGCAGCGTCTGGTCAGCAAAAACGCAAGATCATCATCGATCAGGATGCCGCCGGTCCGGGCGGAACCGACCAGCAATCGATACTTCTGCTGGTTCAATCGCCGCAAACCGAGATCCTCGGAATCACCGTAGTCACCGGCGACGCATGGCTCAAAGCGGAAGTGGCGCACACTTTGCGCATGCTGGAGCTGGTTGGACGCACCGACATTCCGGTCTTCGCCGGCGCCGAATATCCGCTTGTGAGAACCAAGCAAGACACCGAACTTTGGGAACAGCTCTACGGATCAGTAACCTGGCTGGGAGCCTGGACGCCGAAGTTCTACCACCCGCCGGACCAGCTGGGCGAGATGCCCGAAGGCAAACCCACCACCAAGCCGGCCGACGAAGACGCCGTCCATTTCATGATTCGCATGGTTCACAAGTTCCCCCACGAGGTGACGATTTACGCTGGAGGTCCCATGACCAACCTCGCGCTTGCCATCTCGATCGATCCGGATTTCGCCAGCCTGGCGCAGGAGCTTGTGTTCATGGGCGGCAGCCTGAGTCCGCAAACTACCGATCCTGAGTTCGTCAATACGCCGCGCCACGAATTCAATATCTGGTTCGATCCCGAAGCGGCCCACATCGTGCTGCAGGAACCGTGGAAAAAGATTGTCTGCACCACGGTAGATATTTCCGTAAAAACCAGGCTGACTAAGGATTTGATCGACCGGATCAAAACCAGCGACTCACCGGCGGCAACCTATATCGGAAAATACTCTCGCCTGTATGGCCAGTACAACTATCTGTGGGATGAACTCACGGCGGCGGCATGGCTCGATCCCAGCGTGATCACCAAAAGCGAAACCCGCTTTATGGATATCGACCTCGACCGTGGCGCCGGCTACGGAAATATTCTGACCTGGACCGATCGGGACAAGCCCAAGCTCGAGTTGCAGCCGGTCGAGATACAGGTGGACCTGGACACGGAAAAGTTTTACAAGATGTTTACAGACCTGCTGATGGCTCCGACGCCAAAAAAGAATTAACTGGCGTGTCTGGGTTTCTTCAAGCATTCTTTGCAGTCGAGATTCGGCGCAGTATGGCGGTAGCGAAGTTTGGCCGTCGCGTTCGCGCGAATTTGAAAGGCGATTTGTCTCCGCGTCGGCACGAGAAGAAGCTTTTCAAGGAGAACCGATGTACACACCGCACAGCTTGACGGTTGCGCTGCTGATGATGATCACCAGCGCGATCTGCTGGGGATCCTGGGCCAATACCTTCAAAGGCGTAAAGAACTATCGCTTCGAGCTGTTCTATTGGGACTATGCCGTCGGCATCTTCCTGATCTCGCTGGTGCTGGGGCACACGATGGGAAGCACCGGCCACGACGCCAACAGCCTGATGAACAACATCCATTCGGCTGACGTTTCCAACGTGGTTTCCACCCTGGTGGGCGGCGCGATCTTTAACCTGGCCAACCTGCTTCTGGTCGCAGCCATTGACATGGCGGGGCTGGCCATCGCTTTTCCGGTGTCGATTGGAATCGCGCTGGTGGTCGGCGTTATTTCCAGCTACGCCCTGCAGCCTCGCGGCAATGCGGCTCTGCTGGCGGCGGGCGTGGTTTGCGCCGTCATCGCCGTGGTTTTGGACGGTAAGGCATACGGCAGTCTGGCCAGCGCGGGACGCGCCGTATCGAAAAAAAGCATCATCACCTGTGTGGTCTCCGGCGTTCTGATGGGCCTGTGGGCTCCCTTCGTCGCCCACGCGATGACTACCGGCAACGTGCTTGGCCCCTATAGCACCGCTGTCTTCCTGACCCTGGGGGCGCTGCTCTCCTGTTCCATCTGGAATATCTACTTCATGAAGAGACCGCTGGTGGGAGAGCCAGTAAACTTCTCCGACTTTTTCCGCGGCCCCGCCTCTGGCCACGTACTTGGACTTCTGGGCGGAGTGATCTGGGGCACTGGGATGGTGTTCAACCTCGTTGCGGCCAGCTTTACCGGCGTCGCTATTTCCTACGCGATTGGACAGTCTGCGCCCATGGTGGCGGCATTGTGGGGCGTGCTCGCCTGGAAGGAATTTAAAGGCGCAGGCAGCAAGGCCTACATTTATCTTTTCCTGATGTTTGTCTTTTACTGTTTGGCGATCGCGTTAGTGGCCAGGGCAAACGGTTAGGCTTTCGGGAAAGTTAGTTCCTGAACCGTCTCCAGTTGCGAGATGCATTTAGCATCTCACCTGGGGAGTTCCTCGATCATCTTCTCTGCCTGGACATGACCGGGGTGCTGTTCGAGCAATTCGAGCAACACGGTTCGCGCTTTCTCAGGGGTGCCTTCCAGCGCGTACACGCGAGCCAGGTTCAGGTATGACTGGTCGAACGCCGGCGCGATCCGAATACACTCTTCGAAAGTTCTCACCGCCTCATCCCGGCGCTGCGTGCGCAGGTAAAGCACTCCCAGGTTGTTGAGCGCTTCGGGATAATCCGGACGAGATTTCAGCGCTTTCTGAAGATAATCGTAAGCCCGCTCGCTGTCGTTAAGCTGGGCAAAGACCATGCCCAGGCTGTAGTTGGCCTCGGCCTCGTCGGGGCTGACCTGCACGGCGTGTTCCAGAGTCTGCCGGGCTTCTTCCCACTTCTTCTGCTGGCGGTACGCGTTACCCAGATTGTCGAGCGCAATCAGATGATCGGGATTCAGCCGAAGCGCTTCCTGAAAGTACGGAATCGCCTGTTCGGTGCGACCTTCGCGGGTCGCCAGCAGGCCAAGATTGTTCCATGAATTCGCCAGGGTATCGGGATAGCTGGCGGGAAGTTTGGTTGCACGCTCAAAGTTCTCGCGCGCCTCGCCGTTTTTCTCCTGTTTCAGGTACACACTCCCCAGGCCGTAGAACGCTTCGGCGCTTAATGGATCGTCACGCAGCGCTGACTGGAAGGATGCTCCGGCCTGATCGTAATAGCCGCGCTGAAAATAGACCGAGCCATAGTTGAGGTAGTTCCGGCGAAAGATAAGTCCGTCGTTCACGCCGGGAAAGGGCAGAGCCTTCGCCAGGCGTTCTGCATCGCTGCCAGGAAGATCTCGCGAGTCGTCCTCTATCTGCTGCGGATCGACCGTTCCCTGATACACCTTGACGATGTGGCCCTCACGGTCAAGCAGAAAGCTTGTCGGCAGGCTCATATCTCGATGGCGGTCAAAAAGGTAACGGTAAAGAATGTTGTAAATGCCGGCAACGTCGTCCGATCCGCGAAGAACTGGAAACCCTAGCCGCTTGTCTTGTTCCAACATCGCTGGGTTCGACGCCTCGGCGGGATTGTCTGCGTTGACCGCCAGCAGTTGCAGGCCCTGGCTTGCCCAGCGCTTGTGGACCTGGCTGAAAGCACTCAAATATTCTCGGCAGGCCGTGGAAGCGCTGGTCGAGAAATGAAGCAGCAAAGATTTTCCCCGAAATTCCGCGAGCGTGTATGGGCGCCCGCTTAGGTCAGCCAAAGAGAAATCAGGCGCGGAAACTGGTGCCAGCAGCCAGGTTTCAACTTTGCTGGGCAGGGGTTCGCTTGCCCCAGCAGCATCCTGTGCCTTAACTGCCGCAGGCGATAGCTTCATCAGGCTGGACCCGAACGCTTCAATACGCGATGGTTCCTCGCCCTCTTCGACCCAAACCCGGTGGTTGATTGGCAGTTCGTGCAGCTCCTGCACCAAACCGCTGGGCCAGCGGATCGATGCCCGCACCGGGCCTTTAACTTCCCCCAGCCCAAAGAACAATTCTTTGCTGTGCTGGGAAAGAAATCCTGAGCCGGCTTGCAACATGCGCGTCTGGCGGCCGGCGGCGCTTTCCACCGTGACTGCTGCGCCAATCGCGTCGCGATTGCTTTTGCCTCCGCGCAAGCGAAAAGAGATTGCCGGTGGCAGGCCTTTCATCACGTTCTTCAACAGGCGCAACTGCGGGCCGTTGCGATTTTTCAGAAACACTTCCAGGCGGCCATCATGATCGAAGTCCGCGAGGGCAAAGGCTCGGCCATCCTCCAGAAAATCCAGATCAGCCGCGCCGGAGATATCAGAAAACGTGCCATCACGGTTATTGGCATAGAACACGTTGCGCTCGTAGCCGCTCCAGGTGCCGTCAGAGCGGATGAGTTCGTTGAGCGCGTTCCATCCCTGCTCGTAATCGTGCGCGGGTTTCGCTTCGACTGGCGAATTGGCCACCACCTGGCGCCAGAAAAAGCTGTTCAGATCATCGCGCGCGAGGCCTGAGACCATGCCGTTGGTAATGTAAAGATCGGAGAAGCCGTCGTGATCAAAATCCCAGGCATCGCTCGACCATGACCAGCGCCCCATCTCCACCCCGGCGGCCGCGCCTCGTTCCTGAAAAGTTCCGTCGCCGCGGTTGAGAAACAACGAGTTGCCCATGGCATGTTTGCGGTAAAGCGCGCGCACTGCTTCAGGCGCACCCGGTTGGAACATCTCCTGCGCCGACACCCGCTTGCCGGCGGCAGTCCACATGTTGGCAACGTAAAGATCTTCAGCGCCATGGTTATTGTGATCGAGCCAGCAAACGCTCATCCCCGCCCCAACGTCTTCCACTCCCGCTTGCGGAGCGACATCGGTAAAAGTGCCATCGCCATTGTTGCGGTACAGGTTCTTGCGGCCAAAATCATTCACTACATAAAGATCGGGCCAGCCATCCCGGTTGTAATCGCCCCATCCGCAGCAAAAGCTGTAGCGGGTATTGTTCTTGTCCAGGCCGGTTTGCGACGTGACGTCGCGGAAGGTGCCGTCCTGCTGGTTGCGCAGCATGAAGTTGGGTGGACCATTTTCGGCCGCGTAATAAGGAGAGGGATACTTGTACTGGTCCGTGCCCTGATAATAAAGATAGAGGCAGAAATAGATGTCCAGCCAGCCATCGCGGTCGTAGTCGGCCAGAGCCGCGCCGGTGAAAGTCCCTTGGGGCGGCGTGGCGAACTGGAAGGCGCCGGGCCTCTGGCGAAATTTCCCTCCACCCTGGTTCAGAAACAGCAACGGTCCGCTGGTGCGGACGACGATCAGATCCTGGCGGCCGTCATTGTCGATGTCGGCGAAGAGCGCGCACGCTGTATTTTCGAGCACGCCCAGGCCAGACGATTCTGTAACATCCTCGAAAGTGCCGTCGCCGCGGTTGCGGTAAAGCCGGTTGGGAAGGCCTGCCGGCTGACAGATGTAAAGGTCGTCGAAGCCATCGTCGTCGATGTCGCCGACAGAAACACCGTTGTGCCCGTAAATATCGATGCCGCACGCGACATCGAGTACAGTTCGCCAGTAGTCGGCTCCGTGCGCCAGCTGAGAAGTGTAGGACGCAGTGCCTCCCAGTGCTTGCCCGGTGATGTCAGCAAAAACAGGGTCGATGGAACGGCTCTGGATTTCATCAAGAGCTTCCCAGCGTCGCAACAGGAATCCATTGCCTGAGGAATTTTGCTCCCATTCGAGCCCCCACTCACCCACACGCTGCTCGCGATGAAAATCCTTGCCCGAACCGACCAGTTCATAGCGAATGCGGGTCACCAAACGACCGGGCCTTTGTGCAGGCTTCGCATCGATTGCCACGACTTGCAGATCCGCAGTTATGAGCTGCGAGAACGAACTCAGCGCAGACCGCAGCTGGCTGAGAAAGGCTTCCCTGCTCAAAACAGTCTGGTCGGCAAATCTGTTTTGACGGACTTCGACGGGCGGGCCTGAGCGTATCAGGCGTGAGTCAGCCGCGCACAACGATGCCCCCACGAAATTTGGCCCGAGGACCGGTTCGATCGCACTCACTTCCGGTGGAAATCGACGCCAGGCGGCGCTCCATCGAGCCAGAATCTCCCCGATCTGATCTGCATATTTTTCCGTGACGAAACTGTCGAACCCTGCCTGCGTCTTTAGCAGGGTGGCTTCAAGAGGTAGTTGCTCGCGGTAGCGCGGGTGCAGGTGAAACTCTGACTCGGCAGAATGGAAGGCAGGCGAGTCCAGAAAATAATTCGGAGGAATTGCCAGGCTGCGCAGGCCGGGAAGCAGGGCTGCCGAAGCTCCCTGGCAGCAGCGAATGAGAAAATCGCGCCGCTCGCGATCGACAGGGGAAGAGGCATCCGCCAAATGCCGCGTCTTCGCTGACCGACTCAGAGTGCTGGCTCCCGGAATTTCACACGTAGAGCGAAACTAACATCCGCCTCGGAGGCGGTCAAGGTTGGGCGGACTCAGGCGTATTGTCACTCCAAATTGTCATCCTGGGCGGAGCGAAGGACCCCTAAGAGTTCAACGGCACACGTCGTTGAGGGAGCGTCTAATTCTTTGCGGATCTCGCGATTCGTGCTCGGGCAGAAGTAAATACTGCTGGAGTGGACTACGGATCGTAAACGGCGCTGCCGTAACCTTGGCGGCGAGCCGATTCCTGCATGCTTTCCAGGCGTTTCTTCTGGCTTTCCAATTGGGAACGCGCCCGCTCCACTTCCTGCTGCTTTTGTTTCTGGTGTTCGTTCCATTGCACGCAACCAGCCACGCAGTTGCCGGGGGCGAATTGAATCGAGTCACTGACCTTCTGAATGCTGCTCTGCATGGAATTTACCAGATCTTTTTGTGCCCGAATCTGTGCCTTCCACTGCTCGGCTGATTGCCTGGCGCCATCCGATGCCGCAGGCGAAGCGGCCTCACCACGACCTTCGCCCTCAGGCGAAACCGAATCGTCGGCGGTTTCAGGATGCTCGGGAATCTCTTCGTTGGTGATTACCTTCGGCGTCTTGGATGCCGGCGCGCCGTTAGCCTGGGCCTCTTTGGATTGCTTTTGCTGCCGCGCCTGGCGCGCGACATCCGCCATGGACGGGCCATCCTGACCATTTGCCAGAATCGCGAAAAGCCCGGCAGCGGCTGACACCAGAAGGAGACTTCTGCAAATTTGTCGCATGGAACGACCTCCCTCAGCAATCCGTCGAGAGAACGGCGTGCTTTGCGCAATCATATCGCCGGTGCGGGCACAAGCCGAGTTACGTTGGTGTCAGAGGCGGATCGACGGCGTTCATCGCGCCCCGGGATCAGACATTTTAGGGGTCAAGAAATCTGTCGCGATATCTGCTTTCGGGAAGAAGGCAGCGTTCGCTCCGGCCGAAAATCCGGTAGCGATTGCGCGCTATCACTTTGTACCCCCAGTCGCGCAACCAGCGTGGAATAATCTTTAACCCGGCCGCGGCCAGCATCCACGGACCGCCGAGCTGACGCAACACCTTGATGACAGCATCGGAACGAACCGCCAGCCGCTCCCCAGAGCGGCCATGATCTTCCACCAAATAGAGCGTGTCCAGATCGCTCGGATTCAAGTGGTGGCGGCGAAGAAGGTCGGCCGCGAATTCGCCCTGCAGCCAGGCGAAACGGAAACGGGCCTGGGCGTCGCGCTTCAGAATGAATTGCACCAGGCGATTACAGAGTCCGCAAACTCCGTCGTAGAGCAGAATCGGATTGGCGGAGTCGGGATCCATTCACAACTCGGAGAGGAGCAACGCCATTTAACGTGAGGCTTCCGGCTTTCTCTGCAGCTCCGGAACGTAATCCGCGACGCTGCCCTTCTCCAGCAGATAATTCCCCGGGCCCTGTTGTCCGCGGACTGTGCGGCAAAACTCAGCCACGAAGAAGCCGGCCTGCAGCGCCTCGGTGAAAGCCCAACGCGTGGCCTCGCGCCATTCCCGGGCTAATCCTGGATCCTTGCGCTCGACGGCCCCGATATCACTTGGAATCTGAATCGCGATCCGCTGCCGCGCCAGCGCAGCTTGAAGATCGTTGCGCAAGGGCTTGCCGTCGCCGTTGAATTGCACCAGGGGCTGCAGCCGCGAAAACGCATCCAGAACTTCCGGCCGATAATCCTTGCCCTGCAGGCGATCGCGAACTCGCCGGCTGGCCAGCGGCCACCTCACCCACAAACGGTCGGTGCCGTTCTGGTGCAACACACTGGATGTTTCAGGGCCGTAGAAATCAACTCTATAAGTTTCGGAAACCACTCCCAGCTTGCCAAAGTTAAGATGCGCATTCTTGCTTTGCAGAGGATCGAAGGTCCAGGTCATCTCTTGCACCCGCATGGCCAGGGCCCGTTCGCGTTGGGCCAGCTTGAGCTTGTAACCGAGATCGAGATCGCGATACGACTCCTCGACCGCCAGCATGTGCGAATGCAACATCACGCGCCCTTGCTCCATGCCCAGGAAACCGAAGGCAAAGCCGGCCAGCTTAGGACCATCGAAAGCGCCAACCCAGATGCTTCCCGCCTCCTTCGTGGCGACAATCACCGTCATAGGCAGCACGTCCCGGTCCGCAAGTCCCCACACTTCCCTTTCGAGGGCTTCGGCCTGCTCCAGGTCGGCATAGCTCTGAAGGTCGCGAATGACAATCGATTTTGGCGTACCAGCTTTCATTGGATTTCGTGATTGAGGTCAGGGGCGTCCAATATACGCGAGCCAACTCGCCGGACGCTACCTTACAGACACGGCCGTGATCTGGATCTCGCCAGCAAGGACACGAAGGTGCGCGAAGAAGATCCTAAGATCTGAATCCTTCGTGCAACTTCGTGTGCTTCGTGGTTCATGAATTTGGGCGGTAGCGGCGGCCTGCGAGCCGTGAGCATTAGGAGCGGCGCTAAGCCAGGTCAGCGCTGCACCACACTCTCCAGTGCGGCAAAGAATCCGGGATAAGAGATAACCGCCGCGTCCGCGCCGCGAATGTATGTCTCTCCCTCCGCTCGCAAAGCCGCGACCGCGAATGCCATGGCGATACGGTGATCCCCGAGAGAATCAATCTCGGCCCCCCTCAGCTTCTGACCGCCGGGAATTTTCAATCCATCCTCGCGTTCGTCTACCTCCGCTCCCATGGCGCGCAAGTTGGCGGCGATGGCAGCGATGCGGTCGGACTCTTTCACCCGCAACTCGCGCGCATCCCGAATTTCCATTCCTCCGGTGGTGTACGGCGCGATCGCCGCCAGCACCGGGATTTCGTCGATGAGCGAGGCCGTGTCGTCTCCCGCGATCGTAACCGCGCCCAGAGAGCGGCCTTCGGCTTTGACCATCCCCCGCAATTCGCCATGTTGCTCTTCCACCTGGGTCACAGAAACTCTCGCGCCCAGCAAGATCAGGATGTCGAGCAGGCGCGCCCGCGTGGGATTCATGAGCAAACCCTCGATCGCCAACTGCGCGCCGGGAAATAATGCGGCCGCGCACAGGAAGAATGCTGCGCTGGAAATATCTCCCGGAATCGCCGCATCGATGGCCCGCAACTCTTGCCCGCCGGTAATTCGCGTTTCATTGCCCGATCGGGTAAGACTCGCTCCAAAGGCGCGCAGCGCCAGCTCTCCATGATCGCGGGTAAGCACCGGTTCGATTACAGACGTTTCTCCCTGAGCAAAAAGCCCCGCGAATAGCGCGCATGACTTCACCTGCGCGCTGGCCACTGGCAACCGGTAAGAGATGGCTTTCAGTGCTCCGCCGGTGATCCGCAGCGGCGGGCGGCCTCCGTTCTGGGCAGCGATTTTCGCTCCCATCATTTCAAGCGGCGCGATGATTCTCGCCATGGGCCGCCGCGACAGGGAGTCGTCGCCGACAAGCTCGCTGGTAAATTTCTGACCTGCAAGGATTCCGCCCAGCATCCGCATGGTTGAGCCGGAGTTGCCGCAGTCCAGCGGCGAACTGGGCGGTTGCAACTGCAGTCCGCGACCGCGAACTTCGACCGTATCTTCCCGTCGCTGCACCTCGGCGCCCAAAGCTTGCATGCAAGCCAAAGTGCTGGCGCAGTCGGCTCCGGTGGAAAAATTCTGCAGACGGCTGGTACCGTGCGCGACCGCCGCCAGCATGGCGTAGCGATGGGAAATAGATTTATCTCCCGGCAGGCGTAACCTGCCGGCAATGTTTCGCGCCGGACGTACCACGGCCGTCGAATCCTTGCTCATGCCAGATTCCAATATAGCGGATGCGCTTGAATCGCGAAGGGCGCAGCAGCGCCCGCACTGATCAAATGGGTAAAGATCAAATCGGTAATGACCAAAACGATAAGAGATCGGCTTCTAGACCAGCGCTTTGGCCTCGGCAGCGGCTTCGTTCAGAATATCCGGCGGAACTTCCCTGATGGCGATATTGAATTCGAACATCGGCGTTTCCGTGCCGCGGCCCCAGCGGTGTACATCCCAGTGAGCGCGAATAAACTTCACTTCGCGACTGCCGGTCAGGTCGAGCAACAGCGGATGCTGACCGCGATAGAACTTCTGTGGAAACGCAATAATCGGCTTGGCCGGCCAGGCAGCGCCGTCGGCCGATCCAAAGATGCTCACATCCAGCGATTGCTGCTCAATGATGTTGGTGATATCGAGGGTCAGCAGGAAAACTCGGCTGGCGGCGCCACTGACGTCAAGGGCAGGGCCATCGCCCTTGGCGGTGGCAACCGTCTTTTCGGAAACCAGCAGGGTGTCGATGGTCGGGTTCGAAGGCATGTCGGAAGGATTGTAACAAAGCCGGCCCGCTTTCCGGGTTCGCGCTTTAGGCACGCCTTCTAGGCCCGGTGCACCGAGTCAAAGAACCTGCGCAGCAGTTGACCTGCCTCTGCCGGCTGTTCCCAGGGCGAATAATGACCGGCTCGCTTTATGATTTTCAATTCGCTGCCGGAAATATGTTTGCGCATCAACTCGGCCTCCGACGGGCCGGTAAAACTGTCTTCGTCGCCCGTGACCAGCAGGGTAGGCACATCGATGGTTTTGAGGTCGGCAACGGAATCCGGCCGCTCCGCCATGCCGCGCTGCACTTTGGCGACGTTCTCCGCGGACATCTTGCGCATCATGCCGAGCGCCCCGTCCACCAGATCGGGACGGCTGCTGCGAGTGCTGTTCCCGAGAACCTTGGCCGCCATGCCTTCGAAGAAGGGCTCGGTGCCATGTTGCAGAACCTCCGCAGCAGCCCGCAAGCGGCCGGCCTTTGCTTCCGGAGAATCTGCCTGGGCCTTGGTATTGCACAGGGCCAGCGCGGCAACACGCGCACGATACCGACGCCAGAATTCGAACAGAATGTAGCCGCCGATGGAAACTCCGGCAAAGGGAGCTCGGGCTACCTGCGCGTTATCCAGCACGCGGGCGAGATCGGCGGCATGCTTCGCCATCGTCGCCGGGCCTTCACCCGCTCCAGAGTCTCCGTGGCCGCGCAAATCGGGAAGAATCAGCTGGTAGCGGGAGGTGAGCGCCTGAGCCGCCGGAAGCCAGAATTCATGATGTACGGGAAACGGGTGTAAGAGCACGAGGGGCGGGCCTTCGCCCAAAAGCCGGTAAAAGATGTCGGCGTCAGTGCTCTTGATTTGAATCATCGTGCTGATTTAACACGACACAATCTCAAGGCGCAAAGGGGGGCGAGATGGGAAATCTACGCAGCGGGGGCCTGATGCCCTTGCGGCGCTTCGACCCTGACCGGTTCTTCCGGCATCACGATCCACGCGATCGGATAGCTGAGCAAGCCGATACCGGTCATGACGGCGACAATCAGCCATACCACCCGCACCAGGGTGACATCCAGATCGAAATACTCCGCGACGCCGGCGCAGACCCCGGCGATTCTGCGGCCGGCGCGTGGACGCAGCAGACGCTTGCGGGCGATTACGCTCCCGATCCGCTTACCGCAATAGGCGCAATGGCTGGCATCATCCTGAATCACTTTTCCGCAGTAATTGCAGTACACGAAAACCTCCGGCGGTCGATCAAGTCGACTTTAAGAATATACGTCGATTGCCTCGAAAAGGTTCCCCCCTCGGCCGCGATACTATTCCCGGTAGGCTTCTTTCATGCGCTTGCGCGCCGTCTCGGCCGGCGGAGTGTTGGCGTCTTTGGCTACTACGGCCTGATATTTGGTCAGGGCAAGATCGCGCTTCTGCAGCAGGTCATACATCTCTCCGGCTCCGAGGTTCGCTTTCTGCACGGTTTCGGGATCGGGCTGGGGAGCCTGGCTTACCAGTTCGTAAGCGGCGGCCGCCTCCACGTACTGCTTCTCGCTGCGCAGCAGGTCGCCCAGGCTAAGCGCGGCAATTTCGTAGTGCAAGTTAGGGTAGCGGCCTTCCCTTCCCGCCTGCCAGATTCTGCGATAGACGGCTTCCGCCTCCTGGGGGCGCCCGGCGGCGCGCAGCAGGTGACCCTCCTCGAGGGCCAGCAGGACGTCTTGCGGAAAGCGCGGAATCAGGCCGCGCGCGATTTGCAGCGCCTCGTCGTAGCGGTGCTCCCGGCGCAGAAACACTACCAGCAGGATCTGCGCGTCCACGCTGGTTTCGCCGCTGCCTTGTGCGCATTCCTGAAGATAGCGAATTCCCTTCTCCTTGTTTCCTCCCAGCCCCATCATCGAAGCCGCGGCTTTCAGTCCCCAGGGCAGGTTTCCGACAACGTAATTGTGCGCCCCCACGATCAATTTCGCCTCCACCACCGTAGGGGCAAGCTCCAGCACCCGCTCGTGGTCCCGCCGCGCCCCCACGGCGTTGCGCAGGGCTGAAAACCAGGCATGTTCAACCAGGCCGGTGTAAGTAGCGAACTGGGCGCGAGTCACCCCCCGGGCGTAGAGGGCTTCCACATCGTCCGGCTTCGCACTCAGGCGTTTCTCCTCCAATTGCATGGCCCGCGCCACCAGGTCCTGTATCTGCTGCTTGATCTTCGGGTCAGCGGGACGGTGCGGGGCCGAGATAAACGTGTCATTGGCGTATTCCCCGGTATTGAGAACGCCCATGTGGTAGAGCTCGCGAAAAAGAATCGCGGTCAGCAGATGGTTCACCGCGAAGGGGTCGTCGGGATGACGCCCCAGAACCTGCTCAAACTCCTGCACGGCGCGGTCGTAATCAAGGTTGTAGAAGTGGTTGAATGCCGATTGGTTCAGGGGATCGTGGGGACGGTACGCCAGGGACTCGGCAGGCGGGGCCGTTTGCTGGGCCGCGAGCGCAATCGCTGCCGCCAGCAGCAGGCACATCACAGACGCGGCGGCGCGGCGTGGAAGGAAAAAAAACAATTGGCTCTCAATCCAAGGTTGCTTGACTTTAGTTTACCCGAAGCAAGCCATGCCGCTGCGAACCAAAAAGGTCACCAGCCGCTCAAAGAGTCGATGAAAAACGGGCTTATAATCTGCTTTTATAAACGTCTTTTCATCGTCCTTCATAATCAGTCGGGCTTATCTTTCCTAGTGCGAACGGTAATTCTTGCCTTAGATAGGGTTGCAGTTTCCAGGTTCAGGTGATCAAGAAGCGGCGTATCAATAAGTTACGATTTTTCGCTTTTTGGTCATTGGCTTGCGAATGTAAACCACGTTGAGGTGTGTTATGTCCGACGTTGTGCGTGACGCGCAACACGAGTTCTGGCGGCCGCCTGTAGTTCAATCCCAGGCCGCTCGTCCGGGCATGGTGCAAGCTTGTGATGGTTGTGGCGCGGAGTTCATGGTGGGCTCGCTTTTTTGCCACGCCTGCGGCAACTCCCGCGAGGCGCGCGCTTCCACGGCGGCGCGCTGGACGCTCTATCTGGAATTTCATAACATCAAACACGCCCTCGGACTTTCCACCGCAGCGCTGGTTTTTTTCTTCGCTGGGCTGGTTTGCCTGGTGATGGCCGGGGTGGCCGTGGGCATGATTTACAACGTTCAAACCTTTAACGATTTTCACGCGGTGCAGTTGTACCGGATGCAGTGGCTGTTGGGCGCCATTGCCGCCTTCGTGGCCGGGCTCCTGCTGAAAAAAGCCCCAGGCACAAAGCTGTAAACACCCGCAACCGAGCAGTCCCTCCCCCGCCTCAATCCGGTCTTTGGGTTTTCAGCTCTGCATGCAGCTGGCTTGGCGCTTCCTTGTCCAAAACATCTGGGCTCTGACCGGCCGAGTGGGTGAGACACCCGCCCTACGTGGTTCCTGGAGATACCGGATCGTTAATCACGACACGCCTTTGCTGATCCATGCGGTAGAGGTGATGCACCGGGCCCGTGCCGTGGCCCAAAGGACGGGCGTTGCCGATCGCCGCCGCGACATAGGCCTTGGCCAACAGAACCGCCTCCGGCAATCCCCGCCCGCGCGCCAGATGGCAGGCCATCGCTGCGGCGAAGGCGCAGCCGGTGCCGTGGGTTGAGTTTGACCGCAAGCGGTCGGATTTGAATACTTCTTGCTCGATTCCGTGTCCGCCCGTAAAGCTCAGCAGGTCGATGGCTTTTTCCAGGTGGCCGCCGGTAATGACTACATTGGCCGCGCCCAGGCCGTGCAGCTTGTGCGCTGCTGCGCGCATTTGCTCAAGGTTCCTGACTTCGAGTCCAGTGAGGACGGCCGCCTCGTCCACATTGGGCGTGATCACGGTGGCAAGTGGGAACAGCTGCTGAACCAGCACTCGTGAGCCCGCAGCGTCGATCAGATCGGCGCCCGACGAGGATTTCAGAACCGGATCCACCACGATATTAGGCAGCTTCGAGCTTGCCAGAAACTCGCCCACCGCCCGCGCTACCTTCCCCGAACCGAGCATGCCGACGTGAACCGCCGAGATCTCGATGTCGGCATTCAGTTCCTCAAGAGTCTCAGCCAACAGAGCGGGGCCGATCGCTTCAACCCGGCGGACTCCGGCGGTTGACTGCACGGTAAGGGCGGTAATGCACGAAACGCCATAACAGCCATGGGCCGCAATCGTCTTGATGTCTGCCGTCACCCCGGCACCCGAGGATGGGTCAAAACCGGCGATAGTAAGCACAACGGGCAGAGCCTGAGCCATAAGGGCAATGTAACGGAAATTGTCAGGGTTGCAAATTGTGAAGCCAGCGAAATGGGGTCATCTTGAGGTGGAGATTACCCACGAGCAAACTGAGGTAATGTCCGTAACCAGTTGAAAACAGGCGGAAGGTAATTCTTGCACTTTCAGGGGCGGCTTCCATTATTTACTAATTAATAAACATCTAAGGCTATTGACTACAGCAATATCTGTATCATCCGTCAAGATTAACAGTATGTTACGTGAGATATGTATTACTAGATAATAATCTTAATACAGTCAAAAGTGGGTTGACAGCCCTCCGATCGACGGGTAGCCTTGTCAAATCCCTGGCCGAGGTAGGTGCGTTAGTTGAACGATGAGAGGTGACTGAATGCGAGGACCTATAGCTCATACACTGGCAATTGTTTTATCGGTTGCCAGCCTAGGGGCGGCTCAGCGACCAGCCAGCTCAGAGTCCGGAAACACCAGAAATGCAGAACATCCGGCCAAGGTAGCCACGACCAAGCCGTATCAAATTGGGACGGCATCCTGGTACGGAGACTATTTTCAGGGCAAGACTACGGCCAGCGGCGAGCCGTACAATATGTACGATCTCACTGCGGCTCATCCTACCCTGCCTTTGGGCAGCTGGGTGAGGGTAACCAACCTGCGTAACGGCCGGGCTGTGGTAGTCCGTATCAATGACCGCGGGCCGGTGGTTCCGGGGCGGATCATCGATCTGTCCTACAACACCGCGCGCGTCCTGCGGTTCCAGTCTCGAGGCCTGCAGAGAGTGCGTCTGGACGTGGTGCGCACCAAGGACTCCGCCAAACCGGCGCAACCGCAACTGGTGGCAGCAGCGCTTCGCTACTAGCCTGCCAGCCGCAAATCCATTAAACTCCCCCAGATGTATGACCCGCGACAACACTTGATCGTCGCCCTGGATGTTTCATCCGCGGCCGCCGCGCAAAGGATTGTAGCGGCCGTGGGCGACTCGGCTTTGACTTACAAAGTCGGCATGCAGCTGTTCACCGCCGAAGGTCCGGGCGTGGTGCGCGATCTCGTGGCGTCTGGCCGCCGCGTGTTTCTCGACCTGAAATATCACGACATTCCCACCACCGTCGCGGCCGCGGTTCGCGAAGCAGCCGAGCTGCGCGTGAGCATGCTCACCGTCCACGCCGCCGGTGGCGCGAAGATGTTGCGCGCAGCCGTAGATGCCGCGCACAGCGTCAATCCCGCACTGATGGTCCTTGGAGTTACCGTCCTCACCAGCATGGACGATCATGACCTCGACAAAGTTGGGGTACACAGCCCGGTCGTGGACCAGGTGTTGCGCCTGGCGAGCCTGGCGATCAGCAACGGCTGTCAGGGCGTAGTTGCGTCGGCTCTGGAAGCTTCCGAGCTGCGCCTCAAACTGGGCGACCATTTTCTGATTGTCACTCCGGGCGTGCGTCCGGCGGGAAAAGATCACGGCGATCAGAGCCGCGTCGTAACTCCGGCGGAAGCCATTGCTGCGGGTTCGACTTACATCGTGGTAGGACGTCCGATCACCGCCGCTCCGAATCCGGGAGCGGAAGCGCGGTCCATCCTCGATCAAATGAGCCTGGCGGTCAGCGCCTGATTATTTCAGTGTTCGGGTTCGTCGGGTTACAGCTTCTCGTAAAATTCGCAGGCCGAGCAGGAAATAAAAATCCCCCCTGGGATGCCGCGCTCGCGATCTTTCACCCGCTTCACAATACGCGTGGGTTTGCCGCACTTGGGACAATCCGTGCTCTTGGTGGTGTCCATGACCTTCTTACGGTCTGCTGTCTTTGCAATCTTTGTCGCCATTCCCTGATCTCCTTAAAGTCTTCGCCATTGCGGTCGTGCTACGCAATCAATCGTAATATTCCAAACCCAGGTGCGTGATCAGATCCTCGCCCTTGAGGTGCCGCAGCGTGTTCTTGAGCTTCATCAACTGGATAAACAAATCATGCTCCGGATAGAGCCCGGGCGCAGTCATGGGAGACTTGAAGTAGAAGCTAAGCCACTCCTGAATTCCCAGGCCGCGCAACTCTGCGCTGCGCTGCGCCAGGTCGAGAAAGAGCACGAGATCCAGCACCAGGGGCGCCGCCAGAATCGAGTCGCGGCACAGGAAATCGACCTTGATCTGCATGGGATAGCCCAGCCATCCGAAGATGTCGATGTTATCCCAGCCTTCTTTATTGTCGCCGCGCGGCGGGTAGTAGTTGATGCGCACTTTGTGAGTAAATTTTCCGTACAAGTCGGGATAGAGCTCGGGCTGCAAAATATGTTCCAACACCGACAGCTTGGATTCTTCCTTGGTCTTGAAAGAGCCTGGATCTTCCAGCACCTCACCGTCGCGATTGCCCAGAATGTTGGTTGAAAACCAGCCATCCAGCCCGATCATGCGCGCCTTGAAACCCGGAGCCAGAATGGTTTTGATCAGCGTCTGTCCGGTCTTGTAGTCCTTGCCGCAAATGGGCGCGGAATTTTCACGCGACAACTGATGCATGACCGGAATATCCACGGTCAGATTGGGAGCGCCGTTGGCGAAGGGCACGCCTTCCATCAGCGAGGCGTAAGCGTAGATCATCGACGGCGCAATCATTTCATCGTTCTGCGTCAAGGCCTTCTCGAACGCTTTCAGCGATTGGTGGGCCGCAGTTGGCTCGATAAACGATTCCGTCGACCCGCACCAGATGGTGACCAGCCGGGTGGCGCCGGAACTTTTGCGGAAGTCCCGAATGTCAGCCCGCACCTGTTCCGCCAGATCCATCTTGTTCTTGCCCTTCTTGACGTTGGGCCCATCGAGCTTCTTTACATAATTGTGGTCGAATACCGCCTTGCGCGGCTTGATCGTACTGAGAAAGGGCTTGACCTGATCGAGCAGCTCGCGCTCCAGCACCCCCGCATTCGAGGCGGCGGCATACATGTTGTCGTCGAAGATGTCCCAACCCGTAAACACCAGGTCGTTCAATGTCGCGAGGGGAAGAAATTCCTTGATCTTGGGGGAGCGCGCGTCGGTGCGCTTGCCCAGCCGGATGGTGCCCATCTGGGTGAGCGAGCCGATGGGCTTGGCGATACCTTTCCTAATCGCCTCCACTCCTGCGACAAATGTCGTAGCCACGGCGCCCATGCCCGGGATCATGATTCCCAGCTTGCCTTTGGGCGTTTCGATTTCGCCGCTGTGGCGCCTGGGCTCCGTCTCCGGCTTTGTCTTTGTCCTTGCGTTCTTCGACCGCGTCGGCATGTTTGGGCTGCTTCCTTATGTGCACCTGGGATGTAAGGCGAACGGTTATGTTCTCGTATTGAGTCGGTATTTGCAACCGCAGCAGCAGCGAATGGCCGCTAGGGCACGGCGAACGGCTGCAAAACCTGAATGAACCACAGAGGTCACAGAGGTTTTAGTCAGTGATTCTCCGTGTCCTCAGTATCCTCTGTGGTTAGTGCTGTTCTACTTTTCCAAATCCATGGCTTTTACCGGCAGGTCCCAATGCGCGTCCAGGATTTCGAACCTGCGCTGTTCTTCACGCTGGTAACCCTGCTGGTCGGGAAACAATTGTTTCTTTAAGGCATCTTCGTCGAAGGGCTCATTGGCGACTGCGGCGTTCTTGAACACGATGGTCACACGGTAGTCCCAGCGCCCGTCTTCGGTGACGTGATAACGCGGCTGGTCCATCCACACCTTCAGCAGGCGCCCCATCTCGACTTCCTTTTTGAGCAACGGATAGTGATTCTTCTTGAACAGCCCCAGAAACTCGTCCGCGTGTCCCCACTTGGTTTTGTAGTAATACTCGACCACGAAGGGCTTATCGGATACGGCACGAGCTTGCGCCACGGCGCCCGCATTCATCATCAGCGCCGCAAGCAACACCAGCAATGGCTTCATGGATGACCCCCGGAAGGAAGGATTGTAGATTTCGGATTGTAAATTTTAGATCGAGGTCGCAAGCGGCGGAATAGATCAGACTCCAAATCTGAAATCTAAAATCTGCCATCTGAAATGGTTTAACCCGCGGTCCCGATTCTATTCTGCCAGTGCGAGCGCACAAACCAAATGATTCCCACCGCCAGCACCAGGCCAATCACCAGGTCAAATTGATGGAAGTATTTGCCCAGCTCCCGCCAATTTTCGCCCAGCTTCATCCCCAGCCAGGCCAGGCCAAGACACCACGGCCAGGAACCGAGAAAAGTATAGATGTGGAAGCGCCCGCGAGGCATGCGCCCAACTCCCGCAGGTAGCGCGATGAAGGTTCGAACTACCGGCAGCAATCTTCCGATCAAGACCGCCAGATATCCCCAGCGCAGAAAAAACCCGTCGGCCCAGGCCAGTTCGCGGCGCCCCATGAGAATCCAGCGGCCGTACTTCTCCACTAACGGACGGCCGCCGTAGCGGCCAATTTCGTACGCCACCAGCGATCCCAGGTTGCAACCCAGAGCGCCCGCCGTGGCCGCCCACACCAGGTTCATCGAGCCTTCGTACACCAGGTAGCCGGCGAACGGCATGATCAGCTCGGAGGGCAGGGGAATGCACGCCGACTCGATGGCCATGAGCAGCGCAATCCCGCCGTAGCCGGTTGCGGCCACCACAGACTTTATGAACACAAACAGAACTGTAAGAATTTTTTCGGTCATGCAAGTGAAGCGGTCGTCACGAACCCGGCTGTTTTGGAAGAGAGACCCTGACCTATGCGGGTCATGCCCCCGCCACCAGCCCTCAGAATGCGCCTTCCTGGGTAAAGGTGTATCCCGGCAGCGAGGCGCCGTCGGCGTTCTTCGTCACTTTGACGCGAACCGTGGGCACATCGGGCGCCGACAACCCTGCCGGCCGCAACAACGCGTATTGCGTGAACACTTCGCTGTACATCTTGGTGACAAGATAGTCCTGGCCGTCAGTATCGTTACGCCAGACTTGCCCCAGTTGGATGGACTTTACTGCCACATGAAACTCCCTGGCCTTTTGATAAGCACCCTCAGAGTACCGGGGCAGACGCAGGGGCGTCAATTGCGGCGATGGTCCGCGTTGTTACTAAAGGAGGCCCGGCAGCGCGTATAGGGTTAGGCGGCCGGTGTGGGGACGTGTTTCCAGGCCGAGCGAAGCTCGGCAACGCCGTTTCCAGAAGCCCCCGCAACCGCGTCCACTCACCATTTGCTAAGATTGACCCTCGATTTCGAGGAAGGTCGAAATGCCACGGAGCGTTACTCCGCGCCAACCCGCCAGGACTGGACGACACGAAGGCGTGCGTCAGTCTGCTTTCAACAAACCAGCGGTCCTGCGGACCGCCCGGACGGGCGAGGGCGCCCGTCCCCACACGGACCATGCCTCCACAGCAGGCCGTGGTTCCACACCAGGCTGTGCGGCCAAGCCAGGCCGCGTATCCGTTACGAACCGTAAGCCTGGCAGCAAGGCCTACAACCCGATTGCACCCGAACGGGTACAGGAAATTCTCAAGCGGCTCGATGCCCTATATCCGGACGTCACCTGCGCCCTGACGCACAGGAGCGCGTGGGAATTGCTGGTAGCAACCATCCTTTCCGCCCAGTCCACCGACGTGCGGGTAAACATGGTCACGCCGGAGCTTTTCAGAAAGTATCCAACCGTCCAGGATTTCGCGGCGCTCACGCCTGAACAACTCCAGCCTGACGTCCGCTCCACCGGCTTTTTTCGCAACAAGTCCAAATCGGTGATCGGGGCGGCCAAAAAAATCGTCAGCGACTTTGGTGGCCAGGTGCCCGACCAGATGGAGCAGATCCTGACCTTGCCGGGTGTGGCCCGCAAAACCGCCAATGTTGTCCTGGGCACGTGGTTCGGCAAGAATGAAGGCCTGGTCGTGGACACTCACGTGCACCGAATCAGCCGCCGTCTCGAACTCACCCGCAACAACGATCCGAAGACGATTGAACAGGACCTGATGAAGATCGTCCCCCGGGAAAAGTGGACCCTGTTCTCCCATCAGATTATCTGGCACGGCCGCAAACTGTGTATTGCCCGCCGTCCGAAATGCGCCGACTGCCCCCTTGAAAACATCTGCCACGCCGCCGACAAGACCTGGAGCACGGTAGAGATTCACAAGAACGCGAAGTAGGCGTTCTGCGACTTATAAGCCGTGTCCAAGAACCGGACAGATGACAGCGAACCCGGCATGCTCTGCTACACTTTTTCCAGGTCCATCAACCTTACATGCGCACTCTTATCCTGGTTGCAGCCGTCACCCTTATGACTACTCTTACCTCGGCCCAAACCCTGCCTGTGCCGCAGGCAATTACCGATCCCAAGCTGATCAGCAGCAAGCCCAACGCGCAGGTGGAACAGAATCAGCAGAGCCTTTCCATCGAGCGCCTTTACATGACGCGCTCGGTTGGGGCAACCGCCTGGTCGCCGGATGGCAAGACCATCACCTTCATCTCCAACCTCAGCGGCCGCAATAACCTCTGGCTGGTGCCGACCGAGGGCGGATGGCCTACCCAGCTTACAGTCAGCGACCAGCGCCAGACCTCGCCCACCTGGTCGCCCGACGGGAAGTGGATCGCCTATATCTCCGACTACGACGGCGACGAGCAGTGGGACATTTTTTTCGTCTCGCCAAAAACCGGGCAGGTGCTGAACATCACCAACACGCGAGAAATTTCGGAGGAAAGCCCGACCTGGTCGCCGGATGGCCGCTATCTCGCCTACACGGTAAAGCCGAGGACATCGTCAGTTTATGAAATTGATGTCTTCGATACCTTGATGCGCGATACCAAACACCTGACCACGGGTACGCCCAAGGACAAGATGAACGTTAATCCGGTCTGGTCCAGGGACGGCAAGTGGATCGCTTATACCCAGCAGCAGGCCAAGGGCACGGATTCCAATATTTTCATCGTTGAAGTGGCAACCGGTAAACATTTCCCGCTGACTCCGCACCATCTCGACGAACAGCTTTATACCGCCAGCGACTGGTCTCCAGACGGCAAGCGCCTGCTGATTACCTCGAACGCCGGCAATGGCTACGACAACGTGGGCCTGCTCGAACTCGGGACCAACAAAATCGACTGGCTGACCCAGGACAAGTGGGAGATCTCCGGCGGCAATTTTTCACCCGATGGCAAATCAGTAAGCTGGACCGCCAACGTGGACGGCAACACCGACATTTACCTGCGCGATCTCGCTTCCGGCAGGACCACTTCCCTGCCGCTGCCCAAAGGCGTAAACGGACTGGGGGGCGCTGAGTCTGCTTTCACCCGCGACGGCAAGCAACTTCTGTACCACCACAATGGCCCAACTTCACCGAATGACGTCTGGGTGTATTCGCTCGCCGACGGCAAGTCGCGGCAGATCACGAACTCATTGCTGGCAGGCGTGCGCTCCGAAGATATGGTGGAACCGTTTCTGGTGCACTATCCCAGCCGCGACGGCAAGTGGACGATTTCAGCTTTCGTCTACGTGCCTTACAACATGGCGCGCAGCGGCCAGAATGCGGCGGTGGTTTATGTGCACGGCGGGCCGACTTCGCAGACGGTCAATTCCTTCAGCCGCATCATCCAGCACCTGGTCAATCAGGGCTACATGGTGATCGCGCCCAACTATCGCGGCTCGACCGGCTACGGCAAGGAATTCCAGCACGCCAACCTCTTCGATATGGGCGGCGGCGATCTGCAGGACGTTCTGGCCGCAGCCGACTGGATCAAGCAAACCGGCTATCTCGATCCCAAAAAGATCGCTCTGATGGGCGGAAGCTACGGTGGCTACATGACCATGATGGGGGTCACCAAGGCGCCGGACGTCTGGGCCGCGGGCGTTCCTATCGTGCCTTTCGTCAATTACTTTACCGAGATCGCCAACGAAGACCCCGTCCTGCGTGAAATGGATCTGGCGACCATGGGCGATCCCGAGACCAACAAAGAGCTCTATCACGACCGCTCACCGATATTTTTCGTGGACCAGATCAAGGCGCCTCTGCTTCTGTTGGCCGGTGGCAACGACCCGCGCTGCCCCAAAGAAGAAGCCCAGCAGGTAGTGGACGCGGTGAAAAAACACGGAGGAGTGGCAGAATATAAAGTGTATGAAAATGAAGGCCACGGCTTCGCCCGGGTTGAGAATCAGATCGACGCCTACCGCCGAGTGTCGGATTTTCTGAAAGCGCGGGTCCCACCCGCCAACTGCGGATGTTCCCTGACCGAATAACCGGTCACGGATAAACTGACAACCGACAACTGGTTTTTAACTATCGAACCGGTTTCACGAACTGCTCGAAGAAGTCCCCTTTGTTCCAGTGCGGGCGCTCGGTGTGCTGCGCGATCTCGTAACCAGCCGCAAAGTCGATCCGCGTTCCTTTGACCAGCGCATTGAAGTCAAACGGCTGGGACATATCGTCACCGGGCAGATGATAGCGGGTATTCTCCCAGTCGATTTGCATCTTCTTGCCATCGAGCTTCGGGTCGAGTGTCTTGTAACCTTCCCCGATATAAATTGAAGGCACGCCCTGCTCCACGAAGGAGTACTGATCGCTACGGACGAAAAACACCTCTTCGGGAGCGGGATCCGGGCTCACCTCCAACCCCATGTGGCGCGCCACATCGTCGGTCACGCCTCCCAGGCTGGAATGCTCGGCGCCCAACGGCACAATGTCCTTGAAATCGTAGAGAAATGAGACTTCATCCATATTCACGTCAGCGACAATCTCAGAGATCGGCACGGTCGGATAGTGGGCGTAGTAATCCGAGCCCAGCAAGCCTTCTTCTTCGGCGGTGACAGCGATGAAGAGCAGCGAGCGCCGGGGCGGTTCCGGCATGCGGGTGAAGGCACGGGCGATCTCAATCAATGCAGCCGTACCTGAGGCATTGTCACCGGCTCCGTTGTAGATATTGTCTCCGTTCACTGGATCGCCGATTCCGAGATGATCGACGTGCGCGGTAAAGGCCACATATTCAGCTTTCAGCGCCGGATCGGAGCCGGGAAGAATCGCCGCGATGTTAGGACTCTCCGTCTTCGAGTGGCGGCTGACCACGTGAATCGAGGCAGTCACCTCCAGGGGAAAAGCTTGCGGCTTGCTCTCGAGCGCGGCCGCGATCACTTGCTTCCATGACTTGCCGGTGCCTTCCAGCATGTTGCTGGCCACAGCAGAACTGATCCTGGCATAGCCACGAATTGACGGCTCAGCATCGTTGGGAGTGCCCTTGGCATCAAGCCAGCGCAGGGCGGGCTGGCGATAGAACCTGACCAGTTGAGAAAACGGGGTTCGCTCCTCCACCTTTCCGCCCCAAATGATCAGAAGGCCAATCGCTCCGTGCGCCGCCGCGTTGCGCAATTTGATCGTGGTCTCCGAATAGTGCGCCCCGGGCGCGGAAGGAAAGCTCGGAGGAGCGCCATAAATCGCCGCCACGATCTTGCCGTGAACATCTACACCCGCGTAGTCGTCGTAGTTGAACTTGGGAGCAGTCACTCCGTATCCCACAAATACAACCGGCGCCTCGGCCCTGGTGTCAGTGCGGAGCGGGTCGCCCATCATCACATAGTCGCGATCCATCACCAGGTTCTGCTCCTGCCCGTTGCGCCGCAGGGTCAGCGAACACTGGTCGCGCAGCAGCTCGATTTTGCGAAAAGGCACATTCTGGAAGTAACTCCCATCCACGCCGGCCGGCTTCAACCCCATCTCTTCAAACTGAGCACGAACATAGTTGGCGGCAAGCTGGAAGCCGCGCGTGCCGGTGCCACGGCCTTCCAGGAGATCGTCGGCGAGAAATTCCATGTGAGCGCGAATTGCCTCGGGATGAATCTGCTGCAACAATTCTTTTGGCGGAAAATCAGACGAGCCGCTTTGCGCGCCGGCCAATGAGAAAAACAAAACCGAGAACAAGACTGGGAAAACGTTCCTTAAAGCCAAGAGTGGCCCTCCGAATAAGTTGGTCATGAAAACGTCTGCGTGCAAGAAATTACAGCCTGCGCCCCATCACGGTGGTTGGGTCTAGCACGGTTTTTTGTGATAGGCGACGATAGCCTCAACGAGGCCAGGTATGGTGTATTCCCTGGCTTCTATGTCCACCGGCAGTCCAAGCCCACGAAGAGTAGACGAAGTAACCGGCCCAATGGAAGCAAACTGTACCTTCTCAAGCATTCTTTTGCTCGCGTGGCGCGGGCGCCCCCGCCCGCGGGGTTTTCCCAGCAGCGCCACAAAATTCCGGGCGGTCGAGGAACTGGTAAAGGTAATCACAGCGGGACGACGCTCCGCCCGACCAAGCGCTTCGCGCAATCGTTTCGCAGACGCCCGGGGAATGATGGTCTCATAGGCCTCAACCACATCTACCTGAGCGCCCAGTTTGGATAATTCGCGCGGTATGACGTCCCGGGCAACTTTGGCCCGAGCCAGCAGGACACGGTTTCCCTTCACCTTCTGCCGCAGGCTGGCAACCACAGATTCCGCGACATACTCGTCTGGCATGACGGTCACCTTGAGCCCGTGTTCTTCGATAGCCCGCTTTGTGGCTGGACCGATGGCGGCGATTTTCACTTTAGCCAGATTGCGCTTCTGAAGCCGCAGCCGGCGCAGGCGTTTCCAGAAAGCGTCCACTCCGTTGACGCTGGTCAGTATGAGCCAGTCGTAAGAAGGGAGATTTCTCAGAGCGGAATCGAGGGCCCGGTAAGACCCCGGCTGGCGAATTTCGATAAAAGGGATCTCCAGGACCGACGCGCCCTGGGTGCGCAGCGCGGAAGAAAGAGCGCTTGCCTGGTGGCGGGCCCGGCCGACTACGACCTGCAGACCTTGCAGGGGCAGCTCCGGTGTCGCGCCAGAAGGCTTTCCTGACGGAGAAGCTGTCGTTCGTGATTTTATTGCGGCGTTCATGCCAACACACAAACGCGGGCGGGGGCGCCCGCGCCACATTGGATTCGTTTCATGGCTGCGGCGGAGTGGCCACGGCTTTTTTGTAGACTTCCTGCAAGATACTGTCTCCGCCGTTGTGGAGAAGCCTTTCGCCTACCATTTCGCCGAGACGCAGCGGGTCATCGCCCTCGCCTGATGCCCGCAATACTTTGCTTCCATCTGGCCGGGCCACGACTCCTTCAAGATGCAATTTGCCGTCAATCATTTTCGCGAAAGCTCCAATTGGAACCTGGCAGCCTCCGCCCATCCGGTTCAGCAGGGCGCGCTCGCAGGTGGTGGTGGTACGGGCTGCGCTGTCGTCGAGGAAAGCCAGATGCGCTCGCACCTCCGAATCGTTCTTGCGGATCTCGATCGCCAACGCACCCTGGCCGGCCGCCGGACACATTACCTCGGGCGCCAGCAATTGCCGTATGCAGTCCTGTTTGCCCAGGCGGTTCAGTCCTGCGGCAGCGAGAATCATCGCGTCGTAGTCGCCAGCTTCCAGTTTACGCAGGCGCGTATCAACATTTCCGCGAAGAGGGCGAACGTCGAGATCGGGACGAAGGGCCTGCAACTGCGCCTGGCGCCGCAAGCTGCCGGTTCCGACTTTTGACCGCTGCGGAAGCTCTTCGATGCTGCGGTATTTGATCGAGCAGAAGGCATCCCTCGCATCCTGGCGCCTGGGAATAGCGGCAATCTCAAATCCCGAAGAAATTTCGGTGGGCAGGTCTTTCAGGCTATGCACCGCAAGATCGACCCGTTTCCCGGCCAGGGCTTCCTCGATCTCCTTGGTGAACATGCCCTTGGTGCCGACCTGGGCGAGGGCGACATCGATGATTTTATCGCCGGTGGTCTTGATGATTTCGATTTCGACTTTGTGTCCGCGCTGTTCGAGCAGCGCCTTGATGTGATTGGCTTGCCAGAGCGCAAGTTGCGATCCCCGGGAACCGATGCGCAGCACCGCCACTAATTTTCCGCTCCGAAGTCCCCAGCCGCGGATTTCGCTGTTTTCTTCTCGCGCTTTTCCTTTTCCTGAAGGTTGAACAGGCGCCGCACCACATCGATGACGGTAGTCGCTTCGGGCTCGCGTGCCGCCGTCTTCAAAGTACTGATCGGGGTGTGCATGATCTTGTTTACGATGCCGCGGGTGAGCGTCTCTACCGCCAGCTCCTGCTCCGGGGAAAGAGTTCCCAGACGGCCGCGCACTCGGTCGATCTCAGCCTGGCGAATGGTTTCCAGATGATCCTGCAACGAGACGATGGTGGGGACGACATCCAGGGTCTGCAGGCGGGCCTGAAAGCGGGCTACTTCCCCGGTGATGATGGCCTCGGCGCGCTCAGCCTCTTTTCGCCGGTCATCCACGTGCGACGAAACCGCTTGCTGGAGATCGTCAATGTCGTAAACGAAGATGCCGTCCAGCTTGTTCATCTCGGGATCAACGTCGCGCGGCACCGCAATATCGATAAAAAACATGGGACGGTTTTTACGCCGGCTCAGAAACAGCTCTCCATGTTCGCGCCGAAAAATGGCGTGCGGCGCGCCTGTCGATGTAATGACGATGTCGGCGCGGTCGCAGGTTTCATAAAGCTGTTCGAACAATATTGCCTGCCCTTCGAACCGGGCGGCAAGCTGCTGGGCACGGTCATAAGTGCGGTTCGCCACGAAGATCGATTCCGCGCCGTGGGCCAGCAGATGGCGCGCCGCCAGTTCGCTCATCTTGCCGGCACCCACCAGGTAGACATGCTTGCCCTGCAGCGAACCGAAAATCTTTTTGGCCAGCTCCACCGCGACCGAAGCCACCGAGACTGCGGAAGAGCCCACCGCAGTTTCCGTCCGCACTCGTTTTGCGACGGCGAAAGCCCGGGTCAGGAGCAAATCAAGTTGCGAGTGGACGGCGCCTACGGCTCGCGCCGTGGCGTAGGCCTCTTTCACCTGTCCCAGAATCTGAGGTTCGCCCACCACCATCGAGTCCAAACTGGAGGTCACCCGGAACAGGTGACGAACCGCGTCGCTCTCGCAGTACTCATACAGGTGCGGCTCGAAATCGGCCGGATTCAGACGGAAGTAATCGCGCAGGAAACCGCGCAGGTCCACTGTGCCATTTTTAGTTTGCGCCAGCACTTCGACACGATTGCAGGTGGAGAGAATCAGCCCTTCGTCCACGCCGGGATGTTCCGCCAGGCGCTTCAACGCTTCCGGCAGCCGGGCATCGGGGATGGCCAGGCGCTCGCGCACCTCAACCGGCGCCGTTTTGTGATTCACCCCGATGAGCTGAAATTTCATGATTGGACGAACCCATGAATCGTGCTGTAGTAATTCGCCGACCAGGCGATGACCGCCGCCACCACCGCGCCGGTGGCCAGATAAGCGGCACGGCGGCCGCGCCATCCAGCGTTCCAGCGCGTGAACACCATGATCATGTAAACCGCCCACATCAGCAGGGAGAGAAAAATCTTGGGATCGCGGAAGTCCAGCCGCCCGTATTCCGACTGGGCCACGATGCTGCCCGCCACCAACCCCAGCGTCATAAAAGGAAAGCCAAGCAGCAGGGAGCGATAACCGATCTGGTCAATGACTTCCAGCGCCGGAAGGCGTAGACGAAATCCTCCAGCTCTTTTGGATTTCAGGCGGCGTTCCTGCAGCAGGTAAAGCAGGCTGGCCGCAAAGCTCAGAAACAGAGCCGCATATCCCATAAAGATCATGGCAATGTGGGCAAAGAGCCATCCCCGGCGCATGCCCGGCGAGGTCAGCAGAAACGGTTGCTGGGTGGTAGCCGCCACAAAAGTCAGGACAAATACCAGGGGAAAAACCACGATTCCTGGCGACGTAGTACGGTACACCAGGTACACGATCATGAACGCCGCCATCACCAGCAGCGCCAGAAATGACTCCGAGTAGTGCACCGAGGTCAGCGCCAGCTGTCCCGAGAGCAACACAGCTTCGGTGAGGGAGACGAACTGGAAGACCATGCCCAGGCTCATCGCCGGCAGTGCTACCCGGTTCAGCAGTGCGCTGGTGCGAGTGAGCGCCAGAAGCGCGTAGAGCAATCCTACGGCGTAGCAGCAGAGCGCCACTCGGAGCCACAGTATTGGCATAGAAAATCGAAGGTCTGGAGGCCGGACCGAAGTCGGCCCGGCCACTCTGGTGATTATAGTCTGCACTGCGGGCAGGGCAGAAGGTGAAAGCAAGGGCAGCCACCCGCCGGTAGTACGTGGGGTTGCAGAGCACAGGGTTGCCCTCCGGACAGCCGGCGGCAAGCCGGCGCTGCAAACCCTTATTCGAGGCCCAGTTGTCCGGCCGCCTGCTCCAGGCTTTCCGCGGTCACCAGTAACCTGCGACCGCTGGCCATCATGTCTTCAACTTCGTCAAAGGCCTGGAACAATCTCATCTTGACCGCGCCGTATTGTTCGGCATCGTTCAACCCGCGGCCGTGGCGGGCGGCCCAATTCTCCAGAATCCTTTCCTGAAAGAAGACGCTCACCGCAAATGTGGTTTTGCGGTCCGAGGTAACGTCGAAAATATATTCGCTTGCCGGGGCCTCGGGAGCGTCCGGCAGCGCCGGGCGCTTACCCACGAAGTAATACTGGTACACATATCCCTGGGCGCCGGTGTAAGTCTTCATGCGACGGAGAGTCATAGGTGGTATCCGGTCGTTGGTCTTTGGCTAAACCTCATCGCGGCGGCGGCTAGTGACTTCGGCGGCCAAGGGCTAACCCCCAACGACCAACCCCGCTAGTGACTGTTTGCCGGGGAGACTACCCGGCCATACTCGCTGGCTCGCGCCAGGCGGTCAAACATGCGGTAGGCGTCTGCTGAAATGTTCGTAATCGCCTGTTCTCCATCGCGCTCGTGCTGCGGATAGGAGCTATATGACAAGCTTAGCTCACGATCGAGGCCGCGCGCAGGCGCTTGACGGCGCTCTCTGACGTTACCGGCGAATAGTAGACTTCTTTGAAGGTGTAAGACTTCGCCTTCCCGGGGACCACAGGCAGGATTTCGATGTGCCAGTGGTAGTCATCGTCGATGGTCCTCCAGTAATCGAGGCTCTTCGACTGATGCTGGGTGTTGGGCGCGGTGTGGAGCACCAGGTGGAACTGTTCGGTGACCGTGCGAATCCTTTGCAGCGTGCGCCGCAAGAGAGCGCCGAGATCGAGCAGGCTCGCTGGCCGCGCAAGTGCGAAGCGCTCGAAAGCAGAATCGTGGATGCGGGGAATGATCCAGGTTTCGTAAGGCACCCGGGGAGCGTATGGGCAGAGAGCGATGAAGTCGCCACGGACTTCAAGCACGCGCTGGTTCTGCTGCAGCTCCTGGGAGATGATGTCGCAGAAGACGCAGCGTTCCTTGGCTTTGAAATAGTCCCTTCCAGCGCGGAGTTCGTAAAGCACGCGGCGCGGCACAAAAGTGGTGGCCGTAAGTTGCGACGTGGGATGCTCGAACTCCTGTCCGGCATTGCCGCCGTGATTTTTGAAGATACTGATATACCTGAAGCGGGCGTCGCGCTTTAAATCCTGAATGCGGTGCGCGGCCAGCAGCAGGAACTGCTCGATTTCTACGTCGGGCGCGTCCCAGAGCTGGCGGTCGTGACGAAGATTCTCCACCAGCACTTCATGCGCGCCCACCGAAGACATACGGTCGTAGATGCCGTCGCCACGGCGGCTGGGCTCTCCTTCAATGCGATACAAGGGCGTGGGGTGGACTACCGCTCGCGCCGACCATGGGGCTCCGCTTAATCCGGGCATATTGGAAATCAAATGCGCTGTGGCGGGAGAATTGGGACAGAACCGGCAGAAAGACTCCAAGCGCGGGGCGCTGTCGGGCACGTCATCGCCGACAATGACCCAGGAACGGGTGATGGGATCCTTGCGCAACTCCATGGTTGCTAGGTAAACATCGCTGCGTTGAACCGTCAACTGTGATTTCCGTCACGCAAAGGGTGCCGCGCCGTTTGTTATAATCCGCGCACGAACCCGCAACAGATGAGCGAGCCGTCCACCCCGCTGATGCGGCAGTATGCCGCCATCAAGAAAGACCATCCCACCGCTTTGCTGTTCTTCCGACTGGGGGATTTTTACGAACTTTTCTTCGACGATGCGGTTCTGGCGGCGCGCGAGCTGCAGATCACGCTCACCTCGCGCAACAAGGAAAAAGGCATTGCCGTGCCCATGTGCGGCGTGCCACATCACGCGGCTGAAGGTTACATCTCCAAGCTGATCCGCAAGGGCTTCAAGGTCGCGATCTGCGAACAGGTGGAGGATCCGCGCCTGGCCAAGAAGCTGGTGCGGCGCGAAGTCACGCGGATAGTTACGCCCGGGACGGCAGCAGATTCTTCGCTTAGCTCCGAGGAAAACAATTTTCTGGCGGCCATCGCTTACATCGGCGAGCGCGTCGGATTCGCCGCCCTCGATCTTTCCACCGGCGAATTTCGCGCCACCGAATTTCAGGGTGAAGATGCGGCCAAAAGAATTCAGGAAGAGATTCAGCAGTTGCGTCCGAAGGAAGTGCTGTATGGATCAACAGCGCCGCTGTTTGAAGGGTCAAGTGTGGCGCGGGCACCCCTTCGGCAAGCTCAGGGCAAGCTATCGCCCGCGAAATTATCGCCGACTACCGGCTACGCCGAAACGCCCCTCGACGACTGGATCTTCGCTCCCGACCATGCCATTCCGCTGCTGGAAAATCATTTCGGAGTATTGTCGCTGGAAGGTTTCGGCCTGGCGGGCAAGCCAGCCGCGGCTGCGGCGGCGGGGGCCATCCTCTACTACGTCCGCTCTACGCAGCGCGGAACCTTAAGCCACGTCGATCGCATCGGATTTTACGAGCGCCAGACTTGCCTGGTACTGGACGCAGTGACTGTCCGCAATCTGGAACTGATTGAGCCTCTGTTTGCCGGGGCCGACGCAGGCATGACCTTGTTTCGTTCGATCGAGGCCACGGTTACGCCCATGGGCAAGCGCTTGCTGCGCTCCTGGCTGCTGCGCCCATCGATCGAGCCGGCCGAAATCAATGCCCGCCTGGATGCGGTTGAAGCTCAGGTGAAAGATACCGTCGGCCGGGAAGAGCTGCGCCGGGCGCTGGATGGAATTCTGGACCTGGAGCGCCTGCTCAGCCGGGTCACGCTGGAAACGGCGAACCCGCGCGACGTGCTGGCGCTGGCGGCATCGCTGGGAAAGCTTCCGGAGACCAGGGCGGCGCTGGGCCGCTTTAGCGCGGAACGTTTGCAGGCTCTGCATTCCTCGGTCGATGAACTCGGCGATCTGCGGCAGCGGATCGACAATACGATTATTCCGGAGCCGCCGATTTCACTCAGCGACGGTGGCGTAATTCAGAGCGGCGTCGATCAGGAGCTGGACCAGCTGCGCGACCTGAGCCGCAACAGCAAACGGTTCCTGGCACAAATCGAGCAGCGGGAGCGGCAACGCACCGGGATCGCGTCGCTCAAGGTAAAGTTCAACTCGATTTTCGGATACTACCTCGAGGTATCGAAGGCCAATCTTCATCTCGCCCCGGCGGATTACGAGCGCAAGCAAACTCTGGTCAACGCCGAACGTTTCACCACGCCGGAATTAAAAGAGTACGAATCGAAAATCCTCGACGCCCAGGAAAGAATAGTCGAGATCGAACGCCGCATGTTTGCCGAACTGCGTTCAAACATTGCGGGAGAAGCTCGCCGCATTCGCCAGACTGCGCTAGCCCTGGCTGAAGTCGACGTGCTCGGGGCCCTGGCCCAGATTGCCGCCCTGCGCAATTACTGTCGGCCGAAGTTTGACGATTCCTCGGATATCGAGATTGTCGAGGGGCGCCATCCAGTTATCGAGCAGCAGGAGCTGGGCAGCGGCGAGCGGTTCGTGCCCAACGATCTGTATTTGAATTCGACAACGCACGCCGTGCTGGTGCTTACCGGGCCGAATATGGGCGGCAAGTCCACCTACCTGAGGCAAGCCGCGCTGAGCGTGATTCTGGCGCAGATGGGGTCGTTCGTCCCGGCGCGTTCAGCCCGGCTGGGGCTGGTAGACCGGGTTTTCACCCGCATTGGCGCGAGCGACAATCTGGCACGCGGCCGCTCCACCTTCATGATTGAGATGACGGAGACCGCCGCCATTCTCCATACCGCAACCGCGCGCTCGTTGATTTTGCTCGACGAGGTTGGTCGCGGCACGGCGACCTACGATGGACTGGCCATCGCCTGGGCAGCAGTCGAATATATTCACGCCCGCAACCGCGCCAAGACTCTATTCGCCACCCACTATTTCGAGCTGACTGAACTGGCTGAGCAACTCTCGGGCGTGAAAAACTATCATGTGACCGTCAAAGAAACGGGCGGCGGAATTGTGTTCCTGCGCAAGGTCGAGCCGGGCGCCGCGGACCGCAGTTATGGAATCGAAGTCGCCAAGCTCGCCGGCCTTCCCCACGAAGTTATCGTGCGGGCGCGCGAAGTGCTGGCTGAGCATGAAAACGCGGAACGCCAGGTGACGGGACATCTCTCGCCCGGCGCCGATCCTCCGCCGGCGCAACTGACCATCTTCACGCCCATTTCACAGCCGGTGCTGGAACGCTTGCGCGAACTGGATTTGAATCGCCTGACTCCGCTGGAGGCATTGAATCTGCTGGCGGAGTTGAAGAAGCAGATCGCCTGAGCGGTCGTCCGTGGTTGGTCGTCAGCCGTTAACTTTAAGCTACGATTGCATCAGCACTCACAATGCCCAGAGCTAGCAACAGTTTTGATCCAGAGCGAAGTCTTGGCCAGCTCCTCATCATCGGCTTTGACGGCACCGAGATGTCGCCTCGCATCGCTTCCCTGCTTACCCGCTTGCAGCCTGCCGGCGTCATTCTCTTTGCCCGCAACATCACGGGCGGAGAGCAGACTTACAAGCTGTTGAAAGATTGCCAGGCTTGCGTTTCAACTCCGCTATTCACCTGCGTGGACATGGAGGGCGGCCGAGTTGACCGCTTCCGCAACGTCATCGGCGCGGCGCCCTCTGCCGCTGACGTCTTTGTCGCGGGAGATCGCAAGCTCTTCCGCAAGCACGGCAAAGTGATCGGCGAATCTTGCAGGGCCCTGGGGTTCAATACCGATTTTGCGCCTGTAGTGGACCTGGCCTTCGAGGCTTCGCGGACGGTCATGAGTTCACGCGCCGTGTCTGCCGACCCCAAGCAGGCGGTCATCTATGCGCGGGAATTTCTCGCCGGATTACACTCCGCCAAAGTTGGTGGCGCTGCCAAGCACTTTCCCGGTTTGGGCGAAGCGAATCTCGACACCCACCACGAGCTTCCCTCGGTAAATAAGTCGTGGAAGAAACTCTGGGCCGAGGATATGTATCCTTACCGGACAATGCGGCGCGAGCTACCGATGATTCTGATCGGACACGCCAATTATCCTCAAGTAACTCAAGATTCAAGCCCGGCTTCGCTTTCGAAGAAATGGATTACGGATGTCCTGCGCAAGAAGATTGGCTACCGCGGGCTGATCGTGTCCGACGATCTGGAAATGGGAGGCGTGCTGAAGGCCGCTCCTATCGAGCGCGCCACAGTCGAACACATCCGTGCCGGGGGCGACTTGTGCCTGATCTGCCATCTCGAAGAGTACGTCACGCGTTCCTATGAGGAGCTGCTTAAAGAAGCGAAGAGCGACGGCAAATTTGCGCGCAGGGCGCGAGAGTCGGTGGCAGGCGTGCTCGCCTTCAAGAAGAAATCGCCGGCGCTGAAACGCCGAGCTCCCGCGCCCACCCCAAAGACGCTGGAAAGGCTCTCACGTCAAATCTGGGAATTCGGCGAAGAAGTGCGCATGGCCAAGCTATGATCGTCGCCGGCATCATGAGCGGCACCTCCGCCGACGGAATCAACGTGGCCCTGGTGCAGGCCATGTGGTCGCGGGCAACTCGCCTGCGTTCCGCGAACTCCGCTGGCCTTTCTTTCAAATACCTGGCCCACGCCGAATTTCCCTACCCAAAAAATGTCCGCCAGGCCGTACTGCATGCCATGAACGCCCGGCAGGCAAGCGTGGCCGATCTCGCCCGGTTGAACTTTCTTCTCGGAGAGCTTTACGCCCAAGCCGTGCTTGCTACCCAGCGCCGCTTTCGCCGCAAGGTGGACCTCATCGGCTGTCATGGCCAAACGCTCTACCATCAAGGCGAGCCTGGGTTGTTTCTCGGACGCAGACTCGCCGTGACGTGGCAAACGGGAGAGGGCGCGGTGATCGCCGCGCGAGTCGGCGTCCCCGTGGTTTCGGACTTCCGGCCAGCAGACATGGCGGCCGGAGGTAAAGGCGCGCCCCTGGTTCCCTTCCTCGATTACCTCCTGTATCGCGACCGGCGCGTAGGCCGCATTGTGCAGAACATCGGCGGCATCGCGAATCTGACGGCGATTCCGGCCGGCTCGGCGTCTAACGAGATCGTGGCGTTCGACACCGGGCCCGGCAACATGGTGATCGACGCGGTCACCGACAAGCTTTTCGGCAAGCCATATGATCGCGATGGCCAAATCGCCGCCTCGGGCGCGGTGCTGGAAAACGTGCTGACGGGAGTGATGCGGCTGCCCTTTTTTTGGCGAAAGCCGCCAAAGACCGCGGGCCGCGAGGAATTTGGACGCGAATTTGCGCTGCAGCTTCTGAAAAGTTGCGGGCGCACCGACAAGCGGAACGTGGTCGCGACCGCCACTGCATTAACAGCCCGGTCTATCGCAGCAGCCCTGGCACAGTTTGTACTGAAGCGGCGCGGGAATTTTGCCGAGTACGTAATTTCAGGCGGCGGCGCAAATAATCCCACGCTGCTGGCCATGCTGGCGAATCAGCTTCAGCCCCTGGGCCTGAAGATTCGATCTTCGGATGAATTCGGATTGCCTTCTGAAGCCAAGGAAGCGGCGGCGTTCGCACTCATGGCATTTGAGACCTGGAACCGGAGAGCGTCGAACGTGCCCTCTGGGACCGGGGCAAAGCGTCCGGCAGTTTTGGGAAAGGTCTCTTATGCATGAGGGACGCTTGCGGGTGAACACAAGGTCCCTCGACTCGGCTCGGCGCGCGAGCGCGCCTGCGCCTTCGCTCGGGATGACAGGTCTGGTAAGAAGGCACAGAGGAGTTCACCTTGTGGTTTGTGTGTTCTTGCTCGCCGCTGCGGTTTCCTGCGGCGGCAAGCCTGATCCCAATACCCTGGTGATGATCATTGAGAGCAGCCCCACTAATCTCGATCCTCGGGTAGGGCTTGATGCGCAATCGGAGCGTATCGACGATCTGCTTTTCGACGATCTGCTTACCCGCGATTCGCACCTGAACGTCCAGCCTGGACTAGCTGAGCGGTGGGAGATTCCGGATCCGCGAACCTATATTTTCCATCTGCACCAGGGGGTAAAGTTTCACGACGGTCGACTTTTGACGGCGCGCGATGTGAAGTGGACCTTCGATTCGCTGCTGCAGGGCAAGATTCCCAGCACCAAGTCAGCCGTCTACCGATTCGTCGACCACATCGACGCCGCCGACGACTACACCGTCGTCTTCCATCTGAAAGAACCGTTCGCAACCCTGCTGTGGAATCTCTCAGATGGAGCGATCGGCATCGTGCCTTATGGCAGCGGCGACGAGATCAGCCGCACTCCCATCGGGACGGGGCCGTTCCGCTTTGTCAGCGCGGAGCCCGACAAAGAGGTTCTGATTGCGCGCAACGACCAGTATTGGGGAAAGAAACCGTTGCTGCAGAACGTTCGCTTTATCGTGGTTCCCGATACCACCACGCGCGCCCTCGAATTGCGCAAAGGCAGCGCCGACATCGCCATCAACGCGCTTACGTCAGACATGATATTGACCCTGGAGCGCGATCCCAATCTTGCCGTGCTGCATGCTCCGGGAACGGTCCTGGCGTACATGGCGTTCAATTTGCGCGATCCGATCCTGAAAGACGTGCGGGTGCGGCAGGCTCTGGCCTATGCCATCGACCGCGCGCCCATGCTGGAATATCTGCAGCGCGGTTTCGCCCGGCCTGCGAACAGCGTTTTGCCGCCGGAGAGCTGGGCTTACAACGGCGATGTTCCTGCGTACAACCACGATCCGGAACGCGCCCGGCAACTGCTTGAGCAAGCCGGATACCCGGCGGTGAACGGCGTGCGCTTCCACCTCACCATGAAAGCGTCCACGGAAGAAAGCACGCGGTTGATGGCGGCGGTGTTGCAGCAGCAGTTGCGCGAGGTAGGAATCGCGCTCGATATCCGCACTTTCGAGTTTGCGACTTTCTTCTCCGACGTCACTCACGGCCTGTTCCAGCTTTATTCCCTGCGCTGGATCGGCGGCAACGAAGATCCCGACATCTTCGAATACATTTTTCATTCCGCCAAGTTCCCGCCCAACGGCGCCAACCGCGGCTACTTTGCCGATCCGAGAGTCGACGCCCTCATTGACCAGGCGCGCCACGAACTCGACCAGAACGCCCGCAAGCAGATTTACGCCGAAATCCAGCGCACCCTGGCAGATCAACTGCCGTACATCGATTTGTGGTACTACGACAATGTGCTGGCGCACTCCAGGCGAGTAGGAAACCTGACTCTAAATCCTTCCGGGAACTATGACTTCTTGAAGACGGCGGAGCTGGAAAACAGACGGTAGTCGTTGGTCTTGGCCAACGACCGATTTTCGCGTGTTACCATCAAAAGACTCTTCGCTCTCCATGAAAATTCTTTTTATCGGCGACATTTTCGGACGGCCGGGACGCACCATTGTCAAAGACCGGCTGTCTGGCCTGGTCAAAGATCACGCGATTGACCTGGTGATTGCCAACGGAGAAAACGTGGCTGGTGGCTTCGGCATCACCGGGGCTCTCGCCGAAGATCTCTTCGAGCTGGGTATCGATGTAATAACGACCGGAAACCACATCTGGGATAAACGAGAAATCATCGACTACTTCCAGATGGCCGATGGCAACCAGCACAGCATGGCGCGGCGCCTGCTACGGCCCGCCAACTATGCTCCGGATCTGCCGGGCTGGGGCGTTTATGAGGGCGCGAAGAAAGATGTGCCGTACGCAGTGATCAATCTTCAGGGACGCGTCTTTATGGCGGCGAACGACGATCCCTTTCGGACCGCCGATAAGCTACTGCGGGAGATCAAAGCAAAAATAATCTTCGTCGACATCCATGCCGAAGCGACCTCTGAGAAACTTTCGCTGGCATGGTATCTGGATGGCCGAGTCACGGCTGTTGTCGGCACGCACACCCATATTCCGACCGCGGACGAGAAAGTCCTGCCCGGAGGCACGGCGTATATCACCGACGTGGGCATGACTGGGCCGTATGACAGCGTTATCGGCGTGCAGAAGGAAATGATCATCTCCCGCTTTCTAAGCAACATGCCGGCTCGCTTCGAAGCGGCCACGGGCGACGTTCATCTCTGCGCCGTGGTAGTTGATTGCGATGAGTCAACTGGGCGCGCCCGCAAAATCGAACGCCTGATGTTGAGTTAACTTGTCATCCTGAGCGGAGTAACTGCTTCGCTTCGCGAAGCAGCCGCGCAGTCGAAGGACTCCTGCCATCTTTACGGACCGCGGAGGTCCGGCGCTGCCCGCATCCGGACGCTGGCGCTGTTCCGCGTTTAGGACTTTAGGAGTTTCTCCAGCTCTTTCCGGTTGCGTACTGGCAGGTAGCGGAATCCTGCTCTCGCGAGCGCCAGGTAAACCTCTTTTGCTCCTGGAATTTTTTTCAACTCCTTCACGTGCTTTCGCACCACGCGGGTATCGCCGCGCCCAATCGGCCCGGTGAATGCGGCTGCCGGGCCCAGCTTCGCGTAATTGGCCAGGGTTTGACGCAAAATCGGCAACATCTTCTTGCGGGCTTCCTGGGCGGAAAGTCCAGCGGCCCGAGCTACCTTTTCGCCGGTCACCAGCAGCGCAATCAACAGAGGCGAGGTAAAGCCTCCCCAGGCGTGATATGCCGGCTTTCTTTGCTTGGAGATGGAGAATTCTTCGGCACCCAGATCACGCACGATCTTGCGCGCCACGCGCAGCCCCGCGGGGTCTCCCTCGAGCGCGAATGGAATTCCCTGGAGCGAAGGAACCGATACCTGTGCGAAAGTCATCAGGGGATGCACGGAGGCCGCCACGGCGCCTCGCCGGCGCAACACTTGCAATTCGTCGCTGGCCAATGCTCCACTGGAATGAAATGCCGCCTTGCCCTTCCAGTCGGTGGAGCGAGCCAGCCGCTGCGCTGCTTTTCGAATCTCGCGATCCGGTACGCAAAACCAGACCAGATCCGCGTCCACATGCGAATTGGCGACTGTAGTGACCGCGTGCACCCGTTTGGCCAGGGCGCGTGCCTTTCGCCTGGAAGCAATATTGTCTCTGGAGATGATCTGGGTGATGCGATACCCGGCCCGCCGCAGCGCCACGGCCAGCGCGCTCCCCAGCCTGCCTGCTCCAACAATCGCGATCCGCGGTTTGAGAGCCATGGCGGCAGAATAGCAGGGCTTTTCTTCGGACCGCAAAGGGCGAGGGCGATGGCTCAGTTTCACGATAGCCGCAGCAAAAGCTATTAACCAGCAAGGACGCGAAGTATCACCAAGGGTTAAGTCCTCAGGGCGTCCTTCGTGAGACTTCGTGTTTTTTGTGGTGAAAGGTTTTGAAGGCATCGCAGAAACCGACGCCTGCGAACTCGCCTGCTTTATATTGTTTGGCATGACTAAATCGTCTCGCCGGAAAAATGGCAATGCCAAAGCCCGTGTTCTCTCCTCGCGCGAGGTCTATCGCGGACCCGCGTTCACGGTCACTGCGGACCAGGTGCTCGAGCCCAGTGGCGTGCGCGCCCGACGCGATATCGTGCACCACTCCGGCTCGGTGGTTATCCTGGCGGTAGAAGAGAGGGGCTCCCAGTCAAGCATTCTGCTGGAGCGCCAGTATCGCCACGCGGCGCAGCAAACCCTGTGGGAACTTCCCGCGGGCCGGATTGACGCGGGCGAAAAAGGCCCGGCCGCCGCCAGGCGCGAACTTTTGGAGGAGACCGGCTACACCGCTGCGCACTGGAAGCGCATTCTGCGCTTCTACGCCAGCCCCGGTTTTTTGGCCGAGACCATGGACATTTATCTGGCTCAGGACCTACGCCGCGGCAAAGCCCAGCCCGAAGCGGATGAGTTTATCCGCACTCAAATGATGCCCCTTTCAACCGCCGTGGGCATGGTGATGAAGGGCGCTATCCGCGACGCCAAGACCATTTGCGGCGTGCTCTGGCTCAACCAGTGCAGAAGGGGCGCAAAGCCGCATCCATAGCGGCTTTTCTATGACCACAATCGCTTGACAGTGTACTCCCCATAGCAGCACAATTGGCTCAATTGCTAGGGTGCGGCCTCGGCGAAAGAGCACGTGCCCGAGGGGGGCGTAAGTGGAAAGACTGAAAGGTACCGTCAAGTGGTTTAACAATGCCAAAGGCTACGGCTTCATCGGAAGAGACGATGGCGCCGACGTTTTCGTTCACTACAGCGCGATTACCTCTGAAGGCTACAAAAGCCTGCAGGAAGGCGATCAGGTAGAGTTCGAAATTACTCAAGGACAGAAAGGTCCGCAAGCCGCCAACGTAACCAAAGCTTCATAACCTCAGCCTTACTAACACCGGCGGCCTGGACTGCGCTCACAGTTCAGGTCCGCCGGTTTTTCGCGAGGGATCCCTGCTCTCGCCTGAGCCCACCTCAAGTCCTATTTGTATAGTGTCCAAACTTCCCTTGCCATCTAGCAGGCGTCATGCTGAGCTTGCGAAGCATCTTGCGCGGGGCGGATGTGCGCCGAACCGCTACCGTTGCGATACGCGCGAGATCCGGGACTAAAAGTCCCTCGGGATGACTCCGAGTTTGTGCTGTTTACTCAAACTGAGCAACTGCTCTTATGTGCCCCAGCTTTCCCTCCGGCCTCAACTTGTTTATCTTTAACTCGTCTATCTTTAACTTGTTTATCTTTGATTTGTTTATCTTTGACTTGTTATTTTTTCTCTGACTTCAGGGATCTGGCTTCGAGCCTAACCTCACATGGATAACAAAGCCATTGCCGGCATTCTCTACGAGACCGCCGACCTGCTTGAAATCGACGGCCAGGATTCTTTCCGCATCCGCTCTTACCGCAATGCCGCCGAAGCCATTGAAGCGCAGACGCAACAGATCGCCGACCTGATCAACGAACCCAAGAAGGTGCTGGCCATCCCCGGCATCGGCAAAGGCATGCTGCTGAACATGCAGGAAATGTTCAAAGAAGGCAAACTCTCGCTGCACGCCGAATTACTCAAAAAATACCGTCCGTCGATGCTTGACCTGCTCAAGATCCAGGGCCTTGGACCGAAGACCATTGCGCTGATCTGGAGCGCTTACCAGATTAGCGATGTGGAAGGCGTGGCGAAGCTCGCCCGTGAGGGCAAGATTCGCGAGCTTCCCCGCATGGGCGAAAAGCAGGAGCAAAAGCTACTGAAGGCCATCGAAGACTACCAGCGGATTGCCGGCAGGTTCCTGCTGGACGTGGCCGAACGCGAGGCCGGGAAAATCGCCGACCATCTGCGTAATTATCCGGGAGTCGAAAAAGTCACGCCCGCCGGTTCCCTGCGCCGCGGACGCGAGACCGTTGGCGACCTCGACATTCTGGTCACCGGCAAGAGTTGTTGCGATGACGCGGAGCGGGAAAAGCTGATCGAGCACATCATCAAGCTTCCCGGGCTTATGGAAATCATCGCCCGTGGAGAAAATAAGGTCAGCTTTCGCTTGCGCGGCGGCATGCAGGTGGATGTACGGCTTCTGCCGCCGGAATCGTACGGCGCGGCCATGCAGTATTTCACCGGCTCCAAGGCTCACAATGTCGCCTTGCGCCAGCGTGCCCTCAAGATGGGCTATACCCTCAGCGAATACAGCCTGGCCAAGCTCGACACCGAGAAGCCGGTGGCAGGAAAGACCGAAGAGGAGATTTACGCCAGGCTCAAGCTCGATTACATTCCGCCCGAACTGCGGGAAAACCTGGGCGAACTCGATGCCGCCGCAAACCATACCCTGCCCGAGCTCATCTCCCAGGCAGACTTGCAAGGCGACGTCCACATGCACACCGTCGAAACTGATGGCCGCAACACCATCGAAGAAATGGCCGAGGCGGCCGCTGAACACGGCTATAAGTACATGGCCATCACCGACCACTCGAAGAATCTGGCCTTTGCCAACGGCTTGGACGAAAAGCGCGCCGTGGAACACATCCAGCGGATTCGCGCGGCGGCTGAAAAGATGGGGCGGATCAAGATCTTTGCCGGCATCGAAGTCGACGTCCTCGCCGACGGAACCCTCGACCTTTCTGACTCAGTGCTCGAGCAGATGGACATCGTCATCGCCAGCGTGCACTCCCATTTCAACCAGACCCCCGCCGAGATGACCGACCGCCTCCTTAAAGCGCTGCAAAATCCCAACGTTTCGCTGCTCGGGCATCCTACCGGCCGGCTGCTGCTGCGGCGCGACGCTTACGCTTTCGATATGGATGCCGTGCTGAAAGCGGCTGCCCGAAACAAAGTGGCGATGGAACTGAATGCGTATCCCGACCGGCTCGATCTCAATGACCGAAATCTGCGGCTGGCGAAAGAGCATGGCGTGAAAATCGTGATCAATACCGACTCGCACCATACCTCCCACCTCGACAAGATTCGCTTCGGCGTGTTGCAGGCCCGCCGCGCCTGGCTCACCAAAGCAGATGTACTGAACACCATGCCGGCGCAGAAGTTTGCCGGGGCGATGAAGCACGCATGGTAGAAGCGCGCACCGTCACGAGCGTGCCCTGCTAGTTTTTGGAGCCTGAATGTCTCAATCAATGACGGTTCGCTTTGTGGTTCCGGAGGACTATTCGCAGTGGCTTCCGCTGTGGGAGGGCTACAACAGGTTTTATGGCAGGTTTAGCGAGACCGCCCTGCCGGATGAGATCACACAAACTACCTGGGCGCGCTTCTTTGATCCGAAAGAACCCGTGCACGCCATGGTTGCCGAGCAGGAAGGGCAGTTAATCGGCCTGGTACATTTTCTTTTTCATCGCAGCACGATTTCGATCGCTCCCACATGCTACCTGCAAGACCTTTTCACCAGGGAGTCAGCCCGCGGCAAAGGAGTTGGGCGCGGCTTGATCAATGCGGTTTACCAGCAGGCAAAGCGGGCCGGATCATCACGTGTTTATTGGCTTACCCACGAAACCAACAGCACGGCCATGAAGCTGTATGACCAGGTAGCGGAACGCTCCGGGTTCATTGTGTACCGCAAAAATATGCAATAGCCTGCTGCGCCCGACGCGAATCTATTTGGATGCGTTCTTGTAGACCTCGCCACCCTTCATCACAAATACCACTTTTTCCATCACCTTAATGTCGGCCAGCGGATCGCCGTCTACGGCCACGATGTCGGCGAACTTGCCCGGCTCCAGAGTTCCGATTTCGCCGGAGCGTCCCAGCAGTTCGGATCCGTTCACGGTGGCGGCGCGCAGCGCTTCGATCGGAGTCATGCCTCCATTCACCAGGGCGCCGAATTCCTTAGAGACAAAATCCGGGTCATCATCTATGCCATAGGCAATTTTCAGATGGTGAGCCAGGGCGCGATGAAACGCCGGGCCCTGCTCTTTGACGATGGCCACACCCTTGGCAAAGCTGACCGGGTCGCGGCCCTGCGAAAGTCCGGTCTGCAGGTCGTGCTGAAAGCAGTAAAGCGTAGGCACAAGCCAGGTGCCGCGCTGTTCCATCAAGCGCGCGCCTTCTTCGTCCATCACGGTCCCGTGCTCGATGGAGTCAACCCCTGCCCGTACGGCGGCCTTGATGCCTTCCGCGCCTTCGGCGTGCGCCATCACTTTCTTTCCCGCACGATGCGCTACCTCGACGGCTTTGGCCATCTGTTCCTGGCTCAGCTCTTCGACCCGATAATCGCTGATGGGGTCCATGACGCCGCCGGTCGCCATCAGCTTGATCCAGTCCGCGCCGTACTTGATGTCTCGCCGCACCGCCACGCTCACTGCGTCGACCGTGTCCGCAATATTGGGACGCAGCGGCATCTCCTGATCGGGCGCGAGCACGTCGGCATCGCCATGTCCGCCGTTCACCGAAACGAAATTTCCCGCCGAGACCATCCGCGGCCCGCGGATCAATCCCTTCTCGATGCTGTCGCGTAACGCCAGTTGACCGTAACCTAGATCGTCCTCTCCTGCGTCGCGGAGCGCGGTAAATCCGTGATCCAGCCAGGTCTGCAAATTGTGTACACCCCAAAGCGCCTTTTGTGCCGATGACATTCGCAGGCCAGACGCGGAAGATTGATCTTTCTGATTTCCCAGTACGTGCGCATGGCAGTCAATCAGCCCGGGAACCACGGTGTATTTGGAGAGGTCGATGGTAGGCAGGCCTGCAGGCGCGGAATCCGCGATGCCCAGGATTCGATCCTTGGCGATGGTGATGTAGGCGTTGGTCGTGACCTTCCCGGTGCGCACGTCAATTAAGCGTCCGGCATGAATCGCAGCCGTAGCCTTGGCGGAGTCCTGCTGCGCGAATGCGGCCGCCGTGGCGCACAAGATCACCATGAGCAGGCGTGCGCCGCGGTGACACAATTTCGTTGTAACCATTTTCGAATCCCCCAGTCCACAAATTGCAGGTTCACAGAATCAACTGCATGACCAACAAAGGCAGCTGTGTGCAGCGAAGGCAGAATCGTCCAGAAGGATACGGGGCGCAGCGGTTCAAGGCAATCTAATTTGCCGCGTTTAGCGCCGACAATGACTGGTATGCGTTGTCATGTTGAGCTGGCGAAGAATCTAGCGCGGGCGGATGTGTATCGTCAGCCCCGTACAGATCCGCGCAAGCCCTTCGCCGAGTTGTGCGCTTTGCTCAAACTGCGCCCCGGCCTCTTGCCGGGCGGCCTGCGTTCCGCGGGTCAAACGAGATAGAATCGAGGCAGACGAGAGGCCGCCATGCCTGACGAAACATCCCCAGTACCGCCTGCCGTGCCGGAACCCGCTCCCGAGCCCGCCACAGACACGGCCACCGATGAGGTTCCCAGGTCAGCCCAGGATCTTGGTCCAGGCCCGGGGGTCAATATCGGCGAGGAATTCGGCACCGCCAAACGCAATCTTCCTCCCGCGAAAATTGTAGGTATTGTGCTGGCAGTGGCCGCCGTGGTGCTCGGCATCTTCGCCTTTCTGGATCGCGCAAAACCGCAGGGCGCCGGTTCGATCGACAATCTTGCGGTCGCGGAGATTCCCAATCAGAACGCCGTGCTGGTGGCGTTGAACGTCACCATTCACAATTCCGGTAAAAAACCTATCTGGATTCACGACATCAAGGGCACGATCAAAACCGACGGCGGCGAATTCAGCGATGTTGCGGCATCCGCCATCGATTTCGGCCGTTACTTCGAGGCTTTTCCCTCGCTCAAGGAACAAGCACTTCCGGCGCTGCCCCCCGAGACCAAGATTGCGGTAGGAGGGCAGGCGCAGGGCACCGTCATATTCAGCTTTCCCGTCACCCAGGACGGGTTCGACAAGCGAAAATCCATCAGCGTGGCCATCCAGCCCTACGATCAGCCGCTGCCCGTGGTACTTACCAAATAGCCTCTTCGCGTTTAGCGGCGATCGGGCAAGGTCTTTGCGTCGAAAGCTGCCGCAACCTCATCTAAGTGTTGGGAGAAAACAAAAAAGGTGAGGTCACGAATCGCGGTATTCGTTGTCATCATTCAATCGGTTTTATTTCTGACACATTGGTTTTTGTACGAGACCTGGACGGCGTTCTGGGGAGCTCCCGCTGCCTCCGGACTTTCCAGGCTGCAGGTAGCGCTGGCGCTGTTGTCAGTCAGTTTTGTAGTCGCGTCGCTGCTGGCCTGGCGCAGTTCGCATCTGGTGGTGCGCGTTCTGTACCGCATTTCGGCAGTGTGGCTCGGAACTTTGAGTTTTTGCTTCTTAGCCGCCTGCGCATGCTGGGCGGTTTACGGCGGGGCACGGCTTGCCGGATTGCACCCGGACGGGCGGGTGCTGGTGTCGGTATTTCTGGGGCTGGCCCTGCTGGCCAGTTTATTCGGCGTAGTTAACGCCGCTTGGACGCGAGTGCGGCGAGTCGTGGTCAAGTTGCCCAACCTGCCGGAATCCTGGCGCGGGCGAGTAGCCGCGCTGGTCAGCGATATCCATCTCGGCCATGTGCGGGGCGCCCGATTTTTACGGCGCATTGTCACTACCCTTACCCGGCTGCAGCCCGACATCGTATTTATCGCAGGCGACATGTACGACGGCACCGTGGCCAAGGTCAATGAACTGGCCGCTCCCCTGGCCCGGCTCGCGGCTCCATGGGGAGCTTATTTTGTCGCCGGAAATCACGAGGAATTTTCCGACTCCGCCAAATACTTCGACGCAGTGAAGCAGTCGGGTGTGCGCGTGCTGCATAACGAAAAAGTCACGGTCGACGGTCTGCAGATCGTCGGCGTGCACTATCGCGATTCCACCAATGACGACCGCTTCCGCGCGGCATTGCGAGGCGCTGGAGTGGATCGAACCTCTGCCAGCATCCTGCTCACTCACGCGCCCGACCGGGTGAGCATCACCGAAGAAGAAGGCTTTTCCCTGCAGCTCTCCGGCCACACACATGGTGGGCAGTTTTTTCCTTTCACCTGGATCACATCCCGGTTGTACGGCAAATTTGTCTACGGATTGCAGCGCCTGGGAAATCTTCTGGTGTACACATCGTATGGGGCAGGTACGTGGGGACCGCCGTTGCGCTTGGGCACAAGTCCGGAAATCGTGCTGCTGCAGTTCGAATGATTGGTTCTTGGTCGTTGGTCTTTGGCCAAAGAACAAAAGACCTGGCCCGTTGGTCTTTGACCAACGACCAAAAGCCAACGACTGTCACTCGTGCTTCTGCAAAAACTTTCTGCGCGCCAGATGCGTCGAAGCCGTCGGTTTGATCTCATCGTACTTCAAACAACTGATCGACCCATCCACTTCCAGCACGGCCAGAGCGACATCGTGATAGGTGGCGATGCCGTGTTCTCTGAGAGCCTGTTGCAGCGAGTCCATGGTGACGTGCTCACGAGCCATGTGCGCAGCGATGATCTGGCCGTCGTGAACCAATAAACTGGGTTGGCCCTGGATAAATTTGCGGAAGCGGCGGTTGCCGCCGGAAACTTCCGCGATCAGGTAGTTAAGCAGGAGCAGCGTAGAGGCGGCGATAATGCCGCCCGTAACGGACGTGTCCGAACCGGTCATCGCGTTCTGCACGGCGTTGCTGAGTAGCAAAAGCAGGGTGAGATCGAAGGGCGTCATCTGCCCGACTTCGCGCTTGCCGCTCAGCCTTACGCCCAGCAGCACGACTGCATAAATGACGGTGGTGCGCAGCGCGATCCCGGCCAGAACGTGTGCACCCGGATACATCGCCTTACTGGTTGGCTGCGCTGGGGCTGGCCGTCACCGGCGTAGGCGCGTTCTTCGGTGTGCTCAGGTATCCGGTGGCCTTGTTCTTGTCTACCGTCCACACCACCAGCTCGTAGAGCATGCGGTCGCGGCCGCTATAGAACTGGATGGGCTCGCTCACGTTGCGGTCCTTCTTCTCGATCGTCCGGTCGTCTGAGGTGACGTTCAGGGTGAACTTCCCTTTTTTCGCGTCGGTCTTCTTCAATTGCAATCCGACGGTCGAAACCGGCTGCGGCTTTGCGCCCTTGATCAAAGTAAATTCGTAGTAGTTGCGGTCACCCTTGTGCTTGAGAATCTCCAGATCCTCTCGCGTATTGGCCACCAGGCCGCTTTGCACTCCCAGATCGCCGATGGTGCTTTGCAGTTTGGCTTTGGTAGCTTCCAGATCGGCCCGGGTGGAAGCGACGTCGGTTTTGACTCCGCCGACATCCGTTTTCACTCCCGCTACTTCGCCGCTGACCGCGCTGATCTGTTGCTTCTGCTGTTCGGCCAGGCGCGCTTCGGAAGCTCGCTGCTGGCGCATCAGCTCGGCGGAGCGAGCCGCCATTTCCTTTTTGGTCAGGCCCACCTGCTGGGCGAGAGTTTCGTCATCGGCCTCGGCGGATTGCATTCGCTTGCCCAGATCGGCGATTTGCGCACTGCTGGCGGCCTGATCCTTGCCCATCTTGTCGAGACGCCCGCGCAGGTCGAAGATGAAATAGAGCGAGCCTGCGACATAAAGCACCGCCAACGCCAGTAGAATCCATTTTCCCGCACTGCCTTCGCCGATGTTGCTATCCGAGGCTTGAACGCCGTCGTCGTCCGCCATAAAAGGGGTCCTCCGCCAATTTGGATGGGATGTTAAACCAATTGTTGAATACACGGCCCAGGGTGTCAATTCCCAGGATGGTGCCATTGGGCCACCCGCCACCCGATTACCATGCGGTTATCAACCCCGCGGTCAGAGCCGGGCCTACTCCTACGACATGTTGGGGCGGTTGACCTCCGAAACCAACCCAGAGACAAATAACGGGGCCTCTACGTACTCGTATGACACGTCCGCCACAGGGTGCAGCAACGTCAATCCGGCGGGAAACCTCGCGAAGCGCTTCGATGCGGCCGGCAACACCACCTGCTATAACTATGACTCGATACATCGTGTCACCGGCATCTCCTATCCATCGAGCACCACTCCTGCGAAAAATTTCGTCTATGACGCGGCGACGGTAAATGGGACTGCCATGACCAACGTCAAGGCGAGGCTGGCAGAAGCCTACACTTGCACAACGTGTCCTGGAACTAAAATTACTGACCTTGGCTTCAGCTACTCACCGCGGGGCGAGGCTGCCGGTACGTGGCAATCGTCGCCCAATTCGGGCGGATACTATCATTTGACCGCCTCGTATTGGCCGCACGGCGCGGTTAACGCCATAAGCGGACTGTCGACGATGCCGACCATCTACTATGGAGCTGCTGACGGAACAGGTCTTGACGGTGAGGGCCGTTTCACGAAGGTAACCGCCTCCTCAGGCCAGAACCCAGTGACGGGAGTGACATACTCTACGAGCACGCCCGTGGGTCTCCTTACACAGGTGGTCTATGGCTCGGGGGATTCCGACACCTTTACGCCTGATGCCAACACAGGTCGAATGACCCAATACAAGTTCAAGATGGGAGCGTCCTTGACGGATACTGGCAATTTGACCTGGAATGCGAATGGTTCTCTCAATACTCTGGCAATTCACCGACCAGATCAATACCCCCAATACCCAGACCTGCACGTATCTGTACGACGACCTGGGCAGGGTCGGTCTGCCTCCCGGTTCAAGCGGGAAGAGCGTTGATTGCGGGTCGACGAAGTGGCAACAAAATTTCAGTTTTGATCCGTTTGGAAATATCACCAAGACGGTGCCATCAGGGGGCACCGGGCTATCCTTCGTCCCGACATACAGTACCGGCACCAATCGATATCAAAGCCTGCCGGGGTTTACGCCGACTTACAACGGGAGCGGAAATTTGACCGCCGACGGAACTCACACGTATAGCTGGGACGTCGAAAATAACGCGACTCAGGTGGATACGACCGGCGTGCAGTATGACGCTCTCGGGCGCATGGTCGAACTGGACACCCCGACTTACAATACTGAGTGGGTTTACAGTCCGACCGGTGAAAAGTGGGGCTTGATGCTGTTTGGCCAAACCTTTGCCGGGGCGTGGATTCCGCTGCCCGGAGGGGGCAGGCGGCTTTACCAGGTTGCGAACGGTACCGTGAGTGGGTACACCCATCTCGACTGGCTCGGCAGCTATCGCCTGGTGACCAGTGATACCCAGACCTTGATAAGCGATGTGGCCTACGCACCCTTTGGCGAAGATTATGCAGACAACGGCGCTTATCTTGAGTTCGCCTCGGGTGGCGTAGCGCAAAGCACTACTTCGGGTACGGGTAGTCAAGGCTTGTATGATTTTGACTTTCGCCGGTACAGTCCTTCGCAAGGCCGTTGGATATCACCGGACCCAGCAGGATTGGCCGCAGTTGATCCGACCGATCCGCAGAGCTGGAACCGGTATGGGTACGTGGGTAATCGTCCACTGAACACGGTAGATCCAATGGGTCTTGCAGCAGCACCGTGTCCCCCCGATTCTCCCCCCGGAACAGTCTGCACTGTCCACAGCGAACCTGCTCCAAGCGACGGCAATAGCACAACGTCTGATAGCACAACGCCACCGGACGGCTCGATAACGTGGGTAGTACCGTGGACGGTTATGGTCACGCTGAGGCAATATGATGATGTCCATCCTTCGCTCTGCCGTATGTTTCGGATAGGGTGCGGCCATTTCCGCGCCGCAAACAACGGTACTCAGCAACCGCAACAGCCGCAACAACCAAAGCCACCACAGCCTAACCCGCAACCGCCGCAGGATCCTAATCGGTTTTTCAGCGAGAAGACGTGTTTCTACCTGGACTGGGCAACAGCCTATGCGGGGGTTGTGGCACTGCCCAATGCCGAGAATCCAGTCGGGTGGGCTTTGGGGATCGGAACGGTAGTGTCTTGGGGAGTCGGCAAGGTCGGCGGTTGCTAAACCGAAACACAGTTTTGGAGAAGGTGCGAGATGACGATTGGTCTCAAGGCAGATGTTCCGGAGGCTGTGCATTTCTTCGAGAGGTCGCCCTTTCGTTGGTGGCCTTTCATTATCGATACGATACTTCTCTTCATGAGTACGTTGATTGACGGCTTCATAGTGATCAAGTACTGGGGGCGTTTGCCACTGGTGACCGTTACGTTCCTGCTGGCCGTCGCACTGGGAATGTGGTTACTGTGGAGAGCTGCCCTAACCGCTCACCGGAGAGTGCACGAGATCCAGATAACTGGCATGTTTGGTGAGGTGGTACCTGGATCTCCTGTTGAATCGGTAATCCGTGTTGCCGCAAGCATGACGCACCTTGGACTGTTTTTCAATTTTTTGCTCGTTGCATTCCTGCTTATGCAGATTGACCGACTCCTCAGCCACTAACCATCCGAATGACCCGTGCCCGCATCGCCGGAGCCGTGCTGTTGGTTGTGCTGGGCGCGGGCCTGCTAACTCGGGTCACGAACCGAGAGCCGAAGAATCCCGCCAGGGTGCCTGTTGAACTCCCTGCCCTCGAAAGTCAATCCGTGATCGAGACGGTGGACCTGAGGAACGGGAACCTGCGTGTGGAAATTCCGAGGCCACGAGGACATCCAGACCACGCAGATTTACACGCACGTGGCGCTACGCACGATACAACAGGTGTACGCCTCAACACATCCCGCCGCGCACATGGAGCCAGCGCCCCAGCAGGCGCAATCGCAGCAACCGAACCAGGTGGAAGAACTGCTCACGGCGTTGGACCAGGAAGCCGACGAGGACCGCGAGGAGTGAAAATCGAATACAGTAAGACACTATATTTTTAGACTGAAAACATCAGTGGAAAAACGTCCTCACTTCCCTCTTGACAGGGTTTTTCAGAAAAGGCCCGAAACCCGCATTTTTAGCTGCGTTCCCTCTCTCGCTGGCCTACAATATCGGCTGAGTGCTGGCGACATCCACAACAGCGGCTAAGGAAGAAATGCTCTCTCCGTTCGCGCCGTGGTGCGCAAAATCCGGCACTGCATCAGGGGATCGCGGGGTCTAAGTCCACGTTCGCATTAGGGTTGCCGGAGTGGAGCGGAAAAACTGCGTCAGGCCCCGCTGTTGCCGCAAACAACGGGCCTGCCCCGACGTCGCAGTCGCAGTGCACCACGCCGATCCTATCTGCCGTCAACAACGAGTTCGGAACTAATGCCATAACGGACAATGTCCAAGGCGATCCGTTCCCGAACGGGCAAGCAACAAACCTGAACATCCAGCTGACTGGTCTGCCTGCGGGGCAATTCAACTCGATTCAAACGGGAAGATATCCCCTCAGCCCCCTTACCTGGCTGACCGGCTACGGCCCGACTCTGCACGTGACAGGGCAGTCCTTTTTCGATCCTACAGCCTCATTCCAGAACAGCAACATTGGCGGCCTAACGTCTGTGACCTTCACGGCTCACATCGATTATGGCTTTTCCCTTTAACCCGTTTGGGGCTCTCTGCCATCTCTTCCACGAGGTGCTCCATCTCGGAGGGCGGCGCAAACCGTGTTAAGAGCGATTATTCCAAAAAGGCGAGGAGCTGCAGCCTTGCGCGTATGCTCAGCGTTGGCACAGGGGGGACTCCTTTGGGTTGCTTCTGTTACGCCGTCGCTTTGCGCACAGGAAATCCACGTTAAGGTTCTGAATGGCCGCAACGGAAAGCCAATCACGAACGAGTGCCTCAATATATCACTGGGGCCATGGCACGGACCGGACCTAATCGCACCGACAAACAAAGACGGAGTTGTAGTCCTTCGTTTTGAAAACAATCAGGTGATGGGGGATACTGCCCCGCCTAAAGCTTGCAACGGAATGGCCGCCCTCGGTCCGAAGGTGCTTCCCCAAGGAATAGACGCGGTGGCCATCGTACCCGCCGAATATCTGGGGTGCCAGGAGTATGCGAAGTTCACTCCCAATCCCGCAAAGCCGAAATTCGAAACTATGGTTCCACCGGTGTACTCCATCAAGAAGATTTTCGAGTCGGGTGTCAGTGCCTCCAACACCTGTGGAAAGTTCAGAGCAGAGCCGAAGCCGGGTGAACTGATCTTTTACGTTCGGCCACGGAGCTTTTTGGAGAAATGGAGACAGTAGTCGAGTGACCCGGCGTCGGTGATCCTGGCCGCCGAGCGGAGTACCTGTTGTTGGCGTTCTATGGCGGCCAGGGCGAGCGATCCGGGAGCAGGTGAGGGTCATCAGGGGTGCTTTGGTTCTCCGGGAGCCGTCCTGAGCGTTTTTTCTTTAGCCGTGGGTTGGGTTCTGTGGCCGCGCCGATCTGTGCTGTGATCCTTTGCTTCGAAGCATGGTTAGTCCGACACTGGTGGAATCGGAAAACTTCGCCGTAGTATTAGCCTTGCCGCAAACAAAAGTGGACTGCCTACGCCGCAGGAAGTAAAGCAACGCTTGGACAAGTCCTACAAGGGCGCGCCCGGAAAGGCCGTGGAGTTGCTCAGTCCGCTTCAGATGATTCCAGGCTTTGGGCAGAATCCACTTTTCAGTGTAGGCGAAACTGCGGTAGGGACTGACCTGCTCCCCTCCTTCCGAACAAAGCGGAGCATGATTTCGTACGAGGTGAATTGGGAACGTAACTTCTGGCCCACGTGACGTCTTCGGAAGCTAATCCGAACTTAGATCCATCCTGGCCTGCTCTGAACTGTAGGCAAAATTGTGGCGGTGAAAGCACTCGGCTTCAACAAACTCCACTGAGTTTCAAACATGAGCGGGTAACTCGGTCCATTGCAAATACTTAAAAACAAGAAAATCCTACAGATTTCAATAAGCCGTGGAATCTGGTTCGGGACCAGGGGGTCGGAGGTTCAAATCCTCTCTCCCCGACCAATTTTTTCAAGCACTTAAACAACACTTCTGGATTTCCGTCTACAGCGCTGTGGTGAAATTTGTAGACAGTCAAAGCCACAAAGTTCAATAGGCGGATGATCCTGTAGTGTTCGTGTCTGATAAGCGATGTGGCCTACGCACCCTTTGGCGAAGATTATGCAGACAACGGCGCTTATCTTGAATTCGCCTCGGGTGGCGTAGGGCAAAGCACTACTTCGGGTACGGGTAGTCAGGGCTTGTATGATTTTGACTTTCGCCGATACAGTCCTTCTCAAGGCCGTTGGATATCGCCCGACCCGGCAGGATTGGCCGCAGCTGATCCAACTGACCCGCAAAGCTGGAACCGATATGGGTATGTCGGCAATCGTCCACTGAACACTGTGGATCCACTAGGTCTCTTTGACTGTGACCCGGATGACAAGGGGGCCGATTGCGGTCCCATCGGCCCTGATCCTTGCTTGTTCGATATTAGCTGTTTTCCGCCACCATGTCCTGATTGTGGTGGAGGTGGTGGGGGTGGAGGCGGGCGCCGGCCCCGGCCTCGTCCAGGCCCGACTAGTCCCGCCGGTGGAAATCACGGGCCTTGGTTGAATGGTGAGACACTCGGACTGCCCACCGGGCTGAATCTGCATCCGATGGGCTTGGCGGAGCTGATCGGATTGTCACCGGGAGGTAACTGCGACTGGGTATGCATGCCGATCGGGAGTGCTTTCTTGGGAACTGGAATACCTTTCGATCCTGTACGGAAGTGGTATAACGAGATCTTTTACGACTTGGCGCTGGAAGCACTTCTTTTCAGTGATCCTGGCCCGCCGAGACTACGGAGAGGGCGACCCGGTACAACGGCACAAATGACTGCTGTCTCTCCCGCTACTGCTGGGCAGATAGCTGGTGCCTGTGCATTGATAGCGATTAACTTAAACAGCGAATTAGGCGCGGGAGCTGGAGACTCCTCAACGGCCTCCATTTCACCCGGCGTTAATTTCGAGATGTATACCCAATTTCGCCGTCCAAGTACAATGAACCCGAGTTCGCCGAATGCCGTGTATTTATATCCTCTAGCTGCTCCTGGCGTTTTCGTCCAGAATAGCTATTACACTTGCAAAGCAGGTTTCTAACAGGCTCTTTGGGAGGACATGTTTTGGGCGGTAGACAAACGAAGGGGGCCAGCGCAGGCCGACAGGGTATTGGGCTATATAGCTACGAACAGTCGAAAAACACAAGCCCGTTCCAATATTTTGCACAAATTGTCGGGGGAACAATTATCGCTGCCCTGGGAGGCGTACTTGTCCATGACAAAATCAGTGGTGCTGAGACAAATACGTGGGGCTGGGTCGGGAGTTTGGCAATTGTGGTCATCGGGATATTTATGGCTCATGCCGGTTTGATTTTCTTCTTCCGGCGACTTAGCAGGTTAGCCCGCCACGCATTTCATGGCTGGCGCCATTCTAGAAAACGCCGTCCCCGCAGCGAACGCTTCGAGTAGATGCAACGGCGCTATTACACATAGGAGACGACACCACGACACTGTGGATACCCAGAGCCAACACAGGGCAGTTCTTTTCGGCCATCTATTTGTCACTCTCCCTGCGATTGCAGCAATCTTGATGGTGGCGTTTCTCGGCTTTTTCTTCTTTGGCCCTGATCTATTGACGCTCTACGTGTTGGCCGGGGTGACGGTTGGTTTTGCGTGGTGCACTTTATTCGTGCCACGCTGGAAGCGATGGCTGATTGAGGGCGGCGCCGAAGAAAACGAAGTAGAGCATCTCTTACGAAGCACTAATTTTGCTTGGCCCACGGGACCGGTTGGCTTGATTGCATTCCATACGACCCTTGCCATGATGTGTGCGGTTCACTTCGGTCCATGGTTAGTCGGTCGCTGGTTCGCGTGGGTAGTACCTTTGACTGGAGTGAGCACCACAACATTCGCGGGAGACTACTACCTTCAGCATCTGGAGTTGGTCAGTATTATTCCCGCCGCCATTGTTGGTTATCTCGTTTCTCAACGTTTGCAGCCTCTAGCGACCAGGGCTTGGGTTCTGCCAACTCTCTTCCTCCTGTACAAAATACTCACATTTAGAAGCGCCTCTGCTTCCGTTTTATTCCCCACATCGCCCTCTTCTGTCTTGTCTTACTTCTTTGTGGTTCAACGTTCCATGCCCTCTCTATCAGACCTTCACGATTTCCGTGGCGTTGATCCAGTTCGGGTCGCGCAACAGATGACTGTGGTAGCACCCTTTTATTCTGGTCTGGCGTACAGCATTGGAGCGCTTGCAGCAAAACACGACCTGTTGGGAAAGATTGTCGGGACTTCAACTGCCGGGTGCCCCACTCAATCGCGCTTTTCCAAATGAGTGGGACCTTCGTCACAACTTAAACTGGCATTGCTCGCAAGAGGTTGACAGAATCCTAACCGACGCGGATTAGAGGATGGTGGGAGGTTAGCGGCCAACGCTGTCCTGAATCACGGCATTCACCGGCGGCAGAATGCCCAGATCCATGTAAATAGGCCGAATCAGTTTGCGAATGGTTTTCAGCCGCGTGGCGAACCAGGCTGCACCCAACAGACAACAGATTCCGCTGAGCATCACAGTGCGGGGGGCGCCGATGGCGTGAGCCAGTGCACCCGCCAGCAGGCTTCCGAAGGGAGCCATGCCGACAAAGGCTACGGCGTAGAAACTCATGACCCGCCCGCGTTTGCTGTCGTCGACGATGGTCTGGATGATGGTGTTGCTGGCCGCCATTTGTTGCATCATGCCAAACCCGCAGACCAGCATCAGCAACAACGACAGCCACAAAACCCGCGACATCCCGAACAGGATCAGGCCTGCGCCGAACGCCGCAGTCGAGATGGGAATCATCCGGCCCAGCCCGAGAACCGTTTTCCGCAAGGCCAGCGATATGGCGGAAACCAAAGCACCGATTCCCACCGCTCCCATGAGAAAGCCCAGGGTGTGCGGACCGCCCTGCAGAATCTTGCCGGCGAATATCGGCATGAGCACGGTAAAGGGCCATCCCATGAGGCTCACTACGGCAAACAACAGCAGGATGGTACGGACCGGAGCGAAGCCGGAGACATACGCCCAGCCTTCTTTCAACTGAACCAGCATGGAATCGCTGGTTCGTTTCGCCGCCGCGGAATCCACTCGCATAGCCAGCAGCGAAGCGATCACCGCCAGGTAACTGATGCCATCGATCAGGAAGCAGTAGCCCTCTCCAGAAATGGCAATCACTGCTCCTGCCAGGGACGGGCCCACAAGGCGAGCCAGATTCACCATGGATGAATTCAAGGCGATGGCATTGCCCAGATCCTGCTTGTCGTCGACCATCTGCACCAGGAAGGCTTGCCGGCCGGGCATATCAAAGGCGTTAATCAATCCTTGAAAGGCGCTGAGCCAGATAATCTCCTGAATAGTGATGTGCCTTGAAAGCGTTAGTACGGCCAGCGCCAGGGACTGCAGCATCGCCAGAATCTGTGTGACCACCAGAACTCTGCGGCGATCGAGCCGGTCGACCCAAACCCCGGCGAATGGCGCCACCAGGAAGGTGGGTATCTGCCCCGCGAAGCCCACGAGTCCGAGTAACAACGCAGAGCCCGTCAGGCGGTAGACCAGCCAGCTGGTGGCTAGTCGCGTCATCCAGGTGCCGATCAGCGAAATCGTCTGGCCGCCAAAATATAGGCGGAAATTGCGATACTTCAGCGCCCTCCAGGCGTGCGAGATGGCGAATTTGTCGACGGGCGGGGGAGTTGTCGGCATAGGGGCGGACACAGTCTTCTATTTTGCCATCCCCGGGCAGCCAACCACCGGTTGTGCGGGGATTCATGTCTGAACCTCCGCGTTCGAGTACATCGTTCAAACGTGATGGAAATTAAAAAGTGCACTTTATATGGCATTTGTAATGCCATTTTTAATGGCATATAAAATGGTATAATTGGTGCCATTATGACGACTACCCTGACTATCGACAAAGCCGGACGCGTGGTCCTGCCTAAACCGGTGCGTAACGCACTGCAGATCAGTCCCGGCGACTCGTTGGAGCTGGAAAGCAGCGAAGATCATATCGTCTTGCGTCCGGCGCGCGGGAAGGCGCGCATGTACAAGAAGCAGGGAGTATGGGTAATCGATACCGGTAAACCGCTCTCGGCTGACGTGGTGGAGCGGACAATAGGTCGAGTACGCGCCGAACGGGACCGCCATAACCTCGGTAAGTTCAAATGAAGTTCTTCTTTGACACGTCCGTCTTAGTTGCCGCAATTCTGCGTCAACACGTGCATCATCGGACCAGCCTGGCGGCCTACCTGAAGACGGAGAAAAAGATCGCCGGCTGCGCTGCACACACACTCGCCGAGGTGTACTCGGCTCTCACCCGTATGCCGGGAGCACAGCGTATAAGTGGCGAACAGGCATCGTTTTTCATCGATGAGTTCCGCCGCCGGCTCACCATCGTTACTCTCGATGAAGCGGACTATGCCTCAACGATTGCGTCGGCTGCAGCACAGGGAGTAACCGGGGGAACAATTTACGACGCGTTACTGGCCAAATGCACGCTGAAGGCCAACGCCGCGATCATTTATACCTGGGATCTGGGCCATTTCCGGCTTTTCGGTGCAGAAGTAGCCAGTCGCGTTAGAACGCCTTAAAAGTATTTGCCCCCGCTACAGCTCGACCTTCCGCAAGCGCAGCGAATTTGTGATCACGGAAATCGAACTCAGACTCATGGCGGCGGCAGCCAGAATCGGGCTCAGCAGCAGTCCAAAGAATGGATACAGCACACCCGCCGCAATCGGGACACCCAGCGAATTGTAGACAAAGGCGAAGAACAGGTTTTGCCGGATGTTATACATCGTGGCCTGGCTGAGTCTGCGCGCCCGCACGATTCCCGCAAGGTCGCCTTTGACCAGAGTTATGCCGCCACTTTCCATAGCCACGTCGGTGCCGGTGCCCATGGCGATACCCACATTGGCCTGAGCCAGCGCTGGCGCGTCGTTGATGCCGTCGCCCGCCATAGCGACGGTTCGTCCTTCGCTCTGCAGGCGCTTGACCACCTCGGCTTTCTTTTCCGGCAAGACCTCAGCTTCAAATTCCTCGATTCCGAGATTCCTGGCGACGGCTTGGGCGGTGGCGCGGCTATCGCCGGTTAGCATCACCACCCGCAGGCCGTCTTTCTTCAGATTCTGCAATGCCTGAAGCGCGGAAGGCTTGATGGGGTCTGCAATGCCGATCAAGCCCGCCGGCTTGCCTTCTATGGCGACGGAGATGACGGTTTGCCCCTGGAGGCGCAGTTCTTCGGCCTTTTGCGCCAGCGTGCCTGCGGCAATCCCGCTCTCCTGCAGCAATTGGGCGTTGCCGACGAGAACCTGCTGGTTTTCCACTCGGCCCTGAACGCCTCGTCCGGTGTGCGATTTGAACTCCTCCACCTTAGCCAAAGCCAATCCGCGCGTCTTTGCCGCTGCTACCACCGCAGCTCCGAGCGGATGCTCGCTTCCCTGCTCCACGCTGGCCGCCAGCCGCAACAGCTTATTTTCACCGCTCGCCGCCTGGCCGACTTCCGCAATTACCGAGAGCACCCGCGGCTTGCCTTCGGTGAGGGTCCCGGTTTTATCGACCACCAGGGTGTCGACTTTTTCCATGGTTTCGAGTGCTTCGGCATTTTTAATCAGCACGCCGGCGTGAGCTCCGCGGCCGGTCCCCACCATAATCGCGATGGGCGTCGCTAAACCCAATGCGCATGGGCAGGCAATGATCAGGACGGCGACGGCATTAACCAGCGCGTGCGCCAGGCGAGGCTGGGGTCCAAAGAAGCTCCACGCCAGGAAGGTGAGCAGCGCAATCGCAATCACCGTGGGAACAAACCACGCTGCCACCCGGTCGGCCAGATGTTGAATGGGAGCGCGGCTGCGCTGTGCCTGGCCGACCATGCGCACGATCTGCGCCAGCAGCGTCTCGCTGCCCACGCGCTCGGCCCGCATCACCAAAGACCCCGTGCCGTTCACAGTCGCGCCAATCACGGCGCTGCCCGGCCCTTTGCTCACCGGAACCGATTCTCCCGTGATCATGGATTCATCCACTGCGCTGCTGCCCTCGAGCACGGTGCCATCCAGCGGAATCTTTTCGCCGGGACGCACCCGCAGCCGGTCGCCGGGCTTGACCTGATCGAGTGGAATGTCCTGCTCTTCGTTCGTGCCGTCGCGCAGCACGCGCGCCATCTTCGGCGACAAATCGAGCAAGGCGCGAATGGCTGCGCCGGTGCGGCTTCGGGCGCGCAGCTCGAGCACCTGGCCCAGCAGCACCAGCGCCGTGATCGCCGCCGCCGCTTCGAAATACACCGGCGGCGCCCCGCTCATGTCGCGCATCGACGACGGAAAGCCCTGCGGGAAGACGGTGGCCACCAAACTGTACAGATAGGCCACGCCCGTTCCCATGGCAATCAGGGTGAACATGTTGGTTGAACGGTTGACGAGCGACGTCCAGCCGCGCTGGAAAAACGGCCAGCCTCCCCAGAGAACCACCGGCGTCGCAAGTAGCAGTTCGATCCAGGGTAATCGCCCGCCCGGCAGGAGGTGCGCGACAGACATTCCCGGCAACATCCCAGCCATCGCTATCGCCAGCAGCGGCACGGTGAGCGCCAGGCTGATCCAGAAACGCCGCGTCATGTCGCGCAGTTCAGGATTCTCTTCTTCCTGCGCGGTGATGGTGCGCGGCTCCAGCGCCATGCCACAGATCGGACAGCTTCCCGGCCCGCGCCGGACAATCTCCGGATGCATCGGGCAGGTATATTCCACGCGAATGGCTGCTATTGCAGGCATCTCGCGCTCGAGCGCCATGCCGCAACGCGGGCAGGCGCTGGGCTTGGTGGCTCGCACCTCGGGACACATGGGACAAACGTAAGCGCCATCGCTGGAGGTTGTGATGGAGGACGCAGGCGCTGCCAGTATCTCTGGCTTCGTCGCCGCGGCGGGGGCAATGTTAATCATCTGCATGGACGAAGCCGGAGCTGGCCGCGAAGGTGCTTGCGGGGAAAGATAGCCGCCTGGCTGAGCGGAGAATTTCTGCAGGCAATGCCCGCAGCAGAAGTAGTAGGTTTTTCCGCCGTGTTCGAATTTGTATTTCGCGGTCGCAGGATCAACCGTCATCCCGCAGACTGGATCTTTCATCGCACTTGCAGATTTGGCCAAATCGTTCATGCTTATGGGTCCTGAACTCGTCCATCACGCAGGACGCGAAGTCTCACAAGTGTCCTGCGATGAAGTGCCGAAAGAAGGACGTCCTAATATTAGATTCATTCGCATCTTCAGTCGATTGTTGTATCTTGATTTGGCAGACTGATTTGGCAGATTGATTTCTGGCTTGACTTGTATCTGGCGAGACGGAGGCGTAACCGACCGATGACCCAACTGGAAGTGGCTTACCGCTATGGCGCGCCGCCGGCTGAGGCGACCATGCGCGCACTGGATAATGTGCGCGAGGTTTATGGCGTCAGGCGGATTACGTTTAACGAAAGCGAACGGATTATTCGCGTTGAATTTGACGCTTCGCGATTCAAGGAACCCGTGATCGCAGGCTTGCTGCGCCGCACTGGGCTGGAGTTGGGAGAGCGGCTGGTCTTAGCCTGAAAGACCCGGCCTGAAAGACCCCCGGCCTGAAAAACCTGCCTAAAAGACGTTGGCCCGAGCCATTGCTCGGGCCAAGGGTCTGAGATTTTGGGGGAGGGCGGAAACAACTTCGTTTCTGACGAAAATGCAAGGGGCGCTCAAGAAAACCTCTGGCCGAAGTTTTTTCTCTGGAGCGCCCCGTTGCGCGCCACTTCGTCTGTTCTCTGTTAAAGCATCCCCGCTGCCACTCTCAAGCTGCTGAAAACACTAGGCGCCAATTTTCCAAATCAGGTAGGATTTGCCCCTTAGGGGGAAAGAATTACGTTCCCTCCGGCCCTTGGCAAGCCGGCTGCCGAATCCCTGTGGAAATCCTCTAAAAGCCGCTATGGTCGCCCGCTTTGCCGCATGCTCTTTCCGGCACATCTTCCGCCACATTGGCCCTTCTTCGCTTCCCCGTTTCGATATCAGGGTAATTCCCGCCGAGGTTACTTCGATTCCGACTCCGCCAGATGTTCAGCCTTCCACCGCATCGCCGCCGTGATCCGGGTGCGCCCGCTGGGATGATCGAAAAAGATGAGTTCTTCCAGCGGGCTGGGATCGAGTTTGCGGTATTCGCCCAGTTTCAGATCGATCTCCGCTTCTCCATCGGGTTGCTGGCTGGCATTGATGCCAAAGATGTCGGCCTCATATTCCATGGTGCGGGTAATGGTATTGCTCACCGGAGTAGCCACAAAGAAAAATACCGCCAGTAACAGGCCTGCCAGGGGAATTACCGCCACGTCCGTACTGCCTCGTATGCCCCAGCCCTCTCCCCATTGAGCCAGCGATGCGTCGATTCCCCAGTTCAGGAAGGCAAAAGCAATGACAATCACCAAGCCATTCAGCACCAGACCCTCGAACTGGTGATGCAGGACGTAATGCCCCATTTCGTGACCCATGGTGGCTTCGATCTCCGGCAGGGTGCAGCGCTTCAGCAAATTGTCGTTGAGCGAGATGCGGCTGGTTCCGCCGAACCCGCTTACATTCGCACTTACCCGGTCGGACTGGCGGGAGGCGTTGAACTCATACACTTCAGTCGCGGGAATTCCATTGGCGCGAGCCAGGCTGAGAATCGGGTCCCGGACTCGCGGGTCTTCCAGCTTGGTGTACTTGTTGAACAGGGGAAAAAGGAAAACCGGCGCAATCATGGAAACGAATCCCAGGAAGGCCACCGACACCACGGCGCCCCAAACCCACCAGTTTTTGCCCAGCCGTCGCATCAGGCCAAAGAGCAGGGCCACGACCGGCGCCCCCAGCACCGCATTGATTGCCAGGTCGATCAGCTGATCTCGCGTCCAGGAAGGAAACGTGAGGTTTGAGAGGCCGTACTTATGTTCGCGGAAGAAGCCCTCGTAAACGGTCAGAGGAAAGGTAACGATGCTGACCACGACTACGAATTCGACCCAGTAGAACGCGGTTTGCAGCGGTTTGAAACGGGTGAGCCGCTCCGCCAGATCGCGCATCCGCGCCGACCAGCCAAAGTGCAGCAACATCCACATGACCAGAACGGTGGCCAGAAAATCCCACAACAAAAGCCAGTAGCCGCCCTCGAAATAGGCGTCGACGCGCAGCCGCTGCTCGCGAGGCACTTTGGCGAGGTACGCGTCCACAGCGGCTGCAACGTTAAACGCCGGCGCCGAAGCGGCGGTTCCGCTCGGCGTGACAGCCGTGGCGCTGGTCTGGGCTCTGGCGCCCAACGCCAGGCAAAATGCAACCAGCAGAGGGCAAAGCGAGAGTAAGAGCAAGTTCAGCCGGAACAGTCTGTTGATGGCCATCATGGCCCCGGCACTATATCAGAGCGGCGCGGCACGCAGGCAGAATCGAGATGCGGGAAGGCGGTGCAGAACCGTGAACCACCCAGGCCACGAAGGTACACCAAGGAAATCTTTCAAAGAACAAACTTCGTGATACTTCGTGTCCTTGATGGCTGATGAATCAAAAATCTTCCACCATCCAAACGTTCGAGTTACCACTGGCTTGCAATAAGGCAACATAACGTCCGTCGGGCGAGGGGATCGCCCAGCCTATATACATTTTCGTCTGTTCCCAGGCTGGCCGCACCCTGCCTTGCAGGTCAACGCTCAGCATCGCATTGGTGCCGGCGTTGGTGGAAGCGCTCACCCACAGGCCCTTGCCATCAGCCTTCCAGTCCAGGGAGTTCACGGAGGACCAGTCTTTCAGGTCGATTCTTCTCTCGTTGCCATTCTCTTTACCGTCTTTCAGGTTCAACAGGCGGATCACCGGCTGCGTCACTATATCCAGCTTGTTGGCTTTCGCGATGGCGAGCGTTGAACCATCCGGCGAGAGAGTCCAATTATAGGAGTAAGGCAGATCGTCATCGACGTGCGCGACCTCCTGGGCGTTGCCGCGCAGCGGGTCGAAACTCATAAACACCAGCCGCTTTTCCTCAGCGACGCTATAAAGACAGAGAGTGGAAGGCAGGCGCGCGCACTGTTCGTTGGTCAAGCCGCGCGTTTCCAGCACCAGTTGCGGTGGGCCACCGGCGACGGGAATCCGCATCATGCGCACAACCGTCGACCAATCGTAGGCGCGGTGGTACTGCAGATATACGATCTGCTTGCCATCGGGAGTCAGCCGCGGCAGCATTGATTCTTCGCTGCCACCGACCAGCAGCTCGGGCGTGGTTTGGTCCGGCGCTTGCCTGAAAAGATGAAATGATCCATCGCGGTCGGAGCCGAACAGCACTTGTTTGCTGTCCGGAGTCCAGGACCATGGCAGGTCCTGCCTTTCGTCCAGGGTCAGGCGCCGCGGTGTGCCCAACCTGGTCCCATTGTCTTCCACCCTGGCGACATAAACATCCGGCTGCCAGCCTTCCTTCACATAGGCCAGACGCCTTCCGTTGGCTGCGCTGCTGAAGTATTGAATCCCTCCCGGACTTGACGTTATCCGCGTGCCTGCACCCAAGGGTTTTCCGGTGCGCGAATCAATTTTCATCGACCAGATATTGGAATCGTTCTGGTTGGGAGGAGTCTCGTTCAGCACATAGACCAGGCGATCACCAACCCACGCCAGGGCCGGCCCCAGGCGCGGCTGGGCCAGGACCAGAGATCGCTGCTTGCCGGCCAGGTCCAGAATTTCAATCTGCGGCTGCACTCCGTAGGTTCCCGGATGATAGACCCCGCGGAGAAACGCGATGCGCTTCCCATCCGGCGACCACACCGGAGAACGGAAAAGATCGCCGGTTTCCCCGAGCAGTTTTCGGGATTGCTCTCCGCCGGCCCCCATCAGCCAGAGTTCCTGATTTTTGGCGGCTCCCCGGATAAATACAATCTGCGAACCGTCGGGCGAAACGGCTGCCTCGCGGGCATCGTCGCCGAGTTTCCGTGGACTTCCTCCCAGCGCCGAGAGCTGCCACAAGCCGGGCTCTTGCGCTGGCCCTGCGACCGAAGTCGCCAGAATGTGCGATCCATCGGGAAACCAGGAAACCGGTTTTGCCTTGAACCCATCCGGCAAAGCCAGGGGATGAGTCTCACCGGTATCGACTTGGCGCAGGTAGAAACCGGTATCGTCGGAAAACGCCAGGTACTTTCCATCCGGCGATAACGAGGCACTGTTGACCGGGTCCTCATCGGGGTTTGCGGTCAAGCGCCGTTCCATAACCGGCGAGCTGGTGGCTGATGAAGGCGACGCGCGCCTTCCCACGTACAATCCCACAATCAGTCCAGCCAGCAGCAATATCACTGCTGCTCCGGCAATCAAACCCTTGTGGGTGGGTTTTTGTACAGGCGTGTCGGGCGAAACTACGATTTCCGCAACCGCGGCATGCCCGGATCCGTTCACCGGCCACAGAAAGCGGTAACCCCGTCTGGCTACGGTCTCTACAAAGCGCGGGTTCTCCGCTGAATCCCCCAATGCGTCCCGCAGCCGGCGGACGGCGGTATTCAAGCTATGGTCGAAGTCTACAAATGTATCTGCCGGCCACAAATGACTTCGCAGTTCTTCCCGGCTGACCACCTCGCCCGGCCGTTCCAGCAACATGACCAGAATCTGGAACGGCTGCTCCTGCAACCGTATCTTCGCCCCGTTGCGGCGCAATTCCCCCGTGCGCAGGTCAGCCTCATAGATCCCGAACTGTATCAAGCGAGTTCCATTCTCCCCTTGCACGGCCGCATGTCCTTCCTCGGATCCGCGAAGCCTAACAGAATCGGCGTTTTTCAGGTCCGTCACCTTGGCTCCTAACCATTTGACGCGCAATAGCTTAACTGGTCACCCACATTTGCTGTGCGGGTTACCCGCAAAGCCTTGAGGTACCCATCGCGCAAATCGAAGATCGGCCCGGCGGAGGTCCAATGCCGTGCTTCGATTGGCGAAGAAAGTCCTGATATCAGGTACGCTTTTAATGGCCCTATCGTTCCCGCTGTATTGCCAGACCGAGGCGATCAGCCCCGGAAGTGGCTACGGAGAAAATTCACAGGGTAGTGTTGCGGTCCATGTTTCTGTCTATGACGACGCCGGGGTGCCACCGGCTGTCCTGGCTCAAGCCGAACGGGAAGCCGGCACGATTTATGCGCGCGCCGGCCTCGAGGTGATTTGGGCAAACTGCGCCACCAAGACACACAGAACTCAGGATGCGGTCGTCCCGGTAACCGGACAAACCTTGCCCGCTTTTGCTCCCTTAAGACGTGTTGCCTTAAGGCCTGGTATAACCTTCCGGCCGGGTCTAGGGTTGGACACTTCGCTTGTGTCCAATGGATCCGTCGCTCGGCTGGGCATACGCGCCCCTGAGTGGGCCGGCAGGGCAGCGGTTTCAGGCTGCGGTCAATTCGACTGGCCGACCCGTCTTGGGGTGCGCCTGGTTTCCCAATCCAATCAGGTCCAGGACGACGTTTTCGGCGTGGCCTTTCTTTCAGCGGAAGGGACCGGATGTTACAGCAATGTCTACTATGACCGGGCAACCTCTCTGCGCTCAGGCCAAAATGTGGGCGTGGCCGGAATACTGGGGAATGTGATTGCCCATGAGCTGGGACATCTTCTTTTGGGCTCGAACTCGCACACTCCCACCGGAATCATGCGAGCGCGCTGGGACGACAAAGAGTTGCGGAAGGCGGCGATGGGCGACTTGCTCTTCACAGCCGATCAGGCGGAAAGCATGCGCCGGAAACTGCGGGCGGCAAACACAGGGTTGACGGTTGCGGCTCGGGGAAGCTATTGAAAATGCAATTAACCACCAAGGACACGAAGGATCACCAAGGAATTCCCTCACTTGGGCTTAGTTCGTGTACTTTCGCGGTCTTGGTGGTTGATGATTTTGTGCCGGTGAATTGTTTGACGCCGTCTTCACCGCCACGCCAGTTCCTTCCTTCAATTCGTGAATCGCGTCAACCTTGAGGTTTTCAAAACGTTCGTTCAGCCCGCTCGGCCAGCGCACTTCGACCCATTCGATTTTGGTTGCCGGTCCTAAGCCGAAGTGCACCCGCATGTCGTTGTTGGAATCGTAGCTGGACCCGCTGCGCACTTCGTCGACCAGAACTCGCGCCCCAGCCTTCAGGGTGATACGGGCCCCGATTCCGTCGCGATTGGATTTGGTTCCCGCCGTCCGCAGCGCTACCCAGTGATTTGCCGAGCGCACCTGATTCACCAACAGGCTGGGCTCTGCATTCATATTGCTGATCACCGCCGACATGCGGCCGTCGTTCCACAGATCGCCGACCGCCAGCCCGCGGCCCGCCCTCAGTTCGGTAATCCCCGGCCCCGCCTGGGCAGAAATGTCGGTGAAAGTTTTGTTGCCGTTGTTGTGATACAGAATGCGCGGCTCCTGATAGCTGCTGCCCAGGTTCTGTTTGTCCACTTCGGGATAGACGTGGCCATTTACTAGCAGCAGGTCGGGCCAGCCGTCATTGTCGAAATCCAGGAACATAGTTCCCCAGCCCAAGTAGCGGGTGTAAAGGCCAAGGCCCGCGGCAAAGGTAACGTCATCGAAAGTCCCGTTGCCGTTGTTGCGGTAGAGGGTCGAGGTATCGTCGGAAAAATTGGTCTTGAAAATATCCAGCTTGCCGTCGCCATCGTAATCGGCAATGGTCGAGCCCATGCCGGCCTGCTCGCGCCCGTCTTCGTTGTAGGCGGCCCCGGCGGTTACCGCGACGTCGGTAAAGGTTCCATCGCGATTGTTGTGGTAGAGAATGCTGGGAGTGCTGTCGCAGGCCACGTAGATGTCGGGCCAGCCGTCGTCGTCAAAATCGAAGGTGGACACGCTGAACGCATAGTGGCCGCTGGTCTGGTCGATTTTGGCCTTGACCGTGACGTCCTCAAACTTGCCGCCGCCCAGGTTGTGGTAAAGAATGTTTTTCGCGCCGGGTAGACCGCGCGGACCACACATCACCGGAACACCCTTCCACACGCACGACGCTCTTTCCCCCGGCGCGGGCGCATTTGCCATATCAAAATCCACGTAGTTGGCGACCATCAGATCGAGCAGGCCATCGCGATCGTAGTCGACGAAGGCGCATCCCGTTCCCCAGGGCTTGCCGCTGCCGGCAACGCCGGATTTCTCCCCGACTTCAGAGAACACGCCCTGCTGGTTGTGATAAAGACGATTCTTGCCGTAGTAGGTGATGTACAGATCTTCCCAGCCGTCGTTGTCGTAGTCGCCAACGCACACGCCCTGGCCCCAGCCGTTCGCCGTCAGCCCTGCTTTTGTAGTGACGTCGGAAAAAGTTCCATCGTGATTATTGCGATACAAGTGATTGCTGGGAGCCTGACCCGCGGGAAAGCCTCCGAGCACGGTGCCGTTCACCAGAAAAATATCCGGCCAGCCATCGTTGTCGTAATCGAAGATGGCGACGCCGGTGCCGGTGGTTTCTATAATGTATTTCTTGGTGTCCTTGCCGCCGAAAACCGTGGTCATGGTCAGGCCAGCCTTTTGGGCGTTGTCGACGAAATCGGCGACGGGCGGGGCTTGCGCAGCGCTGGCTGCAACCGAGATCAATAAGCAATGGAGAAGAACTCCAGCCAGGGCCAGCCGGCCGGCAGATGATCCGCGAGAGTGCGGCGAATGGACTTGATTCATGGCCCAGTTCGAATACTAGGGTGCAGGCACCGGAGGGTCAAGCTGGCGACGGCATCATGCTGAGAGACTTCAGTCTCGAAAGACCATAGTAGTATTTTCAATAGTGCGCGAATTTCAACCACCTGCCGCAGCAACCGAGCGCGAAGACGCTGCACGCGAGATTCTTCGCGGCCTTAAGGATGGCGAATTGCCTCCGGCTCAGTTGCCGCGGCGGCTGCTGACGTTGGCCACAGTCACTCTGTGTCTGGCCGTGCTCGGCCTGACCATGCTCGGCGCGCTCGCCTTCGCCCAGCAGCCAAAAACTCATCCGCAAACCGATTCACTTTATCGCCAGGGATTGGCCGCGATTAAGCGCGGCGACCTGGCCGGCTCTCGCACTGCCTTTGAGCAAATGGTCAAGCTCGCGCCCAGCAGCGCAGACGGACACAACTGGCTGGGCTGGGTGCTGCTGTCGCAAGGGCAGACGGCGGAATCGATCGCGCAATTTCGCACTGCACTGCGTCTCAAGCCCAGCCTCGCGCCCGCGCACATGAATCTGGCCACCGCGCTGGCAAAAACCGGGGAGATGGCCGAAGCCGATTCCGAAGCCCGTGAGGGAGTCCGTCTCGCCCCCGATAACGCCGAGGCGCACCGCACCCTGGGACGCGTTGCCAGTTTTCGCGGCGACCTGAATACGGCCAGCGCCGAACTGAAAAAAGCCATCGAGCTCGAACCGAAGCGGGCCGACTTGCGCGATGAACTCGGTGCGGTTCTGGCGCAGAGCTCGCAGCCGGACGCGGCTGCAACTCAGTTTTCCGAAGCGCTGCGTTTGCAGCCCGAGTATTCACCGGCCATCCTGCACCTGGGCGTAGTGCGCTGGCAGCAGAAACAGTTGGACGACGCTCTCAGCCTGCTGCAGAAAGCCGTTCAATCTTCTCCGCAAAACCCGCAGGCGCATTACTACCTGGGCCGCGTCCTGGAGGATACGGGGCAGCGCGATCAAGCCATTGAAGAGCTTCAAACCGCGGTCAAGCTGCGGCCAAATTTCGCCGAAGCCCAGACCCAGCTGGGCCTGGCGCTGCAGCGCGGCGGCCGTGCCGACGAGGCGGTCGCAGTCTTTCGCCAGGTTGTGCAGTTGCAACCCAACGATCCCGACGCGCACAACAATCTTGGGCTGGCGCAGATTCAGGTGGGCAACGCCACCGATTCAATTCCGGAGTTCGAAGCCGCGCTTCGGCTGCGGCCTGACGATACCGGTTATCGCACCAACCTCGGTACCGCCTATTTGCAGAAAGCCGATTTTGACTCCGCCATTGCGCAATTCCAGATCGCTTTGAAAGCCGCGCCGCAGGATGCTACCCTGCACTACGATCTGGGACTGGCTTTGAAGCTGAAAGACCAGCTGGCTGATGCCGTTGCCGAATTCGAGAAGGCGGCGGAGCTCGATCCCAAGCAGGCCGACATTCACTACACCCTGGGAGTGACGCGCTGGCAGCAGGGTGACTTCGATAAAGCTGTGACTGCTCTGCGGGCGGCGGTTCAGGCAAAGCCCGATTACGCCGAAGCCTATTACACCCTGGGCACAGTGCTGAAGCAGCAGGGCAATTTACAGGAGGCCGCGACATCCTTGCGCGAGGCGACCCGCCTGCAGCCGGATTTCGCCGGGGCGCATACCACGCTATCGACGATCCTGCGCCAGCTCGGCGATGCCGCGGGAGCGGACAAAGAGCGTCAACTCGGGGCGCAGATCAGCAAAGATAAAACCAATCTGCAGGCCGCAACCTTCGACACAAATTCCGGCAAACGGCTGCTCAAGGTTGGAGACCTCGAAGGCGCCATCTCCCAGTTTCGCGCCGCCATCAATCTGGCTCCTTCCTACGCGCCGGCGCATTTCCACCTGGCGGAGGCGCTACAGCGCAAAGGCGACACGATGGAATCCAAACAGGAGTTTCAACGCGCCGCCGAGCTCGATCCGCAGATGAAGCCGCAATCACCTTAGAAAAGCCCGACCCGGTTCTTTGTCATTCGGAATCGGTTCCAGCTGAGTGGTGAGAGATTTGCATCTTTGGTTGATTGAATTGAGGTTTCGGGCGGGTTATAGGAGGACCATCTTGGCTGCGAAAATTCTCATGGTTCTGAGTGGCGGCATTGTCTTTACGCTTGGAGTCATCCACCTCCTCTATACCTTCTGGGGGCCGAACCTCACGCCACGTGATCCCGCGCTGCAAATAAGCATGAGCCAGATCTCACCTGTGATTACGAAAGAAACAACCATGTGGCGCTGTTGGGTAGGTTTCAATGCCAGCCACAGCATGGGACTCATTCTGTTCGGTCTGGTTTTCGGCTTTCTGGCGCTGGCGCACGGCCGGCTCCTCTTTCAGTCACCGTTCCTGCTGGTTGTCGGCCTGGCAATGCTGGGTGGTTTCGTTGTGCTCAGCAGGCTTTATTTTTTCAGTGCGCCACTCGCAGGCATCAGCATTTCCCTGGCCTGCTATATCGCGAGCATTGCGCTATCGCGCCTGGGACGCGGGGTTCAATGAATGAGTTGAATCGAATGAACGAGTTGAATTGCGGAAGGGTCCGACTACAGCTAAAGCTTGCCGCTACGGAGGGCCACGATATCTGATTCCACCGGAACGCCGCGCGTTACCTTGACGCGCAACACAGCCTCGAAGGGCTTGAGCTCGCCGTTCTCCGAAACCTGCAGCCGTGGCAGCAATTCCTCGAGTGAATTTTGCTGACACACAAATTCCACCGCCGCCTGGGTTCCGATCGTGGTGGTTCCGGCCAGAATCAAAACTGACTTGGCCGGATTCAGGCCGCGCACCAGGGCAATCACCGAGTAGTCTTCGCTCAACGCCACGTGGGACGGGCTGCCGACCCAGTATTCAGCTTCCCCGGCCTGCGGATGGGCGTTGGAGATCGAAAGATCGCCTTTACGCGGACCTGACTCCAGCCGGCGAAAGACAAATTCCTGGGTGCTGGGGATTTCTCTTAACGTCAGGTTTTCCGCCGGCGATCCCACAAAAATCATGTCGTTGTTTTTGACGTCGTCAAGCGACAGCAGGCTCCCGCGCTTGACCCGAATTTTGCGATGCAGCAAACCAAAAGTGCGGTCGAGAGCATGCACTGCCAGCACCTCGCCCACTCCGGTGTAGTGATCCAGGATCACATCACGAGCGTCACGTGCGGGATCGAAGTAACGCATTCCCGTCTCTGGCCGTCCTACGAAAGCTCCGTTGCTGAAAATTACCCAGGGCTCTTCCGGCCCGGTCAGGAAGCTCTTCCAGAATGTGCTGAAGGCTTGCGGAGCTGGTTCGGCCCCGCGATCGGTTACGCGCGAGTTGCGCGTCGCCAGAAGAAACGCAATCGCAATTACTGCCAGGATCAGCAAGCCTCCCAGCACCAGCGCCAATTTCTGATTCAGGTCCGTCTTCTGCTCCGCGGCAGCCTGCTCCGCCCCCGGCACGCTGGCCAGTTGCCGCGTCGCGTTCGGTTCGCGCCGGTGGAAAGAAACCACGTACGTGCCTTTTGGCATCTCGACCTGAATGGGATCGTCGCCGCCCTCCGATGAGTAGTATTCGGCGATCTTCAGGCGAAGCCGCCCGGCTTGCACGCGAATGGTCGAATCGGACTGCGGATCGAAGCTTGGCGAACGTCCAAAGACCTCGGTGGCGATCTGGTATTCCTTTAACGGCGAGCCTGGGTGGTCGAGGGCGTGTTCCGCAAGATAGCGAAGCAATTTGCACAGCGATTCCGACCCGTGCAGCACGTGGCTGTTCACCAGGCGGTCGATCTGCGCCAGATATTGCTCCCGCCCGGAAAATTGGAGTCGTGTAACGCTCATTTAACCTAGGGTAACAAGTTGGATAATCAACTGCAATCCAGACACTTACCTGCTGTAACGGTATCAAACCTCATGAAACCTCAGGTGGTGGCCTTTTTTTGAGCAATTTTCGGCGCGGAAATTTCTGTGGAATTCAGGGCTGGAACTCGGCGCCAAAGCGGCAGGACGTTGCCGAATCGTCCGCTTGTAATTGTTAAATAAGTACTTAGGTGGATTTTACTTCTCCTCGAGTGGGCAAAACCGATCGGTGACATTCTATTTTTTCATAGGCCTGCAGGCGGCTACTTCCAAATGTCATAGTCGTTTCGAGCCCTCCAGAGGTCGGATTCTTAACAGTATCAACACTCTACATCGAATCCAGCTTGGGAGGACCACCTGCAAGGTGCAATTACAAGTAGTGGTTTTGTATTAATCCAACCACGGAAATGCGGATTTTGAGACGCAGGCGTGCTTGGCATATCTGGAAAGCTTGGTTTCGTTGGTTACGATCTCCGAACGGGCGTGCTTTCCTAATTCAACCGCTGTTTTGAAACATGGAAACAAGTTGCGGGAGGCTGCAATGAAGATGAAGTTATTTGTGCTGTTAGGTACTCTGGCCGCGTTAGTCCTTATCGGCACAGTGTGGACGCCTCAGGCTTCGGGGCAAGCCATCTACGGCAGTATTTTCGGAACCATCACCGACCCGACAGGGGCGGCGGTCGCCGGAGCGAAGGTGACAGTTACCTCCGCAGCCAAAGGCACCTCGGTGGAAGCGACCACCAATGCGGACGGAAACTACAGCGTCACCCACCTGATCCCCGACGTTTATAACGTGCGGGCGGAAGGGGCCGGGTTCAAGGCGTTTGAACAAAAGAATGTTCTGGTCTCAGCCGACGCCGGAGCCCGGGTTGACGGGCAGTTCCAGGTCGGCGGATCGACCGAGACGGTAGAAGTCACCGCAGAAACTCCTCAACTCAAGACTGACCGCGCCGATGTGGCGACCACCTTCAACGACAAATATGTGCAGGATGTTCCCATCCTTAATCGCAACTTCACCACCCTGCAGTTGATGGCGCCGGGTTCGCAGAAGATGGTCGGCTGGAGCCACGCCGCCACCGAGAACCCGCAGGGCAGCTTGCAGATCTTCACTCAGGGACAGCACTTCAGCGGCACCGCGTTTGAATTGGATGGAACCGACAACCAGGATCCGATTCTCGGCATTATCGTGGTGAATCCGAATCTCGATGCCGTCACCGAAGCTAAGGTCGCGCTGCAGAACTATGACGCCGAATTTGGCAAGGCCGTCGCCAGCGTGGTGACCGCGCAAACCAAGTCGGGTAGCAACGACCTTCACGGCAGCGCCTTCCTGTTCCGCCGCTCTGATGCGCAACAGGCGCGCGATCCATTTACCCAGTACAAACCTGATCCGATCACCGGCCGCTTAATCCCGCCTTCGCGCTGGTCGCAGTTCGGCGGCACCATCGGTGGCCCCATCATCAAAGACAAGCTGTTCTTTTTCGGGGACTATCAGGGCACGCGCCAGACCAACGGCGTCAGCGGCACCTTTACAGTTCCAACCAGCCGAGTGGCGCAAAGTTGCAATCCGGCCACCAATTTGGCCAGTGCAACCCCTGGATCCTGTGACCTGAGCGAGTACCTCACCGCCGGCATTGCCGGTGGCGGACAGGTGTACGATCCGACCACAGGTAACCTTCTGACGGGAACTGGCCGGACGCCGTTCGTTGGAAACCTGATTCCGATTGCCGACATTTCGCCGGCAGCGGGGAATATCCTGGCGGCCTTCCCCTCCTCGCAGACGGGGACGGTTCTGAACAACCTTATCGGTTCGGGTTCGGGCCCGTTCTCTCAGAACAGCTTCGACACCCGCATGGACTACGCTGCAAGCCCAACTCTGAGCGTGTTTGGCCGCTTCAGTCTCGACTACTTCAAGTTGTCGGGCCAGGGCTTGCTGGGCGCGGTGGGAGGTCCCGGCAACGGATTGCTCGGCCTCGCCGGAAGTTCCATCACCCACAACTACAGCCTGGCTACCGGCTTTACCAAGACGGTCAGCACATCGCTGCTCACCGACTTCCGCTTCGGCTGGTTCAAATACAACCCGCAGACGCAAAAGCCTGATGGTGGCAGTCCAATGACGACGTTTGGAATTCCGAACGCCAACACCAGCGACCCTAAGACGCAAGGTCTGGGAGCGTTTCTGCTGGGCTCGGATCCGATCAGCGGCCAGGGCTGCACCAATAACAACGGCAACCAGGGTTGCGTGATCTCGAGTTTCGGTGATGGCCTGGGCGTGGCGCGCTGCAACTGCCCCTTGACGGAAAGCGAGCAGCAGATCCAGTTCGTCAACAACTGGACCAAGATGAAGGGCAACCATCAAATCAAGTTTGGCGCAGACATCCGCTACGCCATGAACTTGCGCATTCCCAGCGACAACAACCGCACTGGAGAATATAACTTCAGTCCTGAAGCAACTTCGAACGGCGGCACCGGCGGCCTGGACTTGGCGTCATTCCTGCTGGGACAAGTCACCTCCTTCGCGCGTTACGTCAACAATCCGCTCCTCACTTCTGCGAGCAATGCAGCCGAGCGCCAGAAGCGCTGGTTCTTCTACGGTCAGGACACCTGGCGCGCAACTTCCAAGCTCACCGTGAACTACGGCCTGCGTTGGGAGATTTACTTCCCTGAGTCCGTCAATGCCACCGGCGCCGGCGGATTCGCCAACCTTACCGATCTCAATGGCACCGGCGCCATCCGCGTGGCCGGCTTCGGCAACGTCGGCTTGAACGGAAATATCGACAACAAGTTCACCGCATTCGCTCCCCGCCTCGGCATTGCCTATCAATTGACGCCGAAGACTGTGGTGCGCATGGGATATGGACGCAGCTATGACATCGGGGTGTTCGGTTCGAACTTCGGACACACCGTCACCCAGAACCTGCCGGTTCTGCTGAAGCAGAACGTCGATGCGACCGCGCTGGGCACGGGCGCTTCCGCCAGCCTTACCCCGGTGTTCGACCTGGATAGCGGGCCGATCGCGCCTCTTTTCCCAGCGGTGCCGAGTAACGGCATCATTCCGTTCGCCGCTCTGGGCGGGCAGGTGGGTGGCACGCACATCCGTCCCACCAAGCAGGTACTGCCCACGGTGGATTCGTGGAACGCAACCGTGCAGCGACAGCTCACTAATACAGTTTCCCTGGAAGTGGCCTACGTGGGCAGCAAGGGCACGCATGGTTTCGCCGGCGACGGACCGAACTATGATGTGAACCCGGTTTCCATGTTCGGCTACAACCAGATCAATCCGGTCACCGGCGTGTTGTACACGCAAAGCGAACGCAGGCCGCTCTGCGGACCGGAAGATGCCCTGGGAAATTGCACCAAGCTGCCGTTCGATCTGGGCAACTACTACGGCAATGACGCTGCCAGCACCTACAACGCGTTTGAGGCCAAGTTGGAGAAGCGCTTCGCCTCAGGCCTACAGTTCCTGACCCACTACACCTTCTCTCACGCGTATGGCTATGACAGCAACTACTACGCAATTGATCACAAGATCGCCTGGGGACCGGTCGACTTCAACCGCGACCAGGTATTCGTGTTCAACACCGTGTACGAGTTGCCATTCGGAAAAGGCAAGAAGTTCATGGGTAATGCCGGTAAGGGTGCGGACTACATCGTGGGTGGATGGCAGGTGAGCAACACCACCAACTGGAGCAGCGGCCTGCCCTGGACTCCGAGCTTTGCGGAGTGCGGCGGCGAAGAGGACGTAGGCATTTGCCGTCCCAACAAGGGTTCGGGCTCATTCCACACCGGAGTGGGTTCGCTCGACCCCATCGCCCATACGATCACGTACTTCACGCCGGTTCCCAACATCGTGACGACTCCCGGAGCCTTCTCTGATCCCGGAGTTGGAAACCTGGGCAACCTGCAACGGAACAGCTACACCGGCCCGGCCGGCTTCTACTCCGATATGTCGGCGGTGAAGAAGTTCCAGCTGACGGAAAGGCTGAGCGGGCAGTTCCGCGTGGATGCCTTCAACGTGTTCAATCACCCCGTGTATGCCTTCAGCGCCAACAACGGGGCCAACCCCTGTATTGATTGCCAGGGCGGTAACAACGGCAAGATTACAGGTCTCGAGGGCGGCACCACCATGCGGCAGTTGCAGTTTGCAGTCCGCTTCGACTTCTAAAAAGGAATCGAGGCATACGCTGTTGCCAAAGGAGGGAGTGAAAACTCCCTCCTTCTTTTTTGAATGTCATCCCGAGCCTTTTTGATTGTCATCCTGAGCGAAGTGGCAGCTTCGCGCAGCGAAACCGCCACCCTGTCGAAGGACCTCTACAAGCTCATCTGACGCTGCCCCGCGGGCAGTACCCTCGTTACCTCAACGTTTGGCAAAGCTGCGAGCGATCCTTCGACTCCGCACTCAGAATGACACTGGAAGCCGAAGGTCCATTCATCGCGGGGAATCTTTTCGGCCATATGGCTCATCCAAGCCTTGGGGCGGCTCTCGAGGGTTTTCTTGTTCAATCGAGTCGCCCGCATTGCAGCCGTCTGGTTAAGCTGCATCGCCGCCGGGGCGCAATCTCAACCCGCCGCGCCCGAGAACAGTGTGGCGCCCGACCATTCCAGCCACTCTCCGCAGCCAAGTTCCAATAAAAGTCCCAGCGGCGCCTCAGACTACGTCGGCAATGAAGCCTGTGCCGGATGCCACGCTTCCATTTATCAATCCTACAAAAGCACTCCCATGGCCCGGGCCAGCGGCCCGGCGATCGAGAACCTCATTCCCGCTGATTTCGTTCATGAGAAGTCGGGTGTGCATTACCGGGTTTATTCCGAAGCTAACCACGTGTGGCTGAGTTTCGATCGCCCCGGCGATCCGGAGGTACGCGGCAGGCGCGAATTGCTGTACTACATCGGTTCCGGACGCCGTGGGCTAAGTTACCTTTTCGCCCGCGATGGCTTCCTCTATGAGTCGCCGGTTAACTGGTACAGCCACGAGAAGCGGTGGGACATGGCGCCGGCCTACCAGAACGCCCGCGAGATTCCGCTCAATCTGCCCGCCTTCACCAGTTGCCTGCGCTGCCACGTCAGCGGCATGCGGGCGCCGGTCGCGGGGACCGAAAACCGCTACCGGATGCCGGTTTTCCAGCATTCCGGCGTCAGCTGCGAGCGCTGCCACGGACCGGGCGCGGCCCACGCGGCCGGTGCGGCCGCAGCGATTGTTAATCCTGCCAAACTTTCGCCTCAGCGCCGCGACGCCGTATGTATGCAGTGCCATCTCGAAGGCAAGGTCGCAATCGAACGTCCCGGCCACCACGCCTATGAATTCCGCCCCGGGGAAGCTCTGACGGATTACATCCGCTATTACGTTTTTACCGAAGGCCAGGCGGGCGGCCTGGGCGGGGTTAGCCAGGTCGAAGCCCTGACCCAGAGTCTATGCAAAAGAAAGTCGGGAGACGCCATGTCATGCACCAGCTGTCACGACCCTCACTACGAGCCGCCGCCAGAGGAGCGCGTCTCTTACTATCGTGAGAAGTGCCTGGCCTGCCATGGAGCGCATTTTGCAGCCAAACATCACGCCAACCAGCCGGACTGCACTCTCTGCCATATGCCGGCCGCGGCCAGCACCGATGTTGCGCATACCCAGGTTACCGACCACCGCATTCCGCGCCGACCGGAAGCTTCAGCCGGGATGTTTGAGGACCCTGCGGTGCCCGCGGCGCCCCGCCTGGTTCCCTTTCCCGACTCCGCTGAAGCCGAGCATGACGTCCGCGATCTGGCATTGGCCTGGCAATCGCTCGCCAACGGCGGCATGGAAGGAGCCGAACCCCATGCCGAGGCCCTGTTGCGCTCCGCGGTCGCGGAGTTTCCCTCCGACCCCGATCTTCTGGCCGCCCTGGCCTATGTTGAACAAAAGCACGGCCTGAACTCTCAGGCGCGTGAACTGTATCAGCGGGCTTTGGCCGCAAATCCCGACATGATTGACGCCGCCACGGACCTTGGCGTGATCGAAGCCCAGAGTGGGCACTTGCGCGAAGCGATGGAACTGTGGCAAAGCGCATTCCGTCGAGCCCCGGGCCGGAGCAACGTGGGCATGAACCTGGTTGCCGCATTTTGCGAGGCCAGAAAATTTGATGAAGCGCGCGCCACCACTTTGCGGGTGCTTGAGTTTAATCCCGACATGTCCGCCGCCAAGCGCATGCTGCAGAGCCTGAATCACACGCCTTCGGCCTGCGCCGAATGATAACTCCAGAGCCGGCGAATTCCTCGGCTAGGCCCAGGCATTGGCACTTTGTGTTTTAATCTCAGAGAGGAGCGGCATTGGCTCCGATCATGAGGTTTCCTTTCACTTTCTCCACCCGCATGCCCTGGACCAGATGTCCGCAATGGACGGCCCTCCTGCTCGCCGCATGCGCTGCAGCTACCGCGCAGACCCTGCCCCCCGCGTCCGCCCCTGCCAATGAGGCGACGGCACCGGCACAGCACCCCGCCGAGCCCGACTTTGCCGAAGCACGGAGACTGCTGCAGCAGGGAAAATACGACGAAGCCATCACCCAGTTGCAATCGACAGAGGCGAAAAGTCCGGGGATGAAAGGCCTATCCAACGAATTGGGAGCGGCCTACTACCAGAAGGGCGATTACATCAAAGCCATCGACTCGCTAAAGCAGGCGGTGGCGGAGAATCCGGGAAACAAGGAAGCCATCCAGTTGCTGGGCCTTTCTTATTACTTATCGGGAAGGCCTGGCGAAGCTATTGCTCCGCTGGAAAAGGTCCAGACGTGGTATCCGCGCGCCAACGTCGATGCCTCCTACATTCTTGGCCTCTGCTATATCCAGACCAAGGACTATCCGCAAGCGCGAAAAGCCTTTGCCCGCATGTTCGACGTGCCGCCTGACTCGGCTGCCAGTTACCTGTTTACCGCCCGCATGCTGTTGCGCCAGGAGTTCGATCCCATTGCCGAGGAGTATGCGCAAAAGGCAATCGCCCTCGATCCCCGGCTGCCGCTGGCGCATTTCTTTCTGGGAGAGCTGCATCTCTACAAGTCGCGCATTCCCGAAGCCATCAGCGACTTCCAGGGCGAGCTGGCGCTCAACCCCGGCCACGCTCCCACTTACTACAAGCTGGCCGATGCTTATTCGCGAATCCAGAAATTCGACGATGCGGAAAGACTGCTGCAGCGCTCCATCTGGCTGGACGCAACCTCCACCGGACCCTACATCCTGATGGGAAAGGTGCTGGCGAAAAAAGGCGAAACCGAGCTGGCGGTGAGATCCCTGGAGCATGCTCTAAGCATGGACCCAAATAATTCTGTCACGCATCATCTGCTGGGCCAGGCCTATCGCGACATGGGGCGGAATCAAGATGCCGAGCGAGAGCTGAAAATCGCCGAGCAATTGCAGGAAAGCAGCAGCGCCAAACCGTAAACGCCTGGACCCACGCGAAACGGGGGAGGACACGGCTGCGGTCGTACCAATCGGGAAGGCCTTCCTATCCGCGCATTAATGTACCGCGGGTTGCTCTTTGCCTAGACGATCGACCAGATCCTTTGGCAACTCGTGCAGAAACACCAGAAACGCCGCATTGGTCCAGCCAAAGCCGATCACGTTCTGCTGGTAGCCGGCGTGGACTCCTGACTCTGAAGAGCGCGTCACCACGTTATATTTCTCGCGGATGGTGCCGTCGCGGCGAAAGTTTTCCAGAATGGTCGCCAGAAAGTTGTACGAGATGCGATTGGCGTCGTCGTTGAACCCGTAGCGGCGCAGGCCCTCAATGGCAATGATTTGCGTGGGCGCCCAACCGTACGGATAGTCCCACTGCACGTCGGCGTTGTTGTTGCTCATGGCAAGGCCGCCGGGTTGTTCGAAGATCCCCAGATTGCGGTCCAGTTCCTGCGCCTGTTCCGGAGTGGCCAGCCCCGCCCACAGCGGATAAAACGTCGTGATGTATTCGTACGAAGAGCGTTGCCCGGTTTCAAAGTCATAGTCAAAAAACAGCCGCCGCCCCGGGTCCCAAAGATATTTCTGGATCCGCTCTCTTCTCTCATTGGCGCGCAGCAGCCACTTCTGCCCTTCCTCTTTTCGTCCGAGAGTTTCGGCCATGGCCTGCAGGTCTTTTTCAGTTTTGTAAAGCAGGCTGTTCAGGCAGATGGGAGCGTAGTGGTGAGTCGCCGCTCCGTAAGGGCCAAAGCGAAAGGAAATGTCGAAGCCGGATTCGCGCATGGAGCGGTCGCCCTTGTAGTAGTCGGGGCTCAGGGAAATCTTTCGGCCGGGCTCGCACTCCGGCTTGGCCATGGTTTTAGCGGCGTCGCAAATCTGCATATCGAACTGGAAGCCGACCCCGGTATCGGAGTCGCCGCTGTTTTCGACGATGTAGCGGTGCTCGGCCTGGGGATGAAGCAGAAAGTAGCCCGCAACTTTGCGATAGCTTCCGGCCTCGTCTTTCAAGCTTTCCGGGGCCGGACCGTTTCCGAAATCGTAGTAGCGCGAGAGACCGGTCAGGCCGGCCAGATGGGGTGCGCGGTTCCAGCTTTCGTAATCCTTGCTGGCGAAGCCGTAAGCGCGTTCCAGCCAGCCCCGATCCTCGTGGCCGGCGGCCTTTTCCGCGTCATACACCGCCATGATCATGGAAGTAAGAAACGGCGGCTGCGACCGCGTCAGATAGTAGGCGCGATTGGCATTGAGAATGGTGCCGTAATGCTCAATCTCGAAGAAGAAGTTCTCTACCATGCCTCGCGCCAGGTCGATGCGCCCGTCACGCAGTAATCCCAGCAGGATGAAATAACTGTCCCAGCCGTACATTTCGTTGAAGCGGCCACCCGGCACTACATATTTATGTTCGAGGTAGAGCAGGCCAGGAGCGATTTTGGAGGGATCAATCTGCCCCGGGGTGGAGACTACGGCGGGCAGCGGTTCGACATGAACCTTGCATCGCTTTTGCAACTCCTGCACCGTGGCCGGCGGCGGATAGTCAGCCGGCAGATAAAGGACCGAGGCCTCGGTCAATTTAGGATCGACCACCGTCTGGCAGTCCGTCATGGAGCGGGTCAGAGTGTCCCATCCGGACGAAATATAGGTGAGGATCGGGGTCAGTCCGGGCTCGGGCGCCGGACTCCTGACTTCCGCGGCCCGACTCCAGGTGGTTGCCATTGGCAGCCACACCGCCAGCACAATCAGGGCGAGACCAGGTAGCGACCGGCTAGGTTTCGGAGGGGATCCAAGGCAAGTCATTGTAGCGATGAGGATAGATCATTTGTGCTGCAAATCGAAGCGCTTTATGCGTGTGTCCGGTAAAGAAAGCGTGGCCCTCACAGGCCCGTATGGACGCCCCGATTCCGAGCTCCCCGGGGTTGCGGCGGACGGCTTGACAACACGAGGTCGGTCGGTGTGATGCTTCCACGCGGGCTACCCGGCGAGCTGTCGTCGAGAGTCGTCCCACGCATTAGTCTCGGGTCCCTGTTCAGTCAAAGCCTTCAGACGGCCATGCGGCGCTGCTCAGCTTCTTTCAGGGAAATATAGCGCAGCAGGATGTCGCGCGAAGAGACCAGGCCCTTGAGTTCCTTGCCATCCACGATGGGCAAGTGGCGGAAGCCGAATTCCCGCATCAAGTAGAGGCAATTTTCGATGGTTTCTTCCACGCTGACCGCCTTGGGATTTGCGGTCATCACCTCGGAAACTTTGGTGCTTCCGGGCAGGCGGCCGGCGGCGACTACGCGGTTCATAATGTCACGCTCGGAGAAAATGCCCACCAGTTCGCCGTTGCGCAGCACCGGCAGGGCGCCGATGCGATGCTCCATCATGAAGCGTGCCGCCTCCAGCACGCTGCGGTCGGCTTCCACCGAATAGACCCGGCGATCCTTCACAAGATCGTATATGGGCGACATAAACCACTCCTTGCAATCGGGCTTGGGAAGCCCCTTATGGACAGTTAAAGTGCAACACTCTACCACGTATGCTGGCGAGATGGAACGGTCCGCGCGCGGCTAACGGCGGAATCTTTGTTGGGCGCGGGCGTCCCGCTCATGCTGCCCTGGACTGGGACAAAGGAAAAGCGGCAGCCTGAGGCTGCCGCTCGTTACATCGCTCTTACCGCCGTCCTAGAAGCGAAACACCGGACCGAAGGTGACTTTCAGGTTGTTGCGCGCGCCGTTGTCGAAGTAGATCTCGTCGCCAACTTCTGCGCGCAGACCAATGGGGCCCCAGAAGCCCTCCACTCCGCCGCCGGGATATAGGGCAAACTGCGTGTCGCCGTTATTGACTGCTCCCAATGCTCCAACGAAGCCGGAGGTAGCATTCTGGTTAGTCACGCTGAAGTTCACAAAACCCACCTTGCCCGTCACAAAGGCCCGAAACGGCCCGGATGAAGTCTGGAACTTGGGTCCAAACAAGCCGGTCAGAGGGCGAAGGCTGGTGTTGACCAGTTGGGTGGTCACGCCGTCCGAAAACGTGCTGGTGAAATTGCGTTTGAAATCGTAGGACATTTCCGCTTCTATCTGGACGTTGGGATGAACGTTGAATGCGGCGCGGCCTCCAACTCCAACAAAATTAATATGAGGGTCGGTGGTGCCCAGATTCAGATAGTCGGCAAAGGCTCCTACTTCGCCGTGGTCATAGTCCTGCGCCATCACCGCCGATGGCAGCGCCAGACCACAACTCAAAAGAACCAGGAAAATAAGACGTTTCATTCGTTGTAAATCCTCCTCAGGGTATGTCTCCCCTTCCGCACACCTCACCCCGAGGCTAAAAAACCAGGGGAAAGAATTGTCTGCAGGAGCGGTGCAGGTGGGTCAGGCAGTGCTAAGATGCCCTCCGCCAAGCCCAGGTTGGTCAAAGGACCCAGGCTGGACCTGATCGAAACGGACCGGTCTTCCTTCTCGCCGCGAGCGCCTGAGTCGGTTCGAAATGGTTGATACGTTTCACCCGTTTCAGCATCTATGCATCATCGATCCGTCGAGCGGCTGCTGGTCGCTCCACCGCTCGAGTCCGGGTTGAGTCGTGAGCGCGCAGGAAACCGATGGTTCGCAAGAATCGACATGAAGTCTAGACATTCTGCCGGCTGGAACGGAGATCCGGATACAAAGAATCATAGCTTGAAGATTTAGCTACCAAGAACCATAGTTGACGGGGTTTAATGACCTCGATAGGCTTCTAATGGTTACCTAAGTTATGGCGGGAAAGTAAGCTGCCGTGAGTTTTAGCGGCGCACCCAGATTCGGCACCATCCCGCCGGCCCCAAACCTTGCAAGCAGTACAACGAAAAGATAGTTACGCCGCATCTGAATTAGTGCGGCCGGAAAAGGCGACTTGACGGACGCGAGAAAACTACAGGGCGACAAGCTTTCCGAAGCAGAAGCGATCGAGCGCGCCAAGCAAGGTGACGGGGAGGCCTTTGAGGTCCTCTACAGTCTGCACCGGCGACGCGTTTATTCGCTGTGCCTTCGCATGACCGCGAACACGGCGGAAGCTGAGGATCTGACTCAGGAAGCTTTTCTGCAGTTATTTCGCAAGATTGCAACCTTTCGTGGCGAGTCGGCTTTTTCTACCTGGCTGCATCGGATGGCGGTGAACGTCGTCCTCATGCAGTTGCGCAAGAAAAGTCTTCCCGTTGTCCCGCTGGAAGAGACGCTGGAAAACGAGGAAGAGGCTCCGAAAAAGGAGTTGGGCGCACAGGACCCGGTCCTGTCGGGGTCTATCGACAGGTTACGATTGCAGCGTGCGGTGGAAGCGCTGCCGCCGGGATATCGAAGAATATTTGTGTTACACGACGTGGAAGGTTACGAACATAACGAAATTGCGACTATGGTGGGATGTTCTATCGGCAACAGCAAATCACAGTTGCACAAAGCGCGCATGAAGCTGCGCGAATCGCTCAAAACGAGCAGAGCCGAAAAGGCCGCAAAGCCGTGAGCGATGACAGGCGAAACTGGGGAGAGATGAAGTATGAATTGCGCAGAGTTTCAGGAATTTTTGCCGGATGTAATTGACGGCGACCGCACGGTTGAGCAGGAAGCGCATTTGAAGTCTTGTTCGATGTGTGCGGAACTGGTGGCGGAGTTGAACCTGATTGCCCGCGAGGCTCCGCAACTGCAGGAATTTGCCGAACCCAGCCCGCGAGTATGGAACTCGATAGAGCTCGCCTTGCGGCGCGAAGGTTTGATCCATGAACCCGTGATTAATGACCCGCGGCCCGGGCTTGAACTGGTGCCCCCGGTCAAACGGGGTTGGACGTTGAGTTGGCTGGTGCCGGTTGCCGCCATGGCGGTTCTTGCTTTCGGGGTATTCGTCTATCAGAGAAATCAGCCGATCGCTCAGCCGCCGCAAGTGGCGAGTTCCGTTCCCGCCCCAGGCACCAGCGTGCAGACTCCCCAGAATCCAAAAAATGTAAATAATACTGACGACCAGCAACTGCTGGACGCGGTGGGCTCTCGTTCCCCCGCAATGCAGGCGCAGTACGCATCCAACCTTAGTAACGTGAATGCCTACATTCGGGACGCTGAGGAGTCCGCCCAGGCCGATCCCAACGATGAGGAAGCGCAGCAGATCGTGATGGATGCTTACGAGCAGCGGGCGGCAGTGTACGAACTGGCTTTGGACCGCACTTTGCCGTAGTAACTTAGCGCCTTAGCCTTTTTTGCAGGTGCCAGAGCACATGTCATCTTTAGGTTTGGGAAGGGGAGACTCCATGGAGAGCGCACAGCGGGCCGTACAGCTGGTTTCAGTCGCCATACTGGCCACAGCGATTTGCGCTTCCGCCGAAGTTCGAAAGGAATTCCGCTTCACCGTCGGACCCCAGTCGACCATCTCAATTACCAACCAGTACGGACCGATTTCAGTAAAGCCCGGCGCCGGCAACCAGGTTGTAATCAACGCCATTCTGCATTCCGACCGGGCGGAAATCGATCAGAGTCAAAGCGGCAACCGGATTGACGTTGTCTCCCACCTGTTTTTTGAAGCCACGCCGGAAACTGGTCGAGTGGACTACGAAGTCCTCGTTCCTGCCGATGCCAGCGTCAGCCTGCGATCGACCACTGGCCCCTTACACGCTGAAGGCCTGCACGGCGATGTGACTCTTGAAGGCAGCCAGTCGAACATGGATGTGGCCGGGGTCAGCGATGCCCATGTGCACATCAAAACTTTGAACGGCCTGGTCACGCTGAACAACATCCGCAACGGCCATGTCGAAGTCACGTCGGTCAGCGGCGATGTGGTGCTGCACTCCGTCAGCGGACCCCTGGTGCAGGTCAATTCCACCAGCGGCAAGATTCGCTACGATGGCGATTTCGGCAACAGCGGCGAATACTACCTGGCCAGCCATACCGGGGATATCGAAGCCAGCGCCCCAAACGATGCCTCGATCGATGTCACCGCCCGTTCGGTGCGGGGTCAGGTGGAGAATGACTTCCTTCTGGAGCCGAAACACACGCCTTTCGTGGTCAAAGCAGGGAGTGCCTTCGCAGGTACCATGAACAAGGCCGCATCTTCCGTCCGATTGTTTTCCTTCAGTGGTAAAATTCACCTCAAGAAGCGCTAAAAGAACACTGGATCATCATCCTGAGAGGCTGGCGGAGGGTTGCAACCGGCTCCGCAGATGGCCGCCACACATGAGCACCGAACCCGGCGGGCAGCCCGAGACCTTACCTTCTGCGCCGGGCTCCAAGATTCCGGGCATGGCGCGCAGTATTTTTCTGGTGGGCTTCATGGGCGCCGGCAAAAGCAGCGTAGGACAGGTCTTGAGTCACAAGCTGGGCTGGCCTTTCGAGGACCTGGACGAGCGCATCCAGGCTCGGGAAAACCGATCGATCGAGCAAATTTTCAGCCAGTCAGGAGAGGCCAGGTTCCGCCAGGTTGAGCATGCAGCCCTGCGTTCCCTGGTCGGCGATCTGCAGGCGTCTCCCAGAGTTGTGGCTCTCGGGGGCGGCGCTTTTGCGCAACCTGGCAATGCTGCTCTGATTGAAGCCGGTGGATTTCCGGCTGTCTTCCTGGACGCCTCAGCGGAAGAATTGTTTGAGCGCTGTCGGCGACAGCAACTGGAGCGTCCCCTGCGCGGCGATCTGGAAGAATTTCGCAGGCTCTATGAGTCGCGCCGGCCTTGTTACCTTAAAGCCGCGTTGCGCATCGAAACCGGCGGCAAGAACGTTGAAACCGTGGCCACCGAAGTTATCCAGAATCTGGGTATGCGGGAGTCGCAACCAGAGGGAAAAGAAAGGTAGAGGAGTCGACTGTGCAAGTAAGACGCGCGCTGCTGGCGGGAATCTCGTGGCTGCTGTTGATCGCTGCGCCCCTGCCGGCGCTAGCCAAGGATAAGGATAAAGAAAAAGATCAGGAGAAGACTGGGGGAAGCCAGATCGTGGACTCCGGTTCCTTCGGCGTCTTCATGAACGGACGCCGAGTGGCCACCGAGACATTTTCCATCCAGCAGAATCCTACCGGCAGCGTTGCCACTTCCGAGTTCAAGACGGAAGAGGGCATGGACAAAGCTGCCCAGTCTTCGGAATTGCAGCTCACCACCACCGGCGACCTGAAGAAGTACGAATGGAAAGAGCTCAGCCCTGGGAGAGCCCAGGCGGTGATCGTCCCCAGCGATAATCTGCTGATCGAACATTCGACCGCGAATCCGCAGGATAAGCAGGAAGAGCATCCGTTCCTGCTTCCCGCTTCTACCAGCGTTCTGGACGACTACTTCTTCGTGCACCGGGAAATCCTGGCCTGGAAATATCTGGCCACCGGCTGCAAGCAGGAAAAAGGGCAGGTCAGCTGTCCGGCCAACCAGCAGGTGAAGTTTGGAGCCATCAATCCCCACCAGCGCGCTTCCCTGCTGGTGAGCATGGCATTTACCGGAAAAGAAAAGGTTCCGGTGCATGGCGCGGAGCGCGAACTCAATCATTTTGTGCTCAAGAGCGAAGGCGGCGACTGGTCGTTGTGGCTGGACGATCAGTTCAAGCTGATCCGGATCCTGGTGGCCAGCGATAATACGGAGGTCGTGCGAGACTAAGCTATTCGCAGCGGATCGGGAGATCCATAAATGTCCCTGATTGACTCACGCACGGCGCGCGTCCTGTTTACGTTGATGCTGTTTGCGTTGGCGTTGGGCTTTCTCTACGTGGCACGCCGCACCTTGATCGCGTTTCTTTTTGCCATTTTCTTTGCGTATCTGGTCGACCCTGCTGTTTCCCGCGTAGAAAAGTGGGTGCGCGGACGCGGGCGGGCGATTGGCGTGATCTACCTGCTTCTGATCGCTCTCCTGATCACCTTTTTCTTTTTCGTAGGACCGCAGATTGCGCGCCAGGCACAGCGTTTGAGCGAGTCCCTTCCCAAGCTGCTGGAGACGGTCAGCTCGGGCCAGATTGCCGAGCAGATTGGCAAGGAGCAGGGCTGGAGCATCCACACCCGGGCGCAACTTTCGACCTTGCTGGCGAATCACCGCAACGATCTGCTCAGCCTTGCTCAACGCGCCGGTCTGCGCGTCGCCGATGTGGCCAAACAGGCCTGGCTGCTGATTGTGGTTCCGATTCTTGCCGCATTCTTTCTCAAGGATGGCAGAGCCTTCGGCGAAGTCCTGCTTTCATTTGTGCACTCCCGTCCGCAGCGCGAATTCATGGAGGGCGTGCTGGGTGATTTGAATCAGATGCTGGCGCAATTCATCCGCGCCCAGTTGACCCTGGCAGCCTTTTCCTGCATCGCCTATATCGCATTTCTGGAATCCACCCGGGTTCCCTACGCGTTAGTGCTCGGCACCGCCGGCGGAATCATGGAATTTATCCCGGTCGTTGGACCACTGGTGGCGGCTGCTCTGATCTTCGGCGTGTCTTTGCTGATGAGTTATCCGCACTGGCTGGTGCTGCTGACTTTCCTCGCCGCCTGGCGCATGGTGCAGGACTACGTGATTTCGCCCCGCATCATGGGTAAGAGCATGGAACTGCATCCCCTCGCGGCCATCTTCGGCGTGCTGGCAGGCGGCGAGATCGCCGGCGTGCTCGGAATCTATCTTTCCATCCCCATCATGGCCAGCCTGCGCATTGTGTGGCGGCGCTGGCGCCTGTACGCCGAGAAGAGGCGCTTCGGGCCATTGAACGAATACTCCTTCGGATCAGAAATCATGCCCGGAAAGTAAAAATGGAGGCGCGAGCGTCCCGCTCGTGCTGGTGGTGGCAGCAGCCCGGCGCCGAAAGGCTGGCAGCGCACATAACATTGACATTCGTCGGTTACGCTTCGGTGTCCTGGATAACTGCCTCCACCCAGCCGTGTTGTAAAATCCAGTAAACCCTTATGACTGCGAAAATTCCTGTAGGAATACTGGGCGCTACCGGCATTGTCGGACAGCGCTTCGTGCAAATGCTGGAGCATCATCCCTGGTTTGAAGTTGCCTGGCTGGCGGCATCGGACCGTTCTGAAGGCCGCCCCTATGCGGAGGCCGCGCGCTGGAAGCTGAAGACGGCCATCCCCGCGCAAGTGGCAAATATGAAAGTATCGCCCGCCACCACCGAGGGTGCGCCGAAAGTCATCTTCGCTGCGCTGGATGCGTCGATCGCGGCCGAAATGGAGCCACGCTTCGCCGCCGCCGGATGCGCCGTGGTCACTAACTCCAGCGCCCTCCGCATGCAAAGCGATGTGCCCCTGGTAATTCCGGAGGTCAATTATGAGCACATCAAATTGCTCGAATGCCAGGCGTGGCGCAGAAAATCCGGTGGCTTCGTAGTTACCAATCCCAACTGTTCGGCTATCGGACTGGTGTTGGCGCTAGCCCCGCTCGACAAGGCGTTTGGCCTGGACACGGTCATGGCGGTCACCATGCAAGCTGTGAGCGGCGCGGGATATCCCGGAGTCGCATCGCTGGACATCTTGGGCAACGTGATCCCCCATATCGCCAAAGAAGAAGAGAAGATGGAAGAAGAAACCCGCAAGCTGCTGGGCAAACTGAATGGCTCCGGCATCGTGATGGGATCGTTCGGCATGAGCGCGCAGTGCAACCGCGTGGCGGTAGAGGACGGACACACCGAATCGATTTCAGTGAAGCTGAAAAAGAAGGCGAAGCCGGAGGAAATTGTCGCGGCCTGGAACGACTTTCGCAGCCTGCCGCAGGAAATGCATTTGCCCACCGCGCCAGAGCAGCCGGTGGTATACGTGACCCCAAGCGATCGCCCCCAGCCGCGTTTTGACGTTGAAGCAGGAAAAGGAATGACGACAACGGTGGGGCGGCTGCGTCCATGCGGCGTTCTGGACTGGAAGTTCACCGTGCTTTCGCACAATACCATCCGCGGAGCGGCAGGCGCAGCCTTGCTCAATGCTGAACTGTTAAAGGTTCAGGGCTATCTCGATTGAGCGGCCGCCGCTTGAGGTGCGGAGCAGGGCTTTATCCTGCGCCAGAGGCTTATTTCGAGGGCGGCTTTAGGCGCTGAGGGACTTATGAAAATCCCGTGGCTAAATCCCGCCCGCATCCTGAGCTTCAGCTTCGCGCCGAAGGTCGCGCGTCTCACACATCGGCTCAAGCGATGACTGCTTCCCCAACTACTCTCGCGTTCACCTCCGCCGCCAGGCGCCAGAGGCATCTACTCCGATGATCGTCATGAAGTTCGGCGGCACCTCGGTGCAGGACGCCAAAGCGATCGAGCGCGCAGCCGCCATCGTCAACGATCGTCTGGAGCAAAAGCCGGTGGTAGTGGTCAGCGCCATGGCCAAGGTCACTGACCAGTTGCTGGCCATGGCGCGCGCCGCCGGGGCCGGAGACCGCAAGACCGCATTGAAACTCTGCCGCGCCCTGCAGGAGCGTCACTACAACACCGCCGGCGAGCTGCTGGGAACCGCCCTCTTCACGCAATTTCACGGCGACCTGGGAGCGGATTTTGAGACCCTGGAAGAACTGCTGCGCGGAATTTCCGCGGTCGGCGAGCTCACCCCTCGCACCACCGATTACGTTTCCGCATTCGGCGAAATACTTTCCAGCAAAATTGTTGCTGCCGCGTTCTCCGCCTCCGGCATGAATTCCGCGCTGGTCGACTCGCGCGACTGGCTGGTGACGGATAGCGCTCACACCCGGGCGGCACCCCAGTTTGAGGAAGCCAACCAGCGCCTGCAGTCCAAGGTCGCTCCCTTGGTTGCCGCGGGCAAGGTGCCGGTGATGGGCGGTTTCATCGGAGCCAGCAAAGCCGGCATCACCACCACCATCGGCCGTGGCGGCTCGGACTACTCCGCCGCCATCGCCGGCGCGGGACTGGGCGCAGAACGCATCGAGATCTGGACCGACGTCGACGGCATGATGACCACCGATCCCCGCCTCTGCCCCGACGCGCGCAGAATTAAAGTGATCAGCTTCGACGAGGCCGCCGAACTGGCTTACTTCGGAGCCAAAGTCCTGCATCCCGCGACGGTGCTGCCTGCCGTCCAGAAAAATATTCCGGTGTACGTTCTGAATTCCGGAAACCCCTCCTGCGAAGGCACGCGCATTACCGCCCGCGCCCCGCGTTGCCGCAATTCGTTTAAGGCCATCGCGGTCAAGAAACGCATCACCATCGTGGATGTGGCAGCGCCGCGCATGCAGCTGGCGCACGGTTTTCTCAGTTCGATCTTTGCCGCCTTTGACCGCCACCGCGTCGCCATCGACGTGGTCTCAACTTCAGAAGTCAGCGTGTCGCTCACCGTGGATTCGAACGAATCCATCCCGCCCCTGGCCGCGGACCTGGCCAAGCTGGCGGACGTAAAATATGAAGGACGCAAGGCCATCGTCTGCCTCGTAGGCGAGAACCTGCGCGACACTCCTGGCATCGCGGCCAGAGTCTTCGGCGAACTCGCCGACGTAAAAATTCGCATGATTTCCCAGGGAGCCTCAGAGATCAATCTGACGTTCGTAGTCGAAGAAGACACGGTCAACGAAATCGTGCAGCGCTTGCACAAAACTTTCTTCTCCGATCTTGATCCCGAAGTCTTCGCCTAGGCACTTTGTGGACGATCGGCCCGAACTGATTTTCAAAGCACGATTTTGGGAGGCACACGGCCACGGCAGTTTTGAATGGCGTAATTTCTGGGAAGGCGTAGCTTTGAGACGGCATAACTCTTGGGATGGCGTAACTTTCATGAGGAACCTGTGAACCTTCTTATTTTAGGACGCGGTAAAACCGGCTCCCTGGTAGCACAAGTCGCCCGCGAGCGCGGTCACGAAGTTACCCAACTGGGCGCCGCCGACAATCCCCGGGCGTCCGCCCTTACCGCGGAGAAACTCGCACACGTGGATAGCGTAATCGACTTCACCGTTCCCCAGGCAGTCCTGCAGAATATCGAGGCATGCATCGCCGCCGGAAAAAACATGGTTGCCGGAACCACCGGATGGTACAGCGACCTGGACAAAGTTAGAAAATTGGTGGAAAAGAAAAAAACCGGCTTCCTCTATGGGGCGAACTTCTCCATCGGCATCAACCTGCTCTTTGAAGCGGCGCAAACCGCGGCCGGCATATTGCAGCACCAATATCTGGGCCACATCTTCGAACGCCATCACGCCGAGAAAAAGGATGCGCCTTCCGGAACCGCGGCGACTTTGCAAAAGATCATCCGCGACGCATCCGGCACCGAGATTGAAATCACATCCTTTCGCGAAGGCGACGTGGTCGGGATGCACGAGATTGTGCTCGATTCGCCGAACGACACTATTTACCTGTGCCATGACTCCAAATCGCGCCGCGGTTTTGCCGAAGGCGCAGTCCGGGCCGTCGAGTGGCTGGCTGACAAGAAAGGCTTCTTCGACTTCAAGGACATTTGGCGGGAAACCTAAGCAGCCCAATGATTTTCTGTCATCCTGAGCGCAGATGACGCAGCGCTTCGACACCCGCTTAGAAAATGCCCCATACGCATCGTCACTAAGCCGTTCCGCTCCTGGAGGTCCTTCGACTCCGCTCAGGATGACACCAGTCTTTGAGGCCCGGCTCCCGAACGCAAGAACCGCCCAGGCGCGTCGCAGTTTCCTCCGCACCCCAAATAGCGTTATCTTTATCTCATGCATTTCCGTGGCTGCGGTACGGCTTTAGTCACCCCGTTTCGTCAGGACGGCGCCATCGACGAAACTGCCCTGCGCAATCTGGTCGCATGGCAGGTGGAATCGGGAATTGATTTTCTGGTTCCCTGCGGCACAACCGGCGAGACTCCGACACTTTCCCACGACGAATGGTTACAGGTCATCGATATCACTGTCGAAGTGGCCGCCGGACGGGTGCCTATCGTTGCCGGCGCGACCTCGAACTCCACCCAGGACGCCGTGGAAAAAGCCAAAGAACTGACTGCACGTGCAGGGGTCAACGGCATCCTCACCGCTTCGCCCTACTACAACAAGCCGACCCAGGAAGGCCAGTACCGCCACTTCCGCGCCATCGCCGAAGCCGTGGACAAGCCGATCATCCTTTACAACGTTCCGGGCCGCACCGGCGCCAACATTGAGCCGGGCACGCTCGCGCGTCTGGCCGAAGTCCCCAACATCGCAGGAGTGAAAGAGGCCAGCGGCAACATCGCCCAGATGGCCGAAGTTTGCAACCTGGTGCCCGAAACTTTTGCCGTTCTGTCGGGGGATGACGCCATCACTCTGCCCCTGATCGCGCTCGGCGGAGTCGGCATCATTTCCGTGGCGTCCAACGAAATTCCCCGTGAGATGGCGGAGATGACTCGCGCCGCTCTCAACAACGATTGGGAAGGGGCGCGCCGCATTCACCGAAAATACCTGGCGCTGATGCAGGCCAACTTCATTGAGTCGAACCCCATGCCGGTAAAAGCGGTGCTCGCCATGATGGGCAAAATCGAAGAAGTGTACCGTCCGCCCATGCTGCCCATGCGTCGCGATACCCGCTCAAAGTTGCAAAAAATCGCTGCCGAAGCCGGGCTCATCGCCAAGGCTGCCGCTCCTGAGTCGGCCGATTTCTTTGTCTACGAAAACTGGCTGGCCGGCCCGCACAAGGTCGTGCTGCATCGCTCGGGTTGCGGCCAGTGCAACCACGGCAAAGGACGTCCCGCCGGCCACGACGCCAACCACGCCCGCTGGCACGGCCCCTACGCCAATCTTTCCGACGCCCGCGAAGCTTCGCACCACCTGCCGGGAGTGTTGATCCGCAGCGAGTGCAAGTGCATTTGAAAAAGAGAATGCAGATTTGGATTGAAGATTTCGGATTACCAAGGCCGGCGCGGTTGCGGGTTGTAATCTGCAATCTAAAATCTGCAATCTGAAATTCTTTCTTCTATACTTCCCTTCTCATGCCCACCCTTAAGTCCGCTATTGAGCGCCTTGCCACCCTGGGCGAGGTCGAGCGCAATCCGGAAGCCCGCCAGGCTTTTCTCGAGTTCCGCCAGCAACTCACGCAAGGCAAAATTCGCGCCGCGGAAAAAATCAACAGTAAGTGGAAGGTGAACGCCTGGGTGAAACAGGGCATCCTGCTGGGCTTTCGCCTGGGGGAACTCGCCTCCATGGGAGATTCGCATCTTTCCTTCGTCGACAAGGACACCTTTCCGGCTCGTCAATTTTCGGTGGCCGACAAAGTACGCCTCGTTCCCGGCGGATCGTCCGTGCGGGAAGGCGCCTACGTGGCGCCCTCCGTGATTTGCATGCCCCCCATGTTCATCAACGCCGGTGCCTACGTTGACGAAGGCACAATGGTCGACTCACACGCCCTGGTCGGCTCCTGCGCACAGATCGGTAAACGCGTGCACCTGAGCGCCGCCGCCCAGATTGGCGGAGTCCTGGAACCAGTGAACGCCGCCCCGGTGATCATCGAGGATGACGTTCTGGTGGGCGGAAACTGCGGCGTCTATGAAGGCACGCTGGTGAGGACGCGGGCAGTGCTCGGCGCGGGAACAATCCTGACCCGCTCGACTCCGCTCTATGACATCGTGCGCGGCCAGGTGTACAACGCTACCGGCGATCAGCCTCTTGAAGTGCCGGAGGGCGCCGTCGTGGTGCCTGGTTCGCGAGCCATAAAAAAGGGGCAGGCGCTGGAATGGAATCTTTCACTGTACACCCCTGTCATCGTGAAGTATCGCGACGAGAAAACCGATCACAGAATTGAACTGGAAGAATGGCTGCGCTAGCGGACCCGCTATTCCAGGCTAACCGTGAGGCCCCGGGCCCCGTTCACCGGATCCACCCGAATCTGCGCCAGCCTTTGAACCACCGCCTCAGCCTCGGCTAGCGCCGGCGCCGGATACGTGCTGGTGATCGCGATCGCTTTCATTCCTCCGGCATGAGCGGCGCGTATGCCCGCTGGAGCGTCTTCAATAACGAGACATTCCGCCGGGTTCATTCCCAGCAGTTTGGCTCCCATGAGGTAAGGTTGCGGATCGGGCTTGCCCCTGCTTACATCGTCGGCAGAGACCAGGACCTCGGGAATGGGCAGCTGCCCCAGGCGCAACCGCGCCGTGGCCAGGTATCGAGTACCGGACGTCACCACGCACCAGCGCCCCTGGGGAATCGACTTCAGCAGATCAGCCGCGCCGGGCATGACGCTGACTCCCTCCTGGTCGTCGGCCTCACGCTTTTCCAGCCTCTTTACTTCAGCTTCGGCGTCAAGATGCGGTGCCAGTCGCCGCACTACTTCAATGGTGCGAACTCCGTGCGCAATCTCCACCACAACTTGAGGATCGATGTTTTGCTCCCGCGCCCACAAACTCCATTGCCGCGTAACCGAGCCGGTTGAGTCCATCAGCACGCCATCGAGATCGAAAAGAATTGCCAGGCAGGAAAATGTTTGCATGGTGCGGTTCAGTCTTCACTCTTCATTCAGGACGACAGCGCCTTCGAAACGCCTTCCAGCACCTTGCCATCGTTCATGCGGCTTCGCATCTCCATATGCCGCTTGCGGAAGTGCGATCGCGCCCGTTCTCCCCAGGCTCGCACAAAATAATAATTGAGCCCGGCGCCGATCACGGAACTGGCCAACGGAATCAATCTCCCCGACCACTTCTCCACCACCTCGGCACTGGCTTGCGCGGCGATGCGTTGAATCACTCGCGGTATGAAGCGGCTTACCACTTCTTTTTCCAGCAGCTCGCGGCTGATGTCCACGCCGGCGGCGCTGGCGGCCGCAATCCACAACTCCGCCGTCTCCTCTTCGGTGTTGAACTCAAAACCATAAATCAGGCTGAGTTTCTGAATAGTCCGCAAAGTTACGCCCGAGAGAATTCCCAGGTCAGGAAGGATGGTGATCAGCCCGCCCAGTCCAAATCCAGCACCTTCGGCCGCCGCGACTTTCATCCCGCTACGAATAACCCGCTGCGCCAGAGCGTCAAGCTGTTCCACCTCCACCGAATAAACACCCTGAAAGTTACTGATGGGCAGCCCATACGCCGCCCGCACCTGCATTAGAAACTTCGCAGGATCGACTTTCACGGTCTCATAAGCATGCTGGAAGCCGCGACGCAGCCCGTCCTCGACTCGCCGCCTCAGCCATGTCTTGCGACCCTGTTCCGCCATATCTTTCAACCTTATCGCAGATTCCACGGAGTTGGAAGGTTACCCGCGTAGGCGAGAGCGCGCCCCACCAGACGCAGGGTAGCGCCGGCGTCCCGCAGGCTTGTGCTACGATCAATTACCGCATGCCAACTGGAAAATTGCACGTTGTGCCGCTCGGCGGCCTGGGCGAGTTCGGAATGAATTGCATGGCCGTTCGCTGGGGTGACGACATCATCGTCATTGACGCCGGCCTGATGTTCCCCGAAGCCGAGCTTCTCGGCGTCGACATCGTTGTTCCCGATATTTCCTATCTGACCGAAAACCGGCAACGGGTGCGCGGCATCGTGCTCACCCACGGGCATGAAGATCACATCGGCGCTTTGCCGTGGATTCTGAGCGAGTTGAATGTCCCGGTCTGGGGCACCGAATTCACTCTCGCCTACGTCGAAGACAAACTGGAAGAGCATGGATTGCTGGAGGACGCCGATCTGCGCGAGATCCGTCCGAGTGAGAGTTTCAAGATCGGACCCTTCACTATTCACCCCATCCAGGTCACGCACAGCCTTGTGGATTGTGTTTCGCTCGCGGTCCACACTCCACTGGGCGTGATCATTCACACCGGCGATTTCAAAGTCGATCCCACTCCCACCGACAACCGCTTGTTCGACCTGCACGCCTTCGCCGAGTACGGCAAAACCGGCGTTCTGGCGCTGTTCCAGGACTCGACCAATGTAGAGCGCAAGGGCTACACGCCCAGCGAGCGCGCCGTGCGCCGCAAATTTGACGAAGTCTTCGCCCACACCAAGCGGCGCCTGTTCATCTCCTGTTTCTCCTCTTCCATTCATCGCATCAAGCTGGCGGTCGAACTGGCCTGGCAGCACGGCCGCAAGGTCGCATTCGCCGGCCGTTCCATGAACAATTCCGCTGAGATCGCCGAAGATCTCGGTTACATCGAGATTCCCGAGGGCCTGCTGATCCATCCCGGCGAGATGAAGAACTTTCCGCCGGAGAAGGTCTGCGTGCTGATCAGCGGCACCCAGGGCGAGCCCATGTCAGCTCTCTCCCGCGCCGCCGTGGACAACCACAAGCACGCCAAGATCGAAAAAGGCGACACGGTGATGCTCTCGTCCCGCATTATTCCGGGCAACGAGAAAGCCATCTACCGCATGATCGATCACCTGTTCCGGCGTGAGGCGCACGTCATCTACGACGATGGCTCGTCCCCGCCGGTCCACGTCAGCGGCCACGCCAGCCAGGAGGAGTTGAAGCTCATCATCAACCTGGTGAAGCCGAAATATTTCATTCCCATCCACGGCGAGTACCGGCAGCTGAAGCTGCACGCCGAAATGGCAGGAGCGATGCACGGCTCGGTAGGCAACGTGATGCTGATCGAAAGCGGCGACGTCCTCGAGTTCGACGAACTGGGCGCGCGCAAGGCCGGCCGCGTGAATGTGGGCCGGGTCTGCATCGATTCCGGCTCCCGCACCGACGTGGTCGAAGACCTGGTCGTGAAAGACCGCCGCCACCTGAGCGAAGACGGCATCGTGCTGCCCATCATCGCCATCAATAAACTGACCGGCCGGGTGGAGACTTCTCCCGAAATCGTGACCCGTGGATTCTCGCCCGGCGAAGATGGCTTCGCCGACGGCGCCCGCGAGATCGTCATGCAGACCCTGGAACACTCCAGCGCCGAAGAAAAAACCGATTACGGCCTGATCAAGGAAAAAATTCGCGCCGATTTGAAACGTTACGTTTCCAAGCAAACGCAAAAGCGCCCACTGATCATGCCGGTAATCCTGGAGATATAAGCAGGCGAAGATCCGCGCGCAGCTGCGCTATAAAATTTTCTGTCATCCCGAGCGAGGCTTGTCCTTCGCTCGCGAAGCACAAACAAGTCGAGGGACCCCTACTCCCAGGCAATGCGCTTGCTCATAGGGCTGCTTCGACTGCGCGCAAACTTCGCAAAGCAAAGTTCGCACTTCGACCAGGATGACAGCGGAGACGCCCCATCGTCACTCTTGACGAAATTCGCCAAGCCCAATCGCGCCTGCGCGGCGTGGCCACGCGGACCAAGCTGATTCCATCACATATTCACGAAACCACGGGCACCCAGGACAGCCGCCAGCTTTTTCTCAAGCCCGAAAATCAGCAGCCCATTGGCTCCTTTAAATTACGGGGGGCGTATAACAAAATCTCCTCGCTCTCGAACCACGAACGCCGTCGCGGTGTGATCACCTATTCCAGCGGCAATCATGGCCAGGGCGTGGCTTATTCCGCGCGCGCACTGGGCGTAAAGGCGATTATCGTGATGCCCGCCAACGCCCCCGCCATTAAGCGCGAGGCAACCCAGGCTCTGGGCGCCGAGATCATACTGGTTGGCCCGGCCAGCTCCGAGCGTCAGGCCAAAGCCGAAGAACTCGCTGCGCTACACGGATACGCCATCGTGCCGCCTTACAATGACGCCATGATCATCGCCGGCCAGGGCACCATCGGCCTGGAAATTCTGGAGGACTTGCCTGAAGTGGAAACTGTCATCGCGCCCGTCGGCGGCGGAGGTATGCTTAGCGGCATTGCGACTGCCATTAAACTCAGCCGTCCTGGGGTCAAGGTAATCGGCGCCGAGCCGGAGTTTGCCGCCGACGCTCAGGCCAGCCTGCGCTCCGGCAAGATCGTTCAACTCGCCGCCGAAGAAGTCACCCGCACCCTGGCGGATGGGCTGCGCACCCAAAGCATCGGGCCGGTAAACTTCGAGCATATTCGGCGCTACGTAGATGACATCGTGACCGTGAGCGAGAGCGAAATCAGCGAAGCCATGAGCCGGCTCTCCGCCGATCCCAGAACGCTGGCAGAACCGAGCGGCGCCGTCGCCGCCGCGGCATTCCTCTTCCACTCAAACGAACTGCCGGGAACGAAGCTCAACGTAGCCGTAATCAGCGGAGGAAATATCGACCCGGCAATGCTGGCGGAACTCAGGCAGGGAAAAAAGAATGGCCACAAATCCTAGCGCCGGCGTCAATCGTAGCGCCGGCGTCCCGCCGGCGGTCGGGTGGCCGTCCCGCCCACCCAGTTCGAGGGCGGAACACAGGCGTGCCGCAACGTTACCCATCATCTTCACAGCCGGCTTCCTTCTCCTGCTCGCCCTCCCCGCCACCGCCGCCAACTACGAGCGCGGCACGGTCGTGCGCGTAGCCCAGATTTATCTTTCGCCCGATCAGAGTTCAGCCAAGCTTTCCGAAATAGATCGCGGACGTGAAATCATCGTGCTCGAAACCAGCCGCGAGTGGGTGCACGTCGAAGCCAATCTCACCGAAGAACGCACCGTCACTGGATGGATGCTCGACAAAGGCGTGATTCGCGCATCAACCCCGAATGGCGACAAGATATTGTTCGGCGAAGCGGTCGACTCCGAGGACCAAGCCAGCCGCCGCCATGGCCGCAACGGTGCCGCGCAGGACGCGCTGCGGCTTTACTACCGCGCCGCCGAATACTTCCCTACCTCGCCCCTGGCCGGCGAATCCATGTACCGTTCCGCCGACATCCGCTGGCAACTGGAAAAGGCCGACGTCTCCACCCGCCCCTCCGCCCGGGAGCGCGAATCTTACCTGCGCGAGGGCATGGACGAGCAGTATATGAAAGAAGTGATCAAGAAATTTCCCGGTAGCAAGTGGGCTGACCTCGCGGCATTCCACCTCATCGACAATAAATTGTGCGGCGATTGGCAGGGCAGTTCGAAGTGTCCGGTAAAGGAATCGGAAATCTACGAAAAATATGCCGCCGAGCATCCTCAGTCTCCCGCGCTCGCCGAAGCGCTCTACGACGCTGCCTGGCGCTGGTCGGCGCTGATCGAGATCTACAAAACCGAAGACGAGCCAAAGAAATCTGAGGAAGCCAGAGGCAAAGCGGTGGGGCTGGTGCAAAAAGTGGCGTCGCAATCCGGCCCGTCCGACTGGGTCACCCGCGCCCAACGCCTGCTCTACCTGATGGACCAAGGCATTCCGACTTACGGAAACGTCACCCAGTGAGCCGCAAAAGCTCCGGCCGCGCTGGCCTGGTGAAATTCCTCCTTCTGTCTATGCTTTCTGCGTCTGCCGGTATGGCGCAAAGTTCCGATGCGGACTGGAATATTGAGCGGCCCGGCATCGCGGAAGTTCAGGTCCCATTCGCCACGCTCAGGCCCACGGCGACATTCAAAATCGGTGAGAACGCAGATTGGGTCGAAATTACCGACGACGCGGTCTGGGTAGCCAGCTCGAAGCCTATGTCGGTCCACCGGATCGATCCCAGGAGCAATAAGGAAATTGCCGTCGTTCCTATACCTGGCGATCCCTGCGCGGGCCAGGTATTTGCCTTTGGCAGTCTGTGGACACCGCTATGTGGCAAGCCGAACTCAATTGCACGCGTCGACGCCGCCACCAACCGGATCAGCGCAATTCTTCCCGTTGGCCCAGCCGGAGAGGAAGGCGGGATCACCGCCAGCCGTGACAGCATCTGGATTGTCACCGACAAAGCCGGCAAGCTGGTCCGCATCGACCCCGCCACCAACCAGGTTAGGCAGACAATTCCTATCACGCCAGGTTCTCACAATCCGTGGTTCAGCGAGGGCGCGGTTTGGATCACAGGCACGACCTCGAACCTGTTGACTGCCGTCGATGCGGTCACAGGCAAAGTGGTGGCCACAATTCCCGTCGGCCCCGGGCCGAGATTCCTGACGGCCGGCCAGGGATCCATTTGGACCTTGAACCAGGGCGACGGCAGCGTGACCCGCGTCGACGTGCACAGCAAGAAGGTAACTGCCACGATTAAAGTCGGCATCCCTGGACCCGGTGGCGATATTGCATGGGGGGCAGGTTCGATTTGGACCACGGTGCTCGGAGTGCCGCTCACCATCATCGATGGAAGAACCAATCAGGTGGTCCGGCAGTGGGTCGGCCTGGGTGGCGATTCCCTGCGCTTCGGCTACAACTCTGTCTGGCTGACCGACTACAAGCGCGGAACCTTGTCACGCATCCCTTACAGTGAATTGTTGAGTTCGAAGGTCTCGCCATAGCCAGCCACCCGGTTTCCGCGGAGAGTCTGGGTTGACAATTCAGCGCTGCCGCTTCTTCTGCAATACTGTCGTGTTCCATCTTCGGGAGGACGCTTGAACGATTACCTGCTTTCTACCGTGCTCGGCATCATTGAAGGCCTCACGGAATTCCTGCCCGTTAGCTCCACCGCGCACCTGCGAATTGCAGAGGCGCTTTTTCATATTAGCCTGTCTGACGGCTACTGGAAGATGTACTCCATCGTTATCCAGCTGGGCGCCATCCTCTGCCTGCCGGTGTACTTTCGCAGCCGCATCGCCAAGTTTCTCTCCACCTTCCCACAGGGAGAAAACGGGGACCGCACGGCTCTTACTCATCCCCTGGGCCTCACCGCCGTGGCCTTCGTCGTCACTGCAATTCCGGCGTTTCTGCTGACCAAAACCATCGGCAAGCACCTTGAGAACCTCTACATCATGGGCACTTCCCTGCTCGTTGGCGGAATTGCGATGTGGATTGTGGACGCCCTGAATGCGCCTTCGGAAGCCGCCGGCCCCGGCGCCACCACCAGCCGGATTCATACCTGGAAGATGGAAGCCATGAGCCTGGGTCAAGCCATCTGGATCGGCGCCTGCCAGATTTTGTCTGCAGTGTTTCCCGGGACGTCGCGGTCTATGTCCACCATCGCTGCCGGACAACTGGCCGGCATGTCGCGAGCCTCCGCGCTGGAGTTTTCGTTCTTCCTGTCCATTCCAACCATGGTGGCAGCCACCGGCTACGACTTGCTCAAGTCGCTGCGCGGAAAAGGCGCGAATCCAATCGGCGTCTCGCAAATAGATCCCCATGGCTGGGTGCTGCTCGCGATCGGTTTCGTAATTTCCTTCGTGGTGGCGTATGCCTCGGTGGCCTGGTTCATGGCCTGGGTACGAAAGCACGGCTTTGTTCCTTTCGCAATCTACCGCATCGTGATAGGTATTCTGGTTCTGGCGTTCGTAGCAAAGCTGACAGCGTAGCGGGTTTCGTAGCGCCGGTGTTCTTCGACTACGCACAGGAAAAGCCCCGCCTGTCGGGTGGGCATCCTGCCCGCCCCATCATCCAGCGCACCTGACTCCGCCCGGGAAACTAACTCGATACTCTTTCCCAATTCCTTCATTGTCCCGTCGCGCACTTCTTGACATAATTGCTTGGTTCTGGCCGGATTCAGGCTTCCAGACGGGGTTTCGCTTCCCTGCTGGCTGTCCAAAAAGCTCTCATGAAGTATTTTTCGCAGATCTTCGCTCCCACCAATAACCGCCGGCTCAACGAGCTGATCGGATTCCTGCTCTGCGTCTCCGGTCTTCTATTGTTCCTGGCGCTGGCCTCCTATTCGCCGCTCGACCCGTCGTTCAACAGCGCCTCCGTGCTGACCGGCTCTCGCGCAGCCCGCAACTGGATCGGCCTGGTAGGAGCCGTCGTTTCGGATCTGATGCTGCAAGGTTTCGGCATCGGGGCTTTTCTCATTCCCGTTTTCCTGACCGCCCTGGGTTCGCGCTGGTTCCGTTCGCGCAAGATTGTTTCGCCTGTGGCCAAATCACTGGGCGCGGTCTGGCTGCTGCTGTTTGTTCCCGCTCTGCTGGCTCTTCTTCCAGGACACGCGCGCTGGCAAGGCGTGATCCCGATGGAAGGCCTGGCTGGGCGCATTGTCGGAGACGTTCTCATCCATTACGTGAACCTGGCCGGCGCATATATCGTCTGCGCCACGGTGTTGGCGGTAGCGCTGTATCTCACGACGGCATTCTCCTTCGCCTCGCTGCAGGTGTGGGCTCCTACCCGCTTCGCCTTTGCTATCGCGTTGTGGAATCGCTACAAAGACTGGCAGGACGAGCGGGCGAAAAAGAAGATGCAGAAGGAACTGGAAAAGCGCCGCGCCGCTCGCCCCAGCGTGGTGACGCAAATGGCGCCACCGCGGCCGGCTCCGCCGCCGACGTCGATACGCACGCCTGAAACAGTGAGGACTACCGGCATCGACCGCATGACGTCGCCCGCCCGCATCGAAGAGCCGCCGCCGAAGCCTGAGGTCACGGCTCCCGAGGCGATAGTTCCGGACGTGGAAGTGACCGAGCGCGCCGACACCGGAGTGAAACCCAAGACCACACTGCCGCGCATCGCTGCCGGAGGCTTCAAGTTGCCCCCGAGCAGTTTGCTGCATCGTCCTGATGAACAGCAGGCGATAGATGCCGATGAATTGAAACTGCTGGCCCAGGTCCTCACCGAGAAATACGCCGAGTTCGACGTCCATGGACAAGTCACGCAAATCAATCCCGGCCCGGTGGTCACCACTTTCGAGTACAAGCCCGAGGCCGGCATCAAGTACAGCCGCATCACGAACCTGACCGACGATCTCTGCCTCGCGCTCAAAGCCGAAAGCATCCTCATCGAGCGCATGGCGGGAAAATCCACCGTCGGCATCCAGGTACCGAACCGTGAGCGCGAAATCATCTGGCTGCGCGAGAATATCGAGTCCTCGGAGTTCATCGGCACCAAGTCAAAACTGACACTGGCGCTCGGCAAGGACATCAACGGCCGCATCGTCACCGCCGACTTGGCAGGCATGCCTCACCTGCTGATCGCGGGTTCCACCGGCGCGGGCAAAAGCGTGGCCATCAATGCCATGATCATGTCGATCCTGTACAAGGCGACGCCCGATCAGGTGCGTTTGATTCTGGTCGATCCCAAACGCCTGGAACTGGGCAACTACGAAGGCGTCCCGCACCTGTTCACTCCGATCATTACCGAGCCCAAGTTGGCCGCCAATGCGCTGCGCAACGCGGTCCGCGAGATGGAACGTCGTCTGAAACTGCTGGCCGAAAAAGGCGTGCGCAACGTCGACCAGTACAACAAACTCTTCGACGATGACGGCAGCCGCAGCCTGTTTGGCGAGGATTCCGAAGATCGGCCGCTGCCCTACATCGTCATCATCATCGACGAGTTGGCCGACCTCATGATGCTCGACTCAGGCAACGTGGAGGAGTCGGTCACCCGCCTGGCCCAGATGGCGCGGGCGGTCGGCATTCACCTGGTTCTGGCCACGCAGCGCCCCTCGGTTGACGTAATCACCGGACTGATCAAGGCCAACTTCCCCGCCCGAATTTCTTTCCGGGTCGCAACCAAGGTAGATTCGCGCACCATCCTCGACGCCAACGGCGCCGAAGCCTTGCTGGGACGCGGCGACATGCTCTACCTGCCTTCCGGTTCGGCCCGCGTGCATCGCCTGCACGCTCCCTTTGTGACGGAAAAGGAAATTGCCGCCGTAGTCGAATTCTGGCGCGCCCAAGGCACCGCCGAATACGAAGAAAAATTCCTGCAAGCCCCCAAAGACGAACACGCATCCGGCGATCCCGGCGCCGCAGGGCAGAACAGCGACGAAGAAAACGATCCGCTTTACAACGATGCAGTGCGGCTGGTGGTCGAGTTTGGCAAGGCTTCCACTTCGCTGCTGCAGCGACGCTTGCGCATCGGCTATGGCCGCGCCGCCCACCTCATCGACCTGATGGAGCGTGACGGCATCGTGGGCGCAGCAGACGGCCCCAAACCCCGCGAAGTGCTGAAACGCCCCAACTGGATTTCCGAAGTAGAAGAATCAATCCCCTAACCCTGTCATCCCAAGCGCAGCGGTCGAAGGATCCCTACTCCCGGCAATTGATCCGCCCTATAGGAGTTCTTCCACCTCGCAGCAAATCGTGCGCTCAGGACGACTGCCTGCCCTCCGCCCTCAACCCCCGAATCGCCAGCGCCGCCAGAACCGCCACGGCCACGATCATCGCCACCCACAAAACCGCATTGTGGCGCTCCGACCAGGGACGATCATCCGGACGTCCGCGATAAGCATCGTTGTGCGTGCCGGGTCCCAGTTCGGCCTTGGCGGCGGCAGGCTCTTCATGAAAAAACTTCGCATAGTCATAAACCGGCGGGGCCAGCTTCGAGTCGCCGTAGTAAAGCTTGAGCAACGACTTTCCCTGCGGATCAAAATACACGCGCCGCTCGATCGACAACGGCTGCACTGCGACAATTGCCAGAGGCGGATTGTCTCCGTTGTCCACGCTGATCACCAGATGTCCGGAACCTTGCTCGCTGATCGGCACGTCCATCTCCTCGGATACGACCGTCGCACCCGCGCGATTCAGCCTGACTCGGGCGATCTCGCCACCGCTTTCGTACCCTCCCGCCGCATCCGAAATGCTAATTGCCCGGCGGAAGTTCACTTGCTTTGGATCGGTCTGAAAACGAATTCGATCCACCGGAACTCTGGGCGGTGACTCGCAAATAATCACCGTCGTCCGCTGTTTTTGCGATGGCGTCGCGCATGACCCCACGCTTGTCCAGCTGGTCTTGGTTTCCTGCAGGTTGTAAACTGCCGCGCTTTGCACCTGCTGCGGAGAAATTCCCGCAGAAAGCCTGACGTGCAAATAACGGAAACTCGACGCCGGCAGCTTCAGAACGGAATTGGAGCCGAGCGCTTCGCGGCTGAAATCGTAAAGGGTGGCCGCCGGCAACTGGGTGGCCGGTCTTGCGCCCAGCTCGTTGCTGCCCGCAAGCGCTGCCGTGACCACGAAATCTTTGGCGTCCAACTGCAAGCGGATGCGGTCGTACTCCGTGATCTTCCCCATATCCAGATCAAATTCAGTGCGCCCGCCCACCGCGCCAAGGTTGAGAATCCGCGCCGGCGCCTCCTCGCTGGACGTTCCGCCCCGTTCCACGCTGAGCGCATACTGCACCTGGCTCTCGCCATCGTAGATTCGCAGATCGCCCAGATCAGGCCTGGCCCATTTCCAGACCTGTTGGTCCACCACAAAGTAATTCTGCGCGCCCGCCTGATCAGGATTCATGCGGATGTCGCGGACGTTGGTGAAATAGGAAATTGCAGGCACGGGCATGACGGGTTCCGCCAACGCCATGACCATCGCGAACAGGAGACCTGCCCGGTTCATGCTGCGCCTGAACCCTCCTGCGGATTTTTTCGCGCCGAGAGCCGCGGTCGAGCTCCGACACGTCGTACAGAAACACCTTGCCGACGGTGAATGCAATCAGCACCAGCGCCTGCCAGCGCACGAATGCGGAACGCCGCCAGAAGCCCACTACCATCAGCATCGCGCCATAGGTCATCCACAGCGCGGAATAAGTGAAGTCGCGCGCTACCTTCAGATGTTGCCAGTTTGTCCATTCCGCCGAATCCCATCGCCTGCCTGGACGCGCGCTAGCCATCTCCTGGGCGTAGTATCCGGACACCTCGAGGCTCAACGATCTCAGCGCCAGCAAGTTCAGAGCAACCACCGAAACCACCGCCGCGGTGCGCCCCGCATGATCTTTCCGGCGCGCGCCATACCATGCCACCGCGCCCAATACCGCAATCGCGACCGCATAAGTTGCCATGCGCGAGTTCAGAACCGGCCGGCTGACCTCGAAGTTGTCAATCACCAGAAGCCGCCCCACGCCCAGCGCCAACGCCCCCACTGCGAACACATTCAGCAACTCGGAATGAATCCGGTCCGCCACCCAGAGCAGCACCGCCGCTTCCACAAACCATCCCATCGTGATCCAGTGCGCGTCGAGCCGTATGGGGATGGCAACCGTGATAAATCCGATGGCCAGCGCAAGGTGCAACAGGTCAACCTTCCGCGCCGCTTCCGGACTGGCGGCTCGGGCGCGCGTTTGCCGGCTGAGAAAGATGTACACCGCCGCCAGCGCCAGGGCGAACCAGGCCGTCGCCCGGCTGTCTACGTATTCGAACATGGCGTAGATTTGCAGGAAATATACCGCCGCATTTACCAGAGCCAGCGCCAGCGGGAGCCATTCAAAGCGTTGCCCCGGTTTCTCGCCGGGACGGGTCAGCAGCGGTTCCACCGCAAAAATTGCGAAGAACAACGTGGCAAAGCCGACGGTTAAACGCAGTTGAGCGCGATTGTAGTAACTCGAGTACCAGCCCACATATAACAACAGCGTGCCCAGGTAGCTCAGCACGAGCAAGCGTCGCCAGGGCTTAAGGATCACCAGCAGCAGGGCGCCAAAGTCCAAAATCGCGACGTAGGAAAACAGGGCCAGCTCGCGATTCTGTCCGGTGGAGAGCAAAACCGGAGTGGTGAAGCCGCCAACCAGGGCAAACGCCGCCAGAATTTCAGCGTCCTGCGCCCAAGCCATAACCGCGGTTGCTGCGGTCACCGCCAGCATCATGACAAACGCCACGCTGCTGGGCACCAGGCTGTAGACCTGGAAGGCCGCGTATAGCGAAAGGTACAGAATCCCAACGCCCACCGCCTTCAGTGAAAAAGAAAACACGCGGTAGCCCCGGCTGCGAAATCTTTCGCTCCAAATGACGATGCCGACGCCGGCCAGAATTCCGATCGCCACCCGGCCAGTCGGCCCAATCCAGTTATTGTCAAAGGCAAATTTCAGGAAGTAGGAAACGCCGACCAGCACGGCAGCGATGCCGATCCGGTTCAACCAGTGTGATCCGATGCGGGACTCAAGGTCCGCAGTGCTGGGCCTTGCTGATGCGATAACCGCCGGTTTCGGCGGAACCGGAGGCACCGCGCCGGGAGGCGCGTTTCGCTCAGCTCCGGCGAACGGCGCCTCGGGAGCCGCAGCCGGAGACGCGAATTCGGCAGGCGCTTGCAACGGAAGATTCAACGCTTGCTCGATGCGAAACACGCGCGCCGTCAGCTCAGCCAGCAGCCGTCGAATATCCTGTAATTCGATGTCAGACCGATCCACCACGCCCCCGGCAATCTGATTTCCAAAGCATTATCTGCGAAACTGGTCTGGCTTTCACGCTTATTAAATTGTCGGCCCTCATGCTGAGGTGCGCGGCATCTGGCGTGAAGCAAAATGCACCATGGACAAAAGCCGTTAGTGTGTGCCAGATGTATTCGATTTTGCCCCGGATAATCTGAAGATTCTGACACGAGATAAATCAAACTGTTCATAGCCAAAGGATACAAATCATGAAGACTTTAACCGAATACCTGAAGTTTCACACCCGCTCTCATCGCGCCTACGTGCACATTACGCCGCAGGTGGAACAGATCGTAAGCAAGAGCGGGGTCGAGGAAGGCATGGTGCTGGTTTCCGCCATGCACATCACTGCCGGCATCTATGTGAACGACGACGAAAGCGGCTTGATTGCCGATATCGATCAGTGGCTGGAAAACCTGGCGCCCTTCCGCAAAGACTACAAACATCACCAGACCGGCGAGGACAACGGGGATTCGCACCTGAAGGCGCTGCTCATCCACCATGAAGTGATCGTCCCGATCACCAGGGGCAAACTCGACCTGGGAACCTGGCAGCGAATTTTCTACGCCGAGTTCGATGGCCAGCGACAAACGGGTGATCGTAAAAGTCATGGGCGAGTAGGCGGGCAAAGGCTGCGACTCTAACCGCTGCTTCTCATCCTGAGCGGAGCGCCCGCGCAGTCGAAGGACCCCTACCCCTGAATCAGATCGGCGCGCAGGGCGACTCGAAAGTCGCCGCGGCGGGGCCAAAAACAATCGCCACCCGCAGCCATGGCGCAGGCACTATTCAATCGGCTCCACAATCGGCATCGGCTCCGCCGATCTCCGGTCTGGCAGTTGCACCACCACAATCGCCGCCAGTACCAGAACAATCCCCATCACTTGCAGAGGACGCATGATCTCTCCCAGCGCGATGGCCGCAATCAAAATCGAAAATACCGGCTCCAGGCAACTGACAACAATGGCGCGGGTGGGTTCCAGATGTTGCAGGCCCGCAAAATAAAAAGCAAACGGAGCCAGCACGGAAAGCAGCGAGAACAGCAGCAGGAAGAGCCACTGCACGCCGGAATAATGCGCCGCTACGATTTTCCAGGGAGGGTTCACCACCATCCAGAAAAGACACGCGCTGCCGGTGGTGTACAGCAACACTGTCCAGCGATCGATGCGCGCCAGAATGTTGTGTCCGCCGATATTGTAAAAAGCAAATGAAAATGCCGCCAGCAGCCCGGCCAGCACGCCGATCGTGTCCAGGCGCCATCCCTTGCCGCCGAACAGGCCGATCACCAGCGCGATTCCGGTCACCGCCAATCCCACCGCGGCCACCCGCTGCAGTGTCGGCTTCTGCACTCCGCGCGCGACCGTGTAGAGCAACACCCAGATGGGCGCGGTGTACTGCACGATAATGGCGGTGGCCACATTTGTTCTCTGGATTGCCAGGTAGTAAAAGTAATTCGACGCCGCCACCCCCAGAATGCCGATGAGAACAATCTGGCCAACATCGGCCGCCGGCAATCGCAGGCGCCGCCCTCGCATCAACCACAAGACCGGCAGCAAAACCAGAAAAGAAAATGTGACGCGGCTTTGGGAGAGAATTAGAGGATCAATCGGACGCAACGCCCGCATTCCCGGAAGCCGCCCGGTAAACGCCGCCCGCCCCAGGCTAGCCGCCACTCCCCAACAGAACGTAGCCGCCGCGATGTACAGATACCCGCGGGCCGATTTGCGCACTTTGGTTTCCAATGAAAATGTAGGGCGGACACTCCTGTCCGCCGCCTTTGACTTTGGGTTTAGATTTTGACTTTGCTCTTCACAACCTCGGAGTCATCCTGAGGGACTTTTAGTCCCGAAGGATCTCGCGCGCATCGCCAGGTGGCCCCGGTGCCCGTCCGCCTAGCGCATGACGCCTCGCAGAAGGTGCGGACGTTCAAACTGAGCCGCTGCTGCACGCCCCCGCGCTTTTTCATCTCCGGTTATCAGTGCTGGGCTCGGGATGGATCAGCACCCGGAACAACTCCGGAAACTCCTGCTTGAAGCGAATTTCAAGGTCAGTGGAAATGTCGTGCACGCTGGAAAGCGGCAGCTCGTCCGACATGGTGCAATGAGCAGACACATAAATGCGGCCGCGCACCCGCTTGATCTGGATGTCATGCACGTCCAGAATCTGCGGAAACTCTGCCGCTACGGCCTTCAGCCGTTTCTCCAGCCGGGGATCGTCCACCAGTTCATCTCCGGGTTCGATGGTCGAGGGTTCGCTTTCGATGTGCGTGAGGATTGAGGAAATTTCGGGCACATCCTCGCGAATCTCCGCCTCCAGCAAGGTCACACGATCGTGAGCCTCTTTCAGGCTTAAGCGCTCGTCGAGCTCGAGATGCTGCTCCACGTGCAGGCGTCCCTGCAGATCCTGCACGCTGACGTCATGCACGTTGAAGTTGTAGCGCGTGGCCACAGCCCGGACCCGGTCGAAAATATTCTCGGTGTTTAGCGCGCGCGGCACCGAATGCACCACCACGTCGGCGTCGGGGAGCACCTCATGCACCGCCTCCGTAACCGCCGTCGCCATCTGTTCGGAGCGCTGGAAGGTGACGTTGCGCGCCACTCCCACCGAGAGGTCGGCAAAGTAACGGTTGCCGGCACGGCGAATGCGTACCCGGTCCACTTCCAGCAGTCCATCGACGCTCGCGACGGCCGCAATAATTTTGTTGCGTACCCCCGCCGGAGCGGCATCGAGCAGAGCGTCAATCGTCCGCCTGGCCAGACGCCAGCTCACTTGCACCACTACTCCCGCGACGAATAGCGCGGCCACCGGATCGGCGTCTCGCAGCCAGTCGATATTCCACATCCGCCCCAGCAGCACCAGGAGCAGCCCCAGAACCACGATCCCGCTCGACCAGATATCCGTGGAAAAGTGGAGGGCGTCGGCTTCCAGCGCCTGGCTGTCATATTTGGCTGCGATCCGCCCCAGGGCCCGCGACCGCCAGAAGTCCACACCCATGGAAATAAACATCACCAGGAAAGCAGCCGCACTGGGCTCGATGTGAACGTGGCGAAAGAACAGGCGCTGGACGGCTTCATAGATAATCCAGATGCAGGTGAGCAGCAGCAGCCCCGTCTCGATAAAGGCGGAGAAATTTTCCACCTTGCCGTGCCCGTACTGGTGATCGGCGTCGGCGGGTTTGTCCGAGACCCGGACCGACATCAGGGTAATGATGGCAGCGATCAGATCCAGCGCCGAATGCAGGGCCTCCGAAAGTATGCCCAGGCTTCCGGTCGTCACCCCTACCACGACCTTCAGCGTGGTAATGGCAATGGCCGCCAGAACGGAGTTTCCCGCGACCGCGCGTTTTTCCGCGCGCATCGACTCCGGACTGTAAAGCGCTGGCGATCCACCCATGGCGGCATTATATAGATGGACAACCCGCGCTTCAGAGATCGTGTCTCGGCATGCCCTCGCTTGAAAAGTGCAAGCCCCTGCGCGGCAGCGTGCCCTGCGTTGCGCACGAAATTGAATCGCTATGAAAAGGCGTCATGCTGAGCTTGCGAAGCATCTGGCGTGGAGCGCATCTGCATCTGGGTCAATTGAGAGACGGAGGACGCCCTGCGCCCGAGGTCCGCCGTCCGCTCTATGCTAGGATTCTCGGTGCACCCGTGGCTCCCGGCACCGGAGGAAGTTAGCTTGATCAGTCATCGCAGTTGGATATGGTTGTTGTTTCTCACCCCTCTGTCCTGGGGACAGGCGCCAAAGCCAACTACCCGCCCGGCGCCGCCAAAGCTGGCCTCGCCATCGTCCGCCACCACCCCCAAGGCTTCCGCGGCGGGAAGTATCACGCCCGAGACAGCCGTCATCACCATTCCCGGTTTGTGCGACAAGCCGGCTCCTGCCAATTCCAAATCTGCGGAATGCAAAACGGTTGTAACCCGCGCGGAGTTCGAGCGGCTGGTCGATACGGTTGCGCCCAACCTCGCGGTTCCGGCCAGAAAACAACTGGCGACGCAATATGGCATGGCCCTGGTCATGGTTCACAAGGCTCATCAAATGGGCCTGGATCAGGGACCCAGATTTCAGGAACTCATGCGGGTAGCGCGCATTGGCGTCCTCACCAAAGAACTTAATCAGAACATGCAGGACGAAGCCGGGCACGTCTCCGACAAAGACATCGAGGTCTACTATCGCAGCAACCAGCCCGCCTTCCAGGAGATCGACCTGCAGCGTGTCTTCGTCCCTCGCACCAACCAGTCGGCAGAAAATGCTGCCAACAAAGACAAGCCCACAACTGACGAGGCCAGGAAAACCCAGCAGGAATCCGAAGATGCGATGAAGAAAGTGGCGGAAAGTTTGCGCGCCCGCGCTGCAGCTGGCGAAGATTTCGACAAGCTGCAGGAAGAAGCCGCCAGCGCCGCAGAATTCAAGGGAAAGCCGCCCACCAAGTTGGGCAAAGTGCACCGCAGCAGCCTGCCCGCTGCCCAGGCCGAAGTTCTGGAACTTAAGCCGGGCGAAACTTCCCAGCTCATCGCCTCGCCCAACGGTTATCTGATCTACAAAGTCGGCGAAAAAGACACCCTGCCGCTCGACAAAGTGCACGACGAAATTGTCTCGACCTTGCGCGCGCAGCGCATCCAGGAGGCCTTGCAGGCCATTCAGAAATCCGCCACGCCTGAATTGAACGATAAATACTTCGCGGAATTGCCGGACGCCCCCTCCCCAGCCAAACCCGCAGCCGACGAACCGCCCTCTCCACCGGCAAAGTCTTCCGATGCCGCTCCTAAATAAATGGGCGATTCCAAACCAACTTTGGTGGTCACGGGAATTTCCGGCAACCTGGGCGCCCGCCTGCTCCCCCTATTGACCGGCTTCGATGTAATCGGAGTCGACCTTTCGCCGCCGGTCACCGACCTGCCGCTGCGCTTCGAACGCATGGACCTGGGAGAGGAAGAATCCTGCCGCCAGCTCTACTTTCTGCTGCGCGATTCCCACGTCTCGGCCGTAGTCCACCTGGCATTCGTGCTCGATCCCGTCCGCACTGGCATCCTCGATCGCGATCGCATGTGGCAGATCAACGTGGCCGGAACGGCCCGGGTCATGGAGGCCATTACCGAAGCCAACCACGAATCCACCACCGTCCAGAAATTCATTTTCCCCAGCAGCGTTGCCGCTTACGGCTCCGACCTTGACGGTCCGGTCACCGAAGAACACACGCTCGCCGCCCACACCCTGCCTTACGCCATTCACAAAATGGAGTCCGACAAAGTAGTCCAGCAACGCGCCCCCGCCCTGCGCGGCTGCAGCGCATACATGCTGCGTCCGCACATTTTCGCCGGAGCCAGCGTGGAGAACTACATGATCGGCGCCTTCCGCGGTACGCCCAACGGACGCAGCCACTGGTCCACCAGCGCCCGCAGCCGCGGCAAACGCCTTCCCTGCATCCTGCCCTACGGTCAGCGCTACCTCGACAATCGCATCCAGTTCGTCCACGTCGACGACATGGCCCGCCTCATCACCCACATCCTGCAGAAGACGGAGCCAGAGGCGCAACGCCTGACTGTACTGAACGTCGCCGGACGCGGCGACCCTCTGACTTTCGAACGCTGCCTCGATATCGCCCGCGCCAAACTGCTGCGAGTCCCGGGAAATATGGCCTTCAAGGGAGTTCTACAGATGTTGTGGCGCTTTGGAATTGTTTCCATCCCGCCAGAAGCCGCGCCTTACATGACCGGCGAGTACATCATGAATACCGGTCGCCTGCAGAAATTCCTGGGCGCAGACTACGAGAAGATCATCCGCTATACCACCGAAGAAGCCTTCGCCGATTGTTTCAAAACCGAAGAACCGCCAACCCCTGAACCGGCAGACGCGACACCACAGGAATCGTAGCCCCGGCGTCCGTCATCCCGACCGCAGCGCAGCAAACGAAGAAGAGGGACCTGCTTTTCCAGCAAGCGGCACAGGCTCTTCCCGCCCAATCGCGGACGCTCGCGCCCGCATCAACCCTGCTTCTTGCCCCGGTACAATCCAGCCACGCCAAACGTGTACGGGGTCCACGATAATTCCCCGAAACCAATACTCTCCATGCGCCGCAGCATCTCCCCGGGCGCGGGAAAACGCGCCACCGACGCAGGCAGATAAGCATACGGTCCCCGCACCCCGGAAATCATGGTGCCGATCGCCGGCAACACATTCCGGAAATAAATGCGGTAAAGACTTCCGACCACGCCCTGAGGTTCGCCAAAATCCAGAATCCCGAATTCTCCTCCAGCACGAAGAATTCGGAAAATTTCCATCAGCCCGGCATCATAGTTCGCCAGGTTGCGAAAACCGAAGGCTGAAGTAACCAGGTCAAAATGCCGGTCGGGAAATGGCAAACTCAATGCGTCGGCTTCAACCCAGCGCAGCGAACTCGATGACGACTTGCGGCTGGCCCGCTGCAACATCGCATGAGAAAAATCTGCGCCCAGAATTTCTGCCGAAGACTTCCCCGCCTGCCGCCGCAAGGCAAAAGCCATGTCGCCCGTGCCGCAACACAAGTCCAGCACTCGCGCTCCCGGGCGGGAAACGATGGGTTTGAAAATGCGGGCGGTTTTCCGCCACCACAGGCGGTCAATATTAAAAGAGAGTACGTGGTTCAACAGGTCATAACGCGGCGCGATGGATGTAAACATCTGCCGCACCGCCCGCGCCGACGATTGTTGGTCGGTCGCTCCCTCCGGAGCCGCTCCGATGACCGGCGTTTTGCTTGCGCTCAACTGGTTGGTCACTTCGACAACCGCCGTAGTTCGTCCACCGCCTCGATGACCACTTGCTCAGGCACGTCGTTCGCAATTTCAACTTTCCCAATCTCCCGCGGCAGCACAAAGTGCACCACTCCGTTGCGCGTCTTCTTGTCGGACTTGAGCCGTCGAAGAATATCGCGGCTCCGGGCCTCCACTCCGGGCAGCGGCCCCATGCCGCGAACCGCATCGGTAATGCGCCGCGCCGTAGGATGGTCGATCCTGTCGACCGCCGCCGCGATTTTCGCCGACGCAATCATTCCCCAGGCCACAGCTTCGCCGTGAAGAAAATGCCGGTATTCGGTCTCGGCTTCGAGCGCGTGGCCGATGGTGTGACCGAGATTCAACACCCGCCGCAGCCCATTCTCGCGTTCATCCGACGACACCACCTCGGCTTTCAGTCTGACCGACTCCGCGATCACCCATTCCAGCTTGGCCGCATCCCGCCGCAATTCCTTTACTTCGACGCTTTCCAGCGCCCGAAACAACTCCGGCCGTCCAATCACGCCGCACTTCAGCGCCTCATAAAGTCCGGCCCGAAACTCCCGGTCGGGGAGCGTGGCCAGCACGGCTGGATCGATGAAGACCACTCGCGGATGGTGAAATGTTCCAACCAGATTTTTCCCCGCTCCTAGATTCACCCCGGTCTTGCCGCCGATGGAAGCATCCACCTGCGCCAGCACGGTGGTAGGAATTTGCACCAGGTCCACGCCGCGCATATAGAGCGAGGCCACCAGGCCGCTGACATCGCCCACAACTCCGCCGCCCAATGCGACGATCACCGAATTCCGGTCCGCACCCAGACGGCTCAACTGCTCGCACAACTTCTCTACTGTGGCCAGCCGCTTGTGGCGCTCGCCATTGGGCATTTCCAGAATTTGCGGGTTGAATCCGGCGCTGGCGAGAGAGGCCGTCAGCTTCTTGCCCCACCGGCGTCGCACCGGTGGAACGGTAACTACGAACAGGCGTTCGCGTCCAACTTTCGCGGGCAAGTCGCCCGCAGCCACGCGAAACACCTCGCGCAGCTTATCCCCAGCCCGCTGCAGCAGCCCGTTTTCGATGACGGCATCATAGGGCCGGGGCGGAATCGCAATAGTCACGCGGCTCATGCCCGTTCATCATAATCTAATCCCTGCCCTGCAATCCGCAGCGCCCGAAATCCAGCACCCAGTCATCCCCATCGCCCTGTCATCCTGAGCGGAGCGCCCGCTTCGCAACGCGAAGCACAGCGCAGTCGAAGGATCTCCACTCTGCAATCCTACGCTCCCGAACCCCGCCCCAGCACAGCCCGCGCCGCTCCACCACCTGCGCAAAAGGCGACGGAATCACCCGAGCCACGCCAGAGCGCAATCGCCGAAGCCCTCTAAGCCCTCTTCGGATTCATCACCGAAGCCAGCACCGAAACCACCAGAACCCCCGCCACGCTTCCCAAAGCCACCACCGTCGGTATCTCGTAGTAATGCGACAGCAGCATCTTCGCCCCTACAAACATCAGCACCAGCGACAGCCCGTAGTGCAGATAGCGGAACATTTCCATCATCCCCGCCAGCGCAAAATACATCGAGCGCAGCCCCAGGATGGCGAAAACGTTCGAGGTGTAAACGATGAATGCATCGCGGGTAATGGCCAGAATCGCAGGGATGGAGTCCACCGCGAAAAGCAGGTCGGTGGTCTCGACCACCAGCAGCACCACCAGCAGCGGCGTGGCATAAAGTCCCGGGCGCCGCACGAAAAACTTGTTGCCCTCGTAGTCCTTGGTCACCGGCACCCATTTGCGAAACAGGCGCAGTACAGGATTCTTTTCCGGATGGATCTCGGCATTCTCCTGGCGAAACAGCTTGATGCCGCTGTACACCAGAAACGCGCCGAAGACGTAGACAATCCAGTGGAAGCGCTGAATCAGCCCGACGCCGGCCACGATGAAAACCGCGCGCATCACCAGTGCCCCCAGGATTCCCCAGAAAAGCACTTTGTGCTGGTGAGCCGGCGGGACCTGGAAGAAGCGGAAAATCAGCAGGAAGACAAACAGATTATCGACGCTCAGTGAGAGCTCGATCACGTATCCGGTAACGAACTCGAGCGTAGGCGTGCGGCCGTGCCAGAAATAGACCACCACCGCAAAAATCGCCGCCAGGGCGATCCAGACCAGGCTCCAGAGGAGCGCTTCGCGGAACTTCACGGTATGGGCGCGGCGATGGAAGACACCCAGGTCGAGCACCAGCATCGCCACTACGAAAACGTTGAAGAGGATCCAGAAGAGTATCAATCACGCCCCGAGCGCACCGTCATCCTGACGGCCTTCAGGCCGTGAAGAATCCTGCGCGCACCAGCAAGTATGTTGGCCGGGCTGGCATATCCAATCCCACAGAATATGTTGCGCAAACCTCTACATGGTGACAACCGGCAGAATTTCGCGCCCTCCGCCCACGTCAATCCTAGTCTTTTCTCCCGCGCTTGCCACTTTCCCAGTCGCCCCACATGCCGAAGGTTTTCAACTGCTCATCCAGGTGAGTCTCGCGCATAGTCTGTTCAATCTGCGCGTGGTGCAGACGCTGGCCCGGAGGCTGGGGAGCGTTGGCGATGCCGAAGGTCAAGGCACTCGCCTCGACGACATGTTTCCTGAGTTGGGCCAGATCGACTTTATCGAAAGTGTCGGACATGGCGTGATAGTTCAGCAAGTAGTTGCCTTCTTCCTGGTTGGCCACGAAAGTGGGGACGCCTTGTAGAAGAAAGTCGAAGTTGTCCGTGCCCCAATCGGCGTCGGTGGTAAGAGTTGCGGCCTCGAGCGGCTTCAGCGGAGCAACCAGAGTGGAAGCGGCATTGACCACGTCGCGCCGCCCGCCCAGGGAAAAGCCGGTGACGCGTCCGATGCCGGAATCAAAGACGACCACGCCCGCGGCCTTATCCAACTCCGCGCCGTGGGTGATGGTATAGGCATGAGATCCCACCATGCCTTCCTCTTCGCCGGAGAAAAGAATGAAGCGGATGCTGCGCCGCGGGCGCACTCCCGCGGCCTTGATGGCCCGCAGGGCATCCACGACCAGCGCGGCATTACAGCCGTTGTCGAGCGCGCCGGTGCCAAGATCCCAGGAATCCAGGTGGGCGCCCAGAATGACAAACTCGTCTGGCTTCTCGCTTCCGCGAAGCTCTGCCACTACATTCGCAGCCGTGATGGGCCCGCCAATAGTGTTTGGGATCGAGAGGTCTGCGTAAAGTTTCTGTCCCGAGGCCAGCAATCGCGCTACGCGCCATGCATCCTCGCGCGCCATCAGGATCATAGGCAGGCGATCAATCTCTCCGTCGGCCGCATTGGTGTGGCGGTACAGCAAATCGTGCGGCCGCGTGGATTGGAACGCCACCGCCAGCGCCTTGGCCTTCACCGCGCGATCGATTACCCCGGGAGCTTTTAAATACTCGGCAAAAAGATCATTCCAGGTGTGCATTTCCTCGGAGTGAACCAGAAGAATTGCGCCTGCCACGTCCCCGGCCCTGGCAAAGTCCTCTTCGGTGCCCTGCGCGACATCAACCACCGGAACGTGGCTGTGAGCCGCAAGCGCGGGCGCCCATGCGATCGACACCGCGCGCACTACGAACTGCTCCGGCGCCACCACGGCCATGTGGGTTGCACCCTCCGCCCACGATGCCTGTATGGAAAACTCTTCAGTATGTACGCTGTCCGCGCCCGCCGCCTTGAACGCCGCTATTCCCCAGTCCACCGCTTTTTGCATGGCCGGCGTCCCTGGAACCCGTCCCCCGATTTCGTCGGTGAGCTGTTGCAGGTTGACCGGCAGGGTTGAAGGCTTCAAAGCCTGTGTGATCACAACATCGGTCGCGTTCTGCGCCTGGGCGGCGCAGAAAAATACGGTGGCAAGAACGAACAACCCAGGCAGTCGTCGCATGACTGCGGAATTAGAAATGAAATTTGGAAAAAGAGCAAAGAAGCACCTGTCGGATCGCGCCGGGCCCGGCAAATCACTCCGAGCCTCACCTTCACATCCGGCGTCATCCTGAGCGGCCGTCAGGCGGCGAAGCATCCAGCACGCAGCGGATCAACGTTGTCGGATGAGGCAATGCGGAAGCCAGATTCGCCCTACTTCTTTTCGTCCAGCAAACCGATCGTTTCCAGTATCACCGTGCCGACAATCTCGATGCTCTTGGGACTCAGCTTGTCCAGGGTATCTTGCGGAGTATGATGAAAGACGTTGTCGTAGCCGTAGTCGAGATCGATCAGATCGGCGCAGGGCACACCGCGCTGCACGAACGGCAGATGGTCGTCCTCGATGGGAATTTTGCGGGCAAAAAAATGCGACTGGTAGCCCAGCTTCGAAGCTGCCTGGTAAACCAGATCCTCCAGCCAGGGAGTGGAGTTGGTATCGCGGTCGACGTTCAGATCGGCGTCGCCGATCATGTCGGCCAGCAGAAACGCTTTGATCTTCTTGAGCGTGCCGTCTTTCTCCCACTTTTCGGCCAGATGACGCGAGCCGTAATCGCTGTCGGTCGCGGACCAGCTCCTGACCGCCTCTTCCCCGTCGGTCCACACCAGCCAGACACTGTAACCGTCCCGCTTCTTTCCGCGAAGCTGGTTGGCCAGTTCCAGCAGAATGGCGGTGGATGATCCGCCATCGTTGGCTCCAACGTAGCCGCTATCGCGCAACGGATAATTGGTGTCATAGTGCCCGGCGACAACGACGATTCCATCCCGTGTCCCGGGAAACTTCGCAATCAGGTTGCGTACCGGAAACTTCCCATCAGGGGTATCGGCAGTGAAACTGTCATCTTCGACGCTGTCGCCCTTCAGATGATTGAGAATGTAATTCTCCAGCTTCTTGTGATTGGCGCTGCCAATCGGCCGCGCGCCGAAAGCGACGACTTCGCGCGTGTACTGCATGGCGCGAGCCGCATTAAAAGATTGCGCAGGAAAAGATTGCGCGTGCGCCGTCGCCGCGCACAGGCAAGCAAGGAGCACGCCGCAAGCCGCCCAAAACCACGTCGGGGCAGGTGTCCACACCTGCCCAGCCGAGCCAGCCTCGGCAGTTTTTCTCCCGGCAAGCTCTCTCATCGGTCTTTCCGCGCCTGTCGCGCCTTCCGCTGTTTAGGATGCACCAACCACGCAATCCCAATGCTCAAAACGTAGAGCGCCACCATGGGCGCGGCAAAAATGCACATATTCAGAATATCGGTGGTGGGAGTAATAATCGCCGCGATAATAAAAATCACCAGAATCGAATAGCGCAGATTGCGCCACATCCAACCCGCATTCACAATCCCCATCAAGGCCAAAAAGAAGACCAGAATCGGCAACTCAAAAATCGCCCCCATCCCCACCATGATGGTCAAAAACAAATCGGTATACTCCCCAATTGTGATCATGGGTTGGAATTGTTTGCCGTAGTCGATGAGGAAATTGAGGGCGGCGGGGTAGACCATTTTGTAGGCGAACAGGCCGCCGGACAGGAACAGCAGCACGGTCGAGAACATGAATGGCAGCACGTAGCGTTTTTCGTTGCGGTAGAGGCCGGGGGAAATGAACATCCAGACCTGGTAGAGCACGAACGGCGAAGTCACAAAGAGGCCGGCGAGCGCGGCCACCTTCAGGTAAAGATTGAAAGGCTCGGTGGGGTTGAGGTAGACCAGCTTCTCGGCCATCCCGTTGCGATGCAGGGCTTCCATGATGGGGCGCTGCACGTATCCGAAGATAAATTCGTGATAGTTCCAGCAGGCGAAGAATCCAACCGTGACGGCAAGGATGGAGTAGATCAGGCGGCGCCGCAGTTCCTCGAGGTGCTCGAGGAAACTCATGGCGGTAAGGCCGTTGCGCGACTCTTCACCGGGAGGTAGCTCAGCCGCCATTTCAGGCATCGGGTGCCTTGGCCAATGAGTTCGTCTGGGGTGAGGAAGTCTCGCCGGCGGAGGAGGTCTCGAGGACGGAAATCTCGGCCGCGGGCAGAGTGCCGGAAGCTACCGATCCGGCGGGAGCCTGGACCGGAGGCAGAATGGTCTGGCGGCTGTTCTCGAGATCCAGCTGGGAAATTTCGGACTCGATCTGAGCCTTGAACTCGTTGGAGGCCCGTTTGAATTCGTTCAGCGCTCTGCCGATCTGCCGTCCGATCTCGGGCAATTTCTTGGGCCCGAACAGGATCAGGGCAAAAAGGAAGAGAAAAATCATCTCTGGAAAGCCCAGGTTCATGGGTCCATGATACTGCCCCTGCGAATTGCCAGCAATCGTTCTGGGTGCAGGGAGGCGTGGGCGAGTGTGGCGAGGACGGGACGCCGGCGGCACGCTGCGGCTGCGAACCTCGAAGCAGAACCGGCGCATCTAACTTTAACAGTTAACCTTTAACAGTTAACAATCGAGTGAGAAAACGCTGTAAATCGGGCTGCACTGGTGGTTACTTCCGGGTGGCGGAAGACATCATGAACAGGCCCAACAGCGTGCTATACTGCGATGATATGCGGTCTTAAGGGGTCTTTCCCCTACGAAGGACAAAACGATGGTTGGTAGTTCTCGTCGCGCACTCTTCCTGGTTGTACTCATACTAGTTACCTGCGGATTCCTGGGCGTGGTCTTTGGACAGAAGATCAACCCTGCGGCTGCTCCGGGGGGTGACTCCGATGTTCGCGACAGCCTGCGTCAGTTCACGATGGTGTATGACGTCGTCGAACAGAATTACGCCGAGCCGGTAAACCCCGACAAGGCCATTTACAACGGCGCCATTCCGGGCATGCTGCACGTGCTCGATCCACACTCGAATTTTTTTGATCCCAAGGCCTATTCCCTGCTGCGTGAAGATCAGCGCGGCAAGTATTACGGCGTGGGCATGACAGTGGGACCGCGCAACAATAAAGTCATCGTCATCGCTCCCTTCGTAGGGACCCCGGCCTACCGCGCCGGCATCCGGCCAGGCGACATTATCGCGGCCGTCGATGGCAAACCCACCGACAACATGAGCACCGGCGACGTAGCCGACCTGCTGAAGGGGCCGAAAGGCACCACGGTTCACATCACGATTTTGCGGGAAGGCGCGGACAAGCCTCTGGAGTTCGCGGTGGTCCGCGATGAAATTCCGCGCTACAGCGTGGATTTGCATTTTCTGATCAGACCCGGCATCGGATATATGCACGTGTCCGGCTTCAATGAAACCACCGAACACGAAGTGGCCGACGCGCTGGACCAGATGGGCGACCTGAAGGGATTAATTCTTGACCTGCGGCAGAATCCCGGTGGCCTGCTCAATGAAGGCGTGGGTGTGGCCGACAAGTTTTTGCGCAAAGGACAGCTGATCGTTTCCCACCATGGCCGTTCTTCACCGGAAAAGCGGTACACGGCAGCGCACGGCAACGGCGGCAAGGAATATCCACTGGTAGTGCTGGTCAACCGGGGAACGGCTTCGGCGGCGGAAATTGTAGCCGGCGCGATTCAGGACCACGACCGCGGACTGATTGCGGGCGAGACGACTTTCGGCAAAGGGCTGGTGCAGACGGTTTATCCGCTTTCGGAGAATACCGGGCTGGCCCTGACCACGGCGAAGTACTACACGCCGAGCATGCGCCTGATTCAGCGCGATTATTCGAATATCTCGCTCTACGACTATTACTTTAACCGCGAGAGCGATGAGGCCGAACACAATGCCAACCGGGAAGTTAAGCTGACCGACAGTGGGCGCACCGTGTACGGCGGCGGCGGCATCACGCCTGATGTCAAAATCGATCCGGTGAAGAGCAACCACTTCCAGGATTCACTGTTGCAGCACTACGCATTCTTCAACTTCGCCAAGCACTACGCACTCACCCATCACCCCACCAAGAGCTTCGAGGTGGACGATGTCGTGTTGCAGGATTTCCGCAAGTTCCTGGATGACGAAAAGGTCCCATACACCGAAGCCGAACTGATGGAAAACAACAACTGGGTGCGGGCCAACATCAAGAGCGAAGTCTTCGTCGACGCCTTCGGGCAAGAGGAAGGCCTGAAGGTGCGTGCGGAAACCGATCCCCAGGTCACCAAGGCGCTGGAACTGCTTCCCCAGGCCAGGGCCCTGGCGGAAAATGCCCGGCGCATCGTGGCCGAACGCGGCAGCGGACATCCGCTAAGCCAGTAACGCTAATCTCGAACCAACACCTCACTCATCCCTGAGCAGGGCATGCGCGATCGCTCTTGCGATCGTGCAGTGCGCTCAGGGTGACAGGGCGAGTGGGAGCGGGACAAGCGGCGGTGAGGGTAAGACGCCGGCGCTACGAAAAACACCCTTTGACTTGAGGGGCTTAACCGCTCATAATCCGCATTCTAGGCGGGTTTTGACCCTCCCCTGCCTGATCACAACCATTCGGATGACCTCCTCGTGCCTCCACTTGCGGCAGGTTGTTTGGTCCCCGAGAGCCCGGATCATGTGGTCGACCCGATGTTGAAGCAGGAGGTATGGATGTTGGCCGCGATTCCAGCCGTCATTGCCGGATGGACCGACTGGCATTCCCGGCGTATCCCCAACTGGTTGACCGTGTCAGCGCTGCTAACCGGCATTGGAATCAATACCCTGGCCATGGGCTGGGGGGGATTGAAGGAGGCGCTTCTAGGCGCCGGATTGGGGCTGGGGCTGCTACTGCCCTTTGTCCTCTTGCGCAGCCTGGGTGGAGGGGATTGGAAGCTGGTAGGCGCCCTGGGAGCCTTTCTGGGGCCGGCACGGCTGATTGTGGTGCTGCTGGCAGCCATTCTGGCGGCGGGCGTGATGGCATTGGCCCTGATCGTCTGGAAGAGGCGGATCGGCCAAACCCTGCGGAATCTGGGGCACATGCTGGCAGCATTCTTTACTCTTCATCTCCCTGGACCTGAGCTTTCCCTGGATAACCCGGACTCTCTGAAGGTACCGTTTGGGGTGGCAGTGGCAGTGGCGGTTGTTCTTTATACTGTGAGGCAGGCGTGGGTCACTCTGTAACCGCAATGAAGCTGCTTAGGAAAATCACTGGCGGGTGCATCTCTCGAGGGGCCATTTTCCGGGACAGCCGGGGCGCGGAGATCGCGGAGGCGGCGATTGTCCTGCCCATGGTTTTCATGCTGCTGCTGGGGATTTACTGGTTCGGACGCGCCTACAACACCTATGCCACCATCACGCATGCGGCGCGCGAAGGAGCGCGTGCCGCGACCGCTCCCACGGCGGCGCTGCTGGGAAACACGGCGCTGACGCCGGACCAGGTGGCGACGCGGGTAGCCGAGGTGCTGCAGGCTTCCAAGCTGAGGCCAAGCCAGGTGACGTCTCTACTGCCGAATCCGACCCTCAGGGATTGCACTACGCTGGCCCCGGTGGTGGCGTGTGCGGCAATTGGCGGCGGCAATCCGCAGATCTGCTTCCAGCAAAATGTCCAGATCAACGGCACCAGCACGGGGCCGGCGGCGTGCGGAGTTTCGGTCAGCTTCCAGTATCCCTACCAGTTCTATCTTCCGTTTACTTCGCTGGACCGGCAACTGATTATGCTGAAGGCCGACGTGCAGATCGCGGGAGAAAACTAGTGCGTCGATTGAAAATGCGCTGGTGGCGATCCAGGTTTCTCGACGATGCCTCGGGCTCGCAACTGCTGGAATTTGCCGTGGCCCTGCCTCTGCTGGTGGTGTTTGTGGTGGGAATTTTCGACTTCGGTGGCGCCTTCGACCTGAAGCAGAAGTTGAGCAATACCACGCGCGAGGGCGCCCGCTTCGCTTCTACTTTGCCGACCAATGACCTGGATGCGATTGGAACACCGCCATCGATCACGGCGATCCGCGATCTGGTGGTGTCGCACCTGCAGGCGGCGAGGCTGAGCGATTGCGGTTTAGCGGGCCAGGCGCCGGCTGGATCGGCAGCGACCATGATATGGACTTATACCGCCGCGGGAGGCGGCTGCCCGGCGCCGCTGGTTCTGACCATCGAGCGCAGTTATGCCTTCACCACGGTGGTCGGCGCGAATACGTTCAACGTGATCAGCACGCGGGTGACATTGCAATATCCGTACTCGTGGCATTTCAACAAAGTAATCCAGTTGCTCGTGCCGGGCGCGACTTACCTGGGAGTAAGCCAGATCACGACCGACGCAACTGTGCCCAACATGGATTGAGGATGTTATGAACGGCCTTTCTCGCACCAAGCCGGGTCTTCAGCGACGATCAGGAGAGCGCGGCCAGACCATCATCCTGGTGGCGGTAAGCCTGGTGAGCCTGCTGGCGATGGCGGCGCTGGCGATCGATGTGGTGACTTTGTATGTGGCGCGCGGCGAGATGCAGCGGGCAGCGGATGCGGCGGCGTTGGCGGGGGCGAAGGCGTTTGTGGATTCGGGGGTGACCTCACTGGCTGCGGCTGACCCTTCATATCCGACTCGCCAAGCTCTTGCTCAAACCATGGCCACGAGCCTTGTCGGCTCAATCCTGGCGCAGAACAGAGTGTCGGGGGTGGCGCCGGTTTTGGTGGGAGGAGCTCCGGCTTTCGACTTCACGCGCGCGGGCAATCCTCAAATCACGCTGACGCTGCAGCGGACCGATCTGCCGACCTTTTTTGCGCGGATCTGGGGCTCGAGATTGTCCACGGTGTCGGCGACTGCGGTGGCGGAAGCTTACAATCCTGCCAACGCGCCTGCGAACTATCCACCGATTGCGCCGAAGTGCGTGAAGCCGCTGCTGGTAGCTAACCAGGATCCAAAGGCTGCGGGTGTCTCTCCCTTGGTCGATGCCGTAACAGGCGTCCCGGTAGCCACCGGTGTGATCGGGGAACTCGCAACGCTCAAGCCCTGCACCGGGGGATGCGCGGCGGTCCCTGGAGCGCTGCAGTTCCAGCCTGCACAGGTGAATTTGGGCACATCCAACCTTTGTCCCGGCACCTGCAGTCCACCCGCTTCGAACTACGAGAGCAGTATCGATTGTTGCGACTCCGCCAACCCGCCGGCAACCTTGTATGAGTGCGGGACCACAACCCCCACTCAACCCCGCAGTGTGGACGCTCTTAAAGTCGACCCACCGTTAAGCGCTGAGACCAACAACGGCCTGCAATGTGTGACCAACCATCCCTCTGAAGACACGCTCGACCCAACTGATCTTGCGGCAGGAAGCGGTCCGGCAAGAATTACGGCGGGAAGTGGGCCGCAATTCGGAACACTGGTTACAACCAGCCGATCAAGCATGACGTTACCAATTGTCCAATCACTGGCGGTACCTCCAGGAACTCCCGTCCATATCGTCGGATTCTTGCAAGTATTTATCGACCCGATTGCGACACCGCCGGCTCCCACTCCTCCGGTGTTGACCACTACTCCGTTTCGCGTCAGCATTCTGAATGTGGTTGGCTGCGGTAACAGCCCGGGCGGAGGACCTGCGGTGGCGGGCGGCGGCTACACTCCTATTCCGGTGCGGTTAATTCATCAGTAAAAACCAGATTCGAGCGTGTTCCTACCGCGGCACGAGCGAGGACGCTCGCGCCTACATATTTTATTGCGGTGGAGGGTCCTGCGGGGCGGGGGCTTCCTGCTGGCCTGCGCCTTCCTGGGGTTGCGGGTCGGGTTGAGGTTGCATGTCTGGCTGAGGTTGAGGCTCGGGTTCGGGTTGAGCGTCGGTGACGGCGGGCTCGGGGGGAGAGGCGATCGCGGGCTGGGAAATGCCTGAGGCGCCGCGGAAGGTGAGGATCACGCTTTTTACTTTGGAAGGATCGCCGTCGGCGCCCACGATGATGAAGTTGAAACGCGAGCCGTTGAGCAGCGAGGTCAGGGCGTCGCGCACCGGCAGCAGGCCGGTGTTTACGATCACCTGCTCCTGAGCCGCCATGGAGGGGATGGGAATGTCGGCGCCAATCTTGCGCTGCACTTCATTGAGAACCTGAGCCAGGCTGACCTTTTCAGCCAGAATGCTGAGGCGTCCGCCTTCGAACTGGACAGCGAGCGTGGGGGCGGGCGGAGGCGGCGGAGGAGGAGTGTAGGCGACCGGGTTGAGATGCGCGCTGTCGCTGGCTGCAGCGTTGCCTGTGGGCTGGGCAGCAGCCAGCTTGTCGCTGGTGGACAGTTTGACGATGACCGTCTTTCCCGAGGGAAAAATGCGATAGGGCTGCGGGCTTTTCAGGTCGATGACTACGCGGGTGACGGGAGGATGCTCGCTAAACAGGCCGACGCGTATCCCCTTCACCTGGCCACGATTGATGGCCTGGTTGTGCAGGTTGCTGCCGGGCAAGGCCTCGGGAAAATCGAGGATCAGGCGGTCGGGGCCGGTGACTACCTGGCTGCGCAAAGCAACTGACTGGCTGGAGGAAATCTCGACGGCGAGGCCGGCGCTGCCGCCGGTCACGGTCACGCTGTTCACTCTGGCGGCGGGCGGGACGGCCGCCTGTGCGACTGCAGACGGCGATAGATATAGGGCTAAGAAGATGGTTCCGAATGCCACCAGGACACGGGCCGATATTTGCTTGTAAGTACTCCTCATCACTACTGCTCCCAAGGGGATTCTAACAGCGCGGTTCAGCTCATTCTGCCGGACGGTCCTTCTGAGTAATGATTTTGGGCCCGAGGCAAGACGGTTTTGGAACGAGACCAAAAGAGGATGAAGCTGGGCGCCTGCGCTTCAAACCATGCGGTGTGCGAAGGCCGCAGGTTTCAAGAGAAATCGGTTCAGTTTGAATGCTGCATTTGGTGCGCTACTTCTTTTGTCCCTCGGACGCGGGGGCGGCCGAAGCTGAAAGCCGGGTGATTTCGGCCAGCTGTTTCTGGGCATCGTCGATGTCCGACTGCTGGGTCGCTACTTTCAGGTAATTCTGGATGTGGGTGCTGGCTTCGGGATAAGCCCGCTCCTGGACCAGAATCACACCCAGCAAATATTCCAGCTTGGGGACCTGGTGGGCGTCATCGACTTTCATGCCCTGGCGGGCGCTTTTCTCGGCGGCTGCGAAGTTGCCGAGATAGTAGTTGCCCAGAGCGTTGCGCAGCCAGGCGTCAGGGAAGTTGACCGGATTCAAGGCCAGCAACTGCTCGGTTACGCTGACCAGCGGCTGCCATTGCTTTTGCTGCATATCCAGTTCGGCCAAACCGCGGTAGGGATTAACGTATTTCGGATCGGCGGCGACCGACTGTTCGAAGGAGTGGCGGGCTTCCACCGGCGCACCCTTGCGAAGCTGCACGCGACCGAGATCAAACCAGGCGACGGCGTATCTGGGATAAATCTGCACCGCCTTTTCCAGCAGCGCCTGGGCTTCATCCCACTTCTCTTTGTTGGCCTTTTGCTGGCCCTTCTCGTAAGCCTTCTGCGCGTCCTTCGGCGCCATGGCGGTAGTGGCGCTGATGGTCAAGCCTTCGACCTGGCCCACCCGGTGCAATACCAACCGGCCCACGTCGGTGCTTTCAAAGGTCGACATCTTGCTGCTTAATTCAATCGACTGCGAAGTAAACCCCGGAAGGTCGGCTTGCAGTTCGCATTCGCGCCAGTCACGGCGGTTGCCGGTGGTGGGGCCGGTAGGCGACCAGGTGGCGTCGGAATCGGCGTCGGCGACGCCGGCGGTAGCAGCCGCCATGCGGTCACCAAACTCGAAGCTGAAATTGCCGTGGGAATCGGTGTGGGTGACGGTTTGCTTGCGGCCCCGGCAGATGGTCTGAATCGAGGCCGGGTCGCTGATGCGGGTGCCGTCGTCAAGAACTACCTTGCCGGTGATGAAAGCCCGCGTATTCATGGTGGGGTCCGGTACGTCCATACCGGGCTGTGGAATACCTCGCGTGGTAGGCGTGGTTGGGGTGGTAGTTCCGCGTCCGCCCCCAGATGACTTGCCCTGGGCGGAAGCAAACAGGGAAAAAGTCAGGGTAGTCAGGCAAACGCAGCAGGAGAGACGGTAGTTCATGGGTAGCCCCCAGTCACTGATTGCGAGAATTATACGTCCCTGGAGAAGCTGCTGGCACGAGTTATTTCCGGGGTTGGGAATGGCTTCGGGCGGTGGGTTCGATTGGCCAGTTCCCGGTTCTCGGTTCCTGGTTCTTAGTGGACGGTGGGCGGTGTTTTTACAAGAGATGGTGTTAGTATTTTTGGCGAGCTGAGGTCTTTGCGATGTCACGAATCGTTCGTTGTGGGTTGATCCAGGCGCGCAATGTGCTGGGCGCCGATCATTCGCTTGCTGAAATCCGGGAAGCCATGGTGCGAAAGCATGTAGAGCTGATTGAGCAGGCGGCCAAGCAACAGGTACAGATATTGTGCCTGCAGGAGCTGTTTTACGGTCCCTACTTTTGCGCCGAACAGGACCCGCGGTGGTACGACCTGGCCGAACCTGTCCCCGATGGCCCAACCGTCCGGCGGATGCAGGAGCTGGCGGCGCGGCATCACATGGCGATCGTCGTACCGGTGTACGAACAGGAGCTGCCCGGCTTGTACTTCAACACTGCCGCGGTGTTCGATGCCGACGGAAGCTACTTGGGAAAGTATCGCAAACACCATATTCCTCATTGTCATCCGGGCTTCTGGGAGAAGTTTTACTTTACCCCTGGAGACATGGGATATCCGGTGTTTGCCACCAAGTTCGCCAAGGTCGGCGTTTATATCTGTTACGACCGCCATTTCCCCGAAGGGGCGCGCGCACTAGGGTTGAATGGGGCGGAGATCGTCTTCAACCCTTCGGCCACAGTGGCGGGGCTTTCGGAATATCTCTGGGAACTGGAACAGCCGGCGCATGCTGTGGCCAACGGATATTTCGTGGGTGCCATCAACCGGGTGGGTGAGGAGAAGCCGTGGAGCATTGGGGAGTTCTACGGCAAGAGCTACTTCTGCAATCCTCGCGGCAAGATTATTGCCCAGGCCAGCCGCGACAAGGATGAAGTGCTGGTGGCCGATCTCGACCTGGACGAGATTCTGGAAGTCCGAAAGGTGTGGCAGTTCTATCGCGACCGGCGCCCGGAAAGTTACGGTGCTCTGACGACGCAGGGCGGAAAACCGGGCTCGGGCGCCTAGCCGCACCTCCTCGCGTGAGGACAACGAAAACTCGCCATTGCCGCAATCGAGCGGGTACAATCCCCGGCATGCAAACCCGTGCAGCCTTCCGACTCATTTTTCTCTCGTTGATGCTGACGACAGCCGCGGCGTTCCCGCAAGACGTCCAGAAACTGGATCCCTCCGCGGATGCGATCTTCCCGCCCAATGCCGCGCCGGAAAGGGTGGCAACCGGTTTCAACAAGTGGACTGAAGGGCCGGTGTGGACGCGCGAAGGTTCGCTTTTGTTTGCCGAGATTCCGTCGAACAACATCGTGCAATGGGCCCCTGGAAAGACAGCCAGCGTGTTCATGCATCCCAGCGGATATAAAGGATCGGCGCCGTTCCAGGGTCCGGAGCCGGGTTCGAATGGAATGACTCTCGATAGCAAAGGCCGGGTCACCGTGGCCGGGCACGCGGGACGGACGGTCTGGCGCTTCGAATCGCTCGACCCGCATGGACAAATCACAATCCTGGCCGACTCCTATCAAGGCAAGAAGCTCAACAGCCCGAACGACCTGGTTTATAAATCCGATGGCTCGCTTTATTTCACCGATCCGCCCTACGGATTGCCCACGCAGAGTGACAACGATCCGCAAAAAGAGTTGCAGGTCAACGGGGTTTACCGGATACCGGGAGCGCTCCAGCAGAAGCCCGGCGCCGCGCCGGAGCGGGAGAAGCTGCAGCTTGTGATCAGAGATCTTGGGCGGCCGAACGGCCTGGCCTTTTCACCAGACGAGAAATTTCTCTACGTGGCGGAATCGGGCAAGAAAATCTGGATGCGCTACCGGGTACAACCCGACGGGTCCGTGACAGATGGCGCCGTGTTTCTCGACCCCTCTTCCGACACCGCGAAAGGCGGGCCGGATGGTTTGCGAGTCGACAAGAATGGAAATATCTATGGTTCCGGTCCGGGCGGAGTCTGGGTTATTTCGCCGGAAGGTAAACATATTGCGACTATCAAAATTCCTGAGGTAGTGAGTAACGTGGCCTGGGGCGACGCGGATGCGAAGACGCTGTACATCACGGCCAGCACCAGCCTGTACCGCATCAAGCTGAATATTGCGGGAGATCGCAGCCATTGAATTGGCAAGCGGGCGTCGGACTCGGACTTCGGACCTCTGGTCACAAGGAGCCGAGCCGCTTACCTCGTCTTTGCCCGACGCCTGAGGTCCGGTGCCCGGCGTCCGCAGTCTGAGTCTCTGGCTGGTCTCACATGTGCTCGCGTCTTTGGCGTTGCGTGTATCAAGGTTATTCCACAGATGCCGATTCCAACTTCGCAAGCTCGCGCTGCAATCGAATCCAGCCCGCTTTATAACCCTGATCTTGCTCCGACCGTCATGCCCGGCGAGGCTGCGTCGGGGGATCGCGGAGCCCGCACCTGGGGCACCTACAACTATGCCGCGCTCTGGGTGTCGATGTCGGTCAACATCCTGACCTACATGCTGGCCGCCAGCCTGATTCAGGGCGGGATGAACTGGAAGCAGGCGGTGTTCACGGTGTTTCTGGGCAACTGCATTGTGCTGGCGCCGATGTTGCTGAATTCGCATCCCGGGGCGCGTTATGGGATTCCCTTCCCAGTGCTGGCGCGAGCGTCGTTCGGAGTACTGGGGGCGAATGTCGCGGCGGTCTTGCGGGCGCTGGTGGCATGCGGCTGGTTCGGAATCCAAACCTGGATTGGAGGCGAGGCCGTCAACGTTCTGCTGGCCACGGTGTGGCCGGCCTGGAAATCAGTTCCCCACGGTGCCGGAATCTGTTTTCTGGCGTTCTGGTTGATCAATCTGGCGGTAATCCTGAAAGGAATCGAGTACATCCGCTTTCTGCAGGGCATCAGCGCACCGGTTTTGCTGGGCGTGGGTTTGCTGCTGCTGGGATGGGCGTACGTTGAGGCCGGCGGGTTTGGTCCGATGCTTTCCGCGCCATCGCGCTTCAAGAGCTTTCCCGAGTTCCTGAAATTCCTGATTCCTGCGCTGAACGCAACCGTGGGTTTCTGGGCCACGGTGTCATTGAATATTCCCGACTTCTCGCGTTTTGCGCGCAGCCTGCGGTCGCAAGCCATTGGTCAAGCCCTGGCCCTGCCGACAACCATGACCTTGTACTCGCTGGTGGGAGTGCTGGTGACGTCGGCCACGGTAGTGATCTACGGCACGGCGATCTGGGACCCGGTGCAATTGCTAAGCCGTTTCCACTCGCCGCTGGCAGTGGTGGTGTCGCTGATTGCGATCCTTCTGGCAACGTTGAATGTCAATATCGGCGCTAATGTAGTGTCGCCGGCGAATGACTTTTCCAATCTTTGGCCGCGCAAGATCAGTTTCAAAACCGGCGGCGTGATCACCTGCATCATGGGCATCGTGATCATGCCCTGGAAGCTGCTGGACAACTACAAGACCTTTATCTTCGGCTGGCTGGGAGGTTATGCGGCGTTCCTGGGTCCGGTTGCGGGCATCATGATCTGCGACTACTGGGTGATCCGCAAACGTACCCTGCTGGTGGACGACCTGTATCTGCGGGGCGGGGCTTACGAGTATTCGGGCGGGTTCAACTGGCGGGCGGTGGGAGCACTGGTTCTGGGGGCGGGGGGCGCCTTGATTGGTCTGGTGGTTCCGTCCCTGCGGTTCTGGTACGACTATTCGTGGTTTGTGGGCTTCATTGTTTCGTTTGCCAGTTATTACGGGCTTATGGCCCGAATTTCGCCGGGGACGGGCGGCAGGGCGTAGTCGGTTGCCACAGTGCCGGTTGGCCTATTCGTTGGTTCTTAGTCCTTGTTCTTAGTTCTTAGTTTGTTTGGAACTTTTTCGAGACTATGGCGACCTTTCGGGAATCTTATATAGAGAGACATGAACGCAAAAGCCCAGTCGCGGGTGGTTATCGTGGGAGGCGGTTTCGGCGGCCTGGTGGCTGCGCGTACGCTGGCGGGCGCGCCGGTCCACATTACGCTGGTTGACCGTCAGAACTTCCACACCTTCCAGCCTCTGCTCTACCAGGTAGCGACAGCCGGATTGTCACCGGGTGAAATCGCCGCGCCCATTCGCTGGATTCTGCGCAGCCATCCTAACGTCGAAGTGCTGATGTCCGAGGTGCGCGACTTCGATCTGGAGCGGCGGGTCGTGAAACTGGAAGACGATGAAGTTCCGTACGACTACCTGATCGTGGCTGCTGGCGCCAGCCACGCCTATTTTGGACACGACGAGTGGGAACCGTTCGCGCCGGGATTGAAGACCATTGAAGATGCGCTGGAGATACGGCGCCGTGTGCTGCTGGCCTTCGAACTGGCGGAGCGGGAAGCGGAAAGCGATCGGGAGCAGATCCAGCTGAATTTCGTGGTGGTTGGCGGAGGGCCGACGGGAGTTGAGCTGGCGGGAACGCTGGCCGAAATTTCGCGCCAGGTACTGGCCAACGAGTTCCGCACGATCGATCCCAAGAAAACGAGAATCATATTGCTGGAAGGTGGACCGCGGGTTCTTCCCGTCTATCCCGAAGATCTCTCGCGCAGCGCCGAAGAGCAGTTACGGGCCCTGGGGGTAGAAGTACGAACCTCGGCCATGGTGACGCGGGTGGAGGCGGGGGCGGTTTATGTGGGGGAAACGCAGATTCCGGCCGCGGTGATTCTCTGGGCAGCAGGGGTGGCCGCATCGCCTCTGGGGAAAAAACTGGGCGCGCCGGTCGATCGCGCCGGCCGGGTGCTGGTCAATGCCGACCTTAGCATCCCCGGACATCCGGAAGTATTTGTAATCGGAGATTTGGCCGCGCTGAAGGATAAGCACGGGAAATGGCTTCCCGGGGTGGCGCCGGTCGCGATGCAGCAGGGCAAGACCACGGCGCGGAATATCAAGCGCGAGCTACACGGCCAGCCGCGAAAAGACTTTCACTACTTCGATAAGGGCAGCCTGGCAACCATCGGGCGGGCGGCTGCTGTCGCCGATTTCGGGAAGGTTCACATCTCGGGATTTCTGGCGTGGCTGTCTTGGCTGTTCGTTCACATCTTCTTCCTCATTGGTTTCCGCAACCGGTTGATCGTCCTGATCCAGTGGGCGTGGTCTTACCTGACTTACGAACGGGGAGCGCGGCTCATTACCGGCGATAAGCATCTGCCGGGATGGGATGAGCTGCGCAAAGAGGAAACCCGAACCTCCACGGCGGCGGATTAGCCTGGCGCGGCGGGATTGGCCACGGCACCTTTCGAGGCTTAACACCGAGCCGATCGACAGCCGGCAAGGACGCCGGCGCTACATTTCATGCAAACTGAGAGACAATAGAGGAGTGAGGTTCAGGCGATGAAACTGTCCTCGATCCTGCGCGTGTTGTGCGGCCTGCTGGTGGGAGTTTTGCTGAGCGCTGCAAGTCCGGCCTCGGCCGAAGTCTTGAAGATCGTGGTCGACGATACCATTCAGCCGATCACGGAAGAGTACATCAGCCGCGCTTTGGCGGAAGCTGAGCGTGGTAAAGACCAAGCGCTGCTGATTGAGTTGAATACCCCCGGCGGCCTGCTGGACTCGACCCGTCACATCATCGAAAAGATTCTGGCTTCGCCGGTTCCGGTGATCATCTATGTCACACCCAGCGGGAGCCGGGCGGCTTCGGCGGGTTTCTTCATTCTGGAAAGCGCCGATGTGGCCGCCATGGCTCCCGGCACCAACACCGGCGCGGCTCATCCCGTCACCCTGGGGGGCGGCAAGGTGGACGACGTCATGAAGGAAAAGATGGAGAACGACGCCGCCGCACTGATGCGTTCGGTGGTATCGAAGCGAGGCCGCAACGTGGAAGTTGCGGAGAGCACGGTGCGCCAGTCGAAATCTTTTACCGACCAGGAAGCCCTGTCGCAGAAATTGATCGACTATGTGGCGAGCAACGAACAGGACCTGCTGAAACAGATGCAGGGCAAGACGGTGAAGCGCTTTGACGGGAAAACCATCACCCTCAATCTGGCGGGAGAAACGATCCGCCCATTCGACATGACGCTCAAGCAGAGGATTCTGGCTTTCATCATGGATCCCAACATTGCGTTTATTCTTCTGGCCATCGGGGCCCTGGCGCTCTACGCCGAATTCAACCATCCGGGCGCGGTGGTGCCGGGAACGGTGGGCGTGGTTTTTATTCTGCTGGCAATCTTCGCGCTGAATCTTCTGCCGGTGCGGTTCGCAGCGGTGGTGCTGATCCTGGCGTCGTTTGCGCTGTTCGCCCTGGAGGCGAAGTTTGCTGCCCATGGTGTGCTGGCGATCGGCGGCATGACCACGATGATTCTGGGCGGGCTGTTGCTGGTGGACGCGCCAATTCCTGAAATGAGAGTGCATCTGCTGACTGCGGCCGCGGTGAGTATTCCGCTGGGGGCCATTACCGTGTTCCTGATGAGCATTGCGCTGAAGGCGCGGGCCAATAAAGTGGTGACGGGCGCGCAGGGACTGGTGGGCGAAATTGGAGTGGCACGCACGCCGCTTTCGCCGCGGGGAAAGGTTTTTGTTCATGGCGAGCTTTGGGATGCGGTGTCCACGACCGGCGTGGCAGCCGGACAAAATGTAGTGGTTCGGACGGTGGATGGGCTGGAGTTGCGGGTGGATCCGAGCATAGCGGTAACCGGGACGCCGGCGGCGATTGTCAGTTGAGTTTCGATTTGGATGGCATCATGCGAGGCAACATCTGTTCTCAGCGAGATGCCGTGTAGGCGGCGGGATTTGCGATACAATCCGCCACAGAAGCGTTCCTGAGAATCGGAAGCGCGGAGGCTTCAAATGGGTCTGTCGTTTTCGGCCATAGTCACAATCGTTGTGGTTCTGTATCTCTTCAGTTCCATCAAAATCCTGGCCGAATATGAGCGCGGTGTAATTTTCCGGCTGGGGCGTTTGTTGGGGCACGAAAAAGGGCCGGGAGTCATCCTGGTGTTCGCCCCGTTGGATCGCATGGTGCGAATCTCGCTGCGCCAGGAAGCGATGGAGGTCCAGCCGCAGGACATCATCACTCGCGACAACGTCACGCTGAAGGTGAATGCGGTGATATTTCTCAGGGTGATCGATCCCCGAAAAGCGGTGGTTGAGGTTTCAAACTACGTTTACCAGACATCGCAGTTCGCGCAGACTACGCTGCGTTCGGTGCTCGGCGAGCAGGAACTGGATGAATTGCTGGCGCACCGCGAAAAGATCAACCTGCGGCTGCAGAGCATTCTGGATACCCATACCGCGCCCTGGGGAGTAAAGGTCACCAACGTGGAAGTGAAGCAGGTGGACATGCCTGAATCCATGCTGCGGGCCATGGCCAAGCAGGCGGAGGCGGAACGGGAAAAGCGGTCCAAGATCATTCACGCCGAGGGCGAGTTCTCGGCCGCGCAGCGGCTGGTGGACGCGGCGGCGCTGCTGGCTAAAGAGCCGGTGAGCGTGCAACTTCGTTATCTTCAGACCCTGACTGAAATCGGGGTGGAAAAAAATACCACCGTGGTTTTCCCGGTGCCGGTGGATTTCTTCTCCGGGATTCAGAAGATACTGGGAAAACCGCCTGAAGACGCGCCGGCGGCAGCGAAAAGCTGAACCGGTTGCGGCGGGCAACGGGTGATGAGGTGGAGTGAAGATGGCAGCTGCAGAAGACACAGAAATCACGCTGGGCACGGGTAAGATGCTGGCCCTGTTTTTCGGCCTGGTGGCGCTGTGTGCAATATTTTTTGGGATGGGATTTGCACTGGGAAAAAGTTCGGGGAGACTGAACGGGACAGAGGTGCAGGCGGCGACCAATTCATCCAGCGCGGTCCGCCCGACCGCGGTCAAGCCCGGCAGCCCTCGGCCAGCTAACGACCTTACCTTCTACAAAGCGGTGGGCCAGAAAGACGCGGACGCTCAACTGAGTCCCAGCAGCCCGGCTGCGAGCCCGGCTGAGGCTGCACCCAAAGCCAGCGCCGCGGATAACAACGCTCCGCCCACCGATCCTACAGCGGCTCCGGCTCTGAATGGATACTGGGTGCAGGTGGCAGCGGTCAGCAAACAGGAAGACGCTCAGGCTCTGGTAGATGCGCTCAAGAAAAAGCAGTACGTTGCCTTCGCCGCCAGTGGGACGGGAGACAAGCTGTTCCACGTGCAGGTTGGACCGTTCGCCGACATCAAAGACGCCGAACTCGCGCGGGGCCGGCTGGTGAACGATGGCTACAATCCAATATTGAAGAAGTGACGACGGCCTTAGGTTGCTGATTTTAGATTTCAGACTTCAGGTTCAGGATTCCAGGTTTGGGTTTACGACACAAATTAGAGATTTGAATTTCAGTTCTCAGATTTCAGTTCTTAGTTCTCAGGGTTGTCTTGAGGGTAAAAACCTACTGCCGGCTGAACCTTTGTTCCTTCCACGGATCTCCGTACATGTGATAGCCGTTCTGCTCCCAGAAACCTGGCACATCATGGTCGAGAAACTCGAGCCCTCGCACCCACTTTACTGACTTCCAGGCATAGAGGTGGGGAACGATCAGGCGCAGGGGATAGCCGTGTTCCGGAGTCAGCGGTTCGCCATCGTGGTGAGTCGCCAGCAGCACTTCGTCTCGGTCAAGGTCGGCCAGAGGCACATTCGCGGTGAAGCCCTGCTCGGCGTGGACCAGAACGTACGCCGCCACCGGCTTCGGGCGAACTCGGGCCAGCAGTTCGCGGAAGGCCACTCCGTCCCAGCGGTTGTCGAAGCGGCTCCAGCGGGTCACGCAATGGAAATCGCTTTGCCGCTGGCTCTTGGGAAGCGCGTTGAATTCTTTCCAGCTCAGGCGCAAGGGCGAATCTACAAGCCCATAGACGCGGAAGTCCCAAGTGTCGGGATCGAAGCTCGGCACTGATCCGTAGTGCAGGACCGGCCATTTAAGCGTGAGCGACTGGCCTGGAGGCAACAGCCCCTGACTCTTCTTCAGCTTCTCCAGTTCCCTGCGGTCTTGACCTTCGAATAGCATGGGAAATTCGAAGCGGCATTATACCGCTCCTCCACTGAGGCAGTGTGGGGATGAGTCCCGTTGCAAAGTTAAAGTCAATTCCCAGAGTGGTACAGAATCACTGGTTTCGCACAGATCTCTCAACCTTTTCTTTCGCTTTGTGACGCCCGTCACAAAGTTTCGAGGCAGGCTGTTCTAGGCTGTGGCAGCGCGCTTCGCGCCCCGGGGAATTCCTATTCACCCGCGACTGGAAATTATGAGTCATGTTTATACGTTGCTGCCGTTTTTTATGTTTGCGCTACTGGCCGCGGGCACTTCGTTGGCGCAGTTGCCGGTGAGTATTTTCGGCGCGAGTACCCCCGGAATCGTCGATGGCGGTGACCCTCAGCCGGTGGTGCTGGGGGTAAAAATATTTGCCGACGTCCCGGGACAGATTCTGGGTTGCAGTTTCTACAAGGCGGCAGCCAATGGGGGCGTCCATGTGGTCAGCTTGTGGGATTCAAGCGGAAGGTTATTGGCCAGCCAATCGGCCAGCGGCGAGACCGTTTCGGGCAAACAAACGGTGATCTTCTCATCGCCGGTTACAGTCGCTGCAAACCAGATGTTTACCTGCGGATACTTTGCTCCGATGGGTCATTTTTCCAACGACAGGAATGCTTTCACGGCACAGAAGGATGTGGCGCCCCTGCATGTTCCAGTTAACGGCGGGGTGTTCGTGTATGGCGCGCAGTCGACGCACTGGCCAACCAGCACCTGGACAGCGAGCAACTACTGGGTCGACGTACTGTTCGTGCCTGCCAACCTGCCGCCAAACTGGATCGGCGGAGTTAAAGTCAGCCTTACCAGTAATGCCGCCAGCATCTCCTGGACCACGCCAGTGCCGGCCGATTCACAGGTGGAGTACGGACCGACTGCACTTTACGGCAATATCACCGCATTGGCGACGGCAAGAGTGACGAACCATGTGGTCGCCATCCAAAGCCTGCTGGCAGCAAGCACGTACCATTTTCGGGTACGCTGCCGTGATTCAGATGGAGTGCTGGTGATTGGAACCGACCACACCTTCGTCACGGCTCAAGCGGTAAGCGCGGTGGAGATATCCCCGGCGGTAACTGTGCAGACAATAAATTCGCAGCCTTTGCCTGCACTGCCGCATGCAGTCAGCCTGTTCTGGAGAGCCAGTCTTGATTCGCACATCGTCAGCTACAGCATGTACCGCTCGACGGTTTCAGGTTCTTCCTACGGCTTATCGGCCAGTGCGATTGGCGGGCTGACGTTTATCGATCAAAGTGTCCAGTCCGGTACGACGTATTACTACGTGGTCACAGCGGTGGACAATCAGGGACGGGAAAGCGCATTTTCCAATGAGACGATGGCGGCGATCCCCTAAGGGGCGAGGCGTTTGTACGAAACTCAGGCACGAATTCAAATACACAATCCACATTGACAACCGTCAATTTGGGGTCTATTCCTGGGTACTATGAGCGCTGCGGAGCAGAAGCTGAATCTTATCCTGAATGCCATCGCCGACCCGACCCGACGGAAAATCCTACAAGCCCTCAAGGAGCAGGGAGGCTGTTCCATCGGGAAGGATGTGGGTTTGTGCGCTTCGGATATTGAACAACGCATTCACCTTTCTCAGCCCACAATCTCGCACCACATGGCGATTCTGACCAAGGCGGACCTGGTGGAAGCCAAGAAAATCGGCCTGTGGAGATGGTACCGGCGGAATGAGGTTGTGCTGCGCGAGTTTGCCCGCTCGCTGAAGAAGACGTTGTAGCGAAGGTGTTTACCCTGCCGTGGTGGCGGCGAGGGTTTTTTGCAGCAGGCGGCGGGCGTGGGAAATCAGGTCGCCGACTTCGAAGGGCTTCACCAGGAAAGGCACATTGTGATTGTTGAGAAAGGCGCGAGTTTCGGTCTCGACCACGCCGGAGAAGGTGAACAGTAAATGCTTTTCAAGTCCGGGGCGGTTTTCAGCAATCCAGCTAAACATCTCAGGCGCATTGGCTCCATTTGGCATCTTGCCGTCCATGATCATGGCATCGAAGCTTCCTGCCTCGCCTGACGGTTGCAGCAGCCGCGCCTTCACCTCTTCAAAGTTCGTCAGGGTCACCACCTGCGCACCGGCACCAGTAAGCACATCACGCTCGAACTCCAGCACAGCCTCTTCGTCTTCGACCAGCAGGACGCTGCCTTCGATCACAAACTTGCGGGGAGCAGGGGCGGGTCCGGGTTCGGTGGAACCTGCGCGTCCGGCAGCGGGCAACCGCACGGTGATCACGGCGCCGCTGTTTTCCTGATTGCGCGCGGATATTTCTCCACCATGCTCCTTAACGATGCCGTAACAGATGCTCAGGCCCAGGCCGGTGCCTTTGCCCACGCTCTTGGTGGTGTAGAAGGGATCAAAAATACGGTTGGGCTCCTTGATGCCGGGGCCGGAGTCCTGAAATTCGGTGACGACGTTGCCCTCCTGCGCGTAGACGCGAACTTTCAGGGCGCCGCCGCGGCCGGCTTCCAGCATGGCGTCCACGCCGTTGTTGATGATGTTGAGAAACACCTGCTCGAGTTGGTGGGGATCGGCGGTGACTCCGGGAATGGCGTCTGCGATCTCGCGTTCGACTTTGATGTTGTTGACCTTTAGATCGTAATCGCGCAGCGCCAGGGTCTCGTCCAGCACCCGGCAAATATCCACCAGTTCCTTCTGCAGCTTGCGCTGGCGGGCGAACGACAGCAGGTTCTGCACGACGCGGTGGGTACGTTGCGCCTGCTTGAAAAGCTTGCTGACAAAATCCGCAGCGCGTTCACCCAGGCCTTCGCTTTCGAGCAGCTGGGCATAGCCGAGAATGGCGGTCAGAGGATTGTTCAACTCGTGGGCCACGCCGGCGATCAGCTGTCCTACCGCGGACATTTTTTCGCTCTGCAGCAGTTGTTCCTGAGTGTGACGCAAGTCCTCGTAGGCCCGGCAGGTTTCCTCGTAAAGACGGACTTTTTCGATGGTCGTAGATAATTGCCGGCCAATGGCAACCAGCAGACTCTCGTCGTTGCTGGTGTACTCACGGCTTTCCCGGCTGCTGATGCCCATAATGCCGATGGGCTTGTCTTTTCCCCAGAGCAATACCCAGATCCAGGATGCCAGCCCGTCTGCGCGAATGAACTCAGCCACCAGAGCGGGAAGATGAGGTAAGTAGTCGGCGGTCACTACCTCAGTGCGGGAGCGGGTGATCAGCTCACCAAAGCCCTCAGTGAATTTCACCTCGGAGAAGCGCGCACGGTCGGCGCTGCGTTGTCCCCAGCCGGCGCGACGGCGGAAGGTGGCTTCGTCAGTGTCGCAAAGATAGATGGAGCCGGTTTCTGCTCCCAGCAGCGAAATCACCTGGCGGAGCGTAAGGTTGAGAATTTCGTCCAGATCGAAAGACTGGGTTGCGATCACCGCCATGGCGTTGAGGGCGTTCAACTCGCGGTTGCGGCGGCGGATTTCATCTTCCGCGCGCTTTTTCTCCGTCATATCGAGCAGGAAGCCCTGGTAGCGTTCGATTTTCCCTTCGGCGTTGCGGGTGGCAAAGCTGCTTTCCATGGCGCTGAGCAGGCTTCCGTCCTTGCGCCGCAGGCTAACCTCAAAGTTGCGCACGTAGTTGTGCTGTTCCACCTGGCGGCGGAAGTTCTCGCGCTGTTCAGAGGAAGCGTAGAGTTCGGTGTCGACGTTCACCCCCACCAGCTCTTCGCGGTTGTTGTATCCCACCATGCGAATAAAGGCATCGTTGCAATCGAGCAGCTTGCCTTCGGGCGTGGCCACAAAAACGCCTTCCTGGACTTGCTCGAAGAGCAGGCGGTATTTTTCTTCGGCGATGCGGCGGTCGGTGGTGTCGCGCACCACGTGGATGGTGCCTTTCTGCTTGCTTCCCTGCTCGATGTAGGACGAGGTCGAAACCATGGAGAAGCCGCCAAAACCCGGGTCGGCGCCTTCATGAAAGCCCTCCTGCGAGCCGACGCAGTAGGGACAGTCCTTCCACGGGGTTTGAGTGCGTGGGAGCACGGCGGCACAGAGCTGGCCGACGACATCGGCGGGGGCCCGCCCCAGGCGCTCCAGCAGCGCATGATTGGCTTTCATGACGCGGAAATCGGCATCGTGCAGAAGAACCAGGTCGTGGATCGAGTCGAAGGTGTTTGTCCACTGGCGGTGGGAACGCAAAATCTGTTCTACCAACCGCAGGTTTTCCACCGCGAGTCCCAACTGGTGTGCGGTAGTGGTGAGGAATTCCAGCTCGTCCGGAGTGTAGGAAAGGTGATGGCGGCTGCCCAGGGCGAGAGTTCCAATCACCGATTTCTTGCCCACCACCGGCACCATTACGACGTGATGAAATCGTTCCTGTTTCAGGTAAGGGCGGACGTTATCGGCGGCAGAGGAGGTCAACACCACCACCGGCGCGCTGGCGCTGAGAGTGCGTTCGAAGTCGTCATCCTTGGGGACGGTCAGGCGATCGCGGAGGAATACCTGAGAAAGGCCGATCTGGTCGGAGAGGACCATTTTGTCGCCCTCGAGCAGGCGGAACCAGGCGGCCTTGGCGGACATAAGCCCTTTGAGCTCCTCGAGCGCAGTGGCCATCATGGGTCCTTGCTGGCTGGCGCGGGAGATGCTGCTGGTTAAGGCATTTACCACGCCCAGGCGGCGCATGTGCAGTTTGTAATCGTCCAAGACCAACAGGAGCATGCTCAGGCCGGCGATCAGGTTCACCATCAGGCTGAAGCCGAAGGGCACGCGCCGGTCGAAAGGGGCCCACGACAGATGCAACAGCAGCAGCGTGGCGCTCAACAGCCAGGGACCGATTTCCCAGCGGGCCCAGCGGTAGCGAATCAGCCGCCAGGCGGCGATTGCAGGCAGAATTCGGTAGGCCACTTCCAGGCCGATGCGCGGTCCGATGGCGTTGGGCCACAACCAGGCTTGCGCGGCGGCATAACCCATCACCGCCAGGGTGATCACCACGGTGGGAACCACCAGCTTCCGGGAGTGGGTGTAAAGGACGAGGGCGGTGGCAAACAGGCCCAGCGCCAACACAAATTCAGTTTGCGAGATCGCCGTCAGGTAGCGTGGAAGATAGTCTGGCGCAGCGCCGCGGACGGTCCAGCGGGAGACGAAGTAGGCCAGCCAGCCCACCGACCAGATCAACAAGTAGCGCTCTCGAAAGGTGCGGAATACCAGCAGGCTGGAAGCGAGCAGGATGAGCGCGGCCGACTCCTGTAGCGTCAACCGGGGGACAGTGATGTCCCCGACCGCGAACCATGCAGAGAAGATCGATAGAATCATCGCCGACCAGGAGTAAGCGCTCATTCCCTTAATAGCACGCTTTCCCTGATGGCCGATGGCCTTTCCCTGCCCTTCTGGTTACTTTCGGAATCTCTGGACTACGGTAGAATTGGCCGTACACTAAACAAGCCTATGGCTGGTGATCGCATCCTGGTAGTCGACGACGAGGAAAGCATTCGCGAGATCGTCTGTTCCATGTTGACGACGGCGAGCTACAAGTGTCGCCAGGCATCATCCGGAATGGAAGCGCTGGCCTTGCTCGAATCGGGAGAAAAATTCGAGCTGATGCTGTCCGACCTGATGATGGCAAATCTGGACGGCATTGGACTTCTGGAACGAACCAAGGAACGCTATCCCGATATGCCGGTGGTGATGGTAACCGCCGTGCACGACATATCGGTGGCGCTGGCGGCCATTCGCAATGGGGCCTACGACTACCTGCTGAAGCCCTTCGAGCGCGAGCAGTTGCTGGCCACGGCCAGCCGCGCGCTGGAGAACCGGCGCCTGAAGCTGGAGAATCGCGCCTACCAGACTGATCTGGAAGCTTTGGTTGAGGCGCGCACCGAGCAGTTGCGAAAAGCGCTGGTCGATCTGGAGCGCTCCTATGACATCACGCTGGAGGCGCTGGGCGACGCCCTGGACAAGAAAGATGCCGAAACCGAAGGCCACTCCAAGCGTGTAACCGCCTTCACCATCGCCATTGCGCGCGCTATGGGACTGTCAAAAGATCAGATCGCAGTGATCGCGCGTGGCGCCTTTTTGCATGACATCGGCAAAATGGCGGTGCCTGACGCTATCCTGCGCAAGCCCGGCAAACTCACACCGGACGAGATTCTGGTCATGCAGGAGCACTGCTACCACGGCTACGAAATCCTGAAGAAAATTCCTTTCCTGGGTGAAGCTGCCGAAATTGTTTATGCCCACCAGGAACGTTATGACGGCACGGGCTACCCGCGCGGACTGAAAGGCGAGCAGATTCCGCTGGGGGCACGCATGTTCTCGGTAGCCGATACGCTTGATGCCATCACTTCCGATCGCCCCTATCGGCCGGCACAATCTCTGACCGCAGCGCGAGCCGAGATTGAGCGCTGGTCGGGTAGACAGTTCGATCCGGAAGTGGTAAAGGTATTTCTTTCCATGGATGAGAACATCTGGCCCGATTTGCGCAAGGAAGTCGACGGACAGGTGAAACGCTTTGCCTATTCCACCAGTGCCAAGAGCTCTTCATAACAAGCGATCTTCGTAACCAAAGCTTTCTTGATCAGTGAGCCGACTGTCCCGCTACCGTGTTCTGATCTGGGGCATGCTTTCGCCGCTGGCAGCTATTGTTCTGTACGGAATCGTCTACGTCACATTGACCCGCTTCAGCTCTGACCTCGAAAAAGATTGGCTGTTTCGTCTTTCCGCATCGACTCTGGCGATGGCAGTGCCGTTTCTGGTTACCCTCGCTCTCGCCGTCAGCGACAACCGCCGGCACGTCCTGTCTCTTTCCGGCAAGGTGGGCCTCGCGGTCGCGGTCCTTTCGCTTGGCCTGGCGTGGAAGCCAGTCACGGACGGCATCACCCGCTCCAGACAGACTCGAAATATGGCGATGCGCGATGTGCCCGCGCCGGTCTTCGATACCGTGGATCTTTCGGGGCAGACTCAACGTCTGGGCGATCAGAAGGGCAAGGTTGTGCTGGTCAATATCTGGGCCACATGGTGCGGACCGTGCCGGCAGGAGATGCCAAAACTTGACCACTTGTACCATGAGCGAAAAGACCAGGGATTCGTCGTGTTTGGATTGTCAGATGAAGACGCCGGTCTGCAACGTAAATTTGTTGAACAAGTGCCGGTCACATACCCCCTGCTTACGTTGAGCGCGGGAGTACCCAGCCTGTATCGTGACATCGCGCGCTATCCGGCGATTTTTCTGATCGATCGCCAGGGACGGCTGCAGCCCGCGCCGGGTCCCGATCAACCCTTCGAGAAGGTCGAGGCAGCGGTTGATACGCTGCTGCAGAGTGGTTCCCGCTGACCTGGCTTGCTGCACAACAGCACTATTTCCGTAATCTGAGTTTTAAGTTTCGCTTAAGGTAAGTCCACCTCCAAGTTTCTGGAAGGCAGCAATTCGGTCTCAGCCTACATCCAACCAAGCTGGCCGCTTCCGTTATTCGTCAAATTGAGGTTATTGCTATGGCAAAGCTGCGTTCTTGCTGGCTGTGGTGTCTGCTGATTGGCTTGACTGGAACGCCGCTGCTGGCGCAGGAGCGAAGTTCACCGCCTCCGCGCGGTATTCCCGATGGAACCACGTTTCTGATCCGCCTGGAAGATAAACTCGACGCCAGCCGGGTCCAGCCGGGAAAGCGATTTAAAGCCAAACTGATCGAGGATCTGGTCGGGCCGGATGAAACCATCATTCCGCACGATAGCCGGATCAAAGGGCACGTAAGCGAGGTCGGCAACGGGTTCCATCCGCGCCTGTTGCTGAGTTTCGACGAGATCGAAACGACCCACGGATGGGTGCCGCTGATCGCGACTCTCACGGGCGTCCCGGGCGAGCGCGGGCTGAAGGTACCGGATGAGGAGGGCACAATCGAACGCGAGGGCAATACGCGTCATCGTGACCCTGATTCGGCGGGGGATACGGAAAGCGGCGCAGCCCGGGTTGGCGCCGCTGCCGGGGTAGTCGAAGCCATCTTCAGTGACCGCCGGTTGCAACTGCAAAAAGGCACCACGCTCGAAGTACGCCTCGATCGGCCGCTGCAGGCTGCCTGGCGCTGAGCTCGCTCGCGCTCGCTGTCATTGCGCATCAGCACAGTGGTTGTGCACATCCACTTCGCGCCGGATGCTTCGCAAGCTCAGCATGACGCCCCGGGGAAGGCCCGCCCGGTCCGGCAGAACTTCCTGTGCGTTTCTCGCTCAGGATGACAACGCTTCTTGCGCGGGCTGGCGCCCACTCGGCAAACGAGAGACAATAAATCCCCCAGGGCTGTGATTCCAAGCTGTGACCCCAGGATTAAACCGAAGCGTTGAGAAGAGAGAACCAGCTTATGAAAATTACAATCGCATTGACCCTCGTGCTCCTGCTCGGCCAGGTTGCCACTTCCCAGGATCGTCCCGCCTTGACGGCTCAGCCCAACACGGTTTTCGTCGGAGCCGACGGCAAGTTTGAAGCCAACCCCGACACGGCGATGATGCAATTCAATATCTCCGCCCAGGAAGCAACTTCCCGCGAAGCCTACGACCGGGCCTCCAAAGAGGCCGAGCAGGTGCGGCAGATTTTGCGATCGAACGGCATCGATCCCAAGGCAGCGGAGATCGGCTACCTGTCTCTCCAGCCGGTCTATGACTACAAGACCGCCAAGCGCAAGCTGGTGGCTTACCGGGTGAATGCCAATGTTTCGCTAAAACTGAAAGACTTCGCCAAGATCGCGCCCATCGTGCAGCAACTGGCCGACAGCGACGTCACGGAAAACCAGTCTCTGAACTACACCCTGGAGGATATAGATGCGGCCAAGGCCAAAGCAGTGGAGGACGCGTACAAACGCGCCCGCGAGTCGGCGGCCGCCCTGGCTCGCAGCGCGGGGCGCTCGTTGGGCGAGCTTTCCTACGCCTCGGTAGACACGTTTGAGAACGTGCGTCCGATGCCGATGGCCGGGGCCATGATGAAAATGAATGTAGCCGGGGGCGCTCCCGCGCCCACCGAAGAGTTCACGCCGCAATCGGTCTCGGTGACGGCGCACGTGAACGCGTTGTTTACTTTGAAATAAATATGCAGGATTTTAGCGGTTAAGACGGGTTCGCTTGGACTCGACGGAAACATCCTACACAGGCGGCAGGAACTTGGCGCTCCTGCACGAGCGGGACGCTCGCGCCCACATTGAGGGTATTACTGCTTCGGGACGCGATTGGGATCTAACGGGACTTCGCGCTGGATGACCATCTCCAATGTGGTTCCGGCCTCGAGCCTCACGTCGTTGCCGCGGCTAAAGAGACCGATGGCGGTACCTATGCCGCCGCCGATGCCGGCGCCGATCAGGCCGCCCTTGACGCCATTGCTGAGGCCGCCGACTACGGCGCCGGTTCCGGCGGCCGTGGCTACGGTCTTGGCCTTCTCGCCAGTCTGGCTGTCCTGACGAATGGTGCCTTCTTCATCCTTCATCGAAGTTTTCTCGGCGCCAGGGACATTTTCCACCGCGCCCGGCAGGACGACGGTATAGCCGCTGGGATAAATCAGCGTGCTGAAATGCATGAGCACTTCTGCCCGGCCCTTGATTCGGCCTCCACGCTTGACGTTGCTGATCCTGCCCTGCACATAAGTTCCCGCTGGAATCAGGATGCGCTCGTTCATCACCACGGGGAACGTGGTCACTGCATATACCGCATCGCCGTCGCGGGCATTCTTGGTTGAGATGGCTTGCTTGAGCGCCAGCGGCACCCTGGTTCCCGACGGAATGGATAACTGGTTGGCGCCGGAAGCATCAGCCTGATTGCCCGCAGGGCCCTGCGCCGCAGCCAGGCCGCAGATGAGTAAGAGAAGTATTGCTGTGCGCATCAATGATCTCCCCAAACGTTGGTCTCCCCAAACGTCGGTTAGTTGTGACCCATTAGACGGTACGATGCAGACTGGAAGTCGAAAGTTTATCGGAATCTTCGGGTGGACGCCTGCTTTTTGGCCGCGGTGCCAGTTCCGCCTGCCAAAGTGGGCCAGTTCAGCTGGCCGGGGCGCTGGTGGAGCGCTCATTCTCTCGAACATTGCCCATGAATTGCGACTGCAGGCGCTGCGCGCACAATTCGCCGCAGACGTGCAACGTGCCTTCGCGTACCGCAATTTCGTCGTCCCAGGGGCACAGGTAGAGCACGGGGCGGTTGAATTCCAGGAAGGATGTCCACATCAGCCACCAGCGGTCGGTGGCGCCTTTGAGCGTCCCGCAATTCGGGCCGGCACATCGATAGAGCAGATTTGCAGCAGGCGCAGGCGACGACTTACCAGCATTCATGCTCGACTCCCGGGGATGAAGCGCTCCTAAGCCAACATTCTAGCGGAAGTAGCACGCTATCGTGGACTATACCTACTTGTAAATAAGGTACTTCTCCCGCAGCTTCTGGAACTTCTCCAGGGACTCACGTAAATCCTCGGCAATACGGCGGGGATCCTGGCCCGCGGCAACGGCGTCGTAAGCGGACTGATTCAGGAGCAGATCGATCATCTTCTCCATGTGGAACTGGTCGGGGTAAAGCTTGTGCAGCGCGGAGGCCAGCTCCAGGCCTAGCTCGGGCGCATCAAGCTCGTTGCGGTCGGTAAGCACAATGTTGACGCCCTCACAATTCTGCCCGGCATAGATGCTGGCGCTGGGAGTAAAGCTGACGGGCACGAAACGCACTCCGGAGATACTGCGGGCGTTCAAGTATTGCGACAGTTCCAGGGCCTTGATCCAGGGCGCGCCCAGCAATTCGAAGGGAGTGTCGGTACCCCGGCCCACAGAAACGTTGGTGAATTCCACCACGGCCACGCCGGGATAGAGAGTGCCTTCGGTCAGGCTGCGCAGATTGGGCGAAGGATTGATCCAGCGCAGCGAAGTGGAATCGAACCAGTCGCCGCGCATCCATCCTTCCATGGGGACAACCGTAAGGCGGGCGTTGATGTTGCGCTCGGCATTGAACATTTTGGCCAGTTCGCCCAGGGTCATGCCGTGACGAATGGGCACGGGGTAATAGTGCAAAAAAGTTTCAGGACCGGATTCTGAGATTGCGCCCTGCACAAAGGAGCCGGTAATCGGATCGGGGCGATCCAGTACGAAGATGTCGATTTCCGCCTTAGCGGCCGCCTCAAGGAAATATCCCAGAGTGGTTTCGTAGGTGTAGAAGCGCGTGCCTGCGTCCTGGAGGTCGATGACGACAGCGTCAAGATTTTTAAGAATATCGGGCGGCGGCCTGCGGGCAGCGTCGGTTGCGCCATACACGCTGTAGACGGGAACTCCGGTCGCGGCATCCTGGGAATGGCCTACGTGGGTTGTATCCAGTTCGCCGGTAACGCCATGCTCGGGGCTGAAAATCGCATCCAGCGAAATGCCTGGGGCGTGGGCCAGCACGTCGATGGTGCGATGGCCCTGAGAATCGATTCCGGTCTGGTTGGTGAGCAGGCCGATTTTCTTTTTGCCGGTGGTGGATCGCAGCGGATCGAAGTTGTGCGCTTCGAGTACGTCGATTCCGGTCTGCACGCTTCCGTTGCGCGTGGCCACGCGGCGGGCAGCGGTCTGGGCTTCGTTGTACCCAGTGATGCTCTTCCAGCGCAATTCGTCCCTTTCGCTGACGGTCAGGGGAAGGGCTGCGGCAACCGCGGTGGCAACCTTGGAACGCAGCGCCACCGCGCTTCCCTTCCCGCGAGGATGGACGGCGTTGGCCAGCAGAATAATGAAGGTGCGGGTGGTGGGATCGATCCAGAGGGACGTGCCGGTAAATCCGGTGTGGCCGTAAGATCCGACCGGGAGAAGCTCGCCGCGATTGCTGGAAAAGGGCGAGTCAATGTCCCAGCCAAAACCGCGTAGCACGGTAGCGGTGGGCGGCTGCTGTGGAGTCGACATTTTCTCGACCGCCTCTTTCGACAGCACCGGACTGCCGTTCAGCAGGGCCTGGGCAAACTTCGAGAGATCGTCGGCGGTAGAGAACACGCCGGCGTGCCCGGCGACGCCTCCCATGCGTCGAGCCCGGGGATCGTGTACAACTCCGCGCAGCATTTTGCCATTTTCGTCGTACTCCGTGGGCGCGATCTGTCGCCGCCATGAGGCTGGAGGCAGAAAGCGGGTGCGAGTCATGTGCAACGGGGCGAAGATTTTGCGGGCGCAGTAGGCGTCCAGCGTGGTTCCGCTTACGCGTTCCACCAGCGCTCCCAGGGCGATGAAATTCGTGTCGCTGTAGAGGAAGCGGGAGCCCGGGGGATAAACGGGCGTCTCGGCGAAAGCCAGGCGGAGAGCGGCATCGCGGCCTTCCCAGGGCGGATTCAAATCGAAGTCCGCGCGCAGTCCGGAAAAGTGGGTTAGCAGGTTGCGGACGGTGATGTCGTCTTTGCCGTTGGCGGCGAACTCGGGAAGATATTTCGCTACCGGATCATTCAACCGGACTTCGCCCTTCTCAACCAGTTGCATTACTGCGGTGGTGGTGGCCACGACTTTGGTGAGGGAGGCGATGTCGAAAATCGTGTCCACAGTCATCGGCTCGCGGCGAGGTTCCAGTGCCCGGTTGCCGAAAGCTTTGCGGTAGATCGTGTGCCCGTTGTGCCAGACCAGCAGCACGGCGCCGGGAATCTGGTCATCGTGGATGGCATCGCGGACGATGGAATCGAGCACGGTGAGGCTGGGGATAGCGGCAGCCCGGGTGGTCGAGGCTGCGGCGGGTGTGCCGTGCGTGCTCGCCGAAGCCAAGCCCACAAACAGCGCAGCCAGAATCAGGCCATACGTACACCGACCGCGAGTTGGCCAAGTTGAGTGGATGTTTTGAATTTACACAACCTACAGGAGATCGCTCAAGAAACTGAAGTAAGGGGGTGCCATTTGCAGCACATACGCAGTCGGTGCCGCTGGTTTGCAGGTGCCTGCAGTATGGTTACCGCGTGTATAAGCGAAGCTCCCCTGATCGATTCTCCGGTGTCCGGAAGCTGAAATTGGGATATAAGTTGAGGCGGCGGAGGTCCCCATGGCCAGAGGCTCAGGTCTGGAATTGCTCGCCGGATTAAAACTGGGCCCCTGTCTCAACCGCATTTTCTTTCTGGCTCTTTCCATCAGCCTGATGGTGTGCGCGCCGTCGTCGGTAGGATCGGCGCAAACTTCCCGGCTGGCGAAGACAGCGCCAAGAATCAGATTAAGCCCCGCGATTGCTGCCGGGAATACAACCGCTCAATTCATAGACGAGATTGAGTTCGCCACGGGCGCTGGTCCGGCTGGGATTGCCGTGGGCGATCTCAACCATGATGGCTTCCAGGACCTGGTCACCGCCAATTCTACCGACAACACCGTCAGCGTTCTTTTAGGAAAGGGAGACGGGACCTTCGCCACTCGTGTGGATTATGCCACCGGCAAGGGACCATCCTCAGTCGCGATTGCAGATCTGAATGGCGACGGCAAACTCGATCTGGTCGTAACCAACTCGACGGACAATTCCGTTAGCGTGCTCAAAGGCAATGGCGACGGGACCTTCCAGGCGCATACGGATCGCCCGGCAAACGCCATGCCGCAATCAGTAGCGGTGGCGGATTTCAATCATGACCAGAAACCTGACCTGGTGCTGGTGAACCTGCCGGGGAGTTCCGGTCAGGGAAATATCAGTGTCCTCATAGGAAATGGCGACGGAACTTTTCACAATCCGGTGCAGTATCAGGCGGCGGTGGGGACAACATCGTTGACCGTAGCGGACCTCAATGGCGATGGAACACCCGACGTGGTGGTGGCGAATTCCGACAGCATGTTCGTCACTACCGGAGCCCTGAACGTTTTCATCGGCAAGGGCGATGGAACTTTTCGCGCCGCCACGACCTACGATCTCGGGCGCGGCGCGAGTTCGGTTGCAGTAGCGGATTTGAACGGCGACGGCAAGCCCGATTTGATCGTGAGCACGTTTGACCGCAATACAATTCCCGGGCCGGATAGCGTCACGGTTCTTCTCGGAAGCGGCGGGGGCGCATTCGGCCAGGCGAACTCATTCGTAATTGATGCCGGAGGCTCGATCATCGCTGCTGACTTTGACGGCGACGGTCAAATGGACGTGGCAGTAGCATCACCTTCCACTAATACTGTGTGCCTCCTTCTGGGCGCGGGCGATGGAACCTTTCGCTCCCAAACGAAATTTGGGTCCGGCGACTCTCCCGCGGGCCTGGTAGCAGCTGACTTCAACGGCGATGGGCATATCGATCTGGTAACTCCTAATCAAAGCACCAATTCCGTGGGCCTGCTTCTGGGAAACGGAGATGGAAGTTTTCAGGCTCGCATCGACTATGCGGTTACGGAACAACCAGTCTCGCTGGCGGTCGCGGATTTCGACGGGGACGGCAAACCTGATCTGGTGTCTGCCGATACCTATGGGGAGGGAGTTTCGATTCTGCTGGGGAACGGCGACGGCAGCTTTCAGACATCCAGCTTGTTTGCCACTGATTTTCTGCCCGTAGCCCTGGTCGCCGCGGATTTCGACGGAGACGGGAAGGTTGACGTGGCCACGGCCAGCGTCAGCCAGACGACCGTAAGCGTTCTGCTTGGCAAGGGCGACGGCACCTTTCAACCGCACGTCGAGTACGCTGCGATCCAACTGCCGCGTTCGATGGCGACTGGCGATTTTAACGGCGATGGCAAACCTGACTTGATAGTGGTTGGCTTTGGGGTTAATGGCAACGGAGGAGTGGGCATCCTTATGAATAAGGGTGACGGAACGTTTCTGCCCGTGTCGAATCTCGGGGGAATGGGATCGGGCGTAGCGGTTGCCGACTTTAACGGCGATTCCAAAGACGATCTGGTGATTGTCGATGGGACGAACATTCAGATTCTCCTCGGCAACGGGAATGGAACTTTTCAGGCTCCAGCCATTATCAGCGACGGGTCGACGCCTGGAGTTGTCGCGGTGGGCGATTTTAATAGCGACGGCAAGGCCGATCTGGTTGTGGTCAACGGCGGGAACAATCAGAGCATCAGCGTTCTTTTTGGCAACGGCAATGGGACATTCCAGGCGCACGTGGATTACCCCACCGGGCAATTTCCGGGAAACGTGGCGGTCGGAGACTTCGACGGCGATGGCAAGGCGGACATTGCGGTCGGCGATCCGACTGGCCTTTCAATTTTTACGAACAAAGGCGATGGCACTTTTGAGGCTCGCGAGGAGTACTCCAGCGGCGTGGCGCCTGTCGCGATTGCGGTCGGGGATTTTGACCTGGATGGCAAACTGGACCTGGCCACCACCAATCTGCTTACTTCCCCACTTTCGTACGTGGGGCAATATCTGCCGGGAAGCGTGAGTATTCTGCTGAACGGGACCGGGGCGATCGTCGCGATTCGCCCTTCGGAGAATCCCTCGGCCATCGGAGCGCCCATCACTTTCGCCACCACAGTGAGGGCCGCACTTCCTGGAGCGCTTTCACCGACTGGAAGCGTCACCCTGCAGGACGGCACTACAACCTTAGGAACAGCCGCCTTGACCGGCAATAGTGCGGCATTTTCGGTACCGGCCCTGGCCGCGGGCGTTCACGTCATGAGCGCGCATTACAGTGGGGATCAGAATTTTCGAGCCAGCAGCACAGTCCTGCGCCAGGCGGTGGTAGCGCCGGACTTTTCTTTGAGCTCATCGGCGGTTACGCCCGCGTCGGTATCAGCCGGGCAATCTGCCAGTGCCACTGTCACCATCACTTCGATCGCGGGCTTCAGCGGAGCAGTTTCCCTGAGTTGTTCGGTTTCACCAAGCCCAACCGGTGCGCCTGCTTGCTCTCTCAGCCCGGCCACGGTGCAGAGCACGGCCGACTCTTCGGCGGCCTCAACCCTAAACATCAGCACTGCCGCCCCACACTTGCAGCTCGGCTCGATTCAGTTTCCTTCGTCGGGTGGGCGCATGAGGGCGTTCTGGTTCCCTGTTTGCGGGATTGTTGTTCTGGGCGGCTTGCTGGGCCTGCACCCCAAACGCGGATTGCGAAGAAAACCAGTTGTCAGTTGCTGGTTACCGGTTCCCGGTTTATGGGAAAGCGGGATTTGGGTAGGATTGATTCTCGCTGGGCTGCTTGGGCTGCAGGCTTGTGGAGGATCTCAAAGCACTCCCAGCGGAGGATCCTCGGCTGGAAGTTACGTGATCAATATTGAGGGGACATCTGGCGGCGCACAGCATAGCGTTTCTGTAACTCTTAGTGTTCACTGATCCGGCGAGCTTTACCCTGCCCTCGAACTTTGTTATAACCCGAAGATCGAGCATACGATTCCTTTGTCAGAGGGTTCTTCTTCACCGAAAGCTGGAGGTCGCGGTGCGCCTCGATTTCCCGCTCCCGCCTACGAACGACAGGATGCAATTTTTAGCGACGCTTTTGAGGTGCTGCGCCAGGGCATTGAGCAACGCGCCTTCCCTGCCGCCTCGGTCGCGATTACATCACATGGAAAACTGGTAGCGCTGAAGGCCTTTGGGCGCTTCACTTATGAAGGGGATGCGCCCGAAGTCACGCCGGCCAGCGTGTTCGATCTGGCTTCAGTTTCCAAGGCCGTGGCTACCACCAGCATGGCCATGATTCTGTACCAGTGCGGCCTGCTCGATCTGGAAATGCCGGTGGCCGCGGTAGTTCCGGAATTCGCGGGCAGCGACTCGCAGCGAGGCGAGGTCACGTTGCACATGCTGCTGGCGCACTCCTCGGGACTACCCGCATACAAAAAACTATTTCTCAAAGCGAATACCAAGGACGAACTGCTGGCGGCCGCGTTCGCAACGCCGCTTGCGGCTGCTCCGTGCAGCCGAGCCGAGTACAGCGATATTGGGTTCATCATTCTCGGGGTCGCACTCGAGCGCATCGCTGACGAAACTCTGGACCGCTTCTGCCAGCGGGAACTGTTCGGTCCCATGGGCATGTCCCGCACCGCTTATAATCCGCCGGCGTCGTGGCGTGACTTCATTCCGCCAACAGCGGAGGATCGCAGCTTTCGCAAACGGCTCATCCAGGGCGAAGTGCAGGATGAAAACGCCAGCGTGCTGGGCGGCGTCGCAGGGCATGCGGGCCTGTTTGCCACCGCTGAAGACATGGCAACCTTCGCGCACATGTTGCTGCAGACACCGCAGTCTGGCGCAGAAATTCTTCGCGCCGGCAGCGTGGCGCTCTTTACCCGCAGGGAGCAATTGCCGTCCGGCACGTCCCGCGCCCTGGGATGGGACACGCCTTCCTCGCCCTCACAATCGGGCAAATATTTTTCTTCGGGTTCCTTTGGCCACCTGGGTTATACGGGAACATCGTTGTGGATCGATCCCCAGCGCCAGCTTTCCATTACTCTGCTCACCAATCGCACCTGGCCTGATTGCAGCAATCAGGCAATCAAGGAAGTGCGGCCGAGATTCCACGATGCGGTCGTCGAAGCGCTGGAAGCCCAGGAGAAAAGCGGTTGAAGCAGCGGCTGAATCGAAGAACAACGAAGAAGGCAGAGGATCTGGGCCGCCTCGCCACTGAACAGCCCAATCGCGCCTCGGCCGACCTCGATCTTAAGACTGCCCTGGAAGTTGCGCAGGTTATCAACGCGCAGGATGCCACGGTGGCGGCCGCGGTAGGCCGCGCCCTGCCGCAGATCGCACAGGCTATCGATCTGATTGCGAGTGCCCTGAGGCGGGGCGGGCGGCTGATTTATGTGGGAGCGGGAACCAGCGGCCGCATCGCCGCGCTCGATGCTGCGGAATGCCCGCCCACTTTCAACGTCGATGCGAAGACGGTTCAGTTCGTGATGGCGGGCGGACCCGCCGCCCTGGCCGCCGCGCTCGAGGCGAACGAGGATTCGCGAGGCCTGGGCCGTCGTGAAATGGCAAAAAGAAAGCCTGGCCGCAACGACGTAGTGGTCGGAATCGCGGCCAGCGGGCGCACCCCATTCACCGTCGCCGCCCTCGATTACGCCCGCAGCAAGGGAGCGAAAACAGTGGCTGTTACCTGCAATCGCGACACTCCGTTGCAGAGAGCCGCGCACCTGGGTATCGTCGCCGAAGTCGGCCCCGAGGTGATCTCGGGATCGACGCGCATGAAGGCAGGCACGGCCCAGAAAATGATCCTTAACATGCTCTCCAGCGGGGCGATGGCGCGCCTGGGATATGTGTACGGGAATCTCATGATCAACGTTCCTCCCAAGAACTCGAAGCTGGCGGCCCGAGGAGTCAGCATTCTGCAGCGGGCAGCGGACGTAGATCGAAAAACGGCGCAGCAGGCGCTCAAGGCGTCACGAAATCGTGTGCCAGTAGCGCTGGTTATGTTGCATGCCGGAGTAGATCGGCGGACGGCGGAGCAGGCTCTGCAATCGGCGCGGGGCCACGTCCGGCAAGCCATCGCAGCCGCCAAGTCGCGGTAAACGATGCCGGCGATGTGGGCAACCGGTTAAGAGTTCACCGCAGACATTCCGTTAATCCAATTAAGCCGCTACAATTGATGGCGTTTCCCAAATAAATTGTGCACACAGCCCATGCCTAGCGGGCCTCACTGGATACTATGAACGTTTCGCCTGCCAGCCTCGTGCCGCCATTTACCAGAGAGACAGCAATCCAGAAGGTGCGCCTTGCCGAAGACGGTTGGAATTCCCGAAATCCTGAAAAAGTGTCTCTGGTTTATGCCGTGGATTCCCGCTGGAGAAACCGTTCGGAGTTTGTGAACGGCAGGCAGGAAATCGTCGCTTTTCTGACGCGCAAGTGGGCGAAGGAACTGGACTACCGGCTGATCAAGGAGCTCTGGGCTTTCACGGGAAACCGTATCGCGGTTCGCTTTGCCTACGAGTGGCACGATGACTCGGGAAACTGGTTTCGCTCGTATGGCAACGAGAATTGGGAATTCAATGACGATGGGCTCATGCGGTTGCGGCTGGCCTCCATCAATGATCTTCCTATCAAGGAATCCGACCGAAAGTATCATTGGCCGCTTGGCCGCCGCCCGGATGACCACCCGGGACTGAGCGATCTGGGATTGTAACGATCCACCAAGGTCAGGAACGGGTAAGGAGACATTTGTGACGGCAAGCACAGACAACGGGATCATCGATACGCCCAGCAATCACTCGGTAGACGAAACCGTGGAGAAATTCAAGGATGTTCTGCGCGACAAGGGGATCACTCTGTTCGCGCTGGTCGATCACAGTGGCGAAGCCGAACGGGCCGGGATGAAAATGCCTCCGACCAAACTAATCATTTTCGGCAACCCCAAGGGCGGGACACCCGTCATGCTGGCAGCCCCCAGCATCGCCATCGATCTTCCGCTTAAGGTTCTGATCTGGGAGGACAAGCTGGGAAAAGTCTGGATGTCCTACAACAGCCCCGAATATCTGCAGAAAAGGCACGCGGTGCCAGATGATCTGGTGAAGAATATTGCGGTGGTAGGAATGCTGGCGCAAGCGGTCGCCAAATAGGCGCCCTGATCACCTCGGCGACTCCTTCTTCGCCCAGCTAAGAACGATCTAAAGCATTCCTCCGGTTTCACCCGTGAGCATGCTCAACGCCACTTCCAGATCGGTGATGGCTTCGGGCAGCTCGGGATAGTTTCGGGATGGTTCAAGCCTGCTGTACAACTGGGTCAACAAGTGACGAGCGTTTGCCACATGTTTCGCGGCCTCAGCCGGACGGACTTCGGCCTCATAAATGTCTACCTGGGCGACCTTCATACCGCACCTCCGGAATAAGCCTGCTTTCGATCTGGACGAATCCTATTGCTGCCGGGAGGCCGGGAGCAGTGAGCGAGATCACAGGCGGGAGTGATCTGGCATTCTGCAAATTAACCAAGAAAACAGCGATTTATCGGGCTATGCGTGATGGACAAGTGGCGGGCCACGATCGGTGATTAAGGTCACTCAGCCAGGTGATGGCCCGTACATATGATCAACTGCGTCTGCTGTCATGCTGGATTAGTCGGAGTCATCGACATGCCGAATGATTTTGCGAAATCGAGCAAAGTTGAATGCAGGTCAGCGCCGTGGCGCTCCGACGACGCAATTACAGTTTGTAAAGGCTGGGGTGCAGGTCTTTAATGAAGACCTTGCCCAGGTACGGGCAAGCCGGTAAACCTGGTTCATAGCCAAGGCTGGAATGCGCGAGAGTGCCCAACAATACGTCTTGCAAAGCAGCGACTTCCAGAAACTTCTGGATGCGTTGATCAAGCGCGGTTACCAGATATTGGGACCGACTATCCGCGATGGAGCGATTGTCTATGAGGAACTGATCTCCGTGGACGATTTGCCGGTGGGATGGACCGACGAGCAGAACGGCGGCATATATCGCTTGAAAAGGCGGGACGATCAGGCAATGTTCGGCTACGCCGTGGGTCCCCATTCCTGGAAAAAGTTTCTTCACCCGCCGGTAGTCCGCCTCTGGCAAGCCACTCAGGACGAAAACGGACTACAGATTAAGGAGGAACCCCGCCAGGCCCGGAAAATGGCACTTATTGCGGCGCGTTCGTGCGAGCTACATGCCATCGCCGTGCAAGATCGAGTCTTTATGGGCGGCAATTACACCGATCCAGGATACAAATCGAAGCGCGAGCAGATTTTCACGGTAGCGATCAACTGCAGCGATGCGGGCGGAACATGCTTCTGCGTATCGATGAAGACGGGGCCGAAGGCGAGCTTCGGGTTTGACCTGGCTTTGACGGAAGTTCTTCAGGGCGAGGTTCACTACTTCGTGGCAGAGGTCGGCAGTGAATTAGGCGGCGAAGTCCTCCGCGAGCTACCGGTGGTTCTGGCGCAGGAACCGGCACAAACGGCAGCGGAGAACGTGGTGGAGAAAACCAGGCAAGAGATGGGCCGCACCATGGACACGACTAACATCAAGGATCTGCTTTACGGCAGCTACGAACATCCCCGGTGGGAAAACGTCGCCGCGCGCTGTCTCACCTGCGCCAATTGCACCATGGTTTGTCCCACCTGCTTCTGCACCACCGTGGAAGATGTCACCGACTTGCAGGGAGAACACGCCGAACGCTGGCAGAAGTGGGATTCATGTTTCACCATGGATTTTTCTTATATTCATGGCGGAAGCGTTCGCGCTACCGCAAAGGCACGCTATCGCCAGTGGATGACTCATAAACTCGCCACCTGGTTCGACCAGTTTGGCAGTTCGGGCTGCGTCGGCTGCGGCCGTTGTATCACGTGGTGCCCGGTCGGTATCGACATCACCGAAGAAGTTGCCGCGATTCGCGAAACCAAAAAGGAAGAGAACAATGGAGAGTCTACAAAAAATACTCGCTGAACATCCGTTTACACGAGGACTGGACGAGCGCCACCTGGCGCTGCTCACCGGCTGTGCCTCGAATGTCCGTTTCGAAGCGGGCCAGAGGATATTCCGCGAGGGCGAAGAGGCCAACCAGTTCTACCTGGTGCGGGAAGGTAAGATGGCGATAGAACTGTTCGGCGTCGAGCGCGGCGCGCTCACCATTCTGACTTTGGGACCAGGAGAGGTGCTGGGCTGGTCGTGGCTGGTTCCGCCGTATCGCTGGAAGTTTGACGCATACGCGCTGGAGCCCGCCCGGGCCATTGCCCTGGACGGAAAGTGCCTGCGGGAAAAAGCGGAAAAGGATCACGATCTCGGATACGAACTACTGAAACGAATCGCTCAGGTGATGGAGGAGCGCCTGCACGCCACCCGCTTGCAACTTTTGAACGTCTATGAAGTCGAGTCTTGAGCCGATGGCCTCTGCGCCTGTACATCCGATGGTGCCAGAGCCCTGGCGGGTTCGACGCGTGCGCAAAGAAACGCAAGAGACTTTTACGCTCGAGCTCGAGCCAGCAGGCGGCCACGGCGAGCTTCGTTTTCTGGCCGGGCAATTCAATATGGTGTATCTGTTCGGCGTGGGCGAGGTTCCGATATCGGTCAGCGGCGATGCCAACGATCCTCACAAGCTGGTGCATACGATTCGCGCCGTCGGACCGGTAACCCGTGCCATGCGCAAGGTCAAGCGCGGAGACACGCTGGGGGTGAGGGGTCCTTTCGGAACGCCTTGGCCGGTGACGGCCGCGTCCGGCAAGGATGTTCTGATCGTTGCCGGAGGGATTGGGCTGGCTCCACTGCGGCCGGTCATTTACGAAGTGTTGTCGAAACGGCATCAATTCGGTGACGTTGCCGTCGTCTACGGGACGCGGACTCCGGCAGACATACTGTTCAGCAGCGAGATCGAACGGTGGCAGAAGCGACCCGACATGCAAGTTCACATCACTGTGGATCGGGCGGCTGCGACTAAGGACACAATCAAGAGCGACGGACAGGAGCGTCCGCCCCACGCGACAATCTGGTCCGGCAATGTGGGGGTGGTCACCGCTCTCATTGCCAGAGCGAAGATCGATTTCCGGAATGCAATCGCCATGGTTTGCGGTCCCGAAGTGATGATGCGGTTTACCGTGCAGGAGCTTGAAAAGCGCGGGTTGGCGCTCGACCAGATTTACATCTCTATGGAACGCAATATGAAGTGTGCGGTCGGGTTCTGCGGTCACTGCCAGTTTGGCCCGACCTTCATTTGCAAGGACGGCCCGGTATTTCCTTACAGCCGCATCGAGACCCTTTTCTCCATAAGGGAGCTCTGACATGAAACCGGCCCGCAGGCCCAAATTGGCTGTATGGAAGTTTGCTTCCTGTGACGGTTGTCAGTTGAGCCTGCTCGACTGCGAAGACGAACTGCTGGTCCTGACCCAGAAAATTGACATCGCAAATTTCATGGAAGCTTCCAGCGCTGTGGTGCGCGGTCCCTATGATCTATCGCTGGTAGAAGGTTCGATCACCACCTCGCACGACGCCGAGCGCATTCATCAGGTGCGCCGGTGGTCAAAGTTTCTGGTCACGATCGGAGCGTGCGCGACCGCCGGGGGCATTCAGGCGTTGCGCAATTTTAAGGATGTGAAGGAATTTGTCTCCCTCGTCTACGCCCGGCCGGAATATATCGCGACCCTCAACCGGTCCACGCCTATCTCCGATCATGTTCGGGTTGATTTCGAATTGCGCGGCTGCCCGATCAACAAACAACAACTGGTGGAGGTGATCAGCGCATTCCTGAATGGCCGCAAGCCCAACACGCCGCCGCACAGCGTTTGCGTGGAATGTAAACAACGAGGCACAGTCTGCGTCATGGTGGCGCATGGCACGCCCTGCCTGGGTCCAGTGACGCATGCCGGCTGCGGCGCCATTTGTCCCAGCTATGCGCGAGGTTGCTATGGTTGCTTTGGACCGATGGAAAGTCCGAACACGGCAACCTTGAGCAGGCAGTGGGGCGAGATGGGCGCAACCCAGTCAGACTTGCTACGTGTATTTCGCAGCTTCAACGCCGGCGCTGAGCCCTTCCGCAAGGAGAGCGAAGCCCATGAAGACTAAAACCATCAAGGTCGATTACCTGGCCCGGGTGGAGGGCGAAAGCGGCGTTTACATCAAAGTCAGAGGTAACCAGGTAGTGGATGTAAAGCTGAAGATCTTCGAGCCGCCCCGATTCTTTGAAGCTCTTCTGCGTGGACGCTCCTTCGCGGAGGCGCACGACATCACCTCGCGAATCTGCGGCATTTGTCCAATTGCTTATCAGATGAGCGCGGTACATGCCATGGAAGACGCATTCGGCGTGCAGGTCGACGGGCAATTGCGAGCGTTGCGCCGCCTGATTTATTGCGGCGAGTGGATCGAGAGCCACACCCTTCATGTCTACATGCTGCATGCCCCGGATTTTCTCGGTTATCCCGACGTGATCCGGATGGCGAAGGATCATCCCGCCATAGTTCAGCGGGGCTTGCAGCTGAAGAAGGCGGGCAACGCTATCGTCACGCTTCTCGGCGGAAGAGAAATCCATCCGGTGAATGTGCGAGCAGGCGGTTTCTATCGGGCGCCGTCGCGCGACCAGCTGGCGACCCTGACGGAGCAACTCAAGGCGGCCCGGGACGCGGCTTGGGAAACGGTTCGCTGGACCGCCGCGATGCCCTTCCCTGGTTTTGAGCGGGATTACACATTCGTGGCCCTCCACCATCCGGACGAATACCCCTTCAACCGGGGCCGGCTGGTTTCAAACACGGGACTGGACATTGCCGTGAATGAGTACGAGATCAATTTCACGGAAGAGCACGTCGCGCATTCCAACGCCCTGCACTCCACGCTCAGGCAACGGCGAGCTTATTTCGTGGGCCCGCTGGCTCGTTACGCGCTCAACTTCAATCAGCTTTCTCCGCTTGCGCGGCAAGCCGCCATGGAGGCCGGGTTGGAGCGAGTGTGCCGCAACCCTTTCAAGAGCATTATCGTTCGCAGCGTGGAAGTTCTTTATGCCTGCGATGAAGCACTGCGTATCATCGAGCAGTACGAACCTCCCGAGAAACCAGCCCTCGACGTTCCGCCACGCGAAGGCACCGGCTATGCCTGCACCGAAGCTCCACGGGGAATTCTCTATCATCGCTACCGCCTGGATAAGGAAGGAACCATTGTGGACGCGAAGATCGTCCCCCCGACCTCACAAAACCAGAAAACGATCGAACAGGATTTGGGAGAATTTGTACCGAAGTTCCTGAATCTTCCCGACAACGACTTGCGCTGGCGATGCGAGCAGGCGGTTCGCAACTACGATCCGTGCATCTCCTGCGCAACCCACTATCTGCGGCTGGAAATGGATCGCGCATAGCAGTCCTGGAATCAGGTATGCCACGCCAATCGAAACCCGTTGTGATCGGAATTGGCAATTCTTATCGATCGGACGACGGCGCAGGGTTGGTGGCCGCCCGGCTGCTAAGACCACAGTTGCCCAGCTGTTCCGTCTTCGAACACGATGGAGAAGGAACCAGTCTGATGGAATTGTGGACGGGCGAAGATTGTGTCTTTGTGATTGACGCCACTCGCGGCGCCGCCGCGCCCGGGTCGATCACGCGTTTCGATGCTACGCTCGATGTTACAAGCAATCTTATCCTCGATCTTACGAGCACAATTACCCGCAATGTCACCGGCTGCGCCCTGCCCGCAGCAATGTTTCGTGGCTCGACTCATGCTTTCAGCCTGCCTGAAGCAATCGAACTAAGCCGCACTCTGAGCCGCCTCCCGCACCAATTGATTATCTACGGAGTCGAAGGGCAAGACTTCCAACCCGGGACCAATATGTCTCCAGCAGTCAAAGTAGCCGTCAACAGCGTGGTACAAGAAGTGATTGAGGAAGTTTCAGATAACCTAGCCGGTTTGGTCGCGTCCCCGACAAGAGCTCCCTCGCGCTGATTATTGCGCGTTACTGGCGTATTCGACTTTGCCAAGAGACATCGCAGGCGCACTTGGCAGCGAAGCCGCCAAGCCCGAAGTGACACCCAGTTTCAGCAAACGCCGACGGTCTAAGCCCATCCGGGAAACGTAATCACCGGCCACAGCACCTGCTCAGTCGCGCTATTTCTTCCCTACAATCGAGGCACCTTCCATGCCGGCTCGCTTGTTCCAGCCGTGGAAGCGCGAGAAATCGCCTGCATTCCACGCCTCGCGGAGTCCCGGAGTGCTGAGATCCCAGTCCGGGCGGATTTCACTCATCACAGCGCGCAGGTCGTGCCAAAGATCGATGACCGATGGACGCCCCCAGAACCAATAGCCGTTATAGATGCTGTAAATCACGCGGCCCGGCTTGAGAACAAGCGTATGAGGGATCATCGGACTGTGTTCGGGATCGGTGTACTCCTGGATGTCGAGATCCTTCTGGACCGTTCGCTCGGTGTCCGAAAGGAATGTCCACTGGGCTCCGACTGACGCACGGAATTCCTGCAGAGTATGGTGGTCGTCGGTAGCGATCGTGGCGATCTGAGTGTACGCCACTGCAATTTTCGGGTAGAACGCGGCGAGTTCCAAATGCTGCTGGTGTTCCTTTGGGCAGTAGTGGCCGCGCGCGAGCGTGAGGATCAGCGGGTCCTCGCCCTGTAGCTCGCTGAGTTTGCGCTGCGTGCCGGTGTGATCGGGCAGCTCGTAGTCGGGGAAAACGCCTCCGGGCACAATATCAGAACGCATGATTGGACTCCTCTCATTTCTCTCAAAAATCGCTTTTCTCTAAAGATCCAGAGTGACACCGGCGTTTGGCTGGGAACAGCACACGAGCACATTGCCGGGAGCGGGCTTCTCCAGCGGTTCAGGGTTATAAGTAACCGATCCCCCAATCAGACCAGTCATGCAGGTATGACAGACTCCAGTCCGGCACGACCATCTGACCGGAACGTCGCATGCTTCCGCCAGTTCAAGCAAGCTCGTGAATTTTGGGTCCCACGCGGCGGTAATTCCGCTGCGCGCGAATGAGACTGGAGGACCGGATCCCGGCGGCCCTTGTGGCAGGTGAGGAGTGTGAACAACCTGCGCCATGCCTGGGGTGATAGCCTCGAGAGCACCGAAGATTTCCGTGTGCACATTCTCTGCGACCCCACCCCAGCTTTTCAGGGAATCGCGCATATTTGTCAGGAATGAAGATGGGCCACACAGATAGAAGTTACTACCCTCGGACACGCCGATTCTCTCCAGCAAAGCTGTGTCGATGTGCCCCGGAGCATCAAAGTCCGTCCCGGCGCGGTCGGTTGCAGTGGGCCTGCTGTACACGACATATCCTCGTCCGCGAGAGAGCTGTTTCAGTAAGGAACGCGATTCTTCTGCAAATGGATGGTCGGCGCGATTGCGCGCTCCATAGATCCACCAGATCTCTCGCGGCGATCTTTCCGCGACCAGTGAGTGCAGCATCGACATCACGGGCGTTGCGCCTACTCCAGCGCTCAAGAGAACCACGGGAATCTGGCTGGGACGCAGAGTGAAGCTTCCTCGCGGTGCACTAACATCCAACAGATCGCCTTCTTGCGCACGGCTGCACAGAAATGAACTTGCAATCCCGTTCAATTCGCTCTTGACGCTGATGCGGAAATGGTCGGCTGCCGGCAGATCAGACAGTGAATAGCTGCGAAGAACCGGCGGTTTGCCCGGATCGACGAGCAACCGCACCACGACGAATTGGCCCGCCCGGCAGAGAGGGAATGGCCGTCCATCGATGGGCGTCAGAACGAAGGAAGTTACGTTAGCGCTTTCCTTATGAATGCTCGCGACACGCATCTGTCGAAAGCCGGGCCACGCTGGTGCCTGCTCCTCATTGGCGAGTCCCGGATTCCCTGCCACCGTTTTGGAGCTCGAATCTTGTTGGAGCATCGTTTGGAACGAACTCTGCCAACCCTTGCTGAGTGCGGGAATCTGCAGCGCGCGTTGCAGTTGCTCGCTGGAATGTCCGGGCAAATACAGGAGAGCGTCAACGTCGGCCACACTCATCTTTTCTGGACCATCGGCGATCTTTAAGATGTCATCGCCCGCGCCAACTTCTCCCTCCTTTAACACGCGAAAGTAGAATCCTGGTCTGTGATGTTCCACGAGTAGGGCTGGCATGCGAGGTTCGTTAAGACGAATGCCGACACGGTAACAAGTCACGCGCGGCTGCGTTACTTCAAATTCAGCGTCGCCAATTCGGTATCGATCGCCGATGCACACCTCGTTATCGGGAAGTCCCTCGACGGTGAAGTTTTCGCCGAACTGGCCGAAAGTAAAATCGTTGCGGGCTAAAAAGCGCTCCCAGTAATGGTAAGAATCCATCTGGTAAACGAATACTGCGCGCTGCTCCCCACCGTGACCGGCAAGATCGGCTTGCGCATCACCATCGATATCGAGCTTGCGCACCATTCGCCGTCCATCAACCGGAGATTTCCAGACTGAGGTTCGGACAGTTTTGCCGTTCCAGATCACGTCGCGTGGAAGACCGACATTTACCGAAAGCAATCGTGGCATGCGTACCTCGTCGAAGTCAGGTGTCTGGTTAAAGTCTTTATTTATTGCCAACGGCGAGGCGGAGCGGCGCAATCTACGTGGAGAATCTCTCCGCTCACATGATCTGCCTGTGCCAGGTAAAGCACCGCATCGACGATATCGTTGACCGTCGCCTTTATCATAGCCGGCTGCGACGTCGATTCTTTGGGATCATTCTGGCGCATCGGTGTATCCACTTCGCCGGGGGCTACGGCGTTAAAGCGAATTCCGTCTTTAGCATATTCAATTGCGAGATTCATGGTCGCTGAATTCAAGCCACCCTTCGTAATCATCGAAACCGAGCCATTTACGCCGGCAATTGGCCGATCGGCAAGTGCCGCAGTAATGCTCACAACGCATCCCGATTTCTGTTTCAGCATCTCTTTTACGGTGCGCTGAGTGATGTAGAGGAATCCAAACAGATTAGTGGAGACAAGGGCGTCGAAGTCCTCAGTCGTGAAGTCAGTGAAAGGCTTTTTTAGGAAGATACCAGCGTTATTCACCAAAACATCGATGGTTCCAAAGTTGTTGATTGCTGCCTCGACAGCATCGGCAGCAGTTTGCTGCTTACCGATATCGCCCTCGACCAGAACCAGGCTCGCCGAGGTAGTCAGCTTTCGACTGGCTTCCCGAGACGTTCCGACGACGTTATAACCCTGCCGCAGAAACCCCTGGACCAAGCCCGAGCCAATAGCGCCCGATGCTCCGGTTATGATTGCTGTTTTCTTGCTAGACATAAGCAACCTTTCGGTTTAAAAGGCTTCACCCTGCTTGCCGCACCGCCGAGCCCTGGCGTGAAGAACCGACGAATCCCTGGACGAGTGCGGCGATTTCGTCTGCGGCGGTGTCCAAGGCGAAGTGGCCGCCATCGACGATGTGGACTTCGGCTTTAGGGACATCGTGGCGATAGGATTCTGGCTCAGAGGGGTCGAACGAAGACTCATACTTACCCCAGATCACCAGCAGCCGCGGCTGCTTCTCGCGCATCCATGCTTGCCATTTCGGGTAGGAATCGACGTTGGTGCGGTAGTCATAGAAGAGATCGCTTTGAATGTCTGCCTGGCCGGGTTGGTTTAGAAAATAGAATTCATCGGTCCAGAGATCGGGATCATGGCGTTCTACGTTAGGATCGTTCCCTGCGTGGCGGGCCTTCGTGGTCGCAAGCGACAGGAGATTTGTGCGCAGCGCGCTTTCGTTGGCAGCGCGATCGGCCCAAAAGGCGCGCCGGGTTTTCCAGTTCTCGCCCAGGCCGGTGTTGTGCGCGACCGCATCTTGAACGATAAGAGCTTCGACTCGGTCCGGGTGAGCCAAGATCATGCGAAAGCCGACGGGGCCGCCGTAATCCTGCATGTAGAGCGTGAAGCGGGAGAGGCCGAGCACTTCGGTGAAGTGATTCATGATTTCCGCTATGTGATCGAAGGTGTACGCGAATTTCTTCGAGTCCGGCCAGTCGCTGTGACCGAAGCCCGGGTAATCGGGCGCGACAAGGTGATAGCGATCGGAGAGACGGGAGAATAGAGGCTCGAACATTCGCGAAGAAGACGGCAAACCGTGCAGCAGGAGAATCGTCGGGGCGTCTTTCGGACCAGACTCCCGATAGAAAATTGACAGCCCATCGATCTGTGCGGTGCGATAAAAAGTCAGATGCTTCATGTTTTGTTCCTCTCGTCGCGTCTGGACTCAGGTTTCCTTGACTTTGGCGAACAATTTAATTGATGCGAGCACAATAGAAACCATCAGCTTCATGCAGAAGCGCTGCAAGGATGAATCCGAACGGTAACATGTGAATGTGAAAATGCGCATTTTCTTTAGCTACGCGTTCGCAGGTAATTCCAATTAACCGTCGACTTCGATGACGGCCCTCGCAACTATATTTTCATGTTCCTTCTCCAGTTCTTACGAGCATTTCGATGGAATTCGGTCAATGCGAGTGATCAGAACAGAAGCTCAGAAGCTGGACAATTGGACGATGGTATCAGCGATACCTTGGTATCGACTCTACGCCCCTTCCAGGCCCCAGCGGTGGTCGGAGGCACTTCACAAGTATCGCTGCCAACGAGGTTGTGGGGGACTGTTGCCTCCGAATGTCGCCCCGAATGGCCGAAGTCTACCTTTCGGTTTAGAATTACTTAAAGCAAGAACCTCGGGGCAAGGTTCGCAAAGCATGGCTGCTGAAAGACAACATGCCCACACCTGACCAAGAAGGCGAGGAATCTGCCCTCCGCTACAGCGAAGAGAACTACCGTCTCGTGGTTGAAACGGCCCCCGATGCGGTAATAAGCATCGACGAAAGCGGTGCAATTCTGTTTGCCAATCCCGCGAGCGCTAGAATCTTTGATTATGATCCGGCGGAATTAATCGGGAAGCCGTTGACCATCCTAATGCCGGAATTCCTTCGGAAATTGCACGAGAAAGGGTTCAGCCGCTATTTGGCAACCGGCCAGCGGCACATCAACTGGCAAGGCACTGAACTGACCGCACTGCGCAAGACTGGCCAGGAATTCCCGGTGGAAATCTCGTTCGGAGAACTATCCAGAGATGGGTATAAGGTATTCACCGGCTTTATCCGCGACATCAGCGAAAGAAAGCAGGCGGAGGAAATGCGAGCAGCGCACGCCCGCCAGATCGCTGTCCGCGCTGACGTGAGCATGGCTTTCGGTAAGAAAGGAAGTTTGAAGACGATCCTGGGTGAGTGCAGCGAAGCCATTGTGCGCCATCTTGATGCAGCATTTGCGAGGATTTGGGCTCTGAGTGACGATGGAAAGATGTTGGAACTGCAGGCGAGTGCCGGCATGTACACACATCTCAACGGATCTCACAGCCGCATTCCGATGGGACAATTCAAAATCGGGATGATCGCACAAGAACGCAAACCGCATCTGACCAATGATGTCCTCAATGATCCTAGAATCAGTGATAGAGCATGGGCAAAGAAAGAAGGGATGGCTAGCTTCGCCGGGTACCCACTGACCGTCGGAGAACGCACGATAGGCGTGCTGGCCATGTTCTCTCGAAAACAGCTCACGTCAAACACAACAGAGACTTTGGCGTCTGGTGCGGACCTAATCGCGCAGGGAATTGAAAGCAAGCGTGCTCAAGAAGCATTGCGGATGACGAAAGCGGAGCTCGCACGGGTTTCCAGGCTGACCACCATGGGCGAACTAACAGCGTCTATCGCCCACGAAGTCAATCAACCGCTTACCGCTGTCACCAATAACAGCAACGCGTGCCTGAGACTGCTCGCCGCTGGCAATCTTAAACCTGAGGTTCTGCGTCGGGCTCTTGAGGAAATCGTTGCTGATGGCAGTCGAGCGAGCGCCGTCGTTGGCCGGATCCGCGGCTTCATAAAGAAGGAGCCTGTCGAAAAAAACAGGCTGGATATGAACGACGTGATTCTAGAGGTGTTAGCACTAGCTGAGCGTGAGCTGCATGAGAATCGAGTTCGGCTCGAACGCCAACTGACGAAGGCCCTCCCGTTGGTGTTGGCGGACCGGGTTCAGATGCAACAGGTTCTACTGAACTTGATCATGAATGGCATCGAGGCCATGATCCCAGTTACAGATCAACCTCGCTCACTTTGGGTGGAGTCCCGGGTTCACGGATCTGGAGACATACTGGTTGCGGTACGCGATTCAGGCACCGGCCTTGGGTCAGAAGCAGATCGCGTCTTCACTCCCTTCTTTACAACCAAAGCGCATGGTATGGGTATGGGTTTATCCATCAGCCAGTCACTAGTCGAAAACCATGGCGGGCGGCTCTGGGCCACGCCGAATTCTCCCATGGGCGCTGTGTTTTCCTTTACCCTGCCAGTCAGTGGCGGGAGTCCAGCGTGACTGGTGCTTCCATCGTCTTTGTGGTCGATGACGACCCGTCGGTACGATCTTCGCTCAAGTTCCTCTTAAGCACTGTGGGGCTGCAGGTAGAGAGCTTTGCCTCAGCTGACGCCTTCTTGCATAGAAAGCCATCAGATGCGTCCAGTTGCCTGGTGCTGGACGTCAGACTACCCGGATTGAGTGGGCTCGACTTTCAACGCGAGCTTGCAGCGAGAAAGATTCATATTCCGATCGTTTTTCTCACTGGCCACGGCGACATTCCAATGAGTGTTCGCGCGATCAAAGCTGGGGCAGTTGAATTCCTCACCAAGCCGTTCCGCGACCAGGATCTGTTGGATGCTGTTCGCATCGCACTGGAGCGCGATCATGCCAGACGTGACCAGGAGAAAGAAGTAACGGAACTCCAACAGCGCTTCGACTCGTTGACTTCTCGCGAGCGGCAGGTGATCTCCATGCTTGCGTCGGGCATGCTCAATAAACAAATTGCTGGTGAACTGGGCACTGCGGAAAGTACTGTGAAGGTCCAGCGGAGCCGGGCCATGGAGAAGATGCAGGCAGAATCCCTTGTCGACCTGGTTAGAATGATCGAGAAGCTCAAAGGACCCTCGGAAAAAGCCTCGTAAGCGAAAGCTTACCCGCATCGTCCTTTTTAGGACCTGGATCTACCAACGCCCAATAGATTCTGTCTCCCTCTGCGCATACCTTGAGCTCAGTGAGGAGTTCAGAGTGGCAGAGGATTTGATCTCGGTGGTCGACGACGATGAAGCGGTTCGCAGGACCACCACACTACTTGTCGAGTCCTTTGGCTTTAGGGCGGCAGCTTTTGAATCTGCCGAAGCTTTCTTGAGGTCCGGCCATCTGCACGATACCTCGTGCCTCATCGTTGACGTGCAGATGCCGGGCATGAATGGTCTGCAGCTTCAAAGTCACCTCGCTGCCTCGGGCCGCAGCATTCCTATCATCTTCATTACCGCTTACGAGAACAATGATTCCCTTCAGCAAGCGATACAAGCAGGAGCTGCTGGTTTTTTAGGCAAGCCTTTCAGCGACGAGCAGCTTCTCCAAACCATTGATTCAGCCTTGCGGTTATTCCACCGGACGACTGCTGAGTACCAAGAGGAGTGAAATATGAGTCTGACGCACGCGCTTTGCCACAAATTGGCGACACTGCCTCCTTTGAACGCGGGACCAATCGTCTTCGTGGTGGACGATGACATCTCGGTGCGCGAATCGCTCGAGTTATCGATCGGCTGCCAGGGCTGGCAGCCGGAAATCTTCGCGTCGGCGCAAGAATTCCTTGCCCGTCCACGAGCTCTCGTTCCGAGCTGCCTGGTGCTGGATTTTTCTCTTCCAGGGCTCAATGGTCTCGAAGTGCAGAAGCGTATCGCAGTCGAACGGCCGTACATACCGATCATCTTCATCACAGGCTACCGGGATGTGCCCGTGACGGTCCAAGCCATGAAGGCGGGGGCTGTCGAATTCCTGACCAAACCATTCAGTGAAGATGTGCTGTTGAGCGCCATCCGGGGCGCCCTCGAACGCAGCCGCGTTGCTCTCGGCCGGGAGGCGCAGATGAGGGTGCTTCAGGATCGGTACGCGTCCCTTTCGTCTCGGGAACGGCAGATTATGGCGCTAGTCGTCTCCGGCCTGTTGAACAAACAGATTGGTGGAGAACTCGGTATCAGCGAGATCACAGTGAAGGCCCACCGGGGCAAGGTAATGCAGAAGATGCAGGCCGATTCCCTGGCTGGCCTGGTGAGAATGGCCGCAGAGCTCCTGCCCGCACCAGCAGCGACGGCCGTGGCCTAAATGCCGTTCAAAGCCGACGAGAGTATGAGGGCGGTTGCTCACACATAAGCTTTCGAGCTTTTGAACCTCGTCACCGTACAGATGGAGCTAAGAAAATGGCCGACTCTGGCAAATCGCTTGATGTTCCAGTGGACAGTTCAGTTCCAACCGCCTCTTTGGAATCGGTTCTCTGCACAGAAGAGTTGCAACGCCGGCCATCGCGTCCGCCCGATTATGAAAAGGAGAACCACGCGCTCAGGAAATTAGTGAGCGCATTGGCTGACTCGCCGAGTACCATCTTTCAAGCACTCGCTGAAACGATCCAGGACATTACCCGGTGTGACTCCTCCGGCCTTAGCCTGTTGACGAAAGACGGCAAGACGCCGCATGTTGACGGCCAGAGATTCTACTGGCCAGCGATTGCCGGCATGTGGAATCCCCACGTCGGAGCTGGAACCCCACGTAATTTCGGGCCTTGCGGGGATGTGCTCGATCAAAATCGTGCCCTGCTGTTCACCCACTTCGAACGGCGTTATCCCTATTTGATGCCAGTCAATCCCGCAGCCCAAGAGTGCCTGCTGGTCCCGTTTTACGTCGGCGGCAAGGCGGTAGGAACCATATGGGGAATCATGCACAGCGACCGCCGCAAGTTCGATGCCGAGGATAACCGGGTTATGTCCTCCCTGGGGAAATTTGCATCTTCCGCCTATCAAGCCTTGGCACATATGGAAGACCTCACGCTTCAGGTGGTCGAGCGCAAAAAAGCGGAAGCCGAATTGCGCGCGTTAACCGATGGTCTGGAGACACAGGTTCGGGCAAGCACGGACGATCTGAGGCGGGCGGAGCAGAAATTCCGGGGGCTTCTGGAATCTGCACCGGATGCGATGGTCGTGGTGAATCGGCAAGGCAGGATCGAATTGGTCAATGCACAGATGGAAAATGTTTTTGGATATCAGAGAGAAGAGCTTCTGGGGCAGCAAATTGAGATTCTTGTCCCGGAGCGTTTTCGCGGTCGACATCCGGCGCACCGCGGGAGCTTTTTCGCACATCCTCGGATGCGGGCAATGGGTGAGGGTCTGAGCCTTTACGGGCGGAGAAAAGACGGAACCGAGTTCCCGGCGGAGATCTGCCTCAGTCCGCTAGAGACAGAGGAAGGCACGTTTGTCTCTGGAGCAGTGAGGGACATTACCGAACGTAAGCGGGCCGAGGACGAGTTGCGGCGCAGCGAAGCATTTCTCGCCGAAGCTCAGAGGCTAAGCTCTATAGGCAGCTTTTCCTGGTGCGTGGCGACGGACGAAATCAAGTGGTCAACGGAGCTCTATCGCATCTATGAGCTTGAGATCGGCGTCCCGGTTACGTTCGAGCTGATCCGTAGCCGAGTTCATCCGGAAGATGTCAGTTTGGTCGAGAAAATGAAAAGGGTCGACCGGTCACGAAGGGACGGCAACGACTTTGAATGGCACTGGCGTTTGATCATGCCTGACCGATCGATCAAGTATTTACATGCAGTGGCTCACGCGACCTGGGGCCAGGGGGGTGAACTGGAGTACATCGCCGCCGTTCAGGATGTTACGGCTCGCAGGCTGGCAGAAGAAGCACGCGACAAAGCTCGATCGGAACTTGCGCACGTTGCCAGGGTGATGGGCCTCGGAACGCTGACGGCGTCGCTCGCCCACGAACTCAACCAGCCGCTCGCCGGCATCATCACAAACGCCAGCACCTGTATGCGCATGCTGGCCACTGATCCGGCAAACATCGACGGGGCTCGCGAGACCGCCCGACGCACGATTCGCGATGGTAACCGTGCCTCTGAGGTGATCACTCGATTGCGCGCGCTTTATGCCAAAAAGGAGCCTGTTACCGACTCGGTCGATCTCAACGAGGCGACACGTGACGTGCTTGCGTTGTCCTCGAGCGAACTCCAGAGAAGCCGAGCAATTCTCCGGCTTGAACTTGCCGAAAAGCTTCCCCTCGTCACGGGTGATCGTGTGCAGCTTCAGCAGGTCATCCTGAACCTCATTCTGAACGCCTCGGAGGCGATGGACGCCGTCGACGATCGTCCGAGGGAATTGTTGATCAGAACCGAACTCGACGAAGACGATTGTGTACGTTTGACGGTGAAGGATGCGGGAGTTGGATTTTCCCCTCACGCTGCCGACAGACTTTTCGAATCGTTTTACACCACCAAGAATAACGGCATGGGAATTGGACTCTCTGTCAGTCGCTCCATCGTCGAGAGTCATCATGGTCGTCTATCGGCCACTCTGAATGATGGTCCGGGGGCAAGCTTTTCGTTCTTTGTGCCTCGGGCATTGCCGGCGTTCACTGGCGCCGACGGAAATCGAACCATTGAGACAAACGCCGTGACAAATGCAGCTTGAAGATTCACCGATGGCAAAAACACTGAATTGAACTGGACGGCGACGAAATAGACCTGTTGGCAACGTCAAACCAATACCAAAGTGCAATTGACCGGAGCCACCAAGGCGCACATTCTCGGATTTAGGGGTGTGAACAACTGGTCATGATCAGCCGTCCACTCGTATCCGTGGTCGATGACGATGAATCTGTGCGCGAGTCGATGCCTGACCTGCTGAGAGAGTTTGGGTATTCGGCTCAGGCCTTCTCTTCGGCTGCGGCGTTCCTTGCGTCCGATTACGTCGACCAGACCGGATGTCTTATCCTCGACGTCGCTATGCCTGGGATGACCGGGCCTGATCTTGAACAGGAACTGATGCGACGACGAAAGGTGATTCCGATTATTTTCATTACCGCTGACAGAGATACGGCGCTTCGTCAGCGACTAATCGAACAGGGTGCGGAAGAATGCTTGTTCAAGCCTTTCAGCGACACGGCTCTAGTTGAGGCTGTTCATGCGGCACTTCGGCCGAAGTGAGTGGTAAGTGACGGCGAGCGCCTACTGTAGGCCAGGCTACGTTCGTTGCGTACTCGGTTCCACGGAGCGCGATACGAAGGTATCACCAATACCATCGTCCAATTGATTCGCCGGAGCAACTGGGATGTAATTGGTCTATCGCAGTCCGGTTCGGCCGGACGAGCGAAATGGCAAGAGGACTTTTATTGATAAGGATGGCAAAGACATGCCGAAAGCGACCTGGAAGCCTCACGAAAAACATGGGCAGCTCACGATGCAGAGCGACCTACCTGACAGCGTCTACGCGTTCCCGAAGCAGCGTAAAGAACCACTGACCGATGCGCAACACGTGCGTAACGCGGTCGCGCGGTTCGATCAAGTCATCGACGTCTCCGATGCCGACCGGGCTTTGGCGTTCGCCAACATCGAGAAAGCTGCAAGCTACTACGACGTCAACCTCGCCGAGACGTCATGGCACGACCTGGGCGTGCATCCTCAAAAGAATGGAAGAAAGACTGCCTGAGGGGCTGTGGCAACCGCCGCAGAGGGAGATCAAATCATGAAAGCGATCGTTGTCCACCAATACGGCGGTCCTGAGGTGCTCAAGTTCGAAGACTACCCCGACCCGGTTCCGGGACCGGGCGAGGTGCTGGTGCGGGTCGCCGCCACGAGCGTGAATCCGATTGACTACAAGCGACGTGCTGGGCTGACAAAAGACTTTTATCCTCTCCAGTTTCCGGGGCTGATCGGGGTCGATATCGCGGGGACTGTAGTCAAGCTCGGGCCTGGAGTGGAAGGCTTTTCCATCGGCGACCAGGTGTTCGCTATGGCGGACAACACCTACGCCGAACTTTGTGTTGTAAAGGCTGCCGTTCTGGCGAAAGTTCCTAAGGGGCTCGATTTGATCCAGGCGGCGGCGCTGCCGCTGGTGACGGTGACCGGCAACCAGCTCCTTTCCGCTACGGGAATCAAAGCGGGCCAGACGGTTTTGGTCGTAGGTGCCGCGGGGAACGTCGGGCGGTCGGCGGTGTTCACTGCGAAGGCGCGCGGGGCGACGGTGATTGCGGGGGTCTTGAAGAGGCAGATGAATGAGGCGAAGACGGTCGGTGCGGATCAATTCGTCGGAACCGACGACGACGCAGCGATCGCGGATCTTCCTCCGCTCGATGCGGTGGCGGATACGGTCGGCGGGAAAACCGCCGAAAAGCTGATCGCCAAGGTGAAGCCGGGTGGAGTGTACGCGTCGGTTGTAGATGTGCCGCAGAACGCAGCCAAGTACCCATCTGTAAAGATGGTGCACGTATTCTCGCAGTTCGACAGAAAAACGCTCGAGTTCATGGCCGAAGCGGTGCGAGACGGGAAGCTGGTAATTCCGATTAGCCAGAAACTGCCGCTCAGCCAAGCCGCCGAGGCGCAGGCGGCGGCCGAGAAGGGTGGCGGCAAAATCTTACTGGTGGCCTAAACTCTAAGGCCGATCCTGCAACGTCTCGGGGAAGATTGAAGTGAAAAAAGATCGTCGGGGAATTAATCTCGCTTCGAAACCGAGTGGCGAAGGGTGCGTGGAATGCCTGGCGTCACCGACCGGTTGGTGGTTTCATCTCCGTCGGTGTGCGGAGTGTGGGCACATCGGATGCTGCGACGATTCTCCCAGTCAGCATGCGTCCAAGCATGCGGTGGCGACGGGACATCCGATCATAACCAGCTTTGAGCCGGGTGAGGACTGGTTCTACGATTACGAGAAGCAGGGGATGGTCAAGGGTGTGGAATTGCTTCCGCCGCATTCGCATCCCAGAAGCCAGCCCGTGCCTGGACCAGCAGGCAGGGTGCCGGCCAACTGGGAATCGCTTCTAAAGTAGCTGCTCTCTATAGTGCTTTCGCGGTCGTCTTCAGCTTCGGATGAATCGGCTTTGAGCATCTTCAAGGTGGGAGGGCGAGCGGCGGCAGAAATCAACCAGCTGCCGGCAAGGATCAAATGATGCCCAACAAATTGCTTCGTCGATCACACGAGCAACTTGCCGGCAATCCAGTAATCAACACTGAACCTTCCCGGGCCGGAGCAGATCAGCCAAATAAAGAAGAGCACATACAGGACTTCCGGAAGGTAGAGGAAATCGTCGAGCCAGTTAAGAGGCGAGAGTCCTTTCGGCAGGGTGGAAATCGCGCTGGTCAGGGTGGCGACAATCATATCGATCATTAGAGCTACGCTTGCCGGGCTCGAAACAAACCCGACGGCCACCAGGGATCCGCAAACGAACTCGACACCCGCCACGAAATAAGCCGTCTGTCGGGGGAACGGGACTTTGGACTTAACGAGTGTCTCGTAAACAAGTTTCGCGCCGCCGGCGACAAACAATTTGTTTGCCCCGGAGATGGCGAAGAACAGCCCGATCGAAACGCGTACCAGCAGGATGGCATATTGTTCCAACCCACTGCTACCGAGCAGCGCCAACTGGATCACGCGTTTCCAATCCATCTTCTCCTCGCCTCCCCGGCCTGCCCCGTATTCTTGCCCCGCTCTCCTTCCCTCTCCCCCTGTCCCGCCTCTGCGGCAGAGGATGTGCTCTAAGCGACTCGCTTTCTCTTCCCGTCGAGTGCCGGTAGAAGAAGTTTCAGAAGCGCTTCATCAGAGAATGGGTTCTGGCCTGAGATCAGCTCGCGATCCTGAAGGACGTAACTCTGCCATGGAGCGACCACACTGACGTCACCGCCCGCCGTACTCAAGGCGAAGTCCGGGTAGAAGAGAACCTTGCCACCAATCTCAAGCGGTTCCCGCTGCTGTTCTTCCGCTGTCGAAAAGATAGTCATCTTATATCCAGAATAGATCCAACCCTGCGCCTTTGCGTGTGCGCCAGCAGCGTCGCCCGCCGACAGCGCGGCGACAAATTCCTTCGAATTCGGAAGAGCCGAGAGAAGTGAAATGGGGCCATGGCAGAGCACTGCCGTAGGCTTGGATGTTTCGTGAAAGTGTCTCATCACGGTGCCAGCGTCGGGATCATCGAGAAGATCGATCATCGGGCCATGGCCGCCGGGGACGAAAACGGCGTCATATTGATCCAGGCCCGATGCGATGACATCCGCGATGCGGCTTGGATCTCTGAGCCCATGCAGGCCGTCACGGAATAACATGTAGTCCTGAAGCTTGGCCGCATCCCCGCCGAAGAAATCGGCGACCTCTGAATGCACATCCACTTGGGGCGTGTTGCCTTTGGGGTTGGCGAAAGTGATTTCGTAGCCCTCCTTCATCAGGGCGCGAACCGGAACCGTCAGTTCGTTGAGATAGTAGCCGGCGCCGGTGTAAACCTTGCCATCCTTCAAGGGCAAACCGCGCCCGCTCGAGACTAGTACGAGGACTTTTCCTTTAGTTGTCATCGTTCTTCTCCTTTTTGAAATCGAAATTCTGTTCGGTTGATATGATTTATGCCCCGGGAAATCCAAACGTCAGCCACGACTGATTGGCCACCCAATGCGGGTATAGCTCCGTCATCTGATCGAACAGCGCCTGGTCGGACGTCGCGGTTTTCTGCAGCCGATCGAAGTCCTCGAGGTAACGCTTGGTGTCCTGGATCGTCGAGGGAGAGTCGGGCGCGCCTGGCTTCTTGTGGCCGGCGACAACCATCGTGGGATTCAACGCTGCTAAACGGTCCAGCGCCGCAATCCAGTTCTTTCGGCTCTCGGGGGTGGTGTCGCCGACATACATGCGGCATTGGTTGTACACCACGTCGCCGGCGACGATCAGGCCGATCGATGGAACGTAGAGAGACGTCGAATCGGGACAATCGGTGCGGCCCTGCTCGATGATGCGCAACTCCTGGCCCTCGAGCGTGAATGTGTCCTGCTCATAGACCTCCGGCCCAACTAACTTCGTCGGTACTTGCCCAGGAAACAAGCGGCGGGCTAAGCGTTCCACCGCGGGAGACAAAAATACCTGCGCAATGTTTACCGTCTTCGGTGTTGCTATCGCCCGAGCGGCGGGGAAGCGGTCGAGCAGAATGCTGAGACCGTAGAAGTGGTCGAAATGAGCGGGCGTTATATAGATGGTTTCCAGGTTGCGGTTGTGCAGAGCAATCCAATCCGCGAGAGCCTCGGCCTCAGCCACCGTCGTCATCGCGTCGACCAGCACGGCGTCGTACTCGCCGAAGATTAACGTCGACGTCATCGGGTCAAAGCCGAACGCTTCGCCAAAGGGCTTGGGCCGCTCGCCGACCATAGTCTTTCCCGGGGCGGTAAACACATTCACATTGAGCGTGTTCGATGCGACAGGCGCGGCCACGCGCGTGGTCTCTTTCGGTCCGTTTGCGCCGTCCATTTGGTACCCCTTTCAATGTCAGAGCGAGTGACGGTTCAAAGCAAGATTGGCAGAAGCGGGACGACGAATCCATTGGACGAAAGTATCGGTCAGGACTAAAGGACTGCCTCGACTCCGCAGCCCCGAAGGCCCAAGCGGACATCCGCAACCGTCGAAATCCGCATGCCTTTCGGGCCTCGCGTTAACCGTACGTAAGATCGGTGCTCTGTCCGACTTCGATAATGTAACCGTCAGGATCGCGGATGTAGCAACGAATCTCGCCGTATTTGGGTATCGGCTCGGTGATGAATTCGGCGCCTCGACTTTTCCATAGCTTGTAGCAGGCTTGAATATCGGCAACGCGGAAATTCATAAAGCTGTTGATGTGATTCGGGTCGGGGACGCTGAGCGTTACGGTCGGCTTGTCTGGGGTCGGGCCGCCGCCGACGTTCAGAATCATCCAGATATTCGCCAGCTGAAGGTAGGGAGGCGCGTTGCCGTCACCCATGGTCAGAATGCGAGCGCCGAAGACCTTTTCGTAGTATCGAGCCGATCGCTCGACATCGGCGACGGTGAGAAAATGCGCGATGCTGATCCCCTCGCGCGGGGGCATCTCATAGCTCTTCTGTTCGACTTGTACGGCGGTCATCGAGGTCCTTTCGTTACGGTGCGCAGAATATGTCAACCGTCACTACAGATGTTGCAACGTGTTCGCCACGCTTGGCTTCGGGCGCGTCCCATCCGCAACGTCCGAAGCTTGGAACCGCGTCGAGCCGACCGACAAGCAGCGAGGTTAGATGAAAACGGTTCGGTACGTTGGCGAGAGTTTCATTTCTCGCTCCGATTAAACCAACTATTGCGATTAAGCCAGAACGACCTTTGCCGCGCAATTAGACGATGGTATCGCCGACACTTTCGTATCGACTCAAGTACATTCATTGGCTAAGGCCCGCGGCTTTTTTCGACGAGTTGGCCCTAAGGGTCGAGATCTGATAATTGATCACCGCCAAGGGGAACTTCCTCTCGCAAACCTGATACGAGGGTGGCGTCGATACCAAGGTCTAATTGTTTTACTCCCTCACCTCTGGCCTAATCGCAGTCGCTCGAGATGCACGTTGAGCGAGCTTATAGAACTTCCTATCAAGGAGAACAGACCATGTCTGAGCTTGTGGCGAAGTCCCTGGCGCAAGAACAACAGGAGCAGAAGATGGAAGGACGCACGTCCATAAAACGCATTGCCGGCCTTACCGTCGGAGCGATAGCCATTGCAGTGCTCGCCGTCCTCGGCGCCGTGGCCCTTTACGCGCAAAGCCAAAACAACGACAAGTACTCGCTCAAATCGCCCAGCGGAATCGCGTTCTCTGACTTCCGGGGATACGAGGACTGGGCTGTGGTCTCTTCCGCCCGCACCGAAGCACCGCTTCCAGAAGAAATTCTTAAGGTGATCGTCGCCAATCCGGTGATGATTAAGGCGTATAAGGCGGGCGTTCCGGGGAACGGACAGCCTTTCCCGGAGGGTTCGATGATCGTGAAGCTTCAGTGGAAGCCGAAGAAGAGCACGGAAGCGCCTTTCGCAGTGGATGTGCCGGATGTCTTTAGCCAGGCTTTCGTGATGGAGAAGGACAGCAAGAGATTCCAGAAAAGCGGCGGGTGGGGATACGCGGTGTTCAACTACGACCCTGCATCCGACAAGTTCACGGCCGATGCCAAAAGCCCTTCAGACTGCGGATACGCGTGCCATACCCCGGTGAAGGCGAAGGACTACATCTTTCACCCGTATCAGAAACGTTGAACCGCGCCGCCGCCCGGGAAATCAGGCGCGGGCCGGCTGCCGAGTGTTGCGCATCACGACAAAGTTACAAGGAGCGGTTTGCATGCCAAAGGAGAGAACAGCCGTCATGACGAGACCACAACAAGGTGTGGCTGCGGCGCATCAGCCGGGCCAGGAGGTTTTCAAATCGGTCCTGTCTGAAGACATCAACTGGAAGCCCTTCGCGGCGTTCCCACCGTCGGTGCGCCTGGCTGTGATCGTCGGTCAGCCCTCGGAGGTCGGCCCGTACACGATCAGGGTTCGAGTGCCACGCGGGGTTAAGCTAATGCCGCACCGGCACCCGGAGGACAGGGTGTACACAGTCATTTCAGGCATTTTCTACATCGGTCTGGGCGACCAGTTCAACCCGGACAAATTGGAGGCTTATCCGCCGGGAAGCGTCGTCGTTCTACCGGGAAATACGTCTCATTTTCACTGGGCAAAATCGGGTGAGTACGTAACGCAAGTGACCGCGATTGGACCGCTCGGGCTAGAATACGTCAGTTCGAACGACGATCCGAGAAACCGCAACCCATAGGAGGCATCTGCGCGATCTCCGCCACAGAGGATAGACCAGCTATGTGTTTCTCAGCCACCGCGAACTTCGTAGGTAGTGGAGTGCTGGGTGCCGCCGGCGTCGTCACCTTGACCAAGGTGAAGCACCGGCGCGAACTGCTTTTCGCAGCGCTCCCCATGCTATTCGCCGTTCATCAGTTTATGGAGGGGTTCGTCTGGCTGGGGTTGGATGGGATCCTTTCGCCTGCCGTGGCGCATGACATGGGCGCGGCGTTCATGCTATATGCGCAGGGACTTCTGCCATTTTTGCTGCCGCTCAGCGTGTTCCTGTTCGAGCCGAATGCGAAGAGCCGCAGCAGGATGTTGCCATTCGTCGTTCTTGGCGGAGCAACTACGCTGTATATTTTGTGGGCGTTGACGGCATTCCCATTACAGCTGTACGTCAAAGGAAACAGTATCGTGTACATCAATCAGGCGACCAATAATATGGCGGTTGCGCTCCTTTACGTAATCGCAACTTGTGGTTCGCTGTTTTTCTCAAAGATCAAAATGATGGTAATCTTCGGCGCCGCAAACCTGGCGATTCTACTGGTTGTCATGGAGTTCAAGCGATATGCGTTCACCTCGCTGTGGTGTGCCTACGCGGCGGTTGCAAGTGTGATTATCCTCGCCTACTTTTGGAGAAGCCACAGAGTGCGGCCTTTCCTGTATGCGTAGGAAAGTCAAGAACGAAGGCAGGCACGACACACGATGAAACCCGATCCGACAAACACACCCGCGGCGGCGACTAGATCGCCTGCCCTTGCACAGGCAGTGGCTGCGCCGCTCACTCGCGCCGCGATCTTCCTGGTCGCGACGCTCAACCCCGGCCCTGAAAATCGAGCCACCCTGCGCTCGTTCTGCGGGGACCTCGCTGCTTTGGTGCGCGCCGTGGAATTTCGCGATCTGGAGGGAGGGCTTTCCTGCGTGATCGGGTTTGGATCCGACGCGTGGGACCGCCTCTTCGGGCAGCCGCGGCCGACGGAACTGCATCCATTCCGGGAGATTCGTGCGGGAGCGCGTCATGCAGTCTCGACGCCCGGCGACCTGCTATTCCACATCCGCGCCAAGCGCATGGACCTATCTTTCGAACTAGCGACACAGATTATGGCGCGTCTCGGAAGCGTCGTTTCCCCGGTGGACGAGGTGCAGGGTTTCCGTTATTTCGACGAACGCGATCTACTGGGCTTTGTGGACGGGACGGAGAATCCGAGGGGCGTGGCGGCCGCCGACGCCGTAGTAATTGGCGATGAGGATGCTGAGTTTGCCGGCGGCAGCTATGTCATCGTGCAAAAATATCTCCACGATCTGGACTCATGGAATGCGCTTCCCACCGAAGCGCAGGAACGCATCATCGGCCGCACGAAGCTTTCGGATATCGAATTGGACGATTCGATCAAACCTACCTCGGCACACAACGCGCTCACCACAATCGTCGAGGAAGGCAAAGAGATCAAGATCCTGCGCGATAACATGCCTTTCGGCCGGCCCGGGTATGGTGAGTTTGGCACCTATTTCATCGGCTATAGCCGTTCGCCTCGCACGATTGAGCAGATGCTCGAGAACATGTTCATCGGCCGCCCGCCCGGCAACTATGACCGGCTGCTCGACTTCAGCCGTGCCGTTACCGGGAATCTGTTCTTCGTGCCGTCGGCGACATTCCTGGAGAATGTCACTGAAGACCAAGCTATCGAAGATCAGACCGCGGCCGCGCTATCCTCGACAGCGCCTGCAGTGGCCGGGACCTCCTCATCCGTTCCATCTTCAGCGGCCCCACCGGTGCGCGACGGTTCACTCGGCATCGGCTCACTCAAAGGAGACGTACGAAATGAATAATCTCCATCGCGAACTTGCTCCCATTTCCGATTCGGCATGGGTTCAGATCGAAGAAGAAACGTCGCGCACCCTCAAGCGCTACCTTGCAGGACGCCATGTCGTCGACGTAAATGGTCCGGCTGGTAATGCGCTTTCTGCGATTGGCACCGGTCACTTGCGGACAATCACGGCCCCCGCGAAAGGCATCGTCGCGAGCCAGAGAGAGGTGAAGGCGTTGGTTGAACTGCGTGTTCCCTTTGAACTGGATCGCAAGAGTATTGACGACGTCGAGCGTGGCGCGAACGACGGGGACTGGCAGCCCGCGAAAGATGCCGCTCGACAGATTGCGTTCGCCGAGGACGCTGCCATATTTGAAGGCTATGCCGCCGCCGGCATTTTGGGGGTATCCGCCAAGGGACGAGCAACCCCGTCATGACGCTCCCCGCCGATGTTCTTGAGTATCCGGATGCAATCGCCCAAAGCTTGAGCCAGCTGCGTCTAGTCGGTGTCAACGGTCCCTATGCTGTGCTGCTCGGAGCCGACGCCTACACCGCGCTCGCAGAGACCAGCGACCACGGATACCCGGTGTTGGACCACGTCAAGCGCCTGGTTAAAGATCAAATCATCTGGGCCCCCGCCATTACCGGCGCTTTCGTACTGACCACCCGTGGCGGTGATTTTGACCTGCACATCGGCCAGGACGTCTCCATCGGCTACCTCGACCACAACGATGCTGCCGTCCGCTTGTACTTGCAGGAGACGTTTACGTTCCTCCTGCTCACTACCGAGGCCTCCGTCGCGCTGGTTCCTCCCGCGAAAGCGAAGAAGGTTTAACACGATGGAGACCATTCCGCGAGATGCATTTGATCGAACCAAGAAAGCTTTCTTTGTGAAGGAGTAGACACTATGAGCAAGCACCTCGAATCGCTGTACCAGAATCTTGTCAACGGCAAGCTACCTCACAACTTAAGTTGGAGCGAGGCTGTCGAACTCGTCGAGCATCTGGGCGAGGTCCAACCGCATGGTGGCGATGAATTTGTGTTCCGCGTCGGCACCCAGCGGGTCTTTTTCAAGAAGCCGCAGACCCATGATCTTGGCGTGGAGGAAGTTTCCCGGCTGCGTAAATTATTAAAGGATGCCGGACCGGTCGCGCAGCCAGAAAGAGAACCGGCGAAGCCCGGCCGGATGATTGTCGTCATCGACCATCACGCCGCCCATATTTACCAGGATCTCGGTGGCAGTCGTCCGGCAGCCGAACATAAAGTGCGACCTTACGATCCTTACAATTTCCATCATCATCTGATTCATCGAAAGGAAGCGCACTACCGAGGCGAGCGCGTACCCGAAGAGGATTCGTTTTATGAGGAGATCGCGAAAGATATCACTCCGGCGAATGAGATCGTCCTCATCGGTCACGCCACTGGGAAAAGCAACGCCGCCGACTTCCTGAAGGAATACTTGAAGACCCATCATCCCGATATTTCTCGACGGGTCATCGCTACCGAAAGCGCAGACCTCTCGGCGGTGACCGAACCGGAAATTGAGGCTCTAGCAAAGCGGCACATGATCCCAATCGTCGAGCGGCGTGCTTCGTAACCGCAATCATGCCCTCCAAACAATCGCGTGCCCCCGCGGGCATATTTTGCTGTGACGGCCGCGAGAGCGAGTGATAGTGTTGCTGGATTTCGGAACCGGACTGCGGAGAGGTGAACTGAGCGGCGTCCGCTGGGAAGACATCTGCTTCGACGACAAAGTGATCCCAAAGCGCTCGATGGTAAAACAGCGCATCGGTAAGGTCAAAACTTCGAAAAAGAGTATCCCACTGGATGCTGTGTCGATCGAAGATTGCTGGCTTGGCGTCGGGAGAGACCCTATGCGCAAGATAGCGATTACATCAGCGCCAGCACGAAGATCAGAGGCAAGCAACCGTACTGATGAGTCGGATCATGCGGCATTACATCAAGCCAGTCGCCGCGAAAAGCGGGATCGAAATTACGGGATGGCACACATTACGCCACTCCTACACGACCCTGTTGCGCCAGAACAACAACCCCAAAGTGGTGCCAGGCCTGTTGCGGCATGCCTCGTACTCAATCACAATGAATGTCTACGACGAAGCTATGCCGGGAGAGAAGCGCAATGCCCATCGTGGCGTGATCCAACTGCTTAACCGTAGTGCGCCAAAAGCGGCAATTCCGCAAATTGTTGATAAGTTTGGCGTCCCCGACGGGATTTGAACCCGTGTTACCGCCGTGAAAGGACGAAATTCTCTACTCAACTTAACGACTTAACAGCATAGCAGCGCACGGGCGGGAACCGTAAAGACTGCTAAGGACGCTGTTCTGTTGTGGGATTGTTGTGGAGAATATTCCTCTACCACCAAGCATCCAGCAGTTTTCCAAGACGATCATCTCCGGCACCTCGAAAATCGGCTCGACGGGGGGGCCGGCATCCGGGTCGGAATGCCTGCCCCAGCAACCGGTGTGGCGGTTGACCGAACGTCTGCGGACCCACCCGGCTTTCGATCAAATTGGTTGGCGAGACATCGAGGATTTAAATCGTGTAGCGCAGCGCGATTCCCAATCTGTTCGTGAGCCTCTCCGCACCACCAAGGAGGGGATCATTCTCTCGGGCGTCGGTGAGTGGGAACTCGCTCTGTTTGAACAGAGACAGTACGTTTACTGTATCGAGCACGACCTCGATAAGAATGAGGCCCTTCAATTCATCCTTGCAAGTTCTGGCCCACGAAGAGGATTAAACGACTTCGTTCGCATTCGCCTGGCTCTGACGCTCGAAGAATACCTTCGTACCAATGGCCGCGAGAACATGAGTGTGGGTGGCAAACATAAAGCTTTGACAAATTCGTCAAACCTTACTCCGATTGATGTGCGCCGATCGATCGCCGACGTAGCGCATACAGGAACCGGGAATATCGACAAAGTAAAAACGATCCTAAAAAAAGCCCATCTAAACATCATTCGTGCGTTGCAGGACGGTTCCTTGCGGATTCACCGGGCTTGGGCATGGTGCAAGTTCCCCAAAACCGATCAGTTGAAAGCATTCCAGGAGCTTGAGGAAGGACTTGCTACAAGAATGACGGCGAGAAAGATCAACGAAGCAGCGATTCCTCCATCATTTACGATCCAGCAACTCCTGCAGTCATTAGAACGCTTCGAGGCCTCGCACCCCGGACAAATTCGCGTTCGGCGCACGTCAGGCAGGGAAACCGTTATCGTTGTCGGAGCGGAATTAATGAATGAAATTCAACGGTAGGGGTGTTTCGATGGCTTCAACTAAGAGCAAAATCAAAACGAGCTGGCTAAAAACTATCTTAATTGAGGGGCGTGAGCACTGGGATGACCCGGGGTTCGATCCGGATGCACGCCTCAGCTTTCAACACGCCCTGGAATGTAGGACGCCCGCGCTGGGTCGCCGTGTGTATGCGTCGGAAAATGAGAATGCGGTTTTCTGTAATACCTGCAAGTCATCTGCCTGTACGGGATGCGGACATTGGGCTACGATCCGCTGGCAGCGAGAACGTTGGCGTGCCTTGCCGGAGGGTCCATACGTAGGGATAACCCTTAGCATGCCTGATACGCTGTGGCCGCTCTTTGCCGCAAATCCCCATCTCACTCGCGAGCTGCCTAGTATTGCGGCGAGTGCCATCATGATTTACAGCAAGGTTTACAAAGGCATCGATGCAGGGATTATGCCGATCCTTCATACGTTTAACGGCCAATTGAATTTCAACTCGCATGTTCATGCGCTAGTATTTACGAGAGACTTGCAAAGCACGAGCCGATCGGGAGAGTCAAAACTCTTCTTCAACAACTCGATTATGCGGATCTGGAAACGGATGGTTATCGCGCTATTGCGCACCGCACTTCGTGCTGGCTGCCTAGTCTCAACTTTGACTGATAGGGAAATAGAAGATCTGCTAAGACGCGAAGAATGCCGATGGTGGAGCGTCCACGTTCAATATTTCAGCGGCAAAGAGCACTTCATACGTTATGCGGGACGTTACGCAAGACGTCCGCCTATCGCGGAACGTCGCATTCAGAATGTTTCGAGCGGACGGGTTTCGTTTTGGTACAATGACAAGCGGCTTAAACGACCTGTAACGGTAGTATACACGGTCACGGAGTTCATCGATCGCTGGGCGCAGCATATCCCGAAATGGTATCGCCACTCCGTGAGACACTGCGGGATTTTCGCGCCTCGTCGTTGGAACCAGGTGGCGGATGCGGCATTTCTGTTGAGCGGCGAGAGACGGCGCCCAAAAGCCAGACGGCTGCGTTGGAACTCTTCAGTTCAACGTCTGTCCGGCTATGACCCCTTGATCGATAGCAAGGGACACCGGATGAGGTTTCTCAAACATTTGCCTCCTGTAGCTGCGTGAACGTTTGGCTGTTCTTAGCGAAGTCCTGACCATTCGATTCTGTCGAAAAATGGCTAACGCGGGAAAAGCGCTTTTACCGATTCGTGTGGGCTGGAAGAGTGAACTCTCCTTGCGAGACCAGCCAATTTGCCCCTCGTGACTGCATCCTGAGATCGTCAACACGCGACCGCGCCACGCAAAAGCTATCGTCCGCTTGATGCATCCATCGAAAGTCTCGAGGAGGCGAATCGCTTGAGTCTTTGTTTTTGATTTTCCTAGTAATCGAGTTGCTGGACTTCATTTGAGATTGCGATGTTTCATCAGCCTTGGCCTTTTTACCTAACTTGCCCGTTCACGCCATGCGGTCACTTCTTTTCGCAGCCCGTTCAGCCCGTGCATCGCATCTACGATGGCTTGGTTTTCTTCGGGTGTCCCGCCGTGATTCACAGAGAACTCCTGCGACCTCGCATTTATCCCATTCTCTGCTATTTGGATTTTCTCCTCTATTTTCGACCAGTCTGTTTCGAGCAGCGCGGTAGCGTAGAGTTCTTGCCAACCATATTTGGTCTTGATGTCCATGATTCACGATGACCCAGAGCCTTGTCTCAGCATGGCGATGTTCTGCCGCTCCCGCCAAGCAGACGCATCCATTCGCAGAACCCTAAGGCCGTTCAACGCATTGACGACAGCCTCACGTTCTTCCTGAGTTCCGTTGTGGTCTTTAGAAAGCTCCAGCCGCCTTTTGTGTATCTCAGACTCGGCCTTCTGAACCAGCTCTACCATCTTCGTCCAATCGGTTTGGAGCAGGGCCGCTTGGTATGAGTCTTGCCAGCTATTGGTTGTCGGCACTTTGATTCCTTGGGAAACCATTAGCTAACCTTCGCCCGTTCGCCATTGTCCCGCTCCGCCACCCTCAGCAG
>DATAPL010000035.1:0-123364 GCA_036265205.1 Terriglobales bacterium
CACGGTGGGAACGGGGTTTGTAACCCGCATCTTCACGCCCAATTCCGACATTGCCATCGACAAGACGGTGAACAGCACGGGAGGCTACAACGCGACCTCGGCCCTGCCTTACTCTTCGACCTGGGTCATGCAGATGGCCACGTTCCGGGCGAGCCCGTGAGACAGCGCGGCATGTAGTTCGCTGGAATAGTAGTTGACAGAAAGTGAAAGGCGTTGGGTACGATACACCCGGATCCGGTTTCGCCCCCGTTACGTGGTGGGCGAAGCCAACAGCAAATTTCCCCCCTGCGGATTCCGCTTCTCCATTACCAGTATGAATACAAGTAGTGAGATCGAAACGGTGCCTACCGGCGACCGGAGACGGTCGGCCGGTTTTGCGACAGGTCACCAAGGCCTCGAGCAAAAACCGAGTCAACCTGCGGGGCTGGGATTGTTTACATGCAGGAGCATGCAGGCGATTCTGGGCGCGGAGTTTGTGTTCACCCTGCTGGTATCGCTGCGTTTCACCCACTTCATTTCGACAGCCGCTTTTCTCGCGGATGCAGGCTTTCTGGTGGTGTCCGCCGGTCTCTGCTATCTGATTGCGACCGGCCGGATAAATCTGGGAGTGTCACGTTTTATCCAGTGGAATTTTTTCCCCGTGCTGATTGTTTTGGGTGTGGTTTTGCGGCTGGGCTGGGTGATGCTGATGCCGCCGGTACAACTGTCGGACGCGAAGGACTACCTCACGATCGCGCATACGCTTCTGAACACCGGCAGTTATGTTGACTTCGAGACGGGGCACCGGCTGCTGGCATTCCGCGCTCCGGGCTACCCGGCATTTTTGGCGCTGGCAATGAAGGTTTTGGGCGATGGCCCCTGGATGCCGGCAGTGACGAACTTACTTATGTTCGTCGCTTCGGCGGTGGTGATTGGTTTGGCGGCGATGCGCCTCGGTGGCAAACGAAGCGCGCTGCTGGCGCTGCTTCTGTTTGTCTTGTGGCCATCGAATATCTTTATCACCGGCCTGGCGGTTTCCGAACCTCTCACCCTCTTCCTGTTCACGACTTCCTTGTGGCTGTTCAGCCTATCGGACGTTTACGGCGCTAAGGCCAGCCTGGCAGCCGGGATCTTGGGCGGAGCCGCGGCCCTGACTCGCCCCACCCTGCTGCTATTCCCATTGCTTTGGGCGGTGTTCGCGCTGGTCGGCCCGAACTTCGGGAAGCGGGTACGCCAGGTAGTCATCGCTTCCGTAATGATGGCTGCGACTTTGGCTCCGTGGACAATACGCAACTACCGGGTGCTGCATGCATTTGTCCCGGTCTCGACCAACGGCGGAGACGTCTTTTACCGCGCCAACAACGAGCTCGCAACTGGGAGTTACACGGTAGCCGCTGAACATGACCTGAACGCCTTGCAGGATGAGAGTGAAGTCAAGTGGAGCGAGGAAAGCTATCGGGAAGGCAAAGCCTGGATTCGAAGTCATCCGGTTAATTTTGTGAAGCTGGCAGTGCACAAAGCCATTTACTTTACACAGGACGACGAGACCGGCATTTACTGGTCGATGGCGCGCGCCCATCACAACGTGGGCCCGGCGTATATGGCGCTGGAAGTGGCGTCTGATGCCTGGTGGCAGTTGTTGTGCTTGCTGGGCCTGTTCGCAATCTGGCGCGGCGGATTGCTGCGCGATGCTTATGCCGCATTGTTCGCCAGCGGTTTCGTGCTGCTGGTTCTGGTGCACTTAGTGTATGAGAGCCAGCCACGCTATCGCATGGCGGCGGTTGGATTGGTGATCATAATTGTGGCGGCGGCTTTGTGCCGAGCGCCGGAGGCGCGAACCTCCCCTGCGGGGCATGAAGCCTCGCAACCTGGTTCGTAAGGATTTGGCGCATGCTGGTTGAGAATGAACAAATCAAGACGGGGACGGTGGAAGGAACGGCGGAGCCGCGCACGATGAATGCGGAGCCTGCTGGTCGTGGGCGTTCGTGGCTGGACCGTCTGGGCGCATGGGTTGATTCCATGCCGTGGATCATGCCTTGCCTTATCGCGCTGGCCGGGTCGTTCAGCACGCTATCGCTCGCCCTGTTTGGATTTGTGCGCGGCGACAAGATACATCTGTTCTGGGCGAAGCACTTCTCCGATCAGCTATGGGCGGGGAATCTGTATCCACAGTGGCTGCAAGGCATGAACTCGGGCCTGGGCAGTCCAACATTTTATTTCTACGGTCCAGTCTCTTACTACATTACGAGTCTGTTCTTCCTCGTGCTGCCCTATCACCGCTATGGATGGCTGCAGGTCGGGTTGGCCGCGGCCCTGGCTTCTGTGGCATCGGGTCTGGCGGCGTATCTGTGGCTTCGCGAGCGCTGCTCGCGTCTCGCTGCCGGGGTCGCGGCAATACTGTACACATGGCTGCCCTATCACTTGCGCATCGATCATTTCGAACGGTTTGCCTTCGCTGAGTATTGGGGCTTTGTCTGGATGCCGCTGAGTCTTTACTTCGTCAGCCGGTTGGTTCGCGGTCATCGAAAAAATCTGGTGGGGCTGGCGGTCACATACACGCTTCTGTTGATGACGCATCCGCCGACGGCTTTGCTGTTTGGAGGAATTCCAATCCTCTATGCCCTTGTCCTGGTGGCAGAAACCAGGAATTACCGGCCACTGATTTATGTTGCGGCGGCGGTGGCGCTGGGAACGCTGATGGCCAGCGCTTACCTTATTCCGGCGCTCACGACCCAATCCAACGCCTCCATGGGCGAGATGATTGTTGGAGACGGGTCGTACGCTAACAACTTCCTGTACGTGAAAATGGCGGGGGTAGCGGGCCCTACACAGCACTGGTTTCAGGAATGGCTGGCCAGCATGACGAAGCTGACCGTCATCGCGGCGTCGATGGCCGCGTTACTGGCGTTTACGGGACTTTTTGGCCCCAAGCGGTGGGAGAGATTTCTGTGGTCGATGGTGGTGCTGGTCTCGCTGTTGATGATGCATCCTCTGAGCGCCCCAGTGTGGAGGGCCATTCCGCTGTTGCAGAAGATACAGTTTCCTTGGCGCTTTCACATTCTTTTGACCTTAGCCCTCACGGCCATGATCGCTTACGCCATTGAGGCAATTCCGAGCCGGCCGATGCAGTTTTGGCGATCGGCAGCGTTTGGTCTGGCTATGCTTCTGGTAGCGTTCGAGGGCGTTTATACTCTCAGGTCCTGGAGATGGACCCTGCTGGAGAAGCCCGAGGTGGCGGAACGCATCGCGGTTCGCGATTACCCAGAATACCGCCCAAAGTGGGTGCCGCTGGATGTCTACACTCCGGAGCGGGTTAAACAACTGGGAGCGACTACGCCAGCGGTAGAAACTATTTCCGGACGGGGCCAGGTTCAGGTTGAAAATTGGTCGCCGACGGGAATTCAGATCGCCACCAATGGACAGTCGGACATGCAGATGAAGGTCCGGCAATTTTATTATCCGACATGGACGGCAACGCTGGAGGATGGAAACAGCCTCGCGACCTCGCCTTCTACGGACGATGGGCTGCTGCTGGTGTCTTTGCCGCGAGGGCAACACCAGGTGACACTCAAGATAAGATCGCACGGTGCGGCGTTGTGGGGCGAGCGTATTTCGCTCGCCACAGGATTCGTAACCTTGTGCTTGCTATTTATTTTGCGCGACGAGCGGCAAGCGGCATAGCCGGGTAGAGTTTTGGCGTCATCAGGCCGCGAAAATGGTAGGTTGGGCCGAACCCGATAGCAGTTGGATGTGTAATCGCAGCAGAAGTTTGAAAGAGTCTTACAGGAGATAGGTTATGACAAGAACAAAATCCCCATCCGGTGTCCTGCTTTTGGCCTGCCTGATTATGGTTTGGTCCGGCGTTGCGTTTGGAGCCCCGAACAAGGCAGGTGCGACTCGCGTCGCGCAAACGGTTTCTACCGATGTAGCGGGAACGTGGTCGGGCAGTTTCCAATCCACCCACCCGGAGACGGCGCCTTTTACCATGACGATTGTGATCGCTCCGGGCTCGGATGGCCAGCTCTCGGGCAGCGCCAAGCTGGCTTCAGATTGCTTCAAGGAAGGCTCTTTGCATGTCACCATCAATGGAGCCACCGTGGTATTCGCGGGCAGCGATGCCGAGAGTAACAACATCACGTTCCGGGGCAGCCTGGATAGCAGCCGGACCCTGCTCAACATGCACTACGTGGTGAACGGCAGTGCCAGCGCCCGTTGCGAATCGGATGAAGGCGAGGGCAGTCTGGTAAAGCGATAGGTCGGCTTGGAGGGCGTTTCTAAGCTTGCCCGCATGGCGCTTGGGTAGCGTTGCAGAAGCTGCACTTGCGTCGCGGCCGCTGGTTGGTCATCGCAATGGTCAACCAGCAGAACCGAATGAAGACCTCCGCAACAAAAACTTCAGTAACGTTACGGTGTGCCCGGGCGCATCCTCGCGCCCTATCTGGGCTGTGTTAAACTTACATTTCTCCCCTGGTTTTATTCAAGAATCGATGCGGCTTTTTTCCCTATCCGGTCTTTGAAAGACAATGCTCACCGTACTGCAAACGTGCCTTCGCAGATGGAAGCCAGCTGCTGCTTTCTCTGGCCATGATCGGAATAGCCGGGAGAACGAACTTTGTATTTGAACTATTTTGGACTGAAGGAACAGCCGTTCGGGGTGACGCCTGACCCGCGATTCCTGTATCTCAGCGAGGCCCACAAGGAGGCGCTGGCTTCCTTGTATTACGGCATCGAGGCCAATCGCGGATTCATCGGTCTGATTGCACGTCCCGGCATGGGTAAGACCACCATGCTGTTCCATCTTCTGGAGTCCTTCCGTTCTTCCGCCCGCATCGCATTTCTGTTTCAGACTCACTGCAACTCGCGCGAGTTCATGCGCCTGCTCCTGGCCGACCTGGGTTGCGAGGAAGATACCCAGGACCTAGTGCGCATGCATGACCAGTTCAACAAGCGGTTGCTGCAGATCGCGCAGGAAGGAAACCGCCTGATCGTAGTGGTGGACGAAGCGCAAAACCTCGACTCCGAGGTGCTGGAGACGCTGCGACTGCTTTCCAATTTTGAGACTTCGCAGGCCAAGCTGATGCACATAATTCTGGCAGGGCAGCCCGCCCTGGCGCAGAAGCTGGCCAGCCCGCGACTCACACAGTTGCGCCAGCGGGTTTCCATCGTGCAAGGCCTGGCCCCGCTCCCGGCTTGGGAGGTTAAGAACTACGTGGAGCACCGCTTGCGGATTGCCGGGTACAAGGGCAATCCCTTGTTCTCTGACGACGTTTACGAATCGATGGCCAGTTATACCGAGGGCATACCCAGGAACGTCAATAATTTCTGCTTCAACGCGCTTTCATTGGCCTGCGCGCTGCGAAAAAAAGTGGTCGACTCTGAGATCGTGAAAGAGGTCATCTCTGACCTTGACCTGCAGAAGCTCACCCTGGACGTATCTTCAGAGGAGGCAGCCGCCGATGCGCAATATAGCCCGTTCTCGGCCGAGTCCAATCCCTCGGGCGGACCAGAACGGTTCAGCGAGATTACCCATCCTGCCGAAGCAGCGGCTTACATGCAGCAGGTTGCTTTAAAAATCAGAAGCTGGCGGGAGTCGATGGACAAAGCCGGCGAAGTGCGGCGCGGCCAGTAGACAGCGCTTCTCGTTTCCCAACAACAGCGTTTTGCGCCGATAATTCCGTTACCAACGGCAATTGACGGAAACTGCAACCAGAGTAGACTCCAGCACAGGATACCCGGCATGCATATTCTTCACGTAGTGGGCGCGCGGCCGAATCTGATGAAGGTCGCGCCGGTAATGAGCGCGCTCAAGCAGCATTCCAAAATCAGACAAAGCCTGGTTCACACCGGCCAGCACTACGACACCAACATGTCTGACGTATTTTTTCAGCAGCTAGAAATCCCAGCTCCGGATGTCAACCTCGGCGTGGGTTCGGGAAGCCATGCCCGTCAAACGGCAGAGATCATGATCCGTTTTGAGCCGGTCGTGCTGGAACGCAAACCGGATCTGGTGCTGGTTTATGGCGACGTTAACTCCACGGTTGCGGCGGCCCTGGTGTGCTCCAAATTGCTGATCCAGGTGGGACACGTGGAGGCCGGTCTGCGTTCGTTCGACCGCGCCATGCCGGAGGAGATCAACCGGCTACTCACCGACCAGCTCGCTGATCTGTTATTTACGCCGTCTGAAGATGGCGACCGGAATTTAGAGAAGGAAGGTATTGCGCGCGCAAAGGTTCATCGCGTGGGCAATGTGATGATCGATTCGCTGGTCAGACTTTTGCCGGCGGCGATGAGTTCGAAGATGAATGGCCTGCCGGAGCGCTACATCCTGGTCACGCTCCACCGGCCGGCGAATGTGGACGATGACCGCAACTTGAAAACACTTTTGCAATCCTTGCTGGAAGTGAATTGCCAGCTGAAAGTGATTTTTCCGGTGCATCCACGAACTCGCCAGCGCATTGCCGATTTCGGCATCGACGCCAGCCAGCTGGATCTACGGGAGCCGCTGCCGTACATCGAATTTCTGGCGCTGCAACGCCGCGCCACCGCCGTGGTTACCGATTCCGGCGGCATTCAGGAAGAGACCACCTATCTGAAAGTGCCGTGCCTGACCCTGCGCAACAACACAGAACGTCCCGTGACCGTGACTATGGGGACCAACATCCTGGTGGGACAGGACGGGGCCAAATTGCGCTCCGAACTCGCCAAAGTTCTCGAGGGCAAACCAAAGCCCAGCACGGTGCCGCCGCTTTGGGACGGGCATGCCGGCCAGCGCATTGCGGAGTTCCTGGACAAGCTCTGACTTCCGCTCAGCCGATCGGAGAGCTTCCCTCAGGCCGTCGTCTATTCGGTAACCCAAATCCGCAACTCAGTTCGCCAATAGTCCGAAGACATCGAACTGGCCCTGAGATCCCACGTAAACTTTCCCATTAGCCACGGTGGGCGATGCGAATTTAATCGCCAGTCCTGCAGCGCCGCTGCCGCTGGTCGGACTGCTGTAGAGCCGGGTGGCGACGTTGGTAGCGTCGTAGGCGTTGAGCACGGCCGGACTGCTGGTATAGCCGCTGATGTCCAGCACCCACACGATTCCATTCGTGGCGTTGTTGGCGGAAACCACCGGTGCTCCTCCGCGGCGATTGAAGATGTTAGCGGAATGCGAGAGCGGAGTAGTGGAGATGGAGCCGCTCGAGATGGTGAACTGCTTCAGGTAGTCAGCTATCGCGACGGTATAAAGATTGCCGTTCCAATAAGCCGGTTGGCCAAAAACTCCCGCCATGGCGCTGGATTGAACAGCAACCTCCTGCAAAGCCTGATCCAGGATGGAATTGAATTTCCCGAGATTGGCTTGATCGAGCAAATAAAGCTTGCCCGGCTTGCCGGTTGCGACCAGCAAGTTGGGATGGGCTGCCGAGCCCAGTGAATCCGGAAGCAGGATAACGGCCGAGGAACCCAGATCGACGTCGCCGCTGTTAAGCGCGGATTCGTCGGATGGAGTGAAATAATCCAGCACGCTGCCATTTGCGGTCAGCTTCACCACCGAATCCGAGTAGTCGATCCCGCCTGAGTCCACGTTAAAGTTGCCGTTGGCCGTTTCCACGTAGATGTTACCGGCGGCATCCGCGGAGGGCCCGCCACCCGACTGCCAAATCGCGCCCTGGTGATCGCTGGTGGGGTCGGTAGAGGACCAGGCGAACTTCTGGGTCAGAGTCGCGGCATCATATCCCATTAGCCAGCCCTGATAAGTATTTTGATCGCCGTGTGAGCCGAATGCCACGTACACCACGCCCCCGCTGAGCAACAGCGCCGGCCGCTGCAGATGAAAAAGCGGCACGAAGTTGGGGGCGGTGATGTCTGCGGGAGCGACAGCGTCGGCCCCTGAAGCCAGGTTCAGGGCATGCAAGCGGTGGGCATACCCGCCTGCGCTCTTCGATTTTGCGCACACGTAGATAATTCCGGCCTGAAGATCGATCACCGGCGTCGAGGTGATGCCGATCTCCGGTGTCAGGTCGGTGGATGTGCCCGTATCGGCGGGGGGCACGGTAGTTTCGCCCGCGCCGAGCATGCTTTTCTTCCACAGCTGTTGACAGGAGCTGGAGTCTGCGTCGTAGGCGTAGACCCAATCGCTCTCCGTAGCGATGAAAACAACATTGTGTTTTTTGCCGTCGTTCATGCTGAGATTGGCCACGTACAGAGGCGCGGCATAGACATAGCCGGGAGCGTCCAGCGGGCAGGAAAAAAGTTTGCCGAAGGTGGCCTGGGAAACGGTGCTGGGGGTCAGCAGGTATTCTTTGGTGTTTTGCCCAGTCCTGGCGTTGTCGTTATGGTGGGTCAAAACTCCGGGGAGGTCGGTCACAGCAATGGTGACGGCGGGACTCGGCGTCCCCCCAGCGGGCTGTGCCGTGATGGCATGATTGCCGGGCGTAGTAGACGCGCTCGCCGAATAAGTTGCGGTTGTCGCGCCGCTGCTGGCGATAGTTCCGGCGGAGGAGTTGCCTCCTTCGACGCCGTCTACAAACCAGGAGAGAGTAGCGCTGCCGCCCGATAGCGTAGCGGTGAACGATTGTGACTGAGAGATGGTTACCGCGGAAACATTAGGCGAGACGGTAGCGGTGACTCCGTTCGAACCCGAGGGCGGCGGAGTCGGTGAAGGCGAACTGGACGCGCCGCCTCCGCAGGAGACCAGCGCCGAGGAGAGAAGAACCACAACGGCTGCTAACGCCAACGTCGAGCCTGAAAACAACTGGAACGATGACAAAAGTTTCCCACGCGAAGGAAGCATTAAATATCTCTCCAGGTGCAATTAGATGTATGAAAGCGCCATCACGGGAACTGCTACAGTGATGCCGCCGGACGTCGATCTCGGAAAACGGCAATCCCAGGGATAGCCGAGGGGGATCAGCCCTGTTGTGGGCTGAACTTTCCCGACATCGTGTCTAGGACGACAGTGGCTAAAGGCTTTTACTAATGCCAAATTATAGCAAAAGGGCCGCTGCTTCCGCTCTTCGCAGGCGGATGAGACAATAGCGAACAAGCGTGCGAGCCATCCTGGAAGACATTCGCTCCGGTGAAGTTGCCGGGCACGAAGTGCCGTCGCCGGAGCTGCGGCCGGGCGGCATTTTGGTGCGAACAGCTTTTTCTGCGATCAGCGCGGGCACCGAGTTGGCGCACCGGGAGCAGGTAGAGAAGTCGCTGCTGGGCAAGGCCCTGGCTCGGCCCGACCTGGTTCAGCAGGTGGTCGATTTTGCCCGCACCGCCGGAGTGAGAGCAGCCTACCAGCGGGTGCAATCCCGGCTGGATACGCTCGCTCCGCTCGGCTACAGCTGCGCCGGGGCAGTAATTGCGGTGGGCCAGGGGGTCACGGAGTTTCGACCGGGCGACCGAGTGGCTTGTGCGGGCGCCGGTTACGCCAGCCACTGTGAAGTAAATTTCATTCCCAAAAATCTGGCAGTGCGGGTTCCGGATTCAGTTTCCCTGGAGGCGGCAGCACTGAGCGCCATCGGCGCCATCGCGCTGCAGGGGTTCCGGCAAAGCCGGGCGGCGCTAGGCGAGGTGGTGGCGGTTATCGGAGCCGGGTTGGTGGGAGTGCTCACCATTCAACTGGCAAAAGCGGCGGGCTGCCGGGTGGTCGCCCTTGATCTGGATCGCGAGCGGGCCGAGCACGCCCTGCAGTTTGGAGCAGACCTCGCGCTTTGTCCGCAGGAGCGCGACACTGCAATGCGGGTGAAGGAATTTGCCCGCTATGGAGCGGACGCGGCAATCATCACGGCCTCTTCTTCTTCCGCCGAACCCATTGAGCTGGCGGCGAACATCTCCCGCGATCGCGGACGCATCGTCGTGGTCGGCACGGTGGACCTTGGTGTCACACGAAAAACAATGTACCGGAAGGAACTGTCTTTGGTTCTTTCCCGTTCCTATGGCCCAGGCCGCTACGATCCCGACTATGAAGAAGAAGGCCAGGATTACCCGGTTGGCTACGTGCGCTGGACGGAAAAGCGCAACATGGAAGCATTTCTGGACTTACTGGCCGCAGGCGCCATCAACCCGACCAGCTTGATCGGAAAACGTTGTCCGGTGGAGCAGGGCAGCGCTGCCTACCAGGAACTGAAAAGCACTGGCGCCTACACCGTGTTACTGGAATATCCGGCCCGGGCCCTGATCACAATGCCCCCGCCCGCGGTTGAGCCGAGGGAAGCATCGCGGATAAGGCAGACGGGCGACCTCGATCTAGAGATAAAGATCGGGTGCATCGGAGCGGGACAGTTTGCCCGCGATACCATCTTTCCCGTGTTGCGCAAGACCAGGGGCGTTGCTCTGTACTCGGTGGCAGCGGCGTCGGGTGTGGCCTCGGAGTCCGCCCGCAAATTCTTTAGCTTTGCCCGCGCAGTACAGCCGGCAGAATTGCTTCAGGATAAAGACAATGACGCCATCTTCGTGCTTTCACGGCACGATAGTCACGCACAATATGTCGCGGCGGCGCTGGCAAATCATAAGCCGGTCTTTGTGGAAAAGCCGCTCGCCGTAAACCGCCAGCAACTGGATCAAGTGTGCGCCGCTTATGAGGCGGAGCGGGAAAAGGGGCAATCGCCGTTCTTGATGGTGGGATTCAATCGCCGTTTTGCCCCCATGACTGAAAAGCTAAAGCAATTCTTCGATGGGCGCCGCGAGCCGATGATGGTGAATGTCCGGGTCAACGCGGGATACATTCCGGACGATCACTGGGTGCAACGAAGCCTGAGCGGAGGCGGCCGGATCGTCGGCGAGATGTGCCATTTCATGGACTGGTCTCGCTTTATGGTGGGTGTTCCGGTGCTGAGCGTAACCGCTAACGCGCTTCCCGATGGAGCCCGCTACCATCAGGACAACCTCGTGGCTACGCTGGCCTTCGAGGACGGATCAATCGCCAACATTGTTTATATGGCCAACGGTGACAGGTCGGTTCCCAAAGAAAATTTTGAGGTGTTTTGCGAGGGCAGAGTCGGCCGGATCGTCGATTTTTCCACTCTCGAACTTTCTCGCGAGGGAAAGACCAAACGCATCAAGGCAAGGCGTGACAAGGGACATGAGCGCGAGCTTGGGCTCACCCTGGCAGCAATTCGCGGCGGGAAGGGTTCTCCGATTCCATTCCGCGAGCTGGTGGAAGTTTCGGAAGCGACCATGGCGGTGGAAGAAGCCATTTCCACCGGACAGCCAGTTACTTTGCGAACCAAATAATCGCGGTGTTTCCAATTTAAAAGGGGTGTCCGGTGTCGGGCACCCTTTTTCTTTGTGCGGAAGTCAGCTCGTCCGACGCCCGATCAAGAGTTCGGAATCTTCACCTGCACCTGGTTCGAGCCCTTGCTCTCCTTGCCGTGCTGGTTGACGGCAGTGGTCACATAGACGTACGTGGCTCCGGACTTGACCGAAGTATCCGTGAAGGAAGACTTGGGATGCGGACTTGAGTTGATCCTGGTAAACGGCCCCTTAACGTTCGGTCCGCGATACACGTTGTAACCCACTACGTTTGCTCCGGCAGAGCGCCAGGAAAGGACGACAGCATGGCCGCTGGACTGACTTCCGTCAGTATTCGACGACTGAGTTCCATCAGCTCCGGATTGGCTTCCATCAGTGCCCGCTGATTGAGTTCCGCCGGCTCCGGACTGGGTTGCGTTCGCTTTAAGGGCAGCTTTAAGCGGAGAGTTGGAGGCGTCACTGAGAAACATAACGCTCCCAGAAGATGCCCCGGCCTTTTGCGGCGCGAAGGTCACTTTGAAAGAAATACTTTGTCCGGCGGGAACGGTGACCGGAAACGAGATACCGCTGACCGTGAAACCTTCTCCGTTCCAATCAGCCGACGTCACTCTAATGCCGGCGTTGCCCGCAGTGATGGTGCCGGTTTTAGTTGCCTGCTGCCCTACCAGGACTTTACCAAAGTTAAGATTGACGGGGGTTAGCGCAAGTTGACCCGCAGGCACAGTCAGATGGGTGCCGCTGCTGCCGCCGCAACCGACCGAGATTGCGGCCATCAAGATCACCAAATCGAGAAGATAGCGTCTCTGCATGCTCTTCTTGCTCCTGCTCGTAGAAATTTGGATTGTGCCGCGAACTGCTTCAGCTTCCGGACTTGAGTCCGGCATGCCGATACTTCATGGACGACGGGATTCAGCACCACGAGCTCGCGGATGTTCAGCGGTTCGCGCGATCAAATCCCGATTTGAGCTACCCGGGAAAGCGGTATGTCAGGAACGTAAATGGGTGAGCGGAATTGCAGAAGATGCCACTAGTACATAACTGTAGTACATACAGCGGATCGTATTTTGTGAGTAATTCTGGTTTGGAGCGAGGGCGCGAGCTTTGTGCTCGCGCCTTCGATTCCATGCTTTTCAGTCTCTGCGTAACCCCCGCACGAGCGGGACGCTCGCGCCCACATTCTTAGGGAGTGGGGATCACGGCCTGGGTCTGGTTTGAGTTCGCACTCTCTTTCCCGGTCGAGTCGACTGCGGTGGTCACGTAGAAGTAAGTCGCGCCCGCCTGCACCGAACTGTCAGTGAAGGTGGTGTCGGCGTTCATGGAGGTAACTTTGGAATAAGGTCCGCCGGTCGAGGTGGAACGGTAGACGTTATAGCCGACCACGCTGGACGAACTCGGATTCCAGCTCAAGGCTACGCTGTGCTGGGGCGCCGCCGCGCCGCTGCCGGTGAGAGACTGCTGGGCAGAGGGGTTGGCAGCGTTGCTGGCAAACGATGCGCTCGCCGCAGCCGTGCCGCTGGCCTGGGGAGTGAAGGTCACGGTAAAGGAAACGCTCTTTCCCGCCGCCAGAGTCAGCGGGAAGGAGATCCCGCCAAGGGCGAATTCCGAAGTGCTCATACCGGCGCCCGAAACTGTGATGCTGCTGCCGCTGGCGGTCAGAGACCCGCTCAGGCTCTTGCTTTGTCCCACGGTCACGCTGCCGAAGCTGAGGGTTGCCGGACCCACCGCCAATTGACCGGACACGGATGCCGTCCCGGTCAGTGAAATGGTGAGGTTTGAATCGGTAGCGTTCGATACGACCGCGATCGATCCGTTCGCTGTGCCGCCGGTCGTAGGCTTGAACGCCGCGCCGAAAGTGAAACTCTGTCCCGGAGTCAGGGTCAGCGGCAGAGTCAAACCAGTTACCTTGAAGGCTGCGCCGGTGACATTGGCCTGCGTGACAGTGACGTTGGAGCCGCCAGTATTGGTCAAGGTTTCCGATTGACTGCTGCTGCCGCCCACCGGGACGCTGGCGAAATTGAGGCTGGAATCGCTGGTGCTGAGCACGCCGTCGCTGGTGTTGGCAGTGAGTGGAACCGTAAGTGTGGGATTGGATGCGTTGCTGACGACCGCCAGGCTTCCACCACCTGATGTTCCCGCCTGCGCGGTGTAGCTTACGCTCAGAGATGTGCTTTGGCCCGCGTCCAGAGTGGCCGGCAAACTGCCGATCACCTTGAAGCCGGTGCCGGTGACGCTCGCCTGGGACACGATCACGCTGGTGCTGCCCAGGTTAGTCAGGGTAAGGGGCAGAGTCTGAGTCTGACCCGCCTGTACGGTTCCGAAGCTTAGGCTCGCAGGATTTGGCGTCAGCGCTCCGCTGGTAACCGCCACCGCCGAAAGGGGCACGCTCACAACTGAGTTCGGAGCGTCGCTGGTCACGGCCACACTGCCGGTCGAAGTGCCGGTCGACTGCGGAGTAAAGGCGACGGAGAAGCCTTTTTTCTGTCCGGGGCCCAAGGTAAGCGGGAAGGTAAGTCCGCTCAATCGGAAGCCGCGGCCGGAAACAGTGGCACGGCTCACGGTGACGGTCGAGCCACCCGAATTGGTGAGCATCGCAGACTGGGTCTGGGTAGTCCCAAGTTTAACCTTGCCGAGAGAAAGCACGGCGGGCGAAACCGCGAGTTGCCCGGCCGCCGCTCCCTGGCCTGAGACCGGGAGATTGATCGTCATGGGCAGAGTGGTTAAGCTCACGCCGGTGATCGCACCGCCCCGGCGCCTATCGATCCTGCCGGAGCGCACCAGGGTGTTGCCCACCAGAGAAATCGTGCCCTGGTTCATTCCGCCGGCGGTCGGGGTGAAGCGCACACCGATCGAGATCTTTTGCCCTGGGTTGATTGTGAACGGGACCTTCAAAGCGGCCAGTGCGAATCCCTGTCCTGAAACGGCGGCGTGAGTAATGGTCACCGCGCCTTTGCCGGTGTTGGACAGGGTCGCCGAGAGTGCCTGGGTCTTGCCAACCTGAACGTTACCAAAGGCAACGTTCTTCGGAGTGAGAGTAACCTGGCTTGAACCTGCATTGGTCTGAGCTGATTGGGCCGAGGGCTGGGCCGCATTCAGGGCCCCACAGCCAAGCATCGTGGTCAAGAGGAGAAGAACAACTACCAGGTCGCAGCGGGTGCCGAAATCCTTCACGGAGGCCTCTACATTGCCGTACGGCCATACGGCGGGGGATTTACCTGCTTGCTGCACCATTCCAAGTGCCGATCCCGAAGAGACTGAAACGTGGAATAACGCAGCCAAATGCAGTGTGCTCTGAGGGTTGCGCAGGCGGTAGATAACAGAAGTGAACTCAGGTGCAGGCCATACGGCCATTACCAATGCGGAACAGTAGTTACCCCGGTCATTCCCACCGTGATGACCAGCAGCCGCAGCGGTGATCGCGAAGAAAAATTCTGCTGCGGTGAATGCCGAGCCCTGGAAACCGGAGACATGGAAGACTTATGTTTGGAAAATCGATTTAAAACAGGCGGACCTCAGCAGTCACGTGCAGGAACTATCATCGGAGGATGACGATGCAGTACTCTAGTTGCGACGCGCGCTTCGGAGAAAGTGCTGCGCTGCGCAATTTCTTTTTTCATGGCAACAGCGAAGCCCAGGCAGTCCAAATATAAAGGCATCATTCTGGCCGGCGGATCAGGCACGCGTCTCTATCCCGTGACCCACGCAGTCGGCAAGAGTTTGCTTCCCATCTACGACAAGCCTTTGATTTATTACCCGCTCACCACCCTGATGCTCGCGGGTATCCGCGACATTCTGGTGATCTCCACGCCGCAAGACGCGCCTCGCTTCGAACAATTGTTGGGCGACGGGACACGATTCGGTCTAAAACTCCAATACGCGGTGCAGTCCCGGCCGGAAGGAATTGCGCAAGCGTTTCTGGTAGGCCGCAAATTTATCGCTTCGTCCTGTTGCGCCCTGGTTCTCGGGGACAATATTTTCTATGGACACGATCTTGCCAAGACAGTTCTGGAGGCGGCTCAACAAACCACGGGCGCGCGCGTGTTCGCGTATCCGGTGCAGGATCCGGAACGCTATGGGGTGGTCGAATTTGACTCCAGCGGAAAGGCGTTGAGTCTGCAAGAAAAACCGAAGGCGCCCAAGTCGCGCTACGCCGTCACCGGTCTTTATTTTTACGACAATCAAGTCGTGGACATCGCTCGATCTCTGAAACCGTCGCCGCGCGGAGAACTCGAAATTACCGATGTAAACCTGGAGTATCTGAAGCGTGGGCAGTTGGAGGTGGAGGTGATGGGCCGAGGTATGGCGTGGCTGGATACCGGTACCCATCAGGCGATGTTGGAGGCCTCGCTCTTTATCCAGACGATTGAAACCCGCCAGGGACTCAAGATCGCGTGTCCCGAGGAGATCGCCTTTCGCTACGGTTACATCACGGCGCGCCAGCTGGAAGAAACCGCGTCGGCGATGAACGGAAGCGGCTACGCTTTATACCTGCAGCAGCTGCTGCGGGAAAAAGTATTCTGATTCAAGGAGGCGGCTGGTGGGCACGTTCGTAGGATCAGGTGACGCTGAAGGAGAACCGCAATGAGCAGATCGCGCCGAGACTTTCTGCGCTCCCTCGGTATTGGCGCCGCGGCGGGCGCTGCCATTCAGTGGCCGCTGCAGGGCGGTTCGACGGCCTGGGCTTTTCAATCCGCGCGGAATCCTCTGTCCGACGGCTTTATCCATCTGGATAGCAATGAGAACGCCTACGGTCCCTCGCCAAAAGTAGCCGATGCCATACGCTCCGCGACCGGGCTGGTGAACCGCTATACCTTCCGGAAGTACAACGAGGTCACGGAGCGCATCGCGAACTTCCACAAAGTGAAGCCTGAGCAAGTGCTGTTCGGATGCGGGTCAACCGAGCTCTTGCGGGTAGCTGCGTGCGCGTTTTTAGGCCAAGGCCGGCAACTGGTAGAGGCGTGGCCGACGTTCGAAGCGATTGATGACTATGCCCGGTCGCTGGGGGCTGAGGCAGTGCGGGTGCCGCTTAATCGCGGCTTTGTCCACGATCTTGAGGGCATGCTGACGCGGGCAAAATCGTCGACCGGCCTGGTCTATATCTGCAATCCGAACAATCCCACAGCGACGATTGCCCCGCGGCAGGATATCGAGAGTTTCATCGCCAAGCTTCCCGGCGCCACGCACGTAGTGATCGATGAAGCCTATCATCACTATGCGAAGGTGTCGGGCATGTACACTTCGTTTATCGAGCGACCTTTGGAGGACGAGAGGGTGATCGTAACCCGCACCTTCTCTAAAGCGTACGGCCTGGCCGGATTGAGACTGGGTTACGCCATCGCGGCTCCGCAGGCGATCAATCAGATGCGCAACTTCCTCACCAAGAGCACGCTCAATGCCATCATGGCTGAAGTTGTGGGCGTCGCCCTGGATGATGCTGACGGAGTTGAGCTGGCGATCAAGCGCAACCGCGATGACCGGCAGGAATTTTTTAACCAGGCCATGGAACGAATGCTGATGCCCATCGACTCGCATACCAATTTCGTAATGACGAATACGCAGCATCCGGCGGAGGAAGTGATCGCGCATTTCCACCACCACAAGATTCTGATTGGCCGCCATTTTCCGCCACTGGATACATACATCCGAGTTTCACTGGGCACTCCGGACGAAATGACGGCGTTCTGGCAGACCTGGGACATGATCCCGTGGTCGAAGAAATTTATTCATCACTAGTACCAGTAACTTTGATTCGCGGTTACGTAATCAGACTTGTCGGATCGCAGCTTCGGCGATTCGCGACAGAATCTTCTTGACAGCGGCGCTTCTGTCGCGCAAAATCCAACCCAATCACCTAGTTAGTTGCCACTTTGTGCGCCCAGCCTGTGGTCTTTACTTCGAAACTTCGAACAAAATCCCCCCGGATTGGTTTGCCTGCAGAGGCACATCCGATTCGAACTGGAAGGCGACACCATGTTGAGCATTGCGCGTCGGTTGTGGCATGAGGATCAAGGTCAGGATATCGCCGAGTACGCGGTCATGCTGGCAGTGATTCTGGTCATTGTGGTCGGAACCATACGTTTGGTCGGCAGTAACGCCAACAACGTTTTTTCGTCGGTGGGTAGTTCCATCCAATAGCCCCGACTACAAACAGTTTCATCTTGGGGCACATTCGGTTTGCGTGCGCAGGGAGAACTCTGTTCACGCGCCGCGATCATCTCTGTGCGGCCGTGCAAACGGTCGCACGGCGACGATCTACCTCGCTCCGAATTGCAGCCGCAGGCCGGCGCGAGCAAGGATGGGTGGACCGACCATGAGCACCGGAGTTCGGGCCACGTCATAGCGCCGGTTCAAAAGATTTTCTACGGCGACGAACACGTCCACTCCGGGGCGCAGGGAGTGGGATGCAGTGGCGTCCAGGGTGAAATAGCGTCTCAGCAAGAGCGTGTTCTGGTCGTCGTCGAACTGGTTTCCGCCGAACCTTCCCTGCACAGCAAGAAGAATAAATGGCCGCGAGTAACGCGCCTGGAAATCAAACTGGTGGCGGGGAATTTGCGGAACGTTCAGGCCAACCAGGCTGGGATTGAGTCCCGCGAGCGCGGGGTCGACGGTGAAGCTGGTCACGGTCGCGTGGGTATATTCATACCCGCCGGAGAGCGTGATCGAGTTGCTTACCTGCCCGCTCAGCTCCATTTCCACACCCTGCGAAACCGTGCTGCCCAGATTCTGGCGCTGGCGGGTGATCAGGCTGGGGGTTGTGGTCAGCGTGACGTTGGCAACCGGGCGAGTGATCTGGTTCCAGAAATACGTGCCGCGCAGCATCAGGCGCTGGTTCCAGCCGGTGGCAATGGCGCCTCCTTCAGCTCCGGTCAGGCGTTCGGCACGAAGGTTGGAATTGGCCTCGGTGAAAACATTGCCGGCACGAAAACCTCGATACAGTTCATTTAATGTCGGCGCCCGGAAAGAACGATAACCGGACGCTGTAAGAGATATGTTGCTGGTGAGTTTGTGCAGGATCGCCAGGCGTGGGCTGAAGAAGGACTCGCTGCGGTCGGGAAGGGAAGCTGCGCCAACCGGCACCGCCGGATTAGGCGGCGCAAAGGCGTCGAAATTCAGCCAGTGGTCTACTCGTCCGCTCGCGGTCAGCAACCAGTCTGGAGCGATACGAATAATATCTTCGGCGTAAGCGCCCCAATTTACTTCCCGCCCCCCGCCGGCGGAAGTGCTGGTGGGAAGCCCGTTGAAGTAGCCCTGCTCGTTGGTTTGTCCATGAATATTTGATTCTTCCACGCCCGCTACCAGGTGCTGGCGCGTGCCCACGGTACGCTGCCACTGCACCGAGAATCCTACCTGCTGAGCGGGCACACGCTGGGTGCGAGTCAAGTTCTCGCTGTTGCGGTCGGAAGCGATCGAGGAGAACGACTGATCCAGGTTTTGCCGTCCGGCGTAGGCGCGCAACTGGAAAGCTCCGAACTCACGCGCATCCCAGTTCCCACCGAAATCCAGTTCGCGAATGGTAGTGCTGTTGGTTTGCAGAGGCGTGCCGTTATGCCGGGACTCGCCAAATACCGACCCGCGCACGAAGAAGTCCCCGCGATCGGCAAACTCGCGCCGCACGGTGACGTCCCCGGTGGCATCCTGAGAATTAACCAGAGTGTCAATCGCGCCCCGCAGACTTTCGGGAACTGCGATGTAGCCATCGCTGCGGAAGAGTTCAGAAGCAACGCCCACCGACCACGGGCCCATTTTCCTGCTGGCAGAGAGAGAAAGGTCGGGCGAATTCTCGTTGCCGTACGCGGCTTCCAGTGAAACCGAATTCCGATCGGGGGGCGTGCGAATAATGTTGATGACGCCGCCAAGTGCGTCCGAACCGTAGAGATGGGAGGCGCCGCCGCTGGCGACTTCCACGCTTTGAATACTTTCCCGCGGAGCGCGGTCCCAGTAAACCCAGCCGCCAAAGGGGTCGTTGAGCGGGAAGCCGTCGCTCAGTACCAGAGCGCGGCTGGCTCCACTGGCTCCTAACCCCCGAAGCGATACGCCTTGGGTGGTTGGATTCGCGGTGCGGCTGGTGGTGCGGCGGAAAAGGCTGAATCCCGGTACCTGGCGGAGCATATCGTCCAGGCGGAACGCCGCCGTTGCGTCCAGATCCGGGCCGGAGAGAACGACGACACTGGTCGCATTTTCAACCAGCCGCACGCCGGTGCGGTTCGCTGTCACGGTTACCTGCTCCGCGGCGCTCGCCGGCCGCAGCACGATCTCAAGCGGTCCGGATCCTGAGCGCCAATCCGTATCGCTGGTTTGAAATCCGGCAGCGGAAGTACGGACCACGCCCGCCTCCGCTGTGATGCCGGAGAATACAAACTTCCCCGAGGCGTCGGTCACCTGGGTCGCGGTAAAGGAACCGCGGCTGAAAATCACGGTGGCGGATTGAACCGCCGCGCCGGTCTGATCGCTGACGACACCAGAAATTTGGCCCGAGGGCGAAGCCTGCGATTGTCCAGCCAGTGACCCGGCAAGTGGCGAAGAGAGCGCGAGTAGCGCGATCAAAAAAACTCGGAACCTAAGCGCCAACTGACTTCGCAGCACGAGCCCGTGTCGAAACAGGATGACCCTCCCCGGATTACATCCCAACCTGGAAGCTTGTTTGAAACATTCTATTACGCAACGTATAACGCCACCACGAGGGCCTAAGGCTGCGAAGGTCTGAAAAGAGTGGCCATACGTCCCTGGAGTTGAGCGATATAGTGCCAGGCGCGGACCTTCAAGCGTGACTTGAAGGAAGTTCAGTGCCGCCAGCTTCGTCTATTTCCTGCAACCATTTTCACTCAGGAGTGGAAAAGTCCTGTCGCATTCCAGCAAACCCATTGTGTATCAGCCAGTTACGAGAGATTCCTTGGCCCATTGATTGCCCTACTCCAGGCGCGCTTTGAAGGGGCTGGGTCATGCGGATTGGCAACTTATGCTGGGCGTTCCTGATCACTGGGATATCGGCTGTTTGCCTGGCTACGGTCGGCCAGGCTCCGGCCCGGGTTGATGGTGGGCAGGCTCCTTTGCCCGAGCGCGAACAACATCTCTGGAGTTCGGCAGTGCATGATTCCGAATTCTCTGCGCTGCCGCGCACCACGGGACGCAATTCCTGTGAAGTTTCGCAGCCTCCGCAAGCACTGGCAACGCCTGATCCGTTGCTTGAGGAAGCGGAACAGAACTCGAAGGTCCGCGTCAGCTTCATCATCGGGACCGACGGGCGGGTGCACAGCGCGTTAATTCTGGAGAGTGCCGGCGATTATGAAGACCGCACCGTTCTCAACACCGTGCGAATCTGGCGCTATCGTCCTGCTTTGTGCAATGGCATTCCAACCGACTCGGAAGCGAAGGTGGAGTTTTCCAGTCACTGAGAAAACTTTTCGTCTAGAATGAACCTGACCGGAGGGCGGAAGGGAACCGAGGCACGGCATGCGTGATCCCAGGCTGGGCCCGGACTCCAAAGCCGCCATCTTCCAGGCCATTCAGCGATACTCCCTGGAGCAGAGCGCCGAAGAATCTGTGAACGTGAATCCTGAATCCGAAAACGTGAAAACTTGTCCGGCTTGCGGAACCGCCAATCGCAAGGGGAACAACTATTGCGCCAGCTGCGGCGGCTCGCTGCTGAAAGTAGCCGAGCGTTCTGAAGCGGCGCTGCCGGCTTCGAAGTCCGAGCCGGAAGGACCCGGCGAGCATCACTACCATCATCACTATCACCATCATTATTTTTCGTCGAGCGACGGATTCGACGCGGCTGCGAGTCCCGATCTGCGAGCTGCTGGCGGGGCCGCCGGGGCTCGGGACGTCGTCCGGGTGCGGGCTCCGATGGGCGGCCCGTCGTTGAGCCGGGCAGAAGCGGCGCTGCGCAAATTGACCCAGGACTGGGCTCTGGCCTGCAACACCAAACAGCTTGACGACCTGGTCGGTCTTTATCTGGCCGATGCCACCGTGCTGCGGCCGAACGTTCCTCCGGTTCGAGGCGCGGCCGCCATCCGCGAATTTTTCTTTGGCGTGCTGGATGCCGGTATGAGCGATGTGGAGCTGGATCCGGTGCGCTCGGAATTATTTGGCGACTTTGGCTATGAGGCAGGGCGTTGCAAGTCCCTGGTGCCGGTTGCCATGGGCAAACGCCGCGAAGAGCGCGGCAAATACCTGGTGATGCTCAACCGGCAGGCAAACGGCGAATGGAAGATCGTGGCTGATAGTTGGTCCAGTGACTTGAGTCTGGGAGCTACGGCGGAGCAACTTCCGAAGCCGGGCATGCCGTTGAACCCTGCGCTACCCCGCCCGCCGCGCAAACCCTAGCCACATAGGCGCGCGTAGCGCGGTCCGTAATCGCGCCGCGCCAGATGCTTCGCAAGCTCAGCATGACGGCACCTTCACGGCAGCAACGCCCGCGCCGTGTCTTTCGAAAATCAAATCTGCACCTCCAGCTTGCGCAGTTCCCGTCGCAGTTGCTCCACATCCTGCATTTCAATGGTGTGCATCCCCAGGCGGCGCGCGGCCTCGAGGTTCAGAGCTCGATCATCGATGAAACAGCATTCTTCGGCAGATTTCTGGGTAATCTCTAGCGCCAGACGGTAGATGCCCTCTTCGGGCTTGCGCAAGCCCACGAAACAGGAGCTGACGAACACGGAGAAGATTTCGCGCAGGCCGAAGGTCTGAATACGGTACAGATTCAGCTCTTTCGATTCGTTATTGATGGTTCCCATGAAGTACTTCCCCGATTTCGCCAGCTGCTCCGCCACGGCCAGAACTTCGCGATGGGGCTGGGAGAGGGAAAATACGTAGTCCTTGAAAACTTCGCGAGCGAAGGGGCGGGGACGGTAGAAGATGGTGCGGTCAAGGTATTCGTCGAAGCCGATCTTGCCCCGCTCCAGCGAGGAAACCAGCATCTCATGACGGTCGAGAAACTCTGCTTCGTCCAGTTTGAACTGGGCGAGCGCCCGCTCACGCTGACTGCGATCCCAGGCATTGCTAAGCAGGACGCCGCCAACGTCCCAGAAAATCGCGTTGATCTGAGCCAAGAGGGATTCCTCCACAGTAGGCAGAAAGAAAAGCCAGAAAGAAAGATGATACACGCTGCACGGGCGGTCTATTCGAACTCGCCATTAGCTAAAGGATAGTGTCGCGCTGTCGATGACTCTGTGGTATGCGCGACTGCCAATTCAGAAAATCGGGATGCAAGAAAAAAGCGATAGCCAGCATTGGACTTCTTAGCCTGCTGGCGGCGACAGGGTGTATGCAGGTTCGGCCGGCAAGATTCGTGGTGCCCTCTCGCTGCGTCGCTATCAACGTCCAGAGTTTCACACAACCCTGCCAACAGCATCCGGACGGCAAAATCGTTTGCAACGGAGTGGTAATCACGGCAAGCTGCCTCTCGCCGCTAGCGAAGCCCAGCGACATGGCAACCAAGCCAGCGAAGTCATCAACAAGTAGGATCAGTCAAAGGTACGATTCGAAGCCCTGCGCGCTGTGGTTCCAGTAGGAACTGCGGAAGAGGTCAGGCGCCGTGCGCTCTTGCCATATTCTTCCCGCCCTTGGCGGACTGGCGGCGAGTGCTCGGCACGTAGGCGCAGGAGCGGAAATCATAGTGCTGAGCCAGACAGTCGGGACACATATGGACTTGATGCACTTTGCAATGAATCACCGGCAGGTCGCCGTGGCAAATGTCGCATCCGCCTCGGACTCTACGTCCCGAGTTTTTCGATTCCGCGGCTGACCCAGCCGGCCGGTCTGCAGGTTGCCCGCTTCGGGCTTTCACATAGATGCCGACGGCGGCGATCATGGAACCTATCGACACTCCGGCGGCGGCCAGCGGAAGCAAGCTGGAGTCTCCGTGCGCGCCCAGAGCAGCGGGCAGCACAAGAATTCCAAGCAGGACCGCGATGGCTCCGGCTGCGATGATCCAGTTGCCAGTGCGAGATGACATGGTCGGAGTACCTTGCAAAACCTGGAGTCGCTTACAGTTCCAACATAGCGAGTTCCCCGGTTCAACTCCAGATGACGAAAGTCACCGGCTCCGAAAAAAGCCGCAAAAATGTGTGGGGCGGACACTCCTGTCCGCTGCCTTTGATTTTGGTTTTTGACTTTGGTGGTGGTTTCTGCCACAGCACGGTCAAAATCAAAAAGCGGCGGACAGGAGAGTGTCCGCCCTACAGTCAGAACTCCTGTGACTGTGGTAACTTGTCGCGGCTTACCGGGGAACTCTAACATTCTCAACGTATGGCGCTTACGTCACTGGTGGTGTGCGCGGACTCGAATGCCGTGGAAGTGCTCAGTCAGATTCTGAAAGATCTGAGCATTGGAGTTGAGCACTGCGGAGAAATCAGCGCAGCGGCTCCCCGGCTGGCAGCACAGCAATTTGATGCGGTCGTGGTGGACTGCAAGGATCACATGGCCGCCGTCGACTTTATCGGTTCGCTGCGGCGACTGCCCCTCAACAAAGGCACGCTGGTGATCGGCCTGGTGGACGGCCGCGAACAGGTGCGGGACATATTCGGCCACGGGGCAAACTTCATTGTGTACAAACCTGTCACGCCAGAACGCGCGAGCGGCAGCCTGCGGGCAGCACGCGGACTGATGGCGCGGGAGAAGCGAACCAAGTTGCGAGTGGCATTGCACGCGCCCGCCTCCATCGCGTACGGCAGCGCCGAGAATGTTGCGGCTACCCTCTTGGATCTGAGCGAGGACGGCCTGGCAATACAATCCGAGCGCCGCTTGCCTCCTCGCTGCAAGGTTTACTTTCAATTCAATTTGCCGGGCGGAAAATCCTCGGTTCGGCTTTCTGGGGACGTGGTCTGGCAGGACTCATCGGGGCGAGTCGGAATTCGTTTCGTCGACGTGCCGCAGACGTCGCGTCGAACTCTGAACGAGTGGATCAAGGCCAGCCTGGAGCGTCTCGCGGCTGCGGAAAAAGCAGCCCCCAAAGTTGCATCGCATGCGCCTGCGGAACCGGTTGCTACGCGGCTCGCGGGATTGGGTCTGTCGGCTTCGTCTTCGAACCGCAGAATCCAGTCGCGGCTGGCTTGCCGCCTCAGCGCGGATGTTTTCCGGCTGGGAGAAGGCGTTCCCAATCGCTGCACCCTGAGCGATGTCAGCACCGGCGGCTGCTACGTTGAGACCCCATCGCCGTTTTCCCCGAACACGGTGGTTGACCTGGTGGTGCGAACCAAGGATTTGAAATTGCGGGTGCGGGGAACCGTTCAGGTCACACATCCCGGCTTCGGCATGGGAGTCCAGTTCAGTCTGAATACCGTGGCCGACCGGGAGCAGGTAAAGCAGCTCATCGCCTGCCAGGCTTCCGAAGACAGTCTGGTCTAGCTCGTTCTGCAGCAGACCTGCCTCTATTTTGCTTCCGATACCTCGGCAACCGCTTTGCGGAAATATTCCAGGGACAAGCGCAGGCCGGTTTCCAGATCAACCTTTGGTTCCCATCCCAGCAGAGTTCTGGCTTTCGTGATGTCAGGACATCGTTGCTTGGGATCGTCCTGGGGCAAGGGTTCGTACTTGATCGCGCTCTTTGACCCAGTCACAGCCAGCACCAGCCTCGCGCATTCCAGGATCGTAAACTCGGTAGGATTGCCGATGTTGACCGGCAAATGCTCTGCCGCCTTGGCCAGCCGCAGGAAGCCATCAATTTCATCGCTTACGTAACAGAAGCTGCGCGTCTGGCGGCCGTCCCCGTAAACCGTCAGATCTTCGCCGCGCAGCGCCTGCTTCATGAAGTTCGGAACCACGCGGCCGTCATTGAGCTGCATGCGCGGGCCGTAGGTATTGAAGATGCGGACAATGCGCGTGTCCACCTTGTAGTAACGGTGATACGCCATGGTCGCGGCTTCGGTGAATCGCTTCGACTCGTCATACACCGAGCGCGGTCCGATAGGATTCACATTGCCCCAGTAAGTTTCCTTCTGCGGATGCTGTAGCGGGTCCCCATAGCATTCCGAAGTGGAGGAGACGAAGTACTTCGCGCCATATTTACGGGCGACTTCGAGCGCGTGAAAAGTGCCGATCGACCCGACTTGGAGAGTGGCAATTCCATGCAAGGTGTAGTCCACCGGGCTGGCGGGGCAGGCGAAGTGGAACACGTAATCGACCGGGCCGCAATCGAAGGGCTGGTTGATATCCAGTTGCTGGAATTCGAAACGCGTGTCGTTGCGCAGATGATCGAAGTTGGAGCGTTTTCCGGTGAGCAGATTATCGACCGCGACCACCGAATAACCTTCTGCAAGCAAAGCATCGCAGAGATGGGAACCTAGAAATCCGGCGCCTCCAGTTACCAGGGCGCGTTGTGGTTTCATGATTTCTTGATTTTCCTGGAAGAAGACGAAGACGAAGTGGTTACCGGGGCGGGTGCGGCCGCAGGAACGCCCACGGGGCGGCCGACGCTGTAGTAAGTGAATCCGCGCGCAGCCATAGCATCCGGATCATAAAGGTTGCGGCCATCAATCACGATGGGATACTTCAATTGACGATGCAACCTGTCCAGGTCAAGCGAGGCGAACTCTTCCCATTCGGTCAGGATCAGCAGGGCATCGGCGCCGACCGCGGCGTCATAAGGGCTGTTCACGAATTCGGCTCCTGAATTCAGAACCTCACGCGCACGTTCAACCGCCGCCGGATCGTAGGCGGCGATCTGGCAGCCTTCCTGCAACAGGGACTGCACCAGCAGAATCGCGGGCGACTCTCGGATATCGTCGGTGCCGCCCTTGAAAGCCAGCCCCAATACGGCCAGCCGTTTGCCGCGCAACGTCCACAGGGCAGTTCGCACCTTACGGAGGAAGCGATGGCGCTGCTCCTCATTGATGCGCATTACTTCGTCCAACAGTCTGAATTCGTAACCACATTCCCGGCCCACGGCGCGGAAGGCCATCAGATCTTTAGGGAAGCAAGATCCGCCGTAGCCGATGCCGGGATTCAGGAAGCGCGGTCCGATGCGGGTGTCGGTTCCGATTCCCTGGCAAACCTGGTGGACATTCGCTCCCACCGATTCACAAATAGACGCCACCGCGTTGATGAACGAAATCTTCATCGCCAGAAATGCGTTGGAGGCATGCTTGATCAGTTCTGCGCTTTTGGCGCTGGTGACGATCAGCGGCGGAGGGATTCGCGCCTGGTCCGGCGCCGGAATCGCGTCCTTGCGCTGGTAATAACTGCCATCGGTCAGCGGCAGGTAAATCTCGCGCAGCACCGCGGCGCAGCGCTCGCTATCGGCGCCGATCACTATGCGATCCGGATAGAGAAAGTCTGTAACCGCAGTGCCTTCGCGCAGGAACTCTGGATTGGAGGCAACGTCAAAGGAATCCGGGGCCGCGGCATTGCGCAAAATAATCTTGCGCACCCAGTCGCTGGTATAAACCGGCACTGTGCTTTTCTCGACGATGACTTTGTAGCCGTTGATGGCGCCGGAGATGCTTCGTGCCACCGATTCCACGTAAGAGAGATCGGCTTCGCCCTGTTCCGTGGGGGGAGTGCCCACCGCCACAAAAATTGCCTGGCTGGCCTTGACCGCCTGCTGCAGGTCGTCAGAAAACGTCAGATTATGGTCGCGATGGCGCTTCAACAATTCGGGCAGAAACTTCTCGTGAATAGGAACCTCGCCAGCTTTGAGGGCATTCACCTTCGCCTGGTCGTTGTCGACCAGGATGACCTTGTGGCCCAGGTCGGCGAAGCAGGCGCCTGCCACTAAGCCGACGTAACCCGAACCCACCACTGCAATACGCATCGAGCGCTCCAGTTGCCGAATGAAAGTTGCCGACTCACACCAAATTGCGAGCTGTAACTCCCAAAGAAAAACTGTAGCAGTTTTCCCGGGGTGCAGCGAAGTAGCAACCTTAATGATCTACCTCAATTATACGGGCGGAAAGCGGAAGCGCCAGCTCTCTGGCCGTGAATCACAGTTCAGAGTGACGGCCGTCACAATCATGTTTAGGAGGGATTGGGACGTGTAAAACTCTTGCCTTTGTGTTCCGATCCCAGAGCAACGACCGTGATCAGAAGCAGGATATTTGCAATCTCAAACGCGGCCAGCGCCCAGGCGTAGCCCAGCGGCTGGCGCAGGGCATAGACAACGTTGTTGACCGGGGCCGCCACCAGTATGCCCAACTGGTAGGCAAAACCGGGCATGAGTCCGCGCACCTGGTCGGGAGAGAGCTCGTTGAGATGAGCGGGGATAATACCCCAGGCCCCCTGCACCCCGGCCTGCATCACGAAAGCTCCGACCGCCAGAGTCAGCAGCGACCCGCCGAAAGTCCAGGCGGGGATCATGGCCAAAGCCAGACAGAGAGCCAGGATCATGCTGCGGCGGCGACCCAGAGTTTCCGAAAGATGCCCGAAAACAATGGCTCCCAATACCGCCCCCACGTTAAAGAGAATAACCAGGTAGGCGACAATTTTGGGTTCGAAGCCCCGCGCCGACTTCAAGAAGTCAGGATAGAGATCCTGAGTGCCGTGCGACAGAAACATCATGAGGGTCATCAGGAGAACAAGGTAAAGAAAGATCTTCCAATGGCCGCTGGCGGTGCGGATGATGGATCCCATGGTGGGGGCACGATGCTGTTTCCAGGCCTCCGACTCGCGTACCTTGAAGCGGATGTAGAAAGCCAGGAGCGCAGGCGCTCCTCCTACCCAGAACATGGCGCGCCATCCCAGGTTTGGCAGCACGAAACGCGCAGCCACCGCGGCCAGGAGATAGCCAATGGAATAGCCGCTTTGCACAATGCCTGACAAAATCCCGCGCCATCTCGGCGGGGCGCTTTCCATGGCCAGGGAGGCCCCAACGCCCCATTCGCCGCCCATCCCGATGCCATAGATGGTCCGCAGGATCAGAAACACCGTGTAGTTGGGGGCGAATCCGCAAAGCAGTTCTACGACCGAAAAGAAGATTACATTCGCCATCAGCGGTTTACGGCGTCCGTAGCGGTCGGCGAGCAGTCCGAATAGCACCGCGCCCAGCGGCCGCATTGCCAGGGTAGCGGTCATGGTCCAGACGATGGCGCTTTTGGTGACCTGGAAGTGGGCCGCCAGCGTGTCCACCAGAAAGACCAACACGAAGAAGTCGAAGGCGTCGAGGGTCCATCCCAGGAAGCTCGCGCTGACCGCGTGCCATTGCTGAGACGGCGAAAGTGGCGCTGGGCTTGAAGTTGCTCGTTCTTCGCTCATGTTCAGTGCCGGGGAAGTGTACACGAGTTCAACTCGCGCTCGTGCGTAACTGCCTGAAGATGGCGCTTTCAAGGTCGATAATCCACCCCCAAGGTCTATCGCGCCCGCATCAAACGCCGTTTCGGGCGATGATTTATGCCTCCCGGGATAGTGAAGCGAGTAGAATAACCAGCAACGGGGCGAAATATGACCGGACCGTATTTCTAGCTAACATGCTTATTATTAATAACTTAACTCGTGCTTCATTCATATTGACAAGATTGTCATTTCAGGTGAAACTCCGCTCGACTACCGTTCGCAGTCCCAGGCCGCTGTGGACAAGTCGCCCGCTCGTCGATCCATGCTGAAACCCGACCCAACGCGCTTTCCCCGGGTGGTCCACACCCGGGTCAACGGTCCGGAGTGGCTCGAACCGGACGTTGGGGAGAGCGCGAGCGAGCCATCCGAGGTGATTGAGTTTCACCGCCCGGATGCCCTGCCCGCCGATCTTGCCCTCGATTTGCGGCTCCATGAAATGCTGGAAGAGGCCTTGCTGGCCACCGCCGCCACTGGTGCGGTTATAGCTTTGGCCAGCGGCGACCAGATGGTCTGCCGCGCGACCGCAGGCGAAAAGTCCCCGAAAACCGGGGTCCATCTCAACACCCATTCTGGCCTGTCGGGCCTCTGCATCCAGACTCGCGAGATGCAACGTTGCGACGACAGTTGGAACGACACCAGGGTCAACACTGCGGCTTGTCGCGACCTTGGGATCCGCTCGATTGTAGTGATGCCCGTCCTGCGTGAGGACAAACTGTGGGGAATTCTGGAGGTCTTCTCTTCCATACCCCACGCCTTTGGTGAATCCGATATCGAGGGTTTGCGCGTGCTCTGCCGCCGGGTAGCACTTACGGTGAGGGAGGCGGTGGAGAACGGCATTGGCACGCCGGACGGGTCGCTCGGCACGCCGACCGATGCCGACTTTGCGCCGGAAGGTATCGCCAGCGAAGTGGTCCGCGCTACCACCCAGATGGCCGCGGCGTCACGCCGTCGCGACTACCGTACCACCGCGCTGACTGCCGCCGTCATTGCGCTGGCATTGCTGCTGGGCTGGATGGTCGGCCGCGTGGGCTGGAGCATGGCGGTGAGCCGCTCGGCGACTCAACTGCCCCCTGCGCCAGAAGAAGCCCAGGCGGGGGCCCGGATGCCTCCGGCAACCTTGCCGCCTTCACCGACTCACGAGGAAATAGCTGACACCATCAAACCCGCGGAACCGCTTCCCCGAGCTGTTCCTCCCAAAGCCGCAGTGAAGCCTAAACCGCCATCGGCCGAGCCGGCCGGCGGTCTGGTGGTGTACGAAAACGGAAAAGTAGTTTTCAGAATGGAGCCGGGTGATAAATCGCCACCCGCCGCTGACCAATCTAATCCAGTTCAGGATGCGGCGGACCGGGAAGACAGCTCCTCGACCGGGTCTGCGGCACCTTCGCCCCTGGTGGGGAAGAGTTACTTGTTAGAACGGGTTGAGCCTCAGTATCCGGAAGCCGCCAAGGCAGCCCGGATTCAAGGGCCTGTGGTGCTGAGCGCCTTCGTCGGGAGAGATGGCGGGGTGCGAAAGGTCGAAGTTGTGAGCGGCGATCCTCAGTTGGTCAAGGCTGCCGCCGACGCAGTGCGGCAATGGCGGTTCAAGCCGCACCTGGTGAAAGGCGAGCCCATCGAATTCGAAACCCGGATCACGGTGAACTTCCAGCTGCCGTAAACGTAGTCTTTGTGTTTGTCTTTCTGCTATCCGTAAGCCAGTTCCTTCGCTCTCTGCGCTGCCTTGACCACGGCTTTGATCAGGGTCACACGCAGCTTGCCTTCTTCGAGTTCCATGATGCCGTCGATGGTGCAGCCCGCCGGAGTGGTTACTGCGTCTTTCAGCAGGGCGGGATGATCTCCGGTTTGAAGCACTACGGTTGCCGCTCCCAGCGTAGTCTGCGCCGCCAGCAAAGTGGACACGTCACGCGGCAATCCGACTTTCACTCCGGCTTCCGCCAGTGATTCCAGGATGATGTAGATATAAGCCGGGCCGCTGGCCGAGAGTGCAGTCACTGCATCCATGTGCTTCTCGTCGACCACCACGGTCTTGCCGACGACGCCGAAGAGTGCGCATGCGGTTTCAACCTGCCTGGCGTCTGCGTACTTTCCCTTGCATAGACCTGTCATGCCAACGCCCAGCACGCAAGGGGTATTGGGCATGGCTCGAACCACGGCAACATCTCCCAGCACTTTTTCGATCTGGCTGGTCGGCACCGAGGCTGCCACCGAGATGATGAGTTGCTTGCGGGAAACGTGGGGACGAATCTGCTCCATGACTTCCTGCACCACCTGCGGCTTTACACAAACCAGAATGATGTCAGCCTCGCGCACCGCGGCCAGGTTGTCGGTGCCGACCGAAACCCCCAGTTTTTCCGAGAGGGCGCGAGCTCGATCCTCATGCTGCACCGTGGCAAAAGTCGACTTGGGCGAAAGCAGCCCTTTTTCCAGCAGCGCCTTGAGCAGAATGCCGCCCATTTTGCCCACGCCCAGGACCGCCACCCGCTTTCCGGAAAGATCAAACCCCATCCGATGTGTCCTCCGTATTTGGATGTCCGCAATTGTATCGTTTCGCGAGCATCGCCGGGTTTTGTGACCACCAAGGACACGAATGAAATCCAACATTTCTTCGTGTAACTTCGTGTCCTTGGTGGTTAACGAGGGTGTTACAGCCGGACGCTTACCGTGACAAACTGATGGCTCACTTTAGGGCGAAGCCTTTTCGCGCCATTTCTACAATGTACTGTCCGATCGGCAGGGAGGCAGTCGCCGCGGGTGAGGGGACATTCCACACGTGCAGCATTTTTTCTGCCAGAACGAATTGAAAATCGTCGACCAGTGAACCATCGGGTCGAACCGCTTGCGCGCGGACGCCGGAACCATCCCCGACCAGATCGGAACTGACAATCTCCGGCACCAGTCGCTGCAGCGCTTTCACGAATGCGCCCTTGCTCAGGGAGCGATAGTATTCGCTGGCTCCGTCCCGCCAGTATTTTCCCGCCATGTGCCAGAAGCCCGGATAAGCGAGTGTGCCGGCGAAGTCCGCCAGATTGAAATCGGTGCGTTTGTAACCTTCGCGCTTGAGGGCGAGCACAGCGTTCGGCCCGGCATCGACGCCGCCCTCAATGCGGCGGGTGAAGTGCACTCCAAGAAAGGGAAATTTAGGATCGGGCACAGGATAGATGAGAGTACGCACCAGGTGTGCCCGCTCAGGAATCAGAAAATAGTACTCTCCGCGGAAAGGCACAATCCTGACTTCCGGCTTCTGGCCTGCCATCCGGCTGACGCGATCGCTGTGCAGTCCGGCACAGTTAATCACATTTCTGCCGGCGAAGGCTCCGCGGGTTGTTTCAACAACCATCTCAGAACCTTGCCGGACAACCTTGCGAACTTCCGTGCCGGTGCTGATGACGCCGCCCTGGGCGGCAACAATCTCCGCGTATTTCCTGGAGACCGCCGCGTAATCGGTGATTCCCGTGCTCGGCACCAGCAGCCCCATCAGCCCGCTGCAGTGGGGCTCGACCTCGCGCAGTTGATCCGGCTGAAGCAGTTTCAGTCCGACAAGGCCGTTGGCTTGTCCGCGTTCGAACAGCGACTTGAGGCCAGGTATTTCTTCCGGGCTGGTGGCGACGATGACCTTGCCGCACACTTCGTACTTCAGGTTGTGCTGGCGGCAGAATTCCACCATGGCGGCGGCGCCCTCGACGCACAGCTTTGCTTTCAGGGAACCGGGCTTGTAGTAAACCCCGGAATGAATCACTCCGCTGTTGTGCCCACTCTGGTGGCGCGCAACTGCGTCTTCCTTCTCCACCAGCAGCAGGCGGCGCTGAGGCCAGAGACGAGTGGCGTGCATCGCGGTCGAGAGACCGACAATCCCGCCGCCGATAACTACGATATCGAAAACCTGATCAGGCATAATGGTGCGAAGAAAACTCTGTTCGCGCCAGAATCTTTATACATTGTCGCTTACGGTGAGTGAAGTTACCGCGGTTATTCGCAGCCGAGAGCAACCAACGCATGTCCTTCAACGATCCATCTTCGGCTGGTTCTGCTCCGTCCGGTTCTGCTTCCCCAGACGGGGCTGCAGTATCGCTGCCCGAGGCGGTGCATAGCTCGTCGCCCGAAATCCTGGCTTCCGCGGCCTCCGATCCCGCCCTTGGTGAGGATCTTGCCCTGGTGCTGCTGAAGCGCAGTGATTTGCCGGGGCAGGTGTTGAGTCGACTGAGCAAGAACAGCGGCTTGGTGAAGAGCCGCAAAGTGAAGCTGGCCGTGATCGAGCATCCTCGAACGCCGCGTCATGTCTCCGTTCCCATGGTCCGCCACCTGTTCACCTTTGACCTGATGCAGGTGGTGCTCACCCCGGTGGTTGCCGCAGACATCAAAATGGCCGCCGAAGAAGCTCTCATCCACCGCCTGGAGCGGCTGCCGCAAGGCGAGCGGCTCTCACTGGCGCATCGCGCCTCCGGACGGGTCGCTGCCGAACTCCTGCTTGATCCTGAGCCCCGCGTGGTTCGCGCTGCGCTGGAAAACCCCCGCTTGACGGAATCGGCACTTATCAGCGCCCTGATGCGACATGATGCTCCAACGGCACTGGTCGTGGCCGTCTGCAATGATCCCAGATGGTCGCCTCGCCGCGAAATCCGTCTAGCCTTGCTGGGCAACCCGGCAACTCCTCTCGACCTGGCTCTGGAAATTGCCGGTTCTCTCCCTTCCGATCTGGTGCGGGAGATTCTGCGCGATTCACGTTTGCCGGAGGCGGTGAAAGAACGGCTGCTGAATGACCTTAAGGAACGTGGCCAGCGGCATGAAACAGAGTGATTTTATGGGCAGTCTAAACAACACGATTCCATTCCGACTTCGTTCGATGCCGCCAGCGCACGGATTGCTCACGACTTCGAGAACCGCCAACATCGCGCCTTTCGTTGACTTGCTACCGCACCCCACGTACCAATAGACGGATATTGGACGGGCAAAGCCGTGCTCCAGGACGGGCAGGGGATGATTTTGTAGCGGTTCGATTCTCTAGCGCGCCGTCGGAGCGGTGGCGGCAGCCACCTGGTCGGCGGGCCGGCTGTGCAGCAGTTCCACCAGTGCCTGATACAAGCGCGTGCGCATGGCATGGCGTTCGGCCGCGCGCGTAATGTAGCGGACGTGTACTTCTATCCCGGCGCTGGTCGGGCGCAGGCTGATGGCCGGCGCCGCTGAAACCGGCTGCGCTCTATAGCGAGTCGTGGCCTTTTGCCACTCCTGCTCGGCAGTCTGCACATTGGCTTCGGTCTCTTTGGTCATCAACTTCTGGATGGCATCGATGACAGGATAGGGATTCTGGCTCGCGGGCACCATGATCTCGACTTCGTCCCACAGCCATTGTCCGGCAGTCGAAAAGTTGAAGAAGTGGCCTTCGATGGCATAGCTATTCACAAAAGCTACCTTGCGTCCGGTGGGATGTCCTGTATCGGTCCAGTTGCCGGTTTCAAGCAACACCGTACGCAACAGGCTTATCTCGACCACCTCGCCCACCACGCCGTTGATCTCCACCCAGTCGCCGACGCGAATTCCATTGCGCCCCATGAGCAGAAACCAGCCCACAAAACCCATGATGAAATCTTTCAATGCCACGGTGAGTCCGGCGCCGGCCAGGCCGAGGATGGTGGATATCTGGTCAGGTACACCAAACAGGACGAAGAAGATGAGAAACGCGCCCAGGGCTTGCACCGCAAAACGGACCACTCCACGCAGGGTATGCAGCCGGGTCCGCTCCACTGAGAGTCCGACAAAGAAATGGTCCACCAGCCGGTTGCCCAGATATACCCCGAACAAGATGAGCAGGATCAGCATCACCGCCTGGATGATGTCGTGTACCACCTCTTGTTGGCGGGCCTTCACCAGGTCGATCCAGCTTCCATAGGCGGCGGCCAGGTCGTCCTGATCCTGAATACGCTTGTCGAAATCGGACAGATCTTTCTGGTCGACGGCGATATGGTGCAGCGAGGAGATGGCTGCGGCTGTGCTGTCGGCCGAATTCGAGCCTGCGGGCGCGGCGTCCACCTGGCTGCTGGCCTTCTGCGCAATCGCCTGCTTGTTCGCAGTCTCGTTACTCACTCGCTTCTGCAGAGTGTCGTGGATGCGTTTGAGGTCGGCTCCCCCCTGTTTCGCCTCGTCCATGGCCCGCTGCAGCTGGCGGCTTTTGTCCCGCAGTTTGAACCAGGCGCCGAACTGGGAGAATCCGGCCATATTGGCCGTTTCCGAAGTGTTCGGAGCGGTTTGTGCATGAGTGGTTTCGAACTCGTGCTGGGTGGTCTCGTGGCGGTTAAACTGGCGCTGGATTCTGCTAAGACGATCTGCGCCGGAGCGAATCAGGTCTCCCTTCACGTCTTCCAGGTCATCCTGATCCAGTTCCAGTTGCGCCTTGGTCAGATCGATTTGCTGTTGCAGGCTGTCTTTGTGTTCTTCTTTTGCCGCGGCCAGCTGCTTCTGCAACTGGTCGATGCGATCCTGGTCGGTTTTGACCGCCGCCTGCGCCCGGTTGGATTGGGCGAAGAGTTCTTTGGTTTCGGGCGTGGGCGGAGTGGGATGCTCGGTGGCCTCACGCATCTCGTAGCTGAACGCCACGTCTACTTCGTGGTCGGCGACTTTAAGCGCCTGCCGCGCCTGCCTCTGCTCGTCCCAGTCCGCAGCCAGCGCCGCCATGTTGCGAGCGGTTTTGAGCGGCTGCTCATCGACGATGGGAGGTTTGCGACCGCGCAGATTGGAACTTGCCTGTTCCGATTGCCGGGTCAGAATCAGGCCTGCGCCTGCCGCCAATACCAGGGCCAACAGTCCGAGGGTGACGATCCATTGATGTGCCTTCATCCACATATCGAGACAGGCCAATTATACGGGCGGAGGGCTGGGAAGCGATCACTCGCTAGTGCACGGCGAAACTCTGACGTAGGAGCACTGCCGTAACTGTCTTGCCTCTACCGGTCTGGCTACAATCCAGAGAATGGGCGAGTTCTGGCAGGACATCTTAGCGCGAGACTGGCGCCCGGTTCCGCGCTATGCCGCGGCTGCCTGGCTGCTTTTCTACGCTACCTTCCTGATCTATGCTTTTAGCAAACACGGCGAGTTCCTCTTTATTGACCTAGCCAACCTGGTGGTGCACGAAGGCGGACATCTCTTGTTCGGATGGTTCGGATCGACGCTCGGTTTGTGGGGAGGCACTCTCCTGCAATGGCTGGTGCCGTTGCTCCTAGCCGCTAGCTTCTTTACTCAAAAGCAGACCACCGCCTTTGCTTTCTGCGCATTCTTTTTCTTCGAAAACTGGCTTTATACCGCAACCTATATGGCCGACGCCCGTGCCATGGTTCTGCCTCTGGTTACGGCCGGAGACTCCGATTTTGTGGAGCACGACTGGCACGCCATCTTCTCTAGCCTGGGAGTGCTGCAGTACGACACCAGGATCGCTGCGGTGGTGAGTTTCCTTGGCTGGTGCGGAATGCTGTCAACGGTGGCGTGGCTGGGACGCCAGAGTTTCAGAAAAGCCGCCGCACAGCCTTCCGACCCCGGGCGCCTTGGCAACTTAGCTCATTAGCCTCTTCCCCGACAACTGCGTCATCTGCTGCGCTGTTGGCTAAACCGGCGCGTCCTGCTTTCTGAAATGATCGAGGATGGCCTCCGCCTGCGAGCGGGTAACTACTGCGGAAAGCGCGGCTGAATCCGCCTGCTTGACCGCCTGTACGCTTCCGAAATGTTCCAGCAATCTTCGGGTGGTGCTTTCACCCACGCCCGGGATATCCCGCAATTCGGTGGCGCGGTCGCGCATCTGCCTCCGCTTGCGGTGGAAGGTGACGGCGAAACGATGAGCTTCGTCGCGAATCAACTGCACCAGGTGCAGCACCGGCGAGTGGTGATCGAGTGCGATGGGTTCGTTTTCCTGCCCGTAAACGTAAATAATCTCTTCGCGCTTGGCGATCGCCGCCAGCGGCTGGTTGATGATTTCGAGCGCGTCCAACGCCTCCGCGGCGGCGTGCAACTGTCCGAGACCGCCGTCGATCAGCACCAGGCTGGGCATTTTGCCCTGCTCTCCTCGCGCTTGCTCTTCCTGAATTCGCTTGTAACGGCGGGTCACCACCTCGCGCATGGAGGCGAAATCGTCCACACCAGTCACGCCGCGGATGATGAACTTGCGGTAATCGGATTTCTTCATTTGCCCGTCTTCCCACACCACCATGGACGCGACTGTCTCCGCCCCCTGAATGTGAGAGATATCGAAGCACTCGATGCGTCGCGGCAGCTCCGGCAGGCCCAGCGCATCCTGTAGCGCTTCCTGGATGGCTTTTGCGTTCGGCTTCATCACTCTGAAGCGCTGGTCGTAAGACTGTTTCGCGTTGTTGCCGGCAAGATCGAGTAGCGAGCGCTTGTCGCCGCGTTGCGGTACCAGGATATGGACGCGTGTGGGGCGTGCGCCCTCGCCCGCCACTTGCTCCGAGAGCAAATCCTCCAGAGCTTCGCGATCTTCAAAGTCCACTGGCAGGTAAATATTCCGCGGAACGTAAGGCTGCCCGATGTAGAGCTGGGTAAGCAGGGTGGAAAAGAATTCGCCCGGATGAAATGCCGCGGGCGCACCTGGCAGGGAACCGGCGGAACTTTGCCCGGGCGGGCAGTTGGGGGCACCCGTGCCTGCGTGGTCTGCGGCGGCGATCTCAGGCAGGTCTTCCCAAAAGAACTCGCGCCGGTCGAGCACCTTTCCGCCGCGCATGTGAAATAGATTCACTGCCAGCATGTTGTTTTCGTAGTGATAGCCGAACACGTCCGCGTCGTCGCCTTCAACCGCCGCGATGCGCTGCTTCTCCTGCAACTGATCGACGGTCGAGATGAGATCGCGATACCGGGCAGCGCGCTCGTACTCCTCAGACTCCGCCGCCTCTTCCATGCGCTGGCGAAGTGACCGCAAGAGATCGGTGGGACGGCCTTCGAGGAACAACTTCACGTCACGCACCGCTTCCAGGTAAATCTCCGGCGTGGTTAACCCTTCCACGCACGGCCCCAGGCAGCGCTTGATGTAGTACTGCAGACAAGGACGCGGATGATATCGGGTGAGGTCAACCTTGCACGAGGGGACCATGAAGTGCCGGTGTATGAGATCGACGATCCGGTATGCCAGATTGGCGGGGAAGTAGGGACCGTAGTAAGAACTGCCGTCCTTTCGCAGTCGGCGGGTTACGTAAACCCGCGGAAAGCGTTCGCCTAAGGTGAGCTTTACATAAGGATAAGTCTTGTCGTCGCGCAGCAGGATGTTGAAGCGCGGCTTTTTCTGCTTGATCAGGTGATTCTCAAGCGCCAGCGCCTCTTTGTTGTTGGCGACGACGATGTAGTCGACGTCCACCGCCTCGCGCACCAGCGAGTCGGTTTTGGCATCCTCCCATCGCCCTTCGCGAAAGTAGGAAGACACACGGCTGCGCAAATTCTTGGCCTTGCCAACGTAAATAACCTCACCCTCGGCGTTCTTGTAGAGATACACGCCGGCGGAGGTGGGGATGGTGCGGATTTTGGCCTGAAGGTCCAATGCTCGGTACCATTTTAGATGATGATGGCGAGGCCCCGGAATCGGGCGCGGGCTGGCTGGATTTTCGGAAACATTGATTTGTGATACAATTATGCCATATGAGTCACACACTCACTATACGTCTTACAGAAGAATTGCTCGCTTGGCTCAAGGAAATGTCTAAGAGAACTGGAATGCCGGTCGGCCGCATCATTCGCCAGCAACTCGAAAGCGCCAGGTCGGAAAAGAGAACCCAGAGATTTCTGCGTCATGCCGGCCTGATAAGCGGTCCACCGGATCTCTCGTCCCGCAAGGGGTTCTCCCGTCGATGAAAGGGATTGCTGATACAGGTTTCGTCGTCGCTTTCGGGAATCGCAACGACAGCCATCATGCGTGGGCAGTCGATCTCTCGCGCACCATTACCGAGCCGCTACTTACCTGCGAAGCTGTTTTGGCGGAGGCGGCATTTCACTTGGGATCAAGCGCCTACGTCCTGTCCCTGGTGCAGGACGAAATGCTGCGTGTAGCCTTCGACTTCAGCCGGAATTTCGAACCCCTACGAGACCTGGCAAGACGGTACGAGGATCGCGAACCCGACCTCGCCGACCTGTGTCTGGTGCGCATGAGCGAGCTTTTTCCCCGTCATGTGGTGATCACGGTGGACGATAACGACTTTCGCGTTTACCGGCGCAACAAACGCGAAGTCATCCCCACACTTTCCCCACCAGGTGCATGAATCTGCACCATATAAAATTTCCTCAGTTCATGACGCCTTTGCACGAAAGATGTTGACCGGCGGCGCTGCGACGCCGGAGAATGACGTCATCAAGTCGTTCACAATGAGTAAGTTACAGCGCTCGCACTGTTATTTCCACTGTTGGCATCTACCGTGCTCTTGTACAATGCGTACGCGGAACAAGCCCTCAGCATCTATTAAGAGGGCAATGAGATTAGCAGTACGATTGGAACTATGAGTTTCGCGAGATGAGTGAGGAAGGAGCCCTCCTACAATGAATCGCACTTCGTTAGTCGTTCTACTGGCAGCCAGCATGGCGGCTACGGTCGGATGCGCCAGCAAGAACTATGTTCGTCAAGAGACCACGCCGCTGATCAACAAAACCAATGAGCTCGATGACCTGACCGCGAAAAACACCAACGCGATCAAGGATGTCGACGCGCGCGCTCAGGCCGGCATCCAGCAGGTGACCGCGAAGGCCGCCGAAGTCGACCAGAAGGCGCAGGCTGCGGCGGCGCAGGCCGGGCAGGCTCAGACTCAGGCCGACAACGCGGTTCACCGTGTTGACTCGCTGCAGAACACCGTGGCCAACCTGGACAACTATCATGTAGTCACAGAAACCGCGGTGCATTTTGGTTTCGACAAAGACAATCTGACCAAAGATGGCAAAGCGGCGCTTGACCAGCTGGCGACCGATGTACCGAACGCCAAGGGCTACATCATCACCGTCGAGGGCGGTACCGACTCCGTGGGCAATGCGGATTACAACTACGCGCTCAGCGAGCGTCGCGCGGATTCGGTGATTCAGTACTTGGCTTCAGAACACAATATTCCGGCACACAAGATCTACCTGATCGGTCTGGGCAAGGATAAGCCAGTCGATTCCAACAAGACCAGAGACGGCCGGGCAAAGAACCGTCGAGTGGACGTTCGCTTGATGACCAACTCCGCCGACAGCTCGACGCCTGCGCAGCAGCCAGCTAACGCTCCTGCTCCGACTCCGCCGTCGTCCATGTAAGCTTCCTCTGCGCGAGGAATTCGCCAAACTCAAGCTGCTCCACTTCCCCCGTGGAGCAGCTTTTTTTGTCATCCTGAGCGGAGCGCTGCGATTCGCTTGGCGAATCACATTGCACAATCGAAGGACCCCTACCCCATAAAAACAGCGTCGTCAGAGGGTTGTTCAGCAAGGGTTCCCAAATGCCGACGCCTCATTACGCGGCAAAGATCGTTCGACTCTGCGTAAGCTTCACTGTCGCGAAGTTCAGGCGCCGCTCAGGATGACAGGTTCCTACCCCCTCGCCCTCCGTTACAATAGTAGCCATGCGGCGTTTGATTTTCTGGCTGGCTGTATGCGTTTGCTTCACCGCACTTACCTGGGCACAGCCCCAACAAGGGGAAAAAGACGCAAATCAGAATCAGCCTCCTCCCCGTTCCGAGCGTGATAAGGAAGCGGGCGAGAGTTCCAGTCGCGATACCCGAATTGATCTGAGCCCGCCCAAGAATGACGCTAAAGATCATCCCCACAGCACCCTGCCTCCGGATGATGCCTCGGCCGGCGACTCTTCCGACGTTCAGGAATTTCATCCTTACGATCCCCACCGGGCGGCGAAAGACATTGAAGTCGGCGATTTTTATTTCAAGAAGAAAAACTACCGGGCCGCGCTGGACCGCTATCACGAGGCGCTCTTCTACAAGCCTAACGATGCGCTGGCTAATTTCCGTATGGGGCAGGCGCTCGAAAAGCTAAATCAACCCGAAGAAGCCGCGGAACACTATCAGGACTACTTAAAGGTCTTGCCCAGCGGTCCGCTGTCAGAAGAAGCGAAAAAATCGCTGCAGAAGCTCAAGGGACAGGAAGACAAAGACCAGTCGTCATCCACCGAACCACCGAGCAAGTAGAATTTCCAAAAAAGTCGGGATGCAGCCGACGAATCAGGGCAGGGGTACGCGATAGAGGTTGCGCTGAATTGTCCGCAAGGCAAAGGTGTAGACCGCGGGCGATGGGCCGAGCCCGACCTCATCAGCACGGCTGGTCGGAAGCACGACAGGTTTGAACGCCATTACGTCGGCTTCGCGTTTGATTCCCTGAGTTGGCAGTGGGGGAAGGGCGGCGCCCGGCTTGAGGGCAAAAGCGTAAGTCTGGCCGGTGTGGCTGTCCGTGTTGTTCGCGAAGGTAACGAAGGAAATATAAAAATACTTTCCATCCGGAGACCATTGGGGCCAGCAGAAGTCGCACACCCGTACTGCTTTGCCATCGGCAACGTGATAAGCCTGAAACGCATTGCCGGAATCTTCGCCGGGGATAGGAACCCAGGTCGAGACCCATTGCCCGTCGGGGGAAACTCCACCAATGGTGATTACGGAAAAAGGAAACAGCTTGCGACGCTCGCCTTCCCCCTGCTTCATCTCGTAGACCCAGAACTTTCCGTTCTCCAGGCTGCGAAAAATGATTTCGCCGCCGTTCAGAACGAACGGCTCATCGTCGTCGCCGGATGAGATTTGCCGGGGAGAAAAGCGGTGGTTTAACGATGCCATCCACAGATGCGCTTGATGATGCGTGTCGCGAGCGGAGTATACGAGTTGTTGCCCATCCGGAGAAATACCATAGCCGGCGATATCGGCGTTAGACACCACCGCTTGCTTCTCCCCTGTTTTCAGATCGTAGCGCAGCAAGTCGACACTCTCACGATCGCGGGTGGGGTCAGCCACGGAATGCGCCGCGCTCCATTGCAAATAGTAGACTGCGCTCTCATCGGGTGAGAGTTGCGGAGCGAAGGAATATCCCTCAGACGAGATTTGGCGTTCGCCATTTTTGTCATGAATCCAAATCGTGCCTTGCGACTGGCCGATTGAAGTGATTATGGACTTGCCGTCAGGGGCTATCGCAATTCCATCTTCTTCGGTGGGTCCGGAGGTGATGCGCTGCGGAGTGCCGTCGGGATAACGCATGCGCCAGATATGATCTCCGGAGCCCCCGGCGTCGGTGGTGAGATAAATCCACTTTCCATCCGGAGACCACGCTGCTCCAGTGCAGTGGCCTTCAGGCCCAATCGGCTTTCCGGGGGAACTGCCGTCGAGCGGAACCAGCCGGCAGGGTCGCATCGAGGTTGCATCCATCTCGACCGCCACCACCGACTTGCGGTCGGGCGAGACAAAGGAACGATGGGCCATGCCGAGTTCTGACGCGGGAACATAAACATCGCGTTCTGCGCCGCGACTCTCGGTGGCGCTGACCAGCGCCATGTGGACGCCAGATTTGATCTCACTGAAGACGACCCGTTGACTATCCAACCAGACCAGGCCAGAGGCGTTGGGCAGCAGAAGTTTGGGCTCGCCGCCTCCGCTCACCGGCACCTGGTAAGTATCCCACTTGAAATTGTCGAATGTGGTGTAAGCCACGCGAGATCCGTCCGGAGAGAACGTCGGGCCCATCTTGAGTGTCCCGTCGTGGGTCAGTTGAACGGGCTGGCCATCCGGCAGGAACTTCAGATAAATCTGCCCAGGACCGAGGAAAGTTTCCGGGCCGCGGATAAATGCCAGGATATGACCGTCGGGCGAAAGCGCCGGCTGCGTGGCAGAGTCGGGAAAATCGGTGATGGGCACCCATTGCGTATTGCCAACCACGGCGGGAGGCTGGCGCCAGAAATAGAACCCGGCAGCCGCAATTGCCAGCACGGCGACGGCAACCGCTACGTATGCCCATGTGTATTTCCGCCTGGAAGACGGAACGTAAGGAACCGCACCCGAGGTGCGCCCCGAATCCGTGTCGCGCTTCAACCGTTTCAGGTCGGCGCGAAGCTCGGACGCGGTCTGGTAGCGCAAGTCACGATCTTTCTCCATCGCTTTGCCGACAATGCGATCAAGCTCTGGAGAAACATCGGGGTTGAGACGCAAAGCCTGGGTGGGAACCCGGTTGAGCAACGAATCAAAAATTACCGCGGAAGTCGTGCCTTTGAAGGGCATGACGCCGGTCGCCATTTCGTACAGGACGGTTCCGAAGGAAAACAGGTCAGTGCGGGCGTCCAGCAATTCGCCGCGTGCCTGTTCGGGCGACATATAAGCGACAGTTCCCAACGCAACTCCCGGGCTGGTGAGGTACTCGGGCAAAGTGACGGTGGGAGAAGCGGAAGCGCCAATCTCCTCGCGGCTTCCCTCCAGGGGCCCGACTTTCGCCAGTCCGAAGTCGAGAACTTTGGCATCACCGCGCCGGGTGACAAAAATATTTCCTGGCTTGACGTCGCGATGAACAATGCCTTTGGCGTGAGCGGCATCGAGAGCATCGGATACGTCAATGGCGATATCAAGAAGCTTCGGCATCGCCAGGGGCCGTCCGGCAATCAGGTGGCTCAAGGTGCTGCCCTCGAGCAGCTCCATGGCGATGAAGTGCTGTCCCTGGAATTCGTCTATCTCGTAGATGGTGCAAATGTGCGGATGGTTCAGGGCTGAAGCGGCACGGGCCTCGCGCTGAAACCTTTCCAGCGCCTGCGGATCCTTCTCCGTTTCTTCGGGCAGGAACTTGAGAGCGACTTTTCGGCCGAGGCGCAAATCTTCCGCCTCATAGACCACTCCCATCCCACCTCCACCGAGACGGCCGAGAACGCGGTAATGCGAGATTTGCGTTGCTACCACGAATCAGTCCACGCTTTCAGACTGGCAGAGCGTCCTTCACTTCTCCACCCGGATGAATTCTCCGGTGTTGGCATTGACCGCCACTTTCAGCTTGGCCTCGTATGGATTCGACCCGTAAATTACATGCCAGATAAGCTCGCTGGTCGGGGTGCTCCAGTCGAGCATGTAGAGGATAGGAGTGTCGGGAGTCTTGACTAGGAGCTTGTCTCCCCCATGTTTCTGGGCCACGTCCAAAGCCTTGTCGGAATCGATCTTGAGAAACACCACGTCGAAAACCCGGGTGGAGGAATTGGTTGGACTGTAATTATCCTCGCTGCCGGGATTGATGCCGCGGGAAGGCGCGTCGGGCGCCTCTTCGCCCGACCACACATAAGGCTTTACGCCGCGCTGGAGAGGCGAAGCGAAGAAGGCGCGCCACACCGCTGACTTGCCGTCTTTGCCCTTGGAGTCGCCCGTGAGGATGGATTCCAGCCGATACGGCTGGGCATCGCGTGCCCAGCCGTGAGCGGCGATGAAAAGTTGTTGGAAGGCAACGCGGCCGGTGACGAATTCCGGGGGCTTAGGCTGAGGTTTCTGGACGGGCGCCGGCTGCGACGGCTCCGATGAACAGCCAGCCATCAGCACCAGCGCGAGCATTGCCACCAGCAGCTTCTTCATAGTCACCTTCCTGACGTGAGGATGAAATGTTGCAACCGGAAATGCCGGGATTATTCTACTAGATGCAGCAATTCGAGGTGCCATGGATTCATATCTGGAACGACTGCGGCAGGCCATCGCGACCGCCACGCGCGGCATGACCAGCGAGCAACTGGTAAGGCGTCCCCCAGCCTCGAACGAGGAAAAGTGGACTGCCGCTGAGATTTTGGAGCATCTTTACCTGACCTACACCGGCACCGCCAAAGCCTTCGAGCGCTGCCTGCAGGCGGGAAAGCCTTTGGGCGGCGCCTGCACCTTCAAGCAAAGAGTAGCTATCGCGCTGGTTACCGAACTCGGCTATTTTCCCCAAGGCCGAAAGGCGCCAGAACGGTCTCGCCCTCGAGGACTACCGGCAGAGAAAGTCATAGCTGATATCGGCCCCCAGATTGCCGTTATGGACTCCGTAATTGCCGAATGCGAGGCCCGCTATGGTTCGCGGATCAAGGTGCTGGATCACCCCGTGCTCGGACCGCTCACCGCGCAGCAGTGGAGAAAATTTCATTGGCTGCACGGCCGCCATCATGTAAAGCAGATTTCCAGCCTGAGAAACAAAATGGGGATGAACTGAGCGACTACTGAAGCTCGAGTTTATCGGCCTGCGTCAATCCCCGATTGACATTGACTTGCCCAGATTCGGCTCCTAACATGACGGCCCAAGGGCCGAGGTCCCTGCCGACTGCTAGGCCAAACCATCTCGCATTACCGCATCATCGAGAAATTAGGGGGCGGGGGGATGGGCGTGGTTTACAAAGCCGAGGACACTATGCTCGGCCGCTTCGTCGCCCTCAAGCTTCTGCCCGATGATGTGGCCGCAGATCCTCAGGCCCTCGAACGCTTCCGCCGGGAAGCTCGCGCGGCTTCCGCCCTGAACCATCCCAACATCTGCACCATCTACGAAATCGGCGAACACGAAGGCAAACGCTTTATTGTTATGGAATATCTGGAGGGGATGACCCTGAAGCACCGCATCGGGGGCAAGCCCATGGAGATCGAGAACCTGCTGACGTCAGCCATCGAGCTGGCGGACGGACTCGATGCCGCCCACTCCGAAGGCATTGTCCATCGCGACATCAAGCCGGCGAATATTTTTATCACTAAGCGCGGCCATACCAAGATTCTGGATTTTGGGCTGGCGAAGGTGACGGCTCCCGTCAGTTCCGCCAGCAAGGTCGCCGCCGAAAACACGCAGTCTTCTCCAGCGGTTACCGAGGATAATCTCACCAGCCCCGGCGCCGCGCTGGGCACGGTGGCCTACATGTCGCCGGAACAAGTGCTGGGCAAGACCCTGGACGCTCGCACCGATTTGTTTTCTTTTGGCGTCTTGCTCTACGAGATGGCGACCGGGCTGCTTCCGTTCAAGGGCGACACATCCGGGGCCATCTTCGATTCCATTCTCCACCGGCCCCCGACTTCGCTGGTCCGCCTGAATCCGGATTTGCCTTCGGACCTTGAGCACATCATCTCCAAGGCGCTGGAGAAAGATCGTGAGGTTCGGTACCAGCACGCTTCCGAGATGAAGGCCGATCTTATCCGGGCGAGACGTGATTCGAGCAGCGGACGCGCTGAGGTGGCAGGAGCTACGCCGGCCTCGGTCAAAATAGGGAAAGGCAAATTGATTGCGGGACTCGCCGGAGTGCTGGTTCTCGCACTTATCGGCGTCATGTTTTGGCAAGCCAGGCACGATGCCGTTCCCCACGTGGGCCGAGATGGTCCAACCACCGTCGCCGTGCTGCCATTTCAGAACGCCGGTTCGGACAAGGACACAGATTTTCTCCGCTTGGCATTGCCCGACGAAATTGCAACCACGTTGAGCTACTCAAGTGCCTTGTCGATTCGCCCTTCGGCCACGACCAGCAAATATTCAGGTCCGGATTTGGACGTGCAAAAAGCCGGCCACGAGATGCAGGTCACAGACGTCGTGACCGGGCACTACTTGAAGGAAGGGAATCAGCTGCAAGTCACTCTCGAGGCGGTGAACGTCAACGACAACCGGATCATTTGGCGTGACACGCTGACGGCCGCGACCCCCGACATGATCGCGATGCGGGAGCAGATCACGGCAAAGGTTCAACAGGGGTTGCTGCCGGTTTTAGGAGGAACAACGCCGGCAGGGGCTGGCACTCGCCCCAAGAACGAGGAGGCTTACGACCTGTACTTACGCAGTATCTCCATGCCTCACGATCCCGATCCCAATAAAGAGGCGATCGCAATGCTGGAACGTTCGGTGGGGATGGACGAAAGTTATGCGCCCGCATGGGAAGCCTTGGGAGTCCGCTACTACTACGACACGACTTATGCGAACGCCGGCGAGCAAATGATCGAGCGCGCCAACAACGCCCTTGAACGAGCCCTGGTGCTCGACCCCAATCTGATCCTTGCAGCGTCTCAGCTTGTGGTCATCCGTGTGGAGCGACGCGAACCGCGGAAGGCCTACGAGGATGCACGAATCTTGGTGAAGAAGCATTCGCAAAGCGCCCAGGCCCATTTCACTCTCGCGTATGTTCTCCGTTATGCCGGAATGTTAGAAGAGTCGGCCCGAGAGTGTGATACCGCCTTCGCATTGGACCCTGCAAACTACCAGTGGCGTTCCTGTACCTGGGCGTTTATGGAATTGGGCCAAACCAGCCGGGCAAGGGATTTTGTGCGACTCGATGCTGGCTCAGAATGGGCCAACTATGCAATGCCGTCGCTCCTCCTACGAGAGGGCAAAGTGGAGGACGCACGCGAGGCTGCGAAGCACATGCCAGTTGCTCCTCACTACCATCGTGACCTATTCGAGGCATGCCTCAATTTCCGACCTGCACCCGAACTCGACTCTGCTGCGCACAAGATAGAAGCCAACCTGCTAACAGAACCCGACCCCGAGATGGCGTACTACCAGGGGTCCATACTTGGATATTGTGGCAAAGAGCAGGTAGCCGTAGACGTAATTAAGAACGCTATTTCGCATGACTATTGCGCTTACGAGCAGCTCAAATTTGACCCGATGTTGGTGAAACTTCGCGGCACGAGTGAGTTCGGTCCCCTGCTGGCCGCGGCAAAGCAATGCCAGGAGAAATACCTGGTCGCGCAACCCTGAATAGAAAAAGCCTCCGGCACAAAACCGGAGGCTTCTAGTAAATCCGAGGGCTGCGGTTTTATTCCCTGTCCCGAGGCGGGATTCCGGATTTGCGGCCCTGTTCCTTCATGTTGTCCAGTGCTTTCTTGGCGTCGTCGAGCGCCTTCTGCTTCTGGGCGATTTGCTGCTTGTATTGGGCATCTTCCTTGTCCCATGAGCCCTGGTTGCGCAGGCGGTTGCCGGCGTCGGCATAGAAGGCGGCGGCGCGCAGACGATATTCGCGCTGGGCGACGTCTAACTCGCGGGCCAGCAGATCGACCTTGGTTTTCTGCTCGGAAAATCGCTGCTTCCACTCGTCGGTAGCTTTCTGAGCCTCTTCTTTGTCCGCCTTCTTGGTGTCGTCCTGGGGCTGCGCCTCAGGAGTAACGGCGGTAGAGTCGGCTGGCGCCGCCGCGTTTCCTTCAGACTGAGCTCCGGGATTGGCGTCCTCGGCGGTGGTCTCCGGAGCGGCGCCCACAATGCTGATGTTGTCGGTTTTGGGCAGATTATCGTTATCGTACTTCTTCGCCGCTTCCTTCTTGTCGGTTTTGCGGACGCTGCGAGCGTAGTCGCCCAGAGGCTCGGACTGCGCGCCCGCCAGCGAGACCAGCACGCTCGTCAGAACGACTTCGGCCAGAAAAATGTATCCCATGCGCTTCATAGTGGCTCCGTTTCTTTGTGTCCTGTCACCGCTGTAACCGGCGGCAACATAGACTTAGTCAATTCAAGCTTTCACGCCAGCGCTCACCGCTTTTGCGCTGGCTAAAAATCCGCCAATGGTGCGATCCAGCTGCGCCGCTTCATCTGCAATGTCTGCCGCCAGTTGCCGCGCCAACCCGGCATCGCGGCTGGCCGCCAGTTGCTGTGCGTATCCCGAGATGGTGGTGAGGGAAGTGCGCAGGCCCAAGGCCATCTCGGCCGACATTTCACCGCGCAACTCCTGCTGCCGCCGGATCATGGTCACCTCAGTCCGATCATTAATCAGGCAGGCGGCTCCCAGAACTTCGCTGTCGGGCGCATGCACTGAACTTATCGTAATGTCCAGGGTGCGCTCCTCGCCGGAGGGAGTGTGATAATGCGCCTCCAGTTGGCGGAACCGCACCTTTTCGCGCAAACTGGCGCCAACCGCTGCCGCTAAATCCGCGTAAGCACCGTCAGATGCGGAAACCAGCTCCGCGTCACGAAACAATTCCGCGGCGCTCATGCCGACCGGAGCTGCCAGTCCGAGAATCTGCTTGGCTGAAGCATTTGCCTGCCGCACCAGCCCATTCGGGGTGAAAAACAGTACTCCGCTTGAAAGATTGGAGAGCACGGCGGCGCTGATATTTTCCGAAGTCCTGGCGCGGCGGCGCTCCTCCCGCTGCGAGCTGAGCAATTCATGCTTCTGCTGCTTCAATTGCTGAATGACGGCGTGGTAAGTGTGCATCGGAAATGACTCCGCTGCCACCGGGGCTTCAGCAAACGAACCCTCTTCCGTGATGCTGCGGCGCATGCGCCGGATCAACAGCAAGCCGAAAAGGAAGGCAAACCCGGCCGCGACGAACATCACTGCCATGCGTAGAACGATGGGGTTGCTGATCAGCCTCATAGCAGCCCCCAATACCAGCGCAGAAAGTTGTCGCCATAAAAGAAGGCAACCATGGCCATGCTGCCCAGAAAGACTCCGAACGGCATCTGATGGCGGCGGAGCGCGATGGTGGCGGACTCCCATGCCCGCCGCCGGGCCCGGCCCGCTGGTTCATGATTGCGAGCCATTCGCCGGCGAGTACGTTTGATCCAGATCGCCAACACCGTGGACAGGCCAAATAGCGATCCTGCGATCGAAGCCGTGAACAGGGTAAAAATCGTCAGCTTGGTCCCCAGGAATGCCCCAACCATGGCCATCAGCTTGACGTCGCCAAAGCCCATGCCTTCGACGCCACGCGCCCGCAGGTAGATTGCGCCTGCTCCGTAGATGAAGGAAGCGCCAACCAACCCGCCCAGCATCGAATCGACCAGCGATAACAAATGCCACGACAGCTCCGAACTTACCGGCAAGGACACCACGCCGGGCAAGAGCTGCGACGCCAGATCGTTGACTGGAACCAGCAGGCTGAAAATCAAACCCAGGGCCAATCCCGGCAAGGTCAGCTTGTCCGGGAGAAGCTGAGTCTCGGCGTCAGTAAAGATCAGGCCCAGCAGCAGAAATCCGAATGCACAGTACTTGAGTGTTGCCAGGCTCGCGCCAAAGTGCGCGTAGCAGGCTAGAAAAATCGCACCGGTCAACAGCTCCACGAGCAGGTAGCGCGGCGAAATCCGGGTTTTGCAGTAGCGGCAGCGGCCTCGCAGGATCAACCAGCTCAAAACCGGAATGTTGTCGTAGGAGCGAATCGGCGAATCGCAGCCCGGGCAGGCCGATCGCGGTCGCACCACCGATAAGTCCCGCGGCAGGCGGTAGATACACACGTTCAGGAAGCTGCCGAAAGCCAGCCCCAGGACGAAAATCGCCGCTGCCAGAACAGGGTCCACCCTTATCCTTTATCGGTCTGTCGTTTGCGCAGATTCCTTCCGATTTACACTGATTATACGGGGATTCTCCAGGCCAATTCGGGTACGAAAGTCATAGTACGTGCGGCTCAAGGTTCCCGCATGGAGCGGGAGTTCGCGGAAAATCCCAGCAGTCGATATAGTTAGGAATCTCAATAGCTTCCGGGTTGGGCGAGGAGTGGAAGTGAACTCTAGACGATCTTCTGTTAAGTCGGAAAAGCCGGCCGCATCCAGCACTGCCAGGCTGCAGTTTCCGTTTCTTGATCTGAAGGCCGAATACGCCACCATGAAAGCTGAAATCCAGACTGCCATAGAAAAGGTTATGGAGAGCCAGCAGTTCATCATGGGCCCGCAGGTGAGGGAACTGGAGGCCGAGGTGGCGGCTCTGCTGGGCAGCGCCTTCGCTGTGGCGTGCGCGTCGGGCTCGGATGCGATCCTGCTTCCGCTGATGGCATTGGGAATTGACTCCGGCGATGAAGTCATCACCACGCCGTTTACCTTCGTGGCCACCGCCGGAAGCATTGCCCGGCTGAAGGCTAAGCCGGTTTTTGTCGACATTGATCCGGAAACGTTCAACCTGAATGCCCAGCAACTCGAGCCTGCGATTACTCCCCGCACCAAGGCCATCATGCCGGTGCACCTGTTCGGGCTGTCGGCAGAGATGGGCGCGATCAAGCAGGTCGCCGATGCTCGCCGGATCCCGGTCATCGAAGACGCCGCCCAGGCTATTGGGGCGAAATATCAGGACAGGTTTGTGGGCACTATCGGAGCGTTTGGCTGTTTCAGCTTCTTTCCCTCGAAGAATCTGGGAGGGGCGGGCGACGGCGGCATGATCACCACCGACGATCCTGAATTTGCCGAGCGCCTTTCTGTTCTACGCGATCACGGCAGCCGCAAGAAATATCAGTACGACCTACTGGGCATGAACAGCCGACTGGACAGCCTGCAAGCGGCAATCCTGCTGGTGAAACTCAGGCATCTCGATGCTGCCACCAAGGCTCGCCAGCGCAATGCCGATCGCTACCGGAAATTGTTCCGGCAGGCGGGGCTGCAGCAGATTGCTTTGCCGGTTCAACCCCCAGGCCTGACTCACGTTTATAACCAGTTTGTGATTCGCACTGGCAGGCGCGACCAGTTGCGAGAGCATTTGCGCGCTTGCGGCATTCCCACCGAGATCTACTACCCTTCTCCCCTCCATCTCCAGCCGGCGTTTGCTGATCTGGGCTACAGGCAGGGCGCATTTCCCCAGGCAGAAAAAGCCAGCCAGCAGGTGCTGGCGCTTCCCGTGTTCCCACAAATGACTGAAGAACAACAAGGAGTTGTGGTGGCCGCTATCGCAGATTTCTTCGCGCGCCCGGGTTCCAAGTAAAAGTCCGATCCGGGAGGCGCTATGCCAAAGACTGAGACGGTCTACTGCGGCGTGTATTTGAAGTTGCTGATGTACATGTAGCGCGTCGGTCCAATCGTGGCGGTGCCGCCCCAGGTTGACTTGTTGGTTCCCCACATATTAAAGAGGAAAGGAGCGGCGGTGCTGGGCACGGCCTCGGTGTGCGAGACCACCAGCGTCCCATCAACGTACCAGTCGACGTGAGTCGGCGCCCAGACAATCCTGAAGTCGTGCGTGTTGCCCTGGTGAAACCCGGTGATTTCGGTGTCCTGGAAATTCGATACTCCCTTCCAGTTGGTGCAGTCCACGGCATCGGGCTTGTTTCCTACCTGTTCCATATCAATCTCAGTTATGGAGTCAGAGGCGTATAGAAAACCGGAAGAGTCCGATCCCGAGAGCACGTTTTCGACTCTCGAGGTGAATTCAAAGGTGCCATAGGTGAAGGTCTGCTTGGTCATAACCTCCGACCCGCTGGAAAGGATCTGGCTGCCATTCTGAGTCTGGGTAAGCGACAAAACCAGCTCGGCTCCGACCGACACATTATTAGGATCGAAGATGCCCACGTTCCCATTCACATTGCCGACCGGAGGGGCGGAGCCGTTGTGCGTTTCCCAGTCATATCCAGAGAAGTTAAATTCACTAGGCCCGACCACCGAAGGGGCGCCGGAAGTTCCACTGCCTGAGCCAGAGGAGGAAGAGCCGCTTCCGGAACTGCTCGATGACGATGAGCCCGTGCCGGAACTGCTCGAAGAGCTTGTACCTGAGGTTCCGCTGCTTGAGGAGGATGTGCCGCTGCCGGAACTGCCCGAGGAACTTGAACCGCTGCCTGATGTTCCGCTGCTGGAGGTGGTGCCGCTCCCCGAACTGCCGGATGACGACGAGCTGCTGCTGGAACCGCCGCCGGTCGACCCAGAGTGGGCCGGGGTGAATGGCATAGTCCCTCCGCCGCAACCCGCCAGAAAAAGAAGCGCCACCGCCAATACGCTCAACCTCAGCATTGATCATCCTCTTGAATCAGAGATGGGGACTAAAGAACAAATCCCTTATGGCCAGAGGAAATGCAGGGCCTGAGCAGTCAAATTTCAGAACGCAAACTCTGAAGTTTCACTCCTCGCGCCCGTCCAAAATCCAACAGCGTCCTTATCGGTGCTTATCCGTCAAACGCCAGTCCATTTCTTGCCGTAAGGAAAACTTAACACCGTGATGGCTGAGGCCCCCTATTACGGAAGGACATAATGCGAGTGGACCTGCTGAGGCTGGAGGCGGCAAAGAAGCCTTCGGGCGGGAACTGCGAAATCACTCTTGATGAATCGGCAATACTCACGGCTTCGGAGAATACGCGAAGACTGCCCCGACCACGAAAAGTACACCTCAAGGGCTAAGCGCGAAGACGGCGACAGTCTGGCACCATGATCGGGGTGACGCCCTTCAAACCACGGCCGTAACGGGGGAATCCGTGTTTTCTACTCAGCGGCTTCAGCCGCTGGGGATCACGTTTTCCCCCTCCGCAAGAGTGGAAGAAATTTTCCTTCCGGGGCGAATGCTCTTCCTTCCCGATCTTGTGCTTTCGTTACTTAGGTAACATGCTGCAGTAATCGAACCACCCCAAACGCCATGTTACCCAGATGCCGCGCCGAGTGCGGCTTTCGTGCCCATTCCACCGGCTAAGTGCCATCGACCGCTGCAGTTGCGAAACGCTCATCACTCGCCACAACGGTGGTTACCTGATCCAGCGCGAACCAAACCTGCGTTGGCATCGAGGTTGCATTGTTTACGCATGAAAGTTCCCTGACTGGCTGATGAAAATAATTGTCAATGCGATCTTGATGGCGAGCTTGCTCGCAGGCTGCTGCCTCGCGCAGACGCCCACCCTCAAGGTGCTGCCCTGGAACAACCACTCAGCGGCAGTTTCACTCACTTTTGACGATTCCCGTCCGGTTCACCTGGACGTGGTGATTCCAGAACTGAACAAGCGTCACTTGCACGCAACCTTCTTCCTGATCGTTTCCAAAACAACCCGGCTGGACGAATGGCGGAAGGCTCTGGCCGAAGGGCACGAGATTGGTAATCACTCGATCTCCCACGAACATGCGGCAGACCTGACTAAAGCGACGGAAGAGCTGCAGGTAGAAGATGCCAAGAAATTTTTGGACAGCAATTTTAAGACGGACGTCATGACTTTTGCCTATCCCTACACCGAGGTTTCACCGGGGCTGGAATATTGGGTAAAGAGGTATGACATCGCGGCGCGCGGCGGACGTGCAGATAGCCGTTCGCTCTATCTCACCGCTGACTCACAGCCCGATTGGTACGACGTGCCCAGCCAGCCCAGCTACACCAAGTATGACTTCACGGTCTACAAGGGATGGGTCGACAAAGCCATTGAGACGAAGGCCTGGACGACTTTGCAGATTCACGGCATCGGGGATCCTTCCACTGGATTTGAACCGATTCCCAGCAATACTTTTGTTGAACTTCTCGACTACCTGAAGGCCGCGGAAACAAAAGGCGTCTGGGTCGCACCCTTCGGCGAAGTCGCTGCCTACTTCCGGGCGCAGAAGATTGTTGAAGCTACCCAGCCCCAAATCGCAAACGGGGAAACCAAATTCACCTGGCAGGTCCCCACTCCCTTCCCGCACGGCCTGGTGCTCAAGCTTGCCCTGAATGGTTCGACGCATGTGCGTCTGTTTCAGGCGGGACACGAACTGCGCCGCAACAAGGATGGCGTCTACTCAGTCTCTTTCGATTCACCAGAATTGATCGTGCGAGGGCAATCGTGAAAAGGCTTTGCGTATTGCTTCCGGCGAAGGACGAAGCCGTGGGCATCGGTAAAACGGTCAAAAGCATCCTGGCGGCCGGAGTTCTGCCCGCGGATGTCTACGTCATTGACGACGGTTCCAGCGATGGCACCGGAGAGATCGCCGCCTCGTTTGGCGTGAATGTGGCCAGGAATCCTAAGAACATCGGGAAGGCCCACAGCCTGGCTCGCCTGGCTTCGGTCTTCGACCTGATTCATCGCTATGACTACATCTGCCTGATGGATGCCGACACCCAGGTTTCCGAGGATTACTTTCAGGCAGTACGAAGTAGTTTCGCCGCACCCGGCGTGGCTGTGGTTTGCGGCCGGGCCAAGAGCACTCCCCACAACTGGCTCACTGCATATCGCTGCCTGGCCTACTGGATTTCGCATGCCATTTACAAAGATGGTCAGAGCAACATGGGCGTGATTACGGTGACGCCGGGTTGCGCTGCCGCTTTCCGCGCCGATGTCTTCGCTCAACTGGAGTGGAGCAGCGACACCATCGTCGAAGACATGGACTGCACTATCCAGGTCCACCGCAAAAAACTGGGCAAGATCATCTATCAGAAACGCGCCGTGGTTTCCACCCAGGACCCGAGAACGATCCGTGACTATGTCAAGCAGATGTATCGCTGGCACACCGGGGCCTGGCAAGTGGGCAAGAAGTACGGCATGCTCGCCGGCCTTTCGAAGATCGATCTCGAATACAAGCTTTTGATGGGTGAAGGAGTAATCTTCGCAACTCTGTTCCTGCTGCTGCCGCTGTGGGTGGTGTTGTCGCCCAGGCTGGCGTTCAGCGCCGTTGGCATGGACATGCTGGTTCTCATCTTCTTGTCATTCATCTGCGCTATCTGCGATCGCCGGATTGACGTCTGCATGTACTCGTTGCTCTATCCGATCCTGCGCTTCGTAGACTGCGCGATTTTTCTATACAGCTTTTGGAAAGTAGTAATTCAGAAAAAAGAGGTAAGAGGCTGGTTTGCGGTTAAACGGTACTAAGAAGAAAAGTTGACTATGAAAATCAAGTCTTTATTTGTGATATTCGCGGTTCTGGCCCTGGCGGCCTTCTCCGCAGCTCAGGACGGCGCCAAATCGGCGCTGCAGGGCAGCGTGGTCGATGCCATGGGATTGCCCGGGCAGGGTTGGACATCTTTCGGCAATCTCAGCCCAATCGAACACAACAATTTCTATACGCAATCCTATTTCGAACAGAGCGCAGCCGTGTTTGCGACCTATTCCGGGGGTATCACCGTCACGCCATTCGTGGGCTTGGGCCTGGTGATGGACACCAAAGGCTACGAATGGAACAACAAGATTCTGCCCCGGTTCGGAGTGAAGGCTAACAAGTACTTCCGCAAGGGCGTGGTCAGCATCGGATCCGCCTATTCCTACGAAGACCGCTTCAAAAGCTTTACCAGTAGCGGACTCACGCTTTTCGCCCAGGACTGGTTCGGTTGGCAGCCGGTGACTAACAAATCAAGCCGGTTTCCTGGATCTTCGTGGATGGAAATCGGAAATCTCTCGCCTGTCGAAAAAGGCAACATTCTGGGATTGGGCTATATCACACAGGGTGTGGTGGCCAAGCGATTCAGCCGGGCGACACTGGTGCCTTATGTTGAGGCCACAGTTTTCCGTGACAGCAAGGGCTTCGATTGGGACAACCGGGCCAGCGCGGGCGGCGGAATTAAAGCGATCATCCCCCGCGAAGACATTTACACCGAAGTCGGTGTGGCTTATCTGCACGAGAACCGCTTCGAATCCGGTCAGGCGGCCGGCGGTATCTCTGTGTTCACAAACTTTTCGTTCAACTGGAATCTCCTGGGTAGAAAGGTGGGGCGTTAACCATGCCGTTTCCTGGTCTGGGAAGTATATCGGCAATCATCCACATGCTGGCTAAAGGGCCAGACGTTGCGAGGTCAAAGAGTCTTATGCGCGTACTTGGAACAGTGCTTCTCTCGTTATTGATATGTCTGGGCGGTGTGGGTTCGGTCTCCGCCCAGGATTCGGCCGTATTGTTGTCTTCGATCACCCTGAGCTCGGACAACATTACCGAGGGCCGCTCGCTACAGGGCAAAGTGACGCTGAATATGCCTGCTCCCGCCAGTGGAGTAGCGGTCTCGCTGGCCACAGATCCGGTGGGCGCGGCCTTTGTCCCCTCCAGCGTGAAAATTCCGGCGGGCGCCACCAGCGCGACCTTCCCGGTGAACACCAGCACGCCCAGCAAAGTCACGATCTATGGAAACTACGGCGTCACCAAGAGCGACTCCTTATCGGTGATGCCCCGCGTTTCCATCGATCAGGTGGTCGACCATGTGATCGAGCGCGAGCGGGTGACCGTGGAGCAAATGCAACACCTGCACCCGATTGCAGAAACCTACATTCAGAACCTCAGGGAAGACAAAGATTCGCTGGTCGCGCCCCGCAGCGATCAATATTTTCTGGGACGGCTCGACCTGAGTAACGGCGTGGAAGAAGATCTGTTCGAAAAGCAGACGGGTCTCAGCCTTCGCGCCCTCAATCCGTTCCCCGGCTTGTTCTCTCGCAAATTCTTACCCATCGGCTTCGCCCAGATGGTGATGCTGGACAAGGACTTTCAGAAAAAGAATTATGACTTCAGGTTCGTGCGGCAAGAGTTCCTCGGGGAAGTGCGCTGCATGGTTTTGGACGTGCAGCCCAAGGACAACGCCGGCGGCCGCTTTATCGGCAGGATCTGGGTTGAAGACCGCGACTTCAATATCGTTCGCTTCAACGGAACATATTCTCCGCATTCCCGCTACAGCTACTACCTGCACTTCGACAGCTGGCGCTTGAACCTGCAAGCTGGTTTGTGGCTGCCAGCCTACATCTTCATCGAAGAGTCGAATTTGAAGAGCGCCGGCCCGCTGCTTCCCGGTCTGCACTTCAAAGCGCAGACCCGCCTCTGGAGCTACGATCCCGAGCCGCTAAAACACAACCAGGAGTTTGCCGATATTCAGATCGACTCGGTCCAGGATCAGACCGACTCGGCCAAAGAAGCCGGACCTGTGGAAGCCCAGCGCATGTGGGAGCGAACAGCCGAGGACAACGCCCTCGATCATCTGCAGAAGGTTGGTCTGCTGGCGCCCCAGGGCGACGTGGACAAGATCCTGCAGACCGTGGTCAACAACCTCATCGTCACCAACAATCTCGAGATCATTCCTGATGTTCGTTGCCGGGTGCTTCTCACTTCGCCGCTGGAGTCATTCACCGTCGGCCACACCATCGTGGTCAGCCGGGGTCTGCTCGATGTGCTGCCGGACGAGGCTTCACTGGCGATGACTCTGGCTCACGAGTTGAGCCATATCGCGCTCGGCCACCGTATCGATACCAAATTCGCCTTCAACGACCGCTTCTTCTTTCCTGACGCCAGCACCTTCGAGCGCATGGACTTTGGCCGCAACCCGGCTGAGGAAGCTGCCGCCGACGCGAAAGCCATGCAGTTGCTGGCCAACTCTCCTTACAAAGACAAGCTGGGCAATGCCGGGCTGTTCCTCAAAGCCCTGCAGAGCCGAGCGCCGGAGCTGACCAGCCTCATCCGGCCGCACCTGGGCAATCGCATGGACGAAGGCAAAAACATCCGCATGTCTGCCCTGCTGGCTACCGCTCCTGAACTCGCGGCCAACCGCATCGATCAGATTGCGGCTCTTCCGCTGGGCGGGCGGGTCAAGATGGATCCCTGGAGCAACCGGCTGGAAATGATGAAGAGCAGGCCGGTAGTTCTGCTCTCGCCCCAGGAAAAGATGCCGTTCGAAGTTACGCCGTTCTTCCCCTATCTGACGCGGCTCAGCACCACGACCGTGGAGACGGCCTCAGCGCAATGATCGCATCCGCTCACAATCGTGAATTTATGAACTCAACCTTTGGATTTATCCGGGAGACCCTAAAAGAAATGAGTACGGAAAGAAAAGTTTCGCTGCTGGCGCTGCTAGTCCTGATCTCGCTTTCGCTGGCGGGATGCGGAGGTGGGGCGGCTGCTTCATCTTCTTCCACCACTCCGAGCCAGCCGGGTCATACGGTTACGGGTCATCCCAATGGCGTGTGGAACACGTTGCCCACCACCATGCCAATTAATCCGATTCACGCCGCTTTGCTGCATACCGGCAAGATCCTGGTCGTCAGCGGCTCCGGCAATTGTCCTCCGCAGCAGGCAGGTTGCCCGCAGGGCGCGCCCTATGCTCAAGGCGCCGCACTCCTGGACTTGTCCACCAACAAGGCCACTGTGATGCCGACAGCGTGGGACATGTTCTGTAACGGAATGTCGATCATGTCGGATGGCCGGGTTCTGATCAACGGAGGCACAAAGGGTTACGGAGCGCTTGCGGTAGTGGGGGTGCAAGGTGAAGTTCCATTCACCGGCCTGGCCAACACTTCCATATTCGATCCCAGCAGCGAATCCTTCATTGACGTCGCTCCGACCGCGCATGGCCGCTGGTATCCAACCATGACCGAGCTCAACGACGGTCGTATGATGACGACCTCCGGGTTGAACGACACTGACGGCGCGAACAACAACACCAGTGAAATCTGGGACGGCCAGCAGTGGAGCACCGAGATTCCGGGCAATCCTAACATCACTGATTTTTCCGGATTCCAGTTTCCGTTGTATCCCAGAATGCACCTGCTTCCCACCGGCCACGTCTTCTATTCCGCGCCGTCCTCCGCAACCCTCGACTTCAATCCAACGACTCAGGCCTGGACGCTGGTCGCCTGGACCATTTATCCCGGACAAAACGATCCCAACGGAGAGCGGACCTACGGTACGTCTGTCCTCCTTCCGCTGACTCCGCAGAACAACTACAGCCCCAAGGTCATGATCATGGGCGGCGACAATCCGGCAACCGACACCACCGAGCTCATCGATCTGAGCCCGGCGGGCTTTCAAACGTCAGCCGCCTGCCCAACCTATGCTCCGTGCTGGGTGCAGGGACCGAAGATGGCCCAGAAGCGGGTTGAGATGGAAGCCACGATTTTGCCCAACGGAAAGCTGCTGGTGGATGGCGGTTCCGCGGCTGACGAGGATGTGACGACGGCCAGCCTTAAGGCGGAAATCTACGACCCGGTCACCAATTCATTCTCTTCCGCCGGATCGAACGCGTTTCCCCGGCTCTACCACAACGTGCAGTTGCTCCTGCCGGACGGCACGGTTGCGCTTACTGGTGGCAATCCTGAACAGGGCGTGTTCGAGGGCCACATCGAGATCTACCAGCCGTCCTACCTTTTCAACTCGGACGGAAGCCTGGCGACACGTCCCAGCATCGCCGCCGGAGCGCCGGGCTCGATCACTTACGGCCAGCCGTTCAACGTCCCAACCCCGGATGCTGCCAGCATTGCATCTGTGGTCCTGATGAAGGCGGGTTCGGTGACGCACTCCTTCGACATGGATCAGCGCTATGTGGGTCTGACGTTCTCAGCCGGCGCCGGCAGCCTTACCGTGACCGGACCGCCGGATTCAAATATCGCTCCTCCCGGCTACTACATGCTCTTCCTGGTCAATAAGGCGGGTACGCCATCCGTGGCTGCCTGGGTACAGGTTTCCGGTGCTGCCGCTCCAATCGCAAAAGTGGAGATGCATCCGGAACGAATCCCGACGCCGCGCTACATTATCCAGAGAAAGCAAGTGACTGAGTCGCCTCTGCCGATGCGTAAGGAAATGCACATGCACTGAGACCGCGAAGCGATCTGACCCACCGCACGACGGTTCGGTGGGTTGTGATCTTAAGTGGTAGGCCGGTGACCAGATAGCCAGTTGTAGATTAGACAGGTGTAGAGAGTGAAACCATGGAAGGCGCTGGCCGCGTCTTCCATCTCTGCAGTTCGGCGGCCGGCTAAAAGTTTCCTCGAAATGCGCGTATTGCTTCGCGCCCCACGAGATTTTCTCCCCAAACGTTCCTGTATGATGAAAGATTCTATGGCCACTTATTTGATTACTGGCATAGCGGGCTTTATCGGATCCACGCTGGCTCGAGCGGTGCTGGCACAGGGCGGCAAGGTGGTTGGGTTCGATAACTTCGCCACTGGAAAGCGTGAAAATCTGGCCGAGATTAAGGACCAGATTGAATTGCATGAGGCCGATCTGCTCGATCTCGATGCGCTGCACCGCGCCTGCGGCGGAGTGGATTATGTTTTTCACGAAGCCGCCATCCCCTCGGTGCCCAGGTCGGTGAAAGACCCGCTCGGCAACAATCGCGCCAACGTAGATGGAACACTGAATCTGCTGGTGGCTGCGCGAGACGCGAAGGTCAAGCGCGTGATCTACGCCGCGTCTTCCTCCGCCTACGGCGACACCCCCACTCTACCCAAACGGGAAGACATGCCGCCCAACCCGATTTCGCCTTACGCTACCGCCAAACTGGCCGGCGAATATTACATGATCAGTTTTTTTCGTTGCTACGGGCTGGAGACGGTGTGCCTGCGTTATTTCAATGTTTTTGGACCACGGCAAGACCCCGGCTCGCCGTACTCCGGCGTGTTGGCCAAATTCATTACCCAGATGCTCAAGGGAGAGCAGCCCACTATTTTCGGTGACGGAAAACAGAGCCGGGATTTTACTTATGTCGACAACGTCGTCGAAGCCAATCTGCTGGCTTGCAAAGCCGAGGGAAAAGAAGTCGCAGGAAAAGTTTTCAATGTGGCGACCAACCGGCGGACGGATTTGTATCAAACCTACGAGATTTTAAAGAAATTGACAGGCTATTCCGGAGAGGTCAAATACGGTCCGGATCGCGCCGGTGATGTGAAGCACTCTCTCGCCGATATTTCTCGGGCGGAACAGCATTTCGGTTACAAGCCGAAAGTGGATTTTGAGGAAGGGCTGCGCCGCACCGTCGCGTGGTACCGCAATCCTGCTCAGCAGCCGTAGACCGTCCTGAGACGATCCATGCTAGAGTTTTGAAGGGGTCCAGGCCGCTTTCTTGATAGATAGAGTCACGCAAGACCCGACCATCCCTACAATTCATCACAGGAGAAGTGCTGGGTTGCCATCGCTCCCATCGCGGCGAAAATTTCTACAATTAGGGATTGCGGGAACGGCGGTTGGCGCCCTGGCGGTGCTCGGCGATGGCACGATCTTTGCCGCCAACGACCCGCAACTGGTATCGATTGAAGTTCCGCTGCCTCGTCTGCACGAATCCTGGGACGGATTCCGTATTGCTCAACTCAGCGATTTTCATTACGACGAGTATTTCTCCGTCGTGCCGTTGCGCAAGGCCATTGCCATGGTCAATCAACAGCAGTCCGACCTGGTGGTCCTGACCGGCGACTTCGTCACCTCACCCAAAAGGAGACCGAGCCGTTCGGTTGCGATGCATGCGGCGCAGGCGGTTGAACCGTGTGCTGCCTTGCTGGCCCAGTTACACGCCCGTGCTGGAATGCTGGCGGTGTTAGGAAACCACGATATCGACACCGATGCAGGCTACATCATCGAAGTCCTTCAGTCTCGCGGAATTCCACTACTGCGCAACCGCTCCGTGCCCCTCGAACGCGACGGGAAAAGGCTCTGGTTCGCGGGAGTGGATGATGTACTCGAAGGCAAACCCAGACTCGATCTGGCTTTGAAAAATATCCCATCGGACGAAGCGGTCGTGCTGCTGGCTCATGAGCCGGACTGGGCCGATTATGTATCCCGCCACCCGGTGGATCTGCAGCTCTCCGGACATTCCCATGGCGGCCAGATACGCTTTCCCATCATTGGAGCGCCATATCTGCCCCCGTTGGCCAAAAAATATCCCTGGGGCTTGCGCCGGATCGGTCCCCTGGCGCTTTACACCAATTCCGGCATCGGAACCATCAGGATTCCGATGCGACTGAACTGCCCCCCCGAAGTAACCATGATTACACTGCGATCGGTTCCGCCACCCGCTTAAAGTACGTCCCATCGGCCGCGTCAGCCGATTGTTTCCGCCCCGCTTGGAGTGCTAGACTCGTGGTGAGTTTCACGGCTTCTTTCCGAGTGAGCGGGAGTAGTTCAGCGGTAGAACGCCAGCTTCCCAAGCTGGATGTCGCCGGTTCGATCCCGGTCTCCCGCTCCATCTTTCTTCCTCTGTTTAACCGACTCGACGTATCCCGCCGCAACCTCTATCATGTGCTTACAACGTCATTCTTTGAGGTCATTTCATGCCTGAACCAACTTATGAGGAGTTGAAGGCTCGTCTTTCGGAACTGGAGAAACAAGGCCCGCGCCGCACTGGCAGCCTGGAATTCCGGGTTAGCGAAAAAGGAGGGGTGAGCGTTTATGGCTTGGGACGTTTCCCGGTCACTCTCTACTACGAACAGTGGACCCGGCTCCTCGACGCCGGCGAAAAACTCCGCGAATTTCTGGAAGAAAACAAATCAAAGCTGAAATTGAAAGGCCAATAGGTTTGCCGAGAACCGGGAACTGAAAACTGTAACCTGGGTTCCGCGCCGTGACTTGGTCTGATCGGCCGCGCGAAATCCAAACTTCGTTCCGTCGACACAACCGGAATTCACACCGCGCATGGCCGCAGACGATATTCTCACCCTCCCACCACCGCCCGCGGACGCTCGCCTGCCTTACGGTTCCGATGTAAATCAGTTTGGTGAGTTGCGTGTCCCTAAAACTGGCGGACCGTTCCCGGTAGTGATGAACATCCATGGCGGATACTGGCGCGCGAAGTACAACCTTACCCATGCCGGCCATTTTTGCGCCGCTCTGACGGCCAGGAATCTGGCCACATGGAATGTGGAGTACCGTCGCGTGGGTAACCCGGGCGGAGGTTGGCCGGGCACCTTCGAAGATGTTCGCAGCGGATACCGCTTTGTGGCGCAAATCGCAAAACGGTACAACCTCGATCCCTCAAAGCTGGTGCTGGCGGGCCATTCCGCTGGGGCTCAACTGGCGCTTTGTCTGGCGGGTCACGAGACTTCGGTGAAGCGCGTACTCTCGCTTGCAGGCGTGGTGGATTTGCAGCAGGCCTGGGAACTGCATCTCAGCGACAACGCCGTCGTGGGCTTTCTGGGAGGCGAACCAGCCAGCGTGCCCGAACATTATCGTGAGGCCGATCCTATGCAGCTCAAGATTCAGCAGGCACCGCAGTGGCTCATTCATGGCGCAGCGGATGATTCAGTGCCGCCGTTCCTGAGCCGCAATTACACCGAGCAGAAGAAAAAACGAGGGGAGAACGTACACTACCTGGAGATTTCAACGGCTGCGCACCTCGATCTGATCGATCCCCGTTCGGCCGCCTGGCCAAAGGTCGAGGGCACTGTATTGCACTTAGTAGAGTCCTAGTTGGTCATTGGCCGTTGGTCCTTGGCTAAAACCTGCAGCTCAAGAATCGTGGATTTTTTCCAACGAACAACGACTAACAGCCAACGCCTGCCTTAAGCACAATTTCTCAGGACCAGCGCAGAGTTCTTCGATCCGAAAGCGATGCAGTTGCACACTGCGTGCTCAATCGACTTCTTTCGCCCGATATCCGGCACGTAGTCAAGATCGCATTCCGGGTCCTGCGTCTCGAGATTGACGGTGGGTGGAATCTGCTCGTTTTGCATGGCGACAATCGTCGCCGCCACGCCGGCCGCGCCGCACGCTCCCTGGGGGTGACCGATCTGTGACTTCAGCGCTGACATGGGAACTTGCCGCGCATGCTCTCCCAGCACCAGCTTCAGCGCACGAGTCTCGATGCGGTCATTCAGCTGGGTCGAAGTCCCGTGCAAGTTGACATAGTCCACATCGTTCGCGGCGATCCCAGCTTCTTTCATGGCCAGCCCGATGGCCCGCGCCGGCTCCTCGCCGCACTCCTGCAAGCGGACGCGATGAAAGGCTTCGCAGGTAGATCCGTAGCCGCATATTTCAGCCATGATCTTCGCGCCACGCGCCCGGGCATGCTCGTATTCTTCGAGCACAAACATCCATGCGCCTTCGGCGACCACGAAACCATCGCGGTCCACGGAAAACGGCCGCGATCCTCGCTCCGGCGCGTGGTTCCAGGAGTCGGTGAGGATTTTCATCAGAATGAAGCCCTTCACGATGCCCAGCGCAATGGGCGCGTCTGCTCCGCCGCTCAAGGTCATGTCCAGGCGTCCGGATTGTATCTGCCTCACAGCGTATCCGAAGCCGTCAGTAGACGAGGTACAGCCGGTCGTGACTATGTGACTGGGGCCGCGCAGCCCAAAACGCACGCTGAGTTCGCTGGAGAGCGATCCCATAACTCCGGTGGGCACGCAGAAAAGGCTCATCTGCTTGAACTGTTGATGGAAAAACAGGCGGTATTGTTCTTCGGTGAATTCCTGCGATCCTCCTCCGGATCCCATGATCACTCCGAAGCGCCGCTTTTCTTCGAGCGGCAGGGCGGCGGGGTCAATTCCCGCCGTCTGTAAAGCCTCGGTGGCGGCGGCGAGGGCCAGCGGCAATACTCGCGATACGTGCTTGCGCTCGCGCTTTTCCACCCATGCGAGTTCGTCGAAACCGGTCACTTCGCCCGCAATCTGCACTTGAATCTCGGAAGGATCGAAGTGGGTGATGCGGCGAATCCCGCTTTTTCCCTGCAGAACAGCCTGCGAGAAGGCCTCATTGCCTACGCCGTTGGGACTGACTGTCCCCATTCCCGTGATCACGACTCGTCGCTTCACTCGAATCCCCCGATCGTTTCTCAATTGCTGCCGCTCAACGTCCCCGCGCGAAAGCTCTATTTCTTGGATGCCGCAAGACCGGCTGGCGAAAACCTATTCACCGAATTTCCAACGCGTGGCGCTGGCCATAAACTTCTTCTCATACAGTCCGAATGCCAGCCGCGGCCGAACCGAGAACACCGGCTCTTTCATGGAAAGGATGTCCTTTTCCATGGTCGCCATGTCAAAGTCGTATTTACGTTGATATTTCTTGAGGAACTCGCGGCGCACCGCTACGGGCGCAAGGCCAGCTGTGCCCTCGACAATCACAGCTTCGTGTGCATCTTCGTTGCAAACCACGCACTTTTGATTTGCCGCCAGGTTCCGGGCCTTGCGTGACTGGCTTCCCGTACTGAACAGAAACGCTCCATCCAGCCACAGTCCCCATACCACCATGGTATGCGGTGCGCCGTCTGCCTTGACGGTCGTAATCCAGTAATTGTGACTTTTTTTCAGCCGCTGCTCGGCCCACTTCCAGGGCAGCAGACCCTTGGTGTTCTCGGGAAGGCCGTAGCCCGGCATGATTGGGCGTGTGGTTTTGGGCTCAAGGGTTTTGGCGCGACGCTTAGGCGCAGCCATTCTAGATTCTCCATTAGTGCGAAAGTGGTTGCCCGGTTCTTTCTATTCGGGCTATTGCGGGGCGAAGCACTGGCTGCTTGCGTTGGCTTGCTCTACAAATTCCGCTTCGTCCAGCTGTCGATCTGTTCCAGTGCCCGATTCAGATTGTCCAACGAATTGGCCACGCTGAAGCGCAAGTATCCCTCGCCGAAATCTCCGAAAGAAGTTCCGGAGAGGGCGGCCACGCCGGCTTCTTCCAGCAGAGCGTCCGCAAGTTTCTTCGACTTCCACCCTGTCCCGGTAATGTTCGGAAAGACGTAAAAGGCTCCCTTGGGCACGCGGCAGGTGAAGCCCTTGATTCGATTCAAACCTGCCACGAACGCGTCGCGGCGCCGCAGGAACTCCATGCGCATCCGGTCCACCGACGACTGGTCGCCACGGATCGCCTCAATGCCGGCAACTTGAGTAAAGCTGGCAGTACAAGAATTTGAGTTGGTCATCAGGCGGGTGATGTGCGTGGCCAGGTCTGGCCGCATCACTCCATATCCCATGCGCCAACCGGTCATGGCGTAAGTCTTGGAAAATCCGTCGAGCAAAATCGTGCGCTCCTGAAAACCCGGCACTGACATGATCGAGTGGTGCTGGCCATCGAAAACCAGGCGGCTGTAAATCTCATCGGAGAGCACCATGATGTTGCGATCGCCGATCGCGGCAGCGATGTCATCGATATCGCCCTTGCCCAGAACGCCCCCGGTCGGATTATGCGGCGAGTTCAGGATAATCAGGCGGGTGCGATCTGTGATCAGGGATGCCAGTTCGTCGACATCGAACCCAAAATCTTTCTCCTCCCGCAACCGAATGGGCACCGCCTTGGCGCCCACATAGTGGATCATCGACTCGTAAATCGGAAAACCAGGGTTGGGATAAATGACCTCATCTCCAACATCAGCTAAGGCTAGAATAGTGAAGAAAATAATAGGCTTTCCGCCTGGAACGATCACCACGTCCTCGCTCGCGACCTTGACCCCGCGCGATCGGCTCACGTCTTCGGCAATGGCCTGGCGCAACTCCGGCAGGCCCGCGGACGGTCCATAGTGAGTCCAACCTTTGCGCAGCGCGTCGATTCCCGCTTCCACAACATTTGCAGGCGTATCAAAGTCAGGCTCACCGATTTCGAGATGGATGATCTGCTTGCCCTGCCGCTCCAGGGCGCGCGCCTTGTTCAGAACTTCAAAGGCCGTCTCCGTGCCCAGCCGCGACATACGTTCGGCCAGGTGAAGCTCGTGCTGCGTGGCTTTTGCCATAGAGGACAAAACGGCTCATTATACGCTGCCTGATCCCTCAGGCAGACCCCGCGTATCATGTTGCTGCATGTTCTCCCGCCGCACTGATTGGAAGCTAACGCCGAATCGCTTCACTCAGGTCCAACACGAGCTGCGCTCGGCGGACAGGGAACTGCTCGATCTGACGATTTCAAATCCCACAAGAGCCGGATTGCCATACCACGCGGATTCCATCCTGGTCTCGCTATCCCATCCGGAAGCGATGAATTATGACCCTCAACCCAAAGGCTTGATCGGCGCCCGCCAGGGGGTCGCGAGCTATTACCGCGAGCAGGGCGGGATCGAAGTCAATCCGGAGTCGCTAGTCCTGACCACGAGCACCAGTGAAGGATACTCCTACATATTTCGCCTGCTGTGCAATCCGGCAGATGAAATCCTGGTGCCCAAGCCCAGTTATCCGTTGTTCGAATTTCTTGCCGATCTCGACGACGTAACGGTCGTGCCATACCCGCTGATTTACGATCACGGATGGCAGGTTGATTTTCCTTCACTGCGCCAAGCCTTGAGTCCACGGACACGCGCCGTGGTGTTGGTGCATCCCAATAATCCCACCGGCTCGTACGTCAGTACGGGCGAGCGCACTCTGCTGAACACATTTAGCAACCAGCACGGTCTCGCGCTGATTGTGGACGAGGTTTTTCTCGACTACCCGCACGACGGCGTTCCGCGCCCGAGTTTTGTGACCAATGGCGACGTGCTTACCTTTACTCTCAGCGGCCTGTCGAAGATCTCCGGCCTGCCGCAGATGAAGCTCGCCTGGGTTGCCGTCAGTGGTCCTGAGAAACTCGTGGCCGCAGCGATGGAACGGCTGGAGGTTGTTGCGGATACTTACTTATCCATCAATACTCCCGTCCAGCTGGCCGCGTCCGCTCTTTTGGGCGAACGGAGAAATATCCAGCCCTTGCTCCTCGAACGGGTGAGCGGAAATCTGGGCGAGCTTGACCGTCGGCTAGCGAAACAAAAATCTTGCCAGCGGCTGCTGGTGGAAGGAGGATGGTACGCCGTCCTGCGCGTCCCCGTTACTCAATCCGACGAGGAACTGGCAATTGATATCCTTCGCAACGCGTCGGTGCTGGTTCATCCCGGACACTTCTACGATTTCCCCAGCGACGGTTATCTGATCGTAAGTTTGCTGACGCCTCCAGAGGAATTTCGCCAGGGAATCGAGCGAACTCTGCAGCTGTTGAATCGTTAAAACGTCTTTGCCGAAATGATCATCACTACCAATCACGGGCCGGTGCGGGAGTTGCGGATGAACCGTCCCCCTGCCAACGCGCTCTCGCCCGAGCTGATTTGCGCGCTAAAGCAAGCGATAGAGAATGCTCCCCATGACGGCGCCGGTGCGCTGGTGCTGTCAGGTCTCCCCGGGATGTTTTCGGCGGGATTGGATGTGCCACTGCTTATGACCATCGATCGTCCTGGGATAGCTCAGGTATGGCGCGATTTTTATGCGCTGCTGCGCACCCTCGCCTGCTCGCCGATCCCGATTGCCGCCGCAATCAATGGCCACGGCCCGGCGGGTGGCACAGTGCTCGCGCTTTTCTGCGACTGGCGGGGAATGGCGGAAGGCGACTGGAAGATGGGATTCAACGAAGTCCAGGTCGGAATTCCACTGCCGCCGGTGATCCTTGCCGCAATGCAACGGCAGGTGGGCTCGCGCCAGGCGGAGAGGCTTGGCGCCGGCGGCCTGGTAATCTCCGCCGCAGAAGCAGCCAGACTGGGCCTGGTAGATGAACTGGTTCCACTCAAGCGAGTTGTGGATCGCGCGGTGGAGTGGTGCCAGAGTTTGCTAAAGCTTCCGCGACAGGCCATGGCCGAGACGCGACGAAGAGCGCGTGCCGACCTGGCCAGCTTGTTCGATGACGTCGAGCCCGAGCTTGCACAGGTGATCGAAAGCTGGTGGAGCGACGAAGCACAGACCGTGCTGCAAGCGCTGGCCGCTAAACTCAATAAAAAAAGATCTACCTGATTTCGCTGTTTAGTTCGCCCAGACTGAAGTCGCGCCCTGGGGAGACTCGTCCGAACCACACCAGTCAGCGCTTCACCAGAAAGGGATTGCTTTCGCGTTCTTCGCCGATCGTGGTCAGCGGACCATGGCCCGGAACGACCAGCGTGTCGTCCGGCAGTGCCATCACCTTCTGCTGCAGCGAATCGATAATTTTCTGTGATGAGCCGCCCGGCAGATCGGTGCGGCCGATGCTTCCCGCGAACAGCGTGTCCCCGGCGATCAGCATTCTTTCCGCAGGAAAAAATAAACAGACGCTGCCCTCGGTGTGTCCGGGAGTATGAATCACGTTCGCGGCCAGCGAACCAGTCGTCACGGTGTCGGACTGCCCCAAGCTTTGATCAACATCTACCTTGCCGGGATCAGCCATCCCAATCCATGCCGCCTGCACATTCAGCATCTTCAGCAATGCGTAGTCGTTCTGGTTGAGCAGGATGGGGGCGCCTGTGGCCGCCTTCAGCTTCATCGCGCCGCCCACATGATCGATGTGGGCGTGGGTGACCACGATTTGCTTGACCTTCAGATTGTGCTTTTGGATAAGCGCGAGAATCCCTTCGATGTCATCGCCGGGATCGATCACCATGGCTTCGTGCGTGATCTCATCTCCGATGACGGAGCAGTTGCACTGCAGCGGGCCGACAGGAAGGATTTCGTGGATCATTGAAAGACGTAGTCATCGTCGGTCATCAGCTTAAAGTCTTTCTGACAACTGAACATCGGCGACTGACGACTATTTCTGCGGCTTGACCGGCGTTGCCGGCTGAGTCTTCGTCTGCGAGGGCGTAATTCCTTGCAGTACCGAGCCCGTGCCGTTTCCGCCGCGCGACGCCATGATGGACAGCGTAATCGACGTAAGCATGAAGATGACCGTCGACCAGGTGGTCGCCTTGGAGAGAACCGTGGCCGATCCGCGCGGGCCGAACGCCGTCTGGCTGCCCATGCCGCCAAAAGCGGCTGCAATGTCCCCGCTCTTGCCGCTCTGCAGCAGCACCACGATGATCAGGAAGAAACTAACAATGATGTGGATGACCGTAATCAGAATAACCATGCTGGTTCCGCAATCCTCAATTTCTGGAATCTCCCTGCACGGGAAGTGTGATGGTGCGGAAGGGGGGATTTGAACCCCCACGCCTTTCGGCGCCACCCCCTCAAGATGGTGTGTCTGCCAGTTCCACCACTTCCGCGAAGTCAGCCGCCATTATAACAAATGGCTCTTTTGTCTACGGGTCGGGAACAACGGACGATGGAGCCGCGATTGCGGCTTGACGATTTCAGATTGCAGATTTTCGCGTGCCGGCGTCGCCACCGGGTCGCTTCAAGAACCTAAGATCCAAGATCTAAGATCTAAGATCTAAGATCTGAAATCTTCTATTGTGATGATCGGCCTCTGACCGGAAGGTGTCATGCTGAGCTTGCGAAGCATCTTGCGCGGAGTGGATCTACAACCCGGCCAGCACTCGCGGCGATGCGCGCCGGATCCTTCTCAAAGGTCAGCGCCTGCTATGACTTGAGCCGCTGTCTCAGTCGCCTCACAAAATTTTAGAAATCAGGCACGGCTTTCGCGTTAGCATCACGTTTAGCCCAGGGAGGAATGCGGTGAGCATCAGATCTTTTTCGCCTGTGACGCCTAATTGGACCAGGCACGCACCTTCCAGCCGGCGTGATTTCCTGCGGCTGGCGAGTATGGGGGTTGCGCTCCTGACTTCGACTCTGCCAGAAACCCTCATGGCCTTCTCTCCGCAGCAGGAAAAGCAAATGACCACCATCACGTCCGACATGGTCGCAAAGATGCGAGCCTCGGGCGCGACCGCCGTGCTGAAAACGGAAAAGCTGCACGAGCTCATTTATGTGATCACTGGCTCGGGCGGAAATGTGGCGGTGCTGAACGGGCCCGACGGCAAGGTCATGGTCGATACTGGCTTTGGTACTTCCGAGAAACAGTTTCGCGCCGAACTGGCCGCAATCGGAAGCGAGCCGCTGAAACTCCTGATCAATACTCACTGGCATTTCGACCACACCGACGGGAACGAATGGCTGCACAAATTGGGCGCGACGGTGATGGCCCACGAAAATACGCGGTTGCGGCTGTCGACGCCACAGGAAATCGCCGCCTTCCATTTACATTTCGATCCCTCTCCGCCGGATGCTTTGCCCCAACAGACCTTTCTCGAGCAGGGCAAGCTGTATCTTAACGGCGAGACCGTGGCGCTCGAACACTACCGCCCGGCGCATACTGATTCGGATATATTCATTCACTTTCAACGCGCCAACGTGTTCCACGCAGGAGACACATTCTTCAGCGGCCGCTATCCCATGATTGACGCGTCTAGCGGAGGCTCGATTGGCGGCATGATCGCGGCTGCCGATCGAACCCTTGCCATCGTGGATGCAAACACCAGAATCATTCCCGGCCATGGCCTGGTTTCAGACCGCCAGGGATTGCAGGAGTACCGTGACATGATGGCCGAGGTACAGGCTCGCGTAGGCAAGCTCAAGAAGCAGGGCAAGACGCTGGAAGAAGCAGTTGCGGCCAAGCCCACCGCAGACCTCGACGCAAAGTGGGGCCAGGGCGGCATCGCCCCCGATTTCTTTGTGACTTTGGTCTATACGACGCTCTAGACGGGTGGAAGTGTGCAGCCAAAGTCGACCTTGTCATCCTGAGCTCCAGTCGGGATGACAAACTGTGTTAGGTGCCGACATTAGTATTTAACAATTGCGGCAAACGACCTTGGGTCCAGGCTGGCGCCGCCGACGAGGGCGCCGTCGATTTCCGCCTCCGCCATCAGCGCCTTCACGTTTTCCGGTTTCACCGAGCCGCCGTAGAGAATTCGCAGGCTGGCAGAAAATTCTTCGCCGAACGCTTTAGCCGCTTCGCCTCGGATCAGCAAATGCGCGGCTGACGCCAGTTGCGGCGTAGCCGTCTTTCCCGTGCCGATCGCCCAAACCGGTTCGTAAGCCACCACCAGTTTCGCCGCCTTCTTGCCGGAGATGGCATGAAAAGCTCGCAGACACTGGCGGCGCAATACGTCTTCCGTGAGATTAGCCTCGCGCTCTTCCAGAACCTCTCCCACACAGACAATCGGCGTGAGACCGGCTTCCAGAGCGGCTTTCAATTTGAAATTGACCATGTCGTCGGTCTCGCCGAAATACTGCCGCCGTTCAGAGTGGCCGATGATCGCATGGGTACAGCCCATATCCACCAGCATGCCGGGGCAAATTTCACCGGTATAGGCGCCTTCCTTTTCCCAATACAAATCTTGCGCGCCAATGTTCACATTCGAGCCCTTGATAGCCTCGATTGCGACGTACAGGTCAATGTATGGCGGGCACACTACGATTTCATCCCGCGTGTGGCCGGCAACCATGGGCAGGAAATCGCGAAAGAAGTCCCGCGTCTGATTGGGATTCTTGTACATCTTCCAGTTCGCGGCCATCAGCTTTTTTCTCATAAAGAACCCTTTTCCAACTTATATGGGGATGCTGGATCGGAATGATGCAGTCTTTCTGCAGCGAGGGCATAGGCTTGCAGCGTGCCGGGATCGAAAAGAACGAAACGCACGGTGCGCACCCGTCTCGCCGAAACCAGCGCCTCGAGTACGGTGGACACGGCAATGTTAGCCGCCGCCGCTACTGGATATCCGTACGCCCCGGTCGATATCGAAGGAAAAGACAGAGACGGAATGGCGGCATGTTCGTCGGCCAGGCGGATGCATTCGCGGTAGCATGAGGCCAGGAGTTCGGCTTCCCCGTGCAGGCCGTCCCGGTAGATCGGACCGACCGTGTGGATGACATACCTGGCCGTCAAACTTCCTGCACCGGTGATGACAGCTCGTCCCGCCGGCAGCCGCCCGATTTCAGCCACAATGCGTCTGCACTCTTGCAGCAGGGCCGGGCCGGCCGCGCGGTGAATGGCTCCATCGACTCCTCCGCCTCCCAGAAGCGATGAGTTGGCTGCGTTGACGATTGCTGCGGTCGTTTCCCGGGTAATGTCGGCCGGACCGCTGAATTCGACAACCTTAGCGTCATGCAGGACAAGCCGAGTCATGATGTTCGCCGCAGCGGAAGGATGAGACATCAACGCTTGTCCGTCAGTGCCTCGACCCCGGGCAACTTCTTTCCTTCCAGGAATTCGAGCGATGCTCCGCCACCGGTGGAGATGTGGGTGATCTTGTCGGCCACGCCTGCGGCGTGGACCGCTGAGACCGAGTCGCCGCCGCCCACGATCGAGGTTGCGCCCGCGTTTTCTGCCACTGCTCGGGCAATTTTGAAAGTTCCTTTGGCGAATGGAGCGACTTCAAACACGCCCATTGGCCCATTCCACACAATCGTGCGGGCCCGGGCGACCTCTTTGGTGAAGGCTTCGACCGTCTTCGGACCAATATCGAGGGCCATCAGGTTGGCGGGAATCTGGCTCACCGTCTGAACTAACGCAGTGGCGTCAATCTTGTCCGCCACCACGTGATCCACCGGCAACAGGAATTTCATCTTGTGGCCTTTTGCTTCCTGCAGAAGCTGGCGAGCCAGGTCAACCTTGTCTTCCTCCAGCAGCGATTTGCCCGTGGGTTGCCCCTGAGCTTTGAGAAAGGTATAGGCCATGCCGCCGCCGACAATGAGGACGTCAACCTTATCCAGTAGATTGCGAATCACGCCGATCTTATCGCTGACCTTGGCGCCGCCCAGGATCGCGATGAATGGCCGCTCCGCACGCTGCAACACCTTGCCCAGGTAGTTCAGCTCCTTTTCCATCAAAAGGCCGGCCGCCGACTTCTTCACGAACTTGGTTACGCCAACCGTGGAAGCGTGAGCACGATGCGCCGTGCCGAACGCGTCGTTCACGTAAAAGTCGGCCAGGCTGGCAAGCTGCTTGGCGAATTTTTCATCGTTGGCTTCTTCTTCGGGATGGAAGCGCAGGTTCTCCAGCAGAAGGCTCTGGCCTTTTTCCAGTTGTCCCGCCATCTCCTCGGCTTCTGGCCCCACACAATCGGGACAGAATCCCACGTTCTCGTCGGGATTCAATTCCTTGTCCAGCAACATGCGCAGGCGCTCAGCCACTGGCTTCAGGCTCATCTTGGGATTGGGTTTCCCCTTGGGCCGCCCCAAATGCGACACCAGTAGCACCCGAGCGCCGTGCCGCAACGCATATTCGATGGTCGGTAAGGTTTCGCGAATGCGAGTGTCATCAATCACGCGGCCATCTTCCAGCGGGACATTGAAGTCCACGCGCATCAGCACACGGTGATTGCTCAGCGTCAAATCGCGGATGGAGAGTTTTGCCATGACGGGTATCCTCTGGGTGACCGGGGCGGCGTTCTGCCGCCCCACGCGAGCGAAGGCGCCCGCGCCACACAAGTCACACGAGCTTACAAGCCCTTGCTTCCGATGTAGTTGATCAGGTCCCTAACCCGGGAAGAATAGCCCCACTCGTTGTCGTACCACGAAATAACCTTCACGCAGTTGCCCGCGACCACCAGCGTCATTGGCGCGTCCACGATCGATGAACGTCCGTCGCCCTTGAAGTCCGCGGAAACCAGTTCCTCTTCCTCGTAACCAAGGTAGCCTTTCAGCGGGCCGCTTTCCGAAGCCTTCTTCAACGCCGCGTTAACCTCTTCTTTCGTGGTCTTCTTCTCCACTAGCGCCACCAGATCCACAACCGAGACGTTAGGAGTTGGCACCCGCATGGCGAAGCCGTCGAGTTTGCCGGCCAGGTCGGGAATCACCAGCTTCAGTGCCTTGGCGGCGCCAGTCGACGTAGGAATCATGTTGATGGCTGCCGCGCGGGCACGCCGCAAGTCCTTGTGAGGAAAATCCAGAATCACCTGGTCATTGGTATAGGAATGAATCGTCGTCATGGTGCCGCTGACGATCTTGAAATTGTCATTCACCACCTTGGCAATCGGCGCCAGGCAGTTGGTGGTGCAGGAAGCGTTGGAGATGATGTGGTGCTTGGCGGCATCGTAGACCTGCTCGTTGACGCCCAGAACCAGGGTGACGTCCTCGTTTTTAGCGGGCGCCGAAATAATGACTTTCTTCACCGGACCGCGCATGTGCTTCTTGGCGTCGTTGGCATCGGTGAAGCGGCCGGTAGATTCAATCACCACCTGTGCCCCCACCGACTCCCAGGGCAGCTTAGCGGGGTCTTTTTCCGCGAAAACCTTGATGGTCTTGTTGCCCACCGAAATGCTGTCTGCGCCGGCTGTGATCTTGTGCGGCAAATTGCCCAGAATCGAATCGTATTTCAGCAGGTGAGCCAGGGTTTTAGGGTCGGTGAGATCGTTGACCGCAACGAATTCGATATTGCTGTCATTGAGCGAAGCCCGAAGCACGTTCCGCCCAATGCGTCCGAACCCGTTGATTCCTACTTTAATCGCCATTTCGCCTCCGAAAGATGGTGAAGACAACCTTGAATCGATAGTCGTGAAAGTGGAATGAAAATGGTAACAGGGAAACGAAGAATGCAGCAAATTACAAGCCGCTCAGGTAGTGGTTCGGTTTGAAAATCCTCCCTCTCGACGAGGCGTCATGCTGAGCTCGCGAAGCATCTTGTCGCGCGGAGTGGACATAACACTGGCCGGACAAGGGTAGAGATCCGCGCCCAGCCGCTTCGGGAGTGAAAGCCCAGCGGGTGATCAGCTCGAAATCCTGATCTCCAGGTAGACGTTCTTCTTGCTCCACAGAAAAGTAATTCGCGTCAGCCAGTACTTACGCTCTATGGTCTTGCGCGCCCGTGGCCATTCTTCCGTTGGCAGGATCCGCGCTTCCGCGGCGAACTCCGGTCCGACGATTTTGCCGCGAATGGTGGACGGCGCTACCCGCACTCGCGGATTATTTTTTATCCGCTTATATTTTCCCGAGTCGCTGCGGGTCATGACGTAGAGGTTGTCGTCGCCCTCACCGAACCATACTGGGGTCCAGACAGTGGTCCCGTTCTTGCGCGTAGTGGCCAGCGAGATATATTTCCGGCCACGAACTTCCGGCGGAATAGGCATGACCTTATTGTATGCACCGGGCAACTTTTTGGCTGGCAGTCTTGGTTCTCTTGCTGCTGCCTCCATTGTGCGCAAGCGTTCGGTTGTGTTAAAAGCCAGACATGCGCAAGTGGATGCGCGATCGACTAAAGCGCAAGAAAAGTCCGGAAGGGGGCAAGGGCGAACCGCCGCCCGCCCCACTGCAACCGGCCTATTTTGACGCCGGCGCCTCAAGCTCGCCGGTGGAGTCGCAACCTGCTGAGGCTGAAGCCCCGGCACCGCAAGAGAATCATCCGCCCGCCGAACCAGAGGAAATTTCCGAGGCTCCGGCAGCCCAGCCGGCGCAAGCACAACGTCAGGCAGGGAGCGCAGATCCGCGCCGCCGGCGCCGTCGTGGACGCGGCGGGCGGGGAAGAGGCGGATCGCAACCAGGCCGCGCGCAGCAGTCCGGTGAAGCGCCGGCTGAACAAGGTCCACAGAGTCAAGCCGCCGCTGCTGCGGTTACGCCTCAGGCCGCCGCGCCGCGTGCTCCCAAAGGCAGCGTGATTCTCGCCATTGGACTCCCAGGCTCGGGCAAAAGTTCATGGTTCAAGCGGCACAAGATCAACCCGCTTTCCAGCGATATGCTGCGCGGGCTCTTATTCGACGATCCTACCGAGCAACGTTTTCAGGATCTGATTTTCTCCAATTTGCGCTCTATGCTCAAAGCGCGGCTGATTGCCCGCCGCCCGCTCAATTACGTGGACGCCACCAACCTCACTCCACACGAGCGCCAGAGCTGGATCAAATTGGGCCATGATTACGGTTACGAAGTGCAAGCCGTTTTCTTCGATGTCCCTCTGGATGTTTGCCTGGAACGCAATCAACGGCGTCAGCGCGTGGTCGCTGAGGACGTCATGCGGCGCATGAGCGCCAAGCTGAAACCACCAACCTTCGACGAAGGATTTTCCAAGATCACGGTGGTCAGAGTGAAAGAGAAAGAGAAACAACCTGAGCTGTCCTGATTGGTGTTGAGAGACTAGCCGCCGGTTCACTTCAGCGATTCCCTCGCATCGTCCTCATGTCCACCCCGCCTGCAGCGTGCTGGCCGAACTCATCGCGAGTAAGGTAAGCTTACAAACAATATGTCGGGGCGTGGTTTCCTTCTGCAATTTGTCATTGTGTCCCTCATCCTGCTGATCAGCGGGTGTGGCGGGAATGGTTCTCTCACTACAACGCCTCCGCCACCCGCGGGCACACCTTCCATTGCGGTGTCGCCGTTCGTCGGCGGTTTCAGCAACCCAGTTGATTTCCAAACTCCCGATGACGGCAGCGGACGCATATTCATCGTGCAGCAGACCGGCACGATCCGAATCCTCAGCGGCGGTGCTTTGCTGCCTGCTCCGTTTCTGGATATTTCCGCGAGGGTTAATTTTGATAGCGCCGAGCAGGGCTTGCTGGGGCTGGCGTTTCATCCTTCCTACAGCCAGAACCGGCGCTTTTACCTGAACTATGATCGCCTCTCCGGCTCGCAAATGCAGACCGTGATCGCCGAATACCAGTTGACCGCCGACCCCAACGTGGCTGATATCGCCAGCGAGCGCATCCTGTTGACGGTGGATCAACCGTTTGCCAATCACAAGGGCGGGCAGATGGCTTTCGGCCCGGACGGATTCCTGTATATCGCTTTCGGCGACGGCGGCAACGGCGGCGACCCTCTGGGCAATGGGCAGAACCGGCAGACTTTGTTGGGCAAGATCGCGAGAATTGATGTGGATCACACCGACGCCGGCCTGCAGTACGCGATTCCCGCGGACAACCCTTTTGTGGGCAGCGGCGACCGCGGCGAAATCTGGGCTTATGGCTTTCGCAATCCCTGGCGCTTTTCCTTTGAGACCGGCACCGGCCGACTTTTCGTGGCCGATGTGGGGCAGGACAAATACGAGGAAGTGGACCTGGTGCAAAAAGGCCTCAATTATGGCTGGAACATTATGGAGGGATTGCACTGCTTCAACCCCTCGACCAATTGCAGTATGACGGGCCTGACCTTGCCAATCGCGGAATACGATCACAGCGAGGGAGACACCGTGATCGGCGGATATGTCTATCACGGCACCGCGATCCAGGGATTGTCCGGGGCTTACGTTTTCGGAGATTTCAGCAACGGTAAAATTTGGGAACTGACCGAAAGTTCCGGCACCTGGACGCGCACGCTGTTGCTGAACAGCGGTCACAACATGAGCGCCTTCGGCCAGGACTCCGCGGGCGAGCTCTACCTGGTCGACTACAGCGGCAGCGTGCTCAAGATTGTGGCGAAATAGGCTGAATCGGGCGTCGGACGCCAGCCGTCAGCCCTCGGTTGATCGCCGCATCCAACATCAGCAATCAAGATCAGCAACCCCAGCCGGCGAGATTCCTTCACTTTGCTTTTGCGGCCATCGCGTTGCCTTTCAGTTCAACCAGTATCAGATCCATTCCTTTGTCGCCGGTGTTCTCCGGCAGGTGAGTGCCCGCCGCGGTGTACTGTGCCTGGCCGGCCTTGACGTCATAGGCTTGCGTTTTACCGTCCGGAAGGTGGAACTGTCCTTTGGCGTCGGTGAGAAACACAGCGACCGCAGCCGGGTGGCTGTGCATGACCGACTTCTCATGCGGGCCGTAATGAACCTTTAGAATCCTGACCTGGTCGTTCTCGCTCACTACCGAGTAATGCTTGGGATCAACTTTGGTCGCGTCCTGGGCCGAAAGAATCGGAGCAAGGCAGAAACAGAGCAATGCCCCAAAGAGCGCTAGTCGCACTCGCATGATGCTCTCCTCTTGTCGATGGGATTTGGTACAAAAGGCACCCAACCCTACTCCGGCCGGCCAGGCATGTCAATCGAACGACTCCAATACGGACTGGGGCTTTGAGGAATCGGTTTTGAGGCAAACACTACAACTGCCGGTAACATTGACCGTAAACTCGCCTGCCCATAGAATCAAAGCTGTTCGTTTCCGCAATCTCACCAAGAGTTGCCCCCTCGTTCAACGGTAGGACAGCAGATTCTGGATCTGCTTATCGGGGTTCGAATCCCTGGGGGGCAACCAAACTCCTTACTTCTCAACGGTCCATCATGCAGCGACTTCCGACTTCATAACATCTCGTAACAACTGGTCGAGCGGCTGCCGCAGTTCGGAATCCGAACTGTGGTCGTACGCGTCCATGGCGGTGGCGACGGAGGCGTGTCCCAGCAGTTCGCTGGCTACCTTGGGATGCGTCCCCTGGCGTCGCTGTAGCACCGTGAATGAGTGCCGGAACCAGTGCCAGTTGATCCCCGCCAGGTGTGGAAGCTGGACCGCTTCGCCCGCAGCCTGAAGCATCTGGTCAACGCGCTGGCGGAGTTCGAGGCGCTGGGCGTCGCCTTCGTCAGCCTGGGCGATAACCTGGACCTGTCGACACCGGCAGGACGGCTGATGTTCCAGATCATCAACGCTGGCGGAGTTCGAGCGTGCGCTGATCCAGGAAAGGGTAAAGGCAGGGTTGCGGAATGCACGCGCCAAGGGACGGCGACTGGGCCGGCCGGCCCTTGTGAATGTGGCAAGGGTCCAGCGGCTGCGCGCTCAGGGACTTAGCTGGCGGGAGGTGTCACAGAAGGTGGGAGTACCGAGGGCCACCCTGCTGAGGGCGGCGGTACGTTAACACTCGCGATCCTAGGACAATGAGTGCTAACGCCTGATAACAGTAGTCACGCAGTTCCAGTAACACGCTGAAAGATTCGAACCATTTTTTCTATGGCCGTGGAGGTGAGGTCATCTGCTCTCTTCCTACCGAGGATGAATCGGAGAAGCATGTAAGCAATGGACAGACTGGCGACAACGGCCCACACGAAAATTTCAAGGCTGCCCCGAGAGGGCACGGGGATGTTGTACTTGATACTGAAGAAGATCCACACGAGGTGGCAGACGACAATTCCTAGTGCAGTGGCGAATAGCCTCAATTGATCTCCGCGAGGACGCAGCCTCGCCAATCGAATCATCACCGAGATGTAGTGATCTTCTCGTTGAAGAAAACGGATTGCGGCCCACCATCTGTCGTAATCCTCACGAGAACCCTCGCGAATACGCTTATCGGCCTCCGCAACAAGTTTCGCGATTTTGTGTTCATACTCGTCTTGGTTGTACTCACGATCAAAGTCCTCGTTAACTTTCATGATGTCGGGAAGCGTCCAACCACTTTTCTGTGAAGTACAGCATTTTGCGCTCGACTTCAGAGAGAGGGGCGTTCTCGCGCTGTGCTTCAGCGACAATTTCGGAAATCAAGAACTCTTTGGCTTCGCGACAGCCGAGGAATGTCTTCATGTGGCGGATTTTACTCCCGTTCCGAGGGATGGCGCGGACAGTTGGCGTAACATCGCGATTACACTCATTGACCGCTCAGGGTTGGGAGGGGGTTGCCTGATGATAAGTGTAATCGCCTGTTACCAACAATTACGCTGGACGTGCCAGCTCGCTGCTAATAATCTGACCGCCGGGGCAGCGATAGAGTTCAATCAGGAGGCGAGATGAATCTCCGAGTGGTCAGGAGTCTTTTGCTTGGCATTGCGTTGGCGGTGTTGCTTGGCGATCCGCATGCGTTGCGCGGGCAAGCCAATCCGGGCGCGCCCACTGGCAAAACTCGTACCTATTACGTCGCTGCCGATGAAATTGACTGGGACTATGCACCCGCGGGCCGCGATGAGGCAATGGGACAGCCCTTCGACGAGGTAGCGAAGGGTTACACCGAAGCGGGGCCTCATCGCATCGGCCGTGTCTACAAGAAGGCAATCTACCGCGAATACACCGACGCGACATTCTCAAAGCTGAAAGTGCGCCCGCCGGACGAGCAATATCTGGGCTTGCTGGGACCCATTCTACGCGGAGAAGTGGGCGACACCATCAAGGTTGTCTTCAAAAACAACGCCTCACATCCCTATAGCATGCACCCGCATGGAGTCTTTTACGCGAAGGATTCCGAGGGCGCGGGCTACAACGACGGCACCACCGGCGCGGACAAGGCCGACGACGGCGTGCCTCCGGGCGCTACACACACTTACGTGTGGCAAATCCCGGAGCGGGCTGGCCCCGGACCGAATGACCCCAGTTCGGTCTTTTGGCTTTATCACTCGCACACCGACGAACTGCGCGATGTGGCTTCTGGCCTCTTTGGAGGAATCATCGTTACACGGCGAGGCATGGCGCTCCCCGACGGCCGGCCCCAGGGCGTGGATCGCGAGTTCGTCAGCATGTTCATTGCCATCAATGAGAACGAGAGCTGGTATCTGGACGACAACATCCGCGCGCACTGCACCGACCCCAAAGGCGTAAACCGGCTGGAGGTTCGACTTGTCACTGCCGGAGGGATGGCGGGAACCATCGCTGGCACAGGCTTCGTGGACACTAACATCAAGTGGTCGATCAACGGCTACATCTTCGGGAATATGCCGCTGATGACGATGAAGCAAGGCGACCGTGTGCGCTGGTACGTGACGACGCTGGGCGACTTCAACAATGCGCATACGCCGCATTGGCACGGAAACACGGTGCTGGTGGCCGGGCAGCGCACCGACGTTCTCTCAGTGGTCTCAGCACAAATGGTCACTGCTGACATGGTGCCCGACGCGCCCGGTATCTGGCTCTATCATTGCCACATCAGCGACCACATGCTTGCAGGAATGGACGCACGCTACGAAGTCAAGCCGCGCTAACCAAACCAAGTGGCAAGGATGACGCGGAGGTTGGCGTTAAATCGCCATTACGCTCATTGACCCGTTCTGGCAGGTTGCCCAAAAACGAGCCGATTCAAGCTTGACCTGCCTCCCTAGAGCGAACCTGAGAGATCGCTGTAGCCTCAATGGTTTGACTAGTTCGAGCTTGGCTCCCCTACGATCTGCTTATCGGGGTTCGAATCCCTGGGGGGCAACCAAATCTCCATCCCGCGGTCTTCGGCAGAAATCTGGTTCCGAAGCTAATCTCAGGGCCGTATTTCCCCCCACCCTACGGCCCCAAGTCTCCCACCTCGCGCGGCGATTGAGGGGGCCCAGGTCGCGACGCGTGCAGGTTTCTGTTACACGCGCTTTCTACCATAGAGACAAGAGTCCGACTGTCCGATAAAACACCAAGCCGGCATTCACTCAGTCGAACACCACCGTCTTGTTGCCGTAGGTCAGCACCCGGTGGACGAGATGCAGGCGCACTGCCCGGCCCAGAACAGTTCGTTCCAGATCTCTTCCTTTGCGGATCATGTCATCGATCGAGTCGCGGTGCGAGACGCGAGCTACTTCCTGCTCGATGATCGGCCCTTCGTCCAGATTCATGGTGACGTAGTGACCGGTGGCTCCGATCAGCTTTACCCCGCGCAGGAAGGCCTGATGGTAGGGCTTGGCCCCAACGAATGCGGGAAGAAATGAATGGTGAATGTTGATGATGCGATTGGGATAGGCAGCGATAAAAGTCTCAGTCAGTACCTGCATGTAGCGGGCAAGCACGATCAGCTCAACTCCCCGCGACTCCAGTTCGCGCATCTCGGCAGCTTCCTGCTGTCTCTTGTTCTCGGCAGTGATGGGAAAATGCAGGAACGGCACGCCGTAGCGGGCGGCAATCGGACCAAGGTCAGGATGATTGCTGAGCACCAGCGCAATCTCAGCTTTGAATTCGCCCGCCTGCTGGCGTTGCAGCAGGTCTTCGAGACAATGCGGTAAGCGGGAGGCCAACAGAGCAACTTTGGGGACGTGGTCGCTGAAGTGCAGTTCAAACTTCATTTCAAATTGTTCAGCCAGGGAACGGAACTGCTTGGCAATCTGCTCTCGCGGAATCTGGAAGCCGTCGAGATGAAATTCGAAGCGCGCCAGAAAGATTCCGGCTTCGAGGTCGGTGTATTGATCCGACTGCAGGATGTTGCCGCCGTTGCGCGAGATAAAAGTGGAGATTCCCGAGACCAGGCCTTTCTGGTCGGGACAAGACACCAGCAGGGTTGCAGTCTCCGGCATGCGCTTGGAAGTTAGCAGACGCCGCGTCGGAGGCGCAAATTGGTATGCCGCTCCGAACCATGCAAACAAGGATCCCCGGCCGGCGAGTTGATCGAAGATCTCCGCGTTGTGGCGGGCGGGAAAACTCGCCGGGCTCTGCCCGGCCGGGCAGGTGAGGACACCCGCCCCTACGTGGTTGGGGAGGGGGGCTTTAACGTCAGGCGTTGGCGGACTGCGGAGTTGGCCAGGCCGTTGGCTTCCGCATTGCGTTCGCGCGGCACGTGCGTGATGGAAAACTTGAGCGAGCGCGTCAACTTGCGGCAAATCCAGTGCAGGGAATAAAGGCGCGGGCTGCGGCAGGCATACTCACCTCGCATCTGCCGGACCATCACTTGCGAATCCGAATACACGTGCAGCGCTCTGGCTTTCAGCTGCAACGCGCATTGCAGAGCCTCCAGCAAGGCAACGTATTCCGCGACGTTGTTGTCCTGGCGCCCAATCCAGCGGGCAATCCGGATCGTGCCCGTGGCGCAGCCCTCAATCACCACGCCAATGCCCGCCGGCCCCGGATTTCCCAGAGAACCGCCGTCCACGTACGCCACGAGGTCAGACATCAGCTTTTCGCTTTTACTAAACATGCGTCAGAACCACTTTTCCGTCAAGACGTTTATTCTGTTCGCTTGCAACGGCAGATGAGCGCTGTGGAACAGTCTGTGGAAAACGCGGAGCTCGCCTCCCGAAAATCGCATAAGAGCAGACAGTTCAAGCAACTACGATTTCTAATTTGCACAGGTTTGAAATCTGTGGTTGCACCGAAAAACGGCGTTGACATTTGCAGGAGAAGCGTTTAATTTCGCGAACGTCGATGGCCGAAAGGGTTGGCCCAAATTAAAACTTGGCCAGTCCGAAGTAGGCTGGGTGATCAGTCCGGCGGGGTAACCCAGCGGACGACCGAACCCGAAAAAACCGACGGCTCTGCGAGGAGCAGTCGGGGTTTGGGACTGCGAAAGCAGCGATCACATCAAGGGCCGTGATGGTGCATGCGTCCACGCTGTTCAGCTCCCTCGCAAGAGCTGGCGGCTAGAGCATAACCAAAGTCACGGCCTTTTCCTTTTGCCCAAAACCCAACCAGGGACTTAATGTGGGCGCGAGAGTCCCGCTCGTGCTGTTCACCCGCTCCTCGCTATCGTTGGACCGCCTCAAGCCATAACCATTAAACTTAACATGTGCCTGAAAGCCTGCACGCGCGTTGCTGCATCGCTGGCGGCGGCCCTGCCGGCATCATGCTCGGTTTCCTGTTGGCCCGCATGGGCGTGGACGTTGTAGTGCTGGAAAAGCACGCCGACTTCTTCCGTGACTTTCGCGGCGATACCATTCATCCCTCCACGCTTGAAATCATGTATGAACTCGGGATTCTCGACGAGTTCCTCAAGCAGCCGCATCAGGAAGTTCGCCAGCTCTCCGGCCAGATCGGCACTGAGACCGTCACCATTGCCGATTTCACTCATCTGCCGACACATTGCAAATTCGTTGGATTGATGCCGCAGTGGGATTTCCTCAACTTCATCACCGCGCAAGCCAAACCGTATCCGGGATTTCATCTGAGAATGCAGTGTGAAGTCACCGGCCTGATCGAAGAGAACGAAACAATTGCGGGAGTACGGGCCAGGACTGCGACCGGGGAACTGGAAGTCCGGGCCGATCTGACCGTTGGCGCCGACGGGCGCCATTCTGTGGTGCGCGAGCGCGCCGGACTCCCCGTGCTCAGCCTGGGCGCGCCCATGGACGTCTTGTGGATGCGGCTGAGCCGCCATGAAACCGATCCCGGACAGACTTTCGGACGATTCGATGCCGGCCGGATTCTGGTCCTGATCAATCGTGAAGACTATTGGCAGATTGCCTTCGTCATTCCCAAAGGAACGGCGGAGGAGCTTCGACGGCGAGGACTGGCGCCGTTTCGTGCAGAAATTGTTCGCCTGGAACCATTTCTGCAAGACCGCGTGGCCGAGCTAAGCGACTGGGACGAGCAGATAAAACTGCTTACGGTCGCGGTCGATCGATTGCGGCAATGGTCCCGCGCCGGCCTGTTGTGCATTGGAGACGCGGCCCATGCCATGTCGCCAATCGGAGGTGTGGGCATCAATCTTGCGATTCAGGATGCCGTCGCTACTGCCAACATTCTGGGAGAGAAGCTCCGGCAAGGCTCGGTTACAGCGGCTGCCCTGCAAGCCGTACAGCGCAGAAGAACATTTCCCACCTGGGCCACCCAGTGGCTGCAGCTGCTGATGCAGAACAACGTGATCAAGAGACTTTTGAGCGGCAGTAAACCAATTTCGCCGCCGTGGATCGTGAAGCTGCTGGGCCGCTGGCCGTGGTTACGCCGTTTTCCGGCTCGCGTGGTAGGAATGGGCTTTCGGCCGGAACACGTGAAGACGCCGGAAATGCGGAATGAGGCCTGATCGCGAGTCTAACGCGGGCGCGAGCGTTCTCGCTCCTGTCGCTTTTCCATCCAAACTATCGGCAGGGCTTCTCCATCGCCAAGAGGAACTTCGAGATTTTCCAAAGCCGCATATCCGCGCGCCCGGTAAAACGGTACCCCGGTAAGGGTGGCGCCCATCTCGAAACGGGTGAAACCTGCCGCGAGCGCGGCGCTCTCACACGCTTCCAGGATCATGCTGCCGATTCCGCGCCGGGCCCAGGCTGGGTGCACGAAGAAAGCGCGAATCTTGGCGGCGTCCTGCCGCGGGTCAAGCACAGCTGCCTCGCGGCCGGTCCACTGGTCGCCGCCGTAGAGCGTTTTGCGCTTGCTCCAGCCGCCGCAGCCCACGATGGTTGGGCCCTTAGACGGATCTTGCACGGCCGCTCCGGCCGCGCTTACACTTCCGGCAGTCTCGGCTACGAAATAAGTTCCATCGGCAATTAGCTGCGTGTCCACGCCGTACACGGCCGCAAGCGCGCTTTCGATCTGCGACGGGGTGTAATCCGCCGACTGCAATCCGCGGACGGAGGCGTCGATCAGCGCCTCAAGTACAGTAATATCTGCAGATACGGCTTGGCGAATGCGGATGTCCATCAATCGAAACCTGGAAGCCGAATCAGCTGCGACCTTTCCTTCAAAGTGTACAATTTCCAGGGCTGAACCTGTTTCTATTCCGGCCACCCGCAACCGCGAGTGCGCATCTAGGAGAACGTATATTGGTTAAGCAAAGGCCAACCGGAGATGAACAGCGTCAGGGACGCCTGCAGGGGCTGTAAGACCAAGAAGCCGATCTTTTTGCTGTTTCGATTGGTGGAGTCAACGCTCAGTCCGCCGCCTGGCGGGGTTTGAGTCAGTCATGCTGGCGTCACGGCCCGGCAGGAGATTGCAGATCGTCGATTTCAGATTGCAGATTTCAGGCACAGAGCAAGTGTCCAAAATGAATCTGCGCGCGCGAATCTCAAGATCTAAAATCTGCGATCTTCGACAATCTGCAAGCTTCAATCCGAAACCCACAATAGCTTTGGACTCCGCCGGACCGAATCCGACAATAAATGAGAGCTGATGCCGGGGTCTGGCTGGCAGTTAGCCCGGAGGGCACACGGTAGTCTCCGCAATTCATGCGGCGGGTTTGGTTCCCGGCGGTTCGATCGCGAGGAAATCTCGCGCGAAGCGCTCGGTGTAGGTCTGTAGCAAGGCCTGCACTCGGACAGGATCTGAAGAACGCAGCACCAGGCCTGCATGGTGCCGCTTTTTAAGCCGCAAAGCGATCTCGGGATCGTTATACGCCGAGGTGTCTGGCTCTTCCTGACGGGCCAGCGAAAGAATGATTCCAGCGTAGTCGCTGCGGATTGCTGGCAGGTGGTAAGGCTGTTTGCCGCCGGCGATTTCGATCCGCGCCCACTCCCGCCATAGGTTGATGCCGGTGGCCGTCTCCACCATCTCACAGATGTAGGCGCCACCGACTCGTGCCGCGCATTCCAGAAAATAAAACTGCCCGTCGCTCCTGGCGCCAATGAACTCGGCATGCGATACCCCGCGCACTAGTCCGAGCGCTTTGATCAGATCAACATTAAGCTGCCGCAGGCTGATTGTTTCCTGCGACTTCTCCGGCAAAAGATAAGTGGTAAAAATACCGCCCTGCTGCGCCACCGCCATGGGCGGCGCGCCGTAGCGGCTGACGCTGGAGAAGACCACTTCGCGCTCCGACACCACCGAATCCACGTGATAGACATCCCCGGGAACAAATTGTTCCAACAGGAACGTAGACTGCTTGTCGCCCAGCGATTCCAGCACCGGCCATAACGCCTCCGCGGAATCGATCTTCTTGATCCCGATGGCTGAGGCTTCCGAGCGCGGCTTCAGCACCCAGGGACCGGGCACGTGATCCAGGTAATAACGAATGTCGCCGTGATTCAGGACGGGAATAAAGTCGGGAACGCGAATTCCGTTTTCCATCGCCTTCATCCGCATGGCCAGCTTGTCGCGGAAGTAACGCATAGTAGTCAAGCCCATGCCCGGGATGCGCATGTGCTCGCGCAGAGTGGCGGCGGTCTCCATGTCAAATTCGTCGAGGGCGACGATGCGGTCGATCTTCTTCTCCCGCGCCAGATAGGTCACAGCCTTGACGATCTCAGCTACTGGCAGTTCGGCGGGAATGTAGAAGACTTCATCCAGGCTCTCTCGCGGCCAGTCGGCATTGTGTAGAGTCTCCGCGGTAAGCAAAAATACCCGGCAGCCCTGGCGCTTGCATTCGCGCATGAATTCCTGGCCTTTTTCGTAGGTGGTGATGCAGAGAAAGGTCAGCGGATCAGCTTCCGCCATGGAACCTCCGATTTGGCAAGAGAGGGCCAGGCAAGAGACGGCCCGGCAAAAGACTATACCATCGCTTAAAGTGAGGGCTGCAACACAAAGAGAGGGCGGGACGAGGGCTGGAAGCTGGCAGCCCAGGTTGCGCTATTGAATTTCTCCACTGAGCGGCATTTCCGGAGCGATCAGCGGGCTGGTCCCCTGAATGCGCGGCATAGCCTGATGGTTAGGACTTGGAGTGTCGTCATGGCTTCAACCTCACCCGTTCCTGCCTTTGCAACCCGCCCTTCACCGTGGAGGCGAAGGGCGGGGCGAAGCGGCGGGAGCCGCGTCAGTCAATTAGAACTTCTTACCGGCGCCAGTACGGACGACGCCCAACGAACTCGCGATGCTCGAACTCACGGTGCTCGAATCTACGCGGGCCCCAGTATCCGGGCCGGTAGACTGGCCGGTAGTAGCCGGGATAGTCCCAGTGCGGGCGGGCGAAGACCGGCCCGTAGACGTAAGGATTCGGGCCGTAGGCCACGTAGGGCGACGGCGCCACGTAGGGGTACGGACGAACATAAACCGGGCGGGGATAGGTCGGCCCCAGCTGTACGATTACCCCAGCGTTCGCCTGCGGCGGGTTGATGCAAACCAGCATTACAGCTAATCCAAACAGCGAAAGTGCGGCTTTCTTCAGCATTTCAGCACCCTCCATTACTCGTATGATTTAAACCCCCATGGGATTGAAAAGTTGTTTTCTGAAGCCAACCTTAAATTGCTGATTTAGAAGGAGTAATCAGCTTAAATGGCTAGGGTTTTTAGGGTAGTGTGAGACCAGTAAGGGTCATTCGGAAGGGTATCGGCGGGGACCTAACAAGCTGGGCTTCCTGATGAGCAAACGGCTGGTTTTTTTCAACCCCTTGCTGTCAAACCCTTTCCGACAATCCGGACTCTTGACCAGCCGGCAAAGTGGCCGGCCCATCTATAATTCGAACCCGATAACTCGTCACCATGAATTCATCCGCTATGAAATCAACTCCGGTAAAGTTGCCAATATTCTTCGCCTGCATTCTATTTAGCGTGTTGCTTACCTCCGGGGTGCCGACCGCGGCGCAGGACCGCTCTTACGGCCGCTCCATGGTCATCAACGATGGCGGCATCGTCGCGACCAGTCACACCCTGGCATCACAAGCTGGAGCCCAGATTCTGGCGCGCGGCGGATCCGCCATCGACGCCGCCATCGCAGCCAACGCCGTGCTCGGGGTTACCGAGCCGATGATGAACGGAATCGGTGGCGATCTTTTTCTCCTTTATTGGGATGCCAAGACCGGCAAGCTCTATGGCTTGAACTCCAGCGGCTGGGCGCCACGCGGCCTCTCGATTGAATACCTGAAACAAAAGGGAGACATGCAGATGCCGCAGGCGGGCATCGATACTGTGACCGTGCCCGGAGCCGTCGAAGGCTGGTCTCAGGCTCATGCCCGCTTTGGAAAGCTGCCCTGGAAAGATCTGTTCACTCCCGCCATCTACTTTGCTGAGCACGGCTACCCTGTGCCCGAACTGATTCATGACTTCTGGCAGAGTGACGAGCAGACCTTGAAGCAGACTCCGGAGGCGCAGCGAATTTTTCTGCCCGAAGGCAAGGTGCCAGAAATAGGCGCGATGTTTGCCAATCCCGATCTGGGGAAAGCCCTGCGCCTGATTGCGGAGCAGGGACGCGATGTCTTCTACCGCGGCGAAATTGCGCAGTCCATCGTGAGCACATCGGCCGCCCTGGGTGGAACCATGCAGGCACCCGACTTGTCAGACTTCGCCGCGGAGTGGGTGGAGCCGATTTCCATCGACTACCATGGCTGGAAGATTTATGAATTGCCGCCCAACGGCCAGGGCATGGCCGCTCTAGAAATGCTGAACATCATGGCTACGCTCCCCGCCGACAAAGGCGGGCCCCTTGCGACCATGGAATTGCACAATCGCATTGAAGCCATGAAGCTGGCCTACGCCGATCTCTACCGTTACAACGCCGATCCGCGTTTCGCGAAGGTGCCGGTAAAAGGATTGCTGTCCGCCGACTACGCCCGGCAGCGCGCCGGCCTGATCGATCCTGAAAAGGCCAATTGCACCACTGCCAGCGGCAGCCCCGCCAGAAGTGACACCACCTATCTCGCGGCGGTAGATAAAGACGGAAATATTGCCTCCCTCATTCAAAGCCTGTATGACCTGTTCGGCTCCGGCGTGGCGGTGCAAGGGCGTGGATTTATGCTGCAGGACCGAGGCGCTTTATTTCTGCTCGATCCCAGTCATCCCAATGCCCTGGCGCCGCGCAAACGCCCCTTCCACACCATCATCCCTGCGTTCATGGAACAGGGAGATACCCACATCGGATTTGGAATAATGGGCGGAGCCAACCAGCCTCTGGCCCATGCGCAATTTGTTTCGAACTTTGTCGACTATGGAATGAATATTCAGGCAGCGCTTTCCGAGCCGCGTTTCACCGTCAGGCCGACCGAGGAGGGAATTGGTTGCGACATCTTAATCGAGTCGAGAGTCGATGCCGCCACCCTGCAACAACTTCGGCAAAAGGGCCACAAGCTGATCGTCCATAAGGAATATTCCACTGCGATGGGCCGGGGACAAGCCGTGCTCCACAATTCGAAAACCAAAGTGAACTTCGCCGCGTCCGATCCGCGCGCCGACGGCTCAGCCGAGCCCGAGCCGATTCCGGAGCACTGAGACGGCCAAAATGTTGGCAGTGCAGTTTGAACAAACCGCACAAACTCGGAGTCATCCTGAGGGACTCTTGTCCCGAAGGATCTTGCGTGCACCGCTATGGTAGCGGGCTGGGTGCACCTCCGCCCAGCGTGAGATGCTTCGCAAGCTCAGCATGACGCCTGGCAGAAGGGGCGGGCGATCAAACTGAGCCACTACTAAAACTTGCCTGCGAAGAGCAGCCTCAATTAGCCGTCTACTTGGCCGCGACGCCTTCCAGTTGCGGCATGGCCTGCAGCGTCGCCTTCAACCGGTGCACCACAGTTTCCTGGGGATCCATCCCCGTGATCCGCTGCTTGATAAACCCATCGCCGTCGATGACCAGATACGTTGGAAACGCACGCACAGCAAGCAGTTTCATCACACCGTTGTCGGCATCTCGATACTGCGGCCAATCCATGTTTTTCTTGGCGATGAAGTTGCGCCAGGCCTTCTCGTCTTTGTCAGCACTGATACTGATAAGGACAACTTTGGCGTTGGCGTATTTTCGCGTCAGGTCCTTCAATTCCGGAACCGAAGCTCGGCAGGGCGGGCACCACGTAGCCCAGAAATCAAGCACCACAATATTGCCTCGGAGCAGCTTGAGAGAGGTCTCTTGTCCTTGAACGGTCGTCAGGTGAAAGTCGGGAGCCACGCTCTCCCGGCCCAGCCTTGGGTCTGCGATCAACTTGTTCGCCTGGTCGGCAACAGATTGCACCGGATGCAGGCTGAGGCACTTCTGCAGTTCAACGGTGGCCTCTGCATCTCTCGATTGACGCAACAGCGTGACCCCCAAGTTCAAACGGAAAATAGGTTCGTTGCCGTCGAGTTGAACGGCGGAACGGTACTCAGCTTCGGCGTCTTTGAGAGTTTTGCCATCGGCGCTTCCGAGGCTCAGAAAAGCGGTACCTTTCATGGCATGGGCAGTCGCTTTAACTTGATCGTTAGTGGCGACCGAGATGGCCTTATCGCAACTCGAAATCGCGTTCGGGAACTCGCCCAGCCGCGAATAGGCAATTGCCATGTTGATATAGCAGTCGGCGCAGGAATTGTTTTGGAGCTTGTTGGCTCTCTTGAAAATGTCGATAGCTTCCTTGTACTTGCCTGCTGTAATTGCGTTATGGCCGGCCTGAAATTCCTGGTGAAGGTCCACGTCCGTTTGATTCGTCTCGGCGCGGGTTGGCCAGAGCGGGAATAGGATGAGCATGAATACAAGCAAATATCTAATCATCGCGTTTGCTCGACGAACTTTCATCCGGCTGCTTCGCACTGAATCCAGGGTCTCGGCGATCGATTGAAAGAGTTTCGGTTCTCGCCGTATCCGCGTCTCGGCTCGTAGCCGTGGCAGATTGTATACGGATTCTGCTCGCAAATGAGGTTTGGTCCAGCCCGCGGCTGAAACTTCGGTAATCTGGAACCCGGATCGCGCCCTGGGGGTCCAAGAATCTCGGCTGAATGTACATATTCGCTTCCGGGAAAGTAAGATGTGTGGGAGTAAACTCCACCTCAACCGGTTCTAAGATCAAGGACATGACAAATAAAAACGGCTCTCCCTTCCGCTCGACTCATTGGTTCGGCCTGCAGGATAAAGATGGCTTCATCCACCGTTCGTGGATGAAGAACCAGGGATTTCCTTCCAACCTGTTCGACGGCCGTCCGGTGATCGGCATTTGCAATACCTGGTCGGAGCTGGTTCCCTGCAACGCGCATTTTCGCCTGGTTGCGGAACGAGTCAAGCGCGGCATCTACGAAGCGGGAGGCTTTCCGCTGGAGTTCCCCGTCATGTCGCTGGGCGAAACCAATCTCCGCCCCACCGCCATGCTCTTCCGCAACCTGGTGAGCATGGACGTAGAAGAATCGATTCGCGGCAATCCCCTCGACGGAGTCGTCCTGCTCTGTGGCTGCGACAAGACCACGCCGTCGCTGATGATGGGAGCGGCCAGTTGCGATTTGCCGGCTCTCGTCGTCTCCGGCGGAGCCATGCTCAATGGCAATTTCCGCGGCCAGCCGATCGGATCAGGTACTAACGTCTGGTCGATGAGCGAAGATGTGCGTGCCGGAAAAATGAGCTGCGCCGATTTCATGGACGCCGAGTCCTGCATGTCGCGCTCGGCCGGCCACTGCATGACGATGGGCACGGCTTCCACCATGGCGTGCATGGTCGAGGCTCTGGGCATGGGAATGCCGCAGAATGCGGCGATTCCGGCGGTTGATTCGCGGCGTTACGTGCTGGCGCAGGAGGCGGGCCGACGCATCGTCGACATGGTTCGTGACAACGTGAAGATGTCGCAAATCCTGACCCGGAACGCATTTGAAAATGCCATTCGGGTGAATGCGGCGATTGGGGGCTCAACCAATGCCGTCCTGCACCTGCTGGCGCTGGCAGGCCGGATCGGCGTCAAACTTGAGCTCGATGATTTCGACCGCCTGGGTCATGACCTCCCGCTTTTAGTGGACCTCATGCCTTCCGGCCGCTTCCTCATGGAAGATTTCTATTACGCCGGCGGAGTTCCCGCCGTGGTTCGCGCCCTTGGTGACCTGATCCACAAAGACGCGCTGACAGTAAATGGCAAGACTATGGGCGAGAACACCTCTGACGCGCCTTGCTGGAATGCGGAAGTAATTCGCAGCCGGGACAATCCCATCCGGGAGCACGCCGGGATTGCGGTCCTGCGTGGCAATCTGGCGCCGGGTGGAGCGTTGATCAAGCCATCTGCGGCCACACCGAGCCTGCTCAATCATCGCGGCCGCGCCGTGGTCTTCGCCGATATCGAGGATTTCAAGAAGCGCATTGACGATCCTGCGCTGGAGATCGATGAAAATTCGGTGATGGTGTTGCAGGGCGCGGGCCCAAAAGGTTATCCCGGAATGCCGGAAGTGGGTAACATGCCCATGCCGAAAAAACTGCTGCAGCGCGGCATCACTGACCTGGTGCGGGTTTCGGACGCGCGCATGAGCGGAACCGCCTACGGCACCGTGGTTTTGCACGTCACTCCTGAATCCAGCGCCGGCGGAACCCTGGCCCTGGTGCGAAACGGCGATGAGATTGAGTTGAACGTGGAATCGCGCAAGCTGGAGCTATGCGTGCACGACGATGAACTCGCCCGCCGCCGCAAGGCCTGGACCCCGCCACCGCCGGTGGCCAAGGGCGGGTATCAGCGCTTGTACGTCGAGCACGTTCTGCAGGCCGATCAAGGCGCGGACCTCGATTTTCTGGTCGGCTGCCGCGGCGCTGAAGTCCCCAGAGAGAGCCACTAGCGGACGATGACCGGCAACGCATTTTCTCTGCCGCTTTTCCGACCACGATGAGGAGCAGCATCATGAAGGAGTTTGACGGTAAAGTCGCCATCGTCACCGGCACCACAGGCATCGGCCGCGCCATCGCCAAACGCTTTGCCGCGGGCGGAGCTAAGGTGCTGGTGTGCGGCATCGAAAAGTCCGCCAACCAGGAACTGGCTCAGGATGCGAAGACAAATGGCTTGAGTTTGCTGGTTCAACAATGCGACGTCACCCAACCCGACGCGGTTCGAGCCGCGGTTGCCAAAGCCGTGCAGGAGTTCGGTGGATTGGACATAATCGTCAATGCCGCTGCCTTCCATCCTTTTGGCGACGCGGTCACCATGCCTCCCGAAATCTGGAACCAGTGCCTGATGGTGAACGTCGGCAGCATTTATCTTCTGGGACATTTCGGTATCCCGGAGATGAAAAAAAGAGGCGGAGGAGCCATCATCAACCTAGCCTCGGTGCAGGGATATGCCTGCCAGCGCGGAGTGGTGGCGTATGCGGCGTCCAAGGGCGCGGTTCACAGCCTTACCCGCGCCATGGCGCTCGATCATGCCAGCGATAATATTCGCGTGAATTCCATCAGTCCCGGTTCCATACGCACGCCCATGCTGGAGCGCTCGGCAGGGAACTTCGCACCCGGGGTGCCGGTCGAAGAGGTGTTCCAACGTTGGGGCGCGGCTCACCCCCTGGGACGCATCGGGACTCCCGAGGAAGTGGCGGAGCTGGCTGCCTTCCTGGTGTCAGACAAAGCGGGATTCTGCACCGGCGGCGACTACCTGGTGGATGGCGGCCTGCTGGCGGGAATTGGAGTGTCGTAAGTTTCGGGATCGGTCGACGCAACGTCAAACATCCATGTCCTCGCAACCAATTTGTGTGGCGCCCGCAGGAGACGTATGCGGCGAAGGCGCAGTCTGGCATGCGGCCCACGCCGCAGTGTACTGGACTGACATCAACCGCTTTTTGATTCATCGCTTCACCCTGGCCGACCACTGCGTGCGCACCTGGCTGTTCGAGGAGCCGGTAACCGCGCTCACCCTGACTGATCGGGATGAGGTGCTGGCGGTTGTCCTGGGCTCCGGGGTAATTCTGTGGGAACCTGCCTCCGATCGCCGCCACCCGCCTCTCTTCAGTCTCGAACGCTGGCCTTCCGTCCGGCTCAACGATGGGCGTGCCGATCCGCGCGGCTCTTTGTGGATCGGCTCCATGCGCAACAACGTGAACCCTGACGGATCGTCCCGCGAAGCCGGCGGCAAAGACGGCATCCTGTATCGCTTGAACGCCGACCGCGCGGTGTCCGTCCACCGCCGTGACGTTGGTATTTCCAACACTCTGGCATGGAGTCCCGATCGTCGCCGCTTCTATTTTGCGGACACGCTGGCAAACATCATCTGGTCATATGACTACGATGCGGACACGGGAACGATCTCGAACGAGCAACCCTTTTTCAGGGATTTCGATCGCGGCCTTCCCGACGGCTCAACCGTAGATGCCGAAGGCTGTCTCTGGAACTGCAGGTACTACGGCGGATGCATCGTCCGCGTGGCGCCGGATGGAAAGATCGAGCGGGTGATTGAAATGCCGGTAAAAAATATTACGACGTGCACGTTTGGCGGCGCCGACCTCAAAACGCTCTACGTGACCACAGCTGCGGCCCAGGCGGCGCCAGGCGAACGTCTGGCTGGAGGACTGTTCGCGATTCAGTGCGAGACTAGCGGCCAACCCGAGAACCGCTTTCGCGTATTCAATTCATAGAAATCGGACACCCCAAAAAAATGTCATCCTGAGCGGAGGAGCTGCTTCGCAACGTGCGTCTCTGGTGACACCGCCGGAGCCGTGCCCTTCCCGAAAAGCCGCCGTCCTTCAAATTGCCCCAGTTCTAAGCAGGGCGCAGAGTACGGAAAGTCTGTAAACACTTTCGCGCGGTTTCGATCTCGGGGAATCTGCTGCCCTCCTGCTCGACCAGGTAATATTCCACGCCACCCACGCTTTCGGCGGCGCCAAAAATGCCTTTCCAGTCGGCGGCGCCTTCGCCGAACAGAACGGTGTATCCTTTTCCCGGATCAGGCGACCAGTCCTTGCAGTGAATGGACCTGATTCGCCCGGGATTGGCTCGAATCCACGCCACCGGATCGGACCCCGCTTTCAGGCAGGTGCCTACGTCGAGCTGCAGCATCACCGATGACTTTGTGTTCTTGGCCAACACTTCAATCGGCCGTTTGCCCTCGACCGGAGTGAACTCGAGTTCATGATTGTGGTAGCCCGTCTTTAACCCCGCCGGCTCCAGCTGGTCGGCAGCAGAGTTCAGGGTGTCAGCAACTTCCTTCCATCCGTCGAGGCCAGGTTTGGGCTGCGAGCTCGACATGACCACGTACTTGCTTCCCAGGATCAGATTCATGTCGCGCGCCCGCTTGAGATTGTCCGAACTGAAATACGAGCTGCTGTTATGCGTGGAATAGCAACGGATGCCGAGATCATCCAGCAGCTTCTTCACGTCCTTGGTTTGAGCGTCGGTCCACTCGAAGTAAGGCGCATAAAACTCCACGCACTGGTATCCCATTTGCGCCACGGCGCGCACGGTCCCCGGAAGGTCCTCTTTCAGAGCATTGCGAACGGAATAGAGTTCAAGTCCGACCGGAATCGAATTCGACGCGAACGCCCGGAGAGACAAGGGAAGCATTGCCGATAGAGCGAGAAAGCTACGGCGCGAGATGGTGTGAGGGCTCATGGCCAGAATCCTGTTAGAGAATTTAACCCGAGCATCCTATCCGAGAAGTACAAGAAGTTCACTACATTTGACCGGCATTCTCTCTCCCGTCGCAACCGGGATGATCCGGCGGTATTGGCACAGTTTGAGCAAACCGCACAAACTCGGACCTTGCGCGCATCGCCACGGTGGCGAACTCGGTCCACATCCGCTGCGCGCGCAGGATGCTTCGCAACCTCAGCATGACGCTTCGCGGAAGGTGAAGGAAGTTTAAACTGCGCCTCTACGATTCCCGCAGCTGAGCCGCGAGGGAGTTGGCAATCAGATATTATTGAAAAGGTCCAACCCCCCGGCATGCCTCAAGACAACGCTCTCCGAACCGTCGCCGAGACCCTGCGCAATCCAGCCGTCACACAATTCGTGATCGCCTCCGTAGAAACCGGATACCGCGAATTCTTCGACGGCCAGAATGACCAGGTGTGCCGGATGGTCGAAAGCGCATTTGAAAGTCTGGCGCAGAGCCAGCGGGACGGCATTGATATCGCCAGGTTATTTGGCGTCACTTCTGACCTGCTGCAACATTCGTTCCGGAAGGCTGATCCTTCATTCTGGTTTAATCAGGTCTATCATCGCTACAAAACGCAGATAAAGCCCGAAACTGATTTCCAGCAACTGCAAAAACTCCTTCCCGGAAAAAGAGTATTGGACTACGGCTGCGGCAGCGGCTACCTGGCGGCCCGGCTATCCCAGGGCGGCTATGAGGTCTTCACCACCGATGTGCTGGACTACCGTTACCAGGAGGCGCGCCGCCTGCCCTTTGTCCAGATGGCGGCAGCAACCGATATTCCCTATCCCGACAATAGCGTGGATGTAGCGCTGGTGCAGGCCGTGCTGCACCACATCAATCCCGAGAACTTGCCCGGCGTAATCCACCGCCTGGGTAAGATCGCGAATCACGTCCTGATTAAGGAAGATACTTATGGCTTGCCCGCGCACATGGCCGGGCTGGAGGAAACATTAAAGTCGCAGCCGTTGCTCAGAACATTTGTCGGCATGCCACTGGCCGTGCAGCACCAGGTGCTGGTATTGATCGATTTTTTCAGCAATGCAATCGCCCAGGGCATCCCTGAAATGAACATGCCTTTTGAGTTCAAGACCGTTCCCGAGTGGCAGCAGGTTTTAGTTAAGAATGGACTCAAAGTGAACAAGACCGTGCTGGCGGGCTTCGAACCCGGACGAATGCACAAGAGTTGTCATGTCTGGCTGGTCTGCGAGCGTGCGGCCTAGCTTGCGCCCGGCTGAAGAATGCCCGGTATCCGCTGATCTACCAGGCGAAAAACATCGAGTCCTTGACATTCCGGACCCCCTCACCGGGGAGGAGCCTCCTCAAGGCCCGCAACTTCGGATACCCCCCGGCCGAGGTTATCCGCCTTCCGGAAAGCCCCTCGGATGTTAAAATCACCAAACTCCTGTAGAAGGGGGAGAGGTCTGGGTTTTCTGCATCTAAGAAAAGGAACTGTGGATATCGATATTCAGGAAAGGCCAAGAGAGCGGAGCACATGGCTCACCGTGATGTATGTCACGGTTTTCCTGCTTGCCACTACCATCCAGGCGGTCCACCTTTGTGGTCTTGAGATTCCCAATCTGCAAGTAACCGCGCACGCGCGCACAGCCTCCTTCAGCGGTGGAGCCTGCCTCACCTGTTTGATGGCCCACTCTCCCGCTGTAGTCGCCCGAGTCATCGTGCTTTCTCCGCTCTTCCGCCTGAACCGCAGCGTGGCTTTACCGCAGGTTCCGGCCCGGCAATTGCTGGAGCCCTCTCACCTGTATATTCGCCCTCCTCCCGCCTGCTGACCTGCCAATCGTTCACCGCATGTCCCGGGGTTTTACAGTAGCCGCTATCATCCGGAGATTTTGCGCGTGTTCCTTTTAAAAACCTGAATTTGGGCGTGCTCACGATTCAACAAAATGTGCGCACATAAATACGCAGCGTGTTTCCAGTATGAGGGCGAAGCGCATCCGTGCGCCCGTAATCGCCAGCCGGAGGTTTGCGCAGCCGAGCGGCCTGTTGCGGCTTTGCGTCTTAAGCAGCGGCCGTTTCTCGTTCTGGCGGGACTGATGTTACTGCTGGTGGGGGTCGCGGCCGGGCAAGGCCCCACGCTCATCAGCCTTGATCAAGCCATCGATCTGGCGCTGGCTCACAACCATGCTCTGAAAGCGACGCGTACCCTGATTCTGCAAAATCAGGCGCAGGAGATTACTGCAAATCTTCGTCCCAACCCGACTCTCGGCGCGGATTCCCAGTTCATCCCGATTTTCAGCCCGCAGGATTTCTCCACGGACGATCTCAATCTTACCCAGCAATTCGACATAGGAATCGGATACCTGTTCGAGCGCGGCCACAAACGGCAGCGCCGCCTGCAGGCCGCCCGCGACCAAACCGCGGTTACCCGTGCGCAAGTGACGGATGCCGAGCGGTCGCTGGCGTTTAACGTAGGGCAGCAGTTTGTCAGCGTTCTGCTGGCCGAATCGACGCTGCAATTTGCCTCCCAGGATTTACAGGACTTTCAGCAGACGGTCGATATCGCCAACGCGCAATACCAGGCCGGTGATATCAGCGAAGGCGATCTGCTCAAGATCAAGCTGCAATTGTTGCAGTTTCAAACCGACGCCTCGGCGGCGCGCCTGGCCAAGGTCCAGGCTCTCGCCGGCCTGCGCGAGCTGCTCGGGTACGACGCGGCTCCCGCCGGTTTCGACGTGACCGGCGACCTGGCCTATGTTCCGCTCAAGTCGAAGCTGGAAGACTTGCAAGCCAAGGCGTTGCGCGAGCGTCCTGACTTGCAGGCGGCCGAATTGGGCGTAACTGCGGCGCAAAGTCAGATTCGCCTGGCCGAGGCCAATGCCAAGGTCGACGTGAACGGCACCTACGACTTTTCTCACACCGGCGGTCAGAATTCGGCGTCGATTTTCGTGGGTTTTGACCTGCCGATCTTCAACCGCAACCAGGGCGAAATCGCGCGCACCCGGCATGCCTTGACCCAGGCCCAGGAGCTGCAACAATCCGCCAGCGACACGGTGATGACCGACGTCGCCAGCGCCTACGAAGCGGTCAGAAGCAACGATGAGATTGTGCAGCTTTACGTCTCGGGATACCTGAAGCAGGCAAGTGACTCGCGCGACATCAGCCAGTATGCCTACAAGGCCGGTTCGGCCAGCCTGCTCGACTTCCTCGACGCCGAGCGCAGCTACCGCTCCGCCCAGCTGGCATATCGCCAGGCTCTGGGCTCTTATATGACCGCAATGGAACAGTTGAAGCAGGCCGTGGGAACCAGGAACCTGCTATGAGCGAGAATTGCGATACGAAATTGGACTGGGCAAGCTGAAATGAGGCCGCGGAATGAGGAACTCGACATGAACACGCGCAAAACTCGGCCCCGGTGGGCCGCATCCTTGACGCTGGTAGCGATCGGTCTGGTGGCGTTGTCAGGATGTGGCGAATCCCGTAGCTCGCCATCCGCCAACTCTGCGAAGGCCTCGGACACGGCCGAGCTTTTTTCAATTCCGCAGGATCAGATGTCGCACGTGCAGGTGCTGACCGCCCAGCCTTCTACTTTGGCTCGCACCCTGCGCCTGTCTGGAACCGTCGCTTTCAACAGCTTCCGCACCACTCCGGTCATCACTCAGGTAAGCGGACCGGTCAGCCGCATCGCTGTGGTTCCCGGGCAGAAGGTGCATCGCGGCGAAGCCATGCTTTACGTGGCCAGCCCTGATTTTTCTCAGCTTCGCACCAACTACCTGAAAGCCCGGGACGCTAACGATCTGGCGCAAAAAACCTATAACCGGGCCAAGGATCTGTATCAGCACCATGCCATTGCGGTGAAAGATTTGGAGCAAGCCGAATCCGCCTCTGTGCAAGCCGGAGGAGATTTAGCCGCGGCCGAGGCGGCCTTGAGAGTCATGGGAGTCCATGACCCCGAAGCGCTGGTCAAAGCTCCACCTTCGTTCGAAGTCCCTGTGCTGGCGCCGATCGGCGGCGAGGTCGTCGAGCAGGATGTTTCTGTAGGACAACTTATCCAGCCCGGCAACACCCAGTGCTTCCTGATCTCCGACACCAGCAACGTCTGGGTGCTGGTGAACATTTATCAGAAGGACTTGCCCTACGTTAAGGTAGGTGATCCGGTCACCATTCAGACCGATTCCTATCCCGACGTTTTTCAGGGACGCATCTCCTATGTCGCGGCTTCGCTCGATCCCAGCACCCGGACTTTGCAGGCGCGCATACAGACGAATAATCCCGGCGAAAAACTGAAGAAGGACATGTACGTTACCGCATCGGTGCGAGCGGGCACCATCAAGAATGCCATTGCGGTTCCCGACTCCGCGGTTTTGCGCGACGGCGAAAACCAGCCATTCGTTTACGCGGAAGTCTCGCCCAACAAGTTCGGCATACGTTCGGTTACGCTCGGCGAAAGCCTGAAAGGACAGACCGAAATCACCAGTGGCCTCAAACCGGGTGACCGCATCATCGGGGACGGCAGCCTGTTCCTGCAATTCGCGAACTCGCTGCAACGTTAGGCAATTGCAGCATGCGATGAAGGCAACAAGCCTGGCACTATCTGAATGATCCATAAAATCGTCCAAGCCGCGCTTCGCCAGCGATTCCTGGTGTTGATGCTCACCGCCTTCATCACCATTGGCGGCATCATTTCGTTTCAGCGCATGCCGGTCGATGCCTACCCCGACCTCTCGCCGCCCCAGGTTGAAATCATCAGCCAGTGGCCCGGCCACGCCGCCGAAGAAGTGGAGCGCCTGGTTACGCTTCCCATCGAACTGGAAATGAACGGCGTCCCGCACATGGAAGTGATGCGTTCGATCTCCTTGTACGGGCTCTCCGACGTGATCCTTACCTTCCAAGAGGATACCGACAGCTATTTTGCCCGCCAGATTGTCTTCGAGCGGCTGGCCGACGCCACCGTCCCCAGCGGCGTTGCGCCCGGACTGGCGCCGTTGTTCAGCCCCAGCGGCCTGGTCTACCGCTATGTGCTGCAGAGTCCCGACCGCAGTCCGCAGGAATTAAAGACCATCGAAGACTGGATTGTGGAGCGGGCCTATAGGTCGGTTCCGGGCGTGGCCGACGATTCCGGCTTCGGCGGTACCACCATGCAGTACCAGGTGCTGCTTGATCCCAACCGCCTTTACGGATATCACCTGACCATTCCCCAGGTGGGTGCAGCTCTCACCGCCAACAACGCAAATGCCGGCGGCGGGTTCTACTCCCAGGGCGGACAGTTTTACTACGTGCGCGGCATTGGCCTGGTGCGCAATACCGATGACATCGGGAATGTCGTGGTGGGCAGCAACAAGAGCGTTCCGATACGCATTCGCGACGTCGGGGAAGTCACCATAGGGCACGCCCCCCGGCTCGGCGAATTCGGCTTCCAGAAGAACGACGACGCGGTGGAAGGCGTCATCCTCATGCTGCGCGGGGAGCAGACGCAGAACGTTCTCAAAGGGGTGGAAGCCAAAACTGAAGAACTGAACCGGCAGATCCTGCCGCCGGATGTGAAAATTGTTCCTTTTTATGATCGCAGCGAACTGGTCGACCTGACCACAGACACAGTGGAAAACAACCTGCTGCGCGGCATGCTGTTGGTGCTGGTCGTACTGATCTTCTTTCTGGTCAGTTTCCGCGCGGCAGTGATTGTCGCGCTCACCATTCCGCTCTCGCTTTTGTTTGCCTTCATCGTGCTGCACGCTCACGACGTTGCCGCAAACCTGCTTTCGATTGGCGCAATCGATTTCGGCATCGTCATCGACGGCACTGTGGTGATGATCGAAAACATCTACCGCGAACTGGCGCTGCGGGAGGGACAACAGTACAACCTGAACGAAGTCATTCTGGCGGCGGCGAAAGATGTGGACCGGCCAATCTTCTATTCTGTCGCCGTCATCCTGGCTGGCTACCTGCCGATTTACGCCCTCAGCGGGCCTTCGGGAAAACTTTTTCACCCCATGGCAGAGACCATGTCTTTCGCCTTGGTGGGCGCGCTCATTCTGACCCTGACCCTGATTCCAGTGCTTGCCTCTTTATGGTTTAAGAAGGGCGTCCGCGAACGCCGCAACCGCGCCTTCGAATGGATGAAAGAAAGATACGCGTCCCAGTTGGATTGGGCGCTCGATCGTCCCAAGACTGTCCTGCTGATCGCCACCCTGATCTTTGCCGCTACGCTGTTGCTGGTTCCTTTTATCGGCGGGGAGTTCATGCCGCATCTCGACGAAGGCGCTCTCTGGGTTCGCGCCACCATGCCTTACACCATCTCGTTCGAAGAGGCCAGCAAGATCTCTCCGCAACTGCGCGCCATCCTGATGTCTTATCCCCAAGTGACGGTGGTTGGTTCGGAGCTCGGACGCCCCGATGACGGCACTGATGCCACCGGATTTTTTAATTGCGAGTTCTACGTCGGCCTTAAACCGTACAAAGACAAATCCTGGAGTGGTGAAATCCACACTAAAGATGAGCTCATTGCTTCCGTCGGCAAGAAACTCACTGCCTTTCCCGGCATCATCTTCAACTACACCCAACCCGCGGAAGATGCCGTCGATGAAGCGCTGACCGGCCTGAAAAGTTCGCTGGCAGTGAAGATTTACGGCGACGATCTCGATGTCCTGCAGGACAAGGCGGTGCAGATCAAAAACATTTTGTCTAAAGTGCCGGGCTTCGCCAATCTTACGGTAGTGCGCGAGCTTGGCCAGCCCAGTCTGCTGATTGACGTCGATCGCGACAAGATCGCGCGTTATGGAATCAATGTTGCCGACGTCGAGGCGGTAATCGAGGCCGCGGTTGGCGGGCAAGCCGTCACCCAGGTGATTCAAGGTGAAAAGCTCTTCGACCTGGTGGTCCGAATGCAGCCGCAGTTCCGCAGCAGCGCCGGTGAGATCGGAAACCTGCTGGTGGGAACGCCCGATGGCCAGCAAATCCCTCTGTCGCAGCTCTCCAATATCACCCAGGGAAACGGAGCGTCATTCATTTATCGCGAGAACAACTCCCGCTACATCGGCGTGCAATACAGCATTGAAGGACGCGATCTGGCCCGGGCCGTGCGCGACGGCGAAGCCGCCGTCAACCGGGCGGTGATTCTTCCTCAGGGCTATCGTCTGACGTGGGGAGGCGAGTACAGCCAGTTTTTGGAAGCAAGGTCACAGCTTTCCTTCATCGGCCCTCTCGCCGTCGGCCTGATTTTCATGATCCTGTTCGCGCTGTATGGAAATTTCAAATTCCCCGTCAGCATCGCCCTGGGCGTGATCATGACCGAGCCGGTTGGCGCGCTGGTGGCGCTCAAACTTACGCATACGCCGTTCAGCGTCTCGTCAGTTCTGGGCCTTTTGGCGCTGCTCGGAGTGTCGGTCGAGACTGCAGTGATTCTCGTCTCCTACATCAACAAGCTACGGCAGGAGGGCATGAATATTCGCACCGCAACCCGGGAAGCGTCGCTGCTGCGCCTGCGGCCTATTACGATGACCGCCCTGGTGGCTTGCCTGGGATTGCTGCCCGCAGCTCTCTCCACCGGCATCGGGTCGGACACGCAGCGGCCGTTCGCCATCGTGATCGTAGCCGGGCTGATCTCAAGATTGTTTATTGGATTTTTTGTGAACCCCGTTCTTTACGAGTTAGTCGCGCGCGACGGTGATGTCCTGCAGGTCTAGGCGCCTGGCGTTTTCCGGCTGCCGGAGAGCGTCTTTGGTGCCAGAAAACCGATCCACAACCCCATCACCGGTATGGGGTAATTCACTGGGAAATTGGTGCGGGCGGGGGAAAACTGACCGACACTACATCGTCCGAAATGAAGGCGACCAGGATGGTGGTTTCGCGTTCCACTCTTCGATCGTCGCTGAGCAGTGGTTGGTATCGCCATTGCCGAATGGCCCGTCTCGCGGCCGCGGCCAGCAATCGATCGCCCGCCAGCAACCGGACCTGCATTACCTTGCCGTCAGAGCCGACCACCGCCTGCAAAAGAACTTTGCCGCTTTTGTCGGGGAAGTCGGGATAAATAACCTTCTGCGGTGGCCCCGAGATCTGCATATCGGAAAGGGCCGCGGATGCATCACGGGCACTCGTGAGACTCGCGGCCAGCCAGGGCTGGCTGGAACCGCCTGGCCGTTGACCCGAGGATTCCTCCGCAGAGGCGATATCCGGCTCGTGGACTGATGGGGCGGTCGTCATGCGAAGATTCGCATCCTGTGAACCCGTGCTTGCCTGTGCGGTCGAGGCAGAGACCGCCGGACGGCTCCGCAACTGTTGCCAGCCGAGCAGCGCCATGATTGCGACAAGCGACCACGCGCCCACGGTTCTCGGCAGCTCCGAAAATGCCACCCGGGCGTAGATCGCGTGTAACCGCTCACCGAGCTTCTTGATTGAAAGTCCTGAAAACCCACTCCCCGGATGGTTTAGACGAATGTTTGAAGCCTGCTCAGACGCCGAGCTTGTTGCCGCCTTAAGCGACGGCAGGCGGAGATCTTCTACCGTGCCAATCAGTCTCTCTTGACCGAGTTCCTCCGCCAGGTTTGAAGTGGCTTCCGAGTACAGCGTTTCAACCAACTTGCGCTGCTGGGCATTCAGGGTTTTATGTGGAAGTCCGCGGAAGTTTCTGAAGGTCCACAAAAGGTAAGCCCGCCGCCAGCCAGATGCTTGCACGCAGGTCACGCTGCCATCGGTGTCGAATGCGAGGAAAACGCGCTCTGATATCAAGGAAGTCTCCAGGGGAGACACGACCATCCTTGCTGAGCGCAGTTCAGATGCCACAAACTGGCGCGCGTAAGTGCTTGACCAGGAAGATATTTGCAACACTGCTGCCGCGAGCAGTGTGCAAAAGTTTTCACTTCAGACGATGATCCCGAAGGGCGATGCCTTTACTGGGGCAAACCCATTTGCTTCAACAGGTCGATGTAGCGTGGATCGCTGTGCCACTGATCCAGGGCCTTAACGATTTTAACCGGCTCCAGCCCTCCAGCCTTTTCCACGCGCGCCTTATCCAGCCAGGCAAAAGTCTGCTCCTTATCGCCAAGCGAGGCATAGAGATAGGCAATCTCACTCGGGTCCTGGTAGCGGCGTTTTGCGAGCTGTTTTTTGAGCTCGATTTCCCGTGCAATGGCGGCCTTAACTCCGGACTTGGCATAGATTGCCGAAGCATCGGCAGCAATTGCCGATTCCTCGGGATCATTGTCGAGTACCGCGTACTTCTTCCACTCTTCCATGGCCAGGTCGTACTTACCCATATCGCGATAGACAACCCGCAACTCGACATGGGCATAGGCGAAGTTCGGATCCATCTCCAGGGCCTTTTTCAACTGCTCGATGCCAGCGTCCTGCTGTCCCGCATTGGCCAGAACCTGGCCCAGATTGCACTGGTATTGCAGATTCAAAGGATCGAGTTCGACCGCGCGGCGAATATGAGTCAGGGCTTCCGGGTGACGCCCTTCCCAGGACAGAAAGAGCCCGAACCAGTGATGGGCGTTGGCCAGATTCGGGTTGATCTCAAGAGCCCGCTGAAATTCCGCTTCTGCGGCGGAGAACTGGAACAAGCTCCAAAGCGAGCCCGCCAGGGCAGCGTGTGCATCGGCTGAGGAGTTGTCGATGCTCAGGGCCTTCTCGGCCGCTGTTTGCGCTTTGGGCGCCGCTTCGCTCTCCGGTATCGGACCGTAGTCCGGCACGGCCACGTAATAATTGGCGAGCCCGACATATGCCAGCGCGTAGCCCGGGTCTCTCGCAATGGCCTGGTTGAAATAGTCACGGGATTTGTCCAGGGTTTCGGGCGTGCGCTTCTCCCAGTAGTAGAGGCCTTTGAGATAGAGCTGATACGCTTCGGGGTCGCGGGTGCCGCCCTTGGCTACTTGTTTCTGGCTCTCGCCGGACAAATGCTCGCGCAGTTTGGCGGAGATGGCTCCGGTAATTTCCTGCTGCACCGCCAGTGCGTCAGAGAGTTTGCGGTCGTACTGGTCGCCCCACAGATTGCGGCTGGTGCGGGCGTCAATCAGCTCGGAACTGATGATCAGCTGATCCCCGTGATGCACGATACGTCCGGTGACGATAGCCTGGACCTTCAAGTCTTTTGCCACCGCCTGGGGATCAACGTCGCGGCCCTTATAGCGGAATACCGACGACCGCGCCATCACCATCAGATTCGGCAGTTGCGAGAGATCGTTGATCAGGCTTTCAGTAATGCCGTCACTCAGATAGTCCGAGTCGGGGTTATTGGTAGCGTTCACGAAAGGCATGACCGCAACCGATGTAATCTGCTCGGGTCCGCTCCGGCTTCGCCACAGGAATGCGGCTGCCGCCAGCAACGCGAGGCCGACCACGGCCCCGGCAGCCCATAGCAGAGTCCTGGCTTTCTTCGGCTGGGGCTGGGCAGCGGCGATCTCGACTCGCGCCGAACTGGAATCCCGGCGCAGCCGCTTCAGGTCGGCCAACATCTCCGCCGCGCTCTGGTAGCGCAAAGCGCGATCTTTTTCGAGCGCCTTGTTGATGATGCGCTCCAGTTCGCCCGGTAGGTCTGGGTTGGCGCGCACCGCCGAGGCTGGCGCCTTGTGCAGCACCGAGTCGAAAATCACCGCCGAAGTGTTCCCGCTGAATGCCATCCGCCCGGTGGCCATCTCATAAAGCACAGCGCCGAAAGAAAACAGGTCGGTGCGGGCATCGAGTTCCTCGCCGCGGGCCTGCTCCGGAGACATGTAAGCGACCGTGCCAACGGCGGTTCCCGGACTGGTGAGATTTTCTTCTATCGTGGCGCCTTCGGCCGCGGGAGCGTGCGCCCCGGTTAGCTTGGCCAGCCCGAAGTCAAGAATCTTGGCCTGGCCGCGTTTAGTGATGAGAATATTTGCCGGCTTGATGTCGCGGTGAACGATCTTTTCGGTATGCGCCGCATCCAGCGCGTCGGCCACCTCGATCGCCAGAGAGAGTAGTGTTTCGGTGTCCATCGGCTGGCCCGAGATGCGGTGCTTCAAAGTCACCCCATCCAGAAACTCCATGGCGATGAACGCCTGGCCGCCCTGCTCCCCAATGTCGTAAATCGTGCAAATGTTGGAATGGTTCAGCGCAGACGCAGCCTGGGCCTCGCGCTGAAAACGGGCCAGCGCCTGAGGGTCTTGCGCAACTTCGTTGGGCAGGAATTTGAGGGCAACAAAACGGTGCAGCCGTGTATCTTCGGCCTTGTACACCACGCCCATCCCGCCGCCGCCCAGTTTTTCGATGATTCGGTAGTGCGAGATGGTCTGGCCGATCATGAACTTAGAGGCAAATGTGGAGCCGTCATCTTAGGCGGACCGCAGAGCCAAGTCAACGGACTGGCCTGCCCGTGAGAAGCGGCTCGGTTCGAACATCCTCACTCCTGCCAATGCCATGCTGAGCTTGCGAAACATCTTGCGGGGAGCGAATGTGAAGCGAGCCCGCGAGCGCGGCGGTACGAGCAAATTCCTTCTGAACTGGAAGTCCCTCAGGATGGCGCGGGTGTGTGCGTTTTGCTCAAACAGACCACTTATCGTCGGCTGTTGCAAAACGAGAAAACGTCTAGCCTCGATCAAATCAATGTCTTCCATCTCGATCAAATCAATGTCTTCCATAAAGAAATGACATCAGTGCAGATTAGCAATTAGCTGGTTTATAAAATTTCATTTGACAGAGGAAACGACAGGGACCACAATCCTTTACGCAAAATCTCTTCCCCCGCTGAACCCTGTCAGGGAGGTTGAGCACGAGGGGCGTGCTCTCAACATGCAGCCGGCAAGCGCCCGGCAGTGCATCCCACCAGGGTCAGCCCGTTCCACATAGTCCCGATTAGTGATTGAACTGAATTGTTTCGCAGCGCAAGCTGCCGCTTCGGAAAGGCCGATTCCGTTATAGGGCACACGTGTAGTCGAGTACGTTCAGCATTCAGCACCATCGCGCCCGGCGAAGATCGTCAGTGAATGCGCCGAAAGCGACTCTCGACTCTTAGCGACTTATTTATTATGACTGAGCGCCAACAAGACGGTCCCGGTGAGACATTCCTGACAGCAGAGGATGTGCCGCAAGTTCAGACCGCAATTCAAACCGAGGAGGTTCAGCCTGCGGTTCCCCCGGACCCGCCGGACTGGGCCCGTCATCAGGATCAAAACTACTTTCGAAAACGCTCTGCTAACAATGCGTTTTGGACCGACCAGGCCATCCGGCACGGCAGCGGGCTTGAGGCGACGGCTTCGACCAGCTGGGTGCGCACCGCGTCGCTGCGCAGGCTCAAAAGCTTGATCAAACCGAGTGACAATGCTCTCGAGGTCGGATGTGGCAATGGCAGCAGCCTGCTAGGGCCGCTGTCATGCTTTTGCCGCGCTTTCGGCGTGGATCTCACGTGGGAAATGCTGCTGATCGCAAAGCAGGAACATGACAAGGTCAAAGGGCTGGTTCGATCGGACGCATGTCAACTACCCTTTCCCGATGGAAAGTTCGATGTGGTCTACACCAGTCGTTGCATCATAAACGTGCCCGATCCGGCAAAGCAGTCTATGGCGATCCGTGAGGCGTTCAGAGTTACCAAGCCCGAAGGCACAGTGGTTTTCATCGAGAATTTCGAAGAGCCGGTGGCGGCGATGAATCGTGCGATAAAGAATTGGGGTGGAGGAGAGCCAGTCAAGGACGACTACAACTTGCTGCTAAGCTTGAAGCAGACTCTTGAGCTTGGCCAGGAGATCGGTTGGCGCCCGGTCCGCGTACGCAACAACACCCTGGCAAGCTTTGTAACCCACAGTCTGGTTCGCAGAATTGCCCCGCCGCGCGCTGCGGGCCTGATCGACCGCCTGCTTTATCCTTTTTACTGCGTTCTTGGCCGGGTCGAAGATGGTTTCGGGTCGCGGCTGCCGTTGTTTGGAAAAGACACAATGGTGGTCTTTAAGAAAGCATAGACGGGGAACTTGTGAAGCGCGCGCTTGATCTTCTGGACTGTCCTCCCGATACAAAGCTCCTGGTTATTCACGCCGACGATCTCGGAATGTGTCATTCCGTGAACGCGGCGACCTTCAGCGCCCTAGACGAGCAAGCGATCAGCTCCGCCAGCGTAATGGTTCCGTGTCCCTGGTTTGCTGAAGTTGCAGAGTACGCACGCCGCAACCCCGGAAGTGATCTCGGTGTGCATCTGACCCTTACGAGCGAATGGAAGTACTACAGATGGCGTCCAATTACCGGCGAACAGGGCGCGAGCCTGGTCGATGATACCGGGCATTTCTTTCATCAGGCGGCAGCCGCCGCCTGGAATTTGGAAGAGGCTCAAAAGGAATTATCTGCCCAGATCGCTGCAGCCAGGCGCGCGGGCGTCATTCCAACTCACATTGACAGCCACATGCTGGCGGTTCTCGAGAGCGCCGACTTAACCAGGACGTATATGGATCTGGGGAGACGAAATGGGATTCCCTTTCTTGTCTTTGGCTCTATGAAGTCTGGCTCCGTGAAAACCGGAGTGGAACACCTGGTCAGCGATTCGGATATCGTAGTAGACAAGGTTTTTTCCATAAGACCGGGCTTTCCCGAGCGCGATTGGAAGGAGTATTACCTTCGCGTGCTCAGGTCGATCACGCCGGGGTTGAACCAGCTGATCGTGCATCTGGGCCACGACGATTCCGAACTGCAAGCGGTCGCCGCAGGCCATGCCTTTTGGGGAGCTGGGTGGAGGCAAAGAGACTACGATGTGATAATGAGTGACGAGTTCAGATCGGAGTTGAAGCAGAACAACATTCAGTTGATTGGTTGGAACAAGTTGAATTCCCTAAGAGAGCTTTCCTCCTCCAACTCAAAGCGCTAGCTCGACCACCTTGTCCTTCAAGCGATCGATATCATTATTAAAGGTACCTTCGAGTTTCCCCTTGGAGTAGTTCTGCCAGGCGATTGCGATATTGCGGGAGTGTGAAACCGCCGCGGTTGGCGCGGACGGGTGGCTCAGGTGTTGCGCTTTTCCCAGCGAGATACGCGTCAACCCAAGGCCCAGCTGCAAACGCACCTGGAAGTCGAAATCCTCGTAACCCCACCCCCTCAGATTTGAATTCAGACCCTGAACCGCCAGGAAGTCCTTTTTCTTAACCAGCACCAGGCCAACGCCGCTGCGGGTTCCGTGCCTGTCGACACTGTACTCAATGCTGGCGGAGCGTCCATTTTCATGTTCAACGTGAGTTGTAATGGTTCTCTTGACGACAGCTCCTTGCGGATCCGAAGGGTGCAGCCGAATGTCGGGGCCAAGTTCGACCACTTCCTTTACCGTGGCAAAACGATCATGGCCCTCGATCAAATTTATGGCGTTTTTCAGGAAGTCAGCGTCCAGCACGATGTCCGCATCCAAAGTGAGCAGCCAATCCCTGCGACTGAAAAATGCGCCGATATTGAGGCACTCGGGCTTGTTGAAATGTTGCACCCCTTCGACGTGAAGCAGGCGAAGGCTGGGATAGCTGCAAGCCTTGATCATTTCTTGCAGCCTGCTTACATCACCGGCGCTGCTTACGATAATGACTTCGGCCTGCGCGGTCCCCAGCCATTCCGCATTTTTTGGCAGTGAGCGGGCGATCTCAGGCCGGTTACACCAGGGAATCAGGATCGAAACTTTCATGGGTGCGCAGGGATTTTCACACAACAAGACCCGGCGAAATTGAACCGATAGACTTTCCAGCTCTGGACACTCTGCCGGCAGCAAGCCCCGAGATTGCGAAGATTCTAGCAGAAGGCCTGGACCGCCTGATCAGCGCGGGAATTGGGGGTGTACATTTTCTTTTGAGGCGCTATATTAATCGCTGCCATGCGCATTACCGATTCAACCGGCGGTTGCTGGCCGACGCCCCTGCAGGAGTTGCTGCTGAAAGCGACGCTGCTGAAGACCGAAGAGGCGCTGGAAGCATGGGAGCAGTGGTCAGCGCAGGACGGATTGGACCGGCTGGACAATGGTTCCTACCGCCTGCTGCCGCTGGCCCATCGCAACCTGGAGAACTTGGGCTACCGGGAGCCGATCCTGATGAGGCTGCGGGGGATTCGCCGCAGGACTTGGTGCGAAAATCATTTGTTATTCCGGCGAATCGTCCCCGTGTTACAGATGTTTCACAAAGCCGGTATTACCACGTTGCTGCTGAAGGGAACCGCCCTCAGCTTGTTGCATTACCGCGATTTTGGGCTTCGACCCATGCAGGATGTGGACATCATGGTTCCGGAGGAACGAGCCCTGGAAGCTTTCTCGCTTCTGCAAGCGCAGGGTTGGTTACGGCATACCTTGCCCGCCGTCAAGCCGGGAAGGTTCTTCCTGTCCTATCGCCAGTCCGCTGACTTCACGCGGGAGCCACAAGAGCAGCTTGACCTCCACTGGCATGTGCTGTTCGAAGCCTGCTACCGCGATGCAGACCAGCCGTTCTGGGAGGCCGCTATCCCGGTCGAGTTTGAAGGTTGCCCTACACTCGCCCTCTGTCCCACCGACCAGTTGCTGCACGTCTGTGTTCACGGCGTGTCCTGGAACGATATCCCGCCGTTGCGCTGGGTGACGGATGCCTCGTGGGTGCTCGAAACATCCGCCATTGACTGGCAGCGACTGGTGCAACTGGCCGCTGCTTACCGGGTTGTGCCTCCGCTGCGCGATGCCCTGCGCTATTTAGTCAACACTTTTGAGGCCGCGATTCCCCTGGAAATAGTGCGGAAGCTGGAAGCCATGCCAGTTACTTCAACCGAGCAAATGGAATACCAATACTATGTGAGGCAGTTGAAGTCGCCGGGAACGAGCCAGTTGGTGCGAGTGCTTTATCCGCAGTACAGGCGATCTGTCCAGGGCAGAGGCCTGCTTGCACAGGCTTGCGGAATTCTGCTTTTCCTGCAGCACTACTGGAACCTGGACAAACCGTGGCGAACAATTCCCACCGCCTTGAACTATGGCTTCAGGCGGATGCGCGTAGCGTGGTCCGCGAGGCGGCTGAAGCCCGAAACTTCTAGCTCTTAGCTTTTCGCCGTCGTCCCAGAACTTCCCTCATGATGCGGGCATAATCGGACTGCGCGTCGCGCTGGCGAATCCCCATGTTGGTTTGATGGATTCGCCGCCGGGCCAGGACCTCAGGAAGCATAAGGGATTTCACCGGAATTTCAGTAGCCCGGATGTACCAGTCGATAAAGTCTCCCGTCGTCCACTGGGGATCGAATAAACCGACCTGAAAGAACGCGCTGCGCCTGATCAACATGGTAATTTTCAAATAGCCCTTGAAGATGCCGAGCGACACTGCCGCGCCATCCGGGCCCGTCTCACGGAATTGCTCGACGCCTCCCAGCACCAGGCCAAGCTCCGGATCGTTCCTGAAGGCTGTAAGCTGGCGCTCAAGCTTGCCCTCCATCCACAGGTCGTCGGAGTCCAGAAAACCGATGAACTCGCCTTTGCTTTCGGAGATTCCCCGGTTGAGAGCCGTGGCCACCCCGGCTCGCTCCTGGAAGTGGTATTCCACTCCGGCAAAACTCTGCGCTACGGCTGCGCTTCGATCGGTGGATCCGTCATCGACAACGACGATTTGAAGCGGATGGTAGTTCTGCGCCAGGATGCTTTCTATGGCAAATCCCAGATACTTTTCGCAGTTGAATACCGGGATAACTACGCTGATCAGCGGAGATTCCGTCATAGTTGTACTCTGACTATAAATGGTCTCAGAACCCTGTGGAACAGGCCGACTGCAAAACCTTTCACCCCAGCGGGATGACGCCAAAACCCTTGTCCAGCGTGGCTTGTGTGATGCCACCCCGGATGATAAACTTCGCCGCGATGCGCTTCTACCAGGTCAATCGACCCGATGTGGTGATGGAATCATTCGAGGGAGAACTTGTCCTCGTGCAGATGAAGACTGGTAACTATTACAGCCTGCAGGGTTCGGCCCCGCTGATCTGGGATCTGATTGACCGCGGATCCAGCGTCGAAGACGCCGGTGACCACCTGATTGCATGCCACCAGGGTGACGAAGAAGAAGTCAGAAGCACGATAAACGACCTGGTGGAGGAACTGGTGGCAGAGAGCCTGATTGTGCCGGCCACGAACGGGTCCCGCGCCGCCCCGACGTCGGCGCCCGAGGCCGCGGGCTCGGGCACCCCCTTTGTACGTCCGGTGCTCGAACGCTACACCGACATGCAGGAACTTCTCTTGCTCGATCCTATTCACGATGTTGACCAAACGGGCTGGCCGCGCCGCAAAGGTGAAGGTGAAGTCTAAGAATGGACCTTACACTGGGGGCGGAACGGCAGGTCAATCCTGCCAGCGGCAAGCCACCGGATCCGGCTGGATTCTTCGACACTGTGCTCAATGTTTTTCGCCACGCCTCCGCCGGACGGCTTGTTGAACGGCGCTACCGGGTCGGCGGCAAGGCCGTCCTTATGCGGTTTGCCGGTCCGGCGATGGCCGAACTCTTCTCGCCGGCGATCGAACATCTCTCAGACCCATTCGTTTCCGAACCTGATCTGACGGTGTATCTTTTCGATGACCGCTCGACCGGCGCTGCCATGCCTCCAGCCCCCTGGGCACCCGAGTGCCACCTCCAGCGTGGCGTGATTGACGGTTACAACGACGACCGCTTTTTCACGACCTATGAAATCGGCATCGACATCCTGCAAATGTTCGACGCGGAACGGAACGCGGCGATTTACTGGGTGCGGGACTACGAATGGATACCATACTGGGAGAATAGCTTTCCCATGCGATCCATCTTGCACTGGCGCTTCCAGAACGAGCGGCTGCAAGCAGTTCACGCCGGTGCGGTGGGAACCGCGGCGGGCGGAGTGCTGATCGCCGGGAAAAGCGGCTCAGGCAAGTCCACAACCACCCTGGCCTGCCTGACCTCGGGCCTACTCTATGCCGGCGACGATTACGTACTCGCAGACATTGCAGGAGAACCGTACGTTCATAGTTTGTATTCAACCGCCAAACTCGTGCCGGATAACTGCGATCGTTTCCCGCAACTCAGGCCCTTGGTCTCCAATTCCGACAAGCTGGACGAACAGAAGGCTCTGATTTACTTGCGGGAACACTTTCCCGCAAGTGTGGTCCGGGGTTTCCCCTTGCGCGCCATCCTGCTGCCCCGCGTGACTGGCCTGCGGCATACGCGACTGGTGAAGGCCGGCGCCATGGATGCATTCCGTGCGATCGCTCCAACCACGCTTCTACACCTGACCAGAGCCACGGAGCAGGCCGCCCGCAAAATCAGCACTCTGTGCCGTGCCCTTCCCGTGTACTGGCTGGAAGCTGGGACTGATCTGGAAGAGATTCCCCGCGTCGTTGGAGACTTCCTCGGGAGCGCCGCGTCATGACGGGCAGGAAAAATCTGGTTAGTGTAATTATCCCGGCCTACAACGCTGCATCGTTTCTACCGCATGCGGTCGCAAGCATCGATCGCCAGGACTACCATCCGCTCGAAATCATCGTGGTGGACGATGGCTCGACGGACAATACGGCAGATGTTGCGCGCAGTCTGCCCAGCGTCAGCCGTTATATTCACCAGCATAATCAGGGGCCGTCAGCGGCGCGCAACCAGGGCATCAAGCTGGCTGCGGGAGAGTTCATTGGCTTTTTGGACGCCGATGACCAGTGGCCCACCGGCAAACTCGAGCTCCAGATCGGACGGTTGCGGGCTGAGCCCCAGCTCGATGTGGTGCTGGGTCGAATCCAGTACATCTCGCTGCCTGGTGCCGAAGCGATAGACATCGCGTTCGAGACCGAGGATCGCACGCTCACCCACGTCCATCTCGGCAGCGGAGTTTATCGCCAGGGGGTGTTCGAACGGGTCGGACTCTTCGAGGAGAGCCTACGTTACAGCGAAGACGTGGACTGGTTCATGCGGGCGCGGGAAGAAGACATCTCGATGGTCATTCTGGAAGATGTCACGCTGCTGTACCAGTTGCACGCCGGCAACATGACCCGCGCGATGACTGGGGACAGTTCGAAGCTGGCAGCGGTCATGCGACTTTCGCTGGAGCGCCGTCGTCGCCGCAGCGGAGGCAGGCCGGTACATCTGAAGCCCTGGTCTCATTACGATGAAACTGGACGCAGCCGGGTTCGCCCGCCCGTCCCCGCCGGAAAGACATCTGCATGAGTGACCAGGTGAGCTCGCAATCCCCGGGCCGAGCGGCGTGGATCTATTACGCGCGCTGCTACCGGCGCCAGAACATGTCGCTGCTGGTGACCGTGCTCCTGTGCGCCGTGCAATCAGTGTTTGCTCTGCCGACCATTTATTTGGTTCGGCATGTCTTCGATGTCGTAATCCCCAAGGGCGATCTGCTGGGAATATTTTGGGACGGCGTCGCCATCGCGTTCTTTCAGACGATCTATACAGTTTTCGCGCTCTGGGTCCGCAATCTGACTCTTAAATTGACCAAGACCGCGGTAAGCGGCATTCGCTACGATTTGATCTCTCGCCTGTACACGCTTTCGCGGAGCTTTTACAGCGATACGGATCGCGGTGGCCTGCACAACACCATCGTGCAGGATACCGAGCGCGTCGACATGATGAGCACCGCGATCGTCTCGCGCATGGTGCCGTCGCTGCTGGCCGGAGCCTCGCTTTCTTTAGTGTTGATCTGGCTCAACTGGAAGTTGTTTCTGCTGACCTTGCTTATCGCGCCCCTGCTCTTTGCCGTGAACCGTGTATTAGGAAAAAAATTGCAGAGCGCGTCCTGGGAATTCCGGCGCTCTTTCGAGACCTTCAGTAAGGGCGTGCTGTTCGTTACCCAGTCGATCGATCTGACCCGCAGCCAGACGGCGGAAGCATTTGAGCTCAAGCGGCAGCGCCGGCAGATCGAGGATCTCCGCCAGAGGAGCTCGCTGTTTGCCTGGTTTGATACCGCCTACAGCCTGATCCAAAGCAATTTGGCAATGCTGGTGGGCGTTCTGATCCTTATGGCGGGGGGAGTAGCCGTTTCCCACGGGTCGATGACGATTGGCGCTTTGCTTTCTTTCTTTGTGACCCTGCGAATGCTCAGCCAGTATGGGGCGCAGGTGGTGCAAATGGCGCCGACCATCGTCCTGGGTCACCAGTCGCTGCAGGCGGTGCACCAATTATTGTCCGCGGGTGCGGTCGAACCTTATAAGGGCACCGCGGCGATTGATTTTCAGGGTGAAGTCAGGCTCGAGGAAGTGTCCTTCCAGTACGGCAAGCCACGGGTGCTGAGCGCAGTCAGCCTGATGGTTCGCCCGCAGCGCACCGTGGCCCTGTTCGGTCCAAACGGTTGCGGCAAGACCACAATATTACACCTGATTCTTGGATTCTACCGGCCCACCAGCGGGGTATTGTGTTGCGACGGGCGGCCCTACGACGAGGTTGACTTATCCTGCGTGCGCCGGGCGATTGGTTTCGTTGCCCAGAATCCGGCGTTTTTCACCGGCACTATCCGGGAGAACATCTCCTACGGAATGCCAGAGGCCAGCCTGGACCAGATTCGGCAGGCCGCCAAACTGGCGCTGGCGGACGAGTTCATCAGCAACCTCCCCGAGGGCTACGAAACCAACATCGGCGATGACGGAATTCGCCTGTCGGGCGGGCAGCGGCAGCGCATCGCCATCGCGCGGGCCCTGCTGCGCGGGCCTAAGCTCCTGGTGCTGGACGAGCCCACCAATCATCTGGACATTCACGCCGTGACCCACTTGATGGAAAACCTGCGCAAGCTGGAGAACCAACTGGCGCTGGTGTTGGTCAGTCACGACCGTGACGTGGTTCGGTATGCGGACGATATATACGAAATTGAAAATGGGTTTGCCACCCGCCTGGCCAAGAGCGACGACGCCATCAAGCCGGGAGCCCTAGCCGTATAAATCTGGCCGTGTGAACCTGACGAGCCGACAGGCGGTGCATGGAGTGAATCGGGCCAGCCACCAGGAAATTCTCTCGCCGTCGCGTACCGGGGTGATTCTGGGAGCCGCCACCGTCATGGGCGCAGCCCTGCGCCTGCATTCACTTTCTACCCGCAGCCTGTGGATCGATGAAGCCGCGAGCATCAGCTTCGCAAGCATGCCATGGCGCCCTTTCCTGCGCACGCTCTGGGACTACCAGGGCAACATGGCACTCTACTATTTTTCATTGCGCGCCTGGATCCATCTTGGCGACACCGAGTTCGTGGTGCGCAGCCTCTCCGTGCTTTTCGCGGTTCTTACCCTGCCGGCGATATATTTTCTTGGCGCTCGCCTTTTCGACCGCGCGACCGGGCTGACCGCCGCTGCTCTATTGAGCGTCCACAGTTTTCACGTGCACTGGTCGCAAGAAGCGCGCGGCTACAGCCTGCTGACGCTGCTGCTCGTGCTGGCTGCCTATTTTCTGGTCGCTGCCATGGAATCGGGAGAAGGGGGTTACTGGATCGCCTTCGCCGTCACTGCCGCGCTGAGTTTTTATGCTCATATTTTTGCCGTCTTCGTGCTGGCAGCCTTCGCGGTGTCCATCGCGATCCCCAAACCGTTTCGAGTCGAGACCAGAACCATCGCGTTGGTTGCGATTCTTTTCGAACACCTGGCTGCGCCCATGGCGTTGTTTGTGCTGGTGCATCACGCGGGAAGCCAGATCGCATGGCTTCCCCGACCGTCCCCGGGCGAGGTCTGGGCATTTCTGCTGCTACTGACCGGCCAGGGCGGAATCGGATTGCTCGCGATCTATTTACTGCTTGTGGGCATGGCCTTTGTGCGTCAGGACGAAGCCGACGAATGGGAAAAAGAGAAATGGGCGGTTCGCTTGCTCTTTTTGTGGCTGGTGCTACCACCCTTGCTGACGCTTGCGGCGACTCCCGTCAAGCCGCTTTTCTACGCGCGTTACATGGTCATGTGCGTACCGGCGATCGTTCTGCTCGCGGCCCGCGGCGTCACGCGCCTGTACAAGATGGCGGCGGCGCGACCCTGGGCCCCAGTTGCGGCACTCCTTCTGGCAACGACGCTGTCGGGCTGGGGTACATACCGATACTTCGTCAATCTTCCCCAGGAGAGCACCGATTGGCGCGCTGCCGTCAGCTACATCCTGCAACACCAGCAACCCGGGGACGGCGTGGTCATCTATAGAGCCCACGCCCTTTGCTACCGCTATTACGCTGATCAATCCGAACGCGAACATAAGGTCGCGGCCGCGCCAGATGTCCTGTACCCGTCCGGAAGGCCCCTCACCCGCGAAGAGATCAGCAACGCGACAGCTGCACGCGGCCGTGTCTGGCTGCTTCTGCACGACGAACGCGACAGTCCCAATGAATTGAATGTCATCCAGTCCGCTCTTGCAGAGAGCTTTCAGCCCAAGGAAAAATCCGTCTTTCCTGGGGAGATTGAGATTAATGTCGTGCTGTATGAGAGACTGAGCGCGGGCCGGTAGCCGGGCCTGAACAACGATCTTTCTCGAAAACCGCGCAGTTCACGGGTAGTGGCTGAGTCTGGCAGCAACCCCGCCTACAGCGGCTTCGACGTCGCCGCGGCGTTCGCAAACTGGTCCAGGAAGGCGACATAAGCGGCAAGCAGATGGTAGGTTTGATAGTAATCGTCAAGCCGGATCGCTGAAGGTTTGTCTTTCGCCGTGTGAAGGATGCGAGCATCCCAAGTCACCTGTGTCAGCGAATGAATCGTAATACGGGGTATCTTGCGCTCGGCAAACTGCTCCCCGTCGCTGCTGCCGACCTGCTCCACATTGACGCCGGTGACGGGCATATCCAGTTGCTTCGCGAGGGCCAGGAGCGCACCAATCAACCGCTTGTCGGAATGGCTGGCCCAGATCTCGGTAGGAGCCAGTCCGAGTGTGTCCAGGTTGACCATCGCGTCGGTCGCAGCGACCTGTTGCTTGCTCATTTGTCGGACATAGAAACGTGATCCCACTTCGCCCTTCTCCTCGTCGGTGAACCCAATGAAGATGTAGGTATGCTTGCGCGGCTCGTTCTTTACCGCCTCGTATAAAGATGGCAGCAGCGATGCGCCACTCCAATTGTCGACAACTCCGTTTCCTTCGGGCGTGCGATCGAAGTGCGCTCCGACGATGATGACCTTGTCAGAGCCGCCCGGTAGCGTGCAGATCACATTGGGCAGCTTCGATAGCGTTACCCGCTGTTCGGAAAGGTGCTGGTCGTCGCAACCGACTTCCGCGAACATTTGCTTGAGCGTCGCCTCACGCTGCTTGTTATCGCCGCCGTATTTCATGAGACGGGCTTCGACGATGTCGCGCAAAACCAGACTGTAGCGGAGGCTTTCGCCATTGGCTGCGATCCCCGGGTAGAGCAACAAGATCATCGCCGCAGCGAGACAGAGCTTCGATCGAGCGGACAGATTGAACATACGTCTAGAGTACGATCTTGAAGCACCGGGCAAACAGACAAAAAATTCGCAGGGAGCCCCATCTTCCGCGTTTTTGGCGAAAGGCGGGAGAGTCGGAAAAGTGCACAATTTCATTGATCTGGCGCAACCTACGAACCGGTGTGGCTGGGAAAGAAGCTCCTTTGGACCCTTTGAACCAAATGCCACTTGTCCAGCGACGCAGCTGAAAAATATGCCCGTGTTCTGATTCAAGAACGACCCGCTGGCAGGCAGCAGTAGTTTTTCTGCCGGGACCCGTCCTTAAAACTTAGGGATTCCCCTCGCATACAAACGGGCGTACGATTTTGGCATCACACGCATCCGGCCACGGACAGCGGTTAGTTGGTTGTGCAAAGAGGCCCGATGACTCGCGACGAAACTCAGAAAAGCTCTGGCAAGCCAATCCTGAATGCGGAAGGCTTTCAGCGCCTGTTGGCAGCTGCCTACATCCTCCAAGCGCACCGTGAGACCGCTGTGCGGCCGATCGGCGTGCCTGACACTAACGCTTTCGCGGCCACTGCATTCCATCAGACGCGAACCCCATCTCTTCGGAATCTGTCAGCCCAACCGAGCCCAATGAAGGAGGCAGACGTCACCGCCAGACACGCAGGCCTGATTTTCTGGAAGCAGGTCGAAGCATTCGGAATAGCTGGCGTCTTCTGCCTGATGATGGGCATGTCAATTCATGGTCTCCGGGCCTCATCGGCCCGCACATCGCAGGCTGCGGGAATACTTGAAACCCGCGATCCCGGCCGGCTGCCGAGCTCCGCACCCAAGGCTTTGACATCGTTTCAGCAGAATGCGGCGGCGCAAGAGTCCATCGGCGACGACCTGGTTATTCATTACCGGCCCATGACTGCTGCCATGAGGACGACTTCAGCCTCAGGAGCTCGAATAGCAATCAGCCGGCAGACCGAGCCGGCAAGCAACCGGGTGGTGCAATATGGAGACGACGTGACCATGTGGTCGACGGGAGAATTGTCACCTGGGCAGTCGTCAGCTGCGCCATCGAGGAAACTCGTCCTCAATCGCTAGTGATGGCACTCGCAACTCTCCGAGGCTTCAGCATCGCCCCGCCAATTGCATGTCACTGATCTGAATAAGCCTGATCTTTATAAGACTGATTTGGATACGCCCGATCTCGATAAGTATGGTGCGCCCTGAGAGATTCGAACTCCCGACCTTCTGGTTCGTAGCCAGACGCTCTATCCAGCTGAGCTAAGGGCGCAATTTGCGACGAGCGGTGCAGCGGCGATTTTGATTATAGCGAAAGTTGCCGCGCTTGATAAGGATCATCGCGTCTCAGTGGCCTCCGATTTCACTCTCTGAGTTTAGTGGCGTAGAGACTCGATTTCGTCCGTCTTGCCCAGATACTCGTAGCGCAATAAGGCGATAGGGACATTGCCGTTTTTCCAGACAAAATCATGGAACTCGCGCAGGCTGAACTTGTCGCCTTGAGCGAGGCGGGCCTCGGCCAGGAATTTCATGATCTGCAGTTTGCCGGTTTGATAAGAAATGCCAACGCCCGGCACTGAGGCGTAGAAGGTGGCGTCTTCCATGGCGGTGTCGCGGTCGAGTGGGACGGTTTTCATGAAGTAGTCCGCGGCCTGGTCGATGGTGAATTGTCCGGTGGAAAGCCTTACCTCGACCTCAACGCGCAACGCGCGAAAGCGCATGAAGTTGTAGATGATTTCGCGGGTGCGCGGGCTGTCATCGAACAGGCCGGCCTGCAGCATCATTTCTTCGGCGTAGAAGCCGATGCCTTCATTGGCGCTGGAGTCATAGTAATGACGGCGTATGGGATCGTCGTTGGTCCAGGACATGGCTTTTTGAAAATAGTGTCCGGGGATGCCTTCGTGCACGATGATTCCGCGCGGATCGCGGGCGGTGGAGAGATCGAAATATCCGCGATCGGGGGAAGGCGTCTTGATGTAGCTGGTGGCATCGTCTTTGAGGCGGGCGGGGCTGGTGAGATCGTCGGCCACTCCGAAAGCGGCGAGCGGAGTCAGGTACGCGGGATAGGGCAGATTGCGATAGTGCTGTAACCAGGATGGGACAGTGAGGATATTTTTCTGTTCGAGAAATTCCCGAATCTCCTGCTCCTGCTGTCTTTCACGCGCCACCTGGGAGGCCTGATCCTTGGCCAGAGGCAACTGCGGCAGGCGGGAATTGCGATTTCTCTCGTAGGCTTCGAAAGCGACGGAGCGCTCCCACTCCTGCCGGCCCATGGCGGTCAACTGTTCGGGGGTGTAGGGAAGCAGGGCGACGCGCTTGAGAAAAAAGAGATAGTTTCCGCGGCCAACCGCCGCCGAGCTTGACATCGCCGGCAAGCGCGGTTCGAGCCAGGAGCGGTATCCCTCCAGCGCGCGAATGGCCGCCTGCACCGCCGAATCAAGCTGGGCAGCGCTCTTCGGGGCCAGCTGAGGCTTTAACTGGAGTCCCATCTCTTCCAGGCGCGGGCGAATGTCTTTGAGTTCGTGGATGGACAATTGCGCCAGCGGCTCGGAAGGATCTTTGAGGTTGGCTTCGCCGTCGGCGATGATTTGCGGGATGGCCTGAATGCGGCGAACAATCTCAACGCTGCGGGCTTCGCCGAACGGCGGAGGCTGCGGGAGGCTGACGAAAACCGCGGCCAGGGTCTGATCCAGATAGAACCAGGGATTGCGCTGCCAGCCACGCACGTAATCCAGTTCCCAGCGGGCGCGCGCGATGGCTGACCCTACCAGGAGATAGTCCACAACCTCGGCGCGGGATTGATTGCTCGCCTTCAGCTCCAAATCTTTCCAGCGTTGCTCAAAGGTGTCCAAATCGCGGCGGTGCTTGGCGATTGTGCTGGCGGACCAATCTGCGGCCCAGCCTTCGGGACGGTCGATTCTTGGGATATCGTCGAAGGAGAAGGGCTGTTCGGCGGCGCGCCAGACCCAAAAATCGGAGGAGAGTTTTTGCAGACCGCTGAGCGGGGCAGCTGGTGGCGCCTGCGCCGGTGCGAGTGCACTCAGCAATACTGTGCTGATCAGAAGCAGGGCCTTGACTTGTGGATTCATTGGGGCTCCAGAGTATCCGATGCGGCTGGCGATTTCATCGCCGGATTACAACAGCAGAATTTATCTACCACCAAGGACACGAAGGAGCACGAAGGAACCCCCGGAGGATTTGTTCCTTCGCTCGCTACCCGCGCTTGCCTTGCGGTGACGACGGGAACTGCATGGTGCGCACGATTCCTTCGCCTTCCTTGACGAATACCACCTGATTGGGCCTGACGTCTTTCAGGGTGTCGACCTGCCCGCTGGGCCAGCGGATCTCCAGCAACTGAACTTTGTCGGCCTTCCCCAAGCCGAAATGCACTCGCAGATCATTTTGTGAAAAGTAGCCGCCGCCGCTGCGAACTTCGTCAATCTGCTGGTGCGGTTTGGATTCGCCCGGGGTTTGAGTGACGCAGCGTAGGCGGGCGCCGATCCCGCTGCGGTTCGATTTGACGCCGATGGTTCGCACCTTCAGCCAGTTGTTGCCGGTGGCCAAGTCACAGCGCAGAAGCTGGGGAAAATCGTTGACCGTGTTTACCACAAGGTCGAGATCGCCGTCATTGTCGAAGTCTCCGAAAGCGCATCCGCGAGAAGCCACCGGCGCAGAGATGCCGGTCCCTGCTTCCATGGAAACATCTTCGAAGCGCCCGTTGCGCAGGTTGCGATAGAGCAGCTTGCGCTGTGGGTAGCCGGCTTCGGTCTTGAGCTGCTCGACTTCAGGGTAGACGTGGCCGTTGCAAATAAGAATGTCGGGCCAGCCGTCATTGTCCATGTCGAAAAAACCGCAGCCCCATCCCAGGTACTGAGTATGCGCGCCGAGGCCGGCGGTGAAGGTAGTGTCTTCGAAATTTCCGTCGCCCAGGTTGTGATAGAGCGATGGCGTGTCTCCGGCGAAGTTGGTCTTCACGATATCGAGGTTGCCGTCCATATCGTAATCGGCCGCCGAAACTCCCATGCCAGCCTGCGGTTTGCCATCGGGGCTGAGGGCACACCCGGCTTCCATGGCGATGTCCGCGAATTTCCCATTTTTCTTGTTTTGGTAGAGGGCGCTGGCGGTGGAGTCGTTGGCCACATAAATGTCGGGCCAGCCGTCGTTGTCGAAATCGGCGGTCAGCACCCCGAGCCCGTAGGGCCCGTTCGCTTCAAACAATCCCGCTGCTTCGCTCACATCCTTGAAAGTGCCATCGCCATTGTTGTGATACAGAATGTTTTTTCC
>DATAPL010000036.1:0-30064 GCA_036265205.1 Terriglobales bacterium
ATTTCTTTTTGTTCCAGACTGTTGATTTTGATTTGATTCTGCCAATCGCAAAAAGCTACGCATTCTCAAAGGTCTGACAAAAATTGTCACATGCCTTGCTTCGGAAGGTCATCCCGCTTTGGTTACTCGTTGGAAAAGCTCGGGGCCGCCCCCTAAATCCTTGATTCTGCAATGCACCGTATCGTCTCTCCGCGCCTCTCAATGGCCCTTCAAGTGCGGCATTCCAGCAGGGCGGAAAGGTACTGCCGCATCTGCATCTGGGGGTTGGCTTGGAGAAAAGCGTCGGTCAACGTCGATACAAGCGGATCAAGATGGTCTTGCCGGTACGGATATCCGCAAAAGATTCTGCCAACAATCCGATCAACGAATTGGCGCACACCCTTGATATCACCCCCAATGGTGCGCGGCTCGGAGCCATTCACCACGCGCTCAAGACCGGCGACAAGCTGGTGCTGCAATACCGCCAACGCAGAATCAAGTTCCGCGTGGTGTGGATCAAAGCACTCGAGGGAACCAGCGAATACCAGGTTGGTCTGGAGGGGTTAGGCTCCGGAGGAGAAAACTGGGGGTTGGAACTGCCGGAAGGCGATTTGATCGACGAGTACCAGAATTCCACCAGCTCGTAAAAATAGTCCCTAATTTCTTGTTCTGAACAATCCCGAAAGCTTCAACCCTGTTAGGTGATCGCGGACTAAGCGGCCGTGCCGTAAAGTTCGCGCGCCGACAGAACGTTTGCCGCAGGCTTTTCGTGCAACAGGAGCTCCGTTGCCTGCACCCGCCGATCGTTGTGAAACCAGCGTTGCACCACTCCATTGCGCATGAAGTTCGCCATGGCGAGCAGGCTCATGCCCTGGTGGTGCGCCATCCAGCAACGCACCAATTCGTGGCGATGCCGCCAGGAATGGCGACCCGAAGAAGTGTAATCTGCCGCCTCATAAAAACCGTACGAACTGAGCCACCCATCCGCCGCCATGCGCCGCAGATTTCGCAGCCCGGCCGGAGCATCCACGTGGAGCGCCAGAAAAGTGGAATAAGGAGAGATCACCAGTGCCTCCGGTTCCCCATTGCGCAGTGAAAGCCGGGGCAAACCAAAAGCCTGGTATTGATAGTTTCCGGCCTCGTCTCTTTTAGCAAAGGCCGATTCGGAAATTCCCCAAGGGACGCCTTTCTCGGCGGCGTAAATCTGCTGCAATCGAACCGCCGCGGTGCGCGAATTATCCAGCAGCGTGTTGGGATAGGTGCGCATCCACAGCACTGGCATCAGGTACTCGAACATGGTTCCGGTCCAGGAAAGCAGGGCCGGAATTCCGTGCTCGCGAGTGTGCGTTCGTCCCAGCTGGAACCAGACGTCTTGCGGAATGTCTTCCTTGGCAATCGCCGCGAACACTGCGATGCGCGCCTCCGACGCCAGCAAGTCGTAACAGGCAGCAGCTAATTTTCCTGATTCCAGGTCAAGACCCAGCGACAGCAACTTCCGCCGCGGGTCCAGCATAAAGCGGAAATCCATATCGTTGGCGAACTTCCCCGCGCTGCCGGCAATCTGTTTCAGATCCTTAATCAGATCGAGCGCCCGCGCCCGCGCCTCCGGCAGGATAGACTGCAGCCGCTGGTAAAGGGCCTTGCGCTCTCCCGCGCCGTTGGCATGGTCGAGAGCAAACTGCAAGCGGGCGGTCAGCGTATCCACAACCTCGGGCAGTCTTTCCAGGGTCAGACTTTGCGCGTCGAATTTGAAGTTCAGCGTGGAATCGTTCCACAGCGGAACGAACTCCGGCAGCATCCACGGCGCGTAAACCTGCACTGCCTTCCTGAGATGTCTGAGCCGGGAGAGAGACTCCGCCGCGAACCAGCGCACGTCCTGCTCGTGTTTCGGATCAACGTCGACCGACTCGATTTCCAGCAATCCCTCTTCAGACGGAGCCAGCAGGCGCTGCAGCCAGCTTTTCTTCCTCATCTGCCTTTGAAAGATTCGAAAACGCTTTTGCGAAAAAGCATCCAGGTCGGCCAGAATCCGGAGATGATCCCCCAGGCCGTCAGCCAGCTGCCGCTCCAACAGCGGACGATGCAGGAGATCGATGCAACCCTGCTGCAACGTCCACAACGATGCCACCAGGTTGCCGCTATCCACCGCGGAAACGAAGCGGGGCTTGAGCGGTTCCAGCGTCCGCGTGTCATACCAGTTCAGCAGGTGCCCGTGCGAGCGCTGCAACTTTGACATCGTAGCCAGCGTTCGCAAAGTTTGCTCGGCAAATTCTGGAACCGTCAGAAAGCCGAATTCGCATGCCACCTGGCGCGCATTCAGCAGAAAACCAAGATTGGTGGGAGACATGCGGCCCGCCACCGCCGGCGGTTCCTCCTGCACGTTATCGGGAATCAGCCAGTGATGTTCCGCCGTGCAGAATTCCGCAAAATATCTCCAGGTACGCAGCGCGGCGGTGCTCAGGAAAACTTCGTCCTTATCCGACGTCTCCTTGTGCTTCGTCCGCGGCGGCAGGTTGAGCCACATCGAGATCCATTTACTGCAACCCCACAGCAGCAGAATCGGCAAGGCCGCAAAAAACGCGCGGTGCCTGGCAAAAAACACCAGCACCCCCAACCCCAGGGCCAGCGCGGGTATCCAGTCGAGATAAGTGTCGACCGGGGTGCGCTTGCGCGCGCTCAACTCCGTCTCCGCCGCCGTCTCCCATTCCAGCAACCGCCGCCGCGTCACCATCCGGCGGACCAACGTTCGGACCACCGCGTCCAGCGAAAGCAGCATCTGGTGCGGCAGGAAGCACAGCGTGAAGAATATGCCGGCATTGGCTGTAATCAGCGCCGAGCGCGCATCCTTGACGACTTCCGGTTTGCGCTCGACGGCGGCTTTCACCAGATTGAACGCAAATTGAAACCAGGCCGGCGCAAACAGAATTGCAATCGTCGCCAGCGTCCAGTACAACGGATTCCCCGGAAGCACCAGCCATCCAAACACCAGCAGCAGAAAAGTCGCCGGCTCCACCAGGCTGCGGCGCAGGTTGTCCAGAATCTTCCACTGCGAAACCAGCGAGATCGGGTTGGGAACTTTCCGCCCTGACTCATCCGGCACCTTGGACAAAAGCCAGCCGGTAATTTGCCAGTCGCCGCGCAGCCAGCGATGTTTGCGCCGGTTGTAGGCGCTATAGTGCGAAGGATAGTCTTCGATAATTTCGATGTCGGTGGCTAGGCCGGCGCGTGCATACGCGCCTTCGATCAGGTCATGGCTAAGCAGCGCATTGCGCGGGAACCGGCGCTCCAGAACCTGCTGCACGGTATCTACTTCATAGATGCCCTTGCCTGCGAAGATGCCTTCGCCGTAGAGATCCTGATACACGTCGGAAATAGCGCGGGTATAGATATCGAAACCGGTCTCTCCCGAATACAGGCTGGCCAGCCTGGAGCGGGACGCGCTCTGCACGCTCACTCCCACCCGCGGCTGCAGAATTCCGTAGCCCGCGACCACGATGTTCTTTTCCGGATCGGGATCGATGATCGCCTGGTTCAAGGGATGCGCCATCGCCCCAATCATGCGATCCGCCGAGCCGCGAGGTAACTCTGTGTCCGCATCCAGCGTGATCACGAAGCGAATCCGCGGCAGAATGGAAAGGTCTCCCACCTTCACCGGGAAGCTGTCGTGTTCATTGCGCAGCAGCTTGTTCAGATCCATCAGCTTGCCGCGCTTCCGCTCCCAGCCCATCCATACCCGTTCGCGCGGATTGTAGACGCGGTGGCGATGGAACAGCAGAAACGATCCATCACCCTGTCCCGCGTACTTTTCGTTCAGCTCGCGTATCAACTGCGCACAGTAATCGACCAGCGGATCATCTTCGTTCGAAGGTTCGCGCGAGTCCGGCAAGTCGGTCAGCAACGCGAAATAAATGTTGGGATCGTGATTGCCCAGAAATCGAACTTCCAGATCGTCCACCAGCCGCGCCACCTGTTCCCGGTTGAATAACAGGCTGGGTATGGCCACCAGCGTGGTGCAGTTATAGGGAACGCCGGTCGAGAAATCCAGCTTGGGAAGAATCTGAGGTTCGAGCAACGAGGTGACCAGGTAATTCACCAGCTGGATGGCGCCCTGCGAACAGGGAAGCAGCAACATCACCATCGAAAATAGAATCAACTCCGGCGAGGTGTAAGTGTTGGTCAGCAGCAGCACAATCGCCGACATGACCGCCAGGGTGAGCACCTCCGTCCCCGGCAGATAAAACTCGTTGGGATGCCGTCGCAGGAACGACGCGATCCGCCGCCCCCAGGGGGGCTGAAAGCCCACCGCCTCCTGCAGAGCGCTCGCCCCATCGCCAACCAGGTAGTAGCCAACATGTCCCAACCGCGCCTCCAGGCGAGGGTTGGTATGTCTTTCCTGCTTGGCGGCCTGCGCCATCTCGATGGCTTTGCTGGCAATCTCCAGTTCCGTCAAATCGGAGCATTCCGCGATCTCCGCCAGTTCGGTGCGGTACAGGTCGCGGCTCTCAAAATCCATTCGCGGATACGCATCGGCGGGGTCTTCGCGCAGAACCCGGTCAAAAACAATCAACGACTCGAGAATGTCCTTCCAGCCCGTCTGGCTGATGTCTCGCAGGCTGCGAACGCAAACCCCGACTCCGTACGAGCCTTCATGATCCGCCGTCACTTTCGATCCGCGCGCCGCAACCTCCTCCAGCAAAACCATCTTCAGCGCCGGCACCAGCGCCCAGAGTTCGTGCAATCGCAAAGCTGAACTCTGCTGAAATGCGCGGACGTATGCGCTCAGCGATTGGTCGTTGAATTCGTATCCGGTCGCCGCCAGAAATCCAGCCGCCACTGCAACCACTCGCGGCGTAATCGCACCGTCCGGCGTGCGCACGTGAGGAAGCCTGCGAGCCCGCTTGAATCCTTCTTTCACTGACCGCAGGTCGGAATACAGGAGGCGGAGATTGTCATAGACCCAGCGGAAATCGTCGCCTACCGGTTTTTTGGGCAAGGCCCCGCGAAAAGTCGCCAGCACCGGCTTGAGCGCGCCGCGCAAGGCGCTGTAGCGGTCCAGAAAATGGCTGGCTGTTCGCGTTTCTGGCAGCCACACCAGTCTGCGCCCGAGGTCGGCGGCAGCGGCGTTCAACGCCTCCAGATCGGGCGCCGCCTCCTTAGGCATCTCCGGGACCCGCTCCGCGTCCGCGCTCAACATCTCGATATGGGTGTCCTGCGGCATGGTTTACAAATGCGGTTACGTTCCAATCCTGTGCGAAGAATCTGCCGCGAATCTACTCAATCCGAAGGATGAATTCGACCATCCATCAACGATAACTGGCGGCCTGCATTTCGAACATTTCCTTGTAGCGGCCGCCCAGCCTGGCCAGCTGGTCGTGACTTCCCTCTTCCGCGATCTTGCCGTTTTCCAGAACTACGATGCGGTCCGCCATGCGCACGGTTGAAAATCGGTGCGAAATAAAAAGCGCCATCTTCCCCGCCGTAAGTTCGGCAAAGCGCTGGAACACTTCAAACTCGCTGCGCGCGTCCAGCGCTGCCGTGGGCTCGTCCAAAATCAGCAGCTGCGCGTCCCGCAGGTAGGCCCTTGCCAGCGCAACTTTCTGCCACTCCCCACCGGAAAGATCCACTCCGGTCTCAAAGCGCCGGCCCAGTATCTGTTCAAAACCCCCGGGCAACTTTGCAATCACCGCGTCCGCCATGCTCTTCTGCGCCGCACTCTCCAGCATTTTCAGGTCGCTGATTTCCTCAATCCGGCCCACCGCGATGTTTTCCCGCGCCGTCATCTCATAGCGCATAAAGTCTTGAAAGATAACGCCAATCTCGCGATATAAGTCCTCCAGACAATACTCTCTCAAGTCCACGCCGTCGAGCAGCACCTGCCCCTCGACCGGATCGTAAAGCCGCGTAATCAGCTTCACGATGGTGGTCTTGCCCTCGCCGTTTTCTCCGATCAGGGCCACCCGCTCTCCCGGCCGTAGCGTAAAGTTCAGCCCGTTCAGTACCAGCCGCGAGCTGCCGGGATAGCGGAAGGACACATTGCGGAATTCGAACCCGCGAACGATCGGGCGCGGCGCCGGCAGCGCGCCGGGTTTGGACTGTATGGTCGGCCGCATATCGAAAAACGCCAGCAGATCGGTGAGGAAAAGGGCCTGGTCGGCAATGCCTGAAAGCGTGGAAAAAATCTGCTGAATATTATTGCTGGCCTGCAGGATCGCCCCCGAAAGCAGGTACCACAATCCAATGCTGTAAACTCCAGTAACGGTTCGCCAGATCACAAAGGCATACGCCGAGTAGTAACCCATGTAGGCGATCACCGATAGGAATGCCCCGGCAATCAACTTTCGCTTGGATAACGCCACATTCTCTTCGTAGATTCCATCCGAGAGCTTGGTAAAACGCTGGGTCAAAAACTTGCTGAGCCCGAATAATTTCAGCTCCTTGGCAGCTTCCTTGCTGCCTCCCACCAACCGCAGGTAGTCCAACTGGCGGCGCACCGGCGTCTGCCGGAAATTCTTGGCGTATCCCAGAAACGCAAAGTGGCTTTCGCCCAGAAACGCCGGCAGCACACCCGCGATCAGCAGCAGCATCAGCCACGGCGAATACACAATGATGGTCACCGACAACGTGACAGTCGTGATTACGAGCTGGATCAGCCGCCCGATCTGCTGAATCATCCCCAGGCGATCTGTCGCCTGCACCCGTGCCCGTTCCAGCCGGTCATAAAAGACCGGATCTTCATAAGCGATCAGGTCGAGCTCGGCCGCATGCTTCATCACCTGAATGCTTACGTGGCGAGTGTATTTGTCGGCCAGCAGCGAATCCGAGTAGTCGATGGCTCGAGCCAGAACGCCGCTAAACACCGCAAGCGAAAATTCAGCCCCCACCAGCCACCACAGCCGCGGCGATACCGGCTGGCCCGCCACCCGGCTATGCACAATGGCATCAACGATCAGTTTTGGAATCCACAACAGAGCCAGCGGCAAGAGTGAAGCAAAGAGGCGCGAGACCAGGCCGAACACCACTACCCCGGGGCCAGACTGCCACACGATCTTCAGAACAGGCGGCGTATTTCGGAGCGCTGTAAGCCGCTCCTGCCAACTGCTCCAGAACCCCCGCTCCTCCGCCATGCATGAATCCTAATCAACTTCGACAGTTTGTTGAAGTCATCCCTGCCAGGAAAGGGCCAAGCCGCCCCCCCGGGCCAGTGAAAGTTTCCCCATCTTCTTCTATAGCCCGCCGGAAGGACGGGTCGCAGGTCTCGGCAATAGATGCCGCTCAGGTCTCTAAGGTTTGTCCTGCCATAGACTTACGTCCGGCAGCCCATCCTATCCGACGTTCGGACCGGCCAGAAAGCCGCCATCCACGACCAGGCTTTGCCCGGTCATGAAGCCCGCCGCGTCGGAACACATCCATAGCACCGCCTCCGCCACTTCAATGGGTTTGCCAAACCGCCCAATAGGATGAAGTCCCAGAGCGACCTTCTGGCCCTCCGGATCTCCAAACAAACGATCAGACATCGCCGTCTCAATCACCGCCGGACAAACCACGTTGACCCGTATGCCGCTTCTCGCCGCTTCCAGCGCCGCCGCTTTGGTTAATCCCATCACGCCATGCTTGCTGGCCGAATAAATCGCCGTTCCCCGGCTGCCGATGAAGCCCGCAACCGACGAGTTGTTGACGATCGCGCCTTTCCGCCTTTGCTTCAGCATTTGCTGCATCTCGAATTTCAGGCATAGCCAGGTGCCTTTGAGATTGATGTCAATGGTTTGATCCCAATCCTCTTCGCTCTGCTCAATGATGGGAATCCAGCGGCCTTCAATGCCGGCATTGTTGAAAGCGCAATCTACTCCTCCAAAAGCTTCGACCGTCTTATCGACCAGTGCCTTGACGTCGGAAGCCTTCGACACGTCCGCCCTGACGAACAATGCTTCTCCGCCAGCGCCGCGAATCAGATCGACTGTCGCTAGTCCTTCCGCTTCACGCCGTCCCGAGACCACGACCTTCGCGCCTCGTTTCGCAAACAGCACCGCGGTTTCGCGCCCAATGCCTGAAGTCCCGCCTGTGACCAAGGCAACTTTGCCCGCCCACTCAGACATTTCCGTCTCCTATCTGTCTGTACCGCAGAAGTTTGGTCCAGATGACTATACCCGAACCCGCGCCGCAAACGCGGCAGACAGCCAAGCCGCGCTGCGGGCTCATCCGGCCAGAATTGTTAAGGATTGAAAATTTCACTTACAGGTGAGATGTCATGCAGTCGGTTATTGGTCGCCGGTTTTCACCGTCGGGTTTGGAGGTTTTGGCCGACGACCAAAGACCAAGGACCAGCCTCAGTCCACCACCGGTTTCGCGGACCCATCCATGTCTCGCGAACGTTCCTCCAGCCGGCGATTCAATTCCGTGATCAGCTGCATCAACCTCTTGGGATCCTCTTCGTCACGCGCCGCCTCCGCCAATTGGCGCCAATCATCACCAGTCGTTGCAGACATGTCTGTGCCTCCTGGGAAAGATTTGAGCCCGCTTCGTTCCCTGCAGTTGATCTGCCAAAGTTCCAGCCTACTTATTTTCTATGGCTTATCGGTTTTTTCGCCTCTCGCCTCTGCAAATTCTCGCTTGCATCGCGCAATTCGTTCCTACTCGATTTACCTGACGCAATCTTTTTCACCGGCGGCTCTTACGGGGCCCTCAAAATTTCGAAACTCACCTCCTTCAACCTCCGGCAATTCGTTCTCAGCCGCGCCTCGCATGACTTCCATAGACAATTTTGATTGGACTTCAATCGCGGCGGACGGCTAAATTTCATGCGAGCCGCCATCCGCCTGCCGACTTGAAAAGGCGTCAGGGTTGCAGATTAGCTTCCAATTAGAAAGGAAGCACAGCCGTAACCTAGGCGGATAGCGAGTCCAGCATTTACACTGAAGGGGCGCGCCTGAAACCGCGCTCACCTTAAAAATTGAGCCCCGACGACGAAAGAACTCAAGACATGGTGCAACCCGCTCCTGTGACTGACGACAGTTATGTCCTGACTCTCGAAGAGATCGGCAATTTGGCTGCCGAGGGCGGCAAGCCCGCCGAGACTCTGATGAACGTCGTCGACCTGATCGCCAAGCGCTTTCAGACCGACGTCTGTTCCGTGTATTTGTTGGAGCCCGACCGCGCCAGCCTGGTTCTGGCTGCCAGCGTCGGTCTTCGTCAGCAATGCATTGGCACCCTTCGCATGGCCATTCATGAAGGTCTCGCCGGCCTGGTTGCCGAGCAGGTTCGTCCGGTTGCCGAGGAACATGCCAACAAGCACCCCCGCTTCAAGTACTTTCGCGAAGCCGGAGAAGATAATTACCAGTCTTTCCTCGGAGTCCCTCTGGTTGACCGCGGTGTGCTGCAGGGAGTGCTGGTCGTGCAGACGATCGCCCCCCGCATCTTTCGCGACGACGAAGTTCGCATGCTGACCCAGGCTGCGGCCCAGGTCGCGCCAGCCGTCAGCGAAGCCCGCACCCTGGACCGTTTCATCGCTCCTGCCCAGGAGCGCCTCTGGGCCTTGGCGCGGAATATATGGTGGTGCTGGGACCATGACACCAGCAGCTTGTTTCGCGATATCGACCCCGTCCGCTGGAGACAGGTCAATCACAATCCCATCGCCCTGCTGTCGGAAATTCCTCTGGCGGTAATGGAGCGCCGCGCCCGCGAGCTGGTGCTGCACGGTCGCATTAATTACGCCTACCGGCGGCAGCGCGAATACCTCGACGCCGATCGCACCTGGGGAGCCCGCCACGCCGGCATTCTGCGGCCCCGGCCGGTGGCTTACTTCTCCGCCGAATTCGGCCTCCACGTCTCCATCCCGGAATACTCCGGCGGACTGGGCGTGCTGGCCGGCGACCATATCAAGAGCGCTTCCGACCTCGGCATTCCGCTGGTCGGCATCGGCTTGTTTTACGGTCAGGGATATTTCCGCCAGCGCCTGGATCGCGCCGGCTGGCAGCAGGAAGAGTACATCCAGACCGATGTCAATCAGTTGCCCATGGAAGCCGCCATCGGGACCAACGGCGAGCCGGTCACCGTACAAATAGAAACCCGCGGCGGTCCCATCCGCGCCAAAGTCTGGCGCATGAAAGTGGGACGCTGCGACTTGCTTCTGCTCGACTCCAACATCGAAGGCAACCATCCCGAGGACCGCGAACTTACCTCCCGGCTTTACGGCGGCGACTCGCGCATTCGTATCCGCCAGGAATTGCTTCTCGGCGTGGGCGGCTTCCGCGCCCTGCGAGCCATCGGCATCACTCCCGGCGTTCTCCACCTTAATGAAGGACACAGCGGGTTTGCCGTCCTGGAGGCCATACGCAGCCGCATGCAGGATGAAGGGTTGAGTTTTGATCAGGCCATGCCGCGAGTCTCCCGCGAAGTGGTCTTCACCACCCACACACCCGTCCCCGCCGGTCACGACCGCTTCTATCCGGAACTCATTGAAGAGCACCTGGGTCCGCTGCGCGAGGCGCTCGGCATTTCTCCTGAACGCCTTATGGAACTGGGCCGCGAGAATCCCGGCAACCCGCGTGAAGACTTCTGCATGACCGTCCTCGGCTTGAAGCTTTCGCGCCGCGCCAACGCGGTCTCCGCCCTGCATGGCGAAGTTTCACGCGCGATGTGGACCGGCCTTTATCCCGGCAAGCCCGAGGATGAAGTTCCCATCGGGCACATCACCAACGGCGTACACGTTCCCTCCTGGCTGGCGCCGCAGATGTTTCGTCTTTACGACCGCCACTTTGGCACCGGCTGGCAGGAGAACAGCGCCGACCCCGAAATCTGGGAGGGCATCGAGAACGTCGACGATGGCGAACTCTGGGAAACCCACCTCCATCTGAAATCGCGCCTGCTGGATTTCGTGCGCCACCGGGTGGTGGAACAGGCGGAGCGCCGCGGCGAGTCGCCGGAGATGCTGCAAAGGCTGGGCCGCGTGCTCAGTCCCGACGCGCTCACCATCGGCTTCGCCCGCCGCTTTGCCACCTACAAGCGCGCTGACCTGATTCTGGCCGACCTCGAAAAACTTACTTCGATGGTGAACGATGCCAAACGGCCGGTGCAGTTCATCTTCGCGGGCAAGGCTCACCCCCGCGACGAACCCGGCAAGAAAATGCTGCAGCAGATCGCCAAACTCATGCGTCACATGGAGTTTGCCGACAAGTTCGTCTTCGTCGAGGACTATGACATCAACGTGGGCCGCCACTTCGTCCAGGGCGTGGACGTCTGGCTGAACAACCCCCGGCGCCCGCTGGAAGCTTCCGGCACCAGCGGACAAAAAGTTGTCCTCAACGGCGGCCTCAATCTTTCCGTGCTCGACGGCTGGTGGGCGGAAGCTTACGACGGCCTCAACGGCTTCGCCATCGGTACCGGCAGGACCCACTCCAACATGAGCATCCACGACAATCGCGATGGAGAAGATCTGTACCGGGTACTGCGCGAGGAAGTGATCCCGCTCTATTACGATCGCGACCGCGACGGCCTGCCTCGCGGCTGGATCAAGCGCATGAAACGCACCATCCGCACTCTGGGCTGGCGCTTCAACGCCAATCGCATGGTGATGGATTACGTTCTGAAATGCTACGTGCCCGCCGCCGGCGGCACCTCCAGCAACCTCCGCAAAAAATAAAACTAATGTGTGGGGCGGACACTCCTGTCCGCCGATTTTTGATTTTGGTTTTGATTTTTGAATTTGTTTTGGTTTTTGATTTTGATTTGTTTGCTTCTTGCAATCAAAATCAACAACAGCACCGGCGGACAGGAGTGTCCGCCCCACACAGGAAGCTAGTCCGCCGTCATATCCAGCACGGCCCTTTTTTCCGAACGCGGCATCTTTGCCAGCACCTGGGTGCCGTGCCCGTCTGAATCCATTTCCAGATGGCCGCCCAGCTCATGGATTCGCTCCCGCATCCCAGCCAGGCCCACGCCTCCATGCGTCCGATTCTGCTGAAAGCGTTCCAGAACTTCACGCGGCATGCCCTTGCCATAATCTCTTACCCGCAGCACAACTTCGTCCTGAAATAAGCACAGGGAAACATCCGCTCGCGGGCTTTTGGAATGGCGGTGAACATTGGTCAGGCTCTCCTGCAGCACCCGGAACAGCGCCAGCTCCAGCGAACTGGGCAGGCGTTCGAAATCTTCCGGGATATCCAGGCTGGTGGGAATTCCGCTGCGCTTGGCGAAGCCCTCCACGTACCAGCGCGCCGCCGAGGCCAGGCCCGTTTCGTCCAGCAACGGGGGATGCAGCAGGTGCGAGATAGTGCGAGTCTCGGTCATGGCCGAGTCCAGCAGTTTCATCGATTCCGAAATGTACGAGTTGCCCGGCGTCGAGTTGCCCAGCATGGTCAAATTCATCTTCACGCCCACCAGGTACTGGCCCAGGCTGTCATGCAGTTCGCGGGAAAACTTGCGCCGCTCCTGATCCTGCAGCTCCAGCAAACGCACGCTCAGCCCGCGCAGCGATCCCTCCGCCTGCTCCCTGGCCTTCAGCTCCGTATTAAGCAGGCGGTAGTGAAACAGGAACAGTGCGAGTACCACCAGAAACGCGGCACACAATATGTAAGACGTAATGGTGAACAGGCGTTCCGAGTGCAGCCGCCGCCGGTCCAGGAGGCGTTGCTCGTCGTCCTGCATCTTTTGCAGCAGCGCATCCTCCTGCCCGGAGATATCGATAATCTGCTGGCGCAGCCGCGCCTGTTCCGGCGGATCGCTGGCCCCGCTCTGTTTCAATTGCACCGAACGGTTGAGCAGATTGAACCGGGTGGAGGTAATTTTGTCCAACCGTCTCCAGTCTTCCTGGCGATCGGCATTGTCCGACGTCATCTGGTTTAGCCGTTTTATCTTTTCCGGAACTTCGCCGGCCGCTGCCTGGTAATCCTGAAGAAAAGTATCCTCTCCCGTATCGATGTAGCGGGTGCGGGCGCGCCCGGCTCGCGAGCTGATGTTATTCAGATCTGCCAGTGTGGATTGGACGTCGCGGGTATGGCCGACCCATGCCTCGGCAGCTCGCAGACGGACCACGGCGTCGTAGGTGGCAAGCCCACAGAGCAGCAGCAGAACCACTGCTGAGCCGAACGCCAGTTGCATCCTTGTACGTCGTGACACTTGCTTGTTCACAGGCCCTTGTGTTGGAGGTGCAAACCGGGAAACCTCGCAAATGAACAGTACCAGCGGGCGTGATTGGCGCCTTAGCTTGCGCGTTAAGGAGATTTTATATCAATTGCGATAGTCCGGGGCGCGGGAAGTACGGTAGCGGACAGAACGGAAGAGTCTGCAGGACAGCAAACCACTCAGCGCTGGGTTTTCATAAGACTGGCCGCTTACTTTCGCCCCGGCCATGGCTGTCTTGAGTACAGCGAGTCCGACAGTAGCAACCGCGAAAACAGGGTTTGGGCAGGTGATGAGCTACTTTGAATTTTCCTGCCGCTCCGCGCCAACTGTGCCCCTCCGTTTTTCGTCCAGCAGGCGGCTGATTTCATTCGTCAACGCGATCAATTTCTGTGGGTCTGGCTCCTTGGTCGCCAGTTCGCACAGTTCCATCCACTTTTCTTTATTCCCCATACTTCTCCTAGGATCTTCCGTCGGTATTTGAAACTACGAGCCTGCGCCTCTGCAGTTCAGCGCTAAGCTCTGCCATCCTCTTCGGGTCGTCAACGATCTTTACCTGCAGTCGAAATTCTTTCCATGAAATCTGGCGTACGCGCACGCGGCGGCACGTTGTCTTTTCCTGGGTGGGCAATCTTGCTTGCATACCCAGAGACTGCCCTCGCCACTAAAAAAAGGTGGAAATATTCACAGGCTGCTCGGTGTCGTAGACGTAGGCCGGTAGTCGCCTGCCTCGCCAATCAGCCCGTATGCGGGCCTAGAAAAGTACGCTGGCGTACGGATCGCAGTATTATCGTATGTTCATCGTTTTTTTGTATTGACATATTCGTATAATTATAATATAGTCCATATAAGAGGAGGCGAGGCATGGCGCGAAATCCTAAATCTGACAGCAAGCCTGATTTGAAATATCGGCAAGTCAACGTTGATACCCTCGATCGAGGCCGGCGTGGTAAACACCACGATCTAATCCAGGGAATCCTTCAGGAATTACAAAACCTGGCGCCAGGTTCGGCGATGGAGATTCCGCTCGCCGATGTCGGCGGGATTGGACTTGCCAATCTTCGCTCGGCTGTTCACCGCGCCGCCGCGTCGCACGGGCTGGAGATTGAGACCCTGGCCGAGGAAAAACATTTTTACGTCTGGAGGAAGAAGGACCAGAGTTGAACTGTGGTTAGCCGATAAGCCTGCGCCCCATAGAGGAGGTTGCTCATGACGGCATATAAATGGTCAGAACTCTACAAAGCTGCTCTGCTGGAAACTGATTGGACCAAGATGGAAGAACGAATCCGGGCCGTGGAGGATGCTCTACACCAAAGAACGCAGGAGTTCGCCATGGACCATGGTGGCTCGCCCGAGGAAAGTCATGCCATCGAGGATGCTCTCCGGAGCCTCAGCGTTCTGCGAGGTGAAGTATCAGCGTGGCTCGCGAAGCGCGACCAACTTACTGGCACTTAAATACACCTTAAGTTTCATCTGCAACTTTGCCTTGCCGGTATTCGTTCATTGTCGTTCTGCACATCGTCGCGCTTTTGATATCGTCTTTTCCGCCAGATCGAACTCCTAGCCTGCAGTCGCCAAAACCATAGCAATCAGCCGCAGCGAGGCTGGATTGGTAATTCAAGGTCCGTTCTTGTCCTCTAAAACCTGGCGGAAGCGAGTGGGAGTCGAACCCACCATCGACAGGAAACCTGCCGACCGCCGGTTTTGAAGACCGGGAGGATCACCGGACCCCATGCGCTTCCGTGCCGCTCCCATGGTAGCGGGAGTCGTAACTCTGTGCATAGGCCCGGGGCCTTTCGGGCAGGGGACGAAAACGTCAAAGTGTTCCACGTGGAACATTCTGTACTACTTTTTATGTACGTACATTATTATGCAGCTAGAGCTTTACCCTGAACATTCCACTGGGGTTGTCACCGGGGATGTTGCGCGGCGGCTGAGCCGGCTCGGGATGGCGTTTCGCGGATCAGCAGGTGCCGGCGAAGAGCTGAAAAGCAGCCACGGATTTCACGGATTTAACCGATCCTGGAAAGAAACAATCCGTGCAAATCCGTGGCGCCTTGATTCTTCACATCTACTTCGGCTGAGGGACGATCCGCAGATACGGCTTGGGCGTCTTCCAGCCCGACGGGTACTTCTGCTGCGCTTCTTCGTTCGACACGGAGGGCAGAATGATCACGTCGCCGCCCTGTTTCCAGTTGGCCGGCGTGGCTACTTTGTGTTTTGCCGTCAGCTGGATGGAGTCGAGCACGCGCAGCACCTCGTCAAAGTTGCGGCCGGTGCTCATGGGATAACTGAGCTGCAGCTTGATCTTCTTGTCTGGGCCGATGACGAAAACCGTGCGTACGGTAGCGTTGTCCGCCGCCGTGCGGCCTTCACAAGATTCGCCGCTCTCGCCCGGCAGCATGCCGTAGAGTTTGGCAATCTTAAGTTGCGGGTCGCCAATCATCGGGTAATTCACCTTGTGGCCCTGGGTCTCTTCGATATCGGCAGCCCACTTGCCGTGACTGCTTACCGGGTCCACGCTCAACCCAATAATCTTGGTGTTGCGTTTGGTAAATTCCGGTTGCAGCCCGGCCATGTAGCCCAGTTCGGTAGTGCAGACCGGAGTGAAGTCTTTGGGGTGGGAAAACAGGATGGCCCAGCCATCGCCGATCCATTCGTGAAAACGGATGGTGCCTTGGGTGGTTTCGGCGGTGAAGTCCGGAGCTGTGTCATTAATGCGGGGAACTGAGTTGGTGACTGGAGGAACGGTTGCAGTGCTCATGGATGCTCTCCTCGAAGAAATTTGATCGTCCGGCAAATTGTCGTGCTTGCGGTCAGGTCCGGCGCGGCTTTCGAGTGCGGGTGAGAATTGCCGGAAAAAAGAAACCCACCCGATCTGGGCCGGGTGGGTGTCGAAAACCTTGCCGCGCTACCCACACCCCGGCGTCCGGGTACAACAACACAGGGCCACCGGCGTGGAGCGTTTCGGCATGATTAAAGGATACCCGCGCCTGGAAGTTCAGTCAAACAGACGGGCTTCGTGGGTAGAGGCGCAGTTGAGCAAACCGCACAAACCCGGAGTCATCCTGAGGGACTTTTAGTCCCGAAGGACCTTGCGCGCATCGCCACGGTCGCGGGCCGGTGCACATCCGCCCCGCGCAAGATGCTTCGCAAGCTCAGCATGACGCCTTCCATCGCCGGAGAGGTTCAAAGCCGAGGGCGAGACGCTCGGGACAGCCGGCAGGATGCCGGCGCTATTGAGCTTCTGTCGCACGAAAGTCTTGGCATACTGGCGGCTCGCGGTATAATCCCGGCGGTCCCCAATGCCTTTACCGGCTGGCACGAAACTCGGGCCGTACGAAATTGTCGCCCTGGTGGGCGCGGGCGGAATGGGCGAGGTATATCGAGCGCGAGACGCTCGCCTGCGCCGCGAAGTAGCAGTGAAAGTTCTTCCAGCATCTTTTGCCCAGGATGCCGAACGCCTGCGCCGCTTCGAGCAGGAAGCTCGCGCCGTCGGCACCTTGAATCATCCCAACATTCTGGGTATCTACGACGTGGGCAGCCACGACGGCTCGCCTTACCTCGTCTCCGAACTGCTGGAAGGAAAAAATCTTCGCCAGCACATGGACGGCTCGGCGCTGCCGCAGCGCAAGGCTGTCGACTACGGCATGCAAATCGCGCGCGGGCTGGCTGCAGCGCATGAAAAAGGCGTGGTCCATCGCGATCTGAAACCCGACAACATTTTCGTTCTGAACGACGGGCGCATCAAGATTCTGGATTTTGGTCTGGCGAAACTGGTCCACGAAAACCCGCTCAACGAATCGCAGACGGTGGACCATCCTCAGTCCAACAACACCACGCCGGGACAGGTGGTCGGCACCGTGGGCTACATGTCGCCGGAACAGGTGCGCGGGCAGACCACCGACCATCGCACCGACATCTTTGCGTTAGGCGCCATTCTCTACGAAATGCTGTGCGGCAAGCGGGCATTCAAGCGCGACTCGAGCGTCGAGACCATGAATGCCATCCTCAAGGAAGAGCCGGAGGAGTTGCAGGAGATCAGTCCCAACCTGTCTCCCGGGCTGGATCGCGTAGTGCGGCACTGCCTGGAGAAAAATCCGCTGCAGCGCTTCCAGTCAGCTGGTGATATCGCCTTCGACCTGGAGACAATTTCCAGCCAGTCGGGCGGCGGTCCGCGGCTGCAGGCGGTGAGCGACGAGCCTCGCCCTTATTGGAAGTACGGCGTTGGAGCACTGGCCGTGCTGCTGGCATTGGCTGGGACTTACTTCGGTGCGCGCGGCACCGCCGCACCCCGTCTTTCGCCGCACTTCCACCAGCTAACCTTCCAGCGTGGTTCGATCTACGGGGCCAAGTTCGCTCCGGATGGGCAGAGCATTCTTTACAGCGCGGCCTGGAACGGCGCGGAAAAGCAACAGGTTTACACCACCCGCACCGACGCGCTGATGTCGCGCCCGATTGAGTTGACGGACAGCCAGGTGTTGAGCATTTCCGCGAAGGGAGAAATCGCGATCCAGCAGAGAGCAAACAATGACGCGTTTCCTACTGGCATGCTGTCGGTGGTGCCACTTACAGGCGGCGCGCCGCGAGAGCTTTTGGCGGATGTGCTGGATGCCTGCTGGAGTCCAGACGGAGCGTCTCTGGCCGCGGTGCACGTGGTCAACGGTGAAAATCGGCTGGAGTATCCCATCGGCAAAGTCATCCGCACCACCAACACCGGCAACTTCAGGAACGTTGCCGTGTCTCCGGATGGCAAACGGGTGGCGTTCTTCGATCATCCCAACGCCGGCGACACGCGCGGTTACATCTCGGTGGTGGACGCTTCCGGCAACGCCAAGCGTTTGACCAAGGAGTGGAGCGACCTCACCGGACTGGCCTGGTCGCGCTCCGGGGACGAGATCTGGTTCACGGGCAGCGATGCCGGCATCAACAGCGCGCTTTACGCGGTCAACCTGAGTGGCCGACTGCGGGACCTGCTTCACATTCCGGGGAGGCTGCATCTGTTCGACATCAGCAAAGATGGTCAGGTGTTGATCACCAACGAGGCCACCCGCCAGGAACTCTATGGGCGGCGCATGGGGCAGACACGAGACCAGGATCTTTCCTGGTTCGATTGGACTCTAGGGCGCAGTCTTTCGCACGACGGGCAGTGGGCGGTGCTTGAGGAGGACGGCGAAGGCGGAGGCGCGCAGTACACGGTCTTTTTGCGCAAGACTGACGGCTCACCGGCGATCCGCTTAGGGCCAGGTTCTGGACTCGATATCTCTCCCGACGGAAAGTGGGTGGCGTCGACCGCGGTGAACCAACCTTCCCCGACCGTGCTGTTGCCCACGGGAGCGGGATCGCAAATATCCCTGCCTGATGGGCAGCTATTCCACAGCAGTAATTTTCACTTCCTGCCCGACAGCAAAGGCGCGATCATGGTAGCGGCGGAAACGGGAAAGCCGCCACGCTCTTACCTGGTTATGTTAGACGGCTCGCCGCCCAAGCCTTTCGGACCGGAGAACTTTCAAGGCAGCCTGGTCTCGCCCGCTGGCGGCGATGTACTGGGGAAGATCAATGACGCCCATGTCATTCTTCCGTTTCCAGCCGGGCAACCGGCAAAACCTCTGCCCTTTATCAAGCCCGACGAAGTGGTGCTGGGTTGGACCCAGGACGGTGGATCGATCTACGTTTCCCAGGTCACCTCGAGCTCGGCCAAAGTGGATGTAGTGAACGTCAAGACCGGCCAGCGCCGGTTCCATCATGAGCAAGCGCCCGGCGACCTTTCTGGAGTTTCGTTTGTCAGCTCGGGACGCATCACTCCCGATGGAAGCTTCTACATGTACGGCGTAGGGCGGACGCTCTCCTTTCTCTATGTAGTGGACGGGTTGCAGTAACGATGGATTGCAGTAACAAGGATTCGCTGCCTCCGTTGTCATCCTGAGCGAAATGGGTCCATTCGCATGCGAATGGAATGACGCAGTCGAAGGACCCTCGGAGCTTATCGGGACACAGGTTGCACACGGGAAGGGGTCCTTCGACTGCGCGTTGGCTTCGCGTTGTGACACCAACGCTCCGCTCAGGATGACAATTCTGGAGCGACAAACAATTGCTCAGAGGATGACAGTTCTAGACAGGAGATACAGATGTGCCAGGATGATGGCTGTTCGCAGAAAAATTAAAACGACGCTCAAGATCACAACCTCCCGCCCAGGATCGCAAGTAAAATAATCCGATATGAGCAAAGATCTTCGCCGTTTCCCTTTCGTCCAATGTGACGTTTTTTCCTCCCAGCCGTTCGAAGGCAACTCTCTGGCTGTGTTTACCGACGCGCGCGGGCTGAACGACCAGCAGATGCAGGCCATTGCGCGCGAGATGAATCTGTCCGAGACCACTTTCGTTTTGCCGCGCGAGCCGGAGATCGAACGCGAGCGCGGGGTGCGGGTGCGAATCTTTACGGTGCAGGAGGAGCTGCCCTTTGCCGGGCATCCCACTCTGGGCACCGCGTTCGTGTTGCGCGGCTCGAGCGGAGCGGCTGAAGTCAACCTCGATTTGAATGTGGGCAAGGTGCCGGTCCGCTTCGAAGAAAAATCCGGCCAGCCGGTATTCGGCGAAATGACGCAGGCCGAGCCTAAGTTCAGTCTCACCCACGATCGCGAAACTGTGGTGCGCGCCGCCGGACTGCGCGACGGCGATATCGATCCCTCTTTGCCGGTGCAGACGGTCTCCACGGGACTGGCCTTCACCGTAGTGCCGCTGCGGGGATTAGACGTAATCCGCCGCCTGCATGTCGACCACAAAAGCGCCGGCGAATATCTGGAGCGTTCCGGAGGCGGCAAGTTTTTTTATTTTGTGACCCGCGAAACGGTCGATCCCGCGGCGCGCCTGCACGCCCGCATGGTGTTCTACAACGGAGAAGATCCGGCTACCGGGTCAGCCGCGGGCTGCGCCGCGGCCTGGATGGCGGCCAACCGGGTGGCTCAACCTGACGAGCGGGTTCTGATCGAGCAGGGCATCGAGATGCTGCGCCCCAGCCGGATTTTTGTGCGCGCTTCCCTGCGGGATGACAGAGTGGTTAACGTTCGCGTAGGGGGCAACGCTGTGGAAGTCCTGCGCGGAGAAATTTTTTTCTGAGCGCCATGCTGATTTAGAGCGAAATGATGCGCCCATGCACAAGCGCGAATTTTTTTCAATGGGGCGAATTTACCATTAGCATCGGCGGCACTTTACATCCGACCCGGCGGGACTTAGCATTTTGTCTCGCTCTGAGTTCTCCCAAATATTAGTCGAGAGATTTTCCGGTACCCTGGCGGCTGCCTGTTTGCGGGCGGCACTTCGGAAGCAGGAATGAAGCCGAAACGAACTATTCTGTGCGTCGACGATAACGAGCAGTCCCTTTCCATCCGCAAAGTCATGCTGGAAACGCGCGGTTATCGCGTGATTACCTGCAACAACGGGCAGGAGGCCCTGGAGCGATTTAAAAAAGGCGGGGTGGATCTGGTGCTCACCGATCTGGTGATGCCAGGGGTGGACGGAGGCAAGCTGATCGACGCCATCAAAGCTCTGTCGCCCGAAACTCCGGCAATTTTGTTTTCCGGCAAGGTGCGCATCTACGATCGCGATACCCGCGCCGACGTCTTCCTGCCGAAAGGCATGTACGCTCCCGTGGAATTGCTGGAACGCATTCGCATGTTGCTGGTGCGCAAGCGCGGCCCCAAACGCGCTCCCTCGAAGTCCCAGCCCTCAGGGCGCATGGGCGCGGCTTAAAGAATGGGTGACGCTGCCTGAGAAATTCGTAAACCACCAAGGACACGAAGTATCACGAAGGAAAAACCTTTAAAGAGTTGCTTCGTGATACTTCGTGCCCTTGGTGGTTGGTTGCTTTAGCGCCGGACCCCGCGTTCCACAGGCTTCGTGTAATATCGATCAGTTGGATGCCTGCCTTTATTGAAGCCGTGGAGTTGCGCAAGACCTACCGCGTGGGCAAGATCGATGTTCCCGCCCTTCGCGGCATTTCCTTCACTGTGCAAAAAGGAGAATTTGTAAGCGTGGTGGGCCCTTCGGGAAGCGGCAAGTCCACGCTGTTCTATCTTCTCGGCGGGCTGACCCGGGCCGACTCCGGTCATGTGGTGATCGACGGCGACGATTTCTCGCAACTCTCCGACGCCGAGCGCACCCGCCTGCGCAAGCGCAAAATTGGATTCGTCTTTCAGAAGTTCAATCTGTTGCCCACGCTCGACGCGCGTTCCAATATCGAGATCGCGCTGGATATCGCGGGCGCGAACGGGAATCGCGATCCCGAATACTTCAAGAGGATTGTGGGTCTGTTAGGACTGGAGAAACGCCTGCCGCACCGGCCTTCCGAACTTTCGGGAGGCGAACAGCAGCGGGTAGCGCTGGCGCGCGCGCTCATCAATAAGCCGGCCATTGTGCTGGCGGACGAGCCCACCGGCAACCTGGATTCGAAAAATTCCGATATCGTGCTGGCCATGCTGCGGCATTCCAATCAGGAACTGGGCCAGACTGTGTTGATGATCACGCACAATCCGGAAGCCGCGAGCTATGGCGATCGCATGATTCATATGCGCGATGGCGAAATCGTGCCTCCAGAAAAGGATCCGCAATGGACCGGGCACCCGGCTTAGCAGTTTAGTGCGGCACAACGATGGACGATCTGCGAAAACCGATTTTGCCGGGTAAGGGCGCCACGGATTACGAGCGCTACCTGCGCACCGACGAACTGCTGTCGCTGCAAAAGACAGCGGAACAATTTTCGCATCCCGATGAGATGACCTTTCAGGTGGTGCATCAGGCTTCCGAACTGCTGATGAAAGGCATCATCTGGGATCTGGAACGAGTTCGCAGCTTGATTGCCAAGGGCGACTTCTTCAACTCTGCCCAGTTGCTGCGCCGCGGCAATCACATGCTGGAATATCCCATCTCCATGCTTCACGAGCTGGAGACCATCAGCCCCTGGGACTACCATCTCATCCGCGCCGGCCTGGGGCATGGCAGCGGCCTGGATTCGCCGGGATTTTTGGCTCTGCTGCACATCGGGCCTCGCCTGGGCAAGGCCTTCGAATCGCAACTGAAGAAGGCCAATATCAGCGTGGACGATCTTTATCGTCGCCGCGCCGAATTCTTCGGCCTGCATGACGTGGCCGAGCGCCTGCTCGATTTTGACGAGCGCGTGCACCTGTTCCGCTTTCACCATCTGAAGCTGGCGCAGCGCATCATCGGGGGCGGCGTGATCGGCACCAGCGGGACGCCGGTCGAAATCCTGCACCAGCGCATGGAGCATCTGTTCTACAAAGAACTTTGGGACGTACGCAACCGGATCACCGCCGAGGCCGGGCAAAAAGGCGCCCCGTAGCCTGCCGAAAGCGACGAACCACCAAGGGCACGAAGTGTCACCAAGGCTTGAGTCCCAAGGCCTTTCCTTGCTGTACCTTCGTGCTGCCGTCGGTCAAGGGTTGCGGAGCGCCTTGCAGCGTCATTGCTGCAAACTTGTTCGGTTGTTTATAATCAGGTTCGGCAAGCGGGAGTAGCTCAGTGGTAGAGCGCGACCTTGCCAAGGTCGATGTCGCGGGTTCGACCCCCGTCTCCCGCTCCATTTTCAACGGAAGAGCCTCGCGGCCTGCGAAGCTGTTTCCACCCGGCAATAGGGCGCGGTACCCAAGTGGTAAGGGAGAGGTCTGCAAAACCTTTATACGTCGGTTCGATTCCGACCCGCGCCTCCAACCATATCCTGCTCGCTATCAATCCAAAAAGTGATCATGCAACCCGGGCCGGTAAACGGTCGACCGGTTGTGTCGCTGGAGCCAGCACGATCAGGAGCACGCCGATAACGGTCAGGGCAGCCACTCCCGAAAAATCTCTGTGTCCACCCCCATCGCGAAATTCCATGATCGCCATAACTGCGGCGTGGGCAAAGCTGGACCATGCGGCAAAGGCGATCAGGCTGCGATGCGCCGCTGGGCTCGGCACAGCTTTCAGCAGGAGAATCCCGAGCGTGACATAGAGACTAAGCATCATGGCATCGGTGTAGGCAGGTTGATCGCGCTGCCACAAAATTATCGTTACTGGATAAATTCCAGCCGAAAAGAGCAATCCCACCAGCACCAACACGACCTTCAACGCCCGTTCCCGCAACATGGCCGCCCTCCTGCTAATTATTTCATGGGAACAAACCCGGAGATCCAGGAATGCAGCAAGGCGGGGGGGAAATTGGCGCAATCGGCGTGATCGCTAAACACGCCTGCTACAATCTGACGCCTGAGGGGGGAACTCACATGGCCAACGTGTCTTCAATAGTAAGGCAGTTGCGAAAAGAAAGAGACCGGGTGGAGAGGCAGCTGTCAGGATTGAACGCGGCACTTACGGCATTTGCGAACGTTTACAGCAACGGCAGACCGACCCGAAAACGTCGAACGATGAGTGTAGCCGGTCGAAAGAAAATAGCTGCCGCACAGAGACGGCGTTGGGCGAAGGTCAGGGCAAAACAGAAAGGTTAGAAGAAGACTTGAGCAGACCATTCTGGTGAGTGGTTTGGCTGTAATTTGGGTCAAACCGCCATTACATCACCCAACCCCTCTGACAGCCCGGAGGCCGAGGACCCGTATCGGGACGAATGCCTGCTGGCATTTTCCACAGAAACCATGAATCCGGCATCTTGCCAAAGACAGGCGCGGGGGCTAGGGTGAGGGAAAGATCACGAAGGAGAGCCATCATGGACCGCCTTCACCGTAAACCTCAGCCAAAAGAAACCCCTACCGGGTGCGATTGCCAGTTCTGCAAGCAATTCGATCACGAGTTTGAAAGACGCCCTGTGATGGACAGGCTGGTTCGTGCCGAACCAAAGGACACAGCCATAGCGCACATGACCGAGAACGGGGAAATCAAACATCGCCTGCTTGAGATCCGGATGCGTCTGGGACCGGTGGGATACGCCGCCTAGCAACGTCTCCACCCGCTGGCTGGCATCCTGCCAGCTGGCGAAGGATCTTGCGCGGAGCGAATTTGCACCGAGCCGCTGCCGTGGCGGTGCTCGTGGGATCCTTCGGGCGTAAAAAGTCCCTCGGGATGACTCCGGGTCTTCCAGCATTTCGACCTCCTGGCTAGTCTTCGTCAGAAGGCATAGGCTCGCCCACGATGTTGTAGTAGATCTCTTTGGGCTTTTTCGGTTTGGGGGGTGCAGCTTTCACGGGCGCGGGTCTTGGCGGAGGCTGCGGAGGTTTTGTGGATGAGCTGGAAACGGGTGGAGCGGCAGGCGCCACCACCACGGGCGCTAACGACGCCGGAGTAACCGCAGTTGGTATGGGGGGAACAACTGGCTCTGGCCGTGCCACCGGCGCGGCTGGCGTAATTGGCGAAGGGGCAGCGGGGCTGGCCGGCGGGGTTGCCACTGGCTGGCTAATCGCAGGCGGAATTATCGCAACCCGGGGCGCTGCTGGCTGAGAGGTCACCGGCTGTGCGCTCATTGGCTGGGGGACCACGGGCCGGACTGTAGCCGGCTGGGCATTCACTGCCTGGACCGGGGGCGCCGGAGCCGCAGCCTGAGGAATCAGGCGCACCGGCTCGACCGGCGAGGCGGCAATCGTGGCTCTCAACGTCTTCACCCGTCTCCCGCCGGGCCGCTGGAAAAAATAATTCAGGACCGCTGCCACCAGGCCGGCAACGCCAAACTCCAGCACGGACACGAACAGGTCGGGATAGTTATAAGGCCGTTGCGTAAAAGAAGTCGGCAATCCCGAAGATTGCCCCATCACGTCGCCCAGCCAGGGTACGACCACATTGTTCATGAGCGATACGATCAGGTTCCAGATGGCCTCGCCCAAGATCACGGCGACGATGATGCGGCCAATCCACTTGCGCACGTCCGCCCCATCGGACGCGAATGTCTTCGCTGTCTGATCCATAGGTCTTCTGCCTTACAAAGATTGTTACATACGCGCCAGCCGCGCGAAAGGCGGGTAGTGGCTCAGCTTGAACTTCGCCCGAGACCAAAAGTCCCTCAGGATGACCCCGAATTTGTGCAGTTTGTTCAAACTGGGCCATTGGCGAAAGGCGGGTAGAGGGCGTTCGACCGTCGAGGTCGGAGACTGCGCCTTGGCAGCGGAGTTTCCGGTTGCGAGGTGGTCGGTGACCTTGTGAGTGGAAAGGTGTCCTAGTCAGACCTACGATCGGCTTCGAGATTGTTTAAAACTGGCGCCATGCCTTCCCCCAATTTTACTTTCCGCCTTCTGCCGCTCGCTTTCACTCTTCCACTCATCCTCATGTCAACCGCGCCGGTAGCGCATTCCGCCGCGTTTCAACGAACCTGGCGTCATCAAACCCTGTCAGCCAACGCCTCCAGCGTTGGCTTTGGCAGCACTCAAGTCGGCAGCACCCAGACTCAATATGAAACCTTGACCAACTCCGGCAATTCCACAGTGACGATTTCACAGGCCGGCGTGAGCGGTGTCGGCTTCAGCGTGAGCGGATTAAGTCTGCCTCTAGATTTAAGTCAGGGACAGAGCGTCACCTTCAGCGTCTTATTTTCTCCCAAGGCAACTGGCGCCGTAAGCGGAAGCATTACGGTAACTTCGAATGCGTCGAATTCGAGCCTGGCCATCGCCCTGTCGGGCACAGGGCTTGCGACCGCGCAGTTGTCATCGAGCGCCAGCCGACTGGACTTCGGCAGCGTGAGCGTGGGCGCGAGCAAGACTCTCACGGCGACTCTTACCGCCAACGGGTCCAGCGTGACCATCTCAGCGGCGACCTCTACCAGCCCCGAGTTCCATCTGGGCGGAATAACTCTGCCCCTGACCCTTGCCGCTGGACAGACAATTTCGGTTTCGCTGACCTTCACGCCGCAAAGCAGCGGAGCGGCGTCCGGCAGTATCTCGCTCGGCAGCAATGCTGCTAACGCCCCGGTGGTAGAGACCTTAACCGGTTCGGGGGCGGCAGCAGGATCACACAGCGTCAGCCTCCATTGGACCGCCAGTTCTTCCACCGTGGCGGGCTACAACGTGTACCGCGGTTCCACCTCCGGCGGCCCATACGTCCGGGTGAACCCGGTACTCAATGCCGGCACCGGCTATGTGGATGGTGGAGTTCAAAGTGGAGCGACTTACTACTATGTGAGCACGGCGGTCAGCAGCGGCGGAACGGAGAGTAAGTACTCAGGTGAAACCCAGGTGGTGATTCCCAATCCTTAAGTCTGCGGACAATGACGCGTGGTGTGGCAAAAATCAGGGCTGACTCAATGTCAGCCCTGAATCGCTCGTCGTGATCGCAAAACCGTGAACCACGAAGGACACGAAGGAATCCATCGTGATACTTCGTGTCTTTGGTGGTTGAGGGGTTTAGGTTTTAGTCGCGGGCCTCGGTCAACGGCATGTTCACCAGGTGCTCGCTGAGGAACCACACCTGTAATTCATTGGTGCGCAGGACGTCACTGACGGCCAGGTCATTGGTCCCGTCATCACCCAACTGGTCGGCGCGCTCCGCCAGTTCGCGGCATTCCCCGATGATGATCTTGTGGGCATCGAGCAGGCGTGAGAGTTGCACCGGCACTTCTTCGCGTCCGCGCGGAGGACGCTCGATGCGCGTGGTATCAGCCACGTCGGCAGCCATCGCGAGACTGACTCCGCCCAGCAACTGAATACGTTCTGCGATGGTGTCAACCAGTTCCAATTGCTCGTTGTAATGCTTGTCGAACAGCAGATGCAGCTGGTAAAAGGTCGGTCCGGCAACCTGCCAGTGGGATTTCTTGTAGAGATCGCGCAGGGTCATGGTGTCGGCCAATAGTTGATTGAGATGCTCGGTCATTTCCAGCCGGACTGGTTCTTCCAGTTCCAGTGGCAGGGCGTGGTTGACCGTGCCATATTTCTGGATTTCGGCTGCATTTTGGTGGAAGCGGGGCTGGGCACTCACTCCGCCGTTATTACCAGCAATACTTTTCTTCGCCATCGAAATTCTCCTTCCTGGTTTCATGAGAAAGACTTCCTCAACAGGATTTCCTGAGAGGGTTCCCTAAACAAAATTTCTCGGGACAAAATTTCCGAATGCCAGCTTTCAGATGTTGACTAAGGGTGTAGGCACCTTGAGGTGCGTGGGTTGCTAAAAGAATTAGTGCTCGAAGAGCACAGCGAGTCCTCATTATAGACCTTCGCCCGATTTGGTGTGGACGGTCAGAACGGGCCGCGTCGGTCCAATGTTTGGCGCCAGGCCAGCAAAATTCCGTGTAATTGACTATCATGGAGGGTTCCGCATTGAGCAATGGAGAAGACCAGACGTGGCTGAGACGCAGACTAACGGAGTGGAAGTTCTAGAAACTCGAGAGTGGCTGGATTCGCTGGATTACGTGCTGTCCCAGGGCGGCCCGGAGCGGGCGGGACGTTTGCTGCAACAGCTTTCGTTGCACGCCCGGCGCGCCGCCGGAGTGAATCTTCCCTTCACCGCCACCACCCCTTACCAGAACACCATCCCCACCCAGCAGCAGCCGCCTTTCCCCGGCAGCCAGGAGATGGAGCGCCGCATTAAGAGCATGGTGCGCTGGAACGCGCTGGCTATGGTGGTGCGGGCCAACAAGATCCAGGAAGGCATCGGCGGACACATTTCCACATTTGCATCCGCAGCCACGCTTTACGAAGTAGCCTTCAATCACTTTTTGCAGGCGCGAACCGAATCCGGCGACCGTGATCTGGTGTATTTCCAGGGCCACGCCGCTCCCGGCATGTACGCCCGCGCTTACATGGAAGGCCGCATCCCCAAAGAGAAACTGCAGAATTTCCGCCGCGAACTGAAAGAAGGCGGTGGCCTGTCTTCATACCCGCACCCCTGGCTCATGCCCGATTTCTGGGAATTTCCGACAGTCAGTATGGGATTGGGGCCTATTCAGGCGATTTATCAGGCGCGGTTTATTCGCTATCTGGAAAACCGTGGGTTGAAGAAATCGACTGGCGGAAAAGTGTGGGCGTTCCTGGGTGACGGCGAGATGGACGAGCCCGAATCGCTGGGCTCGATCACGTTGGCGTCGCGGGAACGGCTGGATAACCTGATTTTTGTGGTGAATTGCAACCTGCAGCGACTGGACGGGCCGGTGCGCGGCAATGGCAAGATCATCCAGGAGCTGGAAGCCATCTTCCGCGGCGCGGGCTGGAACGTGATCAAGGTGGTGTGGGGCAGCGACTGGGACAACCTTATAAGCAATGACCGTGATGGGATTTTAGTGAGACGGATGGGTGAAATTACCGACGGCCAGTACCAGAAATATTTCGTCGAAAGCGGAGCTTACTTCCGGCACAACCTGTTCGGCAGCGATCCCCGGCTGCTGAAGATGGTGGAGCATCTCTCCGACGATCAGCTCTCGCGGATGCGGCTGGGCGGACACGATCCCATCAAAGTGCATGCTGCTTTCAGGGCGGCGGTCGACCACAAGGGATCGCCCACCATCGTCTTGGCCAAGACCATCAAGGGTTATGGGCTGGGCGAGGCGGGCGAAGGCAAGAATATTACGCACCAGCAGAAGAAACTGAACGACGACGAGCTGCGGATGTTCCGCTCGCGTTTCGGAATTCCCATACCCGATGAAGAACTGCACGACGCGCCGTTTTACCGGCCCGCGGACGACAGTCCGGAAATCCGCTACATGCAGGAGCGCCGCAAACAACTAGGCGGCTACCTGCCGGAGCGCAAAGTACGCTCCAAGGCGATCGCTCCGGTTGCAGAAGCTCATTTTGAGGAGTTCCACAAAGGCACGGAAGGGCGCGAAGTTTCGACGACCATGGTTTTCGTGCGGCTGCTTTCCAAGTTGCTGCGCGACCCCGAGATCGGCAAGCTGATTGTGCCTATTATTCCCGACGAGGCGCGCACTTTCGGCATGGAAGCGCTGTTCCGGCAGGTGGGCATTTACTCGAGCGTTGGCCAGCTCTACGAGCCCGTGGATATGGACACGCTCCTTTATTACAAGGAAGCCAAGGACGGACAGATTCTGGAAGAAGGAATCACCGAAGCGGGATCGATCTGCTCGTTCATTGCCGCCGGAACCGCTTACGCCAATCACGGGATCAACACTATTCCGTTCTTTATTTATTACTCGATGTTCGGCTTCCAGCGGATTGGCGACTTTATCTGGGCGGCGGCGGATATGCGGACCCGTGGCTTCCTGGTGGGAGGCACGGCTGGGCGCACCACTCTCGCCGGCGAAGGGCTGCAGCATCAGGACGGCCACAGCCATGTGCTGGCGCTGTCGGTTCCAAACCTCCTGGCCTATGATCCGGCGTTTGCCTACGAAATCGCCGTCATTATTCAAGACGGCATCAGGCGCATGTATGTCGAGCAGGAGTCTATCTTCTATTATCTGACGGTTACCAATGAGCCGCTGGCTATGCCGGGAATGCCCGAAGGCAAAGATGTTAAGGACGGCATTCTGAAGGGCATGTATCGCTTCCGGGCGTCGACCAAAAAAGATGCCAAACTGTGGGCGCAACTGTTCGGCAGCGGCACCATCATGTACGAAGTGCTCAAGGCGCAGCAGATTCTGGAAGAAAAATACGGCGTGGCGGCGGATGTGTGGAGTGTGACCAGCTACAAACAGCTTTACCGCGACGGCAATGATTGCGATCGCTGGAACATGCTGCATCCGGGGGAAACGGCACGAGTACCGTTCGTCAGCCAGTTGCTGAAAGATGCACCCGGGGTTCTGGTGGCGGCATCGGATTACATGAAAGTGCTGCCGGAGTCGATTGCGAAGTGGCTGCCGCGACCGTTAGTGGCTTTGGGCACAGATGGCTTCGGACGCAGTGAGAGCCGGGCGGCGCTGCGCGATTTCTTCGAAGTGGACGCGAAGCACATTGTACTGGCGACGCTGACGGCGTTGGCCCGCGAGAAACAGATCACGCCAGACGTGCTGCGGAATGCGGTCAAGGAACTTGGGATCAATCCGGAGAAGGCGAATCCGGCGAATACGTAACCATGTGGGCGCGAGCGTCCCGCTCGTGCGGCA
>DATAPL010000037.1:0-23013 GCA_036265205.1 Terriglobales bacterium
CCGTAACGCTTCAGTTGATTTGCACGTTTGATTCTTAGCAGGCGATCAAGCAAACCGCTCCTAGCGAACGTGTCGTTCCCGACCGGCGGATTTAGGGTTGATGGAAGAGAACAAACCACATTGTTGGATGGGCAATTGCCGCCGGAAGCAATCGTGGTGCCACTCAAATTGTTGTCGCACACCAGAACCATGGCCAGATTCGAGCCGGACTGGACAAATTTCAGCGAGATCGACCACCGCGATGCCGTAAATGATCCAGAGATTGCGATAGGGCTCCCGAGCCAGAGATTATTGTTCGAGGTCGAGCCAGTGCTGTTGGTTGCCACAGTTGCCCGAGGAACTGCAGGTAATCGTCGCTTGCGCTTCGGTGGGCGCGGAGAACATCAGACACACAATTGCGGCCAACGTCAGCATGGCGACAGCGTGTCGCTTGCTCAGGTTCAATGTGTGATTCTTCGTGATTAGTTTCTTCATTGTGTCCTTTCGGCTACAAAAAAATCAGGGACGGCTCTTGCCGTCCCCTGTGAATTGTTTTTTCCTAGAACCGCTAAAGCATTTCTCTGGTCTTCTCGAACCGTCCAGTATTAGCTGCGTGACGCACCGATTGGGACGTGAGGCAAGTCCCGGCATTCATTCGGCTAAATTTTTGGACCAGTTTGGGACAGAATCGAGTTACGGGATGGCCGCAAGTGATTGAATCTTTGGTGGAGCTAGTCGGGATCGAACCGACGACCTCATCGTTGCGAACGATGCGCTCTCCCAGCTGAGCTATAGCCCCACTTGGCGAATTCGGTAGCGCAATTTTAGCAGCGTTCCCCGGAGAAGACCAAGCTGACATGGGCATGCGTAATGGCCCAGCTTACGCTTGATCAATTTTTCGCGAGGCGTCCTCCTGAGCGCAGCGAAGGATCTTGCGCGGAGCACCAAGCTTGCTACCGGGGTGTCCGACAACCCCTGCCGGCACAACTCAGAATCATGTTTACCTCCGCCCCGTTTCCACGTCTAATAAGGCAAGGCTGAAATGTTTGCGCCGCTCCAAGCCGGCACCCGGAAGTATCCGCTTGCCCCGTCTTTGTCAGTGGCTGGGCATATCCTGCTTTTGTTATGGCTGCTGCACGCTGCCGCTCCGAAGGTAGTTGCTCCGTCGTTTGTGGTGAATGGCGATCATGGGACACAGATCGCTCATCTGTACTGGCCCGGCCAGCGCCTCCAGACGGCAACCGACTCTTCTCCGGGCACGTCCGGGGATTCTTCCCGCCAGCAATTGAATGCGCGCTTGACGTGGACCCGCCGCAACCGGAGGGCCAAGTCATCACGGAAAGAACAACCGCGGCCCAAGCTCGGCGTAGATGCAGAGACCGCCACGCCCGGCTCTGCCGCGCAGGCCCGTCCCGCGGGCTCGCCGCTAGGCACGGTTCTGGAGGGCCCGTTGACGGGGGACGAAGTCCGGCCGGCATTGCCGGTTGTTTCACCCGATCCGGTCGTCGCCTCCGGCGAGTTGGATGGTCTTCAGGGCGACGTTGTCGTTGAGGTCACGATCGACGAAAAGGGAAACATTATTCAAAAGGTTGTCATTCAGAGCCTCGCCCCGGCCATCGACAGCAAGGTCCTCGAAGCCCTGGACAACTGGCGCTTCCATCCGGCCACCCGCAACGGCTTGGCCATCCCCTCAAAACAGGATGTGTTCTATCACTTTCCACGCTTAGGCAAAGGGTGATTCGGAACATGGCTCTTAGCTTTTGGCTCTTCTCTGCTAGCCTCCCCTGAAGCAAACGACCGCGGGACCTCGGGCAAGCCCAAGCTAAAAACTAAAGGCTAAGAGCTGAACTACCGGGAAGTAAACAGATGCCCGAGCTTTTCCTTCTTCGTCTTGAGGTAATCTTCGGAATGCTCCGATGGAGCGACCTCACAGGGCACTCGTTCGGTCACGGTAATGCCACCCTTTTCTAGCGCGGCCACTTTGTCCGGGTTATTCGACAACAGCCGCACCCTTGAAACGCCCAGCGCCTTCAGCATTTCGGCCGGCAGTGCAAACTCCCGATGATCCGCCTTGAAGCCCAGCCGCTCGTTGGCTTCCACCGTATCCAGTCCCTGATCTTGCAGCTCGTAGGCCTGCAGCTTGGCCATCAGGCCGATGCCCCGGCCCTCCTGCTGTTCGTAGATCAGGATACCCGCGCCGTCCTTAGAGATCATCGACAGGGCCATCTCCAGTTGTCCGCGGCAGTCGCAACGTAAAGAGCCGAAAACGTCGCCCGTCAGACACTGGGAGTGAATACGGACGAGAGGAGGCGAAGCATGAATATCGCCCATGACCAGAGCGACAGCTTCCTCTTCGCGCACTTGCGTGCCACTATCGGACTCCCCGCGCAAGCCCCTGCGAAAGCCGCCGCGAAAACCATAGATGCGGAATTTTCCCCACCGAGTCGGAAAGTCGGCCGAGGCTACCTGTTGAACACTATGAGAGGCCACACAGGCATTATAAGGGTCGGATCGAAGAGCATGTGGAGTTAACCGGGCTGTGCCTTGGTTCGAAGTGCCCTGCCTTATGCGAGACGTCGTCCCGTGCTTTAGAAGCACCCGGCGGATGCTTGAAGCTGGGCTGCACCGGGCATCGGTTTGGCTAGTGGCCAAAAGCTCAATACAGCGGAACCTTCGGATCCAGCGTCCGCGCCCAGCCATCTATGCCGCCGCGCATCGACTGCACTTTTTCGAAACCCTGCTGCCGCAGCCAGTTCGTGACACTCAGCGAACGTAGACCGTGATGGCACATCACCACGATATGCTCGTCAGGATCGAGTTCCTGGTGAGCCCGGCCGGGCACGTCGCCCATCGGAATACTCTTGCTGCCCGCTAGCTTTGCTTTCTCCAGCTCCCAGGGTTCGCGCACGTCGAGCAGGGTAAACTGGTCGCCACGCTTCAACATCTCCTTCACTTGCGCCGCGCTGATTTCGAAATCCATATTAATCTGCCAGCTTGAAGTGTCGAGCGGCCGCCGACCAGCCGGAACAAGTTAACCGACTTCTGGATGCGGGCCCGATTCAGTATCCGTAATCCGTCTGGGCGGCGAAGGCGTGGCGCTTTACCCCCAACTCCTCCACGCGACAAGCACCCAGCTGATTCATATAAGCCCGGCGATCCGCGATGCTGTAGACCCAGCGCTGCAGCCAGGCGTCGCTATCGTTCCTGCTCTTGGTCTGCTCGTGATATTGCCGAAAGCAGGCGTCATCCCGTTTGTAATAACCCTGCACCGGCGAAGGGTGTGCGCCGTATCTGCCTTCTACTACTGCATTGACCAGAAATCCCGGAATCACGGTTCGATTGGGATCGCTGGCAATCACGCCGGCCTCGACAATTTCCTCGGCCACTACAATCACCCGCCTGGCAGCTCGAACCGCCTCGATCATCACTCCAAAGTTTCCCCAACAGTGGGCATTTCCCTCTCGATCAGCACGCTGCAGGTGAACGATGGCGACGTCAGGCGACAAAGCCCGCACCGCATGCAGCTTTTCGGCGCCGTTTGGGGACAGCTGCTCCCTCCTGCCTGAGCGATTGGGAAAGTCTCCGGTTTGAGCTTCCGTAAACGGAGACTCGATCTCGGCAAAGAACTCGTTGCCCCGAACCACGTCGCTGCCCAAAGCACTTCGCGTCGGCAGGAATGGAACCCCCATGGCCGCTGCCTGCAACGCCAACGCTATCGTAAAGTTGGTCATGTTCACCACCTTTACGCCACTCTGCTCCACCGCGCTACGAAAATTGTAGGCCGAGCCCATCATCACATTTCCTACCCACGCGGCAATCACCCGCTCGACACATCCGGCCGCGATCATTTGATCAGACAGAATGTCCGAGATCGGCCCGATCAGGGTGAGGCCACGCTTCTTTTGCCGCATGATCTCGTGGCCCGCGGCAAATGGAATCATCTGCTCCAGCTGCAGGCCCAGGGCCACAGAGTCGCCATCGGCAACGAACTCGGCGATTGCCTCGCGCATGGGCAGGAGTTTAGACATATTCGATCAGCCTATTTTCCCTTCCACACCACTGTCCGCCTCTCCAGGAAGGCGCTGATCCCCTCATGAACATCCTCAGTTTTCATCAACTCATCCAGATAGATTTTCTCCGCTCGCGCCAGTCCCTTGTCGAAGTGCATCGCATCCCAAACGTAAATCGCTTTCTTCGTGACCGCAAGCGCAGCCGGACTCAGCGCGGCAAGCTGCCGCAGAGACTCTTCGACGGCAGATTCCACTTCCCCACCCGGGACGGCACGGTTGGCCAGCCCAATATTTGCTGCTTCCTGGCCGCTAATGCTGCGTCCGGTGAGAATCAAATCCGCGGCGCGCTTCTGACCCACCAAAGCTGCCAGAGCCGTCACTGCTACCGGCGGATAGCAGGCCAGCCTGATTTCAGGGAATCCCCAGGTTGCACCTTCCGCGGTGTAAACCAGGTCGCACACCATCGCCAGTTCCGCTCCCCCGCCCAGACAATGACCATGCACGGCGGCGATCGTGACTTTTCTGGTATTCACCATGGCGCGAACCACAGCGTGAAAATTGGCCAGCATCTCGGCGATTCTGTCCGCCGTGTGATCGGCAACGTCCACTCCCACCGAAAAGGCCTTGCCCGCGCCGCTCAACACCAGCGTGGATATTTCAGTGCGGCCCTCAATCGCTGCAACGGCCGACGCCAGTTCCTCGAGCATCAGCCGGTCCATAACGTTCAGCGGAGGGTTTTGCAGCGCGATTCGCGCGATCGGGGACCGCACGTCCACCGCAATCCGTGAAAACGTGCCGGCTTGTTGGCTCGCCATGCTATTTTGTCCAGAACCTGTCTTTATCGTATTCCCTAATCGCTTTCAACTCTTCCCCGCTTGGCTCCGGCGTCGGACCCACATCGGCGCGCGCTCGCACCTTCCACCCGCTGTTGTTCACCACATCTTCAACCGAGACGCCGGGATGAGTTGACGACAAATAAGCCTCTCCGTCTTCGCCAAAACGTAACACAGCTTTCGTAGTTATCACCGCCGCTGGACCGCCTCGAGGTAATCCCACCCGCCGCCGCCATCCGGAGCCGTCGCCGTTTCCCGGGCTGGTGACGTACGAAACACGTTCCGGCAGGCGCTTCTTACTGTGCTCCAGCAAAACCACGAATCGCTGGGCCAGTGAAGCGATATCGCACGCACCGCCCGACCCCGGCAAACGCGTCAGCCCATTCGGCCCGGGCACCTCAGTCGAATTTAAATTGCCGAAGCGATCGACTTCAGCCGCGCCCAGAAAGCCAAGATGCACCCGCCCCGCCTGCAACAGGCTCATTACTCCCAGCATGTCCAGACACTGCGTTGCCCCGAGAATATTGGGAGGATCGGCCATGGTGTAAATCAGCTCCGCTGCCGGCGTCGATCAGATCACGCCATTCTCAAACAGCCCCACAGCGTTGGGGGCATGGGTTTTCTTCGCCACCACAAACGCAATCAGCGGCAGTCGCATGCCCACAAAAACTACTTCCCCATCGCGGATTTCACGCGCCGCGCTGGCCACCATCAACTCGCCCAAAGTGTAAGGATGTTTAACGCCAGTCATCACATAGTCCACTGAGAACCGGGAACTCCCAAACTGACAACTGGGTTTTAAAGAAAGTGATTCAGGCCTGTTGCGCTACCGCTCACAAATTGATCGCGGACTTCCGAACCTCTCCGATCGAAGCCAGCGGATCGCGCGCGCCTTCTTTCGGCACAATCCACTTCTTCTCGCTGCTGATGATATCCAGCAACAGCTTCTTGTCTTCCGCCGAAGGCATGTATTCCGTCAGGTGCTGCTCGTAGGCGCTGTCATCCAAAGGTTCGCCCGTTTCCGCGTGAAACTTCTGGCCCGCCCATCGTCCGATGTTGCGGTTGAACTTGATGTGTGGAGCGTAAAGCTTTGGCTGGCCAGTGGTTAACACACTGTTAAAACGTTCGATCAAGCCTGCCACTTCGTCGCGATAAAGGTGGCGGTTGTAATCATTCAAGTCATCGAGATCCGCAGGCTGCTCATTTTTCGGCTCATCGTACCGGCCCTTGATTCCCCAAACATAGGCCCAATGCGCGGATGACGAATGATCGGTTCCGAACAAATCGTAGGAGCTCGAAATCCATTTGTTCAGATATTTCTGGATCAACCATCCCGGAATCACCCCCGCCTGCACAATCCGGCGAAGCCCATCATTCCCGGTCCCCATGTGAAAAGCCTCTTCGCGCAGCATGTAAGACATCGACCGCCCCAGCGGCGCGAAGCCGGAATACTTAAACATCTGCAACTGGAATTTGCCATCACGATCCACGAAATCGGTGTAGGTGAAAAAATCCATCCAGTTGTCCACGTCCACGTTGAACGCGCCCAGCAGCCGCTTGTTTTCGAACGCCCGCCGCTCCAGCATTTTCTGCGCCTCAACTTTGCCGGAATAACCGAAGTGGTCCACCAGCAGCGCGCACATCTGCCAGCCATGGCGCATCTCTTCGATCATCACGCGGGTGATGGCTCGCCGGTCCCAGTCTGTGGGAGCACTCTCGAACAGATAACGCTGCTGCTCCACGCTGGCGAACTCGGTGTCGCCCTGGTAGACAATCATGTTCATCAGCGCGTCACGCATCTGCTGCGTCGGCACCTGCCGCAGGTTCTCCCATTTGCGGCGCCCCTTATAAGACCCGAACTCGATCTCGTCCGTGTCGACCGAGCCAAACAGGGTATCGAACTTGAAGCTGGCAATTTCGTCGTGGTTGACGCCGATCTCCTTGCGCCAATCGTCAAACAGTCCCACCCAATCACTAAACGTTCCGATTTTTGCGACTTTACCCGGCATAATTTCTAAACCTCTCGAACCACCAAGGACACGAAGTTACACGAAGCATTCAACCGAGTCGTTCCTTCCTGATACTTCGTGTCCTTCGTGGTTTACGCTTTTGAATTACTTCGCCTTAAACACCGCCGGCCGCTTCTCCACGTATGCGGCTAGTCCCTCTTTCGCATCCTCGCTTTGGAATAGCAACTGCTGGTTTTCCCGCTCCACCGCCAGCGCCGACTCCATGGGGATCTCCCATCCCGTCTGCACCGCGCGCTTGATGCGCCCCACCGCCTTCGCGGCCTTGTTCGGCGGACAGAACTGGCGGGCATATTCCATGATGTTTTCCATGAAATTCTCCCGCTCGTAGATGTCATTGATGATTCCCATCTCCTTGGCTTCTTCAAAAGAGAACGTATTTCCCGTGACCATCAGTTCAATCGCCTTGCTCTTGCCCACCAGGCGCGAAAGCCGCTGCGTGCCGCCGGTGCCGGGCAGCACACCCAGGTTCACCTCCGGCAGTCCGATCTTGCCCGAATCCTGGCGCGCAATGCGGAGGTCCGCCGCCATGGCAATCTCCAGCCCGCCGCCAACGCAGTGACCGTTCAGCGCCGCAATTACGAGCTTCGGCGTATGCTCCAGCCGCAGTAAGGTCTCGTTGGCGTGCAGGCAGAAGTAATACTTGAAGGTCGGATCCACGCTGGCCAGCATCTTGATATTCGCGCCGGCAGAGAAAAACTTGTCGCCTGCACCGGTGAGCACGATGACATACACGTCGTTATCCATCCGCGCCTTGAGGATGGCCTCATCCAACTGCCGGTTCATCTCGTAGGTATAGGTATTCGCCGGAGGATCGGACAACTCGATGACCGCTACACCGCCATCGACGCGGTAGTTGATCAACTGCTTCGTAGTTTCGCCGCTGGCCGGGTGCACTGTAGTTGCCATGGTCAAACTCCTTTTCGCAATCGTAATGGGTTGTTCCGGTTGGAAGATGCAGATTTCATTTTGCGCGATTCTTTACCGCGAGCCGCGCCGACGCCTTTCAGGAAAATGTCTCCCATTTCACGCGCCAGTTCCTTGGCGTCCCCGTCCAGTCGCGGGTTGTACCAGGTGTAAATCCAGTTCATCGTGCCGAATAAGCTGAGCACTGCCGTCCTGCTCGAAAATTCTAATCCTCTCGCTCGCTTGTAGTTGTCAAGGAGTTCAATGCAGACCCGGTAATACTCGCGCTTGATGGCGGCGATCTCATTGCCGAAGCCATTCGTCAGCACCTCATCTTCATGCGAGAGCACCTTCATCGCTTTTTGGTTGGCGAGAAAATACTCCAGGTGATTGAAGATGAAACCGCGAATTCTTTCCTCCGCATCGTCGACCCCGTCCAGCCGCCGGCGAAGCCTGGCCAGGATCGTGGTGAAGGTGTCTTTCTGAATCAGGTACAGCAGCTTTTCCTTGGATTCAAAGTAGTAGTACAGACCGGAAAGCGAGACGGCGCTGGCGCGAGAGAGATCGCGCATCGACGCCGCGGCATACCCCTTGTCATAAAAAACATCGGTAGCGTGCGCCAGTATCTTTGCCAGCCGCCGGTCAAAGCGGGTTTCCACGCGCGGTCCGGACGCCAGCCCGCCGTATCCTGCCGGAAGTTGGGACCGAATAGTGGAAGCGGTTGACATAGTTCGAACGTTCGTTCAAATAATACCGGGTGGGCGAACTCGGCGCAAGCAGTAGTTGGCCGTCCTTCGTGTTCCTTCGCGTCCTTGGTGGTTTATCCGTGTGTAACGGAGCAAAGCCAAAGAAGATTCAATTCCTCACATCCGCCATCGCCTGCGCCACCTCGGCCTTGAGATCGGCCGTCAAAGGCAACAAAGGCAAACGCGAGGGGCCGCCATAATAGCCGTTCAGATCCATCCCGTACTTCAGCCCCGGAATGCCGAGCTCCGCCGAAACCCGCACGGTAGCCTTTGCTACTCGCTCCTGTTTGAGCCGGGCCAGCGCAGCATCGCCTTCTTTCCACGCCGCATAGATCTCGTAGCAGGCGGTCGGCGCCGCGTCTGCAAAGGCAAGGATTCCGCCCACAGCGCCCGCATCCAGCGACGGCGCCAGTTTTTGCGCCAGGCCTACTACAATCTGGAACCCAACTTCCTTCTGCCGGGTTTTTATTCCGCTGACCACGCTTACGGCCGCAGACGACGGTTTGCCTCCGCCCAGCGCCGACACTTGCACTAACTCGCCGCCTTGCCCATTGCTGCCGCCGGGCGCTGCCAACATGCGCGGGGTCACAGCATCGAAGGTTTCCGTCACCGTAAGCGAACGCTTCACGTGCCGGGTCGCTTCGGCCATCTTGCGGATCTTCTCCACGTCTCCGCCAGATTCCTTCATCCCGATAATGTTGGGATGATCCGCCAGCTCTATTACGACCTCTGCAGGAATGTCGTATCCCGTAAAGCCGGGAACGTTGTAAATCATCACCGGAAGCGCCGATTGATCCGCCACCGTGCGATAGAAAGCCAGCATGTTCGCCGGAAGCATAACCTTCTTGTAAAAATGCGGCGTGCGCACCAGGGCAACGTCATACCCAACTTCCGCAGCATACTCGGTCAGCCGCAAGGTTTCGATGGCTGATTCAATACCAGTTCCCGCGATCAGCACCTTGTTTGGCGCAGCGGCCTCCCGTCCTGCCTTCAGCACTTGCCGCCGCTCCTCGTCCGAAAGCATGATGGCTTCGCCGGTGGAACCCAGCACCACGACACCCGCGATGGGAGTCTTCGAATAACGCTCAACATTGTGCTCGAGCTTCTTGAAATAGACCTTGCCGTCGGGATAAAACGGCGTCGTAATCGGAGGAAAAATGCCTTGAAGTAGCATGATCGTAAGCGCAACTGCTGATAGCGTCCGCTTAGAAGTTTATCAAATCCGCGGTGTCATCCTGAGCGCAGTCGAAGGACCCCTATCGCAAAGCGGCTCTATGCGCCCAACTCAAAGCCGGGTTGGCAGTGGTTTGACGTCAACGTTGTGGAAGGCAGCAATCCACCATCCCCCGTTTTCCTTGGTCAGGACCAGTTGCAGTTTGGCTCGCAGAAGCCCATCGCTTCCAGCCTGCACTCCGGGAGGCAGTCTGGCATAGCCCTTCACTGCCGCATCCACATCAACAACCGCAACGTCGGGACGGATGAAGCGCAGCTTGCCAATGGATTGCTGCAGCACGCTTCCCTTGTAGATAGTGCTGAAAATCTCGCTGTGGCGCAATTCAAAGATTTCCCGCCCGTAGGCAACGATCCCCAGCACATTGGTGAAGCTGCCATCAGCCGCAAACCGGGCGGAGAACGCCTTGGCGTCCCCGCGGTTCCACGCATCCGTCAACCCCGCAACGAAGGCTTCGATGTCAGCGGTATCGTACGAGTGCGGAACCGGTATCTGCGCGTCCGGCATTAGTTCGTCTTTCTGTATTGATTGGCAGTCACGCCGGAGAAATCGCTACGCCGATTTCCGCTCCACCGGCTTCACAAAATGCGCTGCCGGCACCGCGCCAATCTGCACCAGCAGCCCCAGCTGGTCCCAGTTGTCCCAGCCTTCGACAATCTTTCCGTTCGCGATCCTCTGCATCGAAGTGCCGGTGACGCTGACTTTCTTCCCTGTGGCGGGGAATCCCAGGAACTCGCCTTTGTGGGTCATGGTGGTAGTCCATCGCGCCACGACGATGTCCCCCTGCTCAAGCACCCGGTCGATGGTGACCTTGAAATCCGGAAACGCACGGCGCAGGTCCGTCGCGAAAATGCGGAATTCCTTGAGGCCGATGTCGGTGTCGTGCTGGGCTTGTCCATGGCCAACCGCATCGGGCGATGCCATCTCGTCAATCGCTTCCATGCGCCCCTTGTTCCATACCTCGTCAAACCAGCGCCGGATAAGAATGCTGTTTTCTTGCGCCATACCAGACCTCCGCGGACAGACTAGCCGCTTTGGCCTCTCACTGTACGCTCCGCATGCAACTGCTGCAACGCCTGCACCCGCACCTCGCCGCGCTGCAGAAACGCGATTCCTTCCGCCGCCGCCCGCGCCGCCGACAAGGTGGTGATGGTGGGAATTCGCGCCATCACTGCCGCCCGCCGGATCGCCTGCTCGTCGAACCAGGGATCAACTCCGTGCGGCGTATTGACGATCAGATGGATCCGCTCGCCCTTGATCAGATCCACGGCGTTGGGCCGCCCTTCCTTCACTTTGTAGACTCTCTCCACCGTCATGCCTGCCCCTTCCAGCACGTCCGCCGTCCCGGCGGTCGCCACCAGCTTGAAACCCATGTCCACGAATTTGCGCGACACCTCGGTGACATTCGGCTTGTCATGATCGGTGACGCTGATGAAAAGCGTGCCTTGCGTGGGCAGCTTCTGGCCCGCCGCCGTCTGCGCCTTGGCAAAGGCCTCTCCAAAAGTGTCGGCCACGCCCATCACTTCGCCCGTCGACTTCATCTCCGGACCCAGAACCGTATCCACCCCGGGAAATTTGTTCCACGGGAACACCGGCGATTTCACGTGATAGCAGCGTCCGGTGTCGAGGTCAGCCCGCCGCTCGATAAACTCCGGCAAAAATTCCCGCAGCTTGCGCCCAGTCATAAGCCGCGCCGCGATCTTTGCCATTGGAATTCCGGTGGCCTTTGAAACAAACGGCACCGTCCGCGAAGCCCGTGGATTCACCTCTATCACGTAGACCTTGTCACCATCACGATCCGTGTGGGGATGGGTCTCTGACCCGCCCAGAGGGGTCGAAGACTCTAAAACGCTCGCCCGCGGAATCGCGAATTGAATATTCATCAGCCCGACAACCTTCAACGCCCGGGCCAGTTTGAAGGTGTATTCCCGCATCCGCTTTAACAGACGCTCCGGAATATCCACTGCCGGTAGCACGCAGGAAGAATCTCCCGAATGAATCCCGGCTTCTTCAATGTGCTGCATGATGCCGCCGATCACCACGTCTTTGCCGTCCGAAAGCGCATCCACGTCCACTTCGATCGCGTCTTCCAGAAAGTGGTCGATCAGCACCGGGCGGTCCTGCGAGTACTCCACCGCTTCCTTCATGTAGCGCACGACCATCTCTTCGTCGTACGCGATCACCATGGCCCGTCCGCCCAGCACATACGAAGGACGCACCAGCACCGGAAATCCAACCCGCTTGGCCCCTTCGATCGCTTCTTCCACCGAAGCCGCCATCGCGCCCGGAGCTTGCGGAATTTCCAGTTCGTCCAGCAATTTGCCGAAGCGCTTGCGATCTTCCGCCAGATCAATCGACTCCGGCGACGTTCCGATGATATTCACCCCTGAAGCTTTCAAAGGCAGCGCCAGATTCAAAGGTGTCTGCCCGCCAAACTGTACGATCACCCCCACCGGCGCCCCCGCAGAAGCTTCGTGCTCGCAGATGGCAAAGACGTCTTCCAGCGTCAGCGGCTCGAAGTAGAGGCGGTCGCTGGTGTCGTAATCGGTCGAAACCGTCTCTGGATTGCAATTGATCATGATGGTCTCGTAACCATCGTCGCGCAGCGCAAAGGCCGCGTGGCAGCAACAGTAGTCAAACTCAATTCCCTGCCCGATGCGGTTCGGTCCGCTTCCCAGAATAATGATCTTCTTCTTGTCAGTCGGCGCGGCCTCGTCCTCTTCCTCGTAAGTCGAGTAAAGATAGGGAGTGAAGCTCTCGAACTCCGCCGCGCACGTATCTACCCGCTTGTAGACCGGCGTAACCCCGTGCTTCTTGCGCAGATGACGAACCTTCTCCTGCGCTCCCTTGCCATCCAGCCGCCAGACTCCGGCCAGCCGCCCGTCGGAGAAGCCCATGCGCTTGGCCTCGCGCAAAACCTCTGTGGGGATCGACTCCATCGGGTGCTTCTCCAGCTCCAGTTGCATATCGTTGATCTCTTTGAGCTGGTACAAAAACCAGGGATCGATTGAGGTCATCTTGGCCAACTGCTTGACCGTATGTCCCTGTCGCAAGGCATAGCGCACATAGGAAAGCCGCTCAGGATGCGGCGTCACCAGCCGCTGGGTAAGGATCTTGGGCTCGATTTTCTCCGAGCCAACCTTTTTGCCGGTGTCCAGCGCCCGGACACCTTTGAGCAGCGCCTCCTTGAAAGTGCGGCCGATGGCCATGACTTCACCCATCGACTTCATCTGCGGCCCCAGATTCTCATCGGCGCCAGGAAATTTCTCGAACTGCCATTTCGGAATCTTGACGACAACGTAATCCAGCGTCGGCTCAAAGCAAGCCGGAGTCTTGCGCGTAATGTCGTTGGGAATCTCGTCCAGCGTATAGCCCACGGCCAGCTTGGCGGCGATCTTTGCAATCGGGAAGCCAGTCGCTTTCGACGCCAGCGCCGACGACCGCGAAACCCGCGGATTCATCTCAATCACCACCATCCGCCCAGTCCCGGGATGAATGCCGAACTGAATATTCGATCCGCCGGTCTCAACGCCAATTTCGCGAATGACCGCAATTGCCGCATCGCGCATCGCCTGATATTCGCGATCGCTCAAAGTCTGCGCCGGCGCCACGGTAATGGAATCCCCGGTGTGCACGCCCATGGGATCGAAGTTTTCGATCGAACAGATGATGATGACGTTGTCTTTCACATCGCGCATCACCTCCAGTTCGTATTCCTTCCACCCCAGAACCGATTCCTCGATCAGAGCCTCATGCACCGGAGAGAAATCCAGCCCGCGAGCCAGCACTTCGAGTAACTCTTCGCGGTTGTAGGCAATGCCGCCCCCGCTCCCACCCAGGGTGAACGAAGGCCGCACAATCACCGGAAAGCCAATCTTCCCGGCGAATTCCAGCCCATCTTTCAGATTGTTCACCAGCGCTGACTTGGGCACGTCGAGCCCGATCTTCTGCATCGCATCTTTGAAATAAAGACGGTCTTCCGCCTTCTTGATCGCGGCCACATTGGCGCCAATAAGCTGCACGCCATACTTCTCAAGCACGGCGCCATCCGAAAGCTCAATCGCTAGATTCAGCGCCGTCTGCCCGCCCACGGTCGGCAGGATGGCAAAGCCCGCCCCGGGCGACAGCTCGCGCTCCACCCGAATAATCTCTTCCAGATACTCGCGCGTCAGCGGCTCAATGTACGTGCGGTCGGCGATCTCCGGATCGGTCATGATGGTGGCCGGATTCGAATTTGCCAGCACCACTTCGAACCCCTCGGCCTTGAGCGCCTTGCAAGCCTGCGTCCCGGAGTAATCAAACTCCGCCGACTGGCCAATGATGATAGGGCCAGAGCCGATGATCAGGATTTTCGAAATGTCTGTGCGTTTTGGCATTAGCTATCTTCTAAGCTCTGTCATCCCGACCGAAGCGCAGCGCAGCAAGCGCAGTGGAGGGACCTTGCGTTCCGCGCACCAGCACCTACCCCTTCCACTCCTCCATCATCTTCACAAAATCCTTGAACAGATAATGCGAATCATGCGGACCCGGCGACGCCTCGGGATGATATTGCACACAAAACAATGGCAAATTCCGGTGCCGCAATCCCTCCAGCGTGCCATCGTTCAAATCAATATGGGTGAGTTCCACTTCACTTTGCGGCAGCGAATCCGGGTCCACGGCAAAGTTATGGTTGTGCGCCGTGATCTCGATCTTCCCCGAGTGCAACTGCTTTACCGGATGATTTCCACCATGATGCCCAAACTTCAGCTTGAAGGTTTTTCCCCCCAGCGCAATTCCGGTCAGCTGGTGTCCCAGGCAAATCCCGAAAATCGGCTGCCGTCCCATCAGCCGCCGAATGTTATCCACAGCGTAGGCGCAGGGCTCGGGATCGCCCGGCCCGTTCGACAGAAACACCCCATCCGGCTTCAGCGCTAGCACGTCTTCCGCCAGCGTCTGGGCCGGAACTACTGTCACCTTGCACCCCTCGCCACGCAGCTTGCGCAGAATGTTCTGCTTAATCCCGTAGTCGTATGCGACAACGTGAAAGCGCGCCGGCTCGTCTTTGAATCCCACCACTTCGTCCGGCAGATGCGAACGCTCACCGGTTTCCCAAACGTAGGTGCTCTTGGTGCTGACCACCTTCGCCAGATCGGTCCCATCCATCTTGGGAATACCCCGCGCCTTCGCCACCAGCTTGTCGGCGTCAGTTTCTAGGGTGGAGACCACGCCACGCATCACGCCGTGGTCGCGCAAATGCCGCACCAGCGCCCGCGAATCGATCTCCGCCAGCACCGGAATTTTGAATTGTTCGAGATATTCCTCGGCCACCTGCGACGAGCGCCAGTTCGAGCTGACCCGGGAAAACTCGCGCACGATCAATCCTTCGATATACGGACGCGTAGCTTCGTTGTCCTCCGCGTTGGTTCCGTAATTGCCGATTTCTGGATTGGTGAGAACTACAATTTGACCGCAGTAGGAAGGATCGGTGAAGATTTCCTGATAGCCGGTGATGGAAGTATTAAAAACTACTTCCCCGTAACATTCGCCTTTGGCGCCGTAACCTTTGCCTCGGAAGACTCTGCCGTCTTCGAGCGCAAGCGTAGCTTGCATTCCTGCTCCAGGGAGTGGATTTTAAGAATTTTAGCAGGGATGTTTGAATCGCGAAACAAATCATTTCGATGATTCAAAATTTCTCTGGGCTCGGCTCTAGGCGAGCAGCAAAATCCTGACCATGATCGGGCAGGTGGAGGCTAGGATTTCACTGAGAGCTGCCTCACCGCACCCTTCCCATTTTGTCCATCGGCCAATAGCCAAATACCGCTTTCCCGTAGATGTAACTGACATCCACCGGGCCAAAGTCGCGGCTGTCGTTTGACATGGTGCGATGGTCGCCCAAAACGAAGTAGCTGTGCGGAGGAACCACGATTTCGGAATAGGAGCGCTGGTCGGCGTATGCCGGAGGCACGTAGTCTTCTTCCAACCCTTGCCCGTTTACGTATACCTCTCCGGCCTCGATGCGAATCCTGTCGCCCGCCAGTCCAATCACCCGTTTGATAAAACTCTTCGAAGGGTCTCGGGGATAGCGGAATACCACGATATCCCCGCGCTGAATGGGCTCCAGCCGGTAGACGTACTTGTTGACGAAAATGCGCTCCTGATCGTCGAGCGAAGGCATCATGCTGGTGCCTTCCACCTTCACCGGCTGGTAAAGAAACACAATAATGAATGCGGAAATCGCCAGCGAAACCACCAAATCGCGCAGCCACACCGACAGAACCGGCAACGTGCGCGGTGGAACCGAAGCTCTGCTCTTCTCATTGCGGACTGGAAGTTCCACTGGTCGTGCTGGTTCCGGCATGTTCTTTCCTGCTTTCCATTATACGTTTCAATCCTCTCTGGTTGAAGCGACTCCGCCTCTTCCATCAGCCGCCGCTGGTTACCACCGGGCTACTGCCGCCGCCACTGGATTCGGGGTACAATGTCGCCATATCTGTAAGGACATTCGGAATCATGCTTAATTTTAGACGCGGGTTGACCCTGGCATTCCTTGCCTTAGCCGTACTGACCGTTTCCACTCCCTGGGCCATATCGCAGCAGGAAGGCGAAGTTCCCGCATACAACGCCGGGCCGCCTCCCAAGGGAATTGTTCTGCCTCCGATCCTCGGCAAGGAGCAACTGTGGGGAGAGAATTCCCAGTATCCGTTCCAGAGCCATGCTTATGAGCTGGCCGCCAAGATTCCGGCGGTTCTCCATCAACAGCCCTGTTATTGCTATTGCGACCGTGGCATGGGACATAACAGTCTGCATAGCTGCTTTGAAGGTACGCATGGAGCCCAATGCTCCGTTTGCCTGAAAGAGCTGTACTACTCCTACTCCATGCACCAGAAGAAAAAGACGGCGGCCCAGATTCGTCAGGGAATCATCAAGGGTGAGTGGAAGCAGGTAGACCTGAAGACGGCCGCCTCTATCAACTGAACGCGGCCGGCTATCGGGCAGCTTCTTTCAACACCTGGCAGCCGGAAGCCAGGTTTTCGCCTCTTAAGTAAACGCGCCGGACAGCCTGTCGCGCGAATTCGTTCGACTGGCGTCGAAGCCGACGCGTCGGGTTGACGCAGACTGGAATCCGCGTATAACCTGCTGATTCGGGCGAGGTAGGCTTTTCCACAGGTGCTTTTAAGGGCTGGTTGACCAGTAGTCATACTTTTGCCGGATGAGACGGCCCAGGGCAACTCGACCTCACGCACGTAATTTCGTCCAAGCCTATCAAAAAGGAGAGCTTACGAAGAGTTCAGGAAAGGTTTTGCGGATGGCTCAGAAGACAACCGCCAAAAAGCCGATGAGTGAAGACCCGCGTTTTGCACAGGCTGTGCAAAACTACGAGGCAGGATTGCGGGCCATGCAGGAGCGCAAATTCGAAAAAGCCAAAGGCCACTTGCAGAAAGCCGTCACCGGCGCCAGCCGGGAATTGGCTGATCGGGTCGCGGTTCACCTCAACACCTGCAACCAGCACCTCGAACGCTCCGCGGCCCAGTTCAAGAGTCCGGAAGAGCACTACGACTACGCCGTCTCGCTGATGAACGTGGGCGACTACGTCACTGCTCGCGAGCACCTCGATAAGCTCTCCAAACAGGTGCCCAAAGCCGACTACGTGGCCTACGGCTTGGCAGCGCTCGATTGCTTGACCGGACATCTGGAAGACTCCCTGCGCCACCTCGATTCTGCCATCCAGGTAAATGCCGCCCTGCGCTTCCAGGCGCGGAACGACTCCGACTTTCAGAACCTGGCGGAGGACCCGCGCTTCACCGAGCTTCTTTATCCCGATCCAGGGGCTGAGTTCCCCCCGGAACCAGCGATCCCAGAAGACGACGGCTAGCCGTGTCGGATGCCCAACCGGGTTCGCGGCCGTCACTACGGGGAAAGACGCCCTCCGGGCGTACCCTCAGCGTCGTTGCCATCGGTGGAGGTACCGGCCTATCCACCCTGCTCAAAGGCCTCAAACGCTACGTCACCCGCCCCGGCTCACCCCAACGCCGCGGTCCCGCTGAAATCAGCGACCTCTGCGCCATCGTTACCGTCAGCGATGACGGCGGCTCCAGCGGCCGCCTGCGCAAAGAGCTCAACATGCTGCCCCCGGGCGATGTGCGCAATTGCATTGTTGCCCTTTCCGAGGACGAAGCCCTGCTCTCCCGCCTGTTTCAGCATCGTTTCGCCAAGGGATCCGGCCTCGAAGGCCACAGCTTCGGAAATCTGTTCCTGGCAGCGCTGACCTCCATCACCAGCGACTTTGGCGAAGCCGTCCGGCTCTCTTCGGAAATCTTGCTTACTCGTGGGCACATTTATCCTGCCACGACTTCTCACGTCGAACTCGAAGCCCTGATGGATGATGGCACCAGAATCCGCGGGGAAACCAACATCACCGCCGGCAAGGGACGCATCAAGGAGCTCTTTCTGGACCCACCTGACGTGCAGCCATTGCCGCAGACGATGGAAGCCCTGGCGCGAGCCGATGTGATCACGATCGGACCCGGTTCCCTCTTCACCAGCTTGATTCCCAACCTGCTGGTGCGCGGTATCGCGCAGGCGATTGTGAATTCCGCGGCAGTAAAGATTTACGTCGGAAATCTGATGACCCAGGCCAATGAGAGCCTGGGCTTGACCGCGTCCGACCACATTCGCGCTTTGAATACTCATGCCCAGGTCAAACGCATCTTCGATTTTGCCCTCATCAATCGAACTCCCGTCCCACCCGAGCTGAAGGCCAAATACGCGCTCGAAGGCGCCAACCAGATCGTCGCCGATCTGGACGCGATCGAAGAGTTAGGAGTAATTCCGGTCCTGGGAGACTACCTCGACCCGGGTGAAAAGGCGCGCCACCGGACCGGGCAAATCGCCGCTGACCTGATGGAATTGGCCACCCAGGCCCCCGGCGGCACCCGCGCCGCCACCCCGTAAGATCCTCGATGCGGGGCGGACACTCCTGTCCGCCGCCTCTGAAGTTGCTCTTGATCTTGTGAATCGATAGACCATTCCCATCGGAAAACTGGTTCCGCGGCCGTCCGGCGGGTTCCTTAATAATTCCCCCAAGTCAAAAGCGGGGGACCGGAGCGTCCGCCCACCCACCGCCCCGGTAACCACGGTAACCAACCCCTGCCCGGCGCGATCTTCTCGCGGTATATTGGATCGAATGGCGAAGACAAAGCACGATACCCACGCTCCGCGTACGGCCATCGCCATCCTGGCAGCCGGCAAAGGAACGCGACTGAAATCCAAACATCCGAAAGTACTGCATGAGGTCGGCGGCAAACCGCTGCTCGCCCATGTGATCGCCGCTGCCACCAAAGTAGTCCCCGCTAACGACGTGTATGCCATCATCGGCCATGAAGCCGACCGCGTACGCAACGCCGTTGCCTCTTCCGGAATCGGATTCGTCCTGCAAGCGGAGCAGCATGGCACCGGGCACGCTCTGATGGTCGCCCGCCAGGCTCTCGCGCCCTACGACCTGGTCATCGTCCTCTATGGTGACGCGCCCCTCATTACTCCAGAGACCATCAAAAAGCTGCGCGACTTTCACATCTCAAAAAAAGCGGTCATGACAGTGCTCACGGCCGAGGTGGAAAACCCCACCGGCTACGGAAGAATTGTTCGCAAGAAATCCGGCAGCGACGACATCCGGGCCATCGTCGAACAAAAACATCTTTCTGCCGCACAGGCGAAGATCCACGAGATCAATAGCGGTTTTTACGCTTTCGACGCTCAACCGCTGTTCACCCACATTGACAAGCTCAGCACAAACAATCATCACGGCGAGTTTTATCTGACCGACATGGCGGCGATCCTCGGTAAATCCGGCCAGCGCGTGGTGGCGGTGCAAGCCGACAATCCACATGAAGTTCTCGGCGGTAACACCCGGGCCGAGCTATCGGAAATCGACCAGCACATGCGTATGGCGAAGTGTCGTCAGCTCATGGCCGATGGCGTCACCATTTTCTATCCTGAAACATGCGTGATCGACAGCGATGTCCAAATCGGCGCCGATACGGTCATCGAGCCTTTCGTTCAGCTCCGAGGCTCAACCAGCATCGGCAGCGATACCCGCGTCGGTTCCTACAGCGTGATCATCAACTGCGAAATTGGAGATCAGGTTCTGATCCAGACCGGCTGCGTGCTGGAACATTCGGCGATCAGGGCCCGCGCCTCGATGGGACCCTACAGCCATCTCCGCCCGGGTTGCGAAATCTGCGAAGAAGCGCACGTGGGAAATTTTGTGGAGCTGAAGAAAAGCCGCCTCGGTAAGGGCTCGAAGGCCAACCATCTTACCTACCTCGGGGACAGCGAAATCGGCGAGCGGGTCAATGTGGGCGCCGGAACCATCACCTGTAACTACGACGGCGTAAACAAGCACAAGACCATCATCGAAGACGGCGTATTTGTCGGCAGTGACAGCATTCTGATCGCGCCCGTCCGCATCGGAAAAGGTGCATACGTAGCCGCCGCCACCACCGTCACCGAAGATGTCCCGCCGGATTCCCTGGCCCTCGGCCGGGCGCGCCAGATCGTAAAAGAAGGCTGGGCCAAAGAAAAAAGAGAAAAAGCAAAGGCACAAAAAGCCAAGTAAGAGGTAATGTGGGCGCGAGCGTCCACATCGAAACCAGGGATTACTTCGATACCGCCGCAAACAGCGGCGAATGCATCAGCCCCTGAAACTGCTTGTCATCCGCCTTAAAATGCATCTGCAGGTTTGAGCTGTCCGAGTTGACGGTCACATTGTCCAGCGCCAGCTTCTCCACCGGCGTAGCCGACATCTTCTTGTAAAGCATGCCCGCCTTGAGAAGCGAGGACAGCGTGCTCGCCGTCACAGAATCCGAGGTCACCACATCCAGGTCGAAATTTACTCCGCTCTGAAAGTTCATGGTGTAACGCGAACCCAGAATGCGTTTCTTGACCGTGTCGTAATCCGCCAGCGCTGCCGCATCGCCCAGGGCCGAGTGCAGCATATTCTGCGTTCCCTGCTGATCGAGAACGCTCCACACCGTGCCCGAATCCACCGAGCCGATCATATCCGCCACCTGGGTGTTGCTGTCGAGTGTGTACGAGTAGCCGTCGCGCGCATCCAGCGCCCCACGCAGCGCCCCGCTGTCGCCAAACAGCAGCGTGTTATCGTCGAGAAAAGTCATCTGCATGCCGGCCGGCATGGGATAAATATCGGAATTGCGCAGTTTGATCGGCTTCACTTTTTGCAGCCGCATCTTCTTCAGCACCGCGGCTGTGGCAAACTGCCCTTGCGCCACTCCCACCACCCGCACTCCCTGCTTCCCGCTGCGGTAAGAGGCGAACGTCAGTTGCTCCACATCCTTGTCGGGATCGATGCCCACGCCGCGCAGCGCGCTTTCAAATTCCTTAAGACTGGGCGGCAGCACCTGCTCCTTCAAAGCCATCGCTGTATCGGAATTCTTGAGCGCGCGATAGTCCACCGAAATAATCTGCTGAATGTCCGAAGGAATCACCGTCCGGGCCGAGCTGCCCAGCGGCATCGACCACGCGCTCGCGCTCAGCACCAGAAGAATACAAAGACAGTTCTTTAACGTTTTCATTCACAACCTCGAAAGAATATGTGCGGTTAGATGCGATTTATGACCTTATTGTATGTCAATTATATTGCGGGAGCGCCAAACGAAAGGGCAGGCCGTATAACCAGGGAGGTGCATGACCCGCCCCGGTCAGATCCTCAATCGCTCAACCTTTTTGCGGGTTTCCGAGGCAAATCCAGCGTCTTTGAGCGACTCCAGGTTGATCTCCACATTGGCCAGCGCCCCCTCAATCGCAGCTCGCGCCAGGGCCAACGCGGTGGTTAAATCCGACTTCATATTGGGGTTCGTAATGGGCTTCAGCTTCTTCGCTATCCCGGCCACTTCCCGAGCCCGCTCGGCAACCCCTAGCGGCACGCTCGTCGCCAGCTTCAACGCCGAATCGACAATGCCATCTCCAGCCGCTGAGTCCTTCGCCGCCTTGTAAGCCTTCATCACCGCGTTATAGGACTCGGCATCGCCATCGATCGCTGCCTTCAGCTCTTCCCTAAGCAGTGAAAGCCGCGCAATCGCCTCACTCAACTCACGCTCGAATTGCAGATAAGCCTTCTTGCCCCGAGACATGGACGCCACCATGCTCGCCAACCCAGCCGCCATCGCTCCGCTCGCTGCCGCGGCGCTCCCGCCGCCGGGAGTTGCCGTCGGCGCAGCCAGTTGTTCGACAAACGGCTCGACCCCTGCCCGTAGCCCTCCCACCGCCATCTTTCCACCCATCACCGCAGCCAGGCGGTTTTCCAGGATCAGCGACGAATCGAAATTCTCCACTTGCAGAAACCACTCCGCCGCCGACTCCAGCGCCTTCTTGGGAATCAGTCCGACAATCTCGCTGCTCACCGGGGCAACTCCGTACCGCGCAGCCTCCCGCTTTACCATTTCAAACACGCGGTGAATCGGCGTCTGCTCAAAGTCGGTCAGGTTCATCGAAACCTGCGCCAGCCCGCGCACCAGAAATCCCGCGCCCTTCACGAATCGCATTCCACCGCTGGAAAACCGCACCGCCTTGGCGACCTTCTTCGCGATGCCGACATCGGAGGTGCTCAAGAACACGTTGTAGGCGATGAGAGCCTTGCGCGCTCCCACCACCGTCGCCCCCGCCGTCGCATGTACCCGCGCCTCGCCAAAGTCCGGTTTGCGCGCCGCATTGGTCGCAATGTCCGCCCGAATTCCCTCAAATTGTCCGCGCCGGATGTTCTCCAGATTCTGCCGCTCTGGTGAAGTCGCAGCCGCCTCGTACAGGTAAACCGGAATCTGGTAGCGCTTCCAGATTTGTTCACCAACGCTGCGCGCCATCGCCACACAATCTTCGATCGTCACGCCATCGATGGGAATGAACGGCACGACATCCGCCGCGCCCATTCGCGGATGCGCGCCCTGGTGTTTGGTGAGATCGATCAACTCCGCCGCCTTGCCCACGCCTCGAATGGCAGCTTCCTGAATCGGCTCCCGCTCCCCCACCAAGGTGATGACGCAGCGGTTATGGTCAGCGTCCATCTCACGATCCAGCAGATAGACACCCTCCACTTTCATGGCGTCTACGATCGCATCCACTTTCGCCTTGTCGCGGCCCTCAGAAAAGTTAGGAACGCACTCCACCAGAGTTGACATACGCGCAAAAGAATATCACTTGGTTGAGAATGTAGGGCGGACACTCTTGTCCGCCGCTTTTGAAGTTGCTTTTAAGTTTGAGAACAAGGCAGCCGCAGGGAGCAGAGCC
>DATAPL010000038.1:0-54556 GCA_036265205.1 Terriglobales bacterium
TGCCGGGGCCGATTCCTGGGGTGCCGGCGAGTCCGCGCGAGGCGTTGGCGGTGGTCTGCAGGCCGAGCTTTTTGGCGGTATAGGTATTCAACAGATAAGACTTGAGCACGCCGTTTTCGATTACCACGGTGCGCCGGGTGGAGATGCCTTCGCCGTCGAAGGGCGCGGTGCCGAACCCACCGACCATGGTGCCGTCGTCAATGACGGTGACGTGGTCGCCGGCGATTTTCTGGCCGAGCTTGCCGGCCAGGAACGATGCGCCGCGATAGACGGAGTCTCCGTTGATGCCTTCGAAGATGTGACCCAGTATGGAGTTTGCAACCATGGGGTCGAGAACCACCGGGACTCGGGCTGTCTTCACCTTGCGCCCGCCCAAACGCCTCAGGGTGCGCTGGGCTGCGATCTTCCCTACTTCTTCCGGCGAATCGAGGCGACCCAGGTTGCGGGCGACCGAGAACCAGTAATCGCGCTGCATGCCGCCGGTTTCCGCTTGCGCGATGGGAACAGCGGCCACAGAGCAATAAGACCGACGGTACTCGCCGACAAAGCCGTGGGAGTTGGCGAGAACTTTGTGCCCGGTGGCGGCGTCAAACGAACCGCCTTCAGAATTCTTGATGCGCGGGTCGTAATCGAGTGCAGCTTTTTCGGCGCGGCGGGCGTAGTTGATGCGCTCTTCGCCGGGAAGGGAGTAAACGTCGGCGGAGTAGAGATCGAGATCGCCCCGCAGCGCGCCCAGCTGGGAAGCTTCCGGAATGCTGCTGAAGGGATCTTCGGAAGTGATTTTGGCCAGCTCCAGCGCAGACTTCAACATGCGGTCGAGGGCTTCGCGGGAGAAGTCGCTGGAGTAAGTGCTGGCCGAGCGTTGTCCGTGAAAGATGCGGACGCCGATAGAGCGGGAGCCGGCTTCTTTCAGCGTTTCTACCTGGCCCAGGCGGACAAGGGTGGAGAATTCGTCGCCTTCGCGGACCACGCATTCGGCGGCGGTGGCGCCTCCGGCCATGGCTCGGCGGACGATGTCTTGCGCTACTTCCCGGAGGTCGGTTTCCAGTTTCTGGTTTCTGGTTTCTAGAGTTTCTGGCATAGAAAATTCTTTACTGCGGAGTCACCTGGAACTTCAAAACGGATTTATAGAAGATCAGTTATCAGTTGCTGGTTCTTAGTTCTAAGTTCTCAGTTTTACTGCATGAATCCGCCTGGGTCCTTTTTTGCAGTGCCGCCGACGGTGAGACGGTCTACTTTCAGCGTGGGAATGCCGACGCCTACGGGAACGGCTTGGCCGTCTTTGCCGCAGGTGCCGACGCCTTCGTCGAGCTTCAAATCATTGCCCACCATGGAGACGCGGGTCAGAACATCGGGGCCGTTGCCGATGAGCGTGGCGCCTTTAATCGGGGCGGTGACGTGGCCATCTTCGATGAGGTAGGCCTCGGAGGCGGAGAAGACGAACTTTCCGCTGGTGATATCGACCTGGCCGCCGCCGAAGTTTACCGCGTAAACGCCGTGCTTCACCGAGCGGATGATGTCTTCGGGATCGTCCTGCCCAGCCAGCATGTAGGTGTTGGTCATGCGCGGCATGGGAATGTGTTCGTAGCTTTCGCGACGACCGTTGCCGGTGTCGGCCATGCCCATGAGGCGGGACGAAAGCTTGTCGCTCAGGTAGCCCTTCAGGATGCCGTTCTCGATCAACACCGTGTTCTGTGTGGGCTGGCCCTCGTCGTCCACGTTGAGGGAGCCGCGGAGCCAGGGCATGGTGCCATTATCGACTACCGTGCATTTTTCGCTGGCTACGCGCTTGCCGATGAGGCCGGCAAAAGCTGAGGTCTGCTTGCGATTGAAATCGGCTTCCAGGCCATGGCCTACGGCTTCATGCAGAAGCACACCGGGCCAGCCGGGGCCGAGAACAACTTCCATCTCGCCGGCGGGAGCTTCACGCGCGTCGAGCTGTAGGATGGCCTGGCGGGCGGCTTCTTTCGCAAAATATTCCGGAGTTTTTTCGCCGAAGAAGAAGTCGAGAGCGACGCGGCCGCCGCCGCCGGAAGTGCCGCGAGCGGAATTACCCTCGGTCTTGGCGATGCAGGAGACGTTCATGCGAGCCAGAGGCTGCGAATCCTCGGCAAAGGTTCCGTCGGAGCCTATCACCAGGATGTTGCGCAATTCGTCCACGTAGCTGGCGCGAACTTCCTGAATGCGCGGGTCATAGGAACGGGCAGACTGGTCGGCGCGCATGACCAGTTCAACTTTGGCGCTGATCTCGGCGTCCACCGAAGGAAGAGTTATTGGGTAAAGACTGCGCGCCGGCTTCTCCTGAAAACCGACCGACGGAGTTTTTGCCGGACCGCTGGCGATCAGGGCCGCGGTGCGGGCCGCGTGCAGAATGCGTTCAGAGGAAAGATCGTCGGTGTAAGCGTAGCCGGTACGTTCGCCCACGACCACGCGCACGCCGCATCCGGCGGAGATTCCCTGGGACGCGGACTTGACCATGGACTCGTCCACCGAGAGCGAGGTTGATGACAGGTATTCAAAGTACAGGTCTGCGTATTCGCCCCCGGCTGAAAGTGCAGCTGAAAGGTAACGTTCGAGGTCGTGTTCCGTCAGGCCGTAGTGCTGGAAAAAGAACCGATTCTTGTCCACGTTAATTAGATGTCCTTGGGCCGGGAAAGACTCCGGGATAAGCCCATTATCCCACACAGGATGGCGCGGCCAATGCAGTTGTCGCGGCCTGCTCAATGTGAATAACTGCTCAGCATTCCTGAGCACCGCCTAACCGGAGGGCGGGGCCACACTCTTCGACTCGGCCGAGTACGATGCCTCCCCGCGATGACCGGGCTCGATGGTCACTCGTCACAGACACAGATTTCAGAAGATGAAAGCATTCTCATCAGCATTGTTAACCTATGACGCCTGACTCTCTCATGCGGACCGTGGAAGATTTTCTGGCTGGAGCGCGGGACGCGGTGGTGGTGGACGAAGGCGCGGTTCTTTTTGACCTGGCGCAGTCGAAGTATTCCATCTCGGGGGAGCGTAACAAGTGCTTGCTTCACCTCTGGTCGGAGGAGAGGAATCTGGTCCGGCGAGTGCTCGATGTCGAGATCAAAAATGAAGTCCTGCGACTGGCGGTGCAACGGTTGGGACAGACGCGGCCGAGCAAGCTGGAAATCTGCCGGCAGCGCGACCGGAGGACCCCAACCGCGAAACGGGCTACACGGCTGGCTTACCAGCGCAGTTTGCAGGGAACTCTGGAAAGGCGATTTTCCGCTTATGAAGCTTCGCGGCTGACGACTTCAGTCGATCTGGAGCATTCCTTTGGTCCAATCTATGCCCGCGGACTTTTGCGACGGGGCCAGTCCGGCTTTGCGGTGCTGGGAGTAAATGCGCAGGAGACGCAATCCTCCATCGATGCGGCTCTCACGTTTGGGGTGCTTTGGTTCGACATGTGCAGGCAGGCGCAAGCGGCGAAGATGGCGGTTGAGGGTTTGAAGCTGTTTTTGCCCGCAGGCACTTCGGCATTGACGCGGGAGCGGATGGCGCATCTGCACCCCGGTGCCGCCAAGTGGCAGTTATATGAGCTGGAAAACCGGGAGGATGTGTTGACGGAGATCGATTTGTCCGACGGCGGCAATGTGCGGACCCGGTTGGTGCACAGGACAGATGAGGCCGCAGCCGGCGAGCGCTTTGCGGAGAGCATCGGACGGGTGCTGGAGTTGATGCCGGAGGCGGAAGTAGCAGTGCTTTCGGCAGCGGAGATCGGATTTCGCTGTCACGGACTGGAATTTGCGCGGGCCCGTATGGCGCATCAGCCAGGATCGCTGCGCAGCTCGACGCAGATTGTATTCGGCCTGGGGGCGGCAGAGGGAGTTCTTGGAGAAGAGAATGCTGCTGCGTTTCGGCAGATTGTGTGCAGCGTGGGAGAAGTCCGTCATGCGGAAGGGCCGCGTGATCATGTTCTGTGGCGATTGCATCCTGAACGCTGGCTGGAATCGCTGGTGGTACGGGATGTCGGCGGAGTGGACGAAAGGCTCGACGGTGAATGCCTGTACTCGCAGGTGCCCGCGTTTTCGGCTTCGGATCGCGCCATGATCGATGTTCTGACCTGCACGCGCGCAGGCAGGCTCGCGGTGGTGGAGCTTAAGGCTGACGAAGATATTCACCTGCCGCTGCAGGGCGTGGATTACTGGTCGCGGGTGGCGTGGCACCATGCGCGGGGCGAGTTCCGGCGCTTCGGATATTTTCCAGACCGGGAGTTGACTTCGGAATCGCCGTTGCTCTTTCTCGTGGCGCCGGCGTTGCATGTGCATCCGGCGACCGAAAAGTTGCTGCACTATATCGCGCCAGAGATTGAGTGGGTGGTGGTGGGTATCGATGAGCGATGGAGAGATGGGGTCAGGGCCGTATTCCGCAAGCGGGCTGGGCAGGGTTCACCACGGAGGCAGGGAGGCACGGAGAAAATCGATGGCTTTTCTAAGGCTGGATAGATCTCTGGGTTAGTAGCTCGTGACGGCAAAGCAGTCCCCGTTCGACTTCCCATCGTTTTTCATTCGGGTTCGCTCAGGGCAGGCTCTCCGCTGCGATTCGCTTCGGTCGCGATGGCGGATTATTTTTACGGCTTAACTGGCCATGCACCCAACAGCCGGCTGACATCCACCAGTTGGGCTACGTGATAGGCGTTGTGGTCGGCTACCAGCAGGACTTCGCGAAGGATGGTTTGGCCATCCCCCCAGGGGAGCGGCGCGTGCAAATCAATCTTCGGGTTGGAAACGAGGTCCTGCATGGCTTTCAAGTCGCGGCGGAAATTCCTGATACTTGTGGTCCATGCCGCCGCAGTGGGCGGGGCTTGGGTGCGCGGCCAGTAGCCTTCGGGCCAACTCGGGGAGACGTGCTTCCGGTTGCGGCTGAACTCGAGGATATCCCATTGGGCGAGGCGCAGGTGTTCCAACAGCATCCACGGGGAGTGGGGAAAGCCCGGCGGTTTTTGTCCGCGCAAGCCTGCGTGGATTGCCTTAATGACGTCGTCGAATTTTGCGTGGGCGTTGCCGCCTTTCAGCAAGTCCACCAGGTGGCGGCGCAGGGAACGGTCTGGGTTGATTTTCATAGGACCTCACGGCGGTTCTGATTTGCTCCAGCCGCCAGTGGAGTTGGGCGGTTGAGGGCGGAAAGTGAAATCTTTTGCCGCCCGTCGGGACCAAAGTTTGCGGGATCCAGCCAACGTTCGAAATTCGCTTTGCGCGCCAGCCACTCGGAATCGAGCATGGAGAACCAGGCGGTATCCCGATTGCGGCCCTTGACGATCATGTGCTGCCGGAAAATTCCCTCGAAAGTGAATCCCAGGCGCAGCGCGGCCCTTCGCGAAGGCGCATTCAGGGCATTGCATTTCCACTCGTAACGGCGGTAGCCGAGATCCTCGAACACATGTCTGGCCATCACGTACATGGCTTCGGTTGCGAGAACGGTTTGCTGCAAGTTCGGAGTAAAAAGAATGCTGCCGACTTCCATGACGCGGTGAGCCGGCTCGATCCTCATGTAGGCGGCGTATCCCAGAGCAGCTCCCGACAGCCGGTCCAGAATGGCGAAGAAGAGCGGATCTTCCGAGGCGGCGGCGCGCTGCAGATGGCGGTCGAAGGTTTCGCGATTGGGGAACGGCCCCTCGAACAGATAGAGCCATAACGCGTCGTTCGCCTCGCCACGGGTGCCTTCATACAGCGCATCGCCGTGGGCGGCAGGATCGAGTGGCGCTATCTTGACCAGCCGTCCGGCCAGTTCGGTGCGCGCGGGGCGCCGGGCCGGAGCCGCGTCGACCTGTGGCCCGATGGGGAGTGCGGCATCGGTTGGACCTTCTTTGATCATTATCCGCTCGGATTTAAACACTATAGTAGATCGTTCGCGGACTTCGCTGCGGTTCCGGGTAGATTTGGCTACATACCAAACGCATCTTTTGCGCAGAAGCCGATTCTATCTTTACAAACTTTTACGATAACAGCTCACAACCAATTGTAGTTTCCCTGGGTCTCACCTAATTTGAGTCTGACCTGTGCAAGCGTGATAGATCCATCCAGCATAGTTGTCGATACAACTGAAAGGCCCAGCCAGTGAAGCTTAATTTCGCGCACCTGTTCTGGTTGATCGTGTTGACGGCTCTCGCTGGTGGCATTTTCGCGGCGCCGTCGAGCAGTCATGCCCAGGGCAAAGCGACCGAAACTCAGAGCAAGGCCACAGCCGCATCGACCGATCAGCCTGTCACTACTATGTCGGTCCAGGTAAAGGTGGTGAATGTGCTTGCCACGGTGCGTGACAAGCACGGAAAAATCATCAACAACCTGGGCAAAGACGATTTCACTCTTAGCGAAGATGGACGCCCGCAGAGCATTCGCTATTTCTCCCGCGAAACCGATATTCCGCTAACGCTTGGCCTGCTGGTGGATACCAGCATGAGTCAGAGGCGTGTGCTGAGCGAGGAACGAGAGGCGAGCCAGAGCTTCCTGGCCCAGATGTTGCGTGAAGACGAGGACAAGGCGTTTGTCATTCACTTCGATCGTGAAGTGGAGTTGCTGCAGGATCTGACCGCATCACATGAGAAATTACGGGCGGCGCTGGAATCGCTGGAAACTCCGCAGTTCAGCCGCACTTCCGGGGGGAACTCTCCGGGTGGGGGTGGAGGATCCGGACCCGGTTCGGGGCGGCATCATGGCGGCGGCACGCTGCTCTACGACGCGGTTTACCTGGCGTCGGATGAACTGATGGCGAAACAGCAGGGCCGCAAAGCGTTGATCGTGCTCAGCGACGGCGTGGATATGGGCAGCAAAGAGAACCTGGATGAGGCGATCGAGTCTGCGCAGCGCGCCAACACCGTGGTCTACTCCATTCTCTTCAAGGATGACGAGGCTTACGGAAACGGCGGAGGCTTTGGCCGTACCGGCATCAGCATTCCGGGGATGGGTGGACCGGGCATGGGTGGAGGCGGCATGGGCCGCGGAGGCATGGGGAGGGGACGCAGGCTTCCGGAACAGCACGCCGACGGCAAGAAAGTTTTGGAGCGAGTCTCGAAAGAAACCGGCGGGCGCATGTTTGAGGTTTCCAAAAAAGAGCCGGTCGATCAGATCTATTCGCAAATCGAAGAAGAGCTGCGCAACCAGTACAGCCTTGGCTACACCCCCGATCGAGGGAGCGGCGTGGAGTCTGGCTATCACAAGATCCAGGTCGCGGCCCGGCAGAAAGATTTGACCGTGCAAGCGAGAGATGGGTACTACTACCCCAGTAAGTAAGCGGATCAGCCAGCCGTCGTGAGATTTGTAAAACCTGACATCCTCAGAGTGATAAAACCTGTCGTCCTGCTGCTGCGCCCAGGATGGCAGACAGAATCTTTCCACCTCGAACATTTCGAGAATTTCATTGTCATGTGGCAAGATCAACCCTCGCGGTTACATACCCAGATTTAGTACTCCACCGGGCGAGGGAGGATTAGTTGCATGCTCTTCAAAGCGCGCTTCGAGGGCAGGTCAGCGATCGTGACCGGAGCGGCCGGCGGCATTGGCCGGGATATTGCCGCGCGCCTGGCGGCTGAGGGCGCACAGGTAAGCCTCTGGGATGTGAATCAAACTGCGTTGAACGAGACCGCGGCCGAGACCGGAGCCGCGCATCGCGTCACACTGGACATCGCCGACGCCGAGCAGGTGGAGCGGGCGATGCAGGAAACTTCTTCGACCCTGGGGAAGATCGACATCCTGGTCGCCTGCGCGGGCATTACCGGGCCAAATGCCACGGTGTGGGAGTATCCGATCGAGGCCTGGCGGCGAGTGCTGGACGTGAATCTGAATGGACTCTTCTATTGCAACCGCTCGGTGGTTCCACACTTGCAGCGCAACAATTACGGCCGCATCGTGAATATCGCATCGGTCGCGGGCAAAGAAGGGAACCCGAATGCGTCTGCCTACAGCGCTTCGAAGGCCGGCGTCATCGGCCTGACGAAATCCCTTGGCAAGGAACTGGCCAGGACTGAGATCAGGGTGAACTGTGTCACCCCGGCGGCGGTACGCACTTCCATTTTCGACCAGATGACCCCGGCGCACGTGGAATTCATGCTCTCAAAAATTCCGCTTGGCCGTTTCGGGCAAATCGAGGAAGTGACTTCGCTGGTGTGCTGGCTGGCCAGCGAGGAATGCTCGTTCAGCACGGGCGCGGTGTTCGATGTATCGGGGGGCCGGGCGACTTACTGACCGGACAGATATCGCGGGACCTGCTGGCTATTATTGGTGGCGGCGAGTGGACTTGAACTTGAGGCGTTAAGCTGGCGTGAGAGAGACTCCGCAGGAGTCGAATGGGAGCCTGCTGCCGAAATCCCGGGCGGAGCGCGGGACCTGCTGGCTATTATTTGGTGGCGGCGAGTGGACTCGAACCACTGACCTACGGATTATGAGACCGTCGCTCTAACCACCTGAGCTACGCCGCCATGGCACAGACTGTTGTGGAAAACACCAGCGGACAGGCCTTGGAACGATCTGCGAACCAGGCCCGGCAGGACTTCCATGGCGCAATATCAATGTGCAGAGAGTTGCCGCCACGTCCAACCAATTGATTCTATGAGGCGGCGCGAAGCAGTGTCAAACCTCGGGCGGCTTTGGGCCAGATGGCCCGTCCGAGGCCGCATTTCGAGGGACTTTGCGGCCGGCAGGCTGCAAGCGCTTGCATTGAGTGCAGGGGATTTCATGCCCCAAGTTATATATCAAATTTCCGCTTAATTCCTTGACAGGCGGGCCATTCAATAGCAGAATTCCATGACTGCGGTTGCAGGCTTTGGACGACGAGGCGGTGGAACGCCAATATTGCCGGAAGTAATCGGCTCGCGTTCAAAATTTTGCCAACTCAGGCTCCCCCCTTTTCCGATCACAGATTTTTAGTTTCGAGTCCCGGCGAAATTCTCTCCAGGAGGGAGTGGGCGCCATGACTGCAAATCTTCGCATTCTGAAAAGAGAAAAGAGAGAGTCTCCCATGAAAAGAATTCTGATGTCAGCAATTGCAATATTCACGAACAAAGCGGCTTTTGCGATCCTCGGCGTGACCCTGCTGATGATTGCGGCTGCGCCAGCCTGGGCGGACGGGTGCTCGGGGGCGCCTGCTGCTTGTGGCGTAACGATCACCATTTCGGGCTCGGCCGGTAACCTTTCGGCGACGATCAGCGGTGGCGGAGAGGGTACCGCCTACGACGGCTCGGAAGACCAGTTGGTTGGAATCACTAATAACTCTAGTGTGAAAGTGGGCGCGATCATACTGAGCGCCCCTCATCAGGAAGGCGACAACCTTTTCCAATTCGAGACCGGCGAGGCCAACGATGGAGCCTGCGTCTATTTCGAACTTGGAAACTGCGGGCCCACCGGCTACGAAGGTCCGAACAACACCTATGTCGGTATTAGTTCAGACTTCACGACTGGGAAGGTTTTGTTCAAGACTCCACTCGCGGCCAACGGCGGCGGCACCTGGTTCTCTTTGGAGAACGCACCTGCCACAGTCGTGGCGATCGGCGAGAGCCAGACGCTGACAGCGGGCGTGACATCTATATTCAAATTCGGGCCCGGCAACGCCAGTCTGAATCTCGCGCCTGGCAGCGAGGACGACTTCAAGGTCACGCCGTTGATCACTAACGGCATAAGCCCCACTGGGGACAACTTTACCGTGACTCCGGTGATAGTCAACCCTGCGGACTTCGGCGCCGCGTCTCCCTTCCAGAACCTCAAATGTCTCCCTTACCAGGACTACAGTGTCGACGCAGCCAACAATTCGACCTGCATCGAGATCGAGGTTGACTGCACCGGGAACGATCAATGCCAATTCCAAAACTCGATACAGTTGGACTACGGCGTGTACGGCCCGGGTGTGGCGGCCACCAACGGACTGATCGGTGGCCCGCATTTGCTGGTTCACCACGGCAAACCCTGTCCCGACAATGGGTTCGATACGGACATCTTCACCTCGTACACCGGGGCGAGCGCGGGTGATGTTGTTACACCCGATCCTCCTCCCATCAAGGGCGGCAGCAAAACGGGGACCTCTTGCTACGTATCAGCGTTCGATCCCACGATCACTACCGGTCCTCAGCTAATCCAGCCAGGACAGACCGTTGGCTTCCCTGGATTCCAGCCGCTTGTCACTAACACCCTGACCCCAAGCTGCAAGGCGCAGGCTAAACCCCTGATCCTGCCGGTAAACTGCATTCTCATCCCCTTGCCGGTCTTGCTTAGCTGGGTGCAGACCGATGACTTGGGGAACAAGGTCACAAACCTCCATTTGTGCAAAAACTCAACTGGCTCCGGGTGCACCGCGCCCTGGGTAAACCTGTCGTTGACTGCGTTGACAAACACCACAGCCTGCAAGGCGCTGGCAACAGCGTCGCTTCCGTCCGTCCTCAATTCGGGACTGGTGAACCTCGGGAAAGGGCAGTACGCCTTCCTCTGGAACACTTTGACAAACCCGAACGGTCTGACGGGCTGTCAGGTTCTCCCGGTGCTGAACTTCAGCAGCGGGGCGGTCGCGTCACCTGCAGCGTTCGTGTACGCCAACTGAGGTAGTGTTTTAAACGAAAGGGTGCAGGCTTCGGCCTGCACCTTTTTTATTGCTGCGAAGAATGTGGCTTGTGCGTACGGGCACGGCCATTCGTATTCCGCCCTGTGCACGAGACCTCGCATGGAGCGGAATGCCAGTGTTAGCCAGTGGGTCGGAACAGTGGTGCCGTTAACGGCGATCACCTACGAAGCGCGCCAATCCTGCGCAACTATCACGGCGGCCAGAATCAGGAGATTTTGCCGTCGTGGGAACCACGTTGCTGAAATGATTCAGCGGCACGTGAACTCGTGCCCGTCCCGATTTTCTTAGGAAGATTTCTTTACAGCCGGTCAGCTCTTGGCCTGCGACCCGCGGGTGGACTCTTCGTACATGGTCTTGAAGTCCACGCGGTCGAGGATTTTCTCAGCGCCCGGATCCTTGCGCATTTCGTCCAGCAACTGCAGGGTGGTGCGATAGTGTTGCTGGGCTTCGGGGTCGCCGGAGGCACGGAGTGCGTTGCCCAACTGGAAATTCGCTTCTGCGCTCTGGGGCTTCAATCCAATCTTGTCGGCACGCAACAGGGCACGCCGCAGCTCCTGCTGGGCATGCGCGTTGTCGTGGATCTGGAGCATGGCCTGGGCCAGGTAAATCTGGCACTCGACGGAAACATTCTGCACGCCCTGTTCGTCGGCTTGCTGCATCAACTGACGCAAGTCGGGAATGACCTGCTGGGCATGGCCTTCCTGCAGGCTGACTTGTGCAAGATTGACTTTCGCGGCCAGGATTTTGTCGGGCTCCTTGCTGCGGACAGCGGCCTGCGAGGCCTGTTCATAAAGAGCGCGCGCGGATTTCCAGTCGCCGCGGTAATAGGCCGCGTCGCCCTGGAATGCGAGAGTCTGCGACACCAAGCCATCATTTTTCTGGGTGCGCGCCAGATTGAGCGCGTCTTCCAGGGGCGCCTTGGCCTCATCTCCGCGGCCGGCCAGCACGAGCGACTGTCCATAGCCGCCCTCGATCTCGGTCATGGTGGCAGATTGGTCTTTCAGGTCCTGGAAGGTTTTGAGCGCGTCCCGCTTCGAATTGACGGCAGCGCCGAAACGTCCCTGGTAATCGAACATCACGCCGAGGGCATAAGAATCAAGGGCTGCGCCAGAGACGTCGTTGGTTTTGCGATGTAAATCCAGAGCGCGGATGTACTGGGCCACAGCCTGGTCATACTCGCCCATGCGAACCGAAGTCTGAGCCAGGTTGTGGATGCTGTCGACGATGCCGCCGGGTATTTTCGATTTTTCGCGCAGCTCAAGCGCCTGCTGGTAATAGGCGCGAGCGTCTTCGTATTGTCCTTTTTCAAAATAGACCGCCCCGATATTGTTCAGGCAGGTGGCCTGCATGCTTTCATCGCCGACATCGCGCTGCACTTGCAGGGCTTCCTTGTACATTTTCAATGCCTGGTCATGCTCCCCGAGGTCGTCCAGCAGGTTCCCCATATCGATCAAGGTATCGCCCAGGCCGTGCTTGTCGCCGATGTCGCGCCGAATCTGCAATGCTTCCTGGAAATTGGCCAGAGCATCCTTGTTCTTGCCGAGCACGGCCTGCATCCTCGCGATGCCGTTCAGGCTGGACGCGATGCCGTTCTTCTGCCCAAGCTGGCGGCGGATAGCGAGCGCCTCCTGGTAGTTGCGCAGAGCCTCTTCGGGCTTGTTCAGCATCCGGTAAGCGCTGCCCATGTAATGCAGGGTGGAAGCCTTCTGCTCCTGGTTATCCAGTTGAACCGAGAGCGTCAGGGCGCGATTCAGCGGGTCGAGACTGTCCTGCGCCTTGCCGCTGTCGAGGGCCAGGTGCGCAACTGCCAGAGTGGCAGTAATGTCGTTGGGGTTGGAAGCCAGAATCTTCTGGTTGTACTCGGTGGCTTTGGCGAAGTCTCCCGTCTGCTCGTAGAGATTGGCCAGCGCCGATTGCACGTCAGAGTTGCCGGGCGAAGCCTTGGCGAGATTTTCGTATGCCTTGATGGCCTCGGGATAGTTCTTGGTTACCTCGGATCGAATGGCAGAGATTAAATATTTCTCCGCCTCGGGGAGGTCCTGGCTAAGGGTTACAGCTTTCTGGGCTGACTGCTCCGCTTCAGCGTCGTAACCGAGGCTGCTGAAAGTTTGCGCCAGTCTGGAAAAAGCCAGTGCGAACGACGGATCCTGCTTGGTCGCGTCCTGGAATTGTTTTTGGGCGTCAAGGTTCTTTCCGCTTCTCTCAAGGCCCATGCCGAGGTTGTAGGCGCGCAGCGCGGCTACAGATTGTGAAACCGGCTGGAAGGAGCTGGCTTTCAATTCCTTGAGCACATCTTCGGAAAGAGAAAGCTTCTGGCGGATGGACTCGGCCATGCGGTCTATCGCGCCGGGGATTTCCTTTTCGTTGGGAACGTCAATCTTCAAGGGGACGGAGCGGTCGTTCTTGATGTCCTGCACCGTGGCATCGATGCGGATCTGGTCGCCGAACCTGGCGTACTGCCCCCACACAACGCGGTCGGCGCTGCTGAAGTCAGCCACACGGCGAATCGCGGGCGGATCAAGGACAGTAGTGGAAGAAATGCGCAAGTCGGAGAATATCTGGTGCACAACGTTGGGGCTGACGGTACGCAACTGCGACGACTGCCCGACATCGGTGCTCAGCATTTCCGCAATACTCGGCCCGAGCCAGTCGAGATTGGGGTCGCCGGAAGCGTTGCGAAACGGCAGAATGGCCAGCGAAACGACCGGGCCGGCGGGAATGCGGGCTGTGGTTTTGAACAGGGTGTTGCGGTACACGAAGCCGACAATCGCTAAGACAAGTATGGCGGCGACTCCGCCAATCCAGTGCCAGGGAATGGTTTGTCCCCAAGGCTTGCTGCTGGCATGGAAGTTCAGGGTCGCGGCGGCGCGTCCGCCCTGCCAGGCTTCGAGATCGGCCATGATCTGGGCGGAGCTTTCGTAGCGCAGCTTGACATCAGGATCCATGCACCGGCTGACGACGTCGCTGAGCGCACGCGGTATGGAGGCGTCATGGCTCGAAACCGGGGCGGCACGTTCCTGGGTGCGTTTGAGCAGGCTGGCCACGACGCTGTCGGCCTTGTATGGCATCTTGCCGGTCAGCAGCTCATAGAAAATAAGGCCGAGGGTGAACAGGTCGGAGCGTTGATCCAGATCCTTGCCCAGGGCCTGCTCCGGGGACATGTAGTCCATGGTGCCGACCAGGGCGCCGGTCTGGGTCATGCCGTCGCCTTCGAGGGTGCGGGCCAGGCCGAAGTCCATCACCAGGATGCGGCCGCCGGTGTCGCGCATGATGTTCTGCGGCTTCAGGTCGCGGTGAATGATGCCGACGCTGTGGGCCGCTTCCAGAGCGCGGCACACTTGCAGCATGATTTCGACCGCTTCCTCCGGCGCCAGCTTTTTTTTCTGCTGCATCAGGCTGCGCAAGTCCTCACCTTCGACGAACTCCATGGTGATGAACTTCATGCCTTCGGCTTCACTCAGGTCGTAAATACGAATTACATTTTTATGCGTGACCCGGGTAGCCAGCAGCAGTTCCTGCTTGAAACGGTCGATGATGGCCTGGCTTCCGGCGAGCTCCGGCCGGATGACTTTGAGGGCCACCATGCGATTCAATTCCTTGTCGCGCGCCTTGTAGACCGCGCCCATGCCGCCTTCGCCGAGGATTTGCAGGATTTCGTAACGCTGGCCGAGCACCTGTCCCGGCTGCAGCATGGAGGAACCGGCCTGAGTTCTCGGCGCTCGCGGAGTGGGCGAAGGCGAGACTGGCCAGGGAGTTCCTCCGACCATGGTGGGAGAGTCCGGCCCCAAAGTAGACGAGTGATCGACCAAAGTAGGAGAATCCGACGGATCGCTGCTGGCTCTGCCGGGAATCTCTATGATGGTGGGCGAATCCGAAGGGTCGCTGCCGGGTGCGGGGTGATCGATGATGGTGGGCGAATCGGAGCTGGGAACCGAGCCGGGAGAAGAGCTGTCACCCTTCCTGGGCGTGCGTATCGCAGCCCCGCCTTCCCCAGGATCTGAAGGGTTTCGGTCCGAGCGGCCTCGAGAGAACTCTTCCATCAATGACCTCGGCCCGTGACGGGGCAAACGGAAGCTCTTAAGGCAAGCCCTGGCTTGTGCACGAGCCAACGCGCGGACGTTCGGGGGGTGCGACCCGCGAGTCCACAAGTATATAACGGAGACTTGGCTATGTCAGCGGCTCAGTCCCTTGGAAGTGAACAGGCGCCAGGGCGCGTCTGGCGGCCTGAAAGCCCGTTTTACCACCTGATTTTTAAGATGTTTAGATGCATTTGCGGGGTGCCGGCAGCCGCGGTGTATATGATGTGGGAGCTGAAACTGCCATGAAAATGAGAGCCATTGCTGTCATCCCGGCCCGCCTGGCCTCGACCCGGTTGCCCCGTAAGATGCTGCGCGAGGTCGCGGGCCAGCCCCTGATCGGCCGGGTGTACCAAGCAGTCCGCTCCTCATCCCTGCTTGATGACGTGATTGTGGCCACCGACTCGGATGAAATTATCGCGGTCTGCCGAAGCCACGGCTGGAAGGCTGAAATGACATCCGCCGCGCACCGCAGCGGCACCGAGCGGGTGCATGAAATATCGCAATCGGTTGCGGCCGATGTTTACCTGAACGTTCAAGGTGATGAGCCCATGATTCGACCCGAGCACATTGCTGATCTGCTGGAGCTCATGAAGGATCCGGCGGTTCAGGTCGGGACCCTGAAAACTGCGGCAGCTACTGCCGACATCGACAATCCAGCCGCGGTAAAGGTGGTTACGGATTCAACCGGGCGGGCTCTCTATTTTTCCCGTGCCACCATTCCTTGTGACCGTGATGGAGCCAGGCCGAAATATTTCAAGCATCTGGGTGTCTATGCCTATCGCAAACCGGCATTAGACAGATTTGTAGCGCTGCCGGAATCGGGGCTCGAGCGCAGCGAGCGGCTGGAACAATTGCGCTTCCTGGAGAATGGAATCCCGATTCATGTTACGGAGACCGTTTACGACTCGGTCGGCGTGGATACGGAAGAAGACTTGCGGCGCGTCGAAGAAATCTTGCGAGCCGGATCATAGTTTTCAAAGCTGATCAGGCCGGTGGCGCATAGCTTTGTGAATTTTCTTCCACTTTGCCTTCTCCTGGCGCGCGATTTCCGGATTTGCCTTGCGTTCCTGAAAGTGAATCTCCGCCAGCAGCGTGCGGTGGGGCGAGGAGGCGAGTCAAGGGGAGCAAGATGAAGGGTGGACCATTTTTCGTCATCGACTTTCACCGTTGTCATCCTCGAGCGGAGCCAGTCCATTCGCTCGCGAATGGAGGGCGGAGCCGAAGGACCGACGGTCGCCTGATGGGGATGCAATGTGACAATTGCCGTGCCGGGCTTGGCGGTCTTTCTTCGGGTAGGGGATCCTTCGACTGCGTGACTGCTTCGCTCAGGGTGACAGAGCTCAGGATGACAGTACAGACGTTATAATCGCACTATGAGCCTCCCCGAGCAGATTCAGCAAGACATAACTGCTGCCATGAAGGCGCGTGACGAGCACCGCCTGTCGACTCTGCGCATGGTCAAAGCTGCGCTCAAAAACCGCGAAATCGAAAAGATGGCCCCGCTTGATGAAAAAGAAGCGCAGCAAGTCCTGACCACTCTGATCAAGCAGCGCAAAGACTCAGTGGAGCAATTCACCAAGGGCGGCCGCCAGGAAATGGCCGACAAGGAAGCCGCTGAAATCGGCATGATCGAAGCTTACCTGCCCACGGCTGCGGGGGAGGATCAGGTGGTCGCCGGCGTACGGGCGGTTATCGCCGAGATGGGCGCGCCCACCATGAAAGAAATGGGCACGGTGATGAAAAACGTAATGGCGCGCTTTGCCGGGGCGGGAATCCGAGTGGATGGCAAAGTGGTCAGCGACGCGGTAAGGCGAGAGTTGGCCGGGAAATAGAAATCGGCCGACAGACTTAAAGAAAGATTTCATGCACAGATCGCATTGAGGCCTGCAACCTTTGCCGGGCTTGGTCGGCAGGATATGCCGTCAACCTCGAGGCTGGTTTCTTCTTGGCTTGACGGCTAGCGCAAACCTTCATCCCTGCAACACTTTCCTCTCCGGATAAATCCACCTCGAGTGGCGCACGGCGTGCTTGTACCGCTGCGAAGGTAAACCATCTTGGACAGCGGATACTACGCGGCCTGCGCGGGCTTGCGAACTCAGACCCAGGCACTCGACGTGCTGGCCAACAATCTCGCCAACACCAATACCGTGGGCTATCGCAGCCAGCAGCCTACATTTCACTCCATTCTGGCCAGCGCGCATAGCGGACTAGGCGCGCTCAACCGGGCGATCAATGACTACAACGTGCTCGGCGGCGATGCTCTGGATTTGACCGCGGGAAGCCTGCAGCAGACCGGCAACCCGCTTGACCTGGCGCTTGAGGGCGACGGTTTTTTTGCCATCAAAACTGCTGCCGGGACGCTCTATACGCGCAACGGGAACTTTCAGGCATCGGCGCAGAACCAGTTGACCACGGCGGAGGGCGATCCGGTGCTGGGAGAACAGGGACCGATCACACTGCCCGGCGGAACTATCTCCATCAGCACGGATGGGACCTTGTCGGTGGATGGAGCCGTGGCCGGAAAGTTGAAGATGGTGGAATTCGTGCCCGGGACATCGCCTGAGCCGGCGGGAAATTCTTATTATTCTGCGCCCGAGACGGCGGTGCGTCCGGCTGCCGGGACGGCCTTGCGTCAGGGAATGTTGGAAGCTTCGAACGTCGATCCAGTGGCGGCAACGGTGGCGTTGATTACGCTGCAGCGGCACGCGGAAATGCTGGGGCGGGCGCTCTCATCGTTCTACAGCGATCTGGACCGGATCGCGGCCGACGAACTGCCGCGCGTTTCATAGAACAGGAAGGCCGAAAGGATTGCCATGTTTCGATCGCTCTACACCGCTGCCAGCGGGATGATGGCGCAGCAGATGAATCTGGACAACGTGGCCAACAACCTGGCCAACTCGGGCACTGCCGGATTTCGCCGCCGCCGTTTGCAGTTTCAGGATCTGCTCTACCAGAACCTGATCATGCCCGGTGCCGCCGCAACCCAGCAAACCACCGTGCCTTCGGGCCTGCAGGTTGGTTTGGGTACGAAGACGGCCGCGTCGGAGGTGATCCAGCTGCAGGGCGACTTCAATGCCACTGGAAATCCTCTGGACCTGGCCATCGAAGGTTCCGGATTCTTTCAGGTGACGCTGCCTTCCGGCGACATTGCTTACACCCGCAGCGGGACTTTTCATCTGGACGCGCAGGGCAATCTGGTCACCGCCGATGGAGATCCGCTAGAACCTTCGCTGACCATCCCCACCGGCGCCACCTCGATCACAGTCGGTAGCGATGGCACGGTGAGCGTGACTCTGGCCGGGCAGACGGCGGCGCAGCAGGTTGGCACCATACAGACGGCGCTGTTTCCCAACCCTGGCGGGCTGAACAGCATTGGCAAGAACCTGTTTCTGGTGACCACGGCGTCGGGAGATCCCATCGTGGGCACGCCTGGAGGGACTGAAGGTTTGGGGACGATTCAGCAGGGCATGCTGGAGCAGTCCAATGTGAACGTGGTGGAGGAATTTATTCAGATGATTCTCACCCAGCGGGCGTATGAGGCCAACTCGCGCGTGGTCAGCACCGCCGACAACATGCTGCAGACGCTGAATAACTTGGGCGGTAAGGCAGTTTCGAGTTTCCGGTTTCTGGTTTCCGGATTCATGAGACGGAAGCAGAGCGCAGCAAGTAAGGAGCAGAGTGAAACTTCTTTGGGGCTGGTGGCGCATGATTCCGATACTTTCTTTCTCGCTTACCGCAATTTTGGTGGCGGGTGAAGACAGCGGCGCTGCCGTGGCGCTGCGGCAGATGGCCGAAGTAACCGGGAACAGGCTGCAGCTTTCCGACCTTTTGCCGGCGGACGCTTCGGCGGAACTGCGAGCCATCGCTGGCGGCGTCGGGCTAGGCCGCGCTCCGCAGCCGGGAAGCCTGCGCATTTTGGAGAGAGCACAAATCGTACGCGAGCTGCAGCGCCGCCCGCGACTGCTGCTGCAGTTGCGAATACCGGAAAGGATCACGATCCGGCGGGCAGGTTGGCCCATTTCGCGGGCGGCGGTATCCGAGGCAGTGGCGGGCTTTCTGCTTGCTCAGAGCGGAAACGGTGCTCGCATGGCCGACATTGCCGGCCTGCAATGGAGCGGTGAAGTCAGCTCGGACGAGGCAAATCCTGCGGTCGAGGGGAAGGCTGCTTACTGGGACAATCGCGAGCAGGCATTCGCTGTGCGACTGCGCTGCGCGGAAGCATCATATTGCGGCAGCTTCCTGGTGCATGTGCCGGAAGCGAGGGCAGGCTCAGCGGAGAAGGATCGAGGGGCGGCTGATCCTGCCGAGCACGCTGGAACTGCAACTTTGTCCGGTCGCGGGGGGAACGCTCACCCGCAAAGCGCGGAAAGCGCTCCGCAGCGCGAGCCTGGACTCTCGCTGGCGGAGGCGGGAAAGCCGGCCAAGTTGATGGTTGAAGGCGACGGCTTTCGCATCTCGATGCCGGTGGTTTGTCTGGAGCGGGGTGTGCTGGGACAGAAAATCCGCGCGCTTGATTCCAGCAACCATCGCGTGGTGTGGGCCGAGGTGGTGGGAGCGGGACGTTTGCTGGCAATTGCCGATCCGTAAGAGGTCTCCGTCAAATTGCAGGAATTCAGAACCGAAGAACGTGAAAGTTTTTGAGAGTTTAAGAACGAATTGAGGAGAGGCCCGAATGTTTGTTCGCAGACTGATTGCGCTGGTAATGCTGGTTGCGCCTTGTGCCGTAGCTCATGACCGGCCTATTCAGGGCGAAGCGCTGAGCGAGTATATCCAGCGCATGCAGCAGCCGGTGTTCGAACCCAAGCCTGCCAGCCCCGGCAGTCTGTGGAATGACAACGGGCAGTTCGCGCGCCTGAGCGCCGATTACAAGGCAGCCAGGCTGGGCGACGTGATCACCATCGTGGTGGTGCAGGACGTGAACGCACAAAACGCCGGCACGGTCGCCACCAACCGAACCTTCACCGCTAACTCGAGCATCGCGGCGCTGGCCGGGCACGTCAGCACCAGCGGATTGCAAAACATTTTTTCGCCCAGCTCCGCCGCGGCCCTTACCGGCAAGTCGCAAGCTGCTACCACTTCGAGCCTGCGCACCAGCCTGGCCGGACGCGTGGTGGCGGTGCTGCCGAACGGATTGCTGGTGGTCGAAGCGGAACGCCAGCTGACCATGAACAACGAGCGCCAGACCATCCTGTTGCGCGGTCTGGTCAGGCCGGGAGATATAGGCCCCAACGACACCGTGCTCTCGAACGCGATCGGCAACCTCGAACTTGAACTCAAGGGCAAAGGCGTACTGAGCGATGGCACGCGTCCGCCCAATGTCATTGTGCGCTGGCTGCTGCGGATTGTCGGCTTCTAGCTGCGCGCTCCTCAATGGAGGCGTTTGGGGATGGCCGGCGAAAAACTGGCGCCAGGGATTCGGAATTCGATTCGGAATTAAGGAATAAGTGAAATGCGAATGATGCAGATCATGTGCGGGCTGGCTTTTCTTCTCGCGGCTTTGGCTCCCTTGCGTGCCGACGATGCAGCCCAACAGGCGCTGATTCGCGATATCACTTCGGTCGAGGGGGTGCGGGAGAATCCCGTGCTGGGTTATGGAGTGGTGGTGGGGCTCAAAGGCACGGGCGACAAGCAGCAAACTATTTTCACTACCCAGACGCTGGCAAATATTCTGCAGCGTATGGGAGTGCAGATTCAGCCGAGCACAATCCAGGTGCATAACGTGGCGGCGGTTTTCGTTACCGCAACTTTGCCGCCCTTTGCCAGTCCGGGCACGCGTCTGGATGTTACGGTAGCTTCGGCGGGAGACGCCAAGAGCCTGGAAGGCGGCATGCTGCTGCTTACCCCGCTGTACGCGGCGGATGGCAAAGTTTATGGAGCGGCGCAAGGCGCTCTCGCCCTGGGCGGTTACAGCGCCGGCGGTTCGGGAAATACCAAGCAACTGAATCATCCCACCGTGGGCCGCATCCCCAACGGAGGAACGGTGGAACGCGACAGTTCGCTCGACCTGCACAAGATGGAGCGGGTTTCCCTGCTGCTGAGCGACGCCAACTTCAGCACCGCGGAAGAAATCGCAGGCGCGATCAACCGGGAATTCGGCAAAGCCGTTGCCCTGGCGGCCGACAGCCGGCGGGTGGACATCGACGCCGCAGCCGCCGGATCGAACGATCTGCCGGCGTTGCTGGCGCGGGTGGAAAATCTGAAGGTTGAAGTCCGGCGCCGCGCCCGGGTGGTGGTCAACGAACGTACCGGCACGGTGGTGCTGGGCAAAGATGTTCGCCTGGGAGCGGTTTCCATTCTGCATGGCAATCTTTCCATTGAAGTGGCTACGGAGTTTTCGGTCTCCCAGCCGAACCCCTTGTCGAAAGGAGAAACCACGGTGGTTGGCCAGCCCAGCGTGAAAGCCGAAGAAGCTCCGGCGCGAAGCATTGCGCTGACCGAAGGAGCCAGCGTCGAGCAACTGGTCACCGGCCTGCTGCGGATCGGCGCCACGGCGCGCGATGTGATCGCAATTCTGCAGGCGATTAAGGCTGCGGGCGCACTCGAAGCCGACCTGGAGGTAATCTGATGCCCACTTCGTTTCCATTTCTGGCGCCGGCCGGGCCAGGAAACAAGCCCGTCAGTCCGGCCCAGGCGAAGCTGGCCGCTAAAATCAAGCACGCCGCCCAGGACTTCGAGGCGGTATTGCTGCAATCGCTGCTGGAGCCACTGGAAAAGTCGTTTTCCACCCTGCCGGGCAAAGACGAGCAGGCGGACGCGGATAACTATCATTACTTAGGGACGCAGGCGTTGTCGGCTGCGCTGGCCCGTTCGGGCGGTCTGGGACTGGCAGCCATGATGGCGCGTAACTTACTGCAAACGGGAGGCTTGAACCCTAAAGTCTGGAAGCCGGTTGCCGATGAGAGAAGGTAGAGGTGCAGGCGAAAGCAGGGGTGATCCGGAGTTCGTTAAAGCTTTTTAATCCGCTGCCGATACTTGAATTGCAAGGCAATTCAGGTGGAGGGGAATCGTGATGAGAATAGACCTAAACGGGGGAATCAGCGGCAGCAGGGCGGCTGAGGAGCGAAGCCTGGAGGGCTCGAGGGCGGCATCGGCGGCAGGGGCAGGCGGGTCGGCCAACGATCAGGCCGTGCTTTCAGCCGATCAGGCGAGGGTAGGCGCGCTGGCGGTCCAAGTAAACAACCTTCCAGAGGTGCGCAGCGAGAAAGTGGCGGCCATCGCGAGCGCGATCCGCAAGCAGACGTATCAGGTCACACCGGAACAGACGGCAGAAGCCATTCTGGGCGAACTGCAGGCGCGCAATGGCCGGGCAGCCTAGCGGGTTGCCGGGGGAGGAAGCATCATGGCGGACATTTCGACCGAAAAGCTAGGGCCGGCGGCGGCGGTTTCCGAGCCACTGGGCTGGCGATCCCGGAACGAGACTGGTCCGGGGACGCGGCGGCGGCCCGGCAAAGCCATGTCTGGAAAATCGGCTCCGGGGGATTACAAAACTGGCGATGGCAAGACCGAGGAGGATTCAGAAACTCCTCGTCACCAAGTCGACAGCCTGGCTTGAAGGAAGATCGCTGCCGAGCATGTATCCACAAACCACGTTTCGCTTGGGCATCGCCGAGCAGCGACTGGCGCTGCTGCGCGAACTGGCGGAGGTGCTGGGACTGGCCCAGGGCGCGTTATTGAATTCAGATCTGGACCGGCTGCAAGAGCAGAACGGGCGTCAGCTCACTCTCTGCAAGACGCTGCGGACGCTGGCGGGCGATTCCGCGGGGCCTGGAATTCAGGCCAGCGAGCCGGCCATTTCGCCGCCTGCAATATTTGGCCCTGGCAGTCTTTCCGCGCCCATCGATGGCGACGCAATCTCCCGGCAACTGCAAGAAGTGAGACGCCAGGTGCAACATTTGAACCGGGTGCAAGCGGCTTTATTGCGGCGGGCGCGACGCTCGCTCGAAATATCGGCCTGCTTGCGGGCCCGTTGTGCCTTGACCTATGCCGAGTCCGCAACTGACAGAGGGATCCTCACCACCTGAAAATCAGGAGCCGCCGACCAGGAACAGAAAGAGCGGCAGAAGCAAATCAGGGAGTCGCTGACATGTCCAATCTTTCAGGCGCTTTGTCGATCGCGGTGGGAGCGCTGCAGGCTGAGCAAGGCGCGCTTACCGCCACCACCAACAACGTCGCCAACGCCAATACTCCGGGCTACTCGCGACAGCGTCCGGTGCTGATCGAAAGCGACCCGATCGTATTGGGCTCGCTTACCTTCGGCTCGGGCGTGACCCTGCAAAAGCTGGAAAGCCTGCGCGATCCCATCCTGCAATTGCGCATACAGCAGGAGACGCAGCAGCAGGGACAACTGGACGCGTTCGTTTCCGCCCTGCAGCAAACGCAGGTGTCGTTTACCAGCAGCAGCAACGATCTGGGGACGCAGATCACCAACTTCTTCAACAGCCTTGACCAGCTTTCCACCGCGCCTACCGATTCTTCTTTGCGGCAGGGAGTGTTAATTGCCGCCGGAAACCTGGCGAGCACCTTCAATACCACCGCCGACAATCTCATCCAGCAGCGTAGCAGTCTGGATTTGAACGTGACCCAGGCGGTCGGGCAGGTCAACACCCTGACCGGAGAAATCGCCAAGCTGAATGGCCAGATCAGCGACCTGCAAAACGCCAATCACGATGCCAGCGCTTTCATCGACCAGCGCGATGTGCTGATCGGGCAATTGTCCGGCCTGGTGGACGTTGCCACCATCAAAAGTGACAACGGTGTCACCCTGACGACCTCGAACGGCACGGCGCTGGTCGCGGGCAACCAGAGTTTTACCCTCAGCACGCAAACCGATCCTTCGGGTCTGCAACACATTTTTTCCAAGGGCGCCGACATCACCTCGAAGCTGACCTCGGGCAGCCTGGCTGGGCTTATTCAGGCCCGCGATCAGACGATTCCGGGACTGCTTTCCAATCTGGACAGCCTGGCCTCCGGACTTGCCAAAGCGCTGAACACCGTGCAAAGCGGCGGTTTTGATCTCAACGGGGCCGCGGGAGGAGACCTTTTCGTCGCTCCCTCGGCGTCAGGGCAAGGATATGCAGCCAGTATCGCGGTGGCCATTAGCGATCCTGCTTTGCTGGCTGCCAATTCGGACGGCAGCGCCGGCAGCAACGGCAATGCGGTGTTGCTGGCGGGGGTAAGAAACCAGGCAGTGGTGGCCGGCCAAACCGCCACAGAGTTTTATTCCAACCTGGTTTTCGGGGTAGGCAGCGACATCTCGAACGGGTCGGCCGAGTTGAGCGCGTCCCAGCTGGCGCTGCAGCAATTGCAAGACCAGCGCGGCAGCATCTCGGGGGTATCGCTCGACGAAGAAGCGGCGAATATGGTCCGTTACCAAAACGCCTACGATGCAGCTGCGCGGGTGGTCACTACGGTGAACCAGATGCTCGAAACTGTAATCAATATGGGGACCTTAGCATGAGCTCGATTCGCGTGAATCCCAATCCCACTCCCGATCTGCTGGCGGCTTTGTCGGAGGTGACGCAACAAGTAAATACGGCGACCCTGCAACTGGCCACAGGCAGCCGCATCAACCAGCCTTCGGACGATCCCGCGGGAGCGGCGCAGCTAACCCAGATTGCGGCGCGTTCCAGCCAGGTGGATTCGTTTCAAAAAAGCACCAGCACCATTTCAGGGCTGTTGCAAACTGCGGATTCCACACTTAGCTCGGTGGTGAGTGCGCTGACGCGGGCGATCAGCCTGGGGGTTCAGGGCGCGACGGGAACGCTTTCCGATGCCGACCGCAGCGCGGTGTCGCAAGAACTGAGTGGAATCCAGACCCAACTGGTCAGCCTGGCAAATGTTTCCTATCAAGGGCAGTACGTGTTCGGCGGCACGGCGGTGGTGCAACCCTTTACTGCCGATCCCACCGCTGCCTCAGGGGTGCGCTACGACGGCAATAACGGAATCAATTCGGTGGTTATCGGAGATCACTACCAGTTGCAGGTCAACGTTCCCGGAGCTCAGATTTTCAACGCAGCCGGAGCGGGAGTGTTCCAGGCGATGAATGATTTGATTGTCAGCCTAGGCACGAACTCGGGAATCGACACTGCGGTGGCCGAAGTCAGAGCCGCATTCGACCAAGTCACCACGCAACGGGTGTTTTACGGAAACGCCCTGAACCAGATCGATGCCCAGCAAGCTTTTCTCAGCAGCGAGAAGCTCAACCTCAGCACGCAGCAGAACACGGTGGCTTCAGCCGATCCAACCGCCGTCGCCAGCCAGCTGGTGAAAGCGCAGACTGCGCAAAACGCTACATTGGCTGCGATGGCGCGGACCGGACAAACCAGTTTGTTCGATTATTTGAAGTAGTTGGATGGCCTGAGGCTTAGAGCGTGCCCTGGGAAGCGTTTGCCCAGGCGCGGGCGGCGGTGACATGATTCCCAGCCAGCTCCAGCCGTATCTTTGTTGCCAGCAGCTGCTGTTGAATTGTGGGCAATAAGGTTTGTAATTGTTCCAGGTTCTGGCGGTAATCGGAAATTTCCTGAGCCAAATCCACATCTTCGAGCGCAGCGGGCGGGACACGCCGCAGCCAGGCGGCGGTGCGAGTGAGTTCGGCGAGTAAGCTCTCCAGTTCTCGACACGCGGAGAGCTCATCGGCGGCCTGGCCGGGCTGAAGGCGGAACATCATCTCGCGCACCCGGCAATTGATCAGGCGAAGATTGTCGCTGAAGGTCGAGCTCATCAGTATTTCCCATCCGTCAATGTGTTGGGGGTCGCGGTAAAAGTTTCGCGGTCAGCGCTGGTGTCCACTGGTTGGTGGGGAGAAATCGTCTGGGTGGCGCGATCCACTTCGATCCAGGATTCCCGCACCGACAGCAAATCTGAAATCTGCTGGTAAAGAATCTGCGATGAAGCCAGCGCCTGAGCATCAATCAAGCGGCCACGCATGCTGCGGTAAAAGCGTTCCAGATCGCGGCCAACACTGCCGCCGCGTTCCCGGTCGAGAGTGCCCTGCAGGTGCCCGATCACGCTGATGGCATGATTGATCTGCTGGGTGCGCATTTCAATATTGCCTTGTTCCATGGCCACCGCGGCCCGCCGCAGGTCCTGAATGGCCTGCTCGTAAAGGAAGATGATGAGGCGTACGCCACTGGCGCCACGAACCGCGCCCTCCCGGTATGCCGATCTGGGATCCATGATTTGGCTATAACCCCGAAGTGAGAGTTGGTTGCGACACTCCCGAAGTGCCGGAAGCGGTGGTGCCTAAAGTTGGAAGACTGCCCAGAGTTTCTGTGACTTGCTGCAAGAGCAATGGATAAGCCTGCAAGGTGGCATTCACTTGCGCATAAACCGTAGTCAGGGAAGCCTGCTCTGTGGCCAGTTGGTCCTGAAAATTCTGAATGCTGGTGGTGAGCGCGCGTTGCTGTGCGCCGTTCTGGGCGATATCCGAGGTCAGCACGCCCTCGGTGGGATCGATCAGATTGTTCAGGTCGGCGCCGAAGTGGTTGGCGAAACCGGTGGCTGAAACGTTCTGAAAAAAGGTCTGAACCGCGGCCGGATTGGTGGCCAGAATGTTGCTGAGGGAAGGCTGGTCCGCAGTGGCGGTGGTATTTACGGTCAAGGTGCCATCGTTGTTCAGGTCGATGCCCAAAGAAGCCAGGTTGACGAACCCGCCGTTACCCGTAATCGAATAAGTCACATCATTGAGCAGGCTGGTTTGGAGAGTTCGAAGGGAGCCGTCAGATCCCAATGGCCCCTGGGCGTTGGTAGTGGGGTCGACGGTGAACTGAGTGTTGATCGCCTGAACCACGCTGTTATAGGCGGACACGAAATTGTTGATGGCGTCGGTGATTTGAGTGGGATCGGTTCCAATCGTAAGTTGCGCCGGCGTGCCGGAAGTGGGCGCGGCCAGAGTAAGCGTGACTCCGGGAATGACTCCGCTGACCGTATTGCTGGCGCTGCTTACCGGGACGCCATCCACAGTCAAGGCGGCATTGTTGCCCGCGGTGGTATTAAAATTCAGACCTGAAACCGTATTGGCGGTGATGCTGATGGTGCCTGCTTGCCCGGCGGTGTTGCTGAGCAGCGACAGGCGGGCGCCGTTAGCGTCATTGATCACGTTGGCGGTGACGCCCAGGTTTGCTCCGTTTATGTAACTGGCTAACTGGTCAAGGGTTTCGTTGGCGGTGACCGGAACACTGACTGCGGTGCCACTTCCGACCTGAATCGAAAAGCTGCCCGCGCTCAGAGTGCCGTTGGCGACCGGATCGCTGTAAGTGAGCGATTGCGTGGCCAGGTTGGTCACCGAGATCTGATGTACTCCGGCGGTGGCAGAAGTCTGGACGGTGGCGGCAATCGCCGGCGACGATGATGTCGCCGACAAGGCCGACAACGCACCCCGGGGATCCACCAGCGAGTTCACCGCGGTAGTCAGATTTATAAGATTGTTATTGATGCCCTGCAGTAACCCCGCCTGGGTTGAAAGGTCGGTCTGCTGTTGCTGCCAGCCCTGCAACTGGCCGCTCTTCTGGCTCAGGATCTGCTGCACTACGCTCGAAATATCGATGCCCTGCCCTGACAACAAGGTGGCCGGATTCAGACTAATTCCCATTGGCTTTATTTCCTTCCGGGCCGGGCGTTCCTGAAGCTGCGGATTCAGACCGCGCGATGTCTTTGTTTGCGGTTTCTTTGGGCACTTCTTTCACCGCTTCTTGCTGCGGCGATTCCTGCCGCAGAGATTCCTGCCGCAGCGACTCTTTCTGCAACGATTCGTGGATGCTGCGGGTCAAGTTGAGCACCTCACGACTGGGCACCTGCAGAACCAGAGCGCCGGAATGCTGATTCACGAACTGGTAAATCATGAGGTGAGCTGACGCATCCCATTGCACCTTTACTTCGTCCTCTGCCACTGAAGGCACGGCGGGCGAATTTTGCGGCTTGGCCACGGGCTTTGCCGGGTCGTTGTTTGAAACCGGGCTCGCCGGCTGCGGAGCACGCACCGGCTTCGCAGACTGATGCGGGTCGGCAGCAACCGGGGAATACTGTGCGGGTGCAACATTCATACCGAGCTACTTCGGTGTGAGACTTCGGAAGGGGGCGGGCTCGTCCGCCCCCTCCGAGTGCCGCTATTGGAGCAGCTTGAGCACAAGCTGCTGTTGCTGGTTGGCCTGGGCCAGAGCCGAAATTCCGGTCTGCTCCAGGATGGAAAACTTGGCGAGAGTAGCGACCGTCGACGGAATGTCGGCGGCGCGAACGCCGTCTTCGGCACCAGTCAGGTTCTGCACCTGGTTGTTGATGACGTTGGCAGCGCTTTGCAAGCGGTTGACGGTTGCGCCGATGGTGCCACGCAAGCCGGCGACGGTTTGAATGGAGGTGTTGATGGTGGCTAGGGCGGCGGTGGCGTCGGCGATGCTGAGCAGGTCATTGGTGGATCCGGCGGTGCCATTCGTCAGCGTCGACGTCGCGAAGGTGTTGGCGGTGCCGGTGGCGGAAGTTGCGATGGCATTGCCCGCCAGCCCCCTGGTTAGCGACGTGAACACGATGCTGGTCGGGGTTGCGGTTGCGGAAACTGCGGTATTGGCAACCGTCGGGCTTCCATATGTGGCTCCCGAGCCGCTGCCGCCGTTGATTGCGTTTGCCAGGTTGGCCAGACTGGCAGTTTCCGTGGCGCCCACCAGAACCTCATTGGCGGTGGGCGTGGTGCTGAGGGCGTTTACGAAGGTGTAGGTTTGGGTGCCCACAGTTACCGTATTCCCGGCAGCTGCGGCCGGAGCGGTTCCAGTATCGACGCCTCCCGCCAAATTCGCAGTGGCGAATGTGCCGATGGTTGACGACGCAGCGATAAAGTTCCCAGCCGAGCCAGCGACGTTAGCCTGGAAAAGCAGCGTGGTCGCTGTCTTTGTGGTGGCGGTGACGTTGGCATTCTGGGTGGTGCTGGCGCTATAGCCGCCTCCGCCCGAGTTGTTGACCGCGGCCTTCAAGTTGTCAAGACTGTTGGTCAAACCGACCCCGGCCAACACCTCATTCGCTGTGGGGGTAGTGCTCAGTGCCGCCACGAAGGTATAGGTCTTGCCGCCAATGGTCACGGTGCTCCCGGCGGTGCCGCCGGCCAGAGTCGCGCCGGTGAAGGCCAAGTGCCCGCCGCCTGATCCAACCGTCGAAGCAACCGAGTTTCCAGTGGTAGTTCCGTTACCGACACCGTTCACGTTTGCGGCGATGGCAAGAGTGGTGGCAGTGGCTGCCCCAGCGTTGACGTTTGCGTTCGCCACTGTCCCCACGCCGTAAGCGACCCCGGCTCCGCCAGCCGATGCGTTGACCGCGGCCTTGAGATTCAGAAGGGACTGGGTATCGCTGGCTCCGACCAGAACCTCGTTGGCAGCTCCCGTCAGTGCCGCGACGAACGTGTAAGTGGTGCCCCCGAGCGTCAAAGCGTCGGTGGCGATGATCTGCGGATTACCACCGGTGACGGTAAGAGTAGTGCCGGCGGCTGCGGAGGCTGTTACCGCACCTCCGGGAGTTAACAGATCGGAAGCAGGCACAGCCGCCGCTCCTGCCGCCTGGGTCAGAGTGCCGGTGGCGGCGACAGGGCCGCCAAGGCCGAGGCCGTTGGAAGAAAGCAGGCCGGTGGACACGCCGATGGTGCTGTTGCTGGAACCGCTGGCGTCGCTCAGGAAAACATTGAGCGTGTTGGCGGTGAAAACCTGGCCGCCGTTGTAATTGGTTTTGGAACCGATGCGGTCGATCTCAGCCTTGATTGCGGTGTACTCAGCGTCCAGAGCGACGCGTTGCGGATCGGAAACTGTACCGGTCGCAGCCTCGGTGGCCAGGGTGACAGCGCGATTGAGAAGGGTAGTGACCTGGGCCAGCGAACCATCTGCCACCTGCAGCTCGCCGACTCCGTCGTTGGCGTTGCGAGCAGACTGGGTAAGGGCGGTGATGTTGGCATGCAAACCGTCGGCGATGGCCAGGCCAGCGGCGTCATCCGCGCCGCTGTTGATGCGCGACCCGGACGACAACTGGAACAGGGATTTCTGCAGATTGCTATTGGTAATCGACAATTGGTTCTGCGCAGCCAACGACGCAATGTTGTTCAGTACACTGAGTGCCATTTGAATTTCTCCTTTGGTTGAGTTGGCTCCGGCCTGCTGGAACCGGCTCCCAAACGCTTCCGCGGATGCCCCGTCCCTACTTCGGAACCCATCTAGCCTTCAACCACCTCATCGGCGGATTGAGGTCGGGCTTTAGCACAGACTCGCCGCCAGCTCTCTACACTTCAGTAACTCTGAGTACTCTGATTGCGAATCATCCTCACTGCGGCGCCAGCCGATAGCCCACAAAAGGGCACCAGTAATAAGGAAGCGAGTGGCGCCCGGAAAGCGAGTTCATGATCTGGCTGACACGCTTGAACGGGCATGCCATGGCGGTCAACTCGGACCTGCTCAAGTTCGTGGAGCAGTCGCCGGATACCGTGCTCACCCTGGTCAACGGAGAAAAAATAATTGTGCGAGAGAGCGCAGAAGAGATCATGAATCGCGTCATCGCATTTCGCCGTTCCGTCTTGCAGGGCATCGTTCCCGCCTGGGACAAGATCACCGTTCTGCCTAAGCAGGCAGAGCACAGCGAAGAACAGGCCAAGAGGTAAGCGCGCGTGGATAAAGCCACTTGGGGCGGCATCGCTCTAGCTCTGGGCGGAATCGTGGGCGGCCTGCTGATTGAAGGGGGAAGACTCTCGCAGGTGGTGCAACCCACAGCCGCGTTGATTGTTTTTGGCGGCACCTGCGGCGCTGTGCTGGTTCAGTTTCCCTTACCGGTGGTAGTGAGAGCCTGCAAACAACTGCAGCAAGTGTTCTTCGAACCCAAGCGCAATCCCGGCGGCATGGTGCACGACCTGGTGAATTACGCTCACCAGGCCCGCCGTGAAGGCATCGTTTCTCTCGATTCCCGGTTAGAGGAAGTCGAGGATGCCTTCCTGAAAAAGACCCTGATGCTGGCGGTGGATGGAACTGAGCCGCAGGAACTCCGGCAGATCATGGAGCTGGAACTCGATAGCCAGGCCGAACATGAGGAGAAAGTGCCGCAGGTTTTCGAGTCGGCGGGCGGGTTCGCCCCTACTGTAGGAATCATCGGCGCCGTCCTGGGCTTGATCCAGGTTATGCAACATCTCGACAAGATCGAGGAAGTAGGGCGCGGCATTGCGGTGGCTTTTGTTGCCACCATCTACGGGGTGGCGTCGGCGAATCTTTTTTTTCTTCCCGCGGCCGGCAAGCTCAGAATCCGCATCCGCGGAGAACAACTGATCCGCGAAATGACGCTGGAAGGAGTGATCTCGATTCTGGAAGGCATTAATCCACGCATGCTGGAGACCAAGCTGCAAGGACTTCTGGACGGCGAAGGGGTGAGACCGCCAGAACCTCAACGCCACGAAGTGGAAAGCCTGCAATGAAGCGCAGGAAGCGCAACCTGGGGCACGTGAATCATGAGCGCTGGCTGGTGTCCTATGCAGATTTTGTAACTCTGCTGTTCGCCTTCTTCGTAGTTCTCTACTCAACATCCCAAGTGGACAAGAAAAAAGTCGGTCACCTGGCGCTGGCCATCCAGGTCGCATTCCAGGAACTAGGAGTATTTTCTGCATCGAACACGCAAATCCCGCTAGATACCCAAGACCCAATGCCGTTCAGCACTGTGCAGGCAGTCGAAACCGCGCAGCGGGTCGCGGCTCTCGGCCGGATCGTTACTCCGTCCACTGGAACGCTGGCCGGGACCGAAGAGAATGGGGATCTGGCCTCTTTGCAGCAGGAGTTGCAGCATGCCCTAGCGGCGGAAATCTCCCGTAAAGAAGTGGCGTTGCGTACGGTACCGGACGGGCTGGTGATCAGCCTGCGCGAAGTGGGATTTTTCGAGAGCGGCTCCGCCGACATCAAGTCGACGTCCCAACCGGCCTTCAGCCGGATCGTATCGCTGCTCGCCCCGCGCAACTACCGCATTCGCATCGAGGGACATACCGACAATATTCCGATCCATAATTCGCGTTTTGACTCCAACTGGGAGTTGTCCACCTCTCGGGCCACGCAGCTGGTGCGGCTGCTGATGCTGAAATACCAATTTGCTCCGGAGAGGCTGTCAGCCGCCGGATATGCGGCGTACCATCCGGTTGCGCCCAACGATACTGCGGAGGGCCGGGCCCAAAATCGCCGCGTGGACCTGGTGATCCTGGGCAAACTTGCTCCCCCAGGCTAAGGCTGGGGGATAGGTCATTGTCAAAGCATTGCGGTTCCCGATGAATTGTCGTGGGACAGGGATTCCCTGACTTTTTGAATCAGTGAAGATGCGGAAAAAGGCTTGGGCAGGTAAGACCAGTCCTGGTACGGAAGCCCGTTCCTGGTAACCGAATTTTCGGGATAGCCGGAAATCAGGATGGCTTTGACGCCGGCAACTAGATTTGAGATTTCCATTGCCAGATCACAGCCGCTTCGATCAGGCAAGACTACGTCTGTGAGCAGCAGGTGCAGCGCTCCGCGATGGCTATGAAGCTTACGTAGAGCCTCGGCCGCATTTCCAGCCGATAAGACCGCGTAACCGGCGGCGGACAGTATTTCGATCGCCACCTTGCGGACGAAGACTTCGTCCTCCACGAGAAGGATGGTTTGGCGAAGATGAAAGCCAGGGTGAGAGGCGGCCAATGGGCGGCCGGTTGCGGCTTCATTCCCTGCGCCAGTTCTCGGCAAATATCGCCTCCCTGAATTCAGACAGACAGTGTGCATTTCTGATTCCATGTTCAGCCCTGCAGGCGCCTCTGAGGCTTGTTGCTGGTCGCGGACTTAGGTGGGCAGCTTCGGGCGTAATTAATATTTGGGTGAGGAAGGGCTGTTGTGAGCTGCCGTTTCGGGACACACGCAGACTGATTCGGGAAACTCTCGGAGATCAAGTGATGACGTCTGCCTGGTGAAGATAAGCGACGAAGGTCGCCGAGTTTTTATCCCTTTATCGGAGCCGGGTCAGCAAGGTCTGATTGGGATCGAGTACGATCCTGCGGGTGCCGACCGGCGCGGAGAGGTGGAAGCTGGTTTCGGGACCGTCGACGAATACCTGGCCGAGCAGCACGCTTCTTCCCGGCAGCAGGGCGTAAACGGGAACTGGAATCACCAGATCCTTGGGAGCATCGTCTTGTGAAATGGTTCCGGCAACGACCACGCTGCCTGGCTTCTCGACGAACTTCACCGCCTTCAATTCGAGGCGGGGCAGCGCGGTGCCGTTTACCCATCCCTGGTAAAACCAGTCCAGCGATTGTTTATGTTCGAACCAGAGTGATGGAGGCAATTCTTCCTCGAACAGGTGAATCACCTCGCGGGTATTTACCGACTTCCCCTGAAAGCGCTGCCTCATCTTGCCGAGGGCGCGCAGAAACGGGGCATCGGCTTGCGCATCGGAAATATTCGCAGATGAACCTTTGCGGCTGCGCTCGGCGTCACGCATCATGTAACGCAGCATGTGGAATAGCCAAGTGCCGCGTCCGTAGCTGATGGCCTCATAGCCGGAGGGAAAATGGGAGCAACTGAGGCGCAGCCCAAAGGTGACCGGCCCGGCTTCAGCCAGTTGCGATCCCTCTTTGTTCCTGGATAAAAGGTCCTGGCGGTACTTTTCCATGACTTCGCGAAATTGCGCTGGCGAGTCGGACTCCAGCATCATCAGGGCGCTATAGTTCGCCAGAGCCTCGGAGAGCCACTGGTCGCGATAACTTTTCCAGGCCACCAGATCGCCCCACCATTGATGAGCCGTCTCATGGGCAATCACATTGTCACTCAACGCCCGGGTTACGGCATTCATGTGCAACTGAGATTTTTCCTGTGGGGTAAGAAAGGAGACGCTGGAGAGAAAGATCAGCGATGGCCAACCCTGGCTGACTTTGCCGGGCATTTGAGTCAAAGCCAGACTGCTGTAGGGAAAGGGCCCGAAGCGTGCGGCAAAGTACTCGACCGCGCGGGCTGAGAGGTTGGCCACCGCTTGCGCATTTCGCGCCGGCGAAGGCGGAGGCAGGGTGATCGTTAGCGATTCGGGCGGCCGGGGCACCTGAAAGGGCACGGCCGGCGGCGGGGCTAAAGTCTCGGTGGTGCCTCGGGGAAACGTACGCTCGACCCCGGTCGTGGCATAGGCTTCCACCTGAACGTCGCCGGCATGCGCCACCACGCGCGAATATTTTCCGAGATTGAAACCCGCAATCGGTAGAGGGCGATCAGACACCCAACGGCTGCTTTCTTCGCCGGGGTGGAGGTCGGCAGGAGCAGCTTCGCCTTGCACTCGACTTCCGGTGGCGACCAGCGTCCATCCTACGGGATAGCGGAATTGCAGGTCGAAGCTGGTCATCTCCAGTCCGCGGTTGGGATACCACGTACCGCGCGCGCCGACGTACAGCAGGCCCGCTCCGGCTTCAGACAACACCTCCCCGCCGTAGACGAAATGAAGGTTGAGTTTCTGGCCGGTGCGCAGCGCCTGGGGAAAAATAACCGCGACCGAGTCGTTGCCCCGGCGCGCCAGTTGGGTGCCCTCGAGCGCCTGATTATGAATGAACTCTACGGGCTGTCCGTCGGCTTCCACGCTCTTGATCTGGAGAAAGCGGGACAACTCAAAGAGCACGGCCCGCTCCCCGCCCTGTCGCACTTCAACCTGCAAGGACGCGTCGGCCTCGAGCTTTGTGGGCGGCTCTACCTTTGCCTGGATTTTGTACTGCGAGACCCTGACCTCGTCGGGCTTGGCCTCTTCACCCAGAACCCCGGTCAGAGAACCGGTATGGCGACCGGGGGAGCCAGGAGAGAATGAGGTCCAGACGTCGTAATAGTTGTCACCCTCGACGGTTTTCAGTTGACCTGCCCAGATTTGCTCGGCAGCGAAGGAGTCGTAATAGAGGTCGAAGGTTCCGAGCTTCATGCCCTGCACGCGTGCGTGCAGCATGTGATCGTCGTTCGCGGAGGTATCGGCCGCTGCCGTCTCTGCCGGCGGCGTGGAGGGCAGGAATTTACTGAAGCTCAGGAGCAGGCGTAAGGCGTCGATTTCCGCAAGGTTCCTGGCGGCACTGTTCCACTGCGTAATAAATTCTTCGGGATGATCTGCCGGCCTGAGCGAAGGCTGCAACTCGCCAAAGGTATTGTCGTTGAAGCGGAAATAGGCGCTGGCGAATCTCTCCTCCAGAATCGCCGCTCCAGTGAAGAGCGCCACCGACGCTCGCTCGGCCTGGTCGGGTGGAACCAGCAGGACTTCGCCGTCCCCGAAGAAAAACGCGCCGGTAACGTGTCCGGCGACATCTTCGGTGAAGGCGATGGTTCCATCCTCGAAGCTGATGTGAAGCGAGGAACGATCCAGAGTGACGTCGCGGACTTTATAGACCCGCGATTTGTCGAGTCCGACGCTCCGCAACTGGGAATACAGAGTCTCCCCGGGATGGGCTTGCGGCGCCGAGGCGCCTGCGACCGATGAGGACGCCGCCGGGATTTGCGCCCAACTGAGAGAAGCCGCAAGCAGCGCAGTTGCCAGCGAGAGCGCCCGCCTGCTCGCGGGAATAATCCTGATTACCATGGTCACGTAGGCCGGCTACACTCCTGTTGCTAGAATGCGCCCTAGTGCGGGCATCTGTCATCTTCCTATTATTCTCGGGCTTGCTGCTGGGCGGAGTCTTTGCCTCCGCCGAAGTCATTTACCTGAAAAATGGCCGTACCATTTACGCTGACCAGGTTCGCGAAAACGGAGCTCACCTGGAATACGACGTGGGCGACGACTCCTACGCGATTCCGAAATCGCTGGTTCTTCGGGTCGAAGCCGGCGGCGTTCGTCCGGAGCGCAGTTCCTCAAGCGGCAAGGATGCTCACGACGTGCCGTCATTCACTCCGGCTGACAATCTAAAGGGCGAACCGGAACTCAGCGACAAGATCATTCATGACGGCCAGGTCGATGGCGATGCGCTCTCCGCCCTGGAAGAGCAAGGCAATGCGCGGGTCATCGCAGCCGGATACTTCATCGCGGGAAAGCACGAGATGGAGCACCAGAATTTCAGCAAGGCTCGAAGCTATTTCGAAACCGCGCTGCGCTTCGAGGGCCAAAATCCTACAATCCTGAACTATTATGTCGCGCTGCTGCTGCGAATGGGAAGCGCGGTGGAAGCGCTGCCTTATGCCGAACGCGCGGTGCGGGCCGCGCCTGATTCGCCTGACACGCTCGCCATTCTGGGCTATGCCCAGTATGCCAGCGATCGCAACAAGGATGCGATTCGCAGCTGGCAGCGATCCCTGCAACTCCGCCCCGACGCCCAGGTGCAGAGGTATCTGGAGAAGGCGCAGCGGGACGCGACTGCGGAATCGGATTTCACCCAAAACCAAACCAGCCACTTTACCTTGAAATTTGAAGGCCGGCAGACGCCGGAGTCACTGCGCCGCGATCTGGTTTCCACCCTGGAGTCGCATTACGACGATCTGGTACGCGAGCTGGGTGTGGCGCCGCGCGGCAGTATCGCGGTGATTCTCTACACCGACCAGGCCTTCTTCGATGTTACCCAATCACCCTCATGGGCGGGCGCGGTGAACGATGGCAAGCTGCGCATCCCGGTGAATGGCATGAATTCGGTTACTCCCGAGCTATCGCGCGTCCTCAAACACGAGCTGGCGCATTCTTTTATTAACCAGCTTTCCGGGGGACGCTGCCCGCAGTGGCTCAATGAAGGCATTGCGCAGGCGGTGGAACCAAAATCGCTGTCGTCGCGCGGACGGCGCCTGGCGGGACTGTTCAAAGCGCAGCAGGAAATTCCATTTAACGCGCTGGAGGGAAGCTTCATGCGCTTCTCGCCCATGGAAGCGATATTGGCCTACGACGAATCCCTGGCCGCGGTGCAATTCGTGATCGACACTTACGGCATGAGCGACATTCAGCGCCTGCTGGAGCGGCTCGGCGCCGGCAATTCCACCGAAGCCGCTTTGCGGGCAACGGTCCACGACGACTACGGGCAGCTGCAGACTGAAGTGGGCAAATATCTGATCGGCAAGTACGGCGACTAGGTTCAAGGCCCAGGTTGAGCAAGCCGCGCAAAATAGGAGTCATCCTGAGGGACTTTTAGTCCCGAAGGACCTGGTGCGCATCGCGAGGGTAGAAGGGGCACATCCGGCCCGCGCGAGATCCTTCGCCAGCTGGCCTCCGAGTCAATTCTTCCTTCCCCTTCGACCTTCCTGCAAGCCCCTTCCTGGGAATATATAATCTCTAAAATGGCCCTGACCTGCGGCACCAAGCTCGGACCCTATGAGATTGTCGAGCTGCTGGGCGCCGGCGGGATGGGCGAAGTGTACCGGGCGCGGGATACACGCCTGGATCGTAACGTCGCCGTCAAAGTTTTGCCCCCCACGCTCTCCGCGGACAGCGACCGGCTGCGCCGCTTCGAGCAGGAAGCGCGTTCAGCGTCCGCCCTTAACCACCCCAATATCATCACCATCTACGAGCTCGGACATGATGGCGCGACGCACTATATCGCCATGGAACTGGTAGAGGGGAGGACGGTGCGCGAGCTGCTTTATAGCGGGATGCTGCCACTCCGAAAGGCCATTGAAATTGCGGCACAGGCGGCGGATGGTCTGACCAAAGCGCATGAAGCCGGCATCACGCACCGCGACCTGAAGCCGGAAAACCTGATGGTCACGGAGGACGGATTTGTCAAAATCCTGGATTTTGGACTGGCAAAGCTCACGCTGCCCAGTGGAGAGCTAAGCGATTCAAATACAACGGTTGCGTGGCACACTAGGCCAGGGCTGGTGATGGGAACGATGCAATACATGGCGCCGGAGCAGGTCAGCGGCAGCCGCGCGGATTTCCGCACCGACCAGTTCTCCTTCGGCCTGGTGCTGTACGAGATGGTGACCGGCAAGATCGCCTTTCAGAAAAGTACGACAGCCGAGACCCTGGTAGCGATTCTTCGGGAGCAAGCCCTGCCAATCGGTGTGCAGAACCCGGAGGCTCCAGCTCCGCTGTGCTGGGTCATCGAAAGGTGCCTGGCGAAAGAAGCCGACAAGCGCTACGTTTCCACCCGCGAGCTGGCGCGGGAACTGGCGGCCATACGCGACCGCTTTTCGGAAAAGCCCGTCAGGCAGGTGGAAACCCGTCCGACAAATCTCCCGGTGCAGCGGACCGGGTTTGTGGGCCGGGAGAGGGAAGTAGATGCCGCCAAAGACCTTCTGCTGCGTCCCGAGGTGCGCCTGCTCACGATCACCGGTCCGGGCGGGATCGGCAAAACCCGCCTCGCGGTAGAAGTGGCATCCGGCCTGGTGGAGTGCTTCCCGGGAGGCATTCATTTCATCCCGCTCTCCTCGCTGAGCGATCCAGGGTTGATCGCTTCCGCCATCGTTCAGACTTTGGGAATCCGGGAGGCCGGGGGCCAGTCACCGCTGGAAATACTAAGAGAGAGTTTGCGAGATTCATTGCGCGCCCCCATGCTGCTGGTGCTGGACAATTTCGAGCACCTGATGGAAGGCGCCGCTACCGTGGCAGACCTTCTGGTGATGGGGCCAAACGTCAAGATTCTGGTCACCAGCCGCGCCGCGCTGCACGTGTACGGGGAGCATGAATTTCCAGTGGCCCCGCTGGCGCTGCCTGATTCGCGCTCGATGCCTGCGCCAGATGTCCTGTCCCAATGCCCGGCGGTGGCGCTGTTCGTGCAACGGGCGGTCGCGGCAAAGCCGGATTTTGAACTTAATCGAGAAAACGCGCCCGCGGTGGCCGAGATTTGTGCCCGCCTGGACGGCCTGCCCCTGGCTATTGAGCTCGCAGCCGCCCGGGTCAAAGTGCTTTCGCCTGCATCGCTGCTGGCCCGCCTGGCGAACCGTTTGCAGCTGTTGACGGGTGGAGCGCGGGACCTGCCGCAGCGCCAGCAGACACTTCGCGGAGCCATGGATTGGAGCTACGATCTGCTGAGCGCGGACGAGCAGATGCTTTTCCGGAGACTGGCGGTATTCGTGGGCGGGTGCAACCTCGAAGGCGTGGAGGCGGTGTGCGACGCCAGGGACGATCTCAACCTGGACCTGCTCGACGGCATGGCATCCATGGTGGACAAGAGCCTGGTAAAGCAGATTGAGTCGGCGACGGGTGAGTCGCGCTTCGTGATGCTGGAAACGATTCGGGAGTACGCCCTGGAAAAGCTGGAAGCCAGCGGGGAGAAGGCTCTGACCAAGCGGGCTCACGCCGCCTACTGCCTGGTGCTGGCGGAAGAAGATGCCAAGGGGCAGAGCGGGGAGCAGGCGGTGTCAGGGCTGGAACGTCTGACCATGGAACATGAGAACTTTCGAGCAGCCCTTGAGTGGCTGACCGAAAACGGCGACGCGGATTGGGGCCTGCGTCTCGGCACCGCGCTGTTTCGATTTTGGGAGGTGCGGGAGTATCTGGCCGAAGGGCGAGACAGCCTGGGCAAGGTGCTGAAGCTGGCGGGAGCGGCAGCGCCCACCAAGGCTCGCGCCCGTGCTCTTTTCTCCGCAGGCGTGTTCGCCGTGGAGCAGGGAGATTTCGTCTCGGCGGATGCGCTCATTGGGGAGAGCCGGGACATCGCGCGTCAACTGGGTGACACCCATGGCGTGGCTGTCTCGCTAAACGCGATGGCAGTTAATGCCCGGGACCAGGGCGATATCGTGCAGGCGAATTCCCTGTTCGAAGAGAGTCTGGCGGTGTGGAGAAAATTGGGGGACCAGATGGCGGTGGCCCGTTCTCTCAGCAACCTGGCCAGCGTCGTCAAGTTGCAAGGTGAATATGATCGCGCGCGTGCCTTGTACGCGGAGTGCCTCTCCATCTTTAAGGATCTGGGAGATAAGACGGGTGTCGCCTGGTCGATCAATTACCAGGGCGACGTCGCTCGCGATCAATGCGATTCGCAGTCTGCGCGGACATTGTACGAGCAGAGCCTGGCAATGTTTCGGGAGCTCGGCGACCGCTGGGGCGTTGCCGGCACCCTGGCTGATCTGGGGACTTTGGCGAGAGAAGAGGGAAATTACCCGGAAGCAAACGCGTGCTACCGGGAAAGCATAAGAATGTTCCAGGAGATGGATCACAAACGCGGGGTGGCGCGCCTACTCGAATGCTTTGCCTGCTGCGCGGCGGTTCAACTTGAGCCCGAGCGTTCGCTGCGGCTGGCAGGGGCGGCAGCGGCGATTCGCCAAACGATCGGCGCGCCGCTCACACCTTCCGAGCAAGCCAAACTGGAATCAAGCCTTCACCCCGCGCGGGAGTCATTGACTAACACTGCGGGAGTGACTGCCTGGCTGGAAGGCTGGGCCCTGCCGGTTGAGAGAGCTATTGAAGAAGTGATGCCAAAGGCCTCTAGTGGCTCAGTTCGAGCAAACCGCACAAACTCGGAGTCATCCTGAGGGGCTTTTGGTGCCGAAGGATCTCGGGCACACCATCATGATGGCGGCCCCGGCGCACATCTGCCCCGCGCATGATGCTTAGCAAGCTCAGCATGACTATCCCCTGTAACAATCGCTGGGCCACTATCCCGAGGCCGCGGGTCTACTTCGGTGCAGCGGTTGCCTGAGGCGGATAGCCTATTCGGCGCTGCCCGGGTCGAGAAGGCAGCGCACGGCGGAGACACGATTGGCTGGAAGGCCAACACGCCGGGCATGCTCCTGGATCGTTGCCTCGTCCGGGGCCAGGTAGACGCAATACACCTTGTCGCCGGTCACGTAGCTGTGGAGCCACTGGATTTCATGGCCCATTCCCTTCAGCACGTTCACGGATTTTTGCGAGACCTCGCGCAACTGGGCGTCGGTAAGGTCTCCGGCTCCCGCCACTTCCCGTTCGATGACGAATTTGGGCATGAACATTTCCTCGATGTGAAGCGATGCTAGCATGCTGATAGAGGGGCTTCAAGGCAGCCGGACCGAGGCAGTGCCTAAATTCATGAACCACCAAGGACACGAAGTTGCACGAAGTAGACACCTAAGTCTGAACTTCATGTCCTGGTGGTGAAATCAGCATGGGTTGTCGGGGCCCGCTCAAATCAGAAAGAGGTTGCCATGGACCTGCGATCGCTGCAAAAGCCATTAAAAGATCAATACCGCAATGACCCCAATGCCTCGCAAATCACTCTGCGTGCGAAGGGCGGGCAAACCGATGTTCCGGTGTCGTGCTCAGTCGATATCGGACGCGCCGTGTACCAGGCTGAGGCGCACAAGGGAGTCGGAGGCGCGGGCGCGGGCGCCTGTTCCGGTGATCTTCTGCTTGGAGCTCTGGCCGCGTGTGCGCAGATAACCTGTCAGATGGTGGCCGCAGCCATGGGCGTACCGACTGAACGCATCGAAGTCACGGTGGAGGGAGATCTGGATCTTCGAGGGACCCTGGGCATCGCAAAAGATGTGCCCGTAGGTTTTGAAAAAATTCGTCTTCATTTTGATGTGGCGGCTCCGCATGCAACCGCGGAACAAATGCGAGGTTTGCGGGAGAAAACAGAGCAGTATTGCGTGGTGATGCAGACTTTAATGCGTCCGCCCAAGTTGCAAGCTGAATGGGCGGGTCAAGATTGAACTGACGGCCGTGATCGAATCAACCTGAACTACTCAATCTGAACTACTCGATCTGAACCAGCGTGCCGGCAGTAGAGGCCATTGGCGCCGGCGCGGGGAACTGCGGGGCCCGCCAGGAGTCGAAAACCGATACCTGGTGCACACAGGAGACGGTGCAGTTGGGAGCGCAAGTTTTTTCCGACAGGTATTCGCGGCGGATGTCTTCGATGGAATATTTTTCCAGCGGGATGGCGGGGTAGCCGCGCTGCTGCGAACAGTAGTGCACCAGGCCGTCTTCACAGATGTACAGATAGCGCGCGCCAGCGCGGCAACGCCACTGGTTAGGACGGCCTTGCGCGATGTTGTCCTGAAAGCCGTTGATGCGGGTGAAGCTGCTCTTCTCCATCGCCTTCATTTCGTGGTAGACGCGCCGCTCTTCATCATTCAACGGCTGCAATTGCCCGGAGCCATCGTGGATGATGCCGATAGTGGAACTGAAACCCAGGTTCAGCGCGCGCTTGCCGATGGTGAGGGCATCCTGCGGGTTGCGGACGCCGCCGCCCACCACTGAATTGATGTTCACGTGGAAGTCAGCGTACTCGGCCAGAAGTTCCAGCTTGCGGTCGAGAACTTTCAGGCTTTTCTTCGAGACTTCATCGGGAGTGACGTTGTCGATCGAAATCTGCAGCCACTCCAGTCCGGCGCGGTTCAGGCGCTCGATGCGCTCTGCAACCAACAGATAGCCGTTGGTAATCAGCCCCGCGATCATGCCGCGCTGGCGAATGCGGCCGATGACCTGGTCAAGCTCGGGGTGAAGCAGAGGTTCGCCACCGCTGATGGTGATGACCGATGTTCCCAGCGCCGCCAGTTTGTCGATGCGCTGGTACATCACCTCGGTGGGCACGGGCTTGGAAAAATCGTCGTACTCGTTGCAGTACTCGCAAGCCAGATTGCAGCGCCGGATGGGGATGATGTGCGCCAGCAGCGGGTGGTCAGTGGACGCCAAGGCGCGGGCGATCATGCGTGCTCCCCGCAGGTTGCGGTGCAGAGCCTTCATCCGGCGGCGTAACGTGGTGGAGAGCGATGCCATAAGTGCTGCATTTATTAAAGCATACGGATTGTTGAAGTGCACCGTTTGCGCATCGTGTGGGGGGATTTGTGCGGCGAATGGAGAATCGCGGCGGTAAATCTGGGAGATTTCTTGTTGCTTTGCCGGGATGAGGGTTGCTGCTGGGATCCTGGGGCTGGGACTCGGGGATTTGGAATGACGACAGCAGAAAAATTCAGGGGCGTCGCTCGCAGCGATTCTCAGGAAAGCAACTCATGGCCGGCGGCCTGCAGGGTCTGCAGCGCGCTCAGAGCAAACTCTTCTTTCACCAGAACGTAATCCGTGTCGAAGGTTGAGACTGCAAAGATGGGGATGCCTTTTGCGGCCAGCGGATCGATGAAAGATGCCAAAACGCCGGTCTGGGCGAAGGGGAATGGGCCTTCCAGTTTGAAGCATGTCCACGGCGTTTCGCATTTGGCGTCTTTGGGGGCGTGGCTGGCCGGGCAGACGATTGAGAGTTCGTCAGCGGTTCGGGTGATTGAGACAAAGGATGCCGCGAACGATGCGGTTGCGGTCCACTCGGGAATGGGGGCGTCCGCGGCCAGGCGGCAGACGGAGAAGGTGCCGGGGAGTTGGCGGAATTTTAGATTCATCCGGCCTCGCGTCCTCGCGCGTCAAAATTCTGCCGAGCTTGGTTCGCCTGGACGGATTCGTCCCTACGCAGTCGCACAGTTCCGACCTGTTGTTCTTTCCACTGCGGCTTTTGCCAGCAGACGAGTTGAATCGAGCGTCGGCAGGGGCGAAGATTCAGGCGTGACCAGCAGCGGGATCTCGGTGCACCCCAGTACCACGGCGTCGCAACCCTGGTCCGCCAGGTTTCGAATCACTTCCTGAAAGTAAGCGAGCGAGCTGGCAGTGAACTGCGCGTTCACCAGTTCGTCCATGATGATCTGGTTGATTCGCTCACGTTCCTGGGGGCCGGGAATGCGGAAGTCGAGTCCGGCAGCCTTCAACTTCTCGGGATATACCGGCCCTTCCATAAGGTAGCGCGTACCAGTCACGCCCAGGCGCTTGAAGTGAGCCCTCCGAGCCTGATTGGCGACTTCTTGCGCAATGTGCAGCCAGGGACGCGGGGAACGAGGCTGGACCAGATCGAATGCCTGGTGAATGGTGTTGTCAGGGCAAATGAGGAAATCGGCTCCGGCTTTGGCCAGTTTTTCGGCGGAGGAAAGCATCAGCTCCGCCACTCCGGGCCAATTACCGGCGCGGATGCAGTTCATGTACTGCGCCAGGGAATGAGTGTGCAGCGAGACCTCTGGATGGTCGTGTTCTCCGAGTAACCGCGCGCCCTCGAGAGCGATGGTGCGATAGCAAAGCGCGGCGCCCTCCACGCTGCAGGCCACGATACCGATGTGTTGGGCCATAAAACTCCGGGAGCCGCTACTGCGCGGCCAGCTTTTCTACTGCCTCAAGCATCTTGTCCAAGGCTTCGCGGGAATAATACTTGCCACCCAGGACGACGGCGAAAATCTTGCGCGTGTTGGCGATGTCCTGCAAGGGATTTGCGTCCAGCAAAACCAGATCGGCCACCCGCCCGATCTCGGCCACTCCGTACGTGTCCGATTTAGTCAGGAACAGCGCAGGGTTAAAGGTAGCGGCCTGCAGCGCCTGCAGCGGGGTGAACCCGCTCTTCACCAGCCACTCCAACTCATCAGGCAAACTGAAGCCGGGAAACACGTAGGGATCCGGCCCGTCGGTGCCGGCCATAAACTGAACTCCCGCAGTGTGCATCGCTTTTACCAGTTCCAGGTGGCGTGCGGCTTCGGCTTTGAGAGCCGCCAACTCTTCGGAAGACACGTTTGTTCGCAGCTTCGCGGGATTCCACTCCCTGCGAACTGACGCCGGAACATACTTCAAGCGCGGATCGTCTTGAAGGTTAGGATCGTCAATCCGGCTATTCGCCTGGGTCCACACCAGGGTCGGCACCTGCCAGGTATTGCTCTGCGCCATTTGCAGGAAAAGCGCGTGCGCCCTGGCTGGATCGTATGTGGACAGTACCTGGCTGCCAAGGCGCAGGTAAGCAGCGCCATCGTGATTCGCCAGCGCTGCCAGCTCCTGGCTGCGGAGTTGCTCTTCCTGCGAAGAGCATGCCAGCAGAATTCCGGTCAGGTGCTCGATGCTTTTCTGTCCGGCCGCGGCGGCCTCGCGAGCGCTCACAGAGTAGGGGACATGGCCTGCGAAAGAAATATTCTGATTTTTCGCTTCATTGGCGATGGCAAAATACGAGTCGCGGGGCACGTTAGAAAGTATTTTTACAAAATCCGCGCCCTGGTTCTTAACCGTGTCTACAGCTCGCCGGGCCTCTTCGGGCGTATTCACCGCAATGGTTTGGGCATCACTTTTTCCGCCGGCAAGAAACGGTCCGGCCAATATCAAGTGCGGACCGAGCAATTCTCTGCTGTCGATGCGGCTGCGGCGGCGTTCGAGCACGGCAAAATCGCCACCCATATCGCGGACACCGGTCACGCCATTGGCGATATACAAGGGGTAGATCACTCTTTCATCCCAGGCCGGGGAGACGAAGGCGCTGTGCACGTGCATGTCCCAGAGTCCGGGGATCATAAATTTGCCATGAGCGTTGATGATGTGAACGTTCCGTCCCTCATCGACGAAGCCGACTTTAGCCATGCCGGCAATCCGCCCGCCTTTGATCACCACTGTCACGTTGGGTTCGATGCCGCCGTTCCTGGTGCTCACTACGCTGACGTTGGTGAAGATGAGGGTGTCGGGGCCAGCCTTCCCCTTTGACTCGCCCTTTAACTCGCCCTTTAACTCGCCCTTCGCCTCGGCCCAAAGGAAGGCGGACAGGCACAACCAGACGACGAGGGATACCTTCATGCCCCAAACTCCATAAGAAAAACCAATGCAGAAAGGCTAAGTGTGGGCTGCGGCGGCGTCAAACAAATTCAGGAACATCAGCTTCTTCTCCGCCGGCAGGAAGGATGCTTCAAAAGAATTCCGGGCCAGCTCTCGGAGATGCTCGTCGGTAAATCCGAACAACTGCTGGGCCAGCTGATATTCCCGCGCCAGGGAAGTACGAAACATCGCAGGATCGTCAGTGTTGAGCGTGATCATGACTCCCTGATCGAAATACTGGCGAATCGGATGAGCGCTGAGCGAAGGGCAGGCGCCGGTGCGGAGGTTGCTGGTAAGGCAAATTTCGAGCGGAACCTGCCGGGTGGCCAGTTCTTCCAGGAGTTCCGGATCCTGAGCCGCAGCTAAGCCGTGTCCGATGCGCTCGGCGCGAAGATTGAGCGCTCCCCACACCGACTCGGAACCGGCAGTTTCGCCGGCGTGGGCGGTGAGATGCAGCCCGTGATCGGCGGCAAAGGCGTAGGCTTCGCGAAATAATTCAGGCGGAGCTTTTTGCTCATCGCCGCCTATGCCGACAGCGACGACATTCCTCTCCCGAAAGCGCACCGCAGTCCCGAAGACCTCACGTGCGGCGCCCGGACCAAACTGCCGCACCGCGTCAAAAATCCACAACAGGGAAACACCAAAATCGCGCTCGCCCTTCTGGCGGCCCCGGTCAAGACCTTCAAAGATGGCGTCGAAATCCTGCTTGCGCCACAGGCAGACTCCTACCGAAACATAGACCTCGGCGTGCAGCACATTTTCTGCTTTAAGCTTTTCCATCAGGCGGTAAGTGATCAGTTCGTAGTCTGCGGGAGTCTGAAGGTCCTCGGTCACGGCTTTGAACGCCATCAGGAAGCTATTGAAGTCATCATAACGATAGAGCTGCTCAATCTCGCCCAGAGTGCTGGACTTGCCATGGCGCTTCCGCAGTTCAACCAGGGTGGTGGGATCAATTGCGCCTTCAAGATGGAGATGGAGTTCGGCCTTGGGAAGTGTAACTACGAATGAACTGGGCGACGAGGCCATGATCAGATTGTAGATTGAAAGAGGGCAGGTTGGCAGGGGAATCCGACAAGAGCGATCGATCAAATTAAATTTTTTATCCGCCCGCGAAGTCATGCCGGGGCTTTTGCGAAGCATCTGGCGCGGGCGAATCGGGCGTGGAGGGCGACGGTTGCGATGCCCGCGAGATCCTTCGGGACTGAAGTCCCTCAGGATGACTGCCTTTTGGCGGTTACTCTAAGCGACTGCGCCTCAGCTCTTGGCGAACTCGCTGTGATGACGGCTGTAGAGGATGTAGATCAGTAGTCCGAGAGCGAGCCAGATTACGAAGCGCAGCCAGGTGATCACCGTGAGGCCGGTCATCAGGCCGCCGCACAATAGCACCGAGATCATCGGAAACCACGGAACGAACGGCACGCGGAAGGCGCGCGGGCGGTCGGGTTGGCGGCGGCGGAGAAAAATGACTCCCAGCGACACCAGAACGAAAGCGAAGAGGGTGCCGATGTTGGAAAGGTCGGCGGCGTCGCCGATATCCACCAGGCCGGCGGGGATGCCAACCGCGAAGCAGGCGATCCAGGTGGACCAGTACGGAGTCTTGAACTTGGGGTGCACGGCAGAAAAAAGTTTCGGCAGCAGGCCGTCGCGCGACATGGCGTACCAGATGCGCGCCTGGCCATATTGAAATACCAGCAAGGACGAAATCATGCCGGTGAGCGCGCCCACCACAATCACCGAGCGGAAAAACGGGTGCGCGCCCAGTTGCTTCAAGGCGTAGGCCACGGGGGCTTCGGCGGCTTCGCCGGAAACAAAAGTCGTGTACTTCATCATGCCCAGAAGAACAATGGCGACGCCGACGTAGAGAATGGTGCAGATGATCAGCGAAGCGATGATGCCGAAGGGCAGGTCGCGCTGTGGGGTCTTGCACTCCTCGGCGGCGGTCGAGACGGAATCGAAACCGATGTAGGTAAAGAAGACGATTGCACCCCCGGTGACGATTCCGGCGAACCCGGAGGGAGCGAAGGGCGTCCAGTTGGCGCGGTTGACCAGCATGCCGCCGACGACCAGAAAAGTAAGAATCGCGCCGATCTTTACCAGCACCATGACGTTGTTGGCGCCGGCGGATTCCTTGACGCCGCGAACCAGCAGCAAGGTGAGGATGAACACGATCAGGAAGCCGGGCACGTTGAAATAAGCGCCCGTCCAATGTCCAGAAGCCCAGACGGGGCTCGCCCAGCGATCGGGCAAGTCGATGCCGAAGGCTGCCAGTTGCGCTTTGGTGTATCCGCTAAAGCCGACTGCGACGGCAACGTTGCTGACTACATATTCCAGAATCAGATCCCAGCCGATGATCCAGGCAAAAATTTCGCCCAGCGTGGCATAGGAATAGGTGTAAGCGCTGCCGGCGATCGGGATCATCGAAGCCAGTTCGGCGTAGCACAAGCCGGCAAAACTGCATGCGACCGCGACCAGCAGAAACGAGATTGCGATGGACGGGCCGGCGGCGGGACGCCCGTGCATGAGCGCGCCCGACGTGCTCCCGGTGCGCAGCAGGTTCGAGATCAGATCCAGAACCTGGGCATGCAGGATGGACGGCGCCTCGAAATGCTCTCCCGCAGCGGCGGTGCCCGTGAGGACGAATATTCCCGAGCCGATGATGGCGCCGATGCCGAGAGCGGTGAGCGACCAAGGGCCCAGAGTTTTCTTTAGGCGATGCCCAGGCTCGTCAGCATCAGAGATGAGCTTGTCGATGGACTTGCAGCACAGGACCTGGTGGTCAGAGGTGCGAACCGTCGCCGCCTTTTGGTCGGTTATGCTTGGTTGTGCCAAAGGGTTGTTGGTCTCCTCAACGGGCGTGTGCTCGACCCGCCCTGCCCGGGTCAAAGACCCGGGCCCGCACAGTTATCGGCTAGCGTTTGGCGGTGCCGCGCACCATTTTCTTCACTTTGCGCTTGGCGGAGCCGCGGGCGTATTCGCGGGGCTTCAACGGATTGTCCGTTTTGCGTTTTTTGCGCGATGCGCGTTTGGATTTTTTGCGTTCTTGCTTGGTGAGAGTGCTTGTATTGGGCATGAGTGCGGTTTGGTTCTCCTTAAGAATTCGCTGCCAGCTTGTCGCTACTACCTTCTAGCCCAAACGATCGAGCGGGCCAGGAGCCAGAAGCCGCGCTTAAGCGCCTTCCAACTGGGCGTACTTCTCTACCAGCTTCTTTAAACCGAAGCGAGGGAATTGTACCGTAATCTTGGCGTCTTCACCCTCTCCTTCGCGCTGGTAGACGGTGCCTTCGCCGTACTTGGGGTGGCGGACCTTCTGGCCGGGACGAAAACCCTTCTTGCCTCTGGGCGCTTCCGATGGCTGCTTGGGGAGGCTGAATTTCTTGCCTCGCGATGCGAAAAACTCGGCAATATTGTCGATGGAGTTGTAGGACTTGCCGGAATAGGACGCCGCTGGCGTGCGTTGTTGCTTCGAGCCCGCCCAGCTGACGCTCTGGTCTTCGTCTTCGTAGGCGTAGTGCGTCGAGCCGTGTTCCGGTTCCTGTGAATGCTGTCCACTTCCCCGGGCATTCCCATACGCGGGCGAGTCGCCCGCGGCCAGACGGGCTCTTCTGCGAGACCCTCCCAGTTCTTCCAGCAGGCCCTCGGGCACCTCTTCCAGAAACCGCGATGGGATGCTGGCCTCGGGGAGATCGGTTCCGTAGCGGCGGCGGTAGACGGCGCGGGTCAGAATGAGCGTGTCCATCGCCCGGGTCATGCCGACGTAGCAAAGGCGGCGTTCTTCTTCAATGTCATCCGGCTGCAGAAACGTTCGCGAGTGGGGAAACAAGCCTTCTTCCAGGCCGGCTAGAAACACCAGAGGGAACTCGAGTCCCTTGGCGGCGTGCAGGGTCATGAGGGTGATCTGCGCGGCCTCGTCGTAGGCGTCGGCGTCACTGACCAGCGCCGCGTGGTCGAGAAACTGGTCGAGAGTTTCGCCGCGGTCGCGGGAATCCATGGCTGCGTTGACCAGTTCGCGCAGGTTTTCGATGCGGGAGTAGGCTTCGGGCGTATCTTCCTGCTCGAGCAATTTGATGTAACCGGTGCGGTCGATAAGAAATTTCAGAATATCGGCAGTGCTGGGAGTTGGGGTAGTGGCGCCGGAATCGTCCCGGGTGTCCTGGAGGGGGCCCGCCTCCACGCTGTCCGAAGGCTGGGCGGGCGCAACTTCTGGCACAGCAATCTCGGGGTGAGAAATTGCCTCGGGAACTTCTTCATCGGCGGGGCCAAAATCAAATGAGAAATTATCGGGACTGAATTCAGTATCGTCGGCCTCGAGCGGGATCTCTTGGTCCGCATCGTCCGAGCCTCGCGAGCGAGTCGCCCGCGGCCACACGGCCACTTCTTCTGCTTCTGTCCTGGCCGTTTCTTCCAATCGCTCGGCGTAGGTTCCGGCAAGGATGGCGCGGCCGTCTTCGATCAGGCTGGTGAAGCCTTTCAGCGCGGCCAGCGCCCGCTGCGGCAGGAGCTGGCGGTTGATGGTCTCGGCGATCGCACCCCACAGGGACAGGCCAGTCTCGAGCGCGACCCGCTCGACGGTTTCAATACTGGTTTTGCCTATCCCGCGCACCGGGGTGTTGATCACGCGCAGCAGGGAGATCGAGTCATCCGGGTTGTGAATGACTTTGAGGTAGGAAATCATGTCCTTGATTTCGGCGCGCTCGTAGAACGAAAATCCGCCGACCACGTGATATTTCAGCCCGTAGCGGCGCATGGCTTCTTCATAAAGCCGTGACTGCGAATTGGTGCGGTAGAGAACCGCGGCGCGGGAGTTTTCGCCCTGCTCCACAGCTTCGCGCAGATATTTCGCGATGTAATCGGCGGCGAACAGGGCTTCGTTTTCGCCATCCGGAGCTTCGTAGTAGCCGATCTTCGTTCCTCCCTGGCGCGAGGTCCAAAGATTCTTGCCCTTGCGCTTGAGGTTGTTCGCAACTACCGCAGACGCGGCCTGCAGAATGTTCTGGGTGGAGCGGTAGTTCTGTTCCAGACGGATGATTTTGGCTTCGGGAAAATCTTTTTCAAACTCCAGGATGTTGCGAATATCGGCTCCGCGCCAGGAGTAGATGGACTGATCTTCATCGCCTACGGCGCAAATGTTGTGATGGCTTCCGGCCAGCAGACGCATAAGCTCGTACTGCGGGCGGTTGGTGTCCTGATACTCGTCGATCATGACGTACTGGAAGCGGCGGTTGTAATAGTCGCGCACCTCTGGAACCGCCTTCAGGAGGCGGACGGTCTCGAGCAGCAGGTCGTCGAAGTCAAGGGCGTTGGCCTTGTGCAGCTCCTTGCGATATTCCTCGTAGATGTGAGCCACGCGCTCGGTCTTGGGATCGCCCGATTGCAGATAGACCTCCTGCGCATCGAGCATGTGGTTTTTGGCCCACGAAATGTGGGATAGGACGGAGCGGGGCGTGGTCTGCTTGTCGTCGACGCCGAGGCGCCGCATGACCGACTTGACCAGCTGCTGCTGGTCGGTCTCGTCGTAGATGACAAAGCTCCTGGTGAGCCCGATCGGAGGCACGCCGGGAACGGCCGAAGGAATGCGCAGTTTTTCAATATCCCGGCGCAGGGCGCGCACGCAGAAAGAATGAAATGTGGAGATTACCGGCTTGGCTACGGAAAGGCCGCCCACCAGCTTGTCCACCCGCTCGACCATCTCCTGCGCGGCTTTGTTGGTAAAAGTCATGGCCAGAATGGAATCGGCCATGACGCCGCGATTTTCGATGAGATAGGCGATGCGGTAGGTGATGACCCGGGTTTTACCGCTGCCTGCGCCGGCGAGGATGAGCACCGGGCCGTCCGTAGTTTCAACGGCTTCGCGCTGCTGCGGATTGAGTTTATCGAGGAAAGACAAGTGTGGGACGGCTCCGAGGTTCGCTGATCAATTTTACAGGGGATCGAAGATTCGTGGATGCTTGAAGGATACGCGGACCTACCCAGTCTTCACTGCCGTGCGGGCCGCGGTGCACTCTTCGCAGGGACAAACATCACGTAAGAACTGCCAGGAATAGATTCCCAGCTCATGGCCATCGTTCCAGTGAAATTTGATGGCGTATTTGCCCACCCCGTCCGCCGAAAGGGGTTTTGCCGTCTCTTTGAACATGGGTAACGCGCCGGGAGCGAGCTTTGGCGGCTCGCCGGGCTGGCGGCCGGATTTGCCGCGTTCGTCGTCGCACAGGGCACAGGGGCAGGCGTCCCGCAGGAACTGGAAAGCGTAGTGCGAGTGGTGGCCGTCTTTCCATTCAATGTCCATGCCGGAGCCGGTAGTGAGGTTCACTTTGACCGATTTCGGATCAGGAGGCGTCACTTTTTCAGTATAAGGCCAATGTGGGGCGGACACTGCTGTCCGCCGCCTTTGACTTTGATTTTGATTTGAGTTTGCGAACTGATTTGTGCGACCAAAACCAAGGTCAAAGGCGGCGGACATGAGTGTCCGCCCCACCCCTATACCCGGTGGCAAAATGGGAGAAAATCCGCTAAAATAAGGGTTTCGCGATCAAGTTCTGAACTTACCTGGAGTAGTCCATGGCACATGTTTGTGATATCTGCGGCAAGGGGCCGCAATTCGGGAACAACATCAGCCACGCTCATAACGTGACCAAGCGGCGCTGGAACGTCAACCTGCGCCCCGTCCATGCCAAAGTGGGCGCCGCCACCAGACGCATCCGCGTCTGCACGTCCTGCCTGCGCAGCGGCAAAGTGGTTAAAGCGTAAGCCAATCGATCGTTATTAGTCTTTGGCACCAACGACTATTGACTACCGACGGGTGTGTCTACTGCCTTTTCTGGGCTGCGGCGATTAGCGGGCGGAGGGCCTGCACGGAGACTCCCAGCGTGCCGCCGGAGAAGCCGTCGATATAGGCTTCGTTGATGCCGATGACTTCGCCCTGCGAATTGAAGACCGGGCCGCCGCTGCCGCCGTGAGCGGTGGGCGCGTCGTAGATCAGTTTGTCGCCGACTACATCTCCCAGATGTCCGCAGGTCGCAGATGGGCGGATCAGCGAGAGCGCGGCCAGTTCGTTGGCGGCGCCGATATCGTCGCGGCGGAACGCCAGGCGCTCATAGACCGCCGGAGGCGATTTGGCGACCATCCCCAAAACCCCCATGGGGTAGCCGACTACGGCTACCAGTTCCCCCGGATTTGAGGCCTGCGCTGCCAGCGGCAGGGGCCGCAACTGGCTGATGGCCACTGAGTTCTCGACCCTTAGCACCGCCAGGTCGCCGTGGGCCGAGAGCACCAGCGGAGTGATATTTACCGGCAAGGGAAATCCCGGAAAGAAAGCCACCAGCTTTTCAAGTTCGGGCTTGGCGCCCTTGAGGATCAGGGCATCGGCCTCGGCGTCTCCATACCAGGGTTGGGCAACATGACGGTTGGTAGCCAGGAGCCCATCTGCCACGATGAATCCGGTTCCGGAAATCCGGGCTCGCAGGGCCGGCCGTTTCCCCGGCATCGACACCCGGTAAACCCCAAAGATGTAACAGATCGAATTGCGATAGCGGTTCAGAACCAGGGCGGGCATGGCCTGTTCCTGCTTCAGCTCGTCGACATCCCGGCTAAGCTGCCGCAACTCATTCTGCTGCAATTCGTTCTGGCGCAGCTCACTTTGCCGGAGTTCGTCCTGATGGCTGCTCGCAGGGGCGGTCTTCGGAGAAACAGGGAGGGCAAGCGGAGCGGGCGGCGCGTAGTAATGCGCCATAAAGCCGGTGCCGACCAGCAAGAAAAGGCCTAGTACGACCTCTACCAGCCTTGACCACGTCTTGCAGACCGGTTCTTCTTCCGCTGGATTGTGGTTTTCGGCCATGAGGAACCGCCTGCCCGGAAAGGCGCGAAAGGGGGGAGGGAAATCGGTGTCCGCCGGGCAGACCTCACCTACTATCTTGCGGCTTGCGGGCAGGGTCTTCTAGGGTACGGAAGGAGATGTCCAGGTGGACCTAAGGGGCTTTGATACCCAGACGTTCGGACATCTCCTCATAGAGGAAGCCTTCGCCGGGCTGGTAGGGCTGAACCCATTCGCCATCGATCACAAACTGGGGAATGGCACGCTTGCCGGTACGGGCGACTACCTCTTCGGCGGCTCCCGGGGTGGTCTCGATGTCGATTTCCCTGAAGGGAACGTTATGTTGTTGCAGGAAGCGCTTGGCGACCCGGCAGTCCGGGCACCACGGTGAGGAATAGACGAGTAGTTCCATAGCTTATTGAGATTTTTCTCTGCGGCCACGAAGGCTTTCCCGGCGTCCTTGCGGTCAAAAGTCTTAACCGCAGACGGAGAGAAAACAAAGCCGCCAGCTTGAGGCTGACGGCTGATAACTGAGTGCTGATAGCTAGTTCTCGTACAACAAAACGCCTTCGGCCTTTTCCGAGTCGACCGGACGGTAGTAAAGCTTTTCTCCCTCCAGGAAGACCTCGATAAATGCCGGCCGGGTAGTGATCGTGCCCTGGATCAGCGCCTCCGAGAGCGGGTCTTCGATGTACTTCTGCAAAGCCCGCCGCAAGGGACGTGCGCCATAGCTGCGGTCGCCCAGGGTCTGATTCAGAATCCACTTCTTGGCTTCGTCGGTCACCGTCACGGTGATCGATTTCTGCGAGAGATTCTGATTCAGCAGGTTCACCATCAGTTCGAGAATCTGGATCAGGTCCTGTTCGCTGAGAGCGGTGAACAGGATGATCTCGTCGAGACGGTTAAGGAATTCCGGATTGAAGGTGCGTTTGACTTCGCCCTTCACCAGGTCTTCGATCTTGCCCGAAATCATGTCCTCATTGGTGGACTGGAATCCCAGGCCTTCGCGCTTCTGCAGGTGCCGGGCGCCGATGTTTGAGGTCATGATGATGATCGTGTTCTTGAAGTCGACCGTGTTACCCAAGCCGTCAGTAAGCTGGCCGTCTTCGAACACCTGCAGCAGGATGTTGAACACGTCAGGATGCGCTTTTTCGACTTCGTCGAGCAGGACGACGGAGTAGGGTGCGCGCTTCACCCGTTCGGTGAGCTGTCCACCTTCTTCGTAGCCCACATATCCGGGAGGCGAGCCGATCAGCTTGGAGACCGAATGCTTTTCCATGAACTCGGACATATCGAAGCGCACCAGGGACTTCTCGCTGCCGAACATGAACTGGGCCAGGGTGCGCGCGACTTCGGTTTTGCCGACGCCTGTGGGGCCGAGGAAGAGAAACGATCCGATCGGCCGGTTCGGGCTCTTCAGCCCGGCGCGGCTGCGACGGATGGCGCGGGCCAAAGCCAGAATGGCCTTGTCCTGCGAGATGATCCGCTTGTGCAGTTCTTCTTCGATACGCAGCAGCTTGGCCGACTCTTCTTCTTTAATCGAGGTAATGGGTACGCCGGTCCAGCGTGATACCACGTCCTCGATGTCCTCCCGACCGACAACGCCGGTGGAGGATTCATCGAGGTGGTATTTTTCGCGAAGAGCGCGCAGGTT
>DATAPL010000039.1:0-220263 GCA_036265205.1 Terriglobales bacterium
GTGGCGGAGAGGGAGGGATTCGAACCCTCGGTACCGGTATTAGCCAGTACAACGGTTTAGCAAACCGCCGCATTCGGCCACTCTGCCACCTCTCCTGGGCTCTGCGGAGTTCCAGTTTATCATGCAGAGCGGATGTGAACCGAGCCTGCCGTGGCGGTGCGCTCATCGTTCTTCAGGGTGACTACGAGTTTGGCAGGTTGTTAAATCCAGCCGCGATCCGCCAGCCGGGCTCGTAGACTTCAACGCCGGTTAACGCTATACTTTCGCCGATGATGAACCGCCAGAACCTATCGATGTTCGGCGCCGGTACGTGTTGTTGTCTATGCGCGTACTGGTGTCATCGTGGGCGCGAGGCGGAAATTTAGCTGTCACAACGTTTCTGAAAGGCCCATGATCACCGCGATCATGGGCCTTTTCCTTTTTCCCCAAGAAACTATCAACTCAAGGAGACACCGATGAGTCAGATTCTGGATGAAGTGCTTGAGGCTAACCGGAAGTACAGCTCCAATTTTGGCCAGAAAGGAAAGCTGGCATTGCCGCCAGCCCGAGGGTTCGCCATCCTTACCTGCATGGACGCGCGGCTGGACCCCGCGAAATATGCCGGCCTGGCCGAAGGGGATGCCCATGTGATCCGCAACGCCGGTGGCCGAGCAAGCGACGACGCCATCCGTTCGCTGGTGATCAGCTACAAGCTTTTGGGCACCCGGGAGTTTTTTGTGATTCACCATACCGACTGCGGTATGGAGTTTTTCTCGAACGACGTGATGCGTGACTTGCTGGCTGCGAGCCTGGAAACGGCCGAGCTGACGCCGCAGGGTTTTCGGGATATAGGCAAGGGTCCGGGTTCGCGAGAAGGCGAGCACATCAACTGGCTGACCATCAAAGATCGAAAGCAGGCGGTAATCGATGACGTCGCGAGGATTCGAAATCATCCGCTTGTGCCCAAGTCGATTCCGGTGCACGGATTGGTTTTCGACGTGAGATCGGGCCAGCTGATCGAGATCGAAAAGTTGGAGAAGGCGGCTTGAGGTTCGCGCGGAGACGCGGCGGAAAGAGCGCGGGGCTGGCCTCAGGCGATGTTACGTTTCAGCCGGGAGGGCCGGGGCGCGGCACCTGACTCTACGCGGTTTCGTCCCGCCTGCTTGGCGCGGTACAAGGCCTTGTCGGCGGCTTGAATGACCTGCTCGGGCGTGCGGGTACGGGCGCTAGGCTCGGCCGCACCGATGCTCACCGTCACGGAGAGACGGGAATCCGCCGCTTCAAGGGGCGCAGCGCGGGTGGAGCGAGTTCGGCTGCGCGAAGCCGGAGTGCGGCGGGTTTCGGTCCGACGATCGGCGGCGCGGCGCTCGCGGCCGGCAAAGTCCGCGCCCGCGGAACCTTGTCTGCGGTCGGCGGGACCCTCGCCGCTCTGCTCGGCCTGGTTCTGCGGTCGAACCTGAGCCACGGCCGAGCCACGTCGTTCCTGCCCACCACGCAGCTGGAAGTTCGACACCTCGATGACCGAGCGCAGCAGCTCCAGATGGGGCAATACTTCTTTTAGCGACTTGCCGGGAAACAGGATGGAGAACTCTTCGCCGCCCACGCGATAGGCGCGACCGCCGCCGGTGACGCCGGCCAGCTTGGCCGCGACCAGGCGCAAAACCTGATCACCGGTTTCGTGGCCATAGGTGTCGTTAAATTGTTTGAAGTGATCGATGTCTACGGCCGCTACCGAGTAGGGCTCTTCCAGGTGGAACAGGGCATCATTGAAGGCGCGCCGGGCGGGCAACGTAGTCAACTCATCGTGGTAGGCGAGAAGGTACGAGTTTTCGATGATGGAACTGACCAGGATCAAACCTGCGGTGGCCCAATATGCGGTGGCCGCAGGGCCGATGCCTCCAGCCTGCAAGGAGAAAAAAGTAACCACCAGCGCCCACAGCAGACCGCTTTCCGTGGGCTTACGGTAGCGCAAGAAGCGTATCAGCAGGACAGCCAGGGCGGCAGCAAATGCCAGCACGGCCAAGGTTGGGATTCGGGTCCAGGAAAAATCTCCCAGGAAACCGGGGCGGAGAAATGCCGGTCCTGTCCTGGCTCCGGGGCGGCAGATGACGGCCACAAAAACCGATTCGAAAAACAACAGCGCCAGCCGGGGGAGAACCGCGGGCAGAGCGACTCCGCGCTCCCGGGTTGAAGAAAAAATAATGAAATTCAGCGGCAGGAGAAATGCGACCGCTTCAAGCGCGATGCGCCCTGGCCCGAAGGGGACCACCCGGCCGGCGGAAAAGAATTCCAGCGCGCGATGAGCCAGCAGCAAGGTAAGCATGGCAAACAGGATGCGGCTGGAATGGAAGCGCCAGGCCAGAAGAATGCCGGCCGCGAAAACCGCGTAGTAATAAAAGATGATGGCGGCGTGTGGGATGGGGCCGAAGGCGCCGCGAAACACCACGCTAGCGGCCAGCAGGAGCACGCCTCCGGGAAGAATCAGGGACTTGACGGTTTTGGGGCTCCACAGATTCACGCCTGGGCGTCCTTTCGGAAAACCGTCATCTTCTGGACCGTCATTTTATAAATCGTTATTTTCTGAATCGTTATTTCAAACCGCTATTGTTTTGTAAACATCATTGTGACAAGTATCCGCATTATCTCCAAATGGGGCACGGGCAGGTGAGTGACCGTACAGGTTCCGGAGGAACGATGCGCTCCCGTTTCAGCCCTCCGTTCCGTTTTCGGAAGACGAGACTTTCGATCATAGGCAAATTCCTTGCTCCTCCCCGCCGCCTGACTAAGAATCGGGATAGTCCAAATTAGACCAAGCTTATGCGAATTCTAGTAGCGGAAGACGATGCGGCGCTGGCCAGTTTCGTAAAAAAAGGCCTGGAATCGGAACACTATGCGGTGGATGTTTCGGCCGATGGGGAGCAGGCAAGAGCCATGGCGGGCGAACTGGATTTTGATCTGGTAGTGCTCGATCTGAATCTGCCCCGGCTGGATGGGGTGGCCATTCTGCGCTTCCTGCGCACGCGGAAGCCCAGCATGCCGATTCTGGTGCTGACCGGGCGTACCCGGATCGAAGACCGGGTGCAATGTCTCGACCTGGGAGCGGACGACTACCTGGGCAAACCATTCTCTTTCACCGAGCTTTCGGCGCGCATCCGGGCGCTGATGCGGCGCAGCCATTTGCCGGCGGAGTCGGTACTTACGGTGGACGACCTAAAGCTCGACCGGGTGGAGCGGCGGGTGGAGCGGGCGGGGCGGCGGATTGAGCTGACGTCCAAAGAATTCTGCCTGCTGGAATATCTTATGCGCAATGCCGGGCGCCGCATCACCCGGGCGATGATCATCGAACACGTGTGGAATCTTTCCTTCGATACTTGCACCAACGTGGTGGATGTATATGTCAACTACCTGCGCCGGAAGGTGGACGACGGCTATGGCAAGCATCTGATTCATACCATTCGCGGCGTGGGCTACGAATTGAGCGTGCGCGCCAGCGCCGAGGCCACGGCCGGAGCCGGCGGGCAGCCATGAATCCAGCGCTGGCTGCGATGTGGACGGCGCTGCCGGATTGCGAACCCCGCCGTCTGGTTTCCGATCTGTTCCATGCTCTAAGCCAGCCGCTTACGTCGTTGTGTTGCTCGCTGGAGCTGACCCTGCAGCAGACTCCTACGCAAGCCCAGTATCGCGAGAGTGTGGCGGGCGCGCTGGCGCAGGCGGAGCGGGCATCGTGGCTGAGCTCGGCGATCCGCGAGTTGCTGGATGCGGCGGAGAGCGGCGAGCCGGGTGAGATCTTGCAACTGCAGGCTGCGGTGCGCGATGCGGTGAGCGACGCCCTGCCGCTGGCGGAGTCGGCCGGAATGAGACTGGGTTATTTGCCGCAATCGGTTTGCCCGGTTTATTTCGCGGCGCAGCGCCTGCGCCGGGCGCTGTTTCATCTTCTGGGATTTGTGGTGGGCTGGGGCAGGAGCGGCGCGCTGGTCGAGATTAAGCTCAGCGAGAGCGGCAAAGACGCGCTGCTCGGGCTGACGGTTTCGGGCGAGAGCGCGGTCGGAGAGCGCGGGCCAGAGAGTTTGATTGAAGAGGATCGGGCCCGGCTACTATCGCAGCGTCTGGGGCTCGGCATCGCGTGGAATCTGTTTGAGGCGGCGGGCGGAACTCTTTGCGCCGGCAGCGAAGCGAACGGCATAAGCCTGGAAGTGCGGTTACCGCTAGCCATGCCGCGATGAGAAGCGGAGCCGGATTTTCCCATTTCCACACCCCTTCTTGAAACTGGGAAAGATTTGCCCGCAACAGACATCTCTAATCTCCAGCTAATCTCCTTCTAAGCTTCGCGGCGTGGAATGGTTCCATGATCATTCCCACAACGTTCACTGCGCCTACCGGCGGGGTGCTGGTGGCGAGCCCCAGCCACTCGCTGCGCCAACAGGTGCGGCACAATTTTTTCGAGCATCGCTGGCCGGTGCAGGAAGTTATGGGCGGGGCTGACGCCCTGCTGAAATTGGAAAGCGGGAACTGGCAACTGCTCTATCTCGACCGGCGGCTGCCCGATCTGGATGTAGAAGAGCTGATTGAGATTATCAAGCGGCGCTTTCCCGGCATCGCGGTTGTTATGGTGGATTCGGACAGCGGGCGGGACTTACCCGGTTTCAATCCCGCATGGGAGGCTGGGGCGGAAGACGCAGCGTCCACGCCCGCGCCCGAGCGAGCGCGCTGGACCCAGGCGCGGGGCGAGGCCCGGGCCGAGGTGAAGGCTTTGCCGGGAATGATCGGACACGCCGAAGCCATGCAGCGCCTCTATCAGTTGGCCCGGCTGGTGGCCACGCACCCCACCACAGTGCTGATTACGGGAGCCACCGGCACCGGCAAGGAGCTGGTGGCGCGGGCGCTGCACCAGCTGAGCCCGCGAGCGTCGCGTCCTTTTCTGGTGGTGAACTGTGCCGCCATTCCGGAGGCGCTGCTCGAGTCCGAGCTCTTCGGGCACGCGCGTGGCGCCTTTACCGGCGCCCTGCAAGCATACCCGGGCCGCATTCAGGCGGCGCAGCACGGAACCTTGTTTCTCGACGAAGTGGGCGAGCTGGCGCTTGCCCTGCAAGCCAAGCTGCTGCGTTTTCTCGACCGCAAAGAGGTGCAGCGGCTGGGCAGCACAGAACTGGTGGAGGTGGATGTGCGGGTGCTGGCCGCCACCAACGCTGATCTAGCCGAGCGGGTGAAGCAAGGCCACTTTCGCGAAGACCTTTATTACCGGCTTTCGGCATTCCCGCTGGAGGTGCCGGCGCTGTCCGAGCGCGTCCCTGACATCGAAGCCTTGAGCCTGCACTTCCTGCGCCTGGTGACTGCGCCCCATGCGCCGCCGCGGCTGACCCGGGAAGGGTTGCGCACGCTGCAAACGCGGGGTTGGCCAGGCAATGTGCGCGAGTTGCAGCAGGTGATCGAGCGGGCGGCGATTCTGGCCGAGGGCGGCGGGGAGATTCTGCCGCAACATTTTTATTTTCCTCCGGCGCGCCGGCCGGCAGCCGCGGCCAAAGCGGTGTGAGAGGAAATTTTTCGACAAGGCGGAGAATGGCGATGGCAACTTCACTGACGACAGTTTCGTTTTCCAGCCCAACCGCGTCCCCAGACGCCAACCACGCCGATCCCACGCCGCCGCCAGCCTGGCTCGGGGGCGGCCAGGAACGTTCTCTAAGCCATGCCTTCGCCGGATTTGCCGCTGCCGCCGTTTCCCTCGAACGATCGTACGCCCAACTGCAAACCGAGGTGGCGCGGCTGCGTCACGAACTGGAAGATCGCAACCACCGTCTGCGCGAAAGCCTGGAGGAAAATCGCGGCATGCGCCGCCATCTGGACCAAATCCTGGATGGTTTGCCCTGCGGGGTGCTGGTGCTTGAGGCCGGCGGGAAGATTTCGCTGACTAACCCTGAAGCCCGGCGTCTGCTGGGGGCGCTCGGCGGAAGGGGGGCGCATTCTGATCCAGCGGCGCCCTGGGTGCGGCAATGGGCAGCCGGGGCGCTGGCGGCAGGCGAGAGTGAGCATCGCTGCGTCCGCAGCATCGCTGCAAGCGCTGCCGGCAGGGATGAGGCAGAAGTGGAATGGATCGCGGCCCGGGCGGCGGCGCTGCCGGGCGCTGACGGATCGAGTTCTATCCTTATATTGCGCGACGTCAGCGCCGCCAAGCAGCTGGAGCAAGAGCGGGAGCAGCTGCGCTGCCGCCAGGCGCTGGCCGAGATGTCGGCGCTGTTGGCGCACGAGATTCGCAACCCGCTGGGCAGCCTGGAGCTGTTTTGCGGCCTGCTGGCCGGTGAGCAACTCGAACCGGAGGCGCGGAAGTGGGTGGAGCACATGCAGGCCGGGCTGAGATTGCTGGCAGCCACGGTGAATAACGTCCTGCACTTTCACAACCCGCCTTCGCCCGGACGCGCCCCTACCGACCTGGGAAGACTGCTTGCGTGGCTGGAGCAGTTTTTGCATCCCCTGGCGCAGCAGGCGGGAGTGCGTCTGGCGCTTGATCAGCAACTGGATGGGGTAGAAGTCGAGGGCGACCGCCATCGCCTGGAACAGGTGCTGCTCAACCTGGGGCTGAACGCTTTCCGCTTCATGCCGGAAGGCGGCAGCCTGAAGATCAGCGGGCGGGTACAACCCAGAGGAAGACGACGAAGCGCCCAGGTGGAAATAACGGACAACGGCTGTGGCATCGACGAGGAAAATCTGCAGCGCATTTTTGCCCCCGGCTTCACCACCCGGAGGGGAAGTCCGGGCCTCGGACTGGCGGTATGCCGCACCATCATGCAGCAGCACGGCGGAAGTATTCGAGTGTCGAGCCGTCCGGGCACGGGCAGCTCATTTGTGCTGGAATTTCCCCTGCCCGGCCGGAGCGAAGGGGACGTGGCCGAGCTGGCCCCGGCAGGCACCCCAGCCACAGCGGCGGCGGGAGCCAGAGCATGAGTCCGCAGGCCGCCAAGCAGGTTCTGGTGGTGGATGATGAAGCCGGCATGCGGGCCGGCCTCGAAGCCAGTTTCCGGCGTCACGGCTGGCAGGTGGAAACCGCCGGGGGAGCGGCCGCCGCCCTGAGCTGCTTCCGCCGCCATCCGCCGTCGCTGGTGGTGACCGACATGCGCATGCCCGATGGCGATGGCTTTGCGGTCATGCGCCAGGTGAGGGAGCTGGCTCCGCGCACCGGGGTAATTCTGCTGACCGCGTTTGGCAGCGTGCCCGATGCGGTGGCGGCCATGCAGAGCGGCGCCTTGGATTATCTGGTCAAGCCGGTCGCCTTCGAACAGCTGGAGCGGGCAGCCGACAAGATTCTGGAGCGGGGGCTGGAGTTCGATGCCCGCCATCCGGCGGGCCGAGGTGGTGCTATGCCGGCGCCGGTCAGCGGTAATCCTTTTGTGGGCCACTCCGCGAAATTGGCGCGGGCCCTCGAACGCGCCCGGCAAGCCGCGGCCAGCGACGCCGACATCCTGCTCGAAGCCGAAAGCGGCACCGGGAAAGAACTGCTGGCGCGTCTGATTCACCGCTTGAGTCCGCGCCGCGACCGTCCCTTTGTGGCAATCAACTGCGCCGCCTTTCCCGAGACGCTGCTCGAAAGCGAGCTGTTTGGCCATACCCGGGGAGCCTTTACCGGGGCAGTGGCAGCCAAGCCGGGAAAATTCGAGCAGGCCGACGGCGGCACCCTGCTGCTCGATGAGGTAGGCGAGATGCCGCTCACTCTGCAGCCCAAGCTGTTGCGGGCCCTGCAGGAACGCGAGTTCGAGCCCCTGGGCGCAACCCGCAGCCTGCGCGTCGATATCCGGGTAATCGCCGCCACCAACCGCGCCCTCTCGGCAATGGTAAAAGCCGGCAGCTTTCGCCCCGATCTGTATTACCGCCTGAATGTGATTCCCCTGGCGTTACCGGCGCTGCGCGAGCGACCGGAGGACATTCGCCAGCTGGCGGAGCATTTTGCCCGGCTGTATGCCCCGCCGGGCCGGCCGTATCCGCGGCTGCAGGAGGAATTTCTGGCTCGGCTTGAACCCCATGACTGGCCGGGAAACGTGCGCGAGCTGGCCAACCTGGTGCGCCGCGCCGTGGCTCTCGGCGGCCAGGAAATTGGAGTGGAGGCCCTGCAAGGTTCGGCGCTGAGCGAGATTTCGCCCCGGCCGGCCGGCGACCGCTTGCAAGCCGGGCTCTCGCTCGGGGCGATGGAACGGAGGCTGTTTGAAGTCACCCTCGACGCCACCGGAGGGAACCGCTCGCGGGCAGCGGAGATGCTGGGCGTCAGCCTGCGCACGGTGCGCAACAAAATCCGCGGCTATGGCCTGCCGCCACGAGCGCGGGGAAAAGAATTACCGGAGAAAGAATTCTGCAGGTTAAATAGCGAACACAAATAGACAAAGAAGACGAAAAGAAACAAAGAGCAAAAGAACAAAAAAGAATGACGGAGGCGATTTCGTCCATGCTGATGTCCAGCCCTTCCAACTCGATGACCGACACCCCACTCAGCCAGGCTTTAGGCCACTTTCTCGATGTGGCAGTGGCTCGCCACGCCGTCATCACTTCCAATCTGGCCAATATCGATACGCCGGGCTACCGCACCCGCGATATCAATTTCCGCCAGGAACTGCAACGGGCGAGCGATGAAGGCGAACTGTCCTATGCACTGTTTTCACCGCTTAAGCGCCAGGTGCAGGGTCTGAGCGAGCGTCCCGATGGCAATAACGTCAGCCTGGAGCGGGAGAGCCTGCTGCTGGCGGAGACCCAGCTTCGCTTCAACCTGGGCATTCAACTGTTGCGCGACGAGTTTCATAATCTTTCCACCGCCATCAACGAAGGAGCCAGCTCATGAATCTTTTCGGCATGCTCGAGATCAGCGGCTCGGCGCTTACCGCGGAGCGCCAGCGGGCGGAGGTGGTGGCCGCCAACATGGCCAACGCGGAAACCACGCGCACTCCGCAGGGTGGAGCTTACCGGCGGCAACTGGTGGTCTTCCGCTCGCACCGAATGCCGCAGTTTCCCCTGCTGCTGGCCAGCCATTCCAGCCGTGCCGCGGGCGGGGTCGAGGTAGGCCAGGTCCTGGCAGATCCTTCGCCGCCGCTGGTCCGCTACCAGCCTGGACATCCGGACGCCGATGCCAAAGGTTACGTTGCTTACCCGGCAATCAATCCCGTGGAAGAGATGACCGACCTGCTGGGCGCGGTGCGAGCTTACGAGCTGAACGCGTCGGCCGTGCTCGCGGCCAAGAACATGATCACACAGTCACTGGATCTGCTGCGGTGAAACGCTCATTGCCCGGGCGGAATGAGGCCTCGCCATGACCGATCCGCTGAGCATCGCGCGCAGTGTGCCCTCGACCGTGGAGCCGGCAGCCGGGCGCTCGGGGGCGCGGGAGTGGGGCTTTGTCGAAACCCTGCAAGGCGCCATGGAGCAGGTCGACCAGCTGCGGCAAACGGCCGAGTCGAAGGTGGGGAGTTTACTCGAAGGCGGCGGCATGGATGTACACAGCGCTTTGATCGCAGTCGAAAAAGCCGACCTCTCTTTCCAGCTGATGATGCAGGTGCGCAACAAGATTGTGGCGGCTTATCAGGAAATTTCCCGCATGCAGTTCTAACAGCGCGCCGGTGGACTTCCATTGGCCTGATGCCTGCATCCGCACGCCCCCGAGGCGCCGGCGACTGAGGAGACGACAGTGGCAGGCGAAGGGCCGAAAACGTTCAGCCAGGCGCTCCATCAGGTAGGCGAACTGTGGCGCGGCCTGAGCCTGCGCCAGCGGCTGCTGCTGGGCGGGGGGGCAGCGCTGGTGGGGATCACGTTGTGGGTTTTTGTCGGACTGCTGGGGAAACCGAAGTATGCCACTTTGTATTCCGGGCTGAAGCCCGCCGAAGCCCAGGCTCTGGCGGGCCGGCTGGCGGCTAAAAATATTGCGTACGAACTTTCTCCCGACGGTTCCAGCCTGCGGGTGCCGGTGGAGCAACTGGACGCCAGCCGCCTGGAGACAGCAGCGCAGGGTTTGCCGCGCAATGCCCGGCTGGGGTTTGAATTGTTTGACACTCCCAACTGGGCAGGTTCGGACTTCACCGAGAAGGTGAACTACCAGCGCGCGCTCGAAGGCGAGCTGGAGCGCACCTTGCAAACCTTGAGCGAAGTCGAAGGGGTGCGGGTGCATCTGGTGATGCCCCGGGAATCGCTGTACAGCGAGCAGGAGCAGCCGGCCAAGGCGGCGGTGATCCTGAAGACGCGCGGCGGCCGGCTCTCCGACCAGGCGCAGCTGGCGATTCCTCAACTGGTGGCCAGCGCGGTGGAAAACCTGCGCCCGGAAAACGTTACCGTGATCGATGCCGACAGCAACACTCCGTTGTTGCGCTCGCGTGGCGGCGGTGCCGCAGCCTCCGCAGCTTACGATCTGGATGACGAGTTGTCGAAGACCCTGGTGCGGACCCTGGAGCCGGTCGTGGGCGCCAGCCACGTACGGGCCAGCGTGCACGTGGAGTATGACCTCAGCAGCAGCGACAACACCGAGGAGATTTACGATCCCAAAGCCACCACCGCGCTGACCCAGCAGCGGACGGAAGAAAACATGGGCGGGGCGGGTCCGGGCGGAATTCCGGGAACGGCCAGCAACCTGCCGGCCGGGACGGCTCCCGCCGCCGCCGCGGCGGTGAATGCGGCAGCCGCCCAGGAAACTCAGTCGTCGCACTCCGAGAGCACTACGTTTGCGGTGAGCAAGAGCGTGCGCCACACGGTTTCTCCTGCCGGGCGGATTAAGCGCATTGCGGCCGCGGTGCTGCTCGACGACGTGGTCGAGAGCAGTGAAAAAGACGGCAAAAAGATCAGCACCAGACGCAAGCACACCGAGGAAGAGCTGAAGCAGATCAGCCAGCTGGCCGCGGCCGCGATCGGCCTGGACACGCAGCGTGGCGACCTGCTTTCGCTGGAAAATCTGTCATTCCAGGAGTTGCCGGTAGAAGTTCCTGCGGCTCCGGGCCGCCTGGACACGGCGCGCCGGGTTCTGGTGGGCTGGGCGGGCATGCTGCGTTATCTGGGAATTGCGGCGTTGTTTGCCATTGTTTACCTGCTGATGTTGCGTCCCATCAAGAAAGAGTTGCTGGGCACCCTGCGAGCTTTGCCGGGACAGATCGCCCGTCCGGCGAGGGAGCAAGACAAGGCGGGCGCATCCGCGCCCACGCTGCTCAGTGAAGTTGAGGTCCAGATGCCGGCAGGGGTGGAGGATGCGCGGCGGGCCAGCACGCTGAAACGTCAACTGGCCGAGAAAGTGAAAGCTGAACCGGCCGCGGCCAGCCGCCTGGTGCAAAGCTGGATTCGCGGGGAAGGAGCGGAATGAGCGCGACCGCCCCCACTCCTCTCAATGGGATGCGCAAAGCTGCCATCCTGCTGGTGCTGCTGGGAGATGATGTCGCCAGCCAGATCTATCGTAATCTGCCGGAACAGGAACTGGAGGACCTTACCCAAGAGATTGCCGAGCTGAAATATATCGACCCCCCAACTGCCTTGATGGTGCTGCAGGAATATCACAACCTGGCGGTCACCCAGGACTATCTGGCGCAGGGCGGCACCGACTATGCGCAGAAATTGCTGGTGAAGGCCTTTGGCGAAGAAGGGGCGCGGCAGCTGATGAACCAGGTCACGCGGGTGGCGGTGGCGAAAAGCAGCAAGCTGGAATCGCTGCAGAAAGCCGATCCGCTGCAACTGGCCAAGTTTCTGGAAAAGGAACATCCCCAGACCATCGCTCTCATCCTGGCCCATCTGGATGCCAAACAGGCTTCTACCTTACTTATGCGCTTTCCCGAGGCGCTGCGCTCGGAAGCCATCAAGCGGCTGGCCCAGCTGCGCCAGTTTTCTCCGGAGATCGCGCAGCGAGTGGCGGTCTCGCTGCACAAGCGGCTGGAGGCTTTAGGCGAGCAGCATCGCCGCGCTTACGCCGGATTTCAGGGGGTCGCGGAGGTGCTCAACCGGCTGGATCCCACTTCCGCCAAAACCATTCTTGAAACTCTGGAGAAAGAAGATCCCAAGCTGGCCCTCAACATTCGCAATCTGATGTTCACCTTCCAGGATCTATTGTCCGTTCCCGAAAACGGCATTCGCGAGTTGCTGGGACAGTTAGACAAGAAAACTCTGGCCACCGCGTTGCGCGGCGCGACCGAAGAGCTGAAGGCCTACATTTTCAAATCCATGTCGTCGCGCGCGGTGGAAATGTTGAAGGAGGACATGGAAGTACAAGGTCCGGTGCGGGCGCGGGAGATCATCAAAGCCCAGCAGGAAGCGATCGCGGTGGCGCGCAAGCTGGAAGCGGAAGGCAAGATCAGCCTGGGGACGGAGAGTGAAGATGAGTATGTCACCTAACCCGGCACTACATGCCGGGACGCCGGCTTCGGTGCAGCCTTTTTTGTATTCGGAAGCGGACCGACCCAGTCCCGAGTCTGGCGGGGAGTGCATCCCGGCTGCAAGCCAAGCCGACCGCCCGGCACAGGAGGCAGCGATCCGAGAGGCAGGCCGCAAAGAAGGCCTGGCCCAGGCGCGGGCGGAGTTCGCGCCGCAGCTGGGCGCCATCCGCGAAAACCTGAGCCGAGCCCTGGGCGATTTTGCCCGCGAACGGCAAAACTACTTTTTGCAGGTGGAAGCGGAAGTAGTGCGTTTGGCGTTGAGTATGGCGCGCAAGATTCTGCATCGCGAGGCGCAAGTCGATCCCCTGCTGCTGGCGGGCCTAGTGCGCGTGGCCCTGGAGCAGATGGAGCGCGGCACCAGAGTCACCGTGCGGGTCAACCCGGCGCAAGTAGCGGAGTATCGCAGCTTCTTCGCCCAATATTTGGACGCCGACCATCTCCCGGAAGTCGAAGAAGACGCTGCGCTCGACTCCAGCCACTGCCAGCTGCACACTTCCATGGGGAAGACTGAGATGGGTCTCGAAGTACAACTGCTGGAGATTGAACGCGGGCTGATGGATCTTCTGGCACAGCGTCCACCGGTCTGCACATGAGCTCTTCCGGCTTGCTGGCGGCTTACTTTACGCGGCTGGAATCTTTTTCCAGCTTGCGCTGGCAAGGCAGAGTCAGCGAAGTGGTGGGACAACTGGTATCAGCGGAGGGGCCCTACAGCTCGGTGGGCGAGCTTTGCGAGATTGCGGGCAGCAGCGGCCATACTTTCCCGGGAGAGATTGTGGGCTTTCGCGGAACGACGGTGCTGGCCATGCCGCTGGAGCAGCCTACCGGCATCCGCTACGGCGACCGGGTGGAGACCTGGGGAGCAAGAGCGCAGTTGCGGGTGGGCCCGGGTTTGTTGGGACGAGTCATCGACGGCCGCGGAGAAGTGTTGGACTCGGGCGGCCCCTACTACGGGCGCGATTTCCAGTTGCTGAATGCGCCCGCGCCACCGCCGCTTGCCCGGCAAACCATTGAGCAGGCGGTGGGCACTGGAATTCGTGCCGTGGATGGATTCCTTACGTGCGGCCAGGGCCAGCGGCTGGGTATTTTCGGCGGCAGCGGAGTGGGCAAGAGCACCCTGCTGGGCATGATGGCGCGCAACACCAGCGCCGAGCTAACCGTGCTGGCGCTGGTGGGAGAACGCGGGCGTGAAGTGCGTCATTTCATCGAAGACGTGCTGGAAGAAGAAGGCAGAAGCCGGTCGGTGGTGGTGGTTTCTACCTCCGATCAATCTCCGTTGCTGCGGATTCGCGCGGCCCTGGCAGCCACGGCGGTGGCGGAATATTTTTGCGCCCAGGGCAAAAGCGTCCTGCTGGTGGTGGATTCTCTGACCCGCTTGGCCATGGCGCAGCGCGAGATCAGCCTAGCGGCGGGAGAGCCGCCCACGGCCAAGGGCTATACCCCGTCGGTTTTCGCTCTGCTGGCACGCCTGATCGAGCGTGCCGGAAAATTCAGCGGCGGCAGCATTACCGCGTTTTACACGGTGCTGATGGAAGGCGACGACCAGCAGGATCCGCTGGTCGATGGGGTGCGCGCTTTACTCGATGGCCACATCATGCTCGACCGCAAGCTGGCATCACAGGGACACTATCCTCCGATTGCCATACTCGACAGCATCAGCCGTCTTATGCCGATGGTCGGTTCGGCGAAGCATCTGGCGAAAGCGCGCAAGCTGCGACAGCTCATGGCAGCCCATCAGGCGTCCGAGGATCTGATCCGCATTGGGGCATATCAGAAGGGCAGCGATGCGCAGCTCGACCAGGCGCTAAGCGTAATGCCGGAGTTGAACCGCTTCCTGGATCAAGATCCGCAAGAGCCGGCGCCGCTCGACGACACTCTACGGCAACTGGCGGCGATTGTGAGCTAATCGGGCAGCCGGAAAAGTCAGGCAGTTATGGCCAAAGGTTTTTCCTTTTCCCTGCAAGCACTGTTGCGCTTCCGGCAGAGTGTGGAAGAGCAGCAGCTGCTTCGCTTGCGGGCCGCCAACCTGAAAGCCGCCCAAGTGCGCAACCAGATCGCCGACCTGAACTCAGGCCTCGCCGCAATCGCCTCCGCCGGCGCCCTGGAACTCAGTGCTGGAGTCAGCGGCGCCCAACTGCATTTCGACCGGCTCTGCTGCTTGGCGATGGTGCAGCGGCGAAGCCGGCTGCAGGAAGATCTTGCACTCTGCGAACAGGAGCGGATGCAGCGCAGCGAGGAATTTCGCCAGGCCCGAAGACAGCGCGAAGTTTTGGATCGGTTGCGGAAACAGCAATTCGATCGCTACCGGCTGCAACAGGAGCGGCAGGAGCAACGGCAATTCGACGATCTGCTTCTGCTGCGCCGAGCTTTTCTCGATCACGGCTAGCTTTGCCGGGCGGCCTGGGCATGACTTGCCCAAAGCGAGCGTGCAAGGGAACCATGCGGCTGCATCGAGCCAGCCCGGTTGCTGCCATCCCCGCTTTGAATTCAAGCTCTTAACCAGAAACCGACACTCGGAAAATTCTTTGGCCGCCCAGATGCACTGCAGGAAGGTGAACTGCCGGACTGGAGCTAGTTTTGGTCGCTGCTTTGATTCCGCTGGGAACAGGTTTGCCGGCCGCATCCAGCAACTCGGATAAAAAAGACCGCGCATTTGGCGGCCTGTTCCAGTCGATATTAGGCGACCGATCGCAACCCGCGCGAGAAGACTCAATCAAATCCGACCAAAGCGCGGAAGCAACCCCTCTAACCGTGGCCCAGAAACCGCTGAAGAAAGAGAAAGCAGCAGACGAACTTGTAACTGCAACTGTGACAGGAAATCTGCCGCCTGTAGTTCCCGGCTCGATCTCAATGGGGCCGAGCGCGGCCGGCTTGAGCTTGAACGCTTCGAGCTTGAACGTCTCCAGCTTGAGCGTTTCTAGCTCGAGTGCGTCCAGTTCGAATGTCTCTACCGCGAACGTCTCGGGGTTGGACGGCGCGGAGGCTGGCGCGGTTCGGTTATCGGGGACGTTTGCGCGGGTTGCGGCGAATACAGATGCTGTCTCCGCTGTCGAACTCTTGCCGAACGGTGCGGACGGCGAGATCGCAGGAAGTTCGATGTCGCCCCCCGCCACCAGGCCAGGTTTTCTCCCAGTTGCGCAGGGTGAGGCGAAGACGGGGATAACAGCTGCGAATCCGGATCAGGCTGAGTTGCCATTGCCGGCGACCCGATTTCTCCCAGTGCCAGACTTTGCGGCGACGCAGGATTCAGAAAACCCTGCTCCCTCCAGCGACCAGAAAGCAACTCCGCCACCGAGCAGTATCAGCCAGGCCGCGGCAGACCGGCCCGATAGCGGCTTCCTCATTGCAGGATTGATTGGCCAGACTGCGACATCAGGAGTCAGCCGTCAATTGCGCAACGAGATAACGGGAAGCAATCCAGGGCAAATTGCGCAAGCCAGCGCCAGCGCCACAGGTTCTGCAGCTATGCCGCCCAACCAGACATCACCTGTCCAAGCAGCGAGTTCCGGTGTACTGGGGATCCAAGCTTCATTACCGCAACCGGCGGTAGCGGCGGCTATCGCGTTGCCGCCTGCCGCTGATAGTGCTGCGCCAACCGGCGCGGTGTTCGCGCTTCGCGCCAGAACAGATCGTTCATCGCACGCTGGATCTGACGGCGTCCGTAACCCGTCGAGGCCAGATCCCGGTTCGAAGCAGGCGGATGCTGGAGGCTCAGCCAGCGCCAGCCCGGTCGCGCAGCAGGCCACTCGCGACAACAGCGCCGAGGGAATTCCGGATGTTCACACAGTGGCGCCGGTTCCAGCGTTTTCCAACAGCAATATCAACAATCCTAACAATCCTACCGATCACGGTTTGAGCAACGGAGGCTCGGGGAATGGGCCAAACACACCCGCCCCTTTAGCTGATCCTCCGCCATTGCCCGCGCCGGGAGTCAGCGGACTGCAGGCGGCGCGCATGGTGGACGGCTTGGCCCAGTCGGAAATGCATATCGGGTTGAACACTTCTTCGTTCGGCAGCGTCCAGGTGCACACCGTGATTCATGACAGCCAGGTGGGAATGGCAGTGGGCAGTGAAAAAGGCGACTTGCGCAATTTCCTGACGGCGGAGGTCTCGGGCTTGCAGAGCAGTTTCCGGCAGCAGGATCTCCAGCTTGACAGCATTCGCTTTGTAGGAGCAGCTATGAGCGCCAATCCGGGATTCAGTGGCGGAGCCGGTTCACAATCTGGGACGTTCCATCAAGGAAGCCAAGGGCTCCGAAGCCAGGGGCCGGGATCGACGGACGCTTTCGTTGACTCCGCGGCCATGCTGGACGATAGCGATGCCAGATTCGAACCCTGGACCAGTCTGAGTGTGCACGCTTGACATTCGTCCAGGCATGACTTCATCAAGCTCGTTTGCCGAGACTGAGAAGACGAAAAAGAGGGAGGACAAAAAGAAGAGAAATGAACATCAATCCGTTAAGCCAGCTTTTTCCCGCGGCCGCAAGAGCGGCTGCCCCCGACAGCACCCCCAGCACAACCGATCCGGTTACGGACACCAATAACATGTTTCTGCAGCTGCTCACCGCGCAACTGCAGAACCAGAGCCCGCTCGATCCGGTCGACCCGACCCAGTTCACTTCGCAACTAGTGCAGTTCAACATGCTCGATCAGCTGACCCAGATCAACCAAACTTTGCAGACGTTGTCGGCGCCGCCAACCGCAGCCTCGTCGCCGGCAAGCCAGGCCAACCCTGTCACTGCCCGAACCCTTTAAAGGAGGATGCAAATGCCGAATTTTTCAATTCCACTTTCAGGTTTGACTGCCGATGCAACCGCCCTGTCGGCGATCGCCAACAACCTGGCGAATCAGAATACGACCGGCTTCAAGAGTGTGCGGGTTCTTTTTCGCGACGTCTTCTACCAGAATTTTGGCACTACCGGCTCGGGAGATCCCATCCAGCTGGGAGCTGGGACGCAGATAGGATCCTTACCCTCGCAGTTTACCCAGGGGACGGTGCAGACGACGGGCGTGCCCACCGATGTTGCTATCCAGGGCGGAGGATTTTTTGTGGTGCAGAACGGCGGCGTGGTGAGCTACACCCGCGACGGAACCTTCGCCGTCGACAAAAACAACTTTCTGGTGACCTCCGCCGGGCAGCAGGTGCTGGGCTATCCCGCAGTGAACGGAGTTGTTACTCCCGGAGTGGGCTTGGCGGCGCTCCAATTGGGTGCGGGAACTATCAGTCCGCCGGACGCCACCACCAGCGTGCAGGTCACCTCGAACCTGGATGCGTCAGCTGCGGTGGGTGATACTTTTTCCACGCCCATTACCGTATTCGATTCGCTGGGCACCAGCCATGTCCTGACTTTCACCTTTACCAAGACTGGAGCAAACGGCTGGAGTTACGCGCTTTCGCTTCCACCCGGCGATTTCACGCCCGCGGTAACCATTCCTCCTACGCCCGCCGGACAGGTGGCAACCGGCACTCTGACCTTCGACGCCAATGGCAACTTGACCACCCCGGCCGCCGACGTCACCGGAATCACAGTACCTACCTTGAGCGATGGCGCCAGCAATCTGAGTTTCAGCTGGAAGCTGTTTGACGGGACCACCTCGCTGGTGACCCAGGTGGCGGGGCCCAGCAGCACCTCGGCGACACAGCAGGACGGAGGAAGCAGCGGCGGGTTGGTGGACTTCAACATTGGCGCCGATGGAACCGTCTCGGGCTCGTTCAGCAACGGGAAGACAGCGCCCCTGGGACAGATTGCCCTGGCTAACTTTGCCGATTTGCAGGGACTGCAACGCGACGGTAATAACGATTTCAGCGAGACCCTGGCCTCGGGACAGGCGGTGATAGGCACCGCGGGAACTGGTGGACGAGGCAGTTTGTCGGGCGGAGGACTGGAGCTCTCGAACGTTGACATTGCCACCGAGTTTGCCAATCTGATCGTGGCGCAGCGAGCCTTTGAGGCCAACGCCAAGGCGGTGACTACGTTCGACCAGATCACACAGGACACCATCAATCTGAAACAAGGATGAGCCGCCGACGGTAGCTGGATTTGAAACTTGCTGTTTGGCCGCGTCGTGCTGACCGCGCTTGCGGAATGCGTTTGAGAACCATCGCGACCAGCAGCCGGGCGCGCATATTCAGACGTATGTAATGAGTGGCATTTAATCGGCCCTGCCGAACCTGGGCGCAAGCCTCGGCTGCGAAAGTCGCGGCCATCGGATGACTCCCCGCAACTGCGTGCTGGACGGGCGGTTGAGGTCCGTTATCGGTGACTGCCAGCGGTGCAAAACCTTGTCTTCTCTCCGGCCACTGAGGTGCTCTGTAGTTGATCCGTGGCCGAAGCCGAGAGCATCGCGCGCAGCCCTGCTGACCAGACCAAGGCTGGGGGAAATACCTGGGTCGTGCTGACGGTGGTGTTGCTGCTCGGCTGTCAGGCTGCCTGGTGGTTCTGGTGGCATGACCGGTCCGAGGGCAATCGCGGCAATGGCAGCCGCGTCCATTCGGTGCTGCATTTGGAAACCTTTGTGCTGAATCTGGTCGATCCGGAAGGAAAGGCCTATCTGCGAGTAGGCATCGATCTGGGTTTGAAAGGGCCCGCGCAGACCGGGGAGCACGACCAGGACGGAGTAACTCCTGTAGCCATGGTGCGCGACACGATTCTGGGGCGGCTTAGCCTGGCCAAACCGGATGAGCTGTTGACCAGCGAAGGCAAAGCCAAATTAAAAGACGACTTGTTGCAGGCGCTGCAGCAGCGGGCTCCCGAGTTGGGAGTTGAGGAGATTTATTTCACCGAGTTTCTGATCCAACGCTGAGATGCCGGACGCCGCCACAGCGCAGCAGCCTGAAAGCGAATCCGCGCCGACGGCGGGTTGGACGGCGGTACTGTCCCTGCCTTGCCTGCTGACCGTGGATCTGCCGGTGGCTTTCACTGCGAAAACGATTCTGGAAATGGGTTTGCAGACCGTCGTGTCGACCAGTTGCCGGGTGGGAGCGGACATCCCTCTGCGGGTGAATGGAGAGCTGGTGGCGTGGGGCGAGTTCGGAGTAGCGGGCAACCGCCTGGTGCTGCGGCTGACGGAGCTGGCATGAATTTTTTCAAGCACCCGCATGCGCCGGCGCCAGGAGGTGAAGCTGTCCTCGCGAAAATGGCTGGGATTGCAGCCAGCGGCCGTGATTCCGCGGACGAGTTCCTGGCTCAACGATGGCCGCGCTGGCTGGCGGTTAAGCTGCGTTCCTGCTGGCAGCGCCGGAGCCCGCCCCGGCAACTGCGGGTGGCCGAGACCCTGGCGCTAGGGGAGCGGCGCTTTCTGTTGCTGGTAGAAGCCGGAGCGCAGAAGTTTCTGATTGGCAGCGGCGGCGGCGCTATGACCCTGCTGGCGGAACTGCATCCGGAAAAACTCGGTTGCGAAGAACCCGGGTTGCAGGAATGCAGGAGCCGGCGGCAGCGGCTGGAACAACCGCCAGTACCAAGACCGGGACCAGGGCTGGAACAAGGACAAGAACGAAGAAAAGAGCCAGAAAGAAAGAGCATCGAGAAAAACGATAGGGAAAAGACAAAAGCTGAAGACAACGAAAGGAGGGGAGGGACAAGGATAACGCAAACCACCAGAAGTTCCAGCATTTGGCGGGAGCGAAGCCAGGACCGCACCACTTAAGGTCCTGCACAAAATGATGTAGGAAACAAAACGGAGCGGGACACAAGGAGCGGGGCACAAGTGAAGTGGGGCACGAAATGCGGCGGGCTGGTGTTGGCGGCGAGTTGCTGGCTGGGAGCTCCCTGCGCCTGGGCGGCAAAAACCAGGCCACAGCCGGACAGCGGTTTGGGTTGGACGGGGTGGAACGGCGCCGGCGGGTCCATGCCGTGGAACATCGTAGTGCTGTTGACCGTGCTGACGCTCTTGCCGGCGCTGGTGCTTTCGATGACTCCGTTCGTGCGTCTGCTGGTGGTCTTCCATTTCCTGCGGCAGGCGCTGGGCACTCAGACCACACCCAGCAATCAGACTCTGATCGGACTGTCTTTGATTTTGACTTATTTTCTGATGCAGCCGTTGGGCGCGGCCATACACCAGAGCGCGGTGGTGCCTTTCGAGGCCGGCCAGGTCACCGCCATGGAAGCGGTGGAGCGGGGCGCGGGGCCGCTGCGCGAATTCATGCTGAAGTATGCCCGGCAAAAAGATCTGGCGCTGTTTCTCGACCTGGGCAAGCTGGCGCGGCCAGCGCGGCCAGAAGATCTGGAGATGCGGGTGGTGGTGCCGGCCTACATCCTGTCGGAGCTGAAGGCCGGATTCCAGATCGGGGCGGCGCTGTTTCTTCCCTTTCTGGTGATCGACATGGTGGTTGCGGCCATCACCACTTCCATCGGCATGCTGCAGCTGCCGCCGGTAGTGATTTCGACTCCGCTCAAGATCCTGCTCTTCGTGATGGTGGATGGCTGGAACTTGCTGGTCCACTCGCTGATGAAAAGCTTTTCCTGAATGCGGGATGGAGGAACTCATGGAGGAACCATGCCAACCGGAGATGTAGTTGAACTGGCGCGCAAGACTTTGGAGATCGCGGTCTGGCTGGCGGCGCCGCTGCTGGTGATTGCCACGGTGGTCAGCCTGGCCATCAACCTGGTGCAGGTGCTGACCTCGCTGCAGGATGCCACGCTCTCGGCCGTGCCCCGCCTGGCGGCGGTGGCTGTAGCCGTGTTTCTGCTGCTGCCCTGGATGGCGCGACGGCTGGGAGTATTTACTCTTACGCTTTTTTCCGACTTCAGGCCTTACCTGCGCTAGGCGTGCCCGATGCCAACTCTCGCCTTTGACCAACTCGTGACCGCGGTCGTCTTCGCCGGCATGCGCATAGCCGGAGTGATGGTCTACGCACCGGTTTTGGGCAGCGACGCGGTCACCGCGGCGGTTAAAGCGGGCTTGACCGTTTTTCTTACCGCCTTGCTCTATCCCGCGTATGCCGGACCAGGCCTAAGCCACGCCCTCGAAAAAAGTGGCGGGCTGGGCTGGATAGAAATGGCAGGCGCGGAAGTCGTGATTGGATTGCTGCTGGGCCTGACTCTGCAATTCGTCTTTGAGGCCGCGGAATTTGCCGGCCAGATTGTGGGCATGCAAACCGGGTTTTCGCTGGTCAATATATTAGATCCGCAAACCCAGGTGGATACTCCGGTGCTTTCCGTCTTCCACCAGTTGATCGTCACCCTGATTTTCCTGCGCCTGAACGTACATCACTGGCTGCTGCGCGGCCTGGCTGCCACTTTCTCCTACCTGCCTGCGGGGGGCGGACGGGGAATGAATTTGGGCCTGGGCTCGGTGCTGCTGCGCGCCGCTGCCGGCATCTGGATCGCGGGAGTACAGATTGCAGCGCCGGTTTTGCTGGCCACACTTCTGTGCGACGTGGCGTTGGGGTTTGTGGGCAAAGCCTCGCCGCAGCTTCCCGTCGTATTTTTTGGGCTGTCGATCAAAAGCATGCTAGGCCTGCTGGTGCTGGCGGGCACGCTGGCACTGTGGCCGGGAATCCTCGAAACCCGCTTCTCGGCGGCGATCGCCATAAGCGAGCGCTTGCTGCATCTGGCAGGTTGACCCTATGGCAGAAGCCAACAAGACCGAGAAAGCCACTCCGCGGCGCAGGCAGAAGGCGCGCGAGCAGGGGCAGGTGGCGCGCAGCCGTGACCTGGTGACCAGCCTGGCCACGGTCACAACTTTGCTGGTGCTGGCGGCACAGGCTCCGGCATTTGCGGGGCAGTGGAGGAGCTTTTTGCGGCTGGCCCTCGACAGCGCCCGCAGCGGCGAAACCGGCCCCGGCTCAGCCTTGCTGGCTCATACCGGACTCGTCCTGTTCCATGCGACTGGCATTGCTTTGGGCGTGAGTTGGGCGGTGGGCATGTTATCCGCCGTAAGCCAGGGCGGTCTGGTATTTGCCCCGGCGGCGCTTCAGCCCCAGGGCGCGCGCCTGAGTCCGGCCAAAAAAATGGAGCAGTTGTTTTCTCTCTCCGCCATCGGCCGCCTGCTGAAATCGCTGCTACCGGTGGCCGGCGTGGTCTGGCTGACGGCGGCCTCGATGACTCGGGACTGGGGTTCGCTGCTCAGCTTGCCTCACCTGGCAGTGGGTGGGCTGGTGCGATTCAATGCGGCGCGAGTTTTCGAAGTCGCCTGGAAGTCGGCGCTGGTGCTGGCCCTGTGGTCAGGTGCGGACTATCTGCTGGAAAAGCAAAAACTCGACAGCCAGCTGCGCATGAGCCGCCAGGACCTGGCGGACGAGTTCAAAGAGACCGAAGGCCAACCCGCGGTGAAAGCGCGGATCCGCCGTCTGCAGAGGCAACTGCGGCGGCGGCGCATGCTGGAGCAGGTGAAGCAAGCCACGGTGGTGATCACGAATCCCACTGAGTTTGCGGTTGCGCTCGAGTACCGGCCAGCCATGGCCGCTCCGGTGGTGCTGGCCAAGGGCCGCAACCTGATCGCGCGGCAGATCAAGGAGCTGGCGCGCTGGTCGGGCATTCCCCTGGTGGAGAATCCTCCTCTGGCGCATGCCCTTTACCGCGCGGTAGAAGTTGGGCAATCCATTCCTCCCAAGCTTTACACCGTAGTGGCGGGCATTCTGGCGGCGATCTACCGGGCAGAACAGCAGGCGCGAGCTCGCCAGGCTGCCGCAGCTCCAGGGAAATAAGCTATGGCTGAGAATACCGCCGCCGCGCTCTTGCCGCGAAACACGCTCATCGAGTGGGTGATTCCGGTGGCTGCGGTCGGCATGGTGTTCGTCATGCTGGTGCCCATGCCTTCGCTGTTGTTGGACCTGTTGTTAGCGACCAGCATTACGGCGTCGGTGCTGGTGCTGCTCTCGGCGCTTCACATTCTGCGTCCGGCGCAGTTCTCGGTGTTTCCCAGCCTGTTGTTGCTGCTTACCCTGTTTCGCCTGGCGCTAAATCTGGCTTCCAGCCGCCGCATTCTGCTGCACGGCAACGAAGGCGCAGGCGCGGCAGGACAGGTGATTCAGGCGTTTGGACAATTTGTTGTCGGCGGCAACTACGTGGTCGGCTTCGTGCTGTTTGTCGCTCTGATCGCGATCCAGTACATCGTGGTCAGCCACGGCGCGGTGCGCACCGCCGAGGTCACCGCCCGCTTTACCCTCGATGCTTTGCCCGGCAAGCAGATGGCCATCGACGCCGACCTCAACGCCGGCATCATCGACGAGCCTCAGGCGCGAGCCCGGCGCGAGCAGATTTCGCGCGACGCGGAATTCTATGGCGCCATGGACGGCGCCGCCCGCTTCAACCAGCGCGACGCGCTGGCAACCATCCTTATTACTGCGGTCAACATCGTTGCCGGATTTCTGATTGGCGTCTTCCAGCTCGATATTCCATTCCGTGAAGCCTTGAAGACCTACACGGTTCTAACTGTCGGCGACGGCCTGGTCACAATGATTCCGTCGCTGCTGGTTTCAATGGCCGGCGGGATGGTGCTGACGCGCGCCTCCTCGGGCACCAGCCTGTCGAGCGATCTGGGGCAGCAGCTGCTTGCCCGCCGCCCGCTGATACTGGCTGGCCTGGTCATGCTCTCCCTGGCAGCCATTCCCGGGTTGCCCAAGTTTGCCTTCCTGTTGCTGGCGGCAATTATGGGAATACTGGCATGGCGAACCCAGAAACCCGCGGTTCCGCCGGCTCCGGGCACTGCTGAAGCCAAAGCGCAAAAACCGCCAGCCGAAGCTCTCGAAGACTTGTTGAAGCTGGACGAACTCAGTCTGGAAGTCGGCTATGGATTGGTTCCGATCGTAGACAGCCAGCAGGGTGGACAGCTTTTGGCCAGGGTGCGGGCTCTGCGCCACAGCCTGGCCCTGCAGCTGGGATTCATCGTGCCTCCAGTACATATCACCGACAACGCGCGGCTCAAGGCGCGCGAGTACGTGATCTCGTTGCGAGGCGTGGAAATCGCACGCTGGGAGATGTACGAAGATCAACTGCTGGCCATCAGCTCGGAAGCCTCTCCGGCGCCGCTCGCGGGCAAAGCTACGCGTGAGCCCGCTTTCGGAGTCTCCGCGCTGTGGATTCCACGCGCGCTGGAGAACCAGGCACTGGCTGTCGGCTACGCGGTGGTGGACCAGACGTCGGTGCTGGCCACCCACCTGGCGGAGTTGATCAAGCAGCACGGCTTCGAACTGTTGACCCGACAGGAGACCAAGCGGCTGCTCGACCGGCTGGCTGAAAGCCAGCCCAAGTTGATGGAAGAACTGGTGCCCAAGGCGCTAAGCCTGGGCGAGGTACAAAAAATCCTGCAGCAACTGCTGCGCGAGCAAGTTTCGATTCGCGACTTGCCGGCCATTCTCGAAGCCGTACTCGAAGCCAGCGCGGCTACCAAAAATCCGGTGCTGCTGGTGGAAGCGGCGCGCCAAGCCCTGGGCCGTGCCCTGGTGCGCCCGTTGCTGGGAGAAGACGGCGGCTTGCGGGTAGTCACTTTGGACGTTGGCATCGAAGAGGAACTGGGGCGCGCCTTCAGCGGACAGGCTGCTCCCAGCAGCAGCGCTCTGCAGCCATCTTTCGTGCGCCGCATTCTGGATGGGCTGCGCCGCCTGGCGGGCGATCAAGTGGCGATGGCCAGCCCGGTGCTGCTCTGCTCAACCCCGGCGCGCTTTCACCTGAAGCGCCTGCTGGAACCGTTTTTGCCCAAGCTGGTGGTGCTCTCGCCGGGGGAGATTCCGCCGGTGGTAGCGGTGCAGTCGATCGGAATTGTTCGATAGAGCAATAACCCGCCTCCGCGAGGGCGCGGGACGAACGGAGAGGTTATGGAAGAAGCAAGCAAACTGGCCTACACCACCTGGCAGGACGAAGACGAGCGCGAGCGCTTGCTCATGGAACAGCTGCCCCAGGTGCGCTATATCGCGCGCCGCATCCACGAGCGCCTGCCTCGCCATGTTCCGCTGGAAGATCTGGTTCATGCCGGCGTAGTCGGCCTGATCGACGCCTTGCACAAATTCGATCGCGGCAAGCATGTGCAATTTGGCTCCTACGCCAAGTTTCGCATCCGTGGAGCCATTCTCGACAGCCTGCGGGAAATGGACTGGAGTCCACGCGATCTGCGGCGCAAGGCGCGGCGCTTGGAAGAAGCGCACAACACGCTGCGATCGTCGCTTGGCCGCAATCCCAGCGAGCCTGAACTGGCGGCCGAACTGGGTATTGACTTGCGCGGCTTGCAACTGCTGCTGGGAGAGATTTCCGGCCTGGAAGTGGGCAGCCTGCGAGTGGAATCGCCGCGCGACGGCCGCGAAGAGGATTTGTGCGAATATCTGCCCGACGATTCTGAAGAGACGCCGTTGTTTCTCTGTCTGCGTTCCGAGATGAAGCATTTGCTGGCTCGCGCCATCGCCGAACTCCCGGAAAAAGAGCGCCAGGTGCTGGCCCTCTACTACTACGAAGAACTCACCATGAAAGAAGTGGGAACCATCCTGGGAGTGGGTGAGTCGCGAGTGTCGCAGATTCACTCCATGGCGGTTATCCGGCTGCGTGCACGGCTGGCCGAGCTAAGCGCTGGACATGGAACGGCTGGCGTAGCCAACGGAGCAGGCGGAAGCATTACCAGACCGCGCCAGTGAGAAGCAAAAGATTCCGGGTTCCCGGCATGGGGTTCAACGGCTTCGCTGCAACTCGCGATAGGCCTCACTCTTGGAAACGCCCATCTCTTTGGCGACTTTCTTGAGCGCAGCCTTTTCATCCAGCTTGGCTTCGGTCATGATCTCTTGTAGCCGCTGGCGCACGTTCACCGCCGCTGGCACCGTTCGCTCGCTTTCTTCCGCCCTCCCGATCAGCAGGGTAATCTCGCCTTTGATCTCACCTCGAGCTTTCAATATTTCCAGGATCGTGGCGGCGCGGCCGCGGAGGAATTCCTCATGAATTTTTGTGACCTCCCGCGCGATTACCATGTAGCGTTCTGGCCCGAGAATCTCGACTACATCCTCGACCGCCTCGGTAACCCGGTGCGGCGCCTCGTAGAAGACCTGCGTTCGGGGCGAGGTCCTGATGCTTTCCAGCATTTGCCTTCGCTGTCCGCTCTTGGGGGGAAGAAATCCGCCGAAGCGAAACGAGTCGGTGGGCAAGCCGCTCGCGACCAGAGCTGCGAGGAACGCGGACGCGCCTGGGATCGGCACCACCGGAATATGATGCCGGATGGCAAGCGCAATCAGCCGAAAGCCAGGATCGGAGATGCCCGGCATGCCAGCGTCCGTCACTAGGGCGATGCGCGCCCCTCCCTCCAGATCCAACACCAGTTCGGCAGACCGGGTCATCTCGTTGTGTTCGTGATAACTGCTGGTGCGGGTCGAGATACCGTAATGATTGAGCAGCTTCTGTGTCTGCCGGGTGTCTTCGCAGGCAATCAGATCTGCTTCTTTCAGCACTCGCACCGCTCGCAGCGTGATGTCTTCCAGATTGCCGATAGGCGTGGCCACGAGGTAGAGCCCGGGAGCCAGGCTGCTTTTCGCATTCGCCCCTCGATCATCACTCGCCTTCATGAAAGCGAGTCTAACATCGGAGACTGCGGCGGGTCCCGCGAGCCATCACCGCGTGTTCATTGACGTTGGGGGGCGCACACCCTAGAATCATGAAGATAGCTTCCAGCTTTTTAGCCTAACGGTCTGAGCTGACAGCTGAAGGCTCCCAGGCTTTACCCGCGTCTCAGGACGTCCATGCCACTTTACGAATACGAGTGCAAGAAGTGCCATCACCGCTTTGAGAAAATCCAGAAATTTTCCGATCCTCATGTAAAGAAATGCCCGAAGTGTGGCGGACCGATCGAGCAGGTGATCTCGGCGCCAGCGGTGCAGTTCAAGGGTTCGGGATGGTACGTGACCGACTACGCCAAGAAGTCGTCCTCGCCGTCTTCCTCGTCGAGTTCTTCCAACGGCGATTCCGCGTCGAAGAAGGACGGCAAGGCGACGACAGACAGTTCGACGAAGTCCGAAACCTCGCCAAAATCCGAAAGCTCGAAGAAGTCAGAAGAGTCGCCCCGGAAAACTGAGAAGAAGTAGGCGAGGCGCGCCGCGATCTTCAGGTTCTTCACTTCCTGCTCTTAATCCACCACAGAAAAGCTGCACCGGCGGCTACTCCTGCGATCCCCAATGACGCGCGCTTCATCGAGCGATCCAAGGCGGCGCGTCTCCGCTCAATCCCAGGTGTTTCCGGGTAGCCGCCTCTCGACGCGTGCGGCTCGCGCAGCACCATGGCGATTACCTCCGCCAGATGCAGAGCCTGGCGGTCAGTGCACTGAGCGATCTGCTCCCTGCAACTGAAGCCGTCGGCGATGATCAGGCTCTCGGCTGGAGCACGGCGCACTGCGGGCAGCAGTTCCAGTTCTCCGATCGCCACCGACGTGTCGTACCTGTCATCGTCAAAACCGAACGACCCTGCCATGCCACAACAGCCCGGCGCGGGGGCGCTCCATTCGACTCCCATTCTTCTCAGCACCGCCTCCTCATCGGTCATTTTCATCAGCGCTTTGTGATGACAATGGCCGTGAATGAGGGCTTTCGCGGGCAGTTTCGGAAGCTGGAAGTGCGGCGCCTTTTTCTCCAGAAATTCGCTGAGCAGAAAAGTCTGCCGCGAGAGTTTATGGGCTCGCTCGTCGTCGGGAAAAAGATTGATCAACTCGTCGCGAAACACGGCGGCGCAACTTGGTTCCAGCACGACGATTGGAACCTCGGCTTCGATTTCCGCAGCCAGGGCGTTCAATGTTTTGAGCAGCAACCGCTTGGCGCGATGCAGCATTCCGAAGTCGTATAGAGGACGGCCGCAGCAAAGCACAGCCTGAGGAATGACCACGCCAAATCCGGCGGCTTCGAGTACCTCGACTGCGGCTTTGGCCGTTTCCGGCAGAAAATAGTTATTGAAGGTATCCGGCCACAGAACAACCGGCGGCGCCTGGAGATCTTGTACCGGTCGCGCCTGAAACCAGGTGCGAAAAGTTTGTGGCGCAAAAGCCGGGACGCTGCGCTGCTGTGGCATCCCAGCCGCCAGCTTGGCGATGTCTTTCAAGAACGGCAACTGCGTTGCCAGGTTGGCCAACCCAGGAACTTTCGAGGCGACGCGAGCCCAGATATCGATATTGGCGAAAGCGTAATGGCTTCGCGGCCGCAGGCGGCCTTCATGGTAATGAGAAAGAAATTCGGCCTTGTAAGTGGCCAGGTCGACGCTGACCGGGCAATCGCTCTTGCAACCCTTGCAGGAGAGGCAGAGGTCGAGCGACTCCTTCACATTGTCGTCGCGCCATCCCTGGTCGATCACCTCGCCCTGGGCCATCTCCCACAGCAGGTGAGCGCGGCCACGAGTGGAATGTTCTTCGTCGCGAGTAACCCGGAAGCTGGGGCACATCACGCCGCCTTCGTCGCGGCGGCACTTGCCTACACCTACGCAGCGCAGAGTCGCATGGGCGAGGCTGCCATGATCGTGGGGAAACTGGAAATGGGTCTCGGGCTGCCAGGGTTTGTAGCCTGCGCCGAGGCGCAGATTTTCGTCCATCCTATACGGAGCTATTAGCTTGCCCGGATTCATCTTCCAGGCGGGGTCCCAGATATTCTTGAATTCGCAGAAGGCTTGAATCAATTCCGGACCAAACATTCTGGGCAGCAATTCGGCTCGCGCCTGACCATCGCCGTGCTCCCCGGAAATCGATCCTCCGTAGCTGACCACCAAGTCTGCGGCTGCCTCCATGAACTTGCGGAATTTGGCGATGCCGGCTTTCGATTCCAGGTCGAAGTTATTGCGGGTGTGGACGCAGCCGTGGCCAAAGTGTCCATAGAGCGTGCCGCGATAGTCGAAGCTGTTCATCAGCTTGCGCAGCTCGCGCAAATACTGGCCAAGTTTTTCCGGAGCGACGGCGGAGTCTTCCCAGCCTTCCCAGGAGAGAGGCTCGCCGGGCACATAGGAGATTACGCCCAGGCTTGATTCCCGCACTTCCCACACCCGCTTGATCTGCTCGCGGTTGGTGAACAGCCGCATCTGCGGCGGGTTGGGACTGCGGGCCAGAACTTCCATCAGGCCCCTGGCCTGCGCCTCCGCGGCGGCAACTGCGTCGGCGCCAAATTCCGCCAGCAGCCAGCCGCCACCCGCGGGCAGCAGCGCCAGTCCCTCCGAGTTGATGCCCCGGCGCCGGGTGTATTCGACCAGCAGATCGTCCACTCCCTCGAGACCGATCGGTTTGTGCGCCAAAACGTCAGGCACGTGATCCGCGCACTCGTAGATATCGCGGTATGCAATCAGGAGGAGCACTCGCGCCGGCGGGCTTTCTACCAGCCTGCAAGTAGCCTGCAACACGGTGACGCAGGTTCCTTCGGCGCCGACCAGCGCACGAGCCACATCGAAACCGTTTTCCGGCAGCAGGTAGTTCAGGTTATATCCGGAAACACGGCGGGGAATGTTGGGGTAGCGCTGGCGGACCAGATCGGAGTATTTGTCTCTGAGCCCTTTCAGCCCGGCATAGATTTCACCGCGGCGGCCGCCTTCAGCAATGATCTTTTCCAACTCCGCATCGCTGGTTTTGCCGACAGTCAGCCGCAGCCCGTCATAGGTCAGCACATCCAAAGCTTCGATATTCTCGTCGGTCTTGCCGGCCATCACCGAGTGCACGCCGCAGGAATTGTTGCCGATCATGCCGCCGAGCGTGCAGCGGTCGTGAGAGGCGGGGTCGGGCCCGAAGGTGAGGTGATGCTTCTCCGCCGCGTTGCGGAGGTTGTCGAGGACGACGCCCGGCTGAACCCGGGCAACTCTCCGCGCTGGATCGATTTCCAGGATGTGGCACATGAACTTGGTGAAATCCAGGACTACGGCAACGTTGCAGCACTGGCCGGCAAGCGAGGTTCCGCTGCCACGGCACAGGATGGGCGCGCCATATTCACGCGCCAGAGAAATTGTTGCAATCACATCGTCCACATCGCGGGGCAGGACTACCCCGATCGGGACCTGGCGATAGTTGGAACCGTCGGTGGCGTATAGAGCGCGGCTGGCGGAGTCGAAGCGGACTTCGCCGCGGAGGTTGCGGCGCAAAACCTCGCCCAGCGCTGCCGCGTCCACCACAGACGACTTGGCAGCGCTGGCGATTTCTACATAGTTGTCGGGCATTCTCGGGGAGTTAGTTGTCGGAATCGCCGCCGCCGATCATCTTGCCGGTGACTCGGGCGATATGAATCGTGGTCTTGCCGCCTCTCGGCTCGATGTTGATGGTAAGCATGTTTTTCTTGTCGGTTGAAATGATGGCATAGTGGTCGGCAGTCGAAGAAATGACGTTGGCGCCGGGAACTTTCGACTTGTAAAAATCGGCCACTCGGTCGGCCGGATCGCTGGTTTCAAATTCAGCCGCTGCGGTGTGCATGCTTCCCATGTTCATGTTGGAGGCGGTGCCTTTGACGACTTCGGCGCCGGGATATAAATCGATCCCGAGATTGCGCGCCGCTTCGTCGGGGTCAGTGGAGCTTTGCACGGTGCCGAAGGGTGTTTCCACACGCACATTGCCGTCCTGGTTGCGAACCCGCGAATGAGTGGCGATGCGGTAACCAATAAAGGAGACCGCCGCGACTCCAAGAATTCCGAGACCGACGATCACCGCAACCACGATCAGAATGATCTTGAGGCCGCTGTTGCTCTGCGGAGCTGAAGCCATCGGAGCGGTAACCGGCGGAGCCGAGGAAAGACCGGCGGACGCGGCCTTGCCTGCCGGCTGGGTGGCGCCACACTTGGTGCAGAATTTCGCTCCGCCATCCAATGTCGCACCGCAAGCATTACAGAAAGCCATAAGATTCGCCTCACGTCCTCTATTTTGGCACTGACGGCGGAGTATAGCGCAAATTCAGTCTCCACTGCTTCACTGTGGCTCGTGCGCTCTTGTTCGTAGTGAGAGATCCGGTCTGCTTCCTAAAGCAGCCGGGTCGTATAGTCCGCCAGGCTCAATCCCAGCAGCAGGAGCAGGAAGAAAAGAGCGGAGATCACTACTACTTTGATCAGCTTTTCGCTGGCATATTTCACGTGCATGAATACCAGCACCACCAGCAGCGCCTTGCAGGTGGCGATCACCAGGGCCACCACCGTGTTGAACGGGCCCAGATCAATAAAGGCGACACCGGCGGTGACCCCGGTCAAAACCAGCAGGGTCAGCCAGACCGCCACGTTGGTCTTCAACGGCACGATGTGTTCAGACACGGCAACGGCTCCTCACTCACTTTTTTCGGTCGATCAGGTAGAGCAACGGAAACAGATAAATCCAGATGATGTCCACAAAGTGCCAGTACAGCCCGGAGTTTTCCAGCGGGGTGTGATATTCCGGGGTGTACCGTCCTTTCCATGCACAGTAAAGCAGGTAGCTGAAGATTCCGACGCCAATCACCATGTGCAGCGCGTGCATGCCGGTCATGGCAAAGTACAACGAGAAGAAAATTTGCGCGTGCTGCTGATCGACGGGCTGATCGGGATGGCCGGGCACGCTGCCTTCAAAATGAAAAGATGCCCCCGGCACATGATGCTCTTTGAACTTGCTGGTCCATTCAATGCCTTTGATTCCCAGGAAAGCCAGGCCGAGCACCAGGGTCAGAGCGAGATAAACAACCTGGGACTGCCGTTTGCCCAGTTGCGCCGCGCGTACCGCCAGCACGACTGTCAAGCTGCTACAGATCAGGACCGCGGTGTTGACCGTACCCAGCGTGATATCGAGGGATTTGCTGGCAGTGGCGAAGTCCGCAAAATACCAGTAGCGGTAGATGAGGTAGGCGCAGAACATGCCGCCGAAGAACATGACTTCCGTCGCCAGAAACAGCCACATGCCCAGTGACGAAGCCTGCCGCTGCTGCTCCATGTCGGCGAAGTGGTGCTGCAGCATGGGCTCGTGATGTTCGACGGCGACGGGACTATCCGGCAACGCGCGCCTCCTCGGGAGCGGGAATGTTCTCGTAATCGTAAGCTTCCCAATCGACCACCGGAGTGTGTTCAAAATTAAAGGTTGGCGGCGGCGACGTGGTTGTCCACTCCAGGCCGGAAGCTCCCCAGGGATTCGCCGGAGCCAGTTTGCCGTAGCGCATCGACCATAGGAAGTAAACCATCGGCAGCAGATATCCCACGGCGAGGATCGTCGAGCCGGCGGTGGAGAGCACGTTGAGCACCTGGAATTCCGGCGGATATTGCCAGTAGCGGCGCGGCATCCCCAGGTAACCCAGAATGAACTGCGGGAAGAATGTCAAATTGAAGCCCAGGAACACGATCAGAGCGGAAAATCGCCCCAGCGATTCCGGATACATTCGCCCGGAAATTTTTGGCCACCAGAAGTGCATACCGCCAAGGTAGCCCATCACGGCGCCGCCCACCATGATGTAGTGAAAATGGGCGATGACGAAGTACGTGTCAGTGACGTGCACATCGATTCCCAGAGCGGCAAGGAATAATCCGGTAAGGCCTCCCATGGTAAACAGGCCAATAAAGCCGAAAGCGTAGAGCATGGGAGTTGAAAACCTGATCGAGCCCTTGTACATGGTCGCGGTCCAGTTGAACACCTTGATGGCTGAAGGAACTGCAACCAGGTAGCTGAGCGCGGAAAAAATCAGCGCCGAATACAGTGAGATACCGGCTACGAACATGTGGTGCGCCCACACCAGGAAGCCGAAGACCGCGATCGCGATGCTCGACATCGCCACAAAGTTATAGCCAAAAATGCGCTTGCGCGAAAAGCAGGGCACAATCTCCGTGACCACTCCCATCGAAGGCAAGATCATGATGTACACCGCGGGATGGGAATAGAACCAGAACAGGTGCTGGAACAGAAGCGGATCGCCGCCCCGCGTGGGATCGAAAATGCCCAGGTGGAGGGCGCGTTCCAGGACGACCAGCACCAGGGTCACCGCGATCACCGGCGTCCCCAGCAACTGGATGATGCTGGTCGCGTAATGCGCCCAGATAAACAGCGGCAGGCGATTCCAGGTCATGCCCGGAGCCCGCATGCGGTGAATCGTAACTACGAAGTTCAGACCAGTCAGGATGGACGAGAACCCCGAGATGAAGATGGCCAGCCCGGCTTCGATGACCTTGGTGTTGCTGAAAGCTGTGCTGAAAGGCGTGTAGAACGTCCAGCCCGTATCTACTCCGCCGGTGAGCATGCAGTGCAGCATGAGGATGCCGGCGATGATGTAGAGATACCAGCTCAACAGGTTGATGCGCGGGAAGGCCAGATCCCTGGCGCCGATCATCAAAGGAACCAGGAAATTCCCCAGAACGGCCGGAATGGAAGGAATCAGGAAGAAGAACACCATGACCTGGCCGTGCATGGTGAAAAGCTTGTTGTAAGTGTCAGCCTGGACCAGGTCGCCCGCCGGAGTCAGCAGCTCCAGCCGGATCAGCAGCGCGAAGAATCCTCCAATGAAGAAGAAGAAAGTAATCGATACCAGGTAGAGCAGCGCAATGCGCTTGTGGTCAACCGTAAGCAACCAGGACTTGATCCCATACTCCTGGTTGAGATAGTTCTCGCGTTCCGGGGCGATCACTGCGGTGGCCATTGCTATTGCACCTTCGGTTCCTGCGGCGGCGCGCCCGACGGAACCACCGTCGGACCGCCCGCCGCTCCGGTTGGGCTCTGGCTTAATGATTTTACGTACGCCACCAGCGCGTTGAGTTGCTCTTCACTCACCAATCCTTGAAACACCGGCATGATGGGCTTGAATCCGCTGACGATTTTTGCTGCCGGAGTCAAAATGGATTCGCGAATGTAGTTCTCGTCGGCCGTAACTACGCGGCCGTCTTCCAACTGCACCGGCTTGCCGAACAGCCCGACCAGATTGGGACCGCGGCCCTGGGTGTCGAAGCGGTGGCAGGTGGAGCAGCCAAGTTGCTGAAACATGTTCTGGCCATTGGACGCCATCGATCCCGATGCTCCACCCCCGCTGAGCCAGGCCTCATACTGCGCCGGCTCCAGCACCACCACCTGGCCAATCATCCCGGAGTGCTGAGTGCCGCAGTATTCAGCGCAAAACAGATGATAGATTCCCGCCTTGGTGGGATGGAACCAGGCGGTCGTGTAGCGGCCGGGCAAAACATCCTGCTTGATGCGGAAGGCGGGAACATAAAAACTGTGAATCACGTCCTGCGAGGTCAAAATCATCTTGACGTCGCGGCCCACTGGAACGTGTAGTTCGTTGATCTCGCGCTGGCCTTCTTCGTGCTGCAGCTTCCACATCCACTGCTTGGCCACGACGTAGACCTCGGTAGCGCCGCGGGGTGGCGTGCGTTCCTTGAAGTAGATGACCGCGCCCCATACGAAAATCACCACGAAAATAAACAGCGGAATCACCGACCAGGTCACTTCCAGCGCAGTCGAACCTTCAATCTGTTCAGCGGCCACACCCCGGCGCCGGCGGTAGCGAACGGCGAATACCACGATCATGGTGAAGACGGCCACGCTCACCATGGCGGACAACGTCACCAGAAAAATAAACAGTGCGTCTACGCTCCCGGCCGTGGTCGAGGCTCGCGCGGGCCAAAGTGGAAAAGTGTCGAACATAATTAGTCGGCGGTCGTTGGTCCTTGGTCGTTAGTCTTCATTCTGCGCAACCCATCTCACGCCCCTGCATGGCTATCCTGTCGCCCGGCGCGGATCAGCACCGTCATCAAAACACCCAGGACCAGTATGGTCGCGAGTCCCGAGAGTTGCAGGACGCGCGAAATCACGGCCCCATATTTCCCGGTCGTGGGATCGTAGTGATAGCAATACAGCAGAACCTGGTCTGCCAGGGTGCCGATCTTATTCTGCGAAGCCTGAATCAGTCCCAGCCGCAGGTCTTTGGGGGCGTACTCGACTCCGTAGTAGTACTGCGCGATCTTTCCCTCCGGGGTCAACACCATGATGGCCGTGGCGTGAGCGAACTGGCCGGTCTTGGGATCGTACTGATACTGAAATCCCGCGGCCTTGGTCAGCGCGTCGATCGATTCCTGCGGGCCGGTAAGGAAATGCCAGCCATCGGCGGCACCGGGACGTCCATAACGCTTCAGGAATTCCGCCTTCTTCTTCGTCGCCATGTCCGGCGTCTCGCGCGGATCGAAGCTCACTGTCAGAACGTCGAATTCTTTTCCCACGTCGAACTTCAGCACTCGCAGCGCACTCTCCAGGCCGCTCAAAACTTCGCCGCAAAGCATTGGGCACTGGTAGTAGACCAGGTTCAGGATCATCGGCTTCTTGCCGAAGTAGTCCCCCAGACGAACGGATTTTCCGCTTTCATCGCGAAAACTTAGGTCTGGCGGAATTTGATCGTCCAGGTGCTGTTCGATACCGACATTCTTTAATCCTGGCGGGCGCACATTGGCCGGCGGCGACATTACTCCCTGGGTCATGCCTTGGCCGAAGGCAGGCAATGACAAGAGAATTGCCATAACCGCGCCGACCAGAATCTTTACCGAATTTCTCAAGCCTTTGTATGACACTGCTTTAATCCTCTTCAATCTTCCCCGGCAAACCCCAACGCCAAAACCGCTTCGACCTGACCCTGTTTCGGCACGACTGAAGTCGTGCCCTTTCCCGGTTTATTTCCCGCACGACTGAACTCGTGCCCTTCCCGGCATCATTTCTTTTTCGCCGGCATTCGACTCGTATCTGACCGGCGCGCCGCTTCTCTCGCCATGTTCACGTCCGACGACGGTGCGGTTCCGCTCTGTGGGCGAGTAGGCAGCCCACGCTGCGCCAGCAGTTGCATGGCGCGCTCGATCGGAATATGCACAACACCGGCTGGCTGGTCAACCCAGCCATAGCTGTTCAGAGTCTTTTCTTCCTGCATGCGGAAATCGTTGATCTCCAGACGCTCGTTGCTTTCCAGGCGCGGTTGAGGAAATTTCTCGATATCACTTGGCGACACCGACCGCGTCTCAGCCGTACTCCGGGGTACTAGCGGATTCTGCACCGGTTGGTGCCGATCTTCGTAGGCGTCGAGATAGCTGTACATACCTTTGAGAATCAGAGCGAGCAGCAGGCAGGCAACCGTGAGCGAGATCAGGAAGAGGAGGATCGGCTTGGCTCCGAGGTCTTGACGCTCGAACTCCACTTCCTGGTTCTGCCCGTCGATGTGTGTGTCGTCGCTCATAACCGAGATTACTCAGGCCTCGTGGGCCGGCTCCAGAACTTCTACCGCAAACACGTCATAAGCGGGAACCAACGGCCTCGAACTGAGATTGCGGAAGAAGTAGGCCAGCCAGAGCCCACCCATGGCCACCGGGACTACCACATCCAGCCAACTGACGTTAAAGGTGATGGAAAAATTAGGTTCGACAGCCCAGAACAAATCTACATAACGCATCAGCATCAGCCATACCGCCAGCCAGACCAGGCGCGTGATATCGCGCTTGAACGGACGCGAGATCAGGAAAATGAACGGCACAGCGAAGTGGAACAGAACCAGAAACAATCCCACATATCCCCAGCCGCCATTCAGGCGCCGCATGTACCAGGTAATCTCTTCCGGCAAATTTCCCGCCCAGATGATGAGCCACTGCGAAAACGCGAAGTAAGCCCACACCATGATGAAGGTGAGCATGAATTTTCCGTGGTCGTGCACCTGTTCCGGCTTGAGCAACTCCGACATGGGTCTGTAGCGGTAGAGTATGCGCTCCACCACCACGGCGAAGCACAGCGCCGAGAGCACCTGCCCGATCAGGAACGACAAGCCATAGATGGTAGAAATCCAGCTGGGGTCGATCGACATGACCCAATCGATAGCGGCAAATGTGATGGTGAATCCATACAGGATCAGGCCCGGCCCGCTGAGCGCCTTGAAGCGCCTGCTGTTATCACGCATCGGAGGATGATCCTGCTCCGCCGACCATTTGGTGAGGAAGAAGGAAAGCAGGTTCCAGATCGCAAAGTAGATTACGGCACGGACAATAAATCCATTGACTGAAAGGTAAGTCCGGGTGATGTCCTGCAGATGTTCGCGCAGATGCTTGTCCGCGATGGTATCAAGCGGCCGCGCCCAGATGTAGAGTTTGGGCAGACCCAATAAAAGCGGCAGAAACAACACCGTCATCAGCGGGACGCAACGCATGGCGGCGCCCAGGATTCTGCGAATCACCATTCCCCATGCGCCTTTGGTCAAATGCCGCAGCATGAGAATCGCCATCGATCCCAGGGTTACGCCCAGCCACGCCATGAAAGCCATCAGATAGGCGCGGAAAAATTCTTCGGGACGAATCCATGCGCCGATCGCGGCAATCACCCCGAAGACGAGTCCCACCAGCAGCGACCGCCGCTGAATGGTCTTGACCACGGGCGGGGTCATCAAGTCCAAATCTCGCATGGGAACCGTGCTCATTTCGGCTCCTCCGGCGCGGGCTTGGTTTCAGGAACAGGCAGGGTGGCTCCCGAACCCGGTTCCTGGAATTGCGGCGCCTGTGAGGGAACGGATTGACCCGCCGGAACGTCCGCCGCGGTGGCATCCTGGCTCAATTGCAGGGCACGGATGTAAGCCACAATGTCCCAACGATCGCGCGGCGGAATCTGCGAAGCGTAGTCTGGCATGGCGCCGAAGCCGTTGGTGATCACGTCAAAGATGTATCCCAAAGGTGCCTTGCGCAAGCGATCGGTGTGATATGACGGCGGCTTGCGCGGGAAACCACGCGAGGGAACTATTCCGTTGCCATCGCCCATGCGCGAATGGCAGGGAGCGCAGTAAATGTTGTAGCGCTGCTGGCCGCGAGCCAGTATTTCGTCAGTGACCGGAAACGGCATGTAGTCTCCGGGATTGTTGCCGACTTTCCCGGTGTAGAGATAGCTGTCTTCGTGCAACTGTCCGCGCGCCACGGTGCCCTCAACTGGCGGCCGAGCCGAGCGCAAGTCGGTATAGAAATCGCTCTCCGCCAGGGGCTTGAAGCGCGGCTGGTCGTGCATATCCTGGCGGCAGCCGGCCAGGATCAACATGGCAGCCAGCAAGATGGCGAGACTGAATGTAGGCGCGAGCGTCCCCGCTCGTGCAGCGTTCGCACCGACATCAGGCTCGACTCCCGCACGAGCGTGGACGCTCGCGCCCACATCGATTTTGCCGGCCGTCTTAATCCGGCACCTCCGAAATCGAGCGCGGTCCCAGTCCTTCAAGAAAGCTGCGGACTTCCGCCGGGTTGTACTTGGGATCGGAGGAGAACACGATCAGGAAAAATCTGTCTTTGGTCGCAAAGGCAAAGCGCGGCACATTGAACACGGGGTGATAAGGCATGGGCAGGCCATTGAGTGCCAGCATGCCCAGTACCGCAAAAATTCCGCCGAAAAGAATGGTCATCTCAAAGGTGACCACAATAAAAGCCGGCCAGGAATGATACGGCTTGCCGCCAATATTGACCGGATAGCTGACCACTGAAATCCAGTACTGCATCAGGTATCCACCCAGTCCTCCGATCAAAGCTCCGATCAGCACCACCAGCGGCACTTCATCGTGATGGAAGCCGATCGCCTCGGCCAAACCCTCGACCGGAAACGGACTATAGGCATCGATCCGCTTGTAGCCGGCTTCGCGCGTCCGATTGGCCGCGTCCAGCAAGGAGTTGACCGAATCGAATTCCGCCATGATTCCGTAAACTCTGGTGCGTTTCATTCCTTGACCTCCGCTTCGGGCAGCAGAGTCCGCATCTCAAAGATTGAAATCATGGGCAGAATGCGCACAAACAGGAACATGCAGGCCAGGAAGAAGCCGATAGTCCCGATGAAGGTCATCCAGTCCCAGCGCGTCGGGTAGTACATCCCCCAGGAAGAGGTGAGGAAGTCGCGCTGCAAGCTGACCACCACAATGATGAATCGCTCCAGCCACATGCCGCACAGAACCACTCCAGAGACCAGGAACAACCAGAGCGGGCTGCTGCGCAGTTTGGGAATCCACAACGCCTGTGGGATCCCGATATTGCAGATCAGCAGCAGGTAGTAAAAGAAGGCGTAGGGGCCGTGCAAGCGGTTCCACAGTGTGTAAGCGTCATAGCGGTTTCCGCTATACCACCCCATGAAGGCTTCGACGCCGTAGCCATAGGCAACAATGAGTCCGGTCGCCAGCATCACCTTGGCCGAGTTCTGGAGATGGCGCACAGTGATGAAATCTTCCAGGCCATAAAACTTGCGTATCGGGATCGCCAGCATCAACACCATGGCGAAGCCGGAATAGATGGCGCCGGCGACGAAATAGGGCGGGAAGATGGTGGTGTGCCAGCCCGGAACGATGGCAATGGCGAAATCGAAACTGACCACGGTGTGCACCGACAAAACCAGCGGCGTAGCCAATCCTGCCAGCAACAGGTAGGCGGTCTCGTAGCGATGCCAGTGCCGGGCCGAACCGCGCCAGCCCATGGCGAACATGCCGTAAATAATTTTCTTCCAGCGTTCCTCGGAGCGGTCGCGCAACGTGGCCAGGTCAGGAATCAGCCCGATAAACCAGAACAAGGCGGAAATCGTGGCGTAAGTCGACACCGCAAATACGTCCCACACCAGCGGGCTGCGGAATTGCGGCCAGTACTTCATGGTGTTGGGATAGGGGAATAGCCAGTAAAACAGCCAGGGCCGGCCCAGATGAAGCAACGGGAACATGCCGGCACAAGCCACGGCAAACAGCGTCATGGCCTCGGCAAAGCGGTTGATCGAGTTGCGCCAAGATTGCCGCAGCAAAAGCAGAATGGCGGAGATCAGCGTCCCGGCATGGCCGATTCCGATCCACCACACGAAGTTGACGATGGCAAAGCCCCAGGCAATGGGGACGGTGACTCCCCAGATGCCTACCCCTCTCACGAACAGGTAGCCGATGGCGAACAGCAGCATCATGGTCAACAGAAATGCGATGCCGAAGCCCACGAACCAGCCGTTCGAGGTCGGACGCGTCAGCACAATCGAGCTGATCTTGTCTGTGACCGAGCCCAGAGTGTATCCAGGTTCGATAACCGGCGCCGATTTTGTAGGTTCGTCCATAATCAATGACTGATGCTCGCTAGCCTTCCAGATCTGGCTTGGGGTTGCGAATATTGGCCAGGTACGTCGTCCGGGGCCGGGTGTTCAGGTCCGCCAGCAGACTGTAATTCCGCGCCCGCGCTTTCAATTTCGAAACCCGGCTGTTGGGATCGTTAATGTTGCCGAAAACGATGGCGTCCGCCGGACAAGACTGCTGGCAAGCCGTTTGCAATTCGCCATCCTGAATCTTGCGGTCTTCGCGCTCGGCGTCAATCCGGTGCTCGTTGATGCGTTGCACGCAGTAGGTGCACTTTTCCATCACCCCGCGGCTGCGCACGGTGACGTCCGGATTGCGCATCATCTTGTACTGCGGCGTTTCCCAGTCCTGAAACAAGAGGAAGTTGAATCGCCGAACTTTGTAAGGGCAGTTGTTCGAGCAGTAGCGCGTACCCACGCAGCGGTTGTAGACCATGTCGTTCAAGCCTTCGCTGCTGTGCACGGTTGCTCCCACCGGACAGACCACCTCGCAGGGAGCATTCTCACACTGCTGGCAGGGCACCGGCTGGAAATAGGCCTTGGGATTGTCGCGGTCGCCCTGGTAGTAGGCGTCCACGCGTAGCCAGTGCATGTGCCGCCCCAGCACGGTCTGCTCCTTGCCCACGACAGCGATATTGTTTTCCGACTGGCAGGCGACGATGCAGTTATTGCAGCCCACGCAGGCATTCATATCGACCGTCATGCCCCAGGCATAAGGCTCGCTGGCGTAAGGATAGGGCTTGTACAAAGTGAGTTCAGCGGGTGGATGCTCCTCTTTTGCGAAGTCCGGCTCTTTGCGGTACTCCTCAACAGTCGCGGTACGCACCTGGGGCCGCGCGCCGGTGGGAGTGTCCATGGTCTGATAGCCCTGGGTGGAGGCAAGCTTGTATGTGTCTCCCGTCTTGCGGATTACCACCCCGCTCGCGAACCAGGGCGTGGCGCTAAAGCGGAGTTGATACATGTCGAAACCCGCGCCTGTACCAACTCGCCCGGCGCGGCGGCGGCCATAGCCCAGAAATACGGTGATGGAATTATCGGGATGACCCACCTGGATCCACACCGGAGCGGTCACCTTCTTGCCATTGAGTTCCAACTCCACCACGTCTTCGGTCTTGAGCCCCATCCGCTCCGCCATGGCCGGGCCCATCAGCACCGGATTGTCCCAGGTTAGCTTGTTCATGGGTTTCGGCAGTTCTTGCAGCCATCCGTTGTTGGAGAACTGGCCGTCATAGACCGAAGGATCGCGGCGGAAATTGATTTCGATGGCCTTCGCGTCGGGTGAAGGCGCGGCAGAAAGGCTCGCAGTCTTGTTCTCGACCCCCCGCGGAGAAAACGCGGTGCCTTCTACCCAGCCGTCGTGCAGCGATTTTCGCCAGAACGTGTCGAAGTCGGCGCCGCTATGCTGCGCCTTCCAATACGCCTGCACGATTTCATGGCTGCTGGTTTGCGCCTGTCCCGCCATCATCGATACCAGTTCATGAGCGCTTCTGCCGTCGTAGAGCGGAGCGATCAGCGGCTGCACTATGCTCGCCGTCCCGTCATAAGCGCGCGCATCGCTCCAGGCTTCAAGGTAATGCGCCTCGTTGACATGCCACTGGCAGAGTTCCGCGGTCTCGTTCTGGTAGAGGCCTAGATGGACTCGCAACGGGATGTTTGTGTTTTTGAGCGCGTCCGCGAAACCAAAATCGGCCGGGGCGTCGTAGGCGGGATTTCCTCCCAGAATGATCAGGATGTCCACTTTGCCGCCGCGCATATCGGCGACCAGGTCTTTGAGCGAGTCGGTTTGATTCACCGGATTGGCGTTGACGGGATCGCTGTAGACAACCGTTTTGCCAACATTGCCGAGCGCCTGGTTGAGGGAGTGCGCGATCGCGTGCACAGCGGGCGGCTGGTGGTCGCCTGCGATGACCACACTGGAACCGCGATGAGTGACCAGATCCCTGACCAGTGCAGGATAAAATCCTGGAGGTCCCAACGGGGCGCTGGAGGAGCCACTGTTGGACAGGACCAAATCCCGCAGCGAGCTTGCAAATTGCTCGATATCCCCCGCACGCATTGGCGCGCGGTGGTCGGCCTTTGCCCCGGTCGAACTTGGGGTGCTCTCGACCGCATAAAAGCGGCTCATGTTGCCGGCATCGGGATCGCGCCGCTTGGCGAAGTCTCGCACGTAGCGGGTGAACCCGGGAAAACCTGCGTAAAGAAAATCCGCGTCGAGAGACAGAATTACATCTGCGTTTTCGAGCTTGTATTGCGTCTCCACTGGCTGCCCGAAGGCCAGTTTTGCCCCCTCAATCACATTGTCGCGGTTCACCGGTTCGTACACGTGCCACTTGGCCTGCGGATAGGTCTTGAGCAGCGACTGCAACTGGTCGGCGAGCGTAGGCGAGGAGATGGTCTGGGTCAGGATGCGGATACCTGCACCCTGCAAACTTTTCTGGATATTGAGCGGAGCGCGCATGGCCTCGACCAGCGATCCCCAGGCGCGGACTGCCCCGAGATAGGTCACGGTCTGCGAACGGTCGGGATCATACATGCCCAAAATCGACGCCTGAGAGAAAATGTCGGTGCCGCCAAGACTGGCCGGATGCTGGTCGTTGCCTTCAATCTTGGTCGGGCGGTAAAGATGACTCTCGACGAGGACGGGGCTGGCGTACCCGCCCAGCGTAAAGGCGGTGGCGAAGAATAACGGCCGCCCGGGAATGACCTCCTCGGGCTGCCTAACATAAGGCACGATTGGCTCGAGGGGCTGTTTGGTGCAGGCGGTCATACCTGCCATGGCCAGCGACGCACCCATCAGCTTCAGGAAGCCGCGGCGGGAGACTGAATCCAGCCACTCCGACGCGCCCTTGGGAAACTCGCGGTGCAGCATCTCCTGGAAATCGGGGCTGGCCGCCAGTTCTTCGAGGCTGCGCCAGTATTCCGGACCATTGGTTCCGGCAATCTGCTCTCGGGCCGCGTCCAGATCGAGCTTTCCCTTCTTGCTTGGGCAAACGGCTTCGACGCGCGGGCTGTCTTTTCTTTCTTCCATCTTCATTGCCAACTAAAAAATGTCTGAAGCGGGTCTTGAACCCGGCTTACTCCCCATACCCTTGATGGGCTTTAGCCTGGGAGGTGCGAAACTCGGCGGCTAAAGCCGACCTACAAAATATTCCTCTTCTTCAAATCGGCGCTAAAGCGCTGCTCCACTAAAAACAGCGAAAAATTCAGCCAGCCGGAACTAGCGATGGCACGTCGAACAGCTGGTTATGTCTGTCACCGTGCGCAACTTGTACTTCCTTACCAACTCGGTCCCCAGCGAAAGCTGATCGGTGTAGGCTTTTCCGTCCACCACCACCGGCTTGCTCTCCGATGGCTCTTCGTAACGCATGTTGAACACCTGATCACGAGGCCGGAGGTTCTTTTCCGGTGCGCGATGGCAATCAAGGCACCACTCCATTTGTAGCGACGCCTGGTTGTACATCAACGGCATACGGTCCACCGGACCGTGGCAGGTGTTACAGCCTACGCCTTTGTTGATATGAATGCTGTGATTGAAATAGGCGAAATCGGGCAGATCGTTCACCCGCGTCCAGACCAGCGATTTCCCACTCTTGAAGCTTTCCCGAACTGGTTCAAGCAAGGCCGCATTGGTCCAAATCTGCGAATGGCAATTCATGCAGGTCTTGGTCGGAGGTATGCCGGCAAAGCTGGAGGTCTCAACCGAAGTGTGGCAGTAACGGCAATCGATGCCCAGGCCGGCCACATGGTGCTGGTGACTGAAGGGAACCGGCTGCGGACGGCGCACGCCAGCGTAGGTCACATAGGGAGAGCGCTGAATCTCCGCTGCCGCCCAGAACAGCGCCGCCACCACAAACACGGCGCCATAGATGGTGGCCCGCGAAAGTGTGTTCGTGCTGCGATGAAAAATCTGCATCGAAAGGAGGTCCAGAGCCGCGGGAACCCGTCGATCAGGCACCCGGTTCGTGCAGCGTTGCGCTAAGCGGCCACCGACCGCAACCGTACAGAGCAAGAAAACTGGAAATTATAGCAGGCGATGGATTGTGAAAGCACTTTCAGGCCTCCTGCGGGAGTGAAAAATTCATTTTGATTAGCCGGTGGGCCTTGGTCGTTGGGCCTTGGATACTCGGATCCCCGAGAGTCGTGAGAGCTAAAGACGATCAACCAGTGCTGACGACTATTGACCAAAGACCATTGACCAAAGGCTAATCTTCACTTCAGATTCATCACCAGCAGCTTGGGCTCGGTCATGTCCTCAATGGCGTAACGCAAGCCTTCGCGTCCCAGCCCGGAGTCCTTGATCCCGCCATAGGGCATGTGATCGATCCTGAAGGCCGGCACATCGCCCGCTACCAGAGCGCCCACTTCGAGCTCTTCGTAGGCATTGAATATGAGCTTGGCATCGCGGGTGAAAAGCCCCGCCTGCAGTCCGTAGGGAGAGTTGTTGATCTGCTTCAGAGCCTGGTTGAAATCGTCGTAAGGTTCAACCGTCACAACCGGCGCGAAGACTTCCAGGCAATTCACTTTCATCTCAGGGCGGGTGCCGGTCAAAATTGTGGGCTCCAGAATCGATCCCCGGCGCTGGCCACCGCACAACAACCGGGCTCCGCCACGCACCGCTTCCTGCACCCAGTCGGTGGCGCGAATGGCGTCGCTTTCCCGGATCATGGGCCCCAGATCAGAGGTATCGTCGAGGGGGTCTCCGCTCTTCAGCTTTCTCGCACCTTCCAGCAGCAGGTCGGTGAATTTTCCACAAACCGAGCGTTCTACCAGGATGCGTTGCACCGAGATGCAGGTCTGGCCGGCGTAGGCAAAGCTTCCCACCACGCAACGATCGGCGGCGTAGGCCAGGTCAGCGTCGCTGTGGACGACGACACCGGCATTGCCCCCCAGTTCCAGGACAACTTTCTTTTTCCCGCAATTGTTCTTGATTTGCCAGCCGACGGCGGCGCTGCCGGTGAAGCTGATCAGCTTTATGCGCTCGTCGGTCACCAGCAGCCCGGCGTCTTCGTTCGACAAGGGCAGCACATTCAGGCCGCCGTCCGGCCATCCTGCCTGCTGCACCGCTTCCGCCAGCAGCAGGGCGGTCAGGGGAGTCTGGGGCGCCGGCTTTAAGACCATGGGGCATCCGGCGGCGATGGCAGGCGCTACCTTGTGAGCCACCAGATTCAAAGGGAAATTAAACGGTGTGATTCCGGCCACCGGCCCCAGGGGAAAGCGCCGCACAATTCCCCAACGCCCGGCAGTGAACTCCTGCCAGTCGAGCGGGAGGTACTCACCATAAATGCGGGTGCTTTCCTCGGCAGCAACGTTGAAGGTAAAGATGGCGCGTTCGACTTCGGTGCGGGCGGCTTTGATCGGCTTGCCGGCCTCTTGCGCCATGGTGCGGGCAAATTCTTGTTTGCGGCTGGAAATGTTCTCGGACACTCGTCGCAAGACGCGTTGACGCTCGAACGCGGGTAGCCGGCGGGTAGTACCGAAAGCCTTTACCGCGGCGGCAATCGCAGCCTCCGCGTGTTCCCGTCTGCCCTGAAAGACGGTCCCGACTACGCTGCCGTCATAGGGGGCTCGTATCTCGACCGGGTCACCTTCCTCAATCCACTTGCCATCGACAAAAAGACCCTGCGTGCTGACGGGAGACGCGGTCATCTGGGTCATGGCGATATTTTAGACCTCCGTCGAAAGTGGAATAGTGAACAACCGGTTAATTATAGGCCTTCCGCCAACCCTGCACCTGCCGTGTGGGCGGACACTCTTGTCCGCCGCTTTTGACTTGGGTTTGAAGGTTCAGGGTGCCAAAAAACGGATGATCAAAATCAAAATCAAAGGCGGCGGACAGGAGTGTCCGCCCCACACGGGGCAAGGAGTTCGTTAATATTCCGATGGGGACAACCTTTTGCAACGATCGATCCGGCAAATCAGCGAGTTGCTGCGCCAGGGCTCGGTTTCACCGGTGGAGCTGGCCAAGGAGTGTCTGGCGCGTATTGAGAAGCTGAATCCGCGGCTGAACGCGTTCATTACCGTCACTTCTGACTCGGCATTGGCGCAGGCACGCCAGGCCGAAGGCGAAATCCGCCGCGGCGCATGGCGTGGTCCACTGCACGGAATTCCCCTTGCCCTCAAAGATCTGATCGACACTGCCGGGGTCCGTACCACGGCCGCCAGCGCGCTGTTCAAAGATCGTATTCCCAGCGAAGACGCCGATGTCGTCCGCCGCCTGAAGGCTGCCGGAGCCGTCCTGCTGGGAAAGCACAACCTGCACGAATTCGCCTACGGCGGCAGTTCGATAGTGAGCTACTTCGGCGAGGTACGAAACGCCTGGCATCCCGGGCACATCGCCGGCGGCTCCTCCGGAGGATCCGCGACCGCAGTCGCTGCGGGACTCGGTTACGGCGCAATCGGGACCGACACCGCCGGCTCCGTTCGCGAGCCGGCGGCGCTTTGCGGCGTAGTCGGGCTGAAGCCCACTTACGGAAGAGTCAGTGCCGGCGGCGTGATTCCGCTTTCAACTTCGCTCGACCACGTCGGACCGATCGCGCGGACGGTAGCCGATGCCGCGGTTATTTTTCAGGCCATCGCCGGTTTCGACCAGAAAGATGGAGCGTCGGCAGATGTTCCCGTCGAAGATTACGTCGCAGCGCTGGGAAAGACTCTCGATCCTCTGCGAATTGGCGTTCCGCGAAGCTATTTTTACGAGGAACTCGACCCCGAAGTGGCATCAGCGATCGATCATGCGCTGACTGGCCTGGCTTCACTCGGAGCCGAGCTTCGCGAGGTAGGGCTGAACATCCCGACCGATCGCACTCTGCAAGGCGCCGAAGCCTACGCGTTTCACGCCGAATTCGTTGCGCGCAGCCCCGAACTGTACCAGCCAGAAACCTTGCGCCGGATCCGCACGGGAGAAAATGTCAGTCCGGAGGCGCTCTTGAAGAGCCGCCGAGAACTGGAGGACGCGCGTCGCGATGTCGCAGCTGTATTTTCGAATGTGGATCTGCTGGTAACCCCGACCACGCCGATTCCGGCGCCAACCATCGCAGAACTGCAACAGAATCCCGATCTGCTGCGGCCACGGGAGCTGCTGCTTCTTCGAAACACGCGCCCGGCTAATGTTTGGGGACTACCCGCAATATCAATCCCGTGCGGATTCACGAGCACGGGTCTGCCCATCGGGCTGCAGATCATCGGGCCCCACTGGGGGGAAGCCGCGGTGTTGCGGCTGGCTGAGGCGTACGAACAGGCCACAGCCTGGCACAAGCGCGAGCCGTTGTTGTTCTGAGGGAGGGCGCAGCTTCGTTTCGCGAAGCTGCGGCCGGAACGGCAAAACCCTCGGCTTGGCGGTTCCCCGCTATCTGCACGGGCGTGGAGATGCTTCGACTTCGTGCGGCTGGTCGCCAGCGACCAGCCATACTCCGCTCAGCATGACAAAGTTGATTAGTTTCCTGCCATCGATCTATCGATGAAGCCTGCCTCGTCTCCCTTCAGCTTCTTCAAGCCGTCGGTGGGCAGGTAAACCATGTGTCCCGCCTCGTAGGTGGCGAAGGAAATATTTTTGCGGTATTGCGGACTGAGATTCAGGTGATTGATGGTGTAGTCGGCGGCGTAAAACGGAGTGGCCAGATCGTAGTAGCCCTCCATCACCAGAACTTTCAGATAAGGGTCCTTCACAATGGCCTGCCGCAATGCAGTGGCCGTATCGGGAAAGCCGGCGATCCCAGATCCCCAATTCCAGGCATTTTCAAAAAAGTTCTGATCCGCCGGGAAAACCTGGTAGGGCATGTCGGTCTTGTAGCCCAGTTCGGTGCGCACATAGTTGTTGAAAACCGCGGTATAGGGTCCCATGATCGCTGACTCAGTCGGATCGTAGAACGGGGTATCCAGCAGCCCGTCGGGATCAGGGCCGGTGAAGCGTCCATCCAGCCGGCCGACCCGCAATTTTTGGTCGAGCAGAAGGTAGTGAGTGAATTTGGGCACGTCGATGCGCAGGTTGGCCTGATCGATCACCTCTTTGCTCAAGCCGGTATAACGCGCCATCTGGTCGATCGCTTTTTGGCGCTCGTCGGCGCTAAGCGCATCGCCCTTGGCCAACGCCTGCGTGTAGTCGGTGGAGGCCCACTGCTCCGATTCCTGCCGCGCCCGGGCCATATCCTGGGCCAGATCAGGCGGCAACTTTTTGTGGTAGCCCGCGATCATGGTGAAAGTCGGAATCAAAAGAACGTAAGGCTGGTCGTTGCTCTTGTTGTCCACCAGGGTCTGAAAACTAAGCGCGGTCGAGAGCAGGGTTATGCCATTGAACGAAATGCCCTGATCCGCAAGGTTGCCGGCGATGCCGGCCGCGCGCGTAGTTCCATAGCTCTCGCCAAAAAGGAATAACGGAGAGCTCCAGCGTTCGTAGCGGGTGAGATACAGGCGGATGAATTCGCTGAAGGCCTCGATATCGCCCTTCACTCCCAGAAACTTTTTCGACAGCTCCGCATTGGCGGCGCGGCTGAAGCCGGTGGAGATCGCATCCACAAATACCACGTCGCTTTTGTCGAGCAGAGTGGATGGATTGTCCGCGATGCGATACGGCGCGGGCGGCATGAGGCCGTCGGCCTGCATCATGACGTGCTTGGGGCCCAAAGCTCCCATGTGTAGCCAGATGGTTGCCGAGCCCGGTCCACCGTTGAATGCAAAAGTCAGCGGGCGCTTGCCCGCGTCCTGGCCATCGAGCGTGTAGGCAACGAAAAACATTTCGGCTTCGATCTTGCCGTCGCCGCGCTTGATGGGCAGGCGCCCGGTGGTTGCGGTGTACTTCAAAAGCTTGCCGTCGAGTGTGAGCTGGTGATGAGTCACGACCGGCGCAACTTCGGAGACATCGAATTCCTCCTTGTCCTTGTCAGTCCCGGGCTTGGGCGCGGCAGGCTTCTGCTCTTCCGCCGGAGGCGCGGGTTCGGTGGTTTTTTCGGCCGCCTGGCTCGGCTTTTTTTCTTGATTTTTGGATTCAACACTCTTCGACTTTTTTTCCTTGGGTTCGTCGTTTGACGAGTTCGCCTGCTGGGCTGCAGCTCCGGCAAAAAGGGCACATAACAAAGTAAACGTCACAACAAAGACACGCATGTGTCGAGCTCCTGAACAGGTCTGATCTGGCGGGCTATGACCGCAGCGCGGAATTATACGCGGAAAAGGCGCCGGCCCGCTCAGCCAGGTTCGATCGGCAGTCGGCCGACCACATCTCAAAGACATTGCTAAGATGTTTCGGTGCCGCGCCAGAATGTCGGGAAAGCTCAAATCGAAATTCTGCAGGGCGATTCTCTCAAACCCTTCCCCTGGCTCGTCCATGGCTTCAGCACCCGGATAGGGGGATTCTCCAAAGTTTACGGCGGTCGGACTCTCAACCTGGGATTTACGACTCAGGATTCTCGCCCGGCGGTCGAGAAAAACCGCGGGAGATTCCTGCAGCTGCTGGGCGCCGCCAGCAAAGGCCGCGCCTGGCCTCTGGTGACGGTTCGTCAGATTCATTCCGACCTCATTCACTGCGTCGGGAGCGTCCCGAAATCTCCCTTAGCCGGCGACGGCCTGATCACACAGACACCCGGTATTCTGCTGGCTATTCTGACCGCCGATTGTTTGCCCGTCATCCTGGTGGATAGCAAGCGGCGCGCGATCGGAGTGTTCCACGCCGGCTGGAGAGGGACGGCAAAACGGATCGTGGAGAAAGGAGTGGGCGAGATGCAGCGCTGCTTCGGCACATCGCCTGGCGACATAAAGGCGGCGATCGGCCCGGGGGTTCACGCCTGCTGTTACAACGTAGGTCCGGAGGTGCGGACCCAGTTCGAGTCGCAGTTCGAGTACGGCAGCAAACTGTTCCAGGAAGTTGAGGAGTCCGATCCGGTGCGCGAAAAATATCCCCTGCTCTTCCTGACCGCGCGCGCCCCCGGCCACAGCGTGCTGCCCAAGAAGATATTTCTCGATCTGGTTGAGGCCAATCGTCGGCAGCTGCTGGCAACCGGAGTCGCGGCCAAAAACATCAGTGCGTCGCCGCTTTGCACAGCATGCCGCACCGATCTGCTATTTTCGTATCGCGCAGAAAAAGGAGTGGCCGGACGCATGATGGCTGTGGCCGGGATTCGAGAATAATTTCGCAAATGACGTTTGAAGAATCGATCTCGAGAATACCGAGGCACGGATTATTGCGTTTCGTAGTCTCTCTTGCCTGCCTGCTGGCCATGTCGCGCATGAGTCTGGCGGCGAGTGCAGTCCGGCCGGAACAGGTTGATCAGATATTTGCCGGCATGAAGTCCGCCCGCGACCCGGGGGCCGCTGTACTTGTTCTCGAGAAGGGCCAGGTTCGATTCGAGCGGGGCTACGGCGTTTCCGACTTGCGCTCGATCCGTGAAATCGACGGGCATACCAACTTCCGTCTGGCATCATGCACCAAGCAGTTCACCGCTATGGCGATCATGCTGCTGGTACACGATGGCAAGCTGCGCTATGAAGACCGGCTTAGCGACGTGTTCCCGGACTTTCCCGAATATGGAAGATCCATCACCATTCGCAATCTGCTTAACCATACCTCCGGCCTGCTGGATTATGAAGACCTGATGTCCAAGCCGCCCGCTGGGATGCCGGCGGACGCAATTCCGCAGATTAAGGACGCCGGCGTGCTGGAGATATTGAAGCAGCAGAAGACTACGAAATTTCCGCCCGGCACAAAGTGGGACTACAGCAACTCCGGTTACGCGGTTCTGGCTATGATCGTGCAGAAAGCTTCTGGCCAGCCATTCGGCGATTTTCTTCACGACCGCATCTTCGTGCCCCTGAAGATGGACAATACTGTCGCCTACGAAAAAGGAAAGAACATCGTTGCCAACCGCGCTTACGGTCACACTCATGAAAGCGGCGCCTGGGGAGAAATGGATCAGAGTTCAACTTCGGCGGTTCTGGGCGACGGCGGGGTTTATTCTTCGCTCGACGATCTCGCCAAGTGGGACCAGGCACTCAGGCAGCATACTTTGTTGAGTGAAGCGGAGATGAAGCCGGCAATTACTCCGGTAAAAGTTCCAGACGGCAGGGTGCAGGAACCCGATGGCGCACCGGCCGCTTACGCCTTTGGCTGGTTTCTGAATTCCTACAAAGGCCACCGACGCATGTGGCACTACGGCGAAACGGTTGGCTTTCGCACCACGATCCAGCGATTTACGGACGACAATCTCACCATTATCGTGCTCTGCAACCGTGATGACGTGGTTCCGGCGAGTCTGGCCCTCAAAGTTGCTGATCTTTTTCTCGCTGCACAGCATTGAAAGAAGCAGATTGCAGTAAGATTCGAAGACGCTGTAGCGCGGGCGTCCCGCCGGCTGTCCCGAGGGTAGCTCGCCTTCGGCTTTTCAAACGCGGCACCGGGCGGCAATCGGGAACGGGACAGTTTAGGATTGAAGATGCTTATGTCTGAAGTTGTCGAAAAGCCCGCCACCGAAGGCTCGAACTCCGAAGCCGCGTCCGCGCCAGCGATCGAAGTCTATGCGGTCTACGGCGTCGAGCCGGAAATTCAGGCCTACGCCATGGCCAAGTATTCCCGCTCGGCGCTTTCCATGAAAGAGTCGCTGCGCGAGATCAGCCAGCAAAAGGCGGAAAAATTTCTCAACACTTTTTATTTCCAGTACGGCCATCGTTCCATCGCCGATCTGGCCCACATCGCGCTGGCCATCGAGCGGCTGTCGATTCTCGCGGCCATCGCGGTTGCCGACGAGCAGCGCTGGGACGGGCAGGAACGCTCCACCCGCTATCAGGACTTTAAAAAGAGCGGTTACTACACTCCCGACTTTGGCGATGCCCACGTGGTGGCGGGCGACTCGCCCGCCCAGGAATCAGCCAGAGATCTTTATCGCAAAACCGTAGACTCGCTGTTCGCCGAATATGAGTCTCTGTCAGAGAGCATGTTTCGCTATCTGGCCGGTATCACGCCAAAACCGGCCGAGATGAAGCAGGAAGCCTACGACCGCACGCTGCGGGCGCGAGCCTTCGACATCTCCCGCTACCTGCTGCCGCTGGCCGCCAACACTTCGTTGGGAGAAATTGTCAACGCGCGCACTCTCGAAAACCAGGTGTCGCATCTTTTGGCGCACACTCATAAAGAGGTCCGGCAATTGGGAGAATTGCTGAAGCGGGCGGCGACATCTCCCGCCTATAACGTGAACCAGGAGTCGTTGAAGGAATTGGTCGAGCAGATTCGCACAGCGTCGTCGGAGCTGGGTGCTCGCGCCGAGCAGGAATTATTGCGCGAGGTTCGGGTCGCACCCACACTGGTGAAATATGCCGATCCCAACCAGTACGAAATCGAGACTCGCCGCACGCTGCGGCAAGTTGCGTCCGAGTTAATGGGAGATCTGGCCATCGCGGCGGCCCCGACGGTCGATCTCCTTGAAGACGAGCCGCTGGAAATCGAGCTGGCCGCGACTTTGATTTACGAGCACAGCCACTATCCCTATCGCCAGATTCGCCAGGCGGTCGAAGCCGCCGGAGAAGCCATTCGCCGCGAAATCATCGACTTGGGACTGCGCCATCGCGGCCGCCACGATGAAATGCTGCGGGCCTTCCGCGCCGGACAGCAATTCCGCTTTGACATTCTGATGGATATCGGCGGTTTCCGCGACATGCACCGCCACCGCCGCTGCATTCAGATCGAACAGGAGTTCACCACCAAACACGGATATGACGCACCGGAGGAACTGCAATCGGCGGGCGTCCGGCAAAATTACGATGCCGTGATGCAACGAACCGCGGGCGCAGTCGAGCATCTCGCATCAAGCGGCGGAGCCGAGGCGCTGGAAAGTTCGCAGTATGCGATCCCTCTGGGATTTCGCAAGCGAACCCTATTCAAAATGGATTTTGCCGAGGTGGTTTACATCTCAGAACTCAGGACGGGACCGGCGGGCCACTTCTCCTACCGCAACGTGGCTTACGCGATGTATCAAGCTGTGGCTAAGAAATATCCGGCCCTGTCGAAATATTTACGGGTGCATGATGTTAGGGAGCCGGTGGATTTGCTGAAACGATAGTTCACGCGAGGCGCACCGTATGGGCGATCCTGGTCAGGCGAGAAAGGCTCAGGTTCGTTTTGAATGCATCGAGCCCATCTTGCGGGTTGAGAACATGGAGGCCAGTCTCGAATTCTACGTCGATCTTCTGGGCTTTGAGAACGCCAGTTGGGGCAATGACGACTTCACTCACGTGTCGCGAGAGGGACGCGGCATCTATCTCAGCCGGGGTGGCCAAGGGCAGGGCCGGGCGTGGATCTGGGTTGGTGTGGAAGACGTCGAGGAGCTTCATGAAGAGTACAAGGCCAGGGGAATAAAGATCACGCTCCCTCCGACCAATTATTCCTGGGCGCTTGAGATGCAGATCGAGGACCCCGACGGCAATGTGCTCCGCTTGGGATCAGATCCGATTAAAACTCATCCCTGAGCAGGCCAGGTACAGGTTCTTCGCGCAGTCAGGAAATAGAGGTCAAACTTCAGGAGAGCTACTTCTCTGCCTACGTGTACATCACTTTCCGGTCGCCCTTGACGATCCTTCCAACCGTGAAGGCTTTCTCCCCCGCCCGCTCCAGCACGGTTTGAGCTTTCTTGAACTTCTTTGAAGGGACCACCAGCAGCATTCCCAGTCCCATGTTGAAGGTGCGCAGCATCTCTTCCTGAGGGACATTTCCCAGTTGCTGCAGATGCTCGAAAATCGGAGGCACTTGCCAGGAGCCCATATCGATGACCGCGGCCACCCCCCGCGGAAGCACGCGCGGCAGATTCTCGGTGATGCCGCCACCGGTGATGTGCGCCATGGCAGAGACGCACTCGCCATCCACCAGTCGTTTGATCGCCGGCCAGTAACTCTTGTGGGTGCGCAACAGTTCGTTGCCCACTTTGCCTTTTAGCTCATTGACATAGGAATCGAGCGTGTATTTGCCGACTTCAAAAAGCAGCTTGCGGGCCAGCGAGTAACCATTGGTATGCAGGCCGTTGGAGGCGAGCCCTAAAATCACGTCGCCGACTTCGACGGTCTTGCCGTTGATAATGCGTTCGCGCTCGACCGCTCCAACGATGAACCCGGCCAGGTCGTATTCGCCGTCGGCGTAGAAGCCTGGCATCTCGGCGGTCTCGCCGCCGATGAGGGCGCAGCCATTGTGTTTGCAGGCTTCCGCCAGGCCTTCGACCACTTTTTCCGCAATTTCCGGCTCGAGCTTGCCGGTAGCCAGGTAGTCCATGAAAAACAGCGGGGTGGCGCCCTGAACCGCAATGTCATTGACGCAATGGTTTACCAGGTCGGCGCCGATGGTGTGGTGCACGTCCATTTCGAAGGCGATGCGGAGCTTGGTGCCCACCCCGTCGACACTGGACACCAGGATCGGGTCCACCCACTTCTGCTTATCGACGGCAAACAGGCCGCCGAAACCGCCGATTTCGCTGAGTACGCTGCGGGTGAAAGTCTTGTGGGCCAGATACTTGATCCGCTTTTTGGTGCGATTGGCGCGGTCAATATCCACACCAGCGTCGGCGTAGGTGACAACGCTCTTCGAGGGATCGTGAGCCACGGAAGTCAGTCCATCTCGCTTAAGTGGGGATTATGCCAGGTGTCTTTAACCGGGTAAGCGGGGATTGTAGCACGGTCGCGCTCGGGCGCAGCCGCACTCGCCCGGCAAAACTCGAGGTTCAAACGGAACTCACACATAAGGCAAGGGGCGAGGCACCCCATGTCGGTGAGACGAGCAAGTCATCCACCGGAGAGCGGGTCTGGTTCGCAGTGGAACTACTGCGTGATATAGGCCGACACGTAGTAAATGAGCACGCCGAACAACGCCAGGCCGGAGACCGCATAGGCGGTCAGGACCCAAACATGGCGACCTTCATGAGGTCGGGCGACGGTCTGCGAACTACTGGTGGTCGAATTCCCAAGGGCTCGGTCTGGCATGAAACCTCCACGAACATGGTGGCCTGAGGCGCGTCAGAGCGCCTCTGCTGCCCGGATGGCAGCTTAGATGCGGCGGATTTTACTACGGTTAGACCGCTGTGATGACAGGAAAATTAAGGGTTCCTGGCGTGGGGCGGACACTTCTGTCCGCCGCTGTTGGGATTGGGTGGTCTTGCAGTCGGCGTGATGAGGGTGAGTATCGCTGAAAGGCAAAGTCAAAAGCGGCGGACAAGTGTGTCCGCCCTAAACAGATGTTCTATTTCGGGACTTTTCCAGCTCGCCTATTGTTAATTCGCCTTTTATTCGCTTCGCGCGCGGTGTATAATCCACGCCATCAATACCTTCTAAAACACTTCACTCACTAAGGAGCCGCATTTTTATGGCTGATGAACGTACCAAGGCAATTGATCTGGCGTTCGCGCAAATCGAGAAGCAGTTCGGCAAAGGCTCCATCATGCGGCTGGGTTCGAAGGAGGCAATCGTTCCTATCGCCGTGATCCCCACCGGCGCAATTTCCTTCGATGCCGCGCTGGGCGTGGGCGGTTTCCCGCGGGGGCGCGTAGTCGAAATCTTCGGACCGGAATCCTCGGGCAAGACCACCATCGCACTGCAGGTGGTTGCCCAGGCGCAGAAAACCGGTGGCATGGCCGCCTTCGTCGATGCCGAGCACGCGCTGGACCCCGGATACGCAAAGAAGCTCGGCGTGGATGTAGACAACCTGCTGGTTTCCCAGCCCGATTACGGAGAGCAGGCTCTGGAGATCACCGAGGCGCTGGTGCGCTCCGGCGCAATCGACGTCCTGGTGGTGGATTCGGTGGCCGCGCTCGTGCCCAAAGCCGAGCTCGATGGCGAGATGGGCGACAGCCACATGGGTTTGCAGGCGCGCCTGATGTCGCAGGCGCTGCGTAAATTGACCGGAACGGTTTCCAAGTCGCGCACCTGCCTGATCTTCATCAACCAGATTCGCGAAAAAATCGGGGTCATGTTCGGCAACCCGGAAACCACTACCGGCGGACGCGCTCTGAAATTTTATTCATCGGTGCGCGTGGATATCCGCCGCATTGCCGCGATCAAAGAGGGCGACGTGGTGACCGGATCGCGCACCAAAGTGAAAGTGGTGAAGAACAAAGTGGCTGCGCCCTTCCGCGAAGCCGAGTTCGACATCATGTATGGCGAAGGCATTTCACGGGAAGGCGACCTGCTCGACCTGGCGGTAAATAACAATCTGCTGGAAAAATCCGGCGCCTGGTACAGCTACAAGGGCGAGCGCATCGGCCAGGGCCGCGAGAATGCGCGCCAGTTCCTGAAAGATAATGTTGAGACTTTCGCCAAGCTCGAAACCGAGGTGCGCAAGCATTTGGGATTGATTCCGGCGGGCGCGCCGCCGGCTACGGCGCCACAAGCGCAAACCGCAGCCGCCGGTGCTCCGCAGGGAACAGGAGCGCGCGTCACCACCATGCCGAGCGCGGTTCCGGAAGCTGCCAAGGTACCTGCCGCCAGACGGTAGAGACCCGAGACCGTCTCGCGTACACAAGGGGAAAGCAACCCGAAAACAGGAAACCACGGAGTCAGGTGAGCGATCCAGACTATCGCTTGCTGCTAGGCCGGGCGTTGTGGTTGGAATACATGACGCTCGCCTGGAACGTAGTGTCGGCAGTCGCCGTGACGCTGGCTGCGGTGGCAGCTCATTCGGTTGCTCTCGCGGGATTTGGACTAGACTCGCTCATCGAGATCCTGGCTTCGCTCACCGTAGTTTGGCAATTGAAGGGCATATCACACCAGCGTGAGCAACGCGCCCTGCGTATCATCGGACTCGCGCTCTTTGCGGTGGCCATTTACATCGCTGCGCAGAGTGTCCACGTGCTCGTGGCAGGAGCGCGCCCCGCAGCATCCATGCTGGGTATGATCTGGCTAAGTTTGACGGTCGCGGCGATGTTGTTACTGGCCTCCGCCAAAAAGCGGATAGGCAGACAGCTTTCCAACCCAGTTTTGCTCAGTGAAGCGAATGTCACATTGATCGACGCTTACCTCGCGATGGCAGTACTCGTGGGCATCGTGCTGAATGCCACCGCGGGTTTGTGGTGGGCAGACCCGATCGCTGCCTTGGTTATTGTGTATTACGGAGTTAGGGAGGGAATCAGGGTGACAAAACGTGCTGGAGGTGACATGTCCGGGGCATGATTCCGCCGCAAAATAATTGCCATCCCGCGCCTTCGCCGCATAGAATCTTCTTTAACCCTAGCCTGCCTGTTTCTCCGTCAGGAACAATGAGGACGCTTGAAAAAGGTCATCGCTATCTATCCCGGCTCGTTTGATCCACCGACCAACGGGCACTTGGATCTGATCGAACGCGGCAGCAAGATTTTTGACGAGCTGATCGTGGCGATTTTGCGCAATCCGGACAAGAATCCCCTGTTCAGCCTGGGCGAGCGCCGCGCCATGCTGGAAGATTTGACCTCCGATTTCAAAAACGTGCGGGTAGATGTCTTCGACGGCCTGACCGTTGACTATGCGGCCCGGGTGAAGGCCAGCGCGGTGTTGCGCGGCATTCGCGCCCTGAGCGACTACGAATACGAACTGCAGATGGCGATGATGAATCGCAAGCTGCAGCCCGACCTGGAGACGGTTTTTATGATGCCGGCCGAGCAGTACTCGTATTTGAGTTCCCGACTGGTGCGTGAAGTGGCAAAACTGGGGGGAGCAATCCAGGATCTGGTTCCGGAAATTGTCGAACGCCGGCTACGGGAAAAACTTGATCCGGCGATCAAGCTGCAGAACGCGAGAAAATCAAGAATAGGAAAACGAGCATGACTCCAGTCACCGAAGCAGCTCCAGCCGTTAAACTTACCGAGCGCATCAACCGCATTGAACCTTCGGCCACCATGGCGGTGGTCGCTGAAGCCGACAAACTGCGCCAGCAAGGCATTGACGTCGTGGATTTCGGCGCGGGCGAGCCGCATTTTTCCACGCCGCAGCACGTCAAGGACGCGGCCATCAGCGCCATTCAGAACAATTTTTCGAAGTATACAGCGGTGGGCGGAATCCCCGAACTGCGCGACGCCATTGTCCGCCGGCATGCGGCTGACTTCCAGTCGGACTACCGGCGCGAGGAATCGATCGCCTCGGTAGGCGGCAAGCATGCCCTGTTTAACGCCATTCAGGTGCTGGTCGATCATGGCGACGAAGTGATCCTGCCCGTGCCCTACTGGGTTTCCTTCAAGGACATCGTGCGCTACGCGGGCGGAAACTGTGTGCTGCTGGAAGCCGACGAAAGCCAGGGCTTCCGAGTCACGGTGGAGATGATCGCGCGCCTGGTAACTCCGCGCACCAAGATGATTATTTTGAATTCGCCCTCGAATCCTTCCGGCGCGGTGATGTCGCCGAAAGATTTGCAGGCGGTGGTGCAACTGGCGGCGGAGCGCGGCATCTGGGTGCTGTCTGACGAGTGCTACGTGTATCTGAATTACACGGGAGAGAATTTTTCCGTGGGATCGCTGCGCGAGTATCGCGAGCGCATGATCATTGTTGGTTCGCTGTCGAAAACCTATGCCATGACGGGCTGGCGCCTGGGTTACGCGCTGGCTCCCACGCCCGTCGTAGCGGCCATGCAGAAGCTGCAGAGCCAGTCCACGTCGAATCCAACTTCGATCGTTCAGAAGGCCGCGGTTGCGGCATTGAACGGTCCGCAGCAGTGCGTGGAAGAGATGCGCGCGGAATACATCCGGCTGCGCGACCACGTGGTGAAGGGACTGCGCGCGATTCCTGGAGTGAAGTGCACCTTGCCCGAGGGCGCCTTCTATGCCTATCCCAACATTTCCTCGTTCATTGGACGGGGCGGAATCAAATCGGCGTCCGATCTGGCGGGAAGGCTGCTGCGCGAAGCGCACGTCGCTACAGTTCCCGGAGAAGGCTTTGGCACGCGCGAGCACATCCGCATTTCTTACGCCACTTCAGTGACTGAACTGGACCGCGGGCTGGAGCGAATGCGCAAGTTTCTGGCGGCGCTGTAAGCAGACACCGAAGCGATATTCCCCGGGGTCGCTGCTTCATTGCGGCCCCGAGTACCGCCGCATGAACGCACTCTATCCATTTTCGATGCAGCCTGCATTCGATCCTCGTCCCTGGGGCACGCTGGATCTCTCGCCGATCTATCCTAACCATAAATTTGATGAAAAAATTGGCGAGGCCTGGCTGACGGGGGACGCTTGTAAAGTCGCTAACGGACCGCTGCAGGGGAGGTCGCTTGCTGAACTGAGCTCGCAGTATGGGCCGGAGCTGGTGGGCGATGCGGCGCCCGATCCCAACCGCTTTCCGTTGCTCCTGAAGTTCCTGTTTCCACACGAGAAGCTTTCGGTGCAGGTACACCCGGACGACGCGGCTGCGCGTCTCGCCGGACAGCCGTGGGGCAAAACCGAATGCTGGTACGTGGCACATGCCCGGCCTGGAGCGCAGATTGGATTGGGCTTGAAACCGGGCGTCACCCGGGAACAATTCGCGCTGGCGATTCAAGAGAAGCGCGCCGAGGAGCTGCTGAACTGGATTAATGTTTATCCCGGCGAAATGATTTACGTGGCTGGCGGTACGGTACACACGCTGGGCCCGGGCGCGGTCATCGTGGAAACCCAGCAGCAGTCCGACACCACTTACCGGCTGTACGACTATGGGCGTCCTCGCCAACTGCATCTGAAAGAAGGCTTGGCGGCGATCAAAGAGAAGGTCAAATCCGGCAAGGTGGTGCGGCCGGCACCGTCCACTTTGAACGGCTCCGCCAATCGCCGGGCGCCGCTTATCGCTTCCTCTTACTTCGTGGTCGAGATGTTCGAACTTAAACAGCCACACAAGTTTCACGCCGGCGCCGAGCGCGGCAAGAGTGCGGTGCAGATTCTGGTGGCGGTCGAAGGCTGCGGAATTGTCGAGGCACGCGGAACGAACCCCGTAACCCTGGCACGGGGCGACGCCGTAGTTGTGCCTGCAGCTGTTGGCGAGTTTGAAGTCCGCCCGCAATGGTCGGTGGAATTCATCAAAGCGACAGTGCCCGGAGAAGCGCTGCCGGAGCCGGAAACACGAATGTAGGGAAAGATTGGTGATTTCAGATTGTAATTTTCAGATTGCAGATCTCAGATTTTGGCTTGTTCATATTCAGGACTGGCTTGGTGTTCAATCTGCAATCTTAAATCTACAATCTTCAATCTTGTTTATTCGTGACTAAGACAAACTTCCATCCCGTGATCCTCGCCGGTGGCCGCGGTACGCGCTTCTGGCCGCTGAGCCGGCAGCGACGCGCCAAGCAACTGCTGGCGCTCGATGGAAAACAAACCATGATCCAGCAGACGGTGGCGCGGCTGCTGCCCCTAGCCGCGTCCAGCCACTTTTGGATTATCACCAACCAGCATCTGCGTCGTGAAGTTGTTCGCCAGCTTCCACGGCTGCGCCAATCGCATATCCTGGCTGAGCCGGCGGGCCGCAACACGGCGCCTGCCATCGGGCTGGCGGCATTCATTTTGCTAAATACCGATCCCTGCGCAGTCCTCGGCCTGTTTCCTTCCGACCATGTCATCGGAAACGAAGCCCGCTATCGCGCCGTCCTGAAGAATGCTATCCGCATCGCCGCGGCGGGAGAGAACATTGTGGTGCTGGGGATTCGCCCTACCCGCGCTGAAACCGGGTATGGCTACATCGAGGCGGGCTCGCCATTTGAGAATAAGGCGCTTCGCGTGCGCCGCTTCACCGAAAAACCAGACGCAGCTCGCGCCGCTCAGTTCGTGAGCGCGGGAAATTATTTCTGGAACAGTGGCATGTTTCTGTGGAGCGCGCGCACGCTGACGAGTGCCCTTCTGGAGCATTTGCCCAAGACTGCTGCGCTGCTGCAAAAGATCGCTTCGAGCTATGGCACGTCAAAGTTCGCCGGCACGTTTGCCCGGCTATATCCCAAGTGCGAGAACATCAGCATCGATTATGCTGTGCTCGAGCCGCGCTCGTCCAAGGGAGAGTTGAACTCGAATATCATCTGTCTCCCCGCCGATTTTGGATGGAACGATCTAGGCTCTTGGACCGCGCTTCACGAGCATCACTCCGCCAAGAGCCGCCCGCGGGAAGGCAACCTGGTAACCGGAAAAGGCCTCTTTGCTTTTGAAGCCAAGGGAAATTACATTCACGCGCCGGGAAAATTTGTGGCTGCGCTGGGCGTGGACGATCTTGTAGTGGTAGAAACTGAAGACGCGCTACTGATCACCACCCGTCAACGCGCGCAGGACGTAGGAAAAGTGGTGAAGTATCTGGACGAGAAGAAATTGCGCACACTGGTTTGAGCGCAGGAGTTGGTCATTGGCCTTCGGTCGTTGGCAAAGCAACCGAAAACTAATGTCCAACAACCAATGATCAATGACTAACGATCGATCCATCAAATTCGGCACCGACGGATGGCGCGGCCTTATTGCCGACGATTTTACTTTCGAAAACGTGCGCCGGGTTGCGGGCGGCATCGCCGCTTACGTTTTGCGGCATGAGAATCCTTCCGATGGCGTCTTCGTCGGCTATGACACCCGCTTTCTTTCCCAGCAGGCCGCGCGGGTGGCGGCTGAGACCATCACCGAGGCTGGGATTCCGGTAAAGCTGACCAGGGATTCTGTTCCGACTCCCTCAGTTTCCCTTGCTGTTAAAACCTGGAGCGCCGCCGGCGGAGTGATGGTGACATCCAGTCACAACCCGTGGAATTGGAATGGAGTCAAGTTCAAAGCGAAGTTTGGCGGATCGGCGACGCCATCCATCATGAAAGTGATTGAAGAGGAAGTCGCTGCCGGGTCCCTTCCCAAAGGCCAGAAGGCTTCCCTCGAAGAAGTAGACTTGACCACGCCCTACTCCGAAGCCATCTGCCAGTTCGCTGACCTTACCGTAATCGCCCGGGCGAATTTCAGGTTCGCAGTGGACTCGATGTATGGCTCCGGCCGCGGCGTGCTTACCCAAATCTTCAAGACTCACGGCGTGCAGTGCGTGGCAATCCGGCAGGAATTGAATCCGCTTTTCCCGGGGATCAATCCTGAACCCATCGAACCGCACATTGAAATGCTGCGGCAGACCGTGCTCAAAGAAGGCTGCCACGCCGGCCTTGCGACCGATGGTGACGCGGACCGTATCGGCGCCATCGCGGAAGACGGCAGTTTCGTGGATTCCCATAAATGTTTTGCAGTGCTTCTGCGCTGGGTGCTGGAGCGAAAGAAGTGGCCCGGTGACGTGGTACGGGCTTTCAACACCACCGGCATGGTGGACCGCATTGCGGCTAAACAAGGGCGCAAACTGATTGAGTGCCCGATCGGATTTAAATACATTGCCGACCTCATGATGGACCATGAAATCGTAGTGGGGGGAGAAGAATCCGGCGGCATCGGATACTCCCGCTATCTGCCGGAACGCGACGGTACTCTCAACTGCCTGTTGCTGGCCAACGTGATGGCCGACGAAAAGAAGCCATTAGGGCAACTGGTGGCCGACCTGCAACGCGAATATGGTCCGCACTATTACGGGCGCCGCGATTTACACATCACGGAAGAGATGAAGCAAAGCGCCATCCAGCGGGCTGGCTCTGACGGAACTAAACGCCTCGGGCGTTACTCGGTTCTGAGGAAAGAGGGTCTGGATGGCGTAAAATTCTTCCTCGACGCCTCAACCAACGGGAACGGAGCGCAGGCCTGGGTATTGTTTCGAGTATCTGGCACCGAGCCTCTGTTGCGGGTTTATTCCGAGGCTGCATCGCCAGAGCTGGTGAGTGAAATTCTCTCTACAGCCGAAGCATTTGTAAGAGACCACCGGCCCTGAACACAGAGGACCGTGCTCCCTATTGAACTTCCGGGTCTCGCAATTCGTTCCCTGCAATACAATAATCAGTAGATCAAATGGCCGCAGCAGCCGCTATCGTCCCTCCCCCCTCCGATTCTCCGGACGCCCGGCGTTACAACCGTATCCGCCGCTGGCTCGGGGTCGGCGATTTTCTCCTCGGACTGGCCTTGATGGTGGGGCTCCTGCTAAGTGGATGGAGCGGCACCCTGCGAGATGTCGCGTACAAGGCCACCTTTCAGCACTACGGTCTGGCGTTATTTTTGTATGTGCTGATGCTTATGCTGCTGGCGAAAGTTCTGGGACTCGGCCTCGACTATTACAGTTTTCGTCTTGAGCACCGTTACCAACTTTCTAATATGCGGCTGCGGTCCTGGGTGTGGGACGAGGTAAAAGGTTTTCTGGTGGGCGTCATCCTGGCCGGGATCGTCGCCGAACTGCTTTATTTCATCATGCGTGAAGCTCCGGAGCATTGGTGGCTGATCGCATGGGCTGCGTTCCTGGGACTCTTTGTGCTGCTCGCGCAATTGGCTCCGGTGGTTCTGTTTCCTATTTTTTACAAGTTTGCGCCGCTTGAAAATGAGGAATTAAAGGCGCGACTCGTCCGGCTTGGAGAGCGCGCGGGCACCAGAGTTCGCGGCGTGTACCAGTGGAAGCTTTCGGAAAAAAGCAAAAAAGCCAATGCTGCGCTCACCGGCCTGGGCAATACTCGCCGCATTATCCTGGCAGACACGCTGCTGGAGAACTACTCCATTGATGAGATAGAAGCGGTTCTGGCCCACGAACTGGGGCACCATGTGCATCGCCATATTTTCAAGAGCATTCTGGTGCAGGCGGGAATCACCCTGGTGGGATTCTGGGCGGCGAATTCGGTTCTCCACTATGCGGTTGATCGCCGGCACATGTTTGAGACGCTTTCCGACTTTGCCAACCTGCCTTTGCTGATGCTGGTCGCGACCATGCTTTCGTTTGTTGTACTGCCGCTGCTCAACGCCTACTCCCGTTTTAACGAGCGCCAGGCTGATCGTTATGCGTTCCGCTCGATTGCCACGGTCGCGCCTTTCATCTCCGCCATGAATAAACTGGCGGAGCAAAATCTTGCAGAGCGTTCACCCGCGCGGTGGGTGGAATGGCTCTTCCACTCGCATCCGGCCATTTCGCGGCGGGTGGATGCAGCGCAGGCCTGGGCCAGGGCTCAAGCCAAATCGGTTTGAAGCCTGCGGATCTCATATGGTCGTCATGCTGAGCTTGCACCTCAAAGCTGTCACCTGCGGTGCCGGCGCAAATCCGGCGTGAAAGCGTATCGCCACATCTGGCAGAGGTTTTGGCGCTGCTATTGTCCCGCAATGCAAAGGTCCTTCGTCGGGAGCCCTTCGACTTGCGAAGGACTCCGCTTCCTCAGGATGACAGGGGATGAGAGCCGAAACTGGCCCACTACCTACATTCGCGCTGCGTGGTGAATAGACCCCGATTCCGGTAAACTAGATTGATCTTCTCCATAAAGGACTTTTTCATAGATGCTGCGCAAGAATCGTCTCTTCACCCCGGGCCCAACTTCCATCCTTCCAGCGGCACAGACGGCGATGGCGTCGTTTGCCATGCACCACCGAACGGCTGACTTCCGCGCTCTGTATTCGCGGGTGTTGGCGGACATGAAAGACTTCATCGGTACACGGAATGATGTGCTCATACTGGCTTCCTCCGGCACCGGAGCGATGGAGGGTTCGGTTTCCAACCTGACCTCGCCCGGCGATAAGGTTCTGGTGCTGACGGCGGGAAAATTTGGCGAACGCTGGCGCGATCTGGCGAAGGCCTTTGGCTGCTCGGTGGAAGTAATCAGCGCACCCTATGGAGAGACGATTTCGCTCGACGATGTCCGCCACAAACTGACTCCCGAGGTGCGCGCCGTTTATGTGCAGGCCACCGAAAGTTCAACCGGAGCGCGGCACGATATTGAGGGGATCGCCAAACTCGTCCGCGCTCAGGGCGACGAAACCCTGCTGGTCGTGGACGCAATCACCGGCCTGGGCACGACCCACTTCGATATTGATGGCTGGGGAATCGACGTCATCATTGGCGGCTCGCAAAAGGCGTTGATGATTCCTCCGGGCCTGGCTTACTGCGCCGTCAGCGAACGCGCCTGGAAGCGCATGGAGACTACGAAGTCCCCGCGTTACTACTTCGATTTTCGCAAGGAGCGGAAAGCCGCAGCCAAAGGAGAGTCGGCCTACACCCCGGCCACCTCTCTGTTTGCCGCGTTAGGAGCTGCCCTGGATTTCGTTCGCCAGATGGGGAATGGCGATCTGGCGGCCGGGCGCGAAGCCTTGATCAACAATGCCGAACTGGCGGCTGCGATGACCCGCGCCGGCGCGCAAGCTCTGGGACTGAGGTTGTTCTCGGCAGCCGCGCCCGCGGCGGCACTCACCGCGATTCAAACCCCGCTCGGAACTGATTCCAGCGCGATTGTGAAGGAATTCCGGGAGTCGTTTGCGGCAGTGGTTGCGAACGGACAAGGCGAGATGAAGGGCAAACTGTTTCGTATCGCCCACCTGGGTTACTACGACTATCTCGACACCGTTGGAATTCTGGCCGCGATGGAGCACGTTCTGGCTAGCGTGACTGCCAAGCCGGTGGAATACGGCGCCGCGGTGCGAGCGGCCCAGGAGGTATTCGCACGCAACGCAGCTGAAAAGCGGCAACCGGTTGGCGCCTGATTGCGGCGAGCTGGCGCACGCAATTTACTGCCGCGGTAAAGTTCACGGCATTGCTGACCAGGCCGGGCTGCTTCCGGCAGGTTCCCATCCCGCCCGGGTTCTTCGCATTGACGGGTATGGGGCTGCCGGTGCCAATTTCTGACGCGGCGATCGCGGTAGTCAGCCGGGCGCTGGTCACCGGCGGCAACGTATTCTTAACTTCCCTTTGAAGAGCGAACCCAAATCATGAAGGTAGTAGTAGCAGAGAAAATCTCTTCGTCAGCAGTAGATCTCTTGCGCGAACCGCGCTGGACCATCGTGACGGCCGACCAGCTTGACGGCAAACTGGCCGCGCAACTGGAAACGGCAGACGCCTTGATCGTGCGCTCAGCGGTGCAAGTGAACGCGGATCTGCTGGAACATGCCTCCAAGCTGCGGGTGATCGGGCGCGCCGGCGTGGGCGTCGACAACATCGACCTGGATGCCGCAACCCGCAAGGGCATCGCGGTGATGAATACTCCCGGCGCGAACGCCATTGCGGTTGCCGAACACACGCTGGCGTTGATGCTGGCCATGGCTCGCCACATCGGACGCGCCAACGAATTAATGCATGCCGGCAAATGGGAGAAGAAATCTCTTCAGGGGACCGAGCTCCGGGGCAAGACCGTGGGCATCGTGGGTCTGGGGAGAGTTGGCATGGAAGTCGCACGGCGAGCGCGTGCTTTTGGGATGCAGGTGGTCGCACATGATCCGTTCGTTTCCACCGCGGTGGCCAAGGAGCAGGGCATCCGCATGGGCAAGTTGGAAGAAGTCTATGCGGCTAGCGATTACCTCAGCCTGCACGTTGGACTCACCCCGCAGACGTCGGGCATGATCAACGCCGAATCCATCGCGAAGATGAAAGCTGGGGTACGGCTGGTTAACTGCGCCCGCGGCGAACTGATTGACGAAGCCGCCCTGGCACAGGCGCTGAAACAAGGACGAGTGGCCGGCGCCGCCCTGGATGTCTTTACCGAAGAGCCGCTGAAAAACTCGCCGTTGACCGCGATTGAAAACGTAATTCTCACACCTCACATCGCTGGTTCGACCCGCGAAGCTCAGGAGGCGGTGGGCTACCAGATCGCGCATCAGGTGAAAGAATATCTGAAAGACGGCGTCATTCAGAATGCGGTGAATGTGCCTTCGGTATCGCACGACGAATACCTGGAATTGCAGCCGTACATCGTGCTGGCCGAGAGGCTGGGCGCGTTCCTGGCGCAAGTCAGCGAGGGGACCCTGGAGGAGATTTCGATTCGCTACTCCGGGCACATCGCAGAGTCGAAGACTGAACTGATCCGCAATGCGGCCATCAAAGGCATCCTCAATGAAGCTCTGGAAGAGAAAGCCAATCTGGTGAATGCCGCCGCCATTGCCTCAACCAGGGGATTGCGCGTCCATGAGTCGCGCAAGCCCAAGAGTTCGAGCGGAGGCTCCGGCAGCGTGCTCTCGGTTCTGCTCAAGACGGCCGGCGAAGAGCACTTAGTCAAGGGAGCGGTGCTGCACCAGAACACGCCGCGATTGCTGCATGTTGACGGTATCGATGTGGAGGCGCCGCTGGAGCGCAGCTTGATCTACATGCGCAACCGCGACGTTCCGGGCGTGATCGGGCAAGTCGGCACGATTCTGGGTAAGCATAAGATCAACATCGCGGATTTTTCCCTGGGCCGGAGGGTCGGCAACGGCAAGCCAGGCGCACCTCGGGAAGCGATTGCGGTGGTGCACGTGGACGGGCGAGTCTCGCCGGAAGTATTGGCCGAGTTGAGGAACGTGCCGGCGATCGAGCAGGCCAAAGCCATTCGCCTGTTCTGAAGAAAACTGGGCCACTGATTTCACGGATCATGGATGAAAACGGCAAGATGAGGTTTGTAAATCCGTGAATACGAATGCAATCCGTGGCCGGATTTGGTTGCGAGATGGGAAGCGAGGGCAATTGATGTTAAGAACGAGCGGCATGGCGGTGGCGGCGATTTTCTTGCTAACCTCGATCGGACTGAGCCAGGACAATCGTTTCGACGTAAGTTTGAACGGCGGCGCCGTTCTTACCAAGCAGTCCCAGGGCAACGGTACGGTGCTGACTCCCACGAACTCGCTGAATATTCTGGTCACCGGGCGATACCGCTTTAGCGCCCGAAGTTCGGTGGAGATCAATTACGCTCACACCACGAACTCGCAGATTTATTTTGCCTCTCCGCTCACCTATCGCATTAACAACAGCATTGCGGAATACTCGGGAGCGTATGTATTCAGCTTCTTGCAGTCGGCCACGCTTGAGCCCTTTGTTTTCGCGGGCGCCGCGGGGCTGGTTTTCTATCCCAGTTACGATACCAACACCATTAACGGAGTGCAGACGGTCATCCCGGCGTCGCAGCAAAGCAAGCCCGCATTTCTCTATGGCGGCGGCTTTGACTACCGCCTGTTCTCGCGCCTGCCCTTCATCCGCAGATCGAGCGTCTCCGACCACCTGGCGCTGCGTTTGCAATGCCGCGGTCTTTTCTATAAAGCGCCCGATTTCAACGTGCAAAACCTGTTTACCGGAGACCGGGGCCACATGGCGGAACCGATGGTCGGAGTGGTGGTCAAGTTCTAGAAAGAAGGGCCATGGCTCTGCGCGGATTCAGCCGGATAAAAAGCAGATTTGATCGGTTTGATTGGGTGAAAATCCCTGGCTGCTTTTTTACTGCGAGCTCAGCGCCTGCTTGCGCAGCTTGCGGCTTTCAGCCAGCAGCGCCATTGAGTGCATCAGGTTTTGCAGGGTGACAATTCCTACCAGGCGTTGATCTTCCACCACTGGAATAATGCTGAGGTTGCGCGCCGTGAGCTTGCGGAAGGCGGAGGCCAGCGATTCGCCCTTCTGGGCGACTTCGAAAATCCGGTTCATTACGGCCTGCACATAGCCGTTGCCTTCAACTCGCAGCGCTTCCAGAATCTTCTGCTTCGAAATCACTCCCACCATGTCACTGCCACGAATCACGGGGAAATCGTCCTGCAGGGAGTGAACCGCCTTGTCCAGCGCATCCTCGAGAGTGTCTGCCGGGGACAGCGTGGCAAAATCCGTGAGCATGATGTCTTCCAGATGCACCTTCTCGAGCACCGACTGAAAAACCACCGACCGCTCTTCCATCTGGGATGCGATGAAAAGGAACAATCCCACCAGCGTGAGCCAGTAGTTGGGCAGGACCATGCCGGTGAGAATAAACAGCGTAGCGAAGGCCTGGCCGATTGAGACCGCCCGGCGGGTGGCTTGAATCGGCTCCATATGACGGCTGAACAATGCCCGCAACACGCGTCCTCCGTCCATCGGATAAGCGGGCAGCAAATTGAAGCCGGCGAGATAAAGGTTAATCCACACCACGCTGCGTGGAAGGTTCGCGGAGCGCATGAACGGCCAAGTCCAGAGATCCACCCGCGGGGCGAAGAGCATGAGAATCACGACGGCGATGACGGCGATAACCACATTGATCAGCGGTCCGGCCAGCGCGATCAGGATGTCGCGTTTCCATGGCTCCAACTTGGGTTGGACCTTGGGCTCAAGCTTGGACTCGAGCGTTGACACTGCCGCGTTCGAAAGGCTTTTGCTTTCCTGAGACTGGCTGTCGTCGAGCTGGGCAATTCCACCAATCGGCAGCAGGATAATACATTTCGCTCGAATTCCCAGTCGGTGGGCAACCATTGCATGACCGAATTCGTGGGCCAGCACGCAGGCGAAAATAATGCCGACCAGGGCCAAGCCTCGGCCTTCATTGGCGGTCCCGTGCGAAGCGTACTCCGTATACCAGACAAACAGCGGCAGGAGGAAAAAAGTCCAGTGAATGCGAAGCTCAACCCCGAAGATGCGTCCCGCCGATATGGACCAGCTTCTCATAGGAAAACCAGCAAACCTCTTGCTACTGTCATTCTATATATTTAGACAGCACGGGGGAGCGCAGAGTTGCAATTTCCGCAAATCCAAGGTAATTCGGCTGGCAACGGCAGCCCGGAAGCAACCGTTTTATGCGAGTGATCGCGGGCAAGTTTCGCAGCCGCCCGTTGCAGTCGCTGCGGGGGATGGATTTGCGGCCTACCGCAGACCGGCTGCGCGAAACCCTGTTCAACGTTTTAAGCGCCGGAAATCCCGACACCTTCGTGGGCTCGGTCTGGCTGGACCTGTTCGCCGGCACTGGAGCGGTAGGTATCGAGGCCCTGAGCCGGGGGGCGGCGCGAGTGTTGTTTGTGGAATCATCGAGCTCCGCGGCAGGCCTGATCGAGCGAAATCTGAAATCTCTCGGAGTCGCCGGTGGCGTCGAAGTTTTAAAAGGAGACGCCAGCCGTGCCCTGGGCGTCCTGGAGGCCAGAGAAACCGCATTCGACTTCATTTTTCTAGACCCTCCCTATCGCATGGAGAATATCTACGTGCAGACCCTGCAGGCGCTCTCGCAATCCGCAACATTGCTCAAGCCAAATAGCGTAATCATCGCCGAGCACGACAAGAGGTCTGATCCCGGCGATTCATTTGGCCCCCTGCAACGCTTTCGCATCCTGAAGCAGGGCGATGCCGCCTTGAGCTTCTACCGCATCGCTCAGTAAAGATCGGCTCGAGCCGCGTGCCCCCTACCTTCGTAACCTTCGATTGAAGTCTCCGGTAATGAGTTCTTCTCTCCTTCTTGCCGGGGCATTGCCGCTAAAAATCGAAGGCGAGTCACAAGTAGCTGAAAGCGCAATCTTTGAGAGCAAGTCCATGCGCGATGGAGTTGGCGGGAGCGGCACAGCGGTGTGTGAACCCGGTTACGAAAGTTTAGGCTTGGAAGATGTAAGTCATTGTAATGAGGCGGCTTAGCTGATATCAAGATAGGGAAATCAAGCGGCAAAATCCAGGCTAGCGATGATCGGAGGGACGTGGTTAGCGGCTCTCAGTCGTGGAGAGAACTGGGCATTGGCGCCAAGGCGTTTATTAGCCTTGTCGTAGTGGCGGGTACGGGTGTGCTCCTGTATGCAGCGATCAACCCAACCAGCCGCAACATCGCACAGTTCATTTGCTACCTGCTGATCGCCATTCTGGCGGCGAGGCTGAAGGTCCGCCTGCCTGGCATCACCGGCACCATGTCGGTGAACTTCCTGTTTATCCTCCTGGGAATCCTGGAGCTTGGTTTTGCTGAGACTCTGGTCCTCGGCACAGCTGCCATTCTGGTTCAGTGTTTTTATCGCGACCGTCCCAGCCCCCTGCAGGTCGTGTTCAATTTGTGTGCCAGCGCTTTTGCCATCGGCGCTGCCTACAGCGTGTACCACCTGGCAAGCTCGAGCGCCCGGGTACAGAATCATCCGCTGCTGCTGGGCCTGGCAGCCATCAGCTATTTCGCCGCCAACACCGGTTCCATCGCGGCAGTGATCGCGCTCACCGAATATAAGTCGATCAAGCGGATCTGGGTGGAGTGCTATTTCTGGTCGTTTCCTTATTACCTGGTGGGCGCGGCCTTTGCCGGGATGATCGGCTGGTTCAACCGCCAGTTCGGATGGGAAGCTTCGCTGCTGATCGTTCCCATCATTTACCTGATTTACCGCTCTTATCGGCTATATCTGGGCAAGCTTGAAGACGAGAAACGCCACGTGGAGGAGATGGCGACTCTGCACCTCCGCACCATCGAGGCGCTGGCCCTGGCCATCGAGGCCAAGGACCACACCACCCACGACCACCTGCAGCGGGTGCGCGTCTATGCCATCGAGGTAGCCAAAGAGCTGGGCGTGACTTCGGGTGAGATGGAAGCTCTACATGCGGCCGCTCTCTTGCATGACATCGGCAAGCTGGCCGTGCCTGAGCACATTATTTCGAAGCCGGGCCGGCTGACGCCGGAAGAATTTGAAAAGATGAAGATCCATCCCCTGGTGGGGGCGGAGATTCTGGAGCGCGTGCGCTTTCCCTATCCCGTGGTTCCAATCGTGCGGGCCCATCACGAAAAATGGGACGGCTCGGGATATCCCTTCGGACTGAAGGGCGAGGAAATTCCTATCGGAGCACGCATTCTCTCGTCGGTAGATTTTCTCGATGCCATGGCCTCCGACCGGCAATACCGGCGGGCGCTTCCCATGGAAGAGGTAATGCAGCGCCTGGTAGCCGAGTCGGGAAAATCGTTTGACCCTAAAGTAGTGAGCGTACTGGAGAGACGTTATCGCCAACTGGAGAAACTGGTCGAGTCCCACTCCAGGCGTGAAGCTGGGTCGAAACTCTCCACCGAAGTGAAAATCGAGCCTGGAGTGGCGCCGGCCGCAGGTTTTGAAGACATAACCGTAAAGGACGCTCCCGGCCAGGAAGCTACCTTCCTATCGTCAATCGCCGCAGCTCGGCAAGAGGCTCAGACCTTGTTCGAGTTGAGCCAGGACCTGGGCGCTTCCCTGAGCCTGGGCGAAACGCTCTCCGTGTTTTCGGTAAAACTCCGGCGGTTGGTGCCCTATGACGCTATCGCCATTTATGTAAAGCGCGGGCAGGAACTGATTCCAGAGCTGGTGAGTGGCGACAATCACCGTCTGTTCTCTTCGCTGCGCATCCCGTTGGGCTCCGGCCTCTCCGGCTGGGTCGCACAGAACCGCAAGCCCATCATCAATGGCAATCCTTCCGTCGAACCCGGATATCTGAACGACCCGACAAAGTTCAGCACCCTACGATCAGCTCTGGCGATTCCTCTGGAAGGGCTTGCCGGAGTGGTGGGTGTGCTGACGCTTTATCATGCGGAAACCGACGCCTTCACGTCGGATCATCTCCGCATCCTATTGGCCATCAGCTCGAAGATGGCTCTGGCCATCGAGAATGCCTTGAAGTATGAGCAGGCCGAGAGCTCGGCGGTGACCGACTACCTTACCGGGCTGCCCAACGCCCGGTCGCTGTTCCTGCAACTGGATCGTGAGCTGGCGCGATGCAAACGGGACAACTCGTCGCTGGTAGTGATGGTCAGTGACATGGATGGCTTCAAGCAGATCAATGACCGCTTCGGCCACCTGGAAGGCAATCGCGTGCTGCGGCTGTTCGCCCAGGCACTAAAAGACAGCTGTCGCGAATATGACTATGTAGCTCGTATGGGCGGCGACGAGTTTGTAATCGTCGCTCCCGGCCTGACCCTGGAAACCGCCACCAAGAAAGCGGAGAGCCTGCGGGAGCTAGCTCGCCAAGCAGGCCAGGAGGTTTGCAGTGAAGACATCCTCTCACTGAGCGTGGGGCAAGCCTTGTACCCGGAAGACGGCAAGGACGCAGAAGCCCTGCTGGCGGAAGCCGACCGCCGCATGTACATTGAGAAGCAGAAGCAGCCTTCCCGCAAGAACCGCCGGCTGTATCCCCGCATGAAATGCCGGGTGACAATCGAGCTGCGACCGCAGGACGGTGAAGTTCCCGTGCTGGGCAACCTGATTGACGTTAGTTTGGGCGGCTGCTACGTGGAAACCAGCGCTCTGCTGCCCGCCGACTCGAAAGTAAAAGTAATTTTCTCCATCGACGACGGCCGCCTGCAAGCCGCCGGAAGCGTGGTACGCACCGATCCCGGATCAGGCATCGCCATCCGCTTCAACGACATGAACCGCGAGGACCGCGAGAAGATGCATAAAGTCCTCGAATTCGTCCACAACAGCACAATGTTTTACGACAACCGCTACTTCTCGAAGCTGCTAAAGCAATAGGAATCGTTCGGGGGTTAACACTCTTGTCCGCCGCATTTGACTTTGGTTTGGAGTTGAAGGATCTCGCGGTCGTGTAAGGGCACGGAACGGACGTCGTAAGGCAAAACCAACATCAAAAGCGGCGGACAAGAGTGTCCGCCCCACATAACCACCTACTTACCTTCTGCCGGGATGGAATTCGCCGCGACTGGAGAATTGGCGATAGGGCCATTCGCCGCTCTTGGCGGGGGGTTCTGCCGCAGCCGCAGCCACAGCCGTTTCCGCTCCCCAATCTTCGGGAACGGGATGAATGCCCCAGATATTGCCGGGAGCGTCGAGCGCAATGCCCACTACCCAGCATTTGCTGGTTGTCCCCAGCGGCACGCAATTGGCCACGCGGGCGGTGGCTCGTCTGCCGGTGGGAAGCTCATCCAGGAAGATTTCCGTGCCCGGCTTCAGCGCGCGCGACAGCCGCACCCCACATCCCTGAGTGTTGACTACCAGCGTGTGACCAGTCTCGGAGAAGGGATTGGTCGCGTCAAGGCTGGTGACTCGGAGAGGAATCTGAGCCCGGATTCGAGTACTACGGCGTCCTGAATCGATCGTATTTTCGGTAGAGTCCATAGGAGTAGTTCGTCTAAGAATTCTCTAATAATTAAATTCAATACTACGGCTAGAACAGGCGTTCCGGCAGCAGCTCCGGTTCGCGTTCTTACACTAAAGTAATCAAAGTTTCACCCCTCCGACTGCAGTAGATTGGCGACCGGCCACCGTTATGCAACCGTCGACTGTATTTGAATCAACGGGCCAACCGGGCTGGACCGATCTCCCAGATTGCGCAGCATGTTCGCGGAGGCGATCCCGGTGCGATGGAACGACTTCTCGCAGTCCGCAGTCGAAGGCCCACGCATGCTGCCTTCCATGTAGGCCAGGCCGGGACAGCGGGTACAAGTGCCGACGTGACTGCAACTGGAGCAGACCGTCAGGTCTTTGGCACGAATGGAGCGAACCTCGCTCAGCTGCGAAGAGCGCTCCCAAATTTCGATGAATTTCTGCCGGCGCACGTTGCCGCTGGGCAAGGGAAATTGAACGCAGGGAAAAACGTCTCCGTAAGGGGAAATATAAGCGAGGGTGTGGCCTGCGCTGCAGGGATAGCCTTCCATCACATCTTCGTCGGGAGGGGGCGGAGGTGCGCAAAACTCTTCGACGTTACCCACCAGGCTTTCATTGCGGAAAACCTGGCTCAGATCCGTTCCTGGAATGCGCAGGTTCAGGATGGAGGTGTCGCCATCCATCTTGGGCGTGATCGTCGGATCCAGGGTATAAGGGACCCCGAGTTCGCGGGCCAATGCCTGCACTCCGGCGCCGTCAGCCATGTTCGCCGTCATCAGCACATTGGCGATCACCACCCTGAGTCCCTGCCCGGTCAGGAACCGGATCGCCTCCACACTGCGCTGCAGTGAGCCCGGAAGCTTGGTAATGGCGTCGTGAACCCCTGGCCGGTGCGAATAAATGCTGACCTGCACCTGGTCGACGCCCAATTCCAACATGCGACGGGCTTCCGCTTCACGAATCATCACCGCGTTGGTCTTGATTCTTACGCTGAACATCAGGTGGCGGGCGTATTCCAGCAATTCGAAGAAATCGCGCCGCATGAGCACTTCGCCGCCGCTGAAAGTCAGAAAGAACGTGCCGGCACCAGCCAGTTCCTCAAGCACGCGCTTGATTTCGGAGGTGGTCATTTCCCCGTGATCGTCGTGATCGAGATAACAGTGAACGCAACGCTCATTGCAGCGGTAAGTTATGTCGAAGTGAACCGAGATAGGCACGCCCAGGTCCAGCGCCCGCAGGCTCATCTCCTGCATCAGGCTCAAGCAGCCTCCGTCGGACTGGCGGAGGGTTTTGGAAAAGGGCGGTCTGAGACTAACAGGATGCCGTGCTGGGAAAGCTCTGCGACGAAATGCTCCACGTCGCGCTGCGCGATTTCAATGTCGACCTCGAATGCGCGGCAAACGTGATTCCGCACAATTTCAGACAGGGCAGTGCGTCCATCGGCAGCCTGCCAGACCACTGTGGCTGCGGGATTCAGGGTAAAGAAAGTCGAATCAAGCGCAGACATAATCATCATTTCGCCGCCCAGCATGCGGGAGGCGATAGCGGAACTTTTTGCAATATATTTTTCCGTCATCTCGTACTCACTGGATCATTTCCCAGACGCGCGAATCCGGGACGAAAGCCAGCCGCCGCACTGCAACCCGCTCAACAAATTCGCAGGCCGATTGAAAAACTTTTTGCACCAGGTCAGAATCCTCGGCAAAGAACAGGATGTTCCGCATCAGGCGGCGGATGGCCTCTGCTTTGCTTAGAGTCTCGATCCTGTTTGCCGGACCCTGCGCCAGGAAAAACAGACATTCGATGGGAGCTGAACAGTTCTCTCCAACCCGCGCCAGTTCTCCCGCGAAGGGAGTTCCGCAGGCGCGATAACCGTCACCGTCGCGGCGGACGTAAGAAACCTCGTCGGTCAAGAGAGTGACATCGCGAGGGGCCAGCCGCGAGATGGTAGTTTTCCCCGCTCCCGAAACGCCCGAGAACAAAAAGGCTTTGCCATCGCGTATCGCCCCGGCGGAATGCAAAAGAAAGCCACCTTCCTGCGCCAGAATCAGAGTGTGCACGATGCGCAGGATGGAGTCGATGGAGTAAGGGTTGGCCGACTGCCGAATCCGCCCCCGTCCGGCGCGCGGGTCCCATTGGGCGCGAAAATCGCCGCGCCGCAGCCGCCAGACACCGCCATGCATTTGCACCCGGACGTCCTCGTCGGGATCATCCGCCAGCGGCGCGGTCAGCTCTATGTCGAATTCGAATCTGGGGGTACGGGACGAACCCACGAAACCGGCATAGCGGAGGGCGAGCAGTTCCCGGAACGAACGGTTCTGCATGTGCAACAAAATCGGCATCCCCCCGATTTCCAGCGTGATCTCGCAGTTCTGATTCACTCTCGAGCAGCTCCGCAGCGTGGGCGGCAAATGATCCCGCGCATTTTGGTCTACTTAAAGTTATCTACGATGCTGCTTCAATCAGCGTGCCCTCGGCCTGGGAATCACCCCGGCGGCGGCGTCCCCACAGCCGTAACATGGTGCGCCGCAAAAAGCCCCAGTGGCAAAGCATGTATGCCGCCGTCCTGCGCAACGGCGAGAGTCTTATCGAAGGCGCAAAAACTGAACCGGCGCGTTGAACTTCCGTGATTTTTCCCAGCAACTCGCGGTAGCGAAACGGGGGATCGTTCTCGGCCATGCAATCGCCCCGGGTTAAAAGAAAATGTTCCTTACCTTCGCAGCGCTTGCTGACCAGACGGTGAATGAAAAAACGCCCTCGCCGCCGGCACAGCAGAATTTCACCGGGCTCGGCTTCTTCCGGCCGGTGCGTCTCAATGGTAAGAACATCGCCAGGCCACAGAGTAGGGAGCATGCTGATTCCCGTCGCCCGCAACTTCAAAATTCCCCAGGAACGGAGAGCCTCCGCCACCAGGCTGCATCTTTCGACTTCCCGCACCTGACTATCCATGAGAAAAACTTAATAATCACCATAACGCACTGCGCAATCTGGCGGAAGGGCATTGTTGTTGATATCTGTTGCGTGGGAGGGTTCCGGCTGATAGGACCGCCGGGCGCGGATTTTCGTCGTCCGCAACGGAGCTTAAAGCGGACATCGGCGGAGAAGACAAATCGACGAGTGTGACCCCAGGCCAGGGTCGGCATGGGAGAGAACATCGGCAGGCAATAAGGTTCGAGGCTTTCCGTATTATGCTTTCGAGACCGAAATTCCCCGGCCTCAGGACCCCTTGTTCGTATCGGCGACTACTGCCTTGGCGCAAACTGCGACATCCCGGTTTCCCCTTCCAGATTCTGCTTATGCCATCAATTTCAATCCGGAACTGGATTTGATTCTGGCCTGCTGCGGCGAAGATCAGGGGCAGCTCTCGGCCAGAATCCAACAGCTTCTCGGCCACGGAATTAACTGGGAACGGCTTTCGCAGCTCGCCGAGCATCATGGGCTGGTTCCGCTGGTGTATCGCCGGCTGTCCACCGCTGTGGACGTCAGGCAACCGACCGCCATCGAGCTGCTTCGCCAGCGTGACAAGATCAACGCGCACCGCACTCTCTGGCTCACCGTCGAATTGCTGAACATTCATCGCCATCTGGCAGCTCGCGGCCTGGAAGCCTTGCCGTACAAGGGCCCGGCATTGGCGGAGATTCTGTATGGCAACGTTGCAACCCGCCAGTTCTCCGATCTCGATCTGCTCATTCGGGTGCGCGATTTGCCCGCGATCAAGTCGGCGCTGGCTGAACTGGGATACCAACCCGGCTTGCGCCTCGGCGACGCAGCGGAGCGCGCCTATTTGAAATCCGGATACGAGTACACATTTGACGACGTCCATGGCCGCAACCTGATCGAGATCAAGTGGCAGATTCTGCCCCGGTTCTATTCGATAGGTTTCGATGTCCGGGCTTTTTTTGAACGGGCATCCGACATCACCATAGAAGGGCAACGGCTGCGCACTTTGTGCGATCAGGATCTGATGCTGGTGCTTTGCGTGCACGCCGCCAAACATGCATGGATGCAACTTTCGCATCTCTACGACATTGTCCAACTGGCGCGATCTCGAACTCTTGACTGGATGGCTCTGCAAGTTTTGGCGGGCAATCTCGGGATTGCGCGAATCGTCGCGGTGTCATTCCTGCTGGCGCATAAGTTGCTCGCCGCCGAATTGCCGGCGGGATTCAACTTGCACCGGGATCCGCAGGCCGAAGCTCTTGCTCAAGAGATCGTGCCACGGATTGTGTCTGACGCCCCGTTCGATCCGGAATCAATCTCCTATTTTCGCCTGATGAAAGATGCGAGAGAGCGCCGCCGCGATCAAGCGTCGTTTCTATGGCGGCTCTGCGTAACGCCCGGGCCTTCGGAATGGTCGGCGGTTCGGTTGCCCGGCCCGTTGTTTCCGTTCTATCGGGCGGTCCGTATGGGCAGGTTGGCGAAGCGGCTGGTCGCGAGCCGCACATGAGCATGATTTGATCAGGCCGGAGAGACCCTGCTTCAGCGCCGGAGCAGGAATCAGGGCAGTAGGTTTGCTGCAGGCAGGAAGGTTTGCTCCGCCCTGTCACTTCGCATTCTTTCGAGCCCGGTTCATCCCCGCCCGCAATCCTGCCTGCACAGCTTGCTGGTATCCGGCCTTGTCCGTGGCTGCCAAAGTCGCAGCGGAAATTCCACCGGGAGTGGCCGCTTCGTGCAGCAGGCTGTCCAGAGAAAAATTTCCCTCGCGCCATGCCATGATGCCGTCGGCCAGGGCATGGCTGGCCGCGGTCAGCGCAGTTTCACGATCTAACCCCAGGCTTTCCGCCGCCGCGGCGAGCGCAGCCAGCGCGTGATAGCCGTGGCTTGAAGAATAAGTTACGGTGAACGCGTCAAACTTGCTCTCAGGAATGTCGATGACGTCGCCGACCAGCGCAAAGAACTTTCGCAGCCCCCGTTGCGCCGCGATGGGAAACTTCCGGTCGAATGTCAGCGCGGTTAAGCCGCACCCGCTTCGAGCCACCGGACTTGGCATAGCCCGCGCCCAGCGCACCGGGGCGCCCATCCAGCGCCGTAGATTGGCAAGCGGAATACCGGCCGCCAGGCTGACGGCGTTCATCGCCGGCAACGGCCTCAGCTGTTCCAGCAGCCCGCGGACTGAATCGGGCCTTACCGCCACGATAAGGAGTCCGGCCTGCGCCGCCGCACGAGTGAGGCGCGGTTCGATCCTTACGCCGTATTGCCGGCGCAGTTCTCTTAACTTACCATGATGTCGGTCGTGCACAATGATCGGCCCCTCGTACTTCGCCAGGCGCAAACCGGCCAGAAGCGCGCCGGTGATGCGTCCGCCGCCCAGAAATACGACCGCGTCTTTACCGGCACTCTTCATGGTGGGGGCTTTTACCAAGGAACCAGTCATCCGAGACCGGTACAGGCCTGCTCCGCCGCGGCGATCAGCGACGCGACGTCTTTTTTTGTATGCGCCGTAGAGATAATCCAATGCAAGCCGTTCGAGGGAGTCATGTAAATGCCATTTTGCAGCAGCCCATGAACGAAGCGCGCATAGCGACCCGTGTCGGCATACTCGCAGTAGTCGCGATAATCGCTGATGGCTTCGCGTTCGGTGAAGTAGATCTGAAACATGGGCCCGAAGCCTTGCACGATGGCCTTGATTGCACGGCGGCGAAAGAGTTCCCGTAAACCTGCGATTGCAGCGTCCCCCACGCTGTGCAGATTCTGGTAGGCGCCGCTTGCCGCCAGCAAATCCAGGTTCGCGGCCACAACTTTCATGGTCAGTCGATGTCCGTTAAAAGTTCCGTAGTGCAGAACCATGTGTTCACTCCACCGCATGCGATCCAGAATGGATCGCGGCCCGGCTACCGCGCCTATCGGAAATCCGGCGCCCAGCGCCTTGCCGAAGGTGCTGATGTCCGGCGTAATTCCGTAGTATTCCTGGCACCCGCCCGGGGCATAGCGGAAGCCGGTGACAACCTCATCCAGAATCAGCAACGCTCCGTATTCACGCGTCAACTCGCGAAGCCGCTGCAAATATCCGTCTTGCGGAAGGATGCAGCCCATGTTCGCCATGATCGGCTCGGTAATTACGGCGGCCAGTTGAGGGCCGTGCTGTTTCATCACCCGCTCGAGAGATACGACATCGTTCCACGGCGCCAGGACTACATCATCAAAGGTTGAAGGCGGAATGCCTTCCGAGTCCGGAAGGCGGGCCGGGTTTTCGCGCGAGCCCAGATGTTCCGGCACATGACTGTGCGCGTTTAACAGATAGGGATCGTACCAGCCGTGGTAGTGGCCCTCGAACTTGAGGAACTTGGTCCGTCGCGTGTGGGCGCGGGCCAGACGCAGCGCCAGCATGGTGGCTTCGCTGCCGGTGTTGGTGAAGCGCACCACTTCGGCGGAGGGAACCATGCGGCGCAGCCGATCTGCCGCCTCGACTTCGGCGGAAGTTGCCGCCGCGAAATGCGACCCTTCCGACATCGCCTGGGAAACGACTTCGCAGAGTTTGGGATGGGCATGCCCGTGGATGAGCGCTCCGAATGACATCATGAAGTCGACGTATTCGTTGCCGTCGGCATCCCAAACATGCGATCCACGGCCGCGTTCCAGAAACAGCGGTCCGCTTGAGTAGACGGCGGTCCCGCGGGAAGGCGAATTCACGCCTTCGACCAGCGACTGCTGGGCGCGTTCGAACCATTGCTGTGAGCGTGTCGCCATTCAGAATACTGTCGTTGGTCGTTGGTCGTTAGTCGTCGGTCTTCACCCTGGCTTGACTGGCTAACTAAGGCTTTTGTCCAACGGCCAAAGAGCAAAGACCAACGACTACCTAGTCTGCTGTTCCTCCGCCATCGACTACCAGCGTCGCTCCGGTCATAAACGATGAATCGTCCGACGCCAGGAAAAGAGCGGCCTTGGCAATCTCTTCTGATGTGCCGATCCGTCCCAGCGGACGGTTACTGCAACCGGCCAGATAGTCCTCCCATTTCTGCCCGCGCATCCGCGCGTCTTCGGGCAGCATCGGCGTGTCCACGTCACCGGGGCAGATGCAATTCACCCGGATGCCTTGCCTCCCATGATCGATCGCCATGGCTTTGGTGAGGAGCACGACGCCGCCCTTCGAGGCACAGTAAGCCACCGCCGCATCGCCGCCGACGATTCCCCAGCCCGAACTGTTGTTGATAATCACTCCGCTGCCTCGCGCAATCATGCCGGGCAAGGCAAATTTCGACATCAGAAATGTGCCTTTCAGGTTGATGTCGATTTGCAGGTCCCACTCTTCTTCGCTGCAGTCGAGGGTCGAGTGCGGGTAAAAAATGCCGGCATTGTTGAAAAGAACGTCGAGCTGCCCGAAGGAGTGAAGCGTCTCTTCCACCGCGCGGCGGCATTCGTCGGCTTTGCGAACGTCGGTGCGCAGGAAGATGGCCTCGCCGCCGTCGTTCAGTATCTGTTCGGTCACAGCATGGCCGCGCTTCTCGTGACGGCCGGTGATAGCTATCCTCGCCCCTTCGCTGGCAAAGAGGACCGCCGTAGCCGCACCGATGCCGGAGGTGCCGCCGGTGATAAGAGCGACCTTATTTTTCAGGCGCATGGCCCCTGCAATCTCCCTAAACCTTCTAGACTCGGAGGTCTCGTCCGGGCGGGCGAGCAAAGCTCGCCAATAAGCACCCGCGAAGTTTCGCTCCGCCGTTTGGGTGCGGACACCGCCCCAATACAGATTCCGGCCCTATGCCGACCCCGCCAGCCCACCGCCATCCACGATGAGAGCCGTCCCGGTCACGAACGATGAAGCATCACTGGCGAGATACAGTGCGGCATGGGCAATCTCGTCTGGCGTGCCAACCCGGCCCAGCGGCCTTTTCGTGGCTTCAGCCAGAAAACGATCATCGGACTCGCCCAGTTGCCTCGCTTCATTGCGGAGCATGGCAGTATCCGTATCGCCGGGGCAAATGCAGTTTACGCGAATCTTCTGCGGCCCGTGGTCGATCGCCATCGCTTTGGTCAATAGCACCACCGCGCCTTTCGACGCACAATACACCGCCGCCCGTGGCCCGCCCGCCAGGCCCCAGCCCGAAGCCGTGTTGATGATTGAGCCTCCGCCGTTTTTCTCCATGATTGGAATTGCCTGGCGTGACATCAGGAAAATGGCTTTGACGTTTACTTCCATCACCCGGTCCCAGTCGGATTCGTTCAGTTCGACGATTGAGGCGCGACGAATGATGCCGGCATTGTTAAACAGGATGTGAAGGCCTCCAAACTCGTGCAGCGCGCGGTCGGTCACCCGCTTGCAGTCGGCGGCACGAGTCACATCGGCCGCTTCAAACACCGCCCGCCCGCCACGATTGGCGATCTCGGCCACCACCGCTTGGCCTCCCGCGTCATTCAGGTCGGTGATGACGACGGCGGCGCCTTCGCCGGCAAACAGAAACGCACTGGCCCGCCCGATGCCGGACGCGCCTCCGGTAACAATTGCGACCTTGCCCTCAAGCTGACGCTTCAGCATATGCCGACCGCAATATTGTGCATCATCGTGATCCGAACCGCGGGCAGCCCTCGCCGGTCATCGGCTCTATATCCAAGAATGAGGGATACTTGCCCTTTTATCGCTGGAGGCGGCGGTTCCGTGTCCCAGCAGCAAATGTTTGCACATCGCCGAAACGAATATACCCAAAGTACAGTCTTGACACACTGGACTCAAAACGCCATGCTTATGCAGTTTTTACGGAGAACTCATGGTCGAAGCTGAACCCGAGAAACGGGCAACTCGCCGATTTGCGCTGCGGCTGCCCGTGGCGGTCACCTATTCCGACAATGGATCGCAACAGAAAGAAGCCCAGACGCGAGATGTAAGCGCGCGCGGCATCTGCTTTTATGTGGACTCAGCGATCGCCCCCGGCTCCATGATCGAATTTACCTTAACTCTTCCTCCCGAAATCACCCTCACCGAAAGCATCCGCGTGCGCTGCAAAGGAAAAGTGGTACGAGTCGACGATGGCGACGGCAAAGTGGCCGTGGCCGCGGTGATCGACGAGTACGAATTCCTCGCCGAACCGTAGGATCCGGCCAACTTTCGAGGCAGTTGATCTCCGGCAGCAATCTCCTGCATCCCCAATCGACTATCCTGTCGGGTAGAATTGTGCAACCGGGGCGGCCGCGGCCGATTCTAAGTCCTGACATCCGTATTTTTCGCCGCCCTTGGTTCGCCGCACGACTTCGGCGAACACAATTCTGGGAGAGGGAAGTAGTCGCAGATGAACCGAGGGAGTCCGCTCGTCGATAAATTCATCCTCGAGCAAATCGATACAATCCCGCATCTGGAAGCGTTGTTGCTGGTCTGGAACAGCCGTCCCAAGGAATGGTCGGCGGATGAAATGGCGCGGTCGCTTTACGTTACAGCTGACGTGGCCGCGAAGGTGCTTAGGGATCTGGCCCAGCGCGGCTTGCTCGAAGAGGCGCCGGCGCCTTCCGGTTCGTATCGCTACAAGTCCGGGACAGCGGATCAAGACGATTTAGTCGCCCTCGTAGATGAGACCTACCGGCGAGAGCTTATTCGCATATCCCGGATGGTTCACTCCAAGGCCCCAACTGCCGTGCGAGATTTCGCGCGGGCTTTTCGCTTTACCAAGGAGAAAGATTGACATGGGAGCTGCAGTTTACATCCTTGGAAGTGCGACCACGCTGATCTGTGCCGTCCTGCTGCTACGAGGGTATGTGCGCACCCACACCAAGCTCCTGTTTTGGAGCGCGCTCTGTTTCTTCGGACTGGCCATATCGAACCTGCTGACCTTTGCCGACCTGGTGCTATACCCGGAGGTAGACCTATACCTGTGGCGGCTTCTTACCGCTGCCGTCGCTATGATGATTCTTCTTTACGGACTCATTTGGGAAGGTGAGTAAATGAAAATCGAGGCATTCCTGCTAGGGGTCGTGGCGACTTCTTCGATAACCGCCGGCGTCTTCTTCCTTAAATTCTGGAAGCGGACTCACGACTTGCTCTTTCTCGCGTTCGCGGTCGCGTTCGTGATTGAAGGGCTGAACCGAGTCGTCACTATTCTGACGCCGCATCCCAACGAAGCCAGCCCCTGGACTTATCTGGTCCGGTTGTTTGCGTTTTTGCTTATTCTCTCGGGCATTCTGCACAAGAACTACGGTACGCGTTGACCTTTCAGCGCCGGACCAGGCGCGAAGAGCGATCCTCGAAGAGCTCAGTGTTATTTTCCGCCGCTATATAACCGCGGATTACCGCTATATGGAATCACCCGCTTTAAGTAGTTTTCAGCCAGATGCTGATAGTACATGTCCCGATTTCTCCCGCGGCATGGCCTGACTGCACAGGGATTAGCCACTCTTTCCTGTGAGAATAGAAGTATGAAATTCTCCGGGAAGAACCTGTCTGCGGCTGCGGCCTTGCTGGCATTGGCGCTCAGCTGCGCGAATTGCGGTGGAGGCGCCGCGGGCTCGACGTTCTCATCTTCATCGAGCGGGTCGGGCAGTGGCACAGGATCGGGTTCGGGAAGCGGATCGGGGAGCGGGTCAGGCAGCGGGAGCGGATCGGGCGGCGGGAGCGGATCGGGAAACAACAACCAGAGCGCCTGCAGCGCCATGAGCACAGGACAGGGCGCCGGGCTCAACGGATTCCTTCCATTTCCCGGCGACAATCTCTGGAACAAGGACATCTCGGCCTCTCCGGTGGACGCGAACTCCGGTGCCATTATCAGCTTCATTGGACCAAGCATCGGGCTGCATCCCGACTTTGGGTCCGGACAATATCAGGGTTCAAATATCGGAATCCCCTATGTCGTGGTGAGCGGAACGCAGGCACTGGTGAACATGAATTTCACCGCATACGGGGACGAAAGCGACCCCGGCCCGATGCCAATTCCGGGCAATGCGCCAATCGAGGGTGATCCCAATCCTGGCGGCGATCGTCACGTTCTCGTGCTCGACAACAGCAACTGCTTTCTGTACGAGCTCTTCGACGCCGTCCCCAACACCAATGGGAGCTGGAATGCGGACTCGGCGGCGGTGTGGGATTTGCTGGCCGACGAGCAACGGCCCTGGAAATGGACCTCCGCCGACGCGGCGGGCCTGCCGATTTTTCCCGGCCTGGTTCGCTACGACGAAGTCGCCGCCGGGCAGATTCAGCACGCGATTCGCTTCACCCTGCCGCAGAGCCGGGCTGCGATGGTACCGCCCGCTTCCCACTGGGCGTCGAACTCCACAAATCCAAACGCTCCGCCCATGGGTATGCGGCTGCGGCTTAAGGCGAGCTACGATATTTCCGGATTTTCAACCAACCTCCAAGTCATTCTGGCCGCAATGAAAAAGTATGGGCTGATCATGGCTGATAACGGCAGCGCCATGTACATCAGCGGCGCGCCCGACAGTCGTTGGGACAATGACGATCTGCACAATCTTTCTCAAGTACCGGCGTCTGCGTTTGAAGTGGTGCAGATGAACCCGGTTTACACCGCGGCTAACCTGCCGCAGGGTTCTGCCCCGGCGATTGCCAGTTTCACCGCTACAGCGTCGAGCGGCGCGGGCAGCAGCGTGACCCTGTCGTGGAGCGTGAGCAATGCCTCCTACGTGATCGTCTCGCCTCAACCAGGCGCGGTGCGCGGCACCAGCACCACAGTGAGCCCGTCCCAAACCACTACCTATACTCTCTACGCCACGAACCAGTACGACCGCAGCACAGCCACGGTCACAGTAACCGTCCCGTAACCATGTGGGGCGACACTCTTGTCCGCCGCCGTTGGGGGTGATTTTAGATTTTGGATTTTTGGATTTTTGGATCTTTGGATTTGAGACTTGAGATTTTGACTTCCCTTCCCTGAATCCGGCGCGGTCCTCCGAGATGGGGCTTTCAACCCAAACCTCTAAGTCAAAAGCGGCGCACAGGAGTGTCCGCCCCACACACGCCCCGTGCCTTATACTGCCGCGTTGGCATGTCTGGCTCTCCCACATCCCGGCTTGCATATATCGACTGGATGCGCGGCCTGGCCTGCGTGCTGATGTTCCAGACTCACAGCTACGATTCCTGGCTGGATCCGGCCTCTCGAAAGACCACATTTTTCATGTGGTCGCAGCTGGGCGGCACCCTTCCCGCTCCCTTGTTTCTTTTCCTTGCCGGTATTTCGGTCGCCCTGGTCACCGACAAGCTGATGCGGAAAGGTCTGCCGCCGAATCAGATCGCGCGCACGATCATACGGCGGGGTGCGGAAATTCTCGGGCTCGGCCTGCTGTTTCGGCTGCAGGAATACGTCATCGCCTGGGGATGGGCACCCTGGAGCGACCTGCTGCGGGTGGACATTCTGAATACCATCGGCATTTCCATGATGCTGATGGGCGCGAGCTGCTGGCTGGCGCTAAGACTGAGCAAGGCTTCCCAGGTCGGAAAAACCTTGGGTGCGTCTGCGGGCGGGGTCGCCCTGCTGATTTCCTTGCTGACTCCCCTGATCTGGACGACCTGGCGTCCGCATTGGTTGCCCTGGGCCCTCGAGTCTTACATCGACGGCGTCCACAATCTGGGCCAGCCGCAGGCATGGCTGTTCCCCATCTTTCCCTGGACGGCTTTTGCCTTTGCGGGATTGGCGGTAGGGTTCTTTCTGCTATCCGGCTGGGCGCGCCGAAGTGATAGCGCTGCATTCGCCGTGGCGGGGGCAGGCGGTGTGGGATTGATTTATCTGGCGCGCTGGCTGGATGCGCGGCCCCGGCAGGTTTATCCGGTGTACGATTTCTGGCACACCAGCCCGAATTTCTTTCTGATTCGCGTTGGATTGCTGCTGGCCATTCTGGCCGCCGCCTATGCGTGGTGCCGCTGGGGCGCGGGGCAGTGGGGCTTTAGCCCGCTGGCCCAGCTGGGACAGACTTCTTTGCTGGTTTACTGGGTGCACATTGAATTTGTGTACGGGCGGCTCTCCATCCTGCCCAAGCATGCAGTCGACATTCGCACCGCATCATTCGGCCTGCTGACAATTTGTCTCGCGATGTTGCTTCTGTCGGTACTGCGCACACGGTGGAAAAGGCGCAGCGTGGCGGTCACATCTCGGCCGCAACCCGTGCCAGCAAAGCTGACCGGCGAGTAGAGCACTGAGAATCAAAAACTTTGATTCGCCCGGCTTGCGTCTACGCCTGCTGAAATTTGGCGGATTGCATTTTCCACCAGCTTCAAGGCGATGCCCCAGCGCTGCCGCGCCTGAGGTTCGTCGTCCCCGTAACCGAAGAGATAAAACGTGAGATAGAAACCGTTCTCAACCCCTCCCGCCGCATGGTAAAAGCATCTGCGGACAATCAACTCTGCCGCGGCTGGAATCTCCGGGACGCGCTTCAGAAGCTGGGTAATTCGCTTTACCAACTGCTCGTGCTCAGTAAAAGAAAAACGAGAGGCCCATTGCGAAAGCAGCAAGTCGACGTAAGAGCAGAACTTGCACGCGGCGCCGAAGATTTCTTCCTCGGGATTGAGCTCCGTACTGGCCCAGGCGTCGCACTTGGCAGTTTCGAGCAAGCTGGAATTGGCATTCACGGCCGCCAGAAACTCGCCCAACTCCGGCCAGGCCCGGGCTTCTTCAATCTCGAGAAGAAGCTCCGGCTGTCGCTTCAAATCGTAGTAGCGGGGTCCGTCCTCCCCGGCTGACCAGGGCAGTTCCAGAGTCTCATCCTGCGGGCCGAGTTCAACCGCAAAATCGGCTTCCACGCTAGTGCGCGGGTTGCGCCGCCGGCTGCGACGTCGCCGGACCGGTTGCCGGCGGAGCGAAATTCACCGTCGGCACCTGCCGCGATGCTTCCGACGCCGCAAAGTACGCCTCGTTGGGCTTGAACCCGGCCCAGCCGGCGTAAATGTTGTTGGGAAATTTCTGGATGTAGGTGTTGTAGTCCTGCAACGAGTCGTTGTAGCGCTTGCGTTCGACTGCGATGCGGTTTTCGGTGCCAGCCAACTCATCCTGCAAGCGCAGGAAATTCTCGTTCGACTTGAGTTGTGGATAGTTTTCCACGATCGCCAGCAAGCGGCCCAAAGCCCCGTCCAGCTGCTGGTTAGCGGCAATCTTGTCGGACGGAGTTCCGGCCGAAAGCAAGGCGGAACGAGCCTTGGCGATATCGCCGAAGACAGTCTGTTCCTGCTGAGCATAGCCTTTGACAGTCGCGACCAGATTGGGGATCAGGTCGGCGCGGCGTTGCAGCACGATGTCCACCTGTGACCATGCAGCCTTCACGGCCTCGTTCTTGGTCACCAGCGTATTGCGGACGCCCACATATTGTCCGAAGGCGACAAACGCAATCAGTGCCAGGATGATAATTACGATCACGGCTTTGCCCATATTTCCTCCTGAATCAAAAAAAGGCAGGTTCACACCTGAGCCGGCCCCGGTGTATCCAGCATTGTATCGACTGCGGTGGTCACTTGCTGTACAGCCGCCAAATATCGCGCAAAAACTTCCTTCGCCTCGAATTGCTTGCGGTCCAGCTTGTGCTCCCGGATATCGAGTAATTGCAGCAGGGCGGAAGGATCAAGCTTAATGCGATCGGCGATCGCCTGAACCGCCTCGCGCTTGGAGCGCGGAGCTGCGTCTCCCATGGCGATCAAAGCGTGCCGGATCAGCGTGGCAAAGGCTGAGATGGAACCCAGCAACAGGTCCCACAAATCGCGGTCTTTCTCAGCCGCCAGCAGCAGGCGCTGGCGCAGCAGGATCAGTTTCTCGCGCAGTTCATATTCCACCTGCGCGCGATGCAGGTGCATCAGAATGCGCAGTCCGATGACCACGTCGTCCCCAAAGAGCACGCGGTGGCGCTCCTGCATATCGAGCAGTTCGATCGAAAAAACGTCGGCGGAGCTCTCCAGTTCCTGCTGAGTCATCACCAGGGGCACAGGATGTTTGTGGCGGTGCCACCACTCCACGACGGGCGCGACTGCCGAAAGTTTGGCAAAGGAAGCGTCCCGCAGAATGCACAGCAGATTCAGATCGGAAAATTCAGGGTTGAAGTCTCCGTCAGCTCCTGAACCGTAAAGAATCACGCTTTGAAGATTTTCTCCTGCCGCCTTACGGGTCCGGCTGACAAATTCGTCGAGTTGTTTTTCTGCCACCATCTTCACCCCTCCTGCCCCTCGTAGCGCCGTCCCACCGGCACCTTGCCTTTTGCGATGGGGGCGGCGCCCAAGACAGCCGGCATAATGCCGGAGCTATAGGTTCAACTACCAGCCTCCGCTGGCGCCGCCACCACCGGAGCTGCCTCCGCCAAATCCTCCGAATCCTCCGCCGCCACCCCCGAAGCCGCCCCCACTGCTGAATCCACCGCGCCCTCCACCACCGCCACCCAAGAGAAAGAACCACAAGAGCGTTCTGCCCAGCGGTGTAAACAGCACAATCAGGAGAATGATGCCAAGAACCACCATTCCTCCCACTGACATGCCGTGGGCCGGTTGCACCTGTGACGGCTCTGGAGTTTGCGGCTGGTCTCCGGTGAGCGTGACGCCTGCATCCTGCGCGATGACACTCGCGACCCGCGAGGTCATCAGCAACACCGCGCCGTTGTAGTTGTTCTGCCGCAACAGCGGAACGGCTTCGCGGCCGAAGCTGCCGACTTTACCGTCCGGCAGGATCGGTTCCAGGCCGTAGCCGACTTCGATGCGGTATTTGCGGTCCTGCACCGCCAGCAGGATCAGGACTCCATGATCTGTCGTTTTGCTGCCGATGCCCCATTTCTTAAACAAATCGACGGCATAGCTGTCGATGTCTGAACCATCCAGCGAATTGATCGTGACGACTGCAATCTGCGCGTGCGCCTTCTGGTCGATTTGCTGGCAAGTGTCATCCAGTTGCGCGATGGTGGCCTGATCGAGGACGTGGGCGAAGTCGTTGACGTAATCAGTCGGGCGCGGCTGCGAGACAGGCTCAGCGTGCAGCAGGAGCGACAGCGCCAGCAAAGCGATAGCAATATGGACCGATTTCACAAACGACCGCATTCGCGCTGATTGTATAGGAAATGCGGGTCGAGCTTCGCTGCGGCGTTGGGACGCGAATCGTCGCATTTACATGAACTTGCGAAGAAACTCCACCACTTGAATTTCCGCCCAATGTCCATCGTCGCCGTTGGCCTTGGCTAGAAATGAGCAGTGGCCGCCATCTTCAGTTTCAAGAAAGGTGATATTCGGGTTATCCAATATCTTGCGGCGAGTCGCGGGGAGAATCCGGATAAAGGGATCGTTGGCGGCGTGCAGGATGAGAGTGGGAACGGCGATGAGGTCCACAACATGGACGGCAGAGGCGCGGTCGTAGTAGTCGCTGGCTCCGGCGAATCCACAATAGTAGGCGGTGATTTTGTCATCGAAATCACGCAGGCTGGCGATGCCTCGCAGACGGGCCGGATCAAAGGCTTCGGGAAATAATCGCGCCTTGGCGCGCAGCCGCCCTCGCAGCTTCCACAGAAAATATTCCTCGTACAAGCGGTTGCTGCGAAGGTGCAAGGCATCGGCAGATGCCGCCAGATCGACTGCCGGGCAGACCGCTGCCACGGCGCGAAATTGTGCCGGGCCGGCCGTCCCCCATTCACCCGCCAGCTTCAACACCAGATTTCCGCCCATGGAAAATCCCGCCAGCGCCAGGCGGGATACGCCATCCTGCTGGATAAGGTTTTGCGCCACGGCCGCAACGTCCTGGGAGCGTCCGGAGTGGTAGAGCGTGGGCGCGAGGGCCTCGGTGCCGCCGCAATTCCGCTGATTCATGCGCACGACATTCATTCCCAGAGTCAGCCCCTTGGCGGCGATCCCGAGCATGTATTGTGAATCGCTCGAACCCTCGAGACCGTGAACGATGATCACCGTCAAGGCGTTCGCACGATCAGTCTGCCAGTGGCAGTGGGCAAGAATCTTAATTCCCGGCTCAACCTCGATCAGGCGGGCCTCGGCGGGAGGCAGGACAACCCGACGCGGCAGAAAGAAGCTGGCCAGGGTCTGGCGATGCCCGCCACGCAGTCCAGCTCGCGGCAGGAACACCGGCATTTTCGTTTGCGTCGCCTGCACTCTTTGATTTTAAATGGTTCTGGTCACAGGTTCCGCGAGCACGGGAGTCAAAGTCATGCCTATATTCGAATACATCTGCCAGAGTTGCGACCACCAGTTTGAAGCGTTGGTATACGGGAAGCAGAAAGCGGAATGCCCCAAATGTCATGGCGCCAAGCTGGCGCCGCAGCTTTCGGTCTTTGCGGTGAGCGCCAAGGGCAGCGCTGGCGCCACGCCATCCCGGGGCTCGTGCGGCTCGTGCGGCGACCCGCGCGGGCCCGGATCCTGCTCCCTTCCCAATTGAGCTGGAAATTCGATATTCCGCCCCTATCCGCACTGGCCGGACATCGTCTAATTGATTGTCGATAATGGACTTAGCTAGATGACCAGAGGCACCCGGCGAGGGTGACCCCGGTAAGTTTTCTTCGGCTTGCGAACGCCATACCATCCTCACAGCACGAAAGGAAATACGGTATGGATCGTCGTCGCAGTCCGCGAGTCGGAGCACACCTTCCGGTCCGGGTTTGGGGAGTGGACGCGCATGACCTGCCTTTCATGCAGTTGGCCAGCGTGAAGAACCTCAGCGGCAGCGGAGCGGTGATTCATGGGATGCGCCGCCAGATTCGTCCCGGGGAAATCCTGGAAGTGCAAATGGATGAGGAAAAAGCCCAGTTCCGGGTGGTGTGGACAGGCATGGCCGGAACTCAGGCCGCTGGCGAGATCGGCTTACAAAGGCTGGCATCGGAGCCCTGCCTCTGGGGCGTGGCTTTGAGCTGTTACAGCGAACTGGTCGCCGAAGGGTAAGTTCTCACTCTGGCCGAGTGACCGGTCGCTGCGCGCAAAACCTATCTTGATTTGGTTCGCTTGGCGCGGCTGGCGGGCTTGCTCCTGGCTTTCTCGCTGAAAACCCTGGCAAAAATCTTGTCGATGTTTCTTAGCTGGCGCTTCAAGTCGAAAGCCCGCTCAATCTGCTGGCGCGGCACCCGGCTGGTGATGCTTTTGTCCTTCAATACCAGTTCGCGGAAATTCCGGCCTTCCTTCCACGCTCGCATGGCATGGCCTTGCACGGCGCGGTAAGCTTCCTCACGCGAAACTCCATGCTCCACCAGATCCAGCAGAAGCTGGCCGCTGAACACCAGGCCGCGGGTGCTTTCAAGATTGGCCTTCATGTTCTCCGGGTAAATGAACATGGTTTCGAGCACGTTGGTGGTTTTCTGCAACAGATAATCCACCAGGGTGGTGGAGTCGGGGATGATAATGCGCTCGACCGACGAGTGCGAGATATCGCGTTCGTGCCATAGTGCAACGTTCTCGAAAGCCGCTTGCGCGTTCGAACGCACTACCCGGGCCAGGCCACTGATCTGCTCCAGGGTAATCGGATTGCGCTTGTGCGGCATGGCGGACGAGCCTTTCTGCTTTTCGCTGAAAAACTCCTCCACTTCCCGAACTTCGGTGCGCTGCAGATGCCGGAGCTCGGTAGCAATCTTATCGAGGGTGCAGGCAATAACCGCCAGCGTGGCAAGGTAGGCGGCGTGGCGGTCGCGCTGGATTACCTGCGATGAAATCGCCGCAGCCTTCAAACCCAGCCGCTTGCACATGCCCTCTTCCAGTTCGGGGCTGAGGTGCGCAAACGTGCCTACCGCGCCGGAGAACTTTCCTACCCGCATATCTTCGGCCGCGCTATGGAAGCGCGCGATGTTGCGTTGTGTCTCGGAATACCAGTTGGCCAGCTTGAAACCAAAGGTGATGGGCTCGGCGTGGATGCCGTGGGTGCGCCCGATCATGGGCGTGTCTTTGAACTCCCAGGCTCGGCGTTCCAGCACCACAGAAAGTTTTTCCAGATCGACGGCGATGATGGCCGAAGCCTGCTGAATAAGCAGCGCCTGCGAGGTGTCGACAACGTCGTTCGAGGTCAGTCCGTAGTGGAACCAGCGGGCATGCGGCCCGACGATTTCGGCGACCGCAGTGGTGAAGGCGATCACATCATGGCGAACCTCAGCTTCGATCTCCGCAATACGATCGAGATTGAAGTCCGCTCGCTCCCGAATGGCGCGGGCGGCGTCCTTCGGCACCATGCCGGCCTCGGCCAGGGTCTCGGTGGCGGCGACCTCGACCGCAAGCCAGGTACGGAAGCGATTCTCATCGCTCCAAATGCGGCTCATATCGGGACGCGTATAGCGCGGGATCAATGTATTCTCCCCGATGCCTAAGCGAAGTGTGGAACTAGGGATTGTAAATGGGAGCCGGGTCGGTGACCAGCGGCGCTGCTAGACACACGCGTCTCATGAAGTGAGAAGCGTTTGCCACCACACGTCATATCCGCCTATTCCAGGGCGATCACGTCGATCTCCACCAGAACGTCTTTGGGAAGGCGTGCTACCTCTACGGTGGATCGGGCGGGAGGCGCAACATTGAAAAATCTGCCATAGACTTCGTTCATGGCCGCAAAATCGCTCATGTTTTTGAGGAAAACCGTGCTGCGCACCACTTTTTTCAAGCCGCTTCCGGCTGCGCTCAGAATCGCCGAGAGATTCTTGATGGCCCGGTCCGTCTGCGCGGCGATGTCTCCACTGATCACCTGCTGGCTGGCCGGATCAATCGCCACTTGCCCCGACACGAACACGAAACCACCCCCCCGAATGGCTTGAGAGTACGGCCCAATCGCCTGCGGGCCATCCTTGGTCGCAATCACATCACGCATGCAGCCTCCGAAATCAAGGATCTGAAAATCAAATTCAGAATTAACGCAGATCACCACGCGGGAGTCAACCGTTTGCTCGTTCTGTGTTGGAAAAAACCAGTATTCAGTTTCCGGTTGTCCGTTCCCAGATATTGTTGCTGACGGCTATATTTTCTGCAATCTTTGCACGTCGTGCACGCCAGGAATTTTGCGCACTCCATTGACGATGTTTTCCAGGTGCTTCAAGTCGGCAATATCGAGCACGATATCTACGTTAGCCTGGCCGTTGTTGGTGCGGGCCTCTATGTTGCGGATATTGGTCTTGGTGTCGCTGATCACCGCTGTGATCTGTTTCAGCATGCCAAAGCGATCGTCGCAGAATACGGTCAGCTTTACCGGATAAGCGCTGGGGGCGCCGTCATCCTGCGCCCACTCCACATCGATTCGGCGTTCGGGTTCATACATCAGGTTCATCACGTTGGGGCAATTCAGCGCGTGCACCGCCACGCCCTTGCCACGGGTTACGTAGCCGACGATGGATTCTCCGCGGATGGGATTACAACAGCGTGCCCGATACACCAGCAGGTCGCCATGACCCTTGACCCGGATGGCGTTGTTGTTCTGGTCGCCGCCGAAGACGCGCCGCACCACGCTGGCAAGTCCGCTGCCTTTATCCTGTTCGTCTTCCGGCAGGGTCTGGCTCGCCGCCGGCGCCATGCGGCCCAAAATCTGCCGCGCGGAAAACTTGCCGTATCCGATTCCCGCCATCAGATCGTCAGGCCGCCCCACGCCGTAGTCGGCGGCAATCTTCAGCAACTCTTCGTCTTTAATGTCTTTGAGCGATACCCGGTATTTGCGCGCCTCTTTCTCGATCAGCTTGCGGCCAATCTCGATCGCTCGTTCGCGCTGGTGAACATTGAGCCAGTGTTTGATCTTGTTGCGGGCGCGGGATGACTTGGCAATGGCCAGCCAGTCGCGGCTGGGCTTGTGTCCGGCCTGAGTAAGAATTTCAACGATGTCGCCGCTGTGCAGCTTAAAGCGCAGCGGGACCATTCGTCCATTCACTTTGGCGCCCACACAACTGTGGCCGACTTCGGTGTGCACCGAGTAGGCAAAGTCAATGGGAGAAGAATCGCGCGGCAGGACGACAACCTTCCCTTTGGGAGTGAAGGTGTAAACCTCTTCCGGATAGAGGTCGATTTTGAGCGTCGAAAGAAATTCGCTGGGATCGGAGACGTCGCGCTGCCACTCCACTACCTGGCGTAACCAGGCCAGTCGCTGCTCATCCTGGGCCGAAACCGGGCCATCTTTGTATTTCCAGTGCGCAGCGATGCCCTCTTCGGCCATCTTGTGCATTTCTTCGGTGCGGATCTGTACTTCGAAGGGCGTCCCCTCTTCCGCAATCACCGAGGTGTGCAGCGACTGGTAAAAGTTGGGCCGGGGCATGGCGATGAAGTCTTTGATCCGGCCCGGCACCGGCCGCCACAGGTTGTGGATGATTCCCAGCACGGCATAACAGTCCTGCACCGATTGCGTGATCACACGCATGGCATACAGGTCGTAGACCTGCTCGACCGAAATCTTCTGCCGCTGCAGTTTCTTGTGGATGCTGTACAAGCGCTTGATGCGGCTTTCCACGGTGGCAGTGATTCCCGCTTCCTTGAGCTTGTCGCGGAATACCGACTCCACCCGCGCCAGAAAGGCCTCGCCGGCCTTGCGCCTGGCCTCCACCGCATCATGAACCTGCTGATATCCGATAGGGTCGACGTAGCGGAACCCGAGGTCTTCCAGCTCCCCGCGTATCTTGCCCATGCCCAGGCGGTGTGCGATCGGAGCATATATGTCGAGCGTTTCGCGGGCGATTTTTTGCTGGCGGTCGGGCGGAAGATGCTCCAGGGTGCGCATGTTGTGCAGACGGTCGGCCAGCTTGATGAGTACCACGCGGATGTCATCCACCATCGCCAGCATCATCTTGCGCAGATTTTCGGCCTGCTGCTCTTCCCGGGTGGCGAAGTCGATGGCGCTGATCTTGGTGACGCCCTCGACAATGTGCGCCACCTGCTCCCCGAATTCTTTCCGTATATCGACCACCGTCACCGAGGTGTCTTCCACAGAATCGTGCAGTAGCCCGGCGGCGATGGCGACCGGGTCCATCTTCATCTCCGCCAAAACCAACGCTACTTCAAGGGGATGAACCAGATAGGGCTGGCCGGAGGCGCGACTCTGGCCGGCATGGTGCTTTTGGGAAAACTCGTAGGCTTTGCGGATGAGTTCCAGGTCGTCGTTGGGCCGGTTGGCCCGCATCCTGCGCATCAACTCACGGAACTTGGTCACCGTGAGGACGTTGGTCGCGAACTGTTGGCGCAGGGTCGCCATGCATGATTATAGCGTGTCGATGCGGCCGAAGCGCCTGCGTGGCGCGGACCTGCCCTGGGCGAAGTCGAAGGGGCCCTCGCCCGCGACGCCGTTGACGTGGCGAGGCCGATGACATGTCGGAACATTGGCGGGCAGGGGCGCCCGCTCCACACAGGTAGAGCAACCGCGATCTGCTAGAGTTGAAGGCGAATGCGCATTCTCGTCAGCGGAGCTTCTGGCCCAATCGGAGCCGCGCTTCTGCCCTCCCTGAGGGCGGATGGCTCTGCGGTCACCTGTCTCGTCCGCAGCAGCGTCACTGGCAAGGACGAGATCGCCTGGGATCCGTTGCGCCCTTTATCCCCAGATGTGGTCTCAGGCTTCGATGCGGTGATTCACCTCGCGGGCGAGACCATCGTCGGGCGCTGGACCGAGGCTAAGAAGCGGCGCGTCGTCGAAAGCCGCACCCAGGGCACCAGCCATCTCGCGGAAGCAGCGGCCAAAGCCGCGCAGAAACCTCGGGTCTTCATCTCTGCCTCTGCGGTGGGCTTTTATGGCGATCGGGGTGACGAAATTTTGCGCGAGGACAGCCCGTCAGGCAGCGGATTTGCCGCCGAAGTCTGCCGCCAATGGGAAACTGCAACCCAGCCCGCGTCAGCAGCGGGTATCCGCACCGCACAACTGCGCTTTGGCGTAGTCATGAGCGCAGATGGCGGCGCGCTGCCGAAAATGCTGCCTCCGTTCCGCATGGGTCTGGGCGGCAGGTTGGGCAACGGCCGCCAGTGGTGGAGCTGGGTAGCGGTGGATGACGTCGTCGGCGCGATTCAACATGTGTTGAAGAATGACGCGATTCAAGGCCCGGTCAACACAGTCGCGCCGAATCTACTCACCAACTCGGAATTCACCCAGACACTGGCTTCGGTCATCAAACGGCCGGCAATCTTCCCCATGCCGGCTTTCGCGGTGCGCCTGATCTTTGGAGAGATGGGCCAGGAACTTTTTCTTGCCAGCCAGAGGGTAGAACCGGCCAAGCTCAAGGCTACCGGATATAAGTTTAAGCATCCGGATTTGCGCGAGGCTTTGAAAGATATTCTGATCCAAAAGTGAGTAGCGCCGGTGTGGGGCGGGCGCCCTCGGCCGCCGCCTTTGAATTTGAATTTCGCTATCCCAATAACTCGGGGCTGCCGAAGCCACCATCCCAGCAGATTCAAAAGCCGGTGTGGGGCGGGCGCCCTCGCCCGCCGCCTTTGAATTTGAATTTCGCTATCCCAATGACTCGGGGCTGCCGAAGCCACTCCAGCAAATTCAAAAGCAGCGGACAGAAGCGCCCGCCCATTCAGTGCGCCTCACCTTAAGCTCGCGACCTTCGAAACCGCCTCGTTCTGTATCTCGGCGTCATCTCCGAAGCCTGCCAGCCATGTGACCTCGGGCTCCCGGCGGAACCAGGTCATCTGCCGCTTGGCATAATTTCGATGCGCCTGCTGCGCCGCTTGTACCGCGGTCTTGCGATCGATCTCTCCCCGTATGAGCGACACTGCCTGCTTGTACCCCAGTGCCGCCAGCGGGCGTGCCGTCTCACCGTATTTCTCCAGCAAGGTCCGGGTTTCTTCCACCAATCCGCTGTCAAACATATGCCCAGCTCGCCGGTTGATTCTTGCGTACAAAGCTTCGCGGTCAGGATCGAGCCCCAACCGGACGACGCGGAAGCCCCGCAACGGTTCACGTCCCTGCTTCCACATTTCCGTCACTTTCGATCGCGATGCCAGGCACACTTCGACGCCGCGCACCAGCTTGGGAATATCGTTGGGATGGATCTTCGCTGCCGCGGCTGGATCGAGCCGGCTCAAAATTCGATGCAAGTAGGCGGAACCATTCTCTGCGGCTCGCGCCCGCAACCGCTCGCGCATTTCCTCCGAGCGCTCCGGTCCCGCGAACAGGCCTTCGAGCAGAGCGCGAAGATAGAGTCCAGTCCCGCCAACCACGATTGGCAACGCCCCGCGCGAGCTGATTTGTCGCAAACGTTCCCGAGCCTGGCGCGCATAGTCGCCGGCTGTGATGTAACCTGTGGGCGCAACCAAATCGAACAGATGGTGAGGCACGCGAGCGCGTTCCGGGGCGCCGGGTTTGGCCGTGCCAATCTCGAACTCACGATACATGGCAACCGAATCGCAATTCACGATTTCGCCCGGAAAGCGTTCGGCGAGCGCCAGGGAAAGCGCGGTCTTCCCGCTTCCGGTCGGGCCGAGCACTACCACCAGCAGGGGCTCGGCTACCACGGTCAGCGGGCACCCCAGGGGATGTGATGCCAGTAGCGAGCCAGGGTAATCACAAGTACCAGCGCCCCGATGATCAAAATGCCGCCCGCTTCCAGAGTGTAGATGTGGTTTTTCGCTGGGCGTCTGCGGGACGGCTCATTCGATTGTGGGCTGGCAGCAGGCACGCCAGTATTGTAGCCCCGCCGATGTGGGCGCGAGCGTCCCGCTCGTGCAGGGGCGGCAATCATGTTCCAGTCGGGGACTACCCGAAGGCACGGGGGTGGCAGCCCTGATCGCCAGCATTTCCCCTTCCTTTGCCGTATTCCCGCTTCCGCACGAGCGGGACGCTCGCGCCCACATCGGGGAAACTTTGCTCACGAAAGTTGCGTAACTCCGTCTGAAACTGGGGCAGAAGTGTAGCTGCCCACAGACTGCGGGATTCGGGATTGGCGATTGCAGATTTCAGGTTTGTAGAGTCTTATATTCGAAGCCGTCGTCGCTTGCTGCGATCCGAAATCTCAAATCTGAAATCGACAATCTGAAATCAAAGGGTTCTCTCAACGGAGATTCATGACACGAATCTTATTTGCGCTCGTCCTGCTGGGACTGGTGTTCGCGGTCCCGATCGCATATTCACAAAGCTCCTCCACTCATCACTCCGTCCTGGACCCCGATTTCATGGACACCAGCGTCGACCCTTGCACGGATTTTTTCACTTACTCGTGTGGAGGCTGGATTAAGAAGAATCCCATACCGCCCGACCGCAGCAGCTGGGGCCTCTCCTCCAAGCTGGCCGACGACAACCGGGAGCAGCTGCGCGAGATTCTCGAGCAAGCCGCCGCGCCCGCCCCGGACAAGGACCCGGTCAGGCAGAAGATCGGCGACTACTACACCGCCTGCATGGACGAAAAGACCATTGAGGCTGCGGGAACCACGCCGCTGAAACCGGCACTTGAACAGATCAGCGAAATGCATTCCAAAGGGGACATTGCCCGAATCGCCGCCGGCGTCGCCAATCAGAATGTGCTGTTCGACTTTCAATCCGACCAGGACTTCAAGGATTCCAGCCAGGTAATTGCAGAGGTGGACCAAGACGGGCTGGGACTTCCCGATCGCGACTACTATGTCAAGACAGATCCGAAGTCGGTTGAACTGCGACAGGCCTATGTGGCTCACGTGCAGAAGATGCTGGAGCTGCTGGGAGACTCGCCGAGCGTCGCCGCCAATGAGGCTCAGTCAGTAATGCGCATTGAAACCGCCCTGGCCAACGGATCTCTCACCCAGGTAGAGCGCCGCGATCCCAAGCTCCTTTATCACAAGATGACGCGCGAGGAACTGGAGGCAATCAGCCCATCCTTCAGCTGGAAGAAATATTTCTCCGAGACCGGCCAGCCAGACCTGCGCAGCTTGAACGTGACGGCTCCCGGGTTTTTCAAGGCGATGGACGGGCTTCTTCAGAAGGAAGACCTGGATAGCTGGAAAGCCTACTGGCGGTGGCATCTGGTGCACACCAATGCGCCTTATCTTTCTGCAGCCTTTGTGAATGCCAATTTTGATTTCTTCGGCAAGACACTCTCAGGGACTGAGGAACTACGGCCACGGTGGAAGCGCTGCGTGAGCTATGCCGACAACGATCTGGGCGAGGCGCTGGGACAGGCTTACGTGCGGCGCGCCTTTCCTCCCGAGGCTAAAGCCCGCGCCCAGGAAATGGTAAAGCAAATCGAACAAGCCATGCAGCGCGACATCGAGGGCCTGGACTGGATGTCTCCTGAGACCAAACAGAAAGCGCTGGAGAAACTCCACGCCGTAGCCAACAAGATCGGCTACCCCGACAAGTGGAGGGATTACAGCACGCTCACCATCGCCCGCGACGATGAAATGGGCAACGTGCTGCGCGCCCGCGCCTTTGAGTTCCACCGGCAGTTGGCCAAGATCGGCAAGCCAGTCGATCGCGGCGAGTGGGGCATGTCGCCGCCCACGGTCAATGCCTACTACAATCCGCAGATCAACGACATCAATTTCCCCGCCGGCATCCTGCAGCCGCCATTTTTCGATCCCAACGCGGACGACGCTCCCAACTACGGCGATATGGGCGCCACGATCGGGCACGAACTCACCCACGGCTTCGACGACGAAGGGCGCCAGTTCGACTCGCAAGGCAACCTGCGGGACTGGTGGACTGCCGAGGATGGAAAACAATTCGAACAGCGGGTTAGTTGCGTCTCGGACCAGTATTCACAATATGTCGCAGTCGACGACATCAAACTCAATGGCCAGCTCACCCTGGGCGAGAACGTCGCCGACCTCGGCGGCCTGATGCTGGCTTACATGGCCTGGCAAAATCAAACTCGCGGCAAGAACCTGGACCCGATCGATGGCTTCACCCCGGAACAGCGTTTCTTCATCGGCTATGGACAGAGCTGGTGTTCGGAGACGCGTGACGAAACCAAACGCATGTATGCCACCATCGACCCGCACTCGCCCGACGAGTATCGAGCCAACGGAGTGGTTTCAAACACCCCGGAATTTCGTCAGGCTTTTCACTGCAAGGAGGGCTCAGCGATGGTGAGGCAGAATCGCTGCCGGGTGTGGTAGTTATGTTGAAGCCGTGCTGGGTGGACAGGAGTGTCCGCCCCACACGGCTACTGCAGATCAGATTTATCGGGGTTGTAGAAGAAGTGGAAACGCAGGGCCAGATACTGGCCGCCGAATTCTGTGGGCAGCGGCGGAAATGGTTTAGATGCGGTGATGCCGCCGTAGGCGGCGCGATCCAGGGCTACATCTCCTGAGCTGCCAACGATCTGCAGGCCTGCCACCTGGCCATCTTTGAGGATGGCAAACTCGATCGAAACTTTTCCCTTCTTCATGAGCGGAGCGCGCGCCGACTCGGGGATAATGCGATACCAGTTCTCGCGAACATCGTGCAACACCCGGGCCAGGTACGGACCAAAATCCACCCCCATTGTGTCGCTTAACACATCCATTGGGCCGATGGCTTCGCCGCCTTGCTTGCCCTGGCCTAAACCGTAATCTCCGCCGTCGCCGCCATATCCACCGCGGTTTGAGATGGCCGCCCGGGCCGCCTGCTCAATCGCCGAGCCTGCCGACATAGCGCCGGTATTGAAAGTCGCTCTCGGGCTGGCCGTGGGAGTCTGCAGGCGCGCTACCTGGTTCTGCGGCGGCGGCGCCTCCTGCTGTGGCGGATTCTGATCGGCTGCAGGCGCCGGCGGCGCTGGGGTTTGCGATTGCGCGGGGGGAGCGCTGGCGCCGGGTGGGCCGGGGCGGGCGCTATCCAGAATCTTCTTCAACTCTTTCCGATCCAGCTGCGGCGCCTTCGAGGTCGCAACCCGGTCCTTGTCAGAGATGATATTTGTCTTCGGCCGCTGGGTAAGCTTCTGTTCGTCCGGGGGAAGTTCCAGATAAGTAAGATCTTTCTTGTTCATCAGGTCTTGCGGACTGACCAGCACCACCGATCGGCGGTGCAGCATGTTTTCAAACCTGGTGGAGTTTACCGCCAGGATGATGATGGCCAGGTGAACCACGACCGAGATCCAGAAAGCTTCTCTTTGCCGCGAGCGCGAAAGATCGTCCTGCAGCTGAATCAGCAGCGCAGGCACATCGTGCATCTCGGTATAGGCAGATTCCCAGCTACCTGCGTCGTAAAGGTCGCTGCCCGGAGGCGTGGTTGCAGGGACGGGGCTTCGCGGCGGTATTTCAGTGGTTGGCATCGACCTGCTGGCTTATTGCGTTAGACACGACCGTCCGGCCCCGAGTTGCTGGATGTGTAGCTTTGTTTCCGGAACAAACGCTGACATCCCTAAGGGCTTTTCCATTTTCGCATCTTTCTCGAATATCTGCGAAAAACCACGCTGCGCTGGCCCTCAAGTTCGTACCTGAGTGGTCAATAAAGAGTACCGCGAAGCCGACTTATTGATTGTCAAGAAGTGTAAAAGCAGAACACCGCTGAAGCCTTCACCAACAAGCACTTACGAGTTCAACAGTGTCAGCGATGCAGTTGGTCGAGCTGAACCTTCTGGCCGTGCTCGCTGATCGCCGCCACCACATCCAAAGCAACCGCCAGGGCGCGGCGTCCGTCTTCAAATGAGACCAGGGGCTGGGAGCGGCTCCTCACCGCTTGCAGGAACGATCTGAGCTCCGCCTGCAGTGGTTCCTCGGCCACGATGGGGAGTTTGGCAACCTTGATCTGGGGATTCACGGAAGGAGTTCCTCCCGACTCGCCCACGCTGAAAACCAGAACGTCCTCGCGGCTGTAATCCAGCGACACATACTGCCGTGGCTGAAAAAAGCGCATCTTGCGCACGCGTTCGGTGGAAACCCGGCTGGCCGTGAAGTTAGCCACGCAGCCCGACTCGAACTCCATGCGCACATTAGCGATGTCGGTCTTCCCGGAAAGAATGGGCAGGCCGACTGCGCGAATTTCCTTGACCGGCGAGTTGACGAACGACAGCACCACGTCAAGGTCATGAATCATGAGGTCGAGAACGACGTCGATATCGAGCGAGCGCGGCGTGAAGATGCTGAGCCTGTGCACCTCAAAGAACATCGGCTGAGTGATGAGCGGCGCGGTGGCCCGCACCGCCGGATTGAATCTTTCGAGATGTCCGACCTGGCCAATGCGCCCGGTGCCCTGGGCTATACGAACCAGTTCGTCGGCTTCTGCAAGCGAAGGAGCCAGGGGCTTTTCGATCAGAACATCGACTCCGGCTTCCATCAGGCCCCGCGCGATTTCCAGGTGCTGGACGGTGGGCACCGCCACCGAGGCAGCCTGCACCTCGCTATGGGTGGTCGTCAGATGCTCGACCGAGCCGAAGGCGCGACAGCCGAATTCCTGGGCCACCGCGTCCGCCCGGCTTAGATCAGGGTCGACCACCCCCACCAGGCAGACCGCTTCGCCCTGTAGGGCCAGTTGCTGGTAGATGCGGGCGTGGTTTCGTCCGAAAGCGCCCACCCCGATTACAGCTACGTTGACAAACTCGCCGCTGGACGGACTCATTGGAACTTTTTCAGCAGGGCGATCTGGCCAGCATGGTAAAGCTCGTGCTGCACGATGCCGCTGAACATGTAATAGAAGTTGTAATAGTTTTGAGTTTTGCCCGGAACCGGGTCCTGCAGGCGCGCGTCGGGAAAGGCCGCGACCGCCTTGATAAGTTCGTTGTGCACGCCCTTCACCGACTCGATGGCCTGACGCCAGGCGGCTTCGCTGACGTCTTTCACCGGAGGGAAATTCTGCGCATCACTCAGCGTGACCGCTTCACCGCCGGTGCGGCGGCGGACCGCGTCATCCCAGGCGGCAATGTGCAGAAGAAGTTCCCAGATGCTGTGGGCATCTTTGATCGGCTTGGCGGCGGCAGTCTTGGCGCTGACTCCGGCCAGCAATTCCAGAAGAGAGTCGCCATGCCATGCATTGCCTTCGAAGGCGCGGCGAATTTGATCGGCAAGACGGAAAGTTTCAGTCATGAGAATCTCCGAAGTCGGACTAATCGGCCACGATCGTGATATTAGCCGAATCGGCGGTAGTGATAACCGCTTTTCCATCCATCAACAGGCACTTACATTGATCGAGGGCCAGGCACGTGGCTCCAGCCTGGCGCATCACTTCGATGGTCTTCACCCCGACAACCGGCACATCGAAGCGCATGTCCTGATTCGGTTTTGCACTCTTGATTACGGTCAACTCGCGGCTTAGCGTCGATGCCTCGCCAGTCAGCGAGCGCATCAACTCTCCTGCCCGAGTTATGGCGGCGTCAGTCCCTTCCATCGCCTCCACGGCCACGCAGGCCGATTCGGCCACCACCACGGTTTGACCGATATCGTACTGCGCCAGATGACGAGCCACGGTGCGTCCGTAATCGATGTTCTTTTTCTCTTGCAGCGTGGGTTCGCGACGGGTAAGGACTCCAGCCCTGGCCAGCAATGGCTCCAGAAATGCGGTTGAATTCTCCAGCGTGATGCCCTCGTCGGCCAGGGTCTTGGCAATTGCTCCCAGCAACGAGTCAGTGTTGCGCGTGCCCACAGAAAGTAACAACTTGGCCAGCCGCCAGTCGGGACGAATGCTGGAAAAAATCTGCTTGTGCTTCACCTGCCCGGCCATGACGGCGCGGCGCACGCCCTCCCGCTGAAACGTCTCGATCAGCCTGGACAGTTCCCCCAGCGAGAGCCAGTGCACCGCGCTCGCGCCATGCGACTCGATTTCGGGGAAGGTTTCCTCCTTGATGGCGGCAACCACTACTTCGAGCCCCTGAGCGCGTGCGGCGTCCAGCACCAGCAGGGGAAACTTTCCGTTCCCCGCGATAAGGCCGATCCGCTCCGCCATAATCGCTAAGTTCTCCAGAAACCCGTTATCCAAAACCTTCTCATCCTCGTCCTGTCATCCCTGGCCCTGTCAAAACAAAGATTCATCTCACCCGCTCGCTTGATTAAGCTTCTCGCCGCGGAGCACAATCCTTGCACCTGAACTTTTTCGCTGGAAAATTCATGGCTGACGACTCCACCATCATCAAGCACCCTTCCGGATTTCTGTGGGGCGCCGCCGTACGGCTTGCCGCCAGGCATCGCTTCAAAATCTCCATGGCGTGCGAGAACGCGTTGAAAGAGCGCTTCAAGTCGGGTCTCGAGATTAATAAAGTCGGGCTATACGAGTTCACGGAACGCAAGTCTGAAGCCCAGGGAAACATCGAGAAGCTGCTGGGCGCCATGATCAAGGCGCAGCTGGCGAAGAATCCCGCAGACGATGTTCTCGAGGAATGGACGATTTTTCATGCGCTCTACGACGACAAACTGTGTCCCGGACTGTGGCCCATTTGCTGAACACGCAAGCCATGACGGCCGGGCTATTTGATCACTCCACGCTCCGAGGCTTCGATGAAGTTTATCAGCATGTCAACGTCTTCTCCGCGATCGGATTCTGACTTCAGCCGCTCCAGAGCCTGCGAAGTGTTGAGTTTGGAGGCGAGCAGCAGTTTATAAGCATGGTGAATTTTGCGGATGCGCTCCTTGCTGAAGCCGCGCCGCTCCAGGCCGACGGCGTTCATGCCGTAAGCGTGCGTATCGCGCGCCGCGGCGGTTTTGGAAAACGGAAGCACGTCGCGAGTGATCGTGGTGCCTCCGCCGATGAAGGCGTGCGCTCCGATGCGAACGAAGTGATGGACCGGGCACAATGCCCCCACCACCGCCCACTCGCCGACCGTGATGTGGCCGCCGAGAGTGGCTGCATTGGCCAGAATTACATGGTCCCCAATCTCGCAATCGTGCGCGATGTGTGCGTATGCCATCACCAGCGTGTGGCTGCCCACGCGGGTGAGCCCGCCGCCCTTCACGGTGCCGCGGTTGATGGTGACGAACTCGCGAATCTCGTTGTGATTGCCGATCTCGAGGCGCGTCGGCTCGCCGGCATAGGTCAGGTCCTGCGGCGCCATCCCGATTGAGCTGAAGGGGAAAAAACGATTGCCGGAGCCAATTCTGGTGGGGCCTTCGATGGTCACGTGGGAAACCAGATGGCAGCCCTCTCCCAGTTCGACCTCCGGCCCAATCACGCAGTACGGGCCGATTTTGCAGGTGGGATGAACCTTGGCTCGCGGATCGATAATGGAAGTGGGGTGAATCTTCATGGAAGATTGCGCCACCGTTTCAGCGGACGCTTGACTGGTGAACTGCGCGTGCTTCGCCATAGCAGAGTTTATGCTTCCGCTTCTTCCGCCTCGGCGGCACCATTCAGGGACGCCCGGCCGCGCCCGCTATCCACCAGTTGGCAGCTGACGATGGCTTCCGCAACCCGCTTGGCGCCAACATATACAATCCCTTCCATCCGAACCGCAATCATGCGCGGCCGTGCCCGCCAGCTCTTCAGCTCAACTTCGATGCGCAACTGATCTCCCGGCACCACCGGGCGCCGGAATTTGGCTCGTTCAATTCCGGTAAACATGATCAGCTTGTCATTGCGATCCTCGACTTCGGTGAGCAATAAGGCTCCGCCGGCCTGTGCGATGGCCTCGACAATCAGAACTCCCGGCATGATCGGCAGGGTGGGAAAGTGCCCGGCAAAAAAGGGCTCATTAATAGTGACGTTCTTGATGGCAACGATGCGCTGCTTGCGCTGGATTTCTATGACGCGGTCAATCAGCAGAAAAGGAAAGCGGTGAGGCAGAATATGAAATATATCGATAATGTCCAGCGTGGTCTTTTCCGGCGCCGGAGCCGCAGTCTCAGGGTGAGCGGTGTCGGTCATTTTTTATGGCCAGGCTTTTCTCGCCAGGAGCGAAGATTATACTGTACCGCGACTCGCCCGCGGAGAAACCCGAATCGCCGGTGATGACCTGATTTCATCACCAGGGCCACAAACTACACGTAGGCTCAGATCTCGCAGACGTTTTCTTCGTGTAACTTTGTGGCTGAGCGGTGCATGAATTCAGGATGCCCGAACAGCCGGAGAAGCCGGCCGGAATTTCCAGAGGCGACCGACGTCAAATGCCGGTTTTCGACTCTCTCGCCGTCAACGCTTCACCTTTAAAGGACCGATGAAGACAGCCAAGAAGAAGACTTTTACCAAGCCACAAACTCTCAAAGCGGCGCCCACAGAGGTTTCCAGCCGGTTGGCTTTTTTCAACCAGCGCAAAGATGCCATTACCGAAACCGTCCGGCAGCTAGTGGAAATCGAGTCACCGAGCGAAAGCAAGCAAGCGGTGGACCGCCTGGGCGCACTTCTGGCCGGACGCTTCGAAGGGCTCGGCGGCCACGCCAAGTTTCATCGCAGCCAGGAATTCGGCGACCACCTGCAAGTGGATTTTGCCACCGAGCGCAGCGGCAAGCCTGTCCTGCTGTTGGGCCACATTGACACTGTCTATTCGTTAGGCACTCTGGCGACCATGCCTTGCCGTGTTGCCGGTAATCGCATGTGGGGGCCGGGCGCGCTCGATATGAAGTCTGGCATCGCGCTGATGCTGCACGCCATCGACGGCCTGCGCACATGGCATAACGACAGCTTGCCGCGGCCCGTGACCGTGCTGCTGGTATCTGACGAGGAAGTGGGCAGCGAATCCTCCCGCCCCATCACGGAAAGCCTGGCCAGGAAGTCGGCCGCCGTACTGGTGCTCGAACCTTCTTTTGGAGCGAAGGGCGCGCTGAAGACCGCGCGCAAGGGAGTCGGCGAATACACCATCAGGGTGATGGGGAAAGCGGCGCACTCCGGCCTCGATTTCGACAAAGGCGAGAGCGCAATTGTGGAGATGGCCAGGCAAATTACGGCAATCTCCAAACTGGTTGACGTGAAAGGCGGGCTTACCTTGAACGTTGGCCGAGTCTCAGGCGGAACCCGAACCAATGTGATTCCGGCGCAAGCCACCGCGTCTCTCGATGTGCGCGTGCGGCGCGCCAAAGACGCAGCCGCCATCGATCGCCGCTTGCGGTCGCTGAAACCGTTCAATCGCAAATGCAAACTGGAGATTACAGGAGCCGTGAACCGTCTGCCGATGGAGCGGACCGCCGCTGTGGCCAAGCTCTACCAGCAAGCCGCTGAGATCGCGAAGCAACTGGGCTGGAAGCTGGAGGAAGCTGCGGTGGGCGGCGGCTCGGACGCAAATTTCACCGCCAGCCTGGGCATTCCAACCCTGGACGGCCTGGGCGGCGTGGGAGAAGGAGCCCATGCCACTAATGAATCCATCACGATTTCCGAACTCCCCCGGCGAGCCGCGCTGCTGGCAGGCTTGATCGAGGTGGTCTAGGCTGATGTGGGCGCGGGCGACCCGCCCGCGCGGCACTCGGTGGGAAACTGCCGGTCCCGCAGATACTTTGACTCCGTGCGCCGGGAGGCCTAGAATTTCCACAGGGTCGTTTCGCAGCCTGGTATGCGCTCAGCGGCGCGCTCGGCGAACCCACAGGGAGGCTTACACCATGCCTGGAAAATTGGGCTTGCCCGAAATTCTCATCATCCTGGCTATCGCACTGCTGATTTTTGGACCCAGCAAACTGGCCGATCTGGGTAAAGGTTTGGGCGAGGGCATCAAGAACTTCAAAGCTGGCCTGAAAGACGGCGAGCAGGAGTCCGACAAGAAGACCTAGACACCCTCAGGAGCGTTGCGGCCTATCTTCCCGCCATCCGTGCTCCTGCAACATTCGGTAAACCAAAGACACCGGCAGTCCTACCACGTTGCAATAGTCGCCTTCAATTTTTGGAATCCAGCGCGAGGCAATTCCCTGGATGGCGTATGCGCCTGCCTTGTCGTCAGGTTCACCGCTGGCAATGTAGGAATGAATATCTCTTTCGCTGAGCGTGCTCATGGTGACCAGCGTAGTTTCTGAACGAACGTCTTCAAATGTTGGCATGTCTTGAAGCCCGGTTTTCAGCTTCTGGTTCCCGGTTCTCAAACCGATGAGGCAAACGCCGGTGGTGACCTGGTGGGTGCGTCCGGAGAGAAGACGAAGCATGCGGGTTGCGTCGGCATGATCGTAAGGCTTGCCGAGAATGTGGTGTTCGACGATAACGACCGTGTCAGCGCCCAAGACGAAATCATGCGGCCGCTTGCGGAAAGCCGTCCGGGCTTTTTCTCGCGCCAGGCGCTCGGCGCAGACGCGCCCGTTCTCTCCCGGCTCCGGCAGTTCAGCAATGTTGGCCGGATCTACGATGAAAGGAATGCCTGCATTCCGCAGCAATTCCTGGCGGCGCGGAGAAGCCGAGGCGAGCACGAGTTTCGGAATTTCAGGAGCCACCTAGCGGCTCCCCGCGATTCCCCGCACTGATTCGATCAGCTTGGCTGAGTCGTACCCCACGCCGTCTTTAAATACGATCTCGGTGTTTTCGATGTCTTCGATCTTCTGCGACGGGTCGCCCTTGACCACCACCAGGTCGGCTGCTTTGCCGGGCGCGATGCTTCCAATGTGCTCGGCATCGCCCAGAAACTGCGCCCCGTTGGCCGTGGCGATGTGAATCGCCTCGAGCGGGCTAAAACCTGCCTCGACCAGCAACTCCACCTCGCGCTGGTCGCCGAATCCGGCAAGCACGCCCCCGATGCCGGTGGGGTCTTCTCCCGCGAGCAGCGTGCCTCCGGCTTTCACGAAGGCGTATTCGAATTCCATTTCTTTCTTGAAAGCGGCCATCATGGGGGAGACTTCGCTTCCGTATACCCGCTTCAGCCGCGCCTCGTCGCCCATGCGAACTTTGTTCTGCAGGAATGCGCTGCGAGCGTCGGGCGAGAGGGCATCGAGCACGCGCGGCTGAATGCTGGGCCGGCCCGGCACCTCTACTTCAAATACTGAAAGAGTGGAGGTGATGGCTACCTTGCGCTTTACCAGATCCAGAATCATTTCGTGCACCGGCCCTGACTGCACATCCAGCTTGGAGAGGTAATCCATGTCTTTCGGGGTATAAGGGCACTCGCCGGGGTTTTTCCACGGGAAAAATTCGGTGTCGACCAGCAGGCCGTGCTCAAGGTTGTCGATGCCCAACGCCGCGGCCTCACGAAAGCCGATCGAACACAGGTGCCCGGTTAACTTTGCTCCGCGTTTGTGAGCCGCGGTGATGGCGGCGGAAAGTTCATCAGCGGTGATGAAATTGTAGGCCTTGAAATTATCCACCCCCTCATCCAGCCAGTAGTTCACCATGCGGGTTGCATCGTCCGGCCCGCTCAGCTGATGCAACTGCAGCGCGAACGTTCCTTTGCCTTCGAGATATGGCCCGGTCACGTGCATTTTGGGACCGGGAGCTTCGCCGCGATTGATCTGGTCCCGGATCTCGAGGTCGGTGTAGGGCTCAAGCGCGCCGCCGGTGCGGATCGTGGTCACTCCGGCTGCCAGATAAAGCCGCGGAAAGCTGAACCCCATTTCCCCGAAGATGGCATTGCCCGTGGGATAAAACAGATGATCGTGCATGCCTACCAGGCCGGGAATAACGGAATAGCCCGCCAGGTCCAGCACCTGCGCGTCTTTGGGGATGGGCGTGGTCGCGCTGACCACCGACTCAATCTTGCCTTCGGATAAGAGTACTGTCTGATTCTCGCGCGCGGCGGCTCCGGTTCCATCAATCACGCGAACATGAGCCAGCGCCACCCGCGGCGCGTCCACTTTTACGAACGGGCGCACTTCCGGCGAAAGCTTCTGGCCCGATGCCGAGCCAATGGCGGCAAGCAGAGAGACCACTGCGAGAAGCGAGAGTCGCATGTTTCACCTTTCAAGCAGGCAGTCGAACGCTGCGATTGTAATTGCAGACAGATGTCATCGGCTACGCGCTCACCAGCTCGATGCGATTCCCAAAAGGATCGTAAATATGGCAGCGGCGGACTCCGGGGATGTCGTCCACCTCAGTGATATTCACGCCTGCGTTCGATAAACGCTCAACGCAAGCCGCGTAGTCGCCACACCGCAATGCAGGATACGCCTTCTTCGCCGGGCGAAAATCCTTCTCCACTCCGAGATGAACCTGAACTTCGCCACTGGCGAACCAGCACCCGCCCCGCTTGGCGAGTTCGGCCGGCTTGGAAATCTCCTCCATGCCCAGCAAATCGCAGTAGAACTGGCAGGCCCTTTCTTCTCCCCCATGAGGCATCGCCAGCTGGACATGATCGATTGCGGTGAAGGGAGGGAGAGCCATTGACGCTCTAGGCTGACTTGAGCCGCGGCGGTGGTAAGTCTCGGTGCGGCTGGATGTCGACTAATTCATCGCGCAGCACATCGAGAAACGGGCGGCCACTGCTTTCAAGCTTCCGCTCAAGACGCTCAGTGCAATCGCAATTGCCGCACGCCCAGACCTGTGTGCCATTGTGGTCGCGGCACCGGGCACGGTCGTGGGCGTCCTGAATCTGGGTCAACTCAAAGTACCGGCTCCAGTATGGTTTCTCTTCCTGAAGCGGGGACGGGCAATAGCAGACTTCCACCCAACGCGCCGTTCGGTCGGGACAAAGGCGCGCTTCTTTCATATTGCGCAGATACTCGCCTTCGGCCACTGAGCCTTCGCCCAGCGTGCCCTCTTCGATAGCTCGCAGCAGGGCCTGCTCGTATCCGGCTTTTACCCGCGCCCTGACCAGGTAACGCATGTCTCCATTTTATATCTTTAACAATTGTTCGGAACATTTCCGCCACCCGGACGGCCGCTTGGACACAGCGTCAGCGCTCGAAGTCTGGCGGCCGGGGTCCGACGCCCGCAGTCTTCGCCTGTTAGAATCAAGCATTGACCGCTGCAGCCATGGACCGCGCTTTTCTTCGCAATTTTGCGATCATTGCCCACATCGACCACGGCAAATCGACGCTGGCTGATCGCCTGCTGGAGCTGACCGGGTCGCTGACCGCGCGCGAGATGCAGGCCCAGGTGCTCGATTCCATGGATCTGGAGCGCGAGCGGGGCATCACCATCAAGGCTCACGCGGTGCGCATGATGTACACCGCCAAAGATGGCCAACTCTATCAACTCAATTTGATCGACACGCCCGGCCACGTCGACTTTTCCTACGAGGTTTCGCGCTCTCTGGCTTCCTGCGAGGGCGCTTTGCTGGTGGTCGACGCCTCTCAGGGAGTCGAAGCGCAAACCCTGGCCAACGCATACCTTGCCATCAACAACGGCCTGGAAATTATTCCGGTCATCAACAAGATTGATTTGCCCAGCGCCGACGTGGAGCGAACCAAGGAAATGATCGAGGGCGCCGTCGGGCTCGACGCCTCCGACGCCGTGCTGATCAGCGCCAAGACCGGTCTTGGCGTTCCCGATGTGCTGGAGGCAATCGTCAAGCGAGTGCCTCCGCCCAAAGGCAATCCCGAGAACCGGCTGCAGGCGCTCATTTTCGACTCCTGGTTTGATCCCTACCGCGGAGTGATTGTCCTGACCCGCGTCTTCGAAGGCACCCTGCGCAAGGGACAAAAAATCCGCATGATGTGGAACGGCAAAGTGTTGGATGTCGAAACCCTGGGCGTGCTCACTCCCAAGCCGGTCGAGGTGGACGAACTGCGGGCCGGCGAAGTGGGATTTTTGATGGCCAACATCAAGAATGTGGCCGATACAAAAATCGGTGACACCATCACCGACGAGGCTCAGCCCGCGATTGAACCCCTGCCCGGCTTCGAAGAAATCAAACCCATGGTTTTTGCCGGGCTCTACACCGTGGACGCGCACGAGCATACCCAGTTGCGTGAAGCGCTGGAGAAACTGCGCCTCAACGACTCGTCGTTTTTCTTCGAGCCCGAGAGTTCGGTAGCTCTGGGCTTCGGCTTCCGCTGTGGCTTTCTCGGCCTTTTACACATGGAGATCATTCAGGAGCGCCTGGAGCGCGAGTTCAATCTGGAACTGATCACCACCGCACCCGGCGTGCGCTACAAGATCACCAAGACCGACGGCGCCCTGATCGAGGTCGACAACCCGTCGCGCTGGCCGAATCCAAGTGAGATCGCGAAAGTGCAAGAGCCCGTGATTTTGGCCACTATTCTTACAAATGAAGAATATGTCGGCGGAATTCTGAAGCTGGTGGAAGAAAAACGGGGCAAGCAGAAGACGTTCGAGTACGTCAGTTCATCGCGCGTCATGCTGCATTACGAGCTGCCTCTCAACGAAATCGTGCTCGATTTTTATGACCGTCTGAAATCGGTTTCGCGCGGCTACGCGTCGCTCGACTATCACCTGGCGGACTATTGGGAGTCTCCCATGGTGAAGCTGGACATCCTGGTGGCGGGCGAGCCGGTGGATGCGCTCTCCATCATCGTGCACCGCGACTTCGCCTACGAGCGCGGCAAGTTGCTCGTTTCCAAGATGCGGCAGCTGATTCCTCGTCAGATGTTCGAGGTAGCGATCCAGGCCTCGATTGGAGCCAAGATTATCGCCCGCGAAACCGTGTCAGCCATACGCAAGAACGTCATTGCCAAATGCTATGGCGGCGATATTTCACGAAAACGCAAGCTGCTGGAAAAACAAAAGGAAGGCAAGCGCCGCATGAAGCGCATAGGCCGCGTGGATATTCCGCAGGAGGCGTTTTTGGCGGTGCTGAAAGTGGGCGAGGAAAGTTCCTAAACGCGTCAATCACGGGCGACATCGTTCCGCCTGCTTCGTCTCCTGAAGACCGGGCCGGTCTGAACTTAGATCGCGGCGGCGCCCAAACCCTACTCAGTCCAGTCAAACGACCGCGTCACTGCTTTCTTCCACAAGCGATACATCTCCGCGCGCTTTCCTTCTGTGAGGCTTGGCTTCCAGGTTTTGTCGGCGGCCCATCTCTCGCGCAAGTCGTCTGTGCTTTTAAAAAAGCCCACTGCCAGGCCAGCGGCGTAGGCTGCGCCCAGGGACGTCGTTTCTTTGATCAAGGGCTTGACCACCGGGCGGTTCAGAATGTCCGCCTGGAACTGCATGAGCAGCGAATTGTCCACCATGCCGCCATCCACGCGCAGCACGTCCAGCGTGATGCCGGAGTCCTGTTCCATGGCTTCAACCACCTCGCGCGTCTGAAAGGCGGTGGCTTCCAGCACGGCGCGCGCCAGGTGGCCTTTGTTGACGTAGCGGGTAAGGCCGGCGATCACGCCGCGGGCATTGTGTTTCCAGTAGGGGGCGTAAAGCCCGGAAAACGCCGGTACGAAGTAAACCCCGCCGTTGTCGTCCACCGTCTGCGCCACGGTTTCAATCTCCGGACTGGAAGCAATCATGCCCAGGTTGTCGCGCATCCATTGCACCAGCGCGCCAGTGATCGCGATACTCCCTTCAAGAGCATAGATGGCCTGCTGCTTTCCGAACTTGTACCCGACGGTGGTGAGCAGTCCGCACTTCGAACGCACCGCTCGTTCTCCGGTGTTCATCAGCAGAAAGCATCCGGTGCCGTAGGTGTTCTTGGCCTCGCCGGACTTAAAGCAGGTCTGGCCGACCAGCGCGGCCTGCTGGTCTCCCAGGATTCCCGCGATGGCGGCGCCCTTTACCGCGCTTAGTTTCACGGTCCCGTAAGTCTCGGCGCTCGAGCAAATGCGCGGCAGCATGGCTGCGGGAACTTGGAAAACGTCCAATAACTCCTTATCCCAGGAAAGCGTATCCAGGTCCATCAGCTGAGTTCGGCTGGCGTTGGTGACGTCGGTGATATGAAGTCCGCCATCCGTTCCGCCGGTGAGATGCCAGGTCAAGAAAGAATCGATGTTGCCGAAAATTACTTCGCCGGCTTCTGCCAGCTTGCGCACGCCCGGAACATGATCGAGCAGCCAGCGAATCTTCAAGCTGCTGAAATAGGTGCTGAGCGGCAGGCCGGTCCGGGCTCGAAAGCGGTCAGGGCCGCCGTCGCGGGAAAGCTCGGCGACGTAATCGTCCACCCGGGTGTCCTGCCAGACCAGCGCGTTGGCCACGGGCTTGCCGGTTTTACGGTTCCAAAGCACCGCGGTTTCGCGCTGGTTGGTGATGCCAACGGCGGCGAGATCGGCGGCGTTGATGCCCTTCTGGCGGAGAGCCTGGGCGATGACCTCCTGCGTTGCTCGCCAGATTTCTTCGGGATTGTGCTCCACCCATCCCGGCTGGGGATAGATCTGCTCATGCTCTTTTTGTGCCGCAGCGACAATCTTGCCGGCTGCGTCAAACACGCTGAAGCGTGTGCTGGTGGTGCCTTGATCGATAGCGCCAATGTATTTGGACACGCGGACATGTTAGCCGAGGCTGTGAGATGCGGCAAAGAATCTTGCCCCAGGACTCGACCCCGGTTGGTTATAGTCCCGCACGAGCGGGACGCTCGCGCCCACATTTTTCTAGTGCTTGGAGGAGAATTGGAAGGCGATGTAGAACAGCTGCACGATAGTCAATCCTACGATCACATACGTAGCAATTTCCATGCGCCGTCCCGATTCGCGAACCGACTTCACCACCTCTGCCATGTCAGTCGTAGCTTGCAGCAGCTTGTCGGTGAGTTCGTCGAGATGGTCAGTGGCGCTGCGTAGTTTGTCCAGAATGCGGGAGGTGTCAACCAGTGCGGTTGATGCCCGCTCGCTGTTGCGCAGATCGAGCTCCGTCTTGCAGGCCGCCCACCACGGGCTTCCCGGCGGATTGTCGTACATGCGCTGCCGAATCTCCTCCGAGGAGCGGGAGCGGAGGAGTTGCACGAGCGCCTGGACCGTGTCGCTGGTCTTGGGATCGAGAGTCGGAGTAGCCATATCGTAAGAGACATTTCATGATAGGACCCGGAAGTAACCTTGGACAGGTAACGGAAGACCATGAGGACCCGAAAAGTCGCCCTAAGCCCGGGGCAGTCCTCTTAGCTAAACCATTGATATGGAATGAGATGCAAGCCAGCTACGTCTCAATTCGAGAACCTCGCCGCGCCCGCTCTGCGATTACCGCTCCAACTCCGCCCGATCCCACTTGGCCAGGTTGGCTCCGGCCTCGTAGGTGCTTTGCAGAAACTCCAGCAGTGCCTGTTTAGGGGAAGGGTCCAGGCGCACATCGTCATACATGAGGAAGAATTCCTTCATCTGGGGATGATAAAAGGCTTTGCCAGGGCGAACGATCGCCTTGCCATAACCGGCCGGCTCCGGAGAGGCATATGCATAGAACGCCGCGCCCTTAATATCGCCACCGCCCGGCCAGAATCCCGCGCTGATTACCTCGTGGGAATAGGCTTCCCGGGTGATGGAGTCGGCTCCTTCGCGCGGCGGAGCGCGCCGCCCGGAGAAACGCGTCACCGCCAAGTCAAAGCTTCCCCAGAAGAAGTGCACCGGACTGTTCTTGCCGATGAAGCCGGAACGGAATTCTTCGAAAATGGCATGCACCGCGATCAGGATGCGCCAGAACCGGGTCACATACTCGGGATCGTAAGATGCGTGCTGGGTGTCCTTTTCAAACGCAATGGGGTTGGGAAGCTCGCACGGCAGGGTCCAGATCTTGACCTCGATTCCCAGCGATCCCAGCGCCGCCATGAACTCTTTATAGAAATCGGCCACTGACCGGGGCGCCAGCGGAATGGTTTTACGCGATCCTTCCGAGGTGAGGATCGCCAGCTTGTGGTCGATAAAGTCGAACTCCACTTCGAAGATGCCGCCCCGGTACGGAATGGCAGACGTGGTAAGCCCGCGGGCATCGACGTAGAGCGGCACCTCCCACCAGTGGTTGATGAGAGGACTCAGCGCCAGGCGGACCTTGCCGACGATCTGAGTCCACAAGTGAAGTGTGTCCCGCGTATCCTGCCAGGCGTCAAGCGGGAGAGCCGGCCACGATTCCGCCCGCGCGGTGAAAACAGTCTGTGTCACAAGAGGCACCTTTCGGAGCAGGTCTCATTCTGAGCGGAGTAACTACTTCGCTTGGCGAAGCAGTTGCGCAGTCGAAGGGTCCCTACCTGATTACAAGCCCTCGGGGACTGCACACTTCACAGCTCATTATTTCGAGCTGAGAGATCCTGGATCAAGCCTACTCCGCGTCTACTTCGCGGGCAATGAAGGCGACGGCGAAGCTGCCTGCCCGGCGCTCGCCTGGATCAACTTCTCCAACGCCGGAACCACCACCAGCAGCATTTGAGCCTGCGCTTTTTTTGCCTGCTCCGCCACCGCTAGCTGCTGCGTAACCCATGCCGCCGCCGGATGCTCTCCGCGATCGAGATAATCGAGTGAGGCCAGGCCCGCCGCGCCCAGCGCGGAAAGATTCTGCGCGATCGGTGCCACTTCCTTGAGCAAAAAAGACTGCTCAAACAGCGGCTGCAGCTCAACCTGATTGTCGCGCCAGCGGCCGAGCAAGGCTCTGATGCCGGCTTCGGTCCCCGGCCGCGAGCCGCCCGCCAGCAACGCATCCACCGACGCGGCGAACTGTCTTCCGGTTGCGCTCTCCGGCCGCACCGCATCGACCACGCGGTCCAGGGGCTTCGCGCTGGTCGCGGGCTCGGTGGCAGTTTCCTCGCGAGTGTAGCCTTTCACCGGCTCCAGCACGTCTGCCAGATCCTTGAGCGCGGAAACGTCATCCTGTCCCGCGATGCGCCGCAGCATGGGAACGTAGCTCGAGTTGTGAGTCAGGCCCAGCCAATCCAGGCGCCGGCTTACCTCTTCAAGACGCTGGTACATGGAATTCACATCGCGCACATCCTGCGGCGACCACAATCTCTCGGCGATGGCGGCCGTGCGCGGCCAGATGCGGGAGTCGACATTTTCCGGCGAAACATATTCCGACCACATGCAGGCCTCGCCGCCCAAAATGCGCTTCTGCACCTCCGGTGTCAGGCTCGCGGCGGCGCCGCTCAGCGGTTCGGTCAAATAATGCCGCTCCGCCGACCACATCAAATCCACGTAATAGCCGGACGACAGCAATCCCCGATACCCCTGCTTGGCCGCCTGCGCCAGCGAGTCCGGTCCGCGCCATGACTGAACTACAATGCTGTTGGGCAAATCAGGCCGCAGAATCTCGTCCCAGCCCAGCATGGTTTTTCCATGCTTGCTCACGATCTTCTGCACGCGCTGGTTGAAGTAGGCTTGCAGATCGTTGTTGTTCTTCAACCCGTGGGCGTGCATGAACTCCTGGATTTTCGGATTGGCATCCCACTGCTTGCCGTTTACCTCGTCGCCTCCGATGTGAAAAAACTGGTCGGGAAAAAGCTCGGCCATCTCGCCGATAAATTTGTCGAGAAACTTGTAAGTTTCCTCGCGCGTTGGATCCATGGCCGGATCGAAGACGCCCCACTGGCGTTCGATTTGGTACGGCCCCGGCCCGCTGGCCAGTTCGGGATAGCCCACAAACCAGGCCGTGCTGTGGCCCGGCACGTCAAACTCCGGCACCACGCGGATTCCACGCTCGCGCGCGTAAGCAATCAGGTCGCGGACTTCTTCCTGGGTGTAATAGAGGCCGTCCGAGCCCATCTCCTGCAGCTTGGGGAACTTCTTGCTCTCCACCCGAAAACCCTGGTTGTCGGAAAGATGCCAGTGAAATACGTTGAGCTTCACCGCCGCCATACCGTCCAGATTCCGTTTCAACACCTCCAGGGGTATAAAGTGCCGGCTCACGTCAATCATCAATCCCCGCCATGGGAAGCGCGGGCTGTCTTCGATCGAAACTGCCGGAACCGCGAAGCCCTGTCCCGTGGTCTCCACCAGTTGCAGGAAAGTTTGCAGTCCGCGCATGACTCCGAGCGACGTCGGCGCGCTCAGCCGCGCCCCCGCATTGCTGATCTCCAGCCGGTAGGATTCGTCCTCGCCCAACTCCTGTACCTGCTCTGTCCCGCCCGCGGCCTGAATGACGAGAGTGGCATTGGTGGAATCCGCAACCTGCATGTCGATGGGCGGCATTCCGATTTGCCGGCCAAGCTGGGCAAGAAAAATCCCCACCGCTCGATCCAATCGAGCTTCGTGCGGACCGGCGATAGAGACCGAAAAAGTCGGGCCAATCACAAGCTGGTTGCTGCCCAAACGCACCGTAGTCGGCATGGGCATGAGACTCAATGATTTCTGCACCTGCGCCTCACCCAGGGACGTGAAAACGACGCACCCCATCACCGCAACCAGAATAGCCCGCAGCATTCGGTCTCCAGTAATCTCGTGGTCTGACAGGTCAGTTTACAACCTGCACACACCGCCACGGGTGCCACCACCCCAGGCGTCATGCTGAGCTTGCGAAGCATCTGGCGTGGAGCGGATATGCACTGGGTTGGAAAAGATAACGGAACGACACTGGAACGAGGCTCGAACCATAGACACTGTCCGCAGGATCCCTTGGGACCGAATTCCCTCAGGATGACGTAGCGGCGCTCGCTGGCCCAGGCGGCCGCAGAACCCAGGGCCGGTTTCAGGAACCGGCAACCCCCTACTCCCGCTTCGCCAGCGCTCCGTCCACGGAAGCCGCTCCCGGTCCCAGCATGACCAGCGCAATACATGCCGCCAGCATGATGAGCGGGTGCTCGAAGCCTCCGGGCTTGAGAAAGCCGTTCTTGAGGTGAACCAACAGGATCGCCACGATCATGTCGAAACCATTCAAGGCGGCGGCCCAGCGCGTCAACAATCCGATGATCAGGGCGATGCCCCCGAGGAACTCGACCAGCGTCACGATGACAGCTGCGACCGCCGGCAGCGGTATTCCCACTGCCCCAAAAAAGCCAGCCACTCCGTGAATGCCCATTCCAAACAGCTTCTGCCATCCGTGCGCCAGAAAAACAATTCCGGTTACCACCCGCAAAATCGTGATTCCCCAGGACTGATTCGAACTGTTGGTCATGAGATTTCTCCAGAACGATTTCTTTCTTTCATCGCCATCTCCGGAAAATTCCAGAGGGCCTTGAACGGCTGGTCACCGCTTACGCCTTTTCGACGGCGAAGCCGGCCCCCTTCCACTCCTCCAGTCCACCCTCATAGGCGCGAACATTTTCATAGCCCAGCTTGGCCAGCTTTTCCGCCGCCATCCGGCTCAGTGGACACTTCGGGCCGCCGCAGTATACGACGATCTCCGTGTTCTTGGGCAAATTCGTGCTGCGCACCTCGTGCCCGACCTTGTCCAGAGGCACGCGGCGCGAGCCGGCGATGTTTTCTCCCATGAACCACTGGTCAGTCAGTACATTCCAGAACTGGATGGGGCGCTTGCTGTCCAGTAGGTGCCGCACTTCCGGGGTTGAAATGGTTCTTATCCCTGTTTCAGCGGTTGCCATCGGACTACTCATGTTGGTTGCTCCTTGCACAAAAGTTTAGATAACAGATGTCGTGACAACGATAAATACTGCCAAAAAAATTACCCTGCCTTGGCCCGCGCAGATTCCAGCAACTTGATCAGGGTGCGTAGCTGTCGTTCGCCCAAGTGCCCTAATAACATGCGGTTGAACTCCTCGATGGGCTGGTCCAGAGTCCTCAGCAGCTCCCGCCCGGCGGGAGTGATGCGGGTGGTGATGACTCGCCGATCCCGGGTATCACGGCTGCGCCCCACCAGCCCACGGCGCTCCAAACGGTCCAGCAGCCGGGTGATGTCGGGGTCGCGGTTGATCATGCGCTCCGCAATTTCGCTGCAGGTGCGCCCCCCCTCCCCAGCGCCGCGCAGGATGCGCAGGGCGTTGAATTGGGTAGGCGACAGTCCGTGCGGCTTCAGCATGTCGCTGAGACGCCCGTTGAGCCGGTCCGCAGTATGCTGCAACGAGATCGCGGCTTCTTCTTCCAGGCTGCTGAAAGGCTTGGTCTGCTGAATCTCGGCCTGGATGCTTTTGCTCACAATACGAATATAATCGTTATCACGATTATTGTCAAGCGCTGTATCCGCGCGGATTTCTGCCTCGGCTCCTCCGAGCATTGCCCTATCCCCGGCTCGTCCCGGACCATACATCTCCGCCGCCCGCCGTTGCATCCAATAATTAACTAACCGGTTAATAAAAGAGGAAAAGAGGGAGTGTTCACCATGAAAACCATTTTCAGGACTGTGGCTTCGTTTCTGACCGTTGGAATTCTCAGCGCCGGCCTGGTGGCTCAGACTGCCAGTGCCCGCTATGACAGCGACATCCAGACGCGGGTGACGCAGCAGCTGGCCAAGAATAAAGATTTTCGTAACCTGCAGGCCAGCACCGAAGACGGCATCGTCACCCTTGCCGGTACGGTCGACCTGTACCAGCAAAAACTGGACGCATCCAAGAAGGTCCGCAAGCTGGACAAAGTGCAAGGCGTTCGCAATGAAGTCGCGGTGAGCAGCACCGCACCCGACGCCGAACTGGCGGCTAAACTGGAGCGCAAGCTGCACTACGACCGCATCGGCTATGACAATCTGTTCAACTTCGTCAGCGTCTCGGTGGATAAAGGCGTGGCGACATTGAGCGGCGAAACCCTCACCTATATGGGGCGCGATTCCGCCCTGTCGCTGGTGAACAACATGCCGGGCGTCAAGGACGTGATCGACAACGTCAAGGTCTCGCCGGCATCAGGCTTCGATGACCGCATCAGGCTAAGCGCCCTGCGCGCCATCTACCATGACTCGGTGCTGAGCCGCTATGCCAGCGACCCGGCTAAGCCGATCCGCATCGTGGTGGACAACGGCAAGCTGAGTCTCTACGGCACGGTGGCGACCACCATGGACAAGCAGGTGGCCGGTATTCGCGCCAACCAGGTGTTCGGCGTATTCAGCGTGCAGAACAACCTGGAAGTAGTCAAAGGCTCGTAAGTTGGATGTGGGCGCGGGCGTCCCGCCCGTGCAGCAGCGGCAAGCAAGTAAATGAAAGGCACGGCCTCCGGGCCGTGCCTTTTTTTACTGCTCTTTGAAACCGAAATTCTGACCTTGCGCCGTCCGGCTAGCCTTATAAACGGTTGATCAGCGCCGCGACATAGCCCGCGCCGAATCCGTTATCGATATTCACCACGCTTACGTTGGACGCGCATGAATTCATCATCCCCAGAAGCGCGGCCAGGCCCTTGAACGCGGCACCGTAGCCGACGCTGGTCGGCACCGCAATTACCGGCACGCCTACCAGCCCGCCCACCACGCTGGGCAGCGCGCCTTCCATGCCGGCGCACACGATCACCACTCGCGCCCGCGTCAATGACGCACGGTTGGCCAGCAGGCGATGAATGCCGGCGACCCCGACATCGTAGAGATGCTCGACGTCATTGCCCATCATCTCGGCGGTCACCACCGCCTCCTCGGCAACCGGAATGTCGCTGGTTCCGGCGGAGACCACCGCGATCACGCCTTTGCCATAATTCTTTTGATCGCGCTGCAGAACGATGGCCCGCGCCAGCTCGCGGTACTCGGCTTTAGCAACTTTCTTTTTGATTGCGGCGAACTGGTCCTGGTTCGCGCGCGTGGCCAGGATGTTGCCCCCATGTTTGGCCAGGCGGGAGAAGATCGATGCCATCTGCGCCGGCGTCTTGCCCTGCCCGAAGACCACTTCCGGCATTCCGTTGCGCAACGCGCGATGGTGATCCACCTTGGCGAATCCCAGGTCCTCGAATGGCAAGTGCCGCAGGCGGTCGACCGCCTCGTCGGGAGAAAGCTTGCCGCTTCGGACCTGGTCGAAAAGTTTGCGGATGGATTCGGCGTTCAAATCAGCACTCAGCCGTCAGCATTCAGCCAACGGGAGTCTAGATTAGCACTCGACGGCGTTCACCACGGATGACACGGAAAAGCACGAGCCTTCACGCCTATCGAACCGAGGCAGGCAGCTTCTTGCCGTTGCCCCGAACCTTGGCGGCGATTTCCTTGAAGGCATCCTTGGCTCGGCCAGGCTCGTCGAGGTGAATCAGAAACAGGCGGCGCAACATGCTCCTGGGAATACGGCCTTTGAGATAGGCTTCGTACAGGGCATTGCCCATCATGTAGCCCAGCAACTGCGCGCTGGATTCGATCTTCTTGCGCTCCGACTCGGGCGATTCGCGCAGCAGTTCGCGGCCGGCGCCGTCTTCGGCGGCGGGACGCGCCGGATACAGAACCCGCGATCCAAAATAACCCAGCGCGTATTCCAGAGTCTGGGTGTAAAAAAGATTCGCGTTCCCCGAAGTGGCGGCGTTTCCGTTCCGCGCGGGCAAGCCACGGCAGGCATGATGCAGGAAGCGCGCCGCTTCTTCCGCGGCATACATCATCTTGAACTCGCGCACGTAAAACGCGTTGACCTGCGGCAGGTAGACGCTGCCGCGATTTTCTACATGCCGCACCAGCGCTTCGGTTTCTTCCTCGCTGGCATGATGGCGGGAGAGCAACTGGCGCAAACGCCCGTCAGAGGCGCGGCAGTACACTTCCGGCATCAGGTCAACCAGAAACTTCGGCTGCGTGCCATTGTGCGAGGAATAACGGTCGATTTCGAGAAAGCGCAGCAGGCTGTCGATCAGGTTGTAGATGGTGGGCGCGAGATCGGGGCCTTCTTCCTCGGTGCGTCCCCAGCGGCTTAAGTGCAGGCGGTAGTTCTCGTATTTTTCCAGCGGAGTGGAATTGAAAACGCAGACCACATCAGAATTCACCCGCACCGCTTCGACCTGCTCCTGGCGCTCCCCCGCGGCGCGCCAGTAAAGCGAGTCCACATTCTGCAGAACCGTGAGAACTTTTTCTTCCGGCAAACGCTCGTGCAGCACCCGCGGAAGATGTCCCGGGGCGAGATGCGACTCGCCAAACAGCACCATGTTCACCGCGTTGGGATGACGTTGCCGGATCTCAGCCAGCTTGTGGACGGCGTGACGGTCGCGCGCTCCAATCTTGCGCAGATCTTCCCGCGGCATACAATCCAGGCCATAGATGGCTTCGGCATGCTCGCGCGCCGTCACCAGCAATTCGTAGAAGGGAGCCCAATCATATCCCCAGTCGAGATCGAAACGGATACGCTGCTGTAGCTCTGCCGAGTCAATCTCGCGGCGCCACCATTCATCGAGGATGTGCTGGTCGCGCGAGAAAATCGTTTCCAGGCCGAGCACCACCGGACGGTCTCCAGGCTGGGCGCGCTCCTCGAAAAGGGTCGCGGCAAAGCGCTGCGCCGCGGGAAGCGCGTGGTAGTCGCCAATGAGCAATACATCAGCACCGGCTATGGCCAGCTTCAGCTCATCGCGGTCGATGACCGACTCGTAAGAACGAAAGGCTTGGCTGAAGTCCTGCAAATACTTTCGCCGTCCGTTCGGGTCATTCACCCGGATTTCACGCTCCACTCCCGCCAGGGCGTGCAACTGCGCCTCACTGCGCCGCAAACGTAGGCTGGAGATGGATGACATGATTAGTCCTTGGTCGTTGATCGTTGATCGTTGGCTTTTAGTCGATGCCTCCTGAAGGATCAGTTCAGGAGTTGTCGCCTATCTGCCAACGACCATCGAACAAAGAACATTGCCGCCGGCTTGACTGTTTTGCTCTGCCCTCCCTATGCTCCAAGGTTCAGGAGCCCCGCTTGCCCAACCATCCTCCGCAGAACCTGACCGTAGCGACGACTGGGGCCAGCGGCTCGATTTTTCTGCGGCAACTACTGCTGGCGGTGGAGCGCGACCAGCGCGTCCAAACCGTCAACTTCATCGCCTCTGACAGCGCTTTGCGCGTCATGGCGGAAGAACTCGGACTGCGCGGCCGCAGCAACCTCGTCGGCCAGATTCTTGGCCGCGGGGCAGGCAAGCCGTCGCGCAAAATCCAGCAACAAGCCAACGCCGATATCGGCGCCAACATCGCCAGCGGCTCGTATCCCACCGACGCGATGGTGGTGATCCCGTGCAGTATGGGCACGCTGGCGCGCATCGCCAACGGCATCGCCTCGCAACTGATCGAGCGCGCTGCCGACGTTTGCCTCAAGGAGCGCCGTTCGCTGGTGCTCTGCGTGCGCGAAACGCCGCTCAACAAAATCCACATCCGCAACCTGTACCGCGCCGCGGACGCCGGCGCGACTGTGTTTCCGCTCATTCCTGCCTACTACGTCCGTGCCGCCACCTTGGATGCTATGGCGCGCGAATTCGCCTACCGGGTGCTGGCGCACATGGGGCTGCCTCAGCCTGACGCCTACCGCTGGAAGGGCTGAAGAGTCCGCGGGCCTACAGCAGTCCGGTTACCTGGGGGTTACTGCCAGTGTAGAAAGCCAGGGGAGAAGCAGGTAGATTCCACTGGGCCATGACCTGCGGGGCTGGACCGGGGGAAACAGCGAAATGTTCCACGTGGAACATTTCGCACTTACCTGTATGTACGTACATTAACATACGCATATAGAGCTAACGTTTTTAGAGTTAAGGAGATGGCCCGCCTGGACTGTACCCGCCTGCAGATGATGGGGCCGGTGTGGAGAGGCAACGACTCCGGGAACCGGAGAAGAACTGCTCCCACCCTGGCTTGGCCGAGGGTGGGTTGCCCGATGTCTCAGGCTGCGCTGTGCATTTCCTTGCGGGCAGCATCGACGTCTTCGCCGCCGCGCTGCTGGAATATTTCGCGGGCCGCGGCAGCCTGATCGTCGCGGGTAACTTCCGCGATAACGATGGAGCGACCGCGCTTCAACAACTGGCGGTAGAAGAACACGTCGTCTCTGGGAACGCCAGTGTCCATGGCATGTTCTGAGGCTTCGCCAACAGATGCTCCGGCGGCGGCGCCACCCAGCCCGAGCAGGGCCGCAGCTCCAAGTCCGATGGCGAAGATGGTACCCACGCCGGGAACCAGCAGGCTGGCAACCGCGCTCCCCACGGCCAATCCGGCGCTGGCGCCAGCGGCACCACCGACGACTGCGCCGACCGCTTCACCCATGCCATCACGTTCGGCGTCGGTGGTGGGAAGGGCAGCGACCTGGGCAGTGCCGGCTTCGCCGCTCAAAAGCACGATGGACTGGGGCGACAGACCCCTAGCCATCAGTCCGCGGACCGCTTGCTCGGCCCCTACTCTTGCGGCAAAAATTCCAACGATGCTTTGCATGCTTCCTCCTCAAGAATCGCGGGGTGTGACTTGCCTGAAAATTTAAGATGCCGGAGATGCTTTGGAGTTGGCTTGCAAAACAGGGTAGGAGACGACCCATTTTCCAGTATCTCGGGATTCCTAAGAGTTGGATTTTAAGCAAGGGAGCTTTTTCACCTTTGCTTTCCGGCGATTCGCGCCCGGGGTGAAGCGTTTCTTGGGCCAGATGTTTTTCGAGCGGAACGACCATCGGCAGGCAACCCATGAACTTAAGATCGGTTTTCGGTTGGCAGTTCTCAGTTTTCAGTTGGCAGAAGAGTTTTCAGTTGCCGTTGTCAGTTCGGATTAACTTTTTTGGGCCATGGCACTTTTGGGCCGGTTGACGTGGCTTGGCCTTTCGTACTAATGTGCAATTACACCGGAAAGGAGGTGGTCTGATGACAAGTTCTGACGGTAATAGTTGTGGGAATCAAAGACCAGGTGAGGTGGCTGAGACTTAGGGCGGTTGCTCTAAGAACCATCGCACGACTACCGGTGATTTAGGGTTGCATCCGCCCGGCGATGAAGGTTGCGCCGGGACCCGGAGTTTACCGAAGGGGCCACGTAGAGTGACCACCCCTTGGTCAATCCCAAACAGTCCACCGGGCGGCCCGCGCATTTTACAGTGCGCGGGCCGTTCTATTTTTTGGCGACGTGGTGCAGGCGAAGAATGTAGTACTCATTTTCCGGCCGGTCATCCTGCAGAGCCGGCGCCTGCGGAGCCTCCGCAATCAGCTGATCCAGGGAAATTTCTTTTTTCAGGACGTCGGCGAGTTCGAGTTCGGGCGTGGATTCCGGACCCCATTCCATCAGATCGGTGGCTGCCGCCGGGGGGATGCGCTGGGCAAGCTCAGCGGCAGTGCGGCCGGGCAACGGGTCGTTGCTGGCGAGGAAATGAAATCCACCGCCTTCCACCGGGCGAAAAACCCGGATGTAGGGGAAGGATTCTTTCAGGGCGCGCGCAACCGAAGCATGGACCACCGCGTCTCCTCCCGGCAGCCACTGCTGCAAAATACCTTGCGAGCGCAAGCGTCGGCTGATGATGGCGTAGAACTCCTTCGAGTAAAGCAAACTCGAACCAGCTGCCTGCACCGGAGGCGGGGGGTCGATGGTGATGACGTCATACTGCGCGGTGGTGCGTTCCAGGTAGCGGCGGCCGTCATCAATGACGATGTGGGACAACGGCGAACGCAGCAGTTCGGGCCCGTCGGGGTGGAAATAACCGAACACTCGCGGGACGCTGGGAACAAGTTCCACGGCGGTGACCGGAATATCCCACGAGAGCAATGAGCGGAAGGTTGTGCCCATGCCAAAGCATATGTCCAGAGCGTCTTTCGGGGGATGGCTCAAGTATGCCAGCGGAAGGTGCGCCATGAATTTGGTGACAGGAGTGAGACCGGTGATTCCGACTCCGTTGACCAGGAGTTGTTTGTTCCTGCCAGCTCCGGTGGCAACGATAGTTGCGGTGTTGTCGCGCAGAACTACAGCGGGCTGGGACCGGTCGCGCTCAAACTGGTCTTCAAAGCTGGTCTGAGTGAACACCAGCGCCAGGGCCAGAAACACTGCAGCGTAAGAAGCTACAGCCTGCCAGTCGAAGCCAAGTTTTGTTTCCTCTGAAAGCCAACGCGAGCGAAAGGCAATCAAGAGCCAGGGCAGAGAGAAAATGAGCAGCACCCAGCGCGCGCTCAACAGCGGAAGGAACACGAAGCCGGCCAAAAGCGGCCCGAGGATGCAGCCCAGGATATTCAGGGCATAGGCTTTGCCGGCTCTGCCGGGGTCGCCGCCCGACCAGCGGTCAACCAGGAGCGGAGTGATGAAGCCCAAGGTTGCCGAGAAAGGCGCGATCCCGTTTAGCAGACGCAGAAACGGGTGAAGGTGAATGTGCGGGTTGGCGGCGAGCAGCGACAGCACGGTAAAGATGCCGAGCAGGCCCCAGATCAGTCTGCCTGACGCTCGCGGCTGCTTGCTCCAGAGGCGATAGGCCTGCAAACCGAGGAAGGTCGAGAGCAGGTATGTAGCGAGGATGGAAGCGAAAGCATAGACCACGGTGCCGAGGTAGGGGGTGAATTGGCGGATCCAGACGACCTCGATCGCGAGGCTGCTCAGCCCGGTGAGGAAGAGCAGGATAAGAGGTTTGTTCGAGGCGGCTGCTGTGCTGCCGGCAGGTATCCGATTCTCTGGCGGGACATAGCCGGATGCGTCTCTACGGTTATGGGCTGCGCTGAGGATGATCGCGGATAATGCGAGAAGACCATTGCACAGCGCGGCGAATTTCAGGGTGGCGCGAAAGCCGTAGAGTTCGATCAGGAGTAGAGGCGCTGTCGCTCCTAAAAGCGCGCCCAGGATGTTGGCCAGATAGAGATAACTGAACGAACGTTCCGATCCCACCGGATGATGTTTTCGGATCGCCAGCATGGCCAAAGGGATAGTCGCGCCCATGCAGGCACACCAGGGAATCAGGGTCAAAGCCAGGCAAATGCCGGAGCCGAGGTAGTAGGACACGGATGAGGACACGGCCATTTGCTCGAGCAGATGTCGTCCCGCTTGCAGCTGGTATGGGACCAGCAGGGCGGATATGCCAAGCAACAGCTCCGCCAGCGCGTAGAGACGCAACGCCGGAATCCTGATTCCATCACCGGAGCGATGTATTAGACGGCCAATTCCCCATGAACCCAGACCCAAGCCGGCCATGAACATGGAAAGCACAATCGCGGTCAGGGCACTGGTGACTCCGAACTGCGCCATTCCGAGGCGGAGCCAGACGATCTCGTAGAGGATGCTGCAGAAGCCGGAAACGAGAAAGAAGATGAAAAACCAAGCCATGAAGAAGTCTCTCAGGGAACGCGCCCATGCCCCCGGCTCCGGCTGCGACGATTGCGTAAGGGCCCCGGCGTGTGCCTGCAGAAAGAGGCATGGCATCCCCGATGGACGCCGATTATACCCGCTCTTCAGGTTGAGGTTGATGTCGAGGAATATCCTGCGCCTGGAGGATCGCGGCCGATCTGTGGTCGCTGGCCGTAGGCCGCAAACGAAATCCTCCAGGGGCCATATTCCTATTGCTGGCTGGACCATGCTTGCGTGTCTTGGCGGTCGGCGTGGTCTTTTTTGTGGCTACTGTTTCACTTCGGCAGCTGTTCAGCACTTGGATTTTTCGAATCCCAACCGGATTACCGCGGCGGTGTCTTCGGGTAGTGCCAATGCCTCGGTCTCTTTTAGGGTGAACCAGCGTACTTCGTCGGCATCGCTGGCGGCCTGCGCTTGTCCAGCGTGTGTTTCACCGGCCCGGGTTGCGCCGGCCTGCGTTTCCCCAGCCGGCATTTCTGTCGGAAGCAATCGGCAGAGGAAGTCGATAAGCACGAAGTGATACAGGATGCGGCCCTGGTCGTCACGGAGGACGCGGTCATAGACGCCCAGCAAGTCGGATGGCTCGACGGCGAGGCAGGTTTCTTCGCGGGCTTCACGGATGGCAGCTTCGCGCAGAGTCTCTCCCAGTTCGAGGACGCCGCCGGGAATCGACCACTCGCCGGCTAAAGGAGGGTGTCCGCGCTTAACCAGGAGGACGCGGCCGCGCGCGATGATAATCGCGCCTACACCTACCAGCGGCGACGCGGGATATTCACGTTTCATCGGTGGGTTCGGCTCTGCAGAATTGCCTCCGCCAGCGCGAATATAACTTTTTATCTCATCTCATGTCACGGACTCGCGAATTCCGGCGCCACGCGATTAGAATGTGGCTGTGTCCCTGGACGAATACAAACGCAAGCGCCGTTTCGCTGAGACTCCCGAACCGCCTCCCAAGCTGGAGAAAAAATCACAGCACAGGTTCGTAGTGCAAAAGCACCGGGCCACGCGCCTGCATTATGACTTCCGCCTAGAGATGGAAGGCGTGCTCAAGTCGTGGGCCGTGCCCAAGGGACCGTCGCTCGACCCTGCCGACAAGCGGTTGGCAATGCAGGTAGAGGATCATCCGGTGTCGTACTTTGACTTCGAAGGCACGATTCCTGAAGGCAACTATGGCGCGGGGACGGTGATGGTGTGGGACGTGGGAACGTGGGAGCCGCTGTCCCCTGTACCGGTGAACGGAAAATTCCTGCCGGGGACGGATGCGGAAGCATCGGCGATGCTGAAGAAGGGCGACTTCAAGATCCGGTTGCATGGCAAGAAGCTCAATGGCGATTTCGCTTTGATTCACATGCGCTCCCGGCGTCCGGGAACCAAGGGCACGGAGTGGCTGCTGATTAAAAAGCAGGACGACGCGGTGGTGAAGGGCTACGACATCGATCAGTATGATGAGTCGGCGCTTACCGGCCGCACCATGGCGGATATTGCTGGGGATCAAGGTTCGGCGCAGTGGACAAGCAGCCGTCCGGCGTCACGGGGGGCGGTGAAGGCGGCCTGGCTGGCGGACGCAATTGCAAAGTTTGATAAAAAGAAGAGCAAAAGCAAAAGTTTAACCGCAGAGAAAACGGAGGAACAGGGAGAAAGCCAGGGTAAAAAAAAACAAAAAAGAGCGAAAAGATAAGGCCTGAGAATAATCCCAAATCTCCGAGACAAACTGAAAGCAAGAATTCCCCTGCTGCTTCTGCCTCCCCTACCGTTAAGAGTCTCGAGGGCGCGGTCAAGCGGCCCATGCCTAGCGCGATCCACCCTATGCTGGCTACCTCGATCGAGCAGCCGTTCGATGATCCCGAGTGGTTATTTGAAATCAAGTGGGACGGTTATCGAGCCGTCGCCTTTATCACCAATGGAAAAGTTCGCCTGGTTTCGCGCAACCAGAATGACCTGACCGCGCAATATCCTGAACTGCACAATCTGGCCGCCAATGTGAAGGCGGAGACCGCGATTCTGGACGGAGAAATCGCCGCCCTCGACGAACATGGCCGTTCGTCGTTCAGCCTGATGCAACAGCGCACCGGAATACGGGAGCGCGGACGGCGTACTGCATCGCGCCGAGACATTCCTGTGCTGTATTACGTATTCGACCTGCTTTACCTGGACGGCTACGATCTTCGGCGGGTTCCGCTCGAAGAACGGAAAGAAGCTTTGGCGCGAGTCACGGAAGCGAGCGGGCCTCTGCGCTACTCCGATCACTTCTCGCAGGGCAAAGCATTGTTCGATGTGGCCAAACAGAAAGGACTGGAGGGGATTCTGGCCAAGCGCCGCGACAGTTTTTACGAAGAGCGCCGGAGCCAGGCCTGGCTGAAGATCAAGATTACACAGACGCTGGATTGCGTCATTGGCGGATATACCGATCCCGAGGGCAGCCGGATACATTTTGGTTCGATCGTGCTCGGCCAGTACGACAAGAAGGGAGACCTGATTCACGTGGGCCAGGCGGGCACGGGATTCGACCAGGCGATGCTGAAAACCGTCTGGAAAGAATTAAAGAAGCTGGAGACGGACAAAAGCCCGTTCCCCTACGGCGTGGAAGCTTTGCGAAAAGTGCATTGGGTGAAGCCAGAACTGGTGGCGGAAATCAAGTTCTCGGAATGGACACATGTCACGGCGGAAGGCGGGGCAAAGTTGCGGGCTCCGGTTTTTCTGCGCCTGCGGAAAGACAAGGAGCCAAAGGAATGCGTTTTGCAGGAAGTGTAGGCCGCGGGGGCTCCGGGTTTGATTCTTCACCAGGTGACTGGTTCGCCTCGCTGCTGCACGAGCGGGACGCTCGCGCCTACATCTGGCTCGCTCCTACATTTCCATTACTTAATATCTTTCATGGGCAGCATCGAGCCGTAATCCCGACCTGAAGGTTCCACCGCGCGGACCACGATTCCGGCGAAGCCATCGCGCAGCTCGGGATATTTTGCCAGCAGCGCTTTCATCACCGCCATGTTGTCCTGAAAGGTGCGTCCGGTGTCGGATACATCGGCGGTCTGGTATTTCACTACCAGGTCAAAATCGTGGCTGACCGGGACGGGAAAGAGGTCGGTGACCCTATAGTTCTTGCCGGTTGCGGCCAGCTCCAGGGGCGGCAGGTCGGGCGGTTTCACGGTCTGCATTTCGTCGTACAGCCGATCGGTCATGGCGGTGGCCATGAAGGGAACGGGAACCAGCAGGTCGCGCGCCTCGGCGTAATAGAACCAGGCGTTGTGAGTTTGTCCTTTGGCTTTGAATTCGCGGGCGCGGTCAGCGAACCAGTTGCCGTCATGTCCGCCGATTTGGGTGAGCTCGGCGTAGAAACCGCCCAGCTTCCAGGCGCTGCCTTGCTGCTGCAAAACGAATGACACGGTATAGACGCCTTGCAGAGATGTCACGTCCAGAGTGTCAATGCCGTAATTTCCGGGCGGCAGATTGGGAATCACGAACACCGCGCTGTCTCGAGTTTGGCCCTGGGCTCCGAAGACTCCGCAAAGGAACTCGGCGCGCGCCAGGGGCGTTGTCCCCTCGGCTTTGAGAAGAAAGGGCTGCCGCGGCACCGGTTGCACGCCGGCCAGGTTGGCCTGGTTCTCCTTGACCGCGTTTTCAATCCCGGAGAAATTTGTCGCCAGGCTGGTGATGGCGTTTTGCCGCAGCGAAGCGGAATCCCCGTGGGCAGCCATATCGTAGAAGCGCCTGGCCGTTGCCACCAATGCGTTTCGGGTGGCCTCGTCCATGTCTCCGCTGGTCAGGCAGGTTTGGGCAGAGCTGGTAATTGCACAGAACGCAAGCAACAGCGCCGGAAGCCATCTCAGGTTCGTTCTCACGTGGCTAGTATTTCACCTCGTCATAATCTTAAACTGTTGCCGGGAGACCCGATAGTCCTGCATGTGCCGGGCGCGCCTGAAGCGATTGCGCCGGAATGCCCGGTGTGCTACCGTCGCCGCTGTTCCCAGTCCATGCGAGGGAGAGGTTTATGGCACTGATTTTTCTGGGCATTCTGGTTGTCATCGTCGTCCTGCTGATTGGGATGTACAACAGCCTGGTGCAGTTGCGTGTCCGCTGTGATAACGCCTGGTCGGACATCGACGTTCAGCTCAAGCGCAGGCACGACCTGATCCCCAACCTGGTGGAGACGGTTAAGGGCTACGCCAGCCACGAAAAAGGCACGTTCGAGAACATCGCCAAATTCCGCTCGCAGGCGATGCAGGCGACTACGCCCGGGGACAAGGCGGAGGCTGAAAACCAGCTGAGCGGCGCGCTCAAGAGCCTGTTCGCGGTCGCGGAAAACTACCCGCAGCTGAAGGCGTCCGAGGAGTTCACGCAATTACAGGGCTCGCTCAACCAAACGGAAGACACGATTCAGAATGCGCGGCGCTATTACAACGCGGTGGTCCGCGACCTGAATACCAAGATCCAATCGTTCCCGACCAATATTCTTGCCGGGATGTTCGGGTTCCAGCAACGGCAGTTCTTCGAGGTCGCGTCGGCCGACCGCGAGCCGGTGGCGGTGAAGTTCTAGCGGAATGGTCGACCGCAATGTCAGAGACCTCGCGTACGAGCATGTCTTTTGCCCCTTCGGGGTTTGATCGATTTCCGCCGCGCACCCACGGCTGGCGCCGTGGGCTACAATTTTTCGCCGCTTCGCGGCTTGGCCTTGGGCAAATGTTGCAGAAAAATAGAAACGCAGCCCGGCGCAAGCTGCTCTTACTGGTTTGTTTTTTCTTATTGGCCGCGCCGCTCTTCTCCCAGAGCCACACCCAGAGCTGGCGGATCGCGAATTTTGAAGACACCATTTACATCGGCGCGGATGGGTCCACGCTGGTGAAGGAGAGCATCAGCCTGGTGTTCATCGGGCAGTGGCACGGCATTCATCGCACCATTCCCATCGAGTATCCCGGGCCGCAAGGCTCGAACTACACCCTGTTTCTGAACGTGACGGCGGTCACTGACGGCTCGGGGCACAAGTTGAAATATGAATCCTCGACTTCCGGCGGCTTTCGCGACCTGAAAATCTACATTCCCGATGCCGTGGATACTACCCGCACAGTAGAGATCGACTATATCGTCCGCAACGCCATTCGATATTTTGAAGGCCATGACGAGTTCTACTGGAACGTCACCGGCAACGACTGGCCAGTACCCATCGACCACGTCGCCACCGAGGTTTTCCTGCCGCCCAGCGCCGCGGGCGCGCTGCGGGCGCAGGCCTTCACCGGGGCCTACGGATCGGTGCAGCACGACGCAACTTCCGAGGTCAAAGGCGCCGACGTTTTATTCGAGAGCAGAAATCCGCTTCCCATGCGGGGCGGAATGACCATCGACATCTTCATTCCCAAGGGCATTCTGAAAGAGCCGGGGGCGATCACGCGGGCCTTGTGGTTTCTGGAAAGCAATCCCGTGGTATTCCTGCCCTTCGTCACTTTCGGCGTGATGTTCGCATTGTGGTGGTACAAAGGCCGCGATCCCGATCCCGGGCGCTCGATCGCGCCCATGTACGAACCGCCGCCCGGCATGTCGCCGGCGGAGACGGGCGCACTGATCGATGACAGCGTTCATCCCCGCGACATCACCTCCACCATCGTGGACCTGGCGGTGCGCGGCTATGTGAAGATCGAAGAAACGGTGGACACCAATCTTCTGATTTTCCATTCCAAGGATTACATTTTTCATCTCCTGAAGCCGGCAAGCGAATGGCAGACGCTGGCGCCTCACGAGCAGGTTATGCTGCAAAATATTTTCGATGGGGGGCAAGAGACGCGGCTATCCAGTTTGAAAAACCGCTTCTACACCGCGATTCCGGTGATTAAAGAAGACATTAAATCGGCGTTGAAACTCAAAGGAATGTACCTGCTCGATCCGGATTCGGCCAATGCCTACAGTGTAGGGGCCGCGGTGCTCATTGCGCTGGCGTTTATCGCGGCGCCGTTCCTGGGATTTCAGGCGATGTTCAACTCCATCGTGCTGCTGGTTGCATGCGGCGCCATTTCGCTGGTGATCTGGTGGTTGTTCGCGCGCCAGATGTCCGCGAAAACGGTGAATGGTGGCCGCACGCGTATCGCGGTGCTGGGCTTTCAGGAGTTCATGAACCGGGTCGATGCCGACCGGCTCAAGCGCATGCCTCCCGACACATTTGAGAAGTATCTGCCGTACGCCATGGCGCTGGGGGTGGAACATCACTGGGCGCAGGCGTTCGCCGGAATTATTCAAAATCCGCCGAGCTGGTATGTGTCGCCCAACGGCATGACCGGCTTCAACCCGGTATTTTTTTCGAGCTCGATGCACAACATGGCATCGGATATGCACCAGGTGTTTGTTTCCGCGCCGCGCGCCAGTTCGAGCGGGTCGGGGTTCGGTGGAGGCGGCGGAGGCGGTTTCTCGGGTGGAGGATTCGGGGGCGGAGGCGGGAGCGCGTTTTGAGGGGCGGAAGCCCGGGTCAAAGGCAGGATCAAGGTCAAGAGCAGGATCAAGATCAAGATCAAGATCAAGATCAAAAACAAGATCAACAGCAAAGGCAAGATCAACGTCAAAGACGGCGGGCGAGGGCGCCCGCCCTACATTTATTTTCTGTGAAAGATGTGCTTCCGGGCGGTGGGCCAGAACTCGGCAAAAGCGTTGCCGCCCATTTTGCCGGCAAATCCCAGGGCGATGCGCAGGCAGGCGTCTCCCACCCCAGATTCGCTGTCAGCACGCCAACTGTTGGAGAGAAAGTTGTTGCCGACCGTGCCAATGTATCGGGCGTAGGCCGGATCCAGACTTCCGTCGGCCTGGCGAGCTGCGAAGGTCATGAGCACCACGTTCTTCAATCGTCCTTTGATAGGCTGGCCAGTGGCGGGGAAGTATCGTGGATCTTCGCCCCAAAGCGAACCAAGTCCGGCTTCGATAGCGTTACCAGTGGAGATTCCGGTGAGCCGCATGGCGTAGCGCTTGCCGAAACCGTCCCAGTGAGGACCGTACTCCGTGGGGCGGTTGATGGCCGTTCCAAGGCCAGCGCTGAACAGACCGGCCGCCAGGCTCTCGCCTCCGACCGTGCTTCGCATAAACCAATCAAAGCGCTGCCCGCCGGTAATGGGTTGGTAGGAGGTGGCAGAGCTTGGGGGGCTTGTGGTTCTCAAGTTCTCAACTGGGACAATCTGCCCCGCCGCGGCAGCGCAGGCAACAAGCACGATGGCCAGGGCATAACATAAGTTGCGGGTCACCCAACCTTAGTTGCCGATGCGGGGATGGAGTTTGCCCGAAGCGGGTGCCAGCATCGCAGGGGGAACCTAGTTCCTACCCTTGCTACGGGCCTTATCAGGCTTTTGCGGGGGGTGTCATCCGTGATATAACCGCGCAAGCAGATCGTTCTGGCTACATTCAGGAGATCCGGCATGGAGCTGGGTTTCGCAGGTGGAAATGGGCGGGAGCGAGGAGGCTTTGTGTCCGAAGCGCGGACGGGGAAGCGATTTCCCCTGGAATTGCCGATCAAGATCCACAAATCAGAAGAAAGCGGCGAGCACAGCGGAGTCACCGGGAACCTTAGCGCTGCGGGGGTGTATATCCGCTCCGAAACCGCGCTGGATGTGGGTTCAACCGTGGAGTTCGAAATAACTTTGCCGCCGGAGATGACCGGCGCCAAAGAAGGCGTGACCATCCAGTGCCGGGGTCGTGTCGTGCGCACCGACGAACCTGCCGGCAGTCCCACGGAGGCGCGTGGCGTGGCCTGCGTGATTGATTCCTACGATTTCGTCCGCCACTAGAGGCGAGGAGCTTAAAGCAATGCTCAAATTGATTCTGGCCGACAATCAAGCCATCTTTCGGGCGGGCATCGCCAAAGTGCTGGCGGTCGAAGACGAAATGCGCATCGTGGCGCAGGCGCAAACCCAGGAGCAGATGTTCATGGCCCTGGATAAATTTCGCGCCGCAGTGCTGGTAGTGGCGGGCGGATTCCATTCCGATTTTCCCGGCATTCTGCAAGCGGCCAACAAAGCCAAAACCCGGGTGGTCGTGCTGGCCGATACCGGGGAGAGCGCGCAGCGGTACATGGGCGCGGGAGCTCACGGCGTGGTTTACCGCAACGTGACCAGCGCCGCGCTGGTGGATTGTGTGCGCAAAGTGGCGCGCGGCGAAAACTGGGTGCAGGACATCGCAGTGCCCAGCGAGTTGACCGAAAACGACATGGTAGGGCTGCGGGTGCGCGACCGACTGACCGCGAAAGAGCTGCGCATCGTGGCGCTGATCGTGCAGGGATATAAGAATAAAGAGATTGCCTCCCAGTTGGGAACCACCGAGCAGGTGATCAAGAATTATTTACGCAACGTGTATGACAAGATTGGCGTCTCCGACCGGTTGGAGCTGGCGCTGTTTACGATCCACCACCGGATCCTAAACGAAGCAGCGGCAGCAACCGCGGCGGCGGCCACGCCACAAGCAGGAGCGGGAGTAACGTCGTAAACTTTTGTGGTTGGGCAAAAAGCCGCCCGCGGGCGGCTTTTTTGTTGAGTGTTCACAGACCAACCAGAGACAGAGGCCCTCAGTCCAATGCGGGCAATTGGTTTTTTGAATTGGACATCTCCTCTCCTCGATGGCACAGTAGCAATGTCCACAATCTTGCAAGAAAGCTTTTGCGAGCCTGGGAAGTACGAACTCCGAAGTTCGGTTTCCACCCCCTGTAGTTCAACGTTTCATTCCTGACCTCGTCGTCCCAACCACAAATCACGTGAGTGACGCCATCCGGCGCGGCCGCGGGTGTGTCGGCTCACGACAACCCACAAGAGGAGATCAGGCGATGAAATCGAAACGCAATGCGACACTTTTCAGAGTATTGGTGCTGGCTGCCGCGGTACTGGGCGCGTCGGCGACTCCGGCGCACGCACAATCCGCCAACGGCAAGTTCACTCTTACTCACGAAACCCGCTGGGGAGGAGCTGTGCTTTCTCCCGGAGACTACACGTTTTCGTTAGAGTCTCCGAGCTATCCCGCACAACTCGTGGTTGCCAAAGCCGGCGGCGGCAAGATGGCGATCATCTTGCCGCGAGCGGTTTCCACGGAAAGACTGGTCGAGGGTAGCCGACTGGTGCTCAGCCGGGGCGAAGGCGGAGAATCGTTTGTGAGCGCGCTGTATCTGGAAGATCTGGGCTTGAGCTTGCATTACTCGGAGCCCAAACAGATGCCAGCTTCAGAAACGGCGAAGCTAGGGTCGATGGCGCAAGCGGGCAAATAAGACTGGCTGCGGAGGCGGGAGAACTGCAACCCGCTTCCGCATTTTTGTTCGTGTGCAGCGCGGCGGTATTACCGGCAGCAGCGCGAAAACTTTGACTCTTTGGCCCCCAGATCGAGCGGGACACTTGCGCCCACACGGGGCTCGCGCCCACATTTGGTTAGTTGGTGCGGGAGGTGCGCCGCACTTCATCGGTGAGAACGACGGCTTCGGCGACTTCCCGCATTGATTTCCGGGTTTGCCGGCTCTGCCGCTGCAAGGCCAGATAGGCCTGCTCCTCGTCCAGCGAGAGGTCACGCTGCAGAATGCCTTTGGCGCGCTCCACAATTTTGCGGGTTTCCAGTTTCTGCGAGAGATGCGTGTTCTCACTCTCCAGCCGCGCCATCTCGATTTCCGCTCCCACCAGAAAAGCTGCGGTTGAGATCAGGCGGATTTCTTTCTGATTGTGGATGTGAGGGCGGCGATGCTGCAGGTTAATTACGCCCACTACACGCCCGCGAGACATGAGAGGCACGGAGAGAAAAGCTTCATAGGTGTCTTCCGGCAACTCGTGGAAGAACTGGAAGCGAGGATCTTTCGAGGCATTTTTCGAAACCGCAACCGGCTCGCGGTGTTGCGCCACCCATCCGGTGATGCCTTCCCCGACTTGCAGTTTGAGCCGGTCCACCACCTCGGGATGTGGGTTCTTGGAGGCGCGCAGCAGTAGTTCCTCTTCCTCCAATACATAGATCAAACAGGAATCGCACTTTACCAGGGCCGATGCAAAATCCACAACGCGCGCAAGAACCTCGTGCAGGGCGTCCGCCGATGCCATGCAAGTTCCGAGTTCATGCAGAAACTCTACAGACGAATCGTCGATCGGTGTTGAAGTAGCCATGCTTAAACCATAGGAGGCAAGCTTGAGCTTGTCCAATAGCAATTTTCGATGACTGCGATAAAACCTTTTCGCGCAACTTAGAGGAATTAAATGAATCTCAGGAAGGGTTGAGCAAATACTTTGTTACAGGGTCGTTACAAAATATTTTGCCCCCCAAACGCTCTCGCCCGCAGGACAGCCGCTGGGACGGCGGCGCTACGACAGATCTAGATTTTCTCGCCAACCGCTTTGCCTTGCGTGAACAGATAGAGGTAATCCGGGCCGCCGGATTTCGAATCTGTGCCCGACATATTGAAACCGCCGAATGGATGCGCGGCGACGGTGGCACCGGTGCACTTGCGGTTGATGTACAGATTGCCGACGTGGAATTCGCGAATGGCGCGTTCAATCTTTTCGCGCGATTTGGTATAGACGGCGCCAGTCAGGCCGAATTCGGTGTCGTTTGCAATTTCAAGGGCCTGGTCGTAGTTCTTTGACTTGATTACGGCCAGCACCGGGCCGAAGATTTCTTCCTGCTCCAGGCGTGACCTGGCCGGGATATCGGCAATGACGGTGGGCTGGAGAAAATATCCTTCGCCGGCGTTTTTGGCCGGACCGCCTCCGGTGATAACGCGTCCGTCTTTTTTCCCGACTTCGATGTAGTCGAGAATGGATTTCATGGAGCCTTCGTTGATCACGGCGCCCATGTTGGCGTTCTCGGCGGGATCACCGACGGTGATTTTCTCCACCCGAGCTTTCAGCTTCTCCAGGAAAATGTCGTAGACCCGCTCGTCCACAATGGCGCGGGAACAGGCCGAGCACTTCTGTCCCTGGAAGCCGAATGCGGCCTGGGCTACGCCTTCTACGGCGGAATCGACGTCGGCGTCAGCGTCCACCACAATGGCGTCTTTGCCGCCCATCTCGAGAATGGTGCGCTTGATCCACATTTGCCCGGGTGCCTGGGTAGCGGCGCTCTTGTTGATATCGAGGCCGACTTCGCGCGAGCCGGTGAAGGCGATGTAGCGAGTTTTGGGATGCGCCACAACCGCATTGCCGAAGCTGGCGCCGGCGCCGGGACAGAAATTCACAACGCCTTCCGGGACGCCGCACTCTTCCAGCAGCTCCACGAACTGTGCCGCGATGGTGGGCGAGTCGCTGGATGGCTTCAAGATAACCGTGTTGCCGCTGACGATGGAAGCCAGCGTCATGCCGGCCATGATGGCGCAGGGAAAATTCCACGGCGGAATCACCGCTCCCACGCCCAGGGGAACATAAAAGAGCGAGTCGCGCTCACCGGGCATTTGCACTGGCAGCTCGGTTTTAGCCAGGCGCAGGGCTTCGCGAGCATAGTATTCGCAGAAGTCGATAGTCTCGGCGATATCGGCGTCGGCCTCGGCCCAGTTCTTGCTCACTTCGAAAACCAGCCAGGCGCAAAATTCGAATTTGCGCTCGCGCATAACATCGCCTACACGAAAGACGAGGCTGGCCCGCTCTTCCGTAGATAAGCGACTCCATCCCGCAAAGGCCACGAGCGCCGCCTGCATGGCAGGCTCTACATGTTCTTTGCCGGCTTTCTGGTGCAGTCCAACCACCTGAGAGGGCTTGGCGGGATTGATGGACTTGATCTTGTCTTTGGTCTTGATCCGCTTGCCGCCAATAATCAGGTCGTACTCGCGTCCCAGTTGGCCGTGCACCTTCTCGATCGCGGCGCGCATCTGGCGGGCATTTTCCGGTTTACTGAAATCGGTCAAGGGCTCATTTACGAACGGGCCCTGGTGCAGGCGAATTTGCGGACGGGTAGGAGCTTCGACAGTTGCCATCATTGCACCTCAGAGATTATCGATATGGACGGTCGCGGAGACAGACAAATTATTGTAGCACCGGGGCGGACACGGCTTAACGAACTACTGTTCCGCCAAGGACCAGCGCCAGGCGAAGATCCTAAAAAACTCAACTCCAAATTCAAAAGCGTCGGACAAGAGTGTCCGCCCCACCAAAAACCCTACGGGACTTTTACCGACTCTTGCGTTTCGATCGGCTTGTAGCTTAAGGCTGCGGTGCGCTCCAGTTTGTCCCAGGCAAAACGCTGACCCTCGGCCGCGCGTTTCAATGTTTTCAACAGCACTACGGAAAATAACTGGCGGTAGGCGAAACGCTGCAGCCAGACCTGGCTGAGCAGCCAGGGATCTTCGGGGGCTTCCGGCCGCCGCCGCTCCAGCGCGAAGGCGATCGCAGAAGCCAGGAAGTCCATCACCAGGAAGGCCACGAAGAAGACGAACAGGCGCTGAAAGCTCGCGGGATCGGTGGATTCGGGGTGGAAGAATTTCTGGACGAAGTACCAGATCGCGCCCACGGAAAACATGATGTCGATGAAGGGTGAAACCAGCGGCAACATCACCTGAAAAATGGCGATATTGGGCAGCGCAATCCATCCCAGCACTCCCTCACGGGCAAATGCGCCGCGATGCTTCCAAACCGCCTGCAGGATGCCGAAGGACCAGCGAAAGCGCTGCCGCATCAAGCCGCGCGCGTTCACCGGAGCCTCGGTGTAGGCCAGCGCCAGATCTTCATATTCGACGCGATATCCCAGCTGCAGCAAAGCCATGGTCAGGTCGGCATCTTCGGCTACCGTGTCAGTATGGAATCCGCCAGCCTCGCGCACGGCGGAGACGCGCCAGGCGCCAATCGCGCCCGGCACAACGCTCACCGCGCCCATGGTGTTCAAGGCGCGGCGTTCGAAGTTCTGGCTGGTGATGTATTCCAGCGCTTGCCAGCGCGTCCAAAGATTAATGCGGTTGCCGACTTTAGCATTGCCCGCGACCGCGCCAACCTTCGGGTTCAGGAAATGGGGAACCAGGCGCGCAACAGCATCGTGTGCAACCACGGTGTCTGCATCAATGCCGACGAAGATTTCTTCATCGCGCAAGTGTTCGAGTCCGAAGTTGAGAGCGTCTGCCTTGCCCGAGTTCGGCTTGGTCAGAATCAACACTTTGCCCATATCCTCTTCGCGGGCAAACGCCAGTTGCGCAACTTCCAGCGTCTTGTCGCTGGAGCCGTCGTCAATCACAATAACGCGCAAGTTGGGATAGTCCGCCGCCAGGGCAGCGCGCACCGTTCGCTCGATAACTTTTTCCTCGTTATAGGCGGGAATCAGCACCGCGACTCGAGGAAGATAGGCCTTGGCTTCGTCAGGACTTCCATAGGGGCGCGTCCACAAGCGGTCGAAGATGGCGAAGGCGCCGATGAAAAGGAGGCGGCCGGTCATGAGCACGTCGCCGACGAAGAAGATCCAGGTAATGATGTTAAAGGCCAACGGAAAAAGCGCGAAGCCAAACAGATTCAGGCGCGCGATCCAGCGCTGGTTGGAAGGGATGGGCGGCATGACATCGGCGCGCGTGCGGCCCAGCAGCTCGGAGAGGGGAACGATGTGCAGTCCTTTCGCCCGAACTCCTTCGATGATTCTGGGCAAGGCCAGCACTGTCTGCTCACGATCGCCGCCGCCATCGTGCATAAGAATGATGTTGCCGCAGCGGACATCGTTGGTGGCGCAGGGCGGAAGGTGATCCAGAACGTCGGCCACGATCTGATCGGCGCTATGGCGCGGGTTGTCTCGCCAGTCGTTGGGATCGACCCTATTGCCCACGGTGATATAGCCCATATCCTGCGTGGTCTCGAGCGGGCGCACTTGATCTTCGGTATCGGGCTCTGCGTCAATCGAATAAGGAGGCCGGAACAGAATGGTGCGAATTCCCAGACGGCTGGCGAAAAGCTGCTCGGTCAGATTCAGTTCGAAGGCGCGCATGAAGCCGCGGGAGATGTTGCTGATATCGGGATGAGTAAAGGTGTGGTTGCCGATTTCATGGCCCTCGCGGTAGATGCGGCTGGTCACGTCAGAAAACTTATCGGCTTGAATGCCGATAAGAAAAAAGGCCGCCGGCGCCTGTTCACGTTTGAGCACATCCAGAATTTTCGGAGTCCATTGCGGATCGGGCCCGTCGTCGAAGGTGATGGCAACTTTGTCTGGGCTGGACCCGTAGCGCGCCACGCGGTAGGGTTCGGGTAGCGAGTCCAAGCTCTGATCGGTAATCAGGCCGGTTGCCGGGTCCAAAGTAATCGAGCGTTGCCCGTCGGAGGGCCGGGCTTCAATGCGCAAAATCTCGCCATTGCCCTCCATATCCACGTCCTGGCCGGGTGGAACGTCTTTCAATTTGTTTTCCGCGCCAGGCTCGCCGGGCACATCCCACACCCGCCACAGGGAGCGGTCTTCGGAGCCGAGACGCCACAAGGCGAAGGTTCTGATGCCGAGAGATTGCGCGGCCCGCATCTGGTTGAGAGCGGTGACAGCATCGAGAAACCAGATGTCGTGTTGCAGGTTGTGCTCGTCAAGGTAGCTGATATGCGGATTCAGGCTGTCGCCGTCAAAATCCACGTCGGCTTCGGAATCGCGCGCCGTCAGCCAGGCATCCTGCACCGATACGTTGATATCTTTCACGCCCGGCGGCAGCGGTCCCTGCTTCGGACGCTTCACCCAGTCGTAGCCGTAATTGCCGATGGCGGAGATCAGCTTTTCCCGCGGAATCACCTTGACCGCGGCCTTAAGGTTGCCGGTAAACCAGTCCTGCGAGGCCACCGGTCCTGCCAAACCGGGTGACGGATAGTGCTCGTCATAGTTCATGAGCACCACGCCATCGACGGGACCGGCCACGGCGGCATAGTTGTAGTCGGTGTTTCGCGCCTGCACGCTGACGTATAGCTTCATTCCCTTGGCATGCAAATCGGCGGAGAGTTCGTGTAACAGGTCTACGTAACCAGTCTGGCCTTTTTTGGAAAAGGTTTCAAAGTCGATCATCAGGCCGTGGTATTTATCCGTTGCCAGGAAAGTGGAGAGCTGTTGCCGGAAGTTCGCGCGGGCCTCCGCGTCATTCAGAAAGCCAGTGATGTCCACCCAGTCCGTCCCGTCGAAGTTGTTGACCATGGGGAAAACTTCAATGCCGGTCTCTTCGGACTTGAGGAAGGGCATGACTCTGTCGTCCACGGAACGGACGGACGAATCCTGGATCACGTCAAAGAACTTGTTGGTTTGTTCGTCGATCCCCTGCAGGCGTCCATCAGGAGTAGTGATGTGCAGCCAGTCGGGGAAAAGAAGGTCAATCTGCGGAGCATACTCGCGCAGGGACGAGAAGCTGGCAGCGTCATAAGGGACGTAGAAGGCGGCGCGAATTCCCTCCTCGGCGTTCAGCTTGACCTGCGAAGGCGCCGATTTGGACTTGCGGTGCCCGCGGTGCGCAGTCGCCAGCCTCCTCCGCTCTCTTACCTTCTCCTTCTCCTTTTCCTTCAGGGCATGGTAAAGGCGCTTCTGCGGAGGCAGCAGCAGATCAGGCAGAGGTTCGCCGCGCAGGGCGGTATAGGCGAAAAAAATCACCAGCAGCGTAATACTGACGCCGATGAGATCAAAGGCCAGTCGTATCCGCTTCCAGCGAGCCTTCCGGGGATCGTAAAAAACAGGTTGAGCCATGAAAATTGCTGTGTATCCATCCTAAGCTGAGGGGTAAAGACGGTCAAACCCGCCGCCCGGTGGGCGGTGCCGTAATTTCACCACTAAGGTCTTCGATATTTCCTTGGTGTAACTTCGTGGCCTTCGTGGTTATTACGCCTTTGCGGCATACTTGCGACCATCGCCTCGGCGCAGCGATGATTGCAACCGGCTACCTTATGCTGCTCCGCACGTGGCATCTCGGGTAGCTGAGGTATATTCTTAGGGTGCGCCAGCTTGTGCGCCAGCACCTTCGATTCTTTTTGTTCGCCACATTGGCCGCGATCGGGCTGCGCCTGCTCTTCATTTTTCGCTTCCCCGCAGTCACCACCGATTCGTTCGTTTACGGCGACATCGCCAAGAACTGGCTACAGCACGGAATCTACGGCCTGAGCGGCCCAGTCGAGATTTCTCCCACTTACATCCGCTTGCCCGGCTATCCCACCTTTCTGGCGGCAGTATTTGCCATCTTCGGCATGGAACATTACCGGGCCGTGCTGGTGGTGCAGATGTTCGTGGACATCGGCACCTGCCTTCTGATCGCCGACCTGGCGCGGCGGTTGATCTCGCCCACAGTGGCAAAGATTGCATTCCTGCTTGCCGCCCTTTGTCCTTTTCTGGCGAGCTATGCAGCCGCCGCCTTGACTGAAACCTGGGAGATATTCTTCACCGCCCTGGCTCTGGACCTTGCCATAGCAGGCCTGACAACTGTCCGCCGGATGGGGGCGTGGGTGGGCTGCGGGCTCGCCCTTGCGGGCGCCATTCTGTTGCGCCCCGACGGCGGCTTGCTGCTGATAGCGATTGAACTTTATTTACTGATAGCGATTGTCCGTGGCTGGAGAACCAAGCGTCCGGCGGGAGCGCCCGCCCCACACGGGCTCTCCTCTTCCTACATTTTCAAAGCTGGATTAGTTCTTGGGCTGGCCTCATTAGCGCCGCTCGTTCCCTGGGCCTGGCGCAACCAACACACATTGCACCGCTTTCAGCCCCTCGCTCCGCGCTACGCCAACGAAGAAGGCGAATTTGTTCCGGCCGGATTCAATCGCTGGGTTAAGACCTGGATCGCCGACTACGCCTCGGTCGAAGAAATCTACTGGCCGGTGCCGGGCGACGTGGTGGATGCCGAAAAGCTTCCCGCCCGCGCCTTTGACTCGGACGCGCAACGCCAGCAAACGGTTCAGTTGCTGGCTGAATACGACGAACAACTGCACGTGACCCCAAAGCTCGACGACCGCTTTGCCGCTTTGGCCGACGAACGCATCCGAGCCGCGCCGCTGCGCTATTACATCGGGCTGCCGCTGCTGCGCATCGCCGATATGTGGCTCAGGCCGCGAACCGAAACCTTGCCATCCGACACTCGCTGGTGGGAGTTCAATGACGATCCCAAATGGTCCGCTCTGGCGATCACCCTCGGAGCACTTGGCATTGTCTACGTTGGCCTGGCCGGAGCCGGACTGCGGCGCGCCGGGAATATTCCTCTTCTCGGCCTGCTGCTCATGTTCGTGATATTGCGATCTCTTTTTCTCGGTACGCTGGAGAATCCCGAGCCTCGCTACACTCTGGAATGCTACCCCGTCGTGCTGGTGCTGGCTGCAACCGCGCTCCAGAGGCGGCATACCAGAGCCTGACCAGTAGTCAGATTCCTCTCTACGTATTTCTTCATACCGAATTCGGTAGAAGAACTTCGAGAAAATCTCAACTGATTGTAAAGATTGTAAAAAATCGCGCCCTGTTGTGGCTCAACAATTGCAATGCGTAACTGCTTACTATAAACACAATAAATTGCTGGTAGCAGTCCAGTCGGTCAACTCCCCTGTGCGAGGCAACTCATGAAACTGTCTTCGGCTGCATCCCCCGTTCGGCTGGCGATTCGTGGTTTAATTTTCGCCTTAACAGCATTGTTATTTGTTATGCCCGTCCATGCAGCTGAAGTGACGGCCAACCTGCTGGGAACGGTAAGAGACGCCTCCGGCGCAGTGGTGTCCGGGGCCAAGGTTTCGTTAACCAATACTCAGACCAACGTCTCCCAGACGACCGAGAGCGCACAGGACGGCAGTTACTCTTTCACCCTGGTCCCGGTCGGGAAATACCGGTTGAGCGTGGAGAAATCCGGTTTCCGCAAATATATTCAGGAAGGCATCATTCTTCAGGTCAACCAAAACGCCAAGCAGGACATCGCGCTCCAGGTCGGAGCTGCGACCGAGACAATAGAAGTTACCGGAGACGTCACCCAGGTCGACACTGTAACCGCAACCCTGGGATCGGTTGAAACTCAGCGACGCATCGTGGATTTGCCACTGGTCGAACGCGATACCTTCCAGCTCGGACTGTTGCAAGCTGGAGTCTTCGCGCCCGACCCGGACGACGGCTCGCTGAACCCGTTCTCGGTCGGCGGCCAACGCTCCGAATCCCTGACCTTCCTGATTGACGGAGTCGACAATAATGATTTTCTGGGCAACAACGCGGTGGTGGACCCCAACCCGGATGCGGTGCAGGAATTCAGGATTCTCACTAACAATTACGGAGCCGAGTACGGCCGGACCTCGGGCGGAATCGTAAATCAGGTAATCAAGTCCGGCACCAACTCATTCCACGGCGGAGTCTTCGAGTTCTTCCGCAACGACGATTTGAACGCCCGCAACTACTTTCAGCCCACCCGCACCCGCTTCAACCGCAATCTCTTCGGCGGCACTCTGGGTGGACCCATCCGCAAGGACAAGACATTCTTCTTCCTCTCCTACCAGGGATCGCGCCGTATTGAAGGCCAGGTCGCACCGGTGCTGACGGTTTTGAGCCCGGAGGAGCGCGGGTGCACCACGGTGGTTGCCGGTTGCGTGGGTACGGTTGCGGACTTCAGCGGCGATCTCCCCACACAGCTTGTCAATCCGATTACGGGAGACCCGTATCCCAATAATCAGGTACCCATTAATCCCGTGATTGCGAACTACATCAGCAAATATTTGCCTTTGCCCAACATTCCGGGCACGGACAATTTTGCGGCGAATCCGATCGGGAGAATCCAGGAAGACCAGGGCATCGTCCGAATCGACCACCACCTCACCGATCGCGACACCATCTACGGAAACTGGGTCATCAACGACCTCAGGGACGCGTATCCATTCCGCATCATCAACGGGGCCTCCAGCGGCGGCAACGTGCCAGACGGCTCAGGGTTTGCCGATTTGACGCGCAGCCAGCAGGGAGCGGTGACCTGGACTCATATCTTCAGTCCGCGGGTAATCAACGAATTCATCTTCGGCTCCAACCGCGTGGCCACCCTGATGGCGATACCGGCGGACACCACTTCGCCTGCCGACCTGGGATTCACCAACGTAAATCCCGACGACACCAAGGGCGTGGCGCCGCCGATCATGTTTTCCAACACCTTCCAGCTGGGGCCGTCTCCGCAAGGGCCGACCAAAGAACACGACGTGACCTTCCACTGGCAGGACAGCGTTTCCTGGAACAAGGGACACCATGATCTGAAATTCGGCGCCGATATTCGCCGCGTACGCAACAATTTCAACTTCGACTTCTTCACCAACGGCAGCTTTGACTTCGCTAACTTCCAGTCGCCCTTCACCGGCGACGGGTTCGCTGACTTTGTCGGCGGTTTTCCCGATAACTACTTTCAGTTTTCCAACGCCGTCTACGGCATCCGGACTTACTCGCTGCATTTCTACGGCCAGGACTCCTGGAAGATTCGTCCCCGCCTGACCCTGGACCTTGGGCTGCGTTACGAATACAACTCGCCGCAGGTCGATCCGCACGATAACATCATCGGATTTTTCCCCGGGCAGCAGTCCACGGTCTTTCCGGATGCTCCAACCGGCTTGCTTTATCCCGGCGATCCGGGCACACCGAATCGCGGCATGGTCTATCCCGACAAGAATAATTTCGCACCTCGCTTTGGTTTTGCCTGGGACATCTTCGGGAATGCCAAGCTGGTCATGCGAGGCGGTTTCGGAATTTTCTATGATATCGAGGATGGCGCGCTCAACCTGCAGTTCGGCGGACAGCCTCCCTTCGGAGATGCGACGAACCTGAACTACTCAAGCTTCACTCCCGGGGTTGATCCTATCGCCGACCCCTTCAACTCATTTTCGCCGGGGACGGTGAATCCCTTCCCCTTCATCGCCAGTGGGCGCCTGGGACAGTTCTTTGTCCCCAAAGTGTCGTTTGCTTACGTGGTCGATCCTCACTTCCGCACGCCGTATTCGGAAAACTACAACTACGGATTCCAATACCAGATTACCCGAGACACGCTGATTGAGGCCTATTACGTCGGCAGCCTGGGCAGGAAGCTGATCACGTCCGCGGATGTAAATTTCCCCCAGCCCTCGATCCTGCAGCAACAGCTGGCCAATTCCGGCGGGCCCGGAGTGGGCTTCACCAATGCGGACTGCGCGCGAGCGCTCGCAGGGTGCGCCGATCCTACCGATCCAAACTCGTCGCTCACCGAAGCCGGCCAGCTGCTGACCGATCACAGCAACGGCTTCTCCGCCAGCCACGAGCTGCAATTGACCGTCGACAAGCGCTTCAGCGGGGGATTCAATCTGCGCGGCGCTTACACGCTTTCCAAGACGATTGATATCCAATCGGGCTTCCGGGCGAGGTCATCGCTGCAAACCGATCCTCTCGATCCCTCTCTCGACCGCGGCCTGGCGGACTTCGACGCCACTCACCGCCTGGTGATCAGCGGCTCCTGGGAAATTCCCTGGGACAAGCCCTTTCGCAATGGCAGTCGCTTTATGCGCAAACTGACCGAAGGCTGGCAGCTTAATGGGATTGCGGCGTTCCAGTCGGGCACGCCGTTTACTATTTTCTCCAACGATAATCAAAGCCAACAGGCCAGCGGTTTGGATCGCGCCGATCTGGTGGGGACACCGCAGACCTTCAACGCCCGCACCATTCAGACTTTCAGTCCTGACCCAAATGGAATCAATGGAAGCTGCCTGAACGGGCCCACCACCGGCAACTTCTACTTCAATCCGATGGCCTACGATTGCCTTAATGTCACCGAGGGTGGCGGCATTCCGCTGTTCAGCTATGGCACTTCCGGACGGAATTCAATTCGCGGCCCGGGAATCAATAACGTTGACCTCTCCATTTTCAAGACTTTCAAATTTAACGAGCGCAGCCAGATGGAGCTGCGTACGGAGTTCTTCAACGCCTTCAACCATACCCAGTTCCTGTTGTCGGGGAATTCTTCGACGGCCTTTGGATTTACCGGATCCTTCGGACAAGTGACGCAGGCTCGCGATCCGCGGATCATTCAGTTTGCTTTGAAGTTTTCTTTCTAGATGTGTCGATACGTCTGGGTACCCCATCCCCGCGTTCTTTGCAGGGTTGGAATCCACGGACGTATAGGGATCTTGCTGTCTAATTCTGTCGAGACCGCTTGAGTGACCCGGCGAGACTCCGCTCACTAGCGGCGGCCTCGGCATTTCCTCCCTGCTCGTAAGCGTCCGCCAGAAATTCATGGGCTTCAAAATTGTTGGGCTCAGAAACCACCGCCTGCTTCAGGTAAGGCAAGGCCTCCTCGGGCCGCTGCTGCAAGGTCAAAATCCGCCCCAGTAACAGGTTGGCGCGAAAGTGGTCAGGATTGACCTGGATCACACGACGCAGCAGCTCAACCGCCTCCGGGACGCGCTGGACCCGGGCGTAAACCGAGGCCAGGGAATATTGAGCGTCGGCGAACTTGGGGCTCTTCTTCGCCACAGATTCGAAGTACGGTACCGATTCCTGCCACTGGCCGGTTTCAAACAGCGCCAGTCCCAATTCGTATTGCGCCGGCGTGGAGTCCGGCATCAGTTGCAGGGATTTTCGCAACGCGACTACCGCCTCGGGATAGCGCCGCTCTCTCGCCAACGCGATGCCCAATTGCATCTGCGCCGCGGGGATGGATGGACTGTCCTCCAGCACGTGTTGCAGCATGGGAATGGCTTCCGAGTAGCGCCCGTCTTCGACCGCAATCATGCCTTCATGCAGTGTGTTGGAGATGCCGATTTTGTCCTTGGGATCGGCGCCCTGCAGCGGATCGGCCGAAGCCGCTCCCGCACTGGACGAAACATAGCCGAGAGCGCTGAGATTCTCGCTTTGTTCCGAACTCACTACGGCCGGTTCTGCTTTCTCGTGGTAGCTGCTGGTGCGATCGCGAAACTGGTCAAGTTGCGCCTGCAGGGTATCGGCTACCGCGGGCGAGTTCGCCGCGAGGTTCTGTTTCGCATCCCGGTCGCGGCTTTGGTCATAGAGCTCGCGCTTGGGCGCCCGCACGAAAAGATACTTCCCGCTGCGCATGGACCGTAGCGAACTCCAGCCAAAAGCCCGGTGCGGGTAGTCGGTTTCGGCGTATGCGGGAAGATCCGGTGCTGCTTTCCCAGGCGCTTTCGGCGCTTTCATCATCGGGACCAGAGATTCGCCCTGAAACGTGGGCGGCAGCGGCAGGCTGAGCATACTGAGCAGGGTGGGCGCCACATCCACCAGCCTGACTCGCCCTTCTACCCGCCGGCCGGCCAGCAACTCGCCCGGCAGTTTGAATACTAGGGGCACGCGAATCGTTTCGTCGTAGAGAAAGATGCCATGCATGCTTTCGCCATGCGCGCCCAGTGACTCGCCGTGGTCGGACATCATGGCGATCAAAGCGCGGTCGTAAAGGCCGCGCTGCCGCAGGTAGGAAAACAGTTTGCCCAGTGAAGAATCCGCGTACGCAACCTCGCCGTCGTAGGGATCGGTAAATCGCGTGTCGAACGGAGCCGGAGGATCGTACGGCGCGTGCGGGTCGTACAGATGTATCCAGATAAAAAACGGGGCCTGTCGGTTCTGGTTCATCTTCATCCATGCAATGGCGTGGCTAACCACGTCGCCCGCACGGCGCTCCACGCTGGCATAGCGGCTTTCGTTGGGGCCGCGCTTGGCATGGAACCCGGCGTCGAAGAAATCAAAGCCGCGATCGAATCCCGGCGCCATGTTGGCTTTCGGATCAAGGATCAGCGAACCAATGAAGGCCGCAGTGTGGTAACCACTTTTGTTCAGGATTTCCGGAACGTAAGGCAACAAAGCAGGCAGCGCATGCCCAAAGTCGGTCACAGTATGGAACTGGGGATAGGTTCCGGTAAAGATGGTAGCGTGCGAGACCGGGGTCAGCGGAGCCTGCGAGTACGCCTTTTCAAACACCACACCCTGGCGCGCCAGAGTGTCCAGATTCGGAGTGAGGCCCTTCTTGCAGCCGAGGAAGCCCATGCGATCCGCTCGCGTGGTGTCCACCGTGATCAGAATGATGTTTGGCGCTTCCGCTTGCAGGAAACTGCTTGCGCCCAGCACGATCAGGAAGAACAACAGGTAGGAACGACGCATAGGAGCAAGAGAGAGTTTACCATCGGCAAACTCCCTGATCGCTGCAATCTGACAGTACCCTGATCTGACGACGAAGGACACGAAGTCTCACGAAGGAAAACTTCAACCTTTCCTTCGTGTAACGTCGTGTCCCTTGTGGTTCAAAGATCTGAGACGCTGGGTGTTTCCCGTCAGAACGCTACTGACACGCCGAATTGCATATTGCGCTGCGCACCGGTGCCAAGAATTGGATTCAGGCCCAAACCGACGTCGGGTGTAGCAAAAAATGTTCCGAAAGATCCGCTGCCGACCTTGCCGGGGGCCGAGGTGGCAAACATGGCGTGATTCAGAATGTTGAACACTTCCCATTTGAACTTAGCCGAGAAGCGTTCGGTAATCTGGAAATTCTTGAATATTCCAACATCGAGTTGAGCGATTCCCGGTTGCCGCAGGCTGTTGCGGCCTGCATTCCCAACCGTGCCCGGGTCGGGCGCGGAGAAGGCAGCCGTATTAAAATAGGTATCCTTGCCGTGGGCGACGTAGTGGTTGTCGTAGTTCAACGGGCTTCCATCGTAGTTGGCGATGGTGTCTCTCAACCCCTGGTTGGAAGTATCGCTGGCCACGAACGCGGTGTAGGGTCGCCCCTCCTGCGCACGGAATAGAGAGTTGATCTGCCAGCCCTCGCCCACTACCTTCGGGAGAGCGTGGAACTTGGGGACCTCGTACACCATGGTGAAATTGACGTTCCACGGCGTGTCGAAATCTGAGGGTCCATATTCCGCATATGGGTTGTAGGGGTTTTGGAATTCAGAGAGAAAGCTTCCGCCCCGGTTGGCCGAACCCGTGTCGAACGTCCTCGACCAGACGAAGTTCACCTGCCCGCTTAGACCGCCCAGGTTCCGTACTTTGAAAGCCGTCTGCAGGGCGTTGTAGTTGGAGAAAGCGTCATTGTTAAGCTGCAGGATGTGATTGTAATCCGGGAAACGGGCGCCAAACGGCTGCCGGCTGGCATCGCAGGGGTCGGTGCTGATCGGACATGCATTGAGGTCGCGCCAGTTGAGCAGATCCCGCCCGGCGGTGCCGACATAGGCCACGCTGAACGATGTCTTGTTGCTCAACTGCTGCTCAATGGTGAGATTGTAAGCGTGGTTCATCGGAGTCTGGAAGTCGCGTTTCACCTGGACCACATTGAAGGGCGGTGCCGGGGTGACGCTCTGTCCGTACAGGTTGACTCCTGGAGCCATGCAAACAAAATCCGCGCACAGCGAATTGGGCTGAGTTCCGCTGTCAAACATCGCCTGATTATCTGCCGGCGTGGTGGCGATACTTACTGAGAAAATACCTTCGGGAACCTGGCTGAAGAATCCGGCCCGGGTGCCGCTCCACATCTGGAAGAAAGTCTGCGGGGCGTGGATGGCGCCAAAGTTGGGCAGGTCGTAGTTCAAAGAATAGCCGGTGCGCAAGACGGTCTTGCCGTTCTTAAAGATGTCCCATGCAAACCCGGCTCGCGGGCCGAAGTTATTCATGTCCTTATTGTAGAGCGGCTGGCTGGACAGGCTTACGAAGCCGTTGGAATCGGCTTTGGGATCGTCGGGCAAAAAGTTGGCGCCTTGATCCTTGGCTTCACCCAATGCGCCAGAGACATCCCAGCGAACCCCTAATTCCAGGGTGAAATTCGGCTTTACCTTCCAGCTGTCGGACACGTACAGGCCAAGCGATTTCTGGAAGATGCGGCGGTTGGTGGTGCCGAACGATCGCGAGGTGCCCTCGTTCAAGCCGAGCAGCAACTCGTTCAGGGCCGCCACGGGATTGCTTTGACTTACGCCGGCGAATGCCGAGGGGCAATTGCCATCCGTGCCGCAGGCATAAAACCCGTAGTAGTAGAAGCCCAGGCCGGTACGTGCCCGGTCGCGCCGGGTCTTGGTATAGGCGTCCTGGAACTGCCCACCAAACTTGATGGTGTGACTGCCCTTGATGGTAGTGAAGTGCTCCTGCCAATCATAGGAGGCATCCGGCCGGGTGACGATCGGGTAACCTTGCACTCCGCCCACGACCGCGTATCCGCTGGGTCCGAAGTAGCCGAGATAGTAGACCGACGGAACGCCGAAGTTTTCCTTGTCCCCGGGATTCGAGCCCAGCGGGCCGGTATTGATACCCAGCGCCGTGGGATCGATGTTGTTATTCACCCCAATGCGCTGCGAAAATCGCTGGTATCCGAAGCGGCTCTCCAGGACCGTCGTGGGAGTGATGGTCCAGGTGTAGTTGAGTCCGGCAAGCTGCGCGCGGCTCGGAGCAACTGAATTCCACATGTTCTGATTTGTGGCCAGCGAACCGACCGACTGCGGAACTCCCGGCGCTGCGGGCTGGCTCTGCAGGCTGTCGCCAAACAGGTATTTAACCGACAAGCGGTGCGACGGGCTGAAGATGTAGTCGAACTTCACGTGAAAATTATTCAGATCAAGGCTGTTGGCGGCGGAGATGTTGGCGGTGCCAGTCGCGCTGGTGGGGATAAATGAAAGCAGATTCGCGCCAATTGAATTAACCGTGCCATCATCCGCGGTACCGAAAATCTGGTCGCTGCCTGGTCCCGGACCGGTGTTCAAACAACTCGTCCAGGGACTACCGTCAGGACCGATCGTCCCCGAAGTGTTCGGATTCACTCCCGTTTCCACGCACTGGGTAGCATCAAAGATCTGCGCCGCGGTCGGCAGTGTTACCTGCGATGGAAACGAATCTTTAAGATGGAATCCCTGATATGACAGGAACACGAATGCCTTGTCTTTCTTGATGGGTCCGCCACCGGAGGCGCCAAACTGGTTCAGGCGGAATGGCGTCACTTTGCTGGCAAACCAGTTTCTGGCGTCAAAGGCGTCGGTGTGGCGATCCCAGAAAGCGCTGCCATGGATGTCGTTGGTTCCGCTCTTCAGACCAATGTTGACTACCGATCCGCCCCGGACTCCGTACTCCACTCCGGGATTCGATTGCACGTTGAATTCTGAAATTCCCTCCAGGGGAATCAAGGCCGCCGCGGTACCGGAGATGGCAGCCTGTCCCAGTGATGCCTCGCCGTAATAACGGTCGTTGTTGGGAATGCCATCCACTGCGAAATTGTTCGAAGTCGCGCGCTGTCCGTTGATGTTGAGACTTTGGAAGCCGCCGCCGGGGCTGCGTTGTACGCCGGGCACTCCGTCGAGAAGGTTATTGAAGTCGCGCCCGTTATTGGGCAGATCCGCCACCGCCTTGCCTTCGAATAGCGTGCTCAGCCGGTCTTCGGTGGTTTCTACCAGCGGGGTTGTGCCTTCTACTTCGACGGTTTCAGATACCTGCCCCGGTTGCAGTTGAAAATCCGACTGCGTCACCATCGACAGCCCAACCTGCACATCGCGAGCCGATGTCTTGAAGCCGGGCGCGGTCGCCGTCACTTTGTAGTTTCCGGGCGGGAGTTCCAGAATGCGGTAGAAGCCACTTTCCGAGGTGGCGGCAGAACGCACTTCACCGGTAGCCACATTCGTGGCAGTCACCTTCGCGTCTTTTACAACCGCGCCGGTGGTGTCCTGCACCGTGCCCGAAACATCACCAGTGATTTTTTGGGCCGATAACGGAAGGCAGAGCACCAAGCTAACAACCAGCAACAACAATGCACACCGCAGAACCCGGTCCCGATCCATACGCGCCCCCCCCAACTTTCGTCTAGCTTTCTGACAAATGTACGGCGAGTCCCGAATAGCCCGGAAGTTTAGTCGGCAAGATGCACAACTATCAAGAATAAAAAACTGCTACGCCTGATATGACTGCCAGTCAGCCACAGACATAACAGCTTTAACATTGTGCGCGATAGCGGCGAATGGCAAGGAGCCAGACGTCGCCTTTTACCGACCAGGGCAGGCGGACAGATTTTTAGCTCAGAGGAGAATCGCTCATGCGGAACCGGGTGCGGACGTGCTCCGAGAGCAGCTCAATCGCACCTCGGTTCGCGACCGGATCAGCCTGCGCCAGATATTTCATGGCTTCCACCAGGAGTCGCTGGCCGTCCACATAGCGCGGATCGGAAGTGCGCTCGCGGCGTTTACGTCCAATTTTGGGGGGTACCGGGATAGTAAAAACTTTGGCCATGCAAATCCACTGTCCAGCGGGAATTAGGAAACTTCCCCAGCAGTATACCGCCCCGCTACGGGTTTTTCAGCCTCTATCTTGCGCTTTGGAGGAGATTTACTTAACCTTGCGGCGATATGAACTTGGTCTTGCCCGAGGTTTTCAGCTTGAAAGCGGAGTCAGGAATTTTCTCATTAATCTTTATATCCGAGTACTTGGCCAGACGGTAGTCGCCGGAGCTTCCGAAGAAAAACTGCTGTTGCACCGAAATCCCCCGCGACAAATCGATCCATAAGATGATGTGGTCGATGTTATTGCGGACATTGGCGGCTTTGGGCACTAGTCCCAGCTTTGCCGCATCCTGGTCGCCGACTTTCTCGCTGCCAAGGTATTTCACGTCGAACGATTTCAGCAGGTCGTGCCCCCGCCCGCCAAAGCCCAATACCAGGAAACTCTCAACTTCGTCGCGGTTCTTGCCCGTGTTGTAGACGGTCACCTGTTCAATCCGGGGCTGGTAGACCTGCACCTTGGAACCGTTGAAGAGAACATACTTCTGGTCGGGATCGGTGATGTCAGCCGCCATCTGGATTTCATCTCCGGAGCGGCGAAAGTACACTTTGCCCTTTTGGGTTTCATGTTCATCCACGACTTTTTGATACTGATCCCAGGTGACGTCAGCTTCGGTGGTTCGAAACGTCGCGGCTGCGTCGTCCATCCGGCTGAGGACGCGCTCGAGTGCTGGATTGGATTGGGAATTAGAAGGCGCTTGCGCTGCCACAACCGGAGGCAGCCAGGCAACCGCCAGAATCAACCAGCCAATCGACTGTAGGGGTTTCATGTTCCGCCTCGCCCAGTGTCAGGTTGCAGTCCGTACTAAACCCTTACTCTTTTTGAACCCAAACCTTATAAGTCACCACCCGGCCCTGACGGTCAGGCACGGCTTCGTACCGGGTGATGCTCACTTCCCCTGAGATAGGCTCCACGACCCGCAGCAATTGTTCACGCACGCTGGCGTCGTCGGTTCCGGTAATGGCTGAGCCGTCGATCTGGTAGACGAACCCGCCAGCTTCCGGAGTCACAACTACTCCGGTTGGATGCGGATTGCGCTCCACCGGTTTGTCATGGAAGTTGATCCAGAGCGGCGACAAAAAGACGAATAGCAGAATGAGCGTCACCATGACGTCATACTGAATCGTGCCGCGTTCATAGGACCAGAGAATGTAATCGCGAATTGTGCGCCAGAACCTGGTCATGGGCACTGCGGGAGCGTCGGCGACAGTGGTGTTCATGCTTATTTCGGCCAGCTGGTCCCGGACAAGTCTAGGCTTTGCCTTCGCCCCTTGCAAATAATCGCTGCCGAGAAGAGGTCGGCCTCAATTTCATCCTTCCTCTGCCCGGAGGCGCATGCGAGAACCAAATTCACAACTTCCTCGGCAGGATGCGATCGATACCCATCGCCGCGCGTAGAACGTCGGGGATCACCACGCTGCCGTCGGCTTGCTGAAAATTCTCGACAATCGCCACCCAGGTGCGGCCGACCGCCAGGCCGCTGCCATTCAGGGTGTGCACGAACTCAGACCGGTTTTTGCCCTCGGGACGATAACGAATATTGGCGCGCCGCGCCTGGAACGACTCGAAGTTCGAGCACGATGAAATCTCGCGAAACAGCTGCTGCCCCGGCAGCCATACTTCGATGTCGTAAGTCTTGGCGGAGGAGAATCCCATGTCTCCGGCGCTGAGCGCCACCACGCGGTAATGCAATCCAAGCTTTTGCAGGACTTCCTCTGCATCGTGAGTGAGCTTCTCCAGTTGCTGGTAGGAAGTCTCCGGGCTGGCGAACTTGACCAGCTCGACCTTCTGGAATTGATGCTGCCGGATAATCCCGCGCACATCTTTTCCGTAGGACCCGGCTTCGCTGCGGAAGCAGGAGGTGTGGGCGGTCAGCGAAACCGGAAGGCGGGAAGCTTCCAGGACCTCATCGCGATAGAGATTGGTGACCGGCACCTCCGCCGTGGGAATCAGCCAAAGATCTTTTTCCCCGTGCGGCACACGAAACAGGTCGGCGGCAAATTTCGGCAAATTCCCGGTGCCGTACAACGACTCCGAATTCACCAGATAAGGCGGCAGCACCTCGGTGTAACCATGCTCGCGGGTGTGCAGATCGAGCATGAAGTTGGCCAGGGCCCGCTCCAGCTTCGCCCCCGTGTCCCAATACACCGCGAAGCGCGCTCCGGAAATCTTGGTGGCTCGTTCGAAATCAAGGATGCCGAGTTGCTCTCCCAGTTCCCAGTGCGGTTTGGGCGTGAAATCGAACTTCGGCGGAGCGCCCCAGCGCCGGACTTCAAGGTTGTCTTCGGCAGTTTTTCCCACCGGCACGCTCTCGTGCGGAAGGTTAGGGATGCCGGACAGAATATTTTGCAGGCTGTTCTCCAGCTCGCCGGCCACTTTTTCCAACTGCTGGATCTGTTCGCGCAGTTCTTTTGTTTCGGACATTTGCGCCGTCGCATCCTGTCCGGCTTTTTTCAGCTTGGCGATTTCTTCCGAGGCGCGGTTGCGCCGGGCCTTGGTGGTTTCCGCTTCGGTAATCGCCTGCCGCCGCCGCCCGTCAATCTCGGCGAAATCTTTCAAGACCTGTGCGGGATCCAGCCCGCGCTGGCGCAGCTTTTCCTCGACCAGGGGCAAATTGTTGCGAACGAAGTTGAGATCTAGCATCGGAAGGTAACTACTCTATCGAAAAAGCCCCAGTAAGTGCACCTCAGATTGCGTCTGTGATGTGGGACGGGCACTCTTGTCCGCCGCCTTTGGCTTTGACCCTAGCCTGCACCGCCAAGGGGCCCTCCCCGCACATGCATGCTGTAAACTACCGCGATGCCATTCTCCCCTCGCGCTGTCATCTTCGGATTGCTGCTTTGTTTTGGCATCACCGGCGCGGGCTTTAGCTCGGCCTACAATGGGCGGCCCAAACTCGTCGTCATCATAGTGATCGACCAGTTTCGCGGCGACTACCTGGAACGCTACCGCGATCAATGGGGCGAAGGCGGATTCCGCCTTCTGCTGGACCACGGAGCTGATTTCACCGACTGCAACTATGACTATGCCAACACCCGCACCGCGCCCGGTCATGCCACTCTACTGACCGGAGCCTATACCAACGGCCATGGCATCATGGCCAACGAGTGGTGGGACCCGCAGAAAAAGGCCATGGTCGCCGCGGCCGATGATGACGATACCAAGCTGGTGGGCATCGCCGGGGGCGCGCCCGGAGCTTCGCCGCATCACCTGCTGGCCGACACGTTGGGAGATGAACTCAGACTGGCGACGCAAGGCAAGTCTCGCGTTTTCGGCATTGCCTTAAAAGACCGGGCCGCTGTACTTCCCGCCGGCTTCGCGGCCAACGGCGCGTATTGGATCGATCGCGAAAGCGGCGCCTGGATCACATCCACTTACTATCGCAGCGAACTTCCCAAGTGGGTTCAGGATTTCGATGACAGCAAGCGGGCGGGAAAATATCTGAACCAGGAGTGGAAAGACAGCGCCGGGAACGTCCTCCGTACCACCAAGCCGGCCGAGGGAAAACAGGCTAACTTCTATGACCTTGTAGGCTCTACGCCGCTCGCCAATGACTACGAGTTTGAATTCGCCCGGGAATTAATTACCTATGAAAAGCTGGGCAGCGGCCCCGCCACCGACCTGCTGATCGTCAGCTTGTCGGCGAACGATATTCTCGGCCACAAGGTCGGCCCGGATTCCCCGGAGATGCGCGCCATGGCGATGGCCACCGATCGGCAACTGGCTGGCTTCTTCGAGTTTCTGGGAAAGCAGATTGGCCTGGCCAATATCTGGGTCGCCCTTTCCGCGGACCACGGGATTGCGCCTCTTCCCAAGGTTGCCTCCGCGTTGCATCTTCCGGCGGCATACATTCCAGGTGACAAAACCCGCGCCCAGGTGAATAGCGCGCTGTCTGCCAGGCTTTCTCACCCCGCTGAATACCTGAAGGATCTCGACTACCCCGTGGCCTGGCTAAACGCGGACGCTTTCGCGCCATTAAAGATGAAGGAAGAAGATGCCGAGCGCGATGTGGGCGAAGCGTTGAAGCAGGCGGGCTTGCGCGCCTATTACACTCGCGCGCAGCTCGAGCGGGGCGACGCTCCCAACACCGAACTCGGATTGAAATACTTGCACAGCTATTCTCCCCTGGGCGGGTGGTACGTTCTGGGCGTCCCGGCGCCATTCACTATCGGCTTTGTGGGCGGAACCGATCATGCCACTCCATACACCTACGACACTCACGTGCCGTTGGCATTTTATGGCCTGCCTTTCCAGCCCGGAACCTACCACACCCACGCCGAACCGGTAGACCTGGCCGCAACTCTGGCCTCTCTGCTCGGCATTAACGCGCCGAGTCACGCCATCGGCCGCGTATTGACCGAGAGTCTTGCTCCAGCGCGCCGCTCGGGAAATTTGCCTCATGGGAGCGATGGCCGGACCATGCCCGTGGAGGACGGGCGAGACTTCAGGCCGGGCGCAATACAGGCGGCCCCCGTACCGGATTCGGAGACTATTACGAGGGGGACGCGATGACTGTGCCCGGCCCGGCTCCCGCTCCTGATCTGAGCGTTAGTTTCGCCGGAATCCAGTTGAAGAATCCTGTAATTGCCGCCAGTGGAACTTTTGGCTACGGGGTGGAGTTTGAGGATGTAGTGCACCTCAGCAAACTCGGCGGCTTCGTGGTCAAGGGACTATCCGCTGAACCCATGGCCGGCAACCCGCCTCCGCGACTTTATGAAACTCCCGCCGGCATGCTCAACTCCATCGGCTTGCAGAACATCGGCGCTCGCGCCTTTCTGGAAGAGAAACTTCCCAAACTTCGCAAGATGAAAAATATCGTGGTCTTCGCCAACGTCTTTGGCTACAGCCGCGAAGAATACGAACAGACCATTCACATCCTGAACGAAGGCGAGGGGATTGCGGCTTACGAGCTGAACGTCTCCTGTCCTAATACGGTAGCCGGAGGCATCCAATTCGGCAGCGATGCGCGGTCCCTGGATGAGGTAGTGAACACCGCCAGGCGGATCTCGCGCCGTCCGCTGATTGTGAAGCTTTCGCCGAATGTGACCAGCATCGCGCTGATGGCGCGGGTAGCGCAGGAGGCTGGAGCCGATGCCATCTCCCTGGTGAATACGTTCGTCGCCATGGCCATCGACCCTGAAACTCGCAAGCCCCGCATCGCCAACGTTACCGCCGGACTGTCTGGCCCGGCCATCAAGCCGATCGCGATTCGCATGGTTTATGACGCCTCGCGAGCGGTGAGCATTCCGGTTATCGGGATGGGAGGAATTTCCACCGCGGCCGATATCGTCGAGTTCATGCTGGCTGGCGCCAGCGCAGTGCAGATCGGAACCGCCAGCTACTGGGATCCCGTCGCCACCGAGAAAATCGCGGGCGAACTGGAAAGCTGGTGCGTCATGCACCGCATAGAGCGGGTGGCAGCGTTAACCGGCGCCATGCTGACGGAGTAGATGTAGGCGCGAGCGTCCCGCTCGTGAAAGAGTGTCAAGGACCGCAGGATCAAGCCTTCGTGATACTTCGTGTCCTTGGTGGTCAATGATTTGACGGTGGGCCGTGAACCTCGCCACCACGCCGTGTCACTTTCCGTCCTCTGGTTCATCTAATGAGTGTCGATATAATGAGTTAAGGAGCTTGCTTTATGGCTAAAGCCACTTTTGCCGCAGGCTGTTTCTGGGGAGTTGAAGCCACCTTCCGACAGTTGCCGGGGGTAACCGGGACTCGGGTCGGCTATACCGGCGGAGACTTTCCCAATCCGACCTACAAGGACGTTTGCAGTGACCGCACCGGCCATGCCGAAGCTGTCGAAGTTGAATACGATCCGGCCAGGATTTCCTACGACAAACTGCTGCAGGTTTTCTGGGAAAACCACGATCCCACCCAACTCAACCGCCAGGGCCCGGACTACGGCTCGCAGTACCGTTCGGCCATCTTCTTCCATAGCCCGGAGCAGGAAAAGGAAGCACGCCTCTCCAAAGAACAACTGGAGAAATCGGGCCGCTTCAAACGGCCGATCGTCACCCAGATCGTTCCAGCTGTGACCTTTAACCCGGCCGAGGACTATCACCAGCAATACTTGGAAAAGCGCGGCCTGGCCACCTGCCACATCAAGTAAAGCTGAAAATGTGGGCGCGAGCGTCCCGCTCGTGCAGGCGCGGCAATCAAGATGAGGAGAAAATCCCGTCATGGAAAACCAAGACTGACACGCAGTAACAAAACGGATAAAGACTGAAACTGCGGGGAAAGACCTGCACGAGCGGGACGCTCGCGCCCACATTTCGCATTGCCTTGCGGCCCTGGCCGGATTCCCCTATTCTGCCCTGCAAACATGCCGCAGGCTACCAATCACCTTCTGCTGGAGCTCCTGGTCATCTTTGCCTCCGCGAAGATTGTCGGCGAGCTGTTTGAGCGGATGAAACTCCCGTCGGTTCTGGGAGAGATCTTGGCCGGAGCCGCCTTAGGGCCATATGCCCTGGGCTGGATCGTCCCCAGCGACACCATCCTCTCGGTAGCGGAAGTCGGCGTGATCTTCGTTCTGTTTGGCGCCGGCCTTGAAACCAGCCCGCGAGACCTGATCCGCGTGGGACGAAAGGCGCTGCTGGTTGCCGTGGCTGGAGTGATTGCACCCTTCGTATGCGGATTCGCCTACATGAAGTGGCGCGGTGACGCGTCCAGCGAAGCCATTTTCGTGGGCGCAGCCATGGTCGCCACCAGCGTGGGAATCACTGCCCGCGTGCTCGGCGACTTGCACGTGCTGGCCGCCCGTTCCGCCCGGATCATTCTGGGCGCGGCAGTTTTTGACGACATTCTGGGTATGGTGCTGCTCGCCATCGTGGCCGGACTGGCTTCGAGCGGGGGCCTGGAATGGCTGCACATGGGCGTCCTGACCGTAGAGGCTATCGCCTTCGCCCTGTTCATGATCTTCCTAGCGCCCCGGCTGGTTCGCAGGATTCAGCCGCGCGTGGACCGCCTCTCCACCCAGCACGCGCCCCTGATTGTTGCCCTCGCGCTTTGCCTGTTTCTTTCCTGGCTCTCGGTCAAAATCGGCATGGCAGCTATCATCGGAGCTTTTTTCGCCGGACTTATGTTTGCCGATTACGCTCCGCAGTGGAACCTGCTGCCACGAGTGAACGGCATTACCGAATTCCTCGCGCCCTTTTTCTTCTTCTCCATCGGCTCGAGCCTGAATGCGCGCCTGTTTACCGGCAGCGTCTTGCTCGCCGCAACCGTGATTACTCTTCTGGCGATCCTGTCAAAGGTAGTTGCCTGCGGATTGCCCCTCTGGCGCGAAGGCCGCCTCGAGGCCCTGCAGGTAGGAGTCGGTATGATGCCTCGCGGCGAGGTGGCTCTGATCGTGGCGCTGGTCGGACTGCAATCCCGCATCATCCTGCCGGCAACATACGCTATCGTCGTATTCATGACCGCTGTGACCACCATTTTGGCGCCGCCGTTGTTACGCTATCTCTTCCGCGAACAGCAAAAGCAGGAGTGAAATGTGGGCGCGAGCGTCGCGCTCGTGCAGGGGCCAATATAAGCATTCTGTGCTCTCCACCTCTCATCTTCCAGATTCTCATCTTCCGCAGTTGACCGATAATCAAAGTCAAAGCACAATCCTGTGACGTCCAGATCTTTTTCCTGAAACTGTAATTTCCGCTCCTGCGCGAGCGCGACGCTCGCGCCCACATTTCACGGTTATAATTCGACGTTCTGTTAGCGAGGAGCGTTCATGACTCTTTCAGGCAGGGTTGCGTTGGTGACGGGCGCATCCCAGGGCATAGGCCGGGCTTGCGCGCTCAGGCTGGCGCAGTCCGGAGCCACGCTGGCGCTGGCCGCGCGCAACCAGGAGAAGTTGCAGGAACTGGTAAGCCAGATCGAAGCCGCCGGCGAAAAGGCCGCAGCCTTCCCGCTGGACGTCAGCGACGAGGAGCAAATTAAGTCCACCTTCAAGGCCGTCGTCGCCCAGTTCGGAAAGATCGATATCCTGGTGAACAACGCCGGCATCACCCGCGATCAACTGATCATGCGCATGAAGCGCTCCGACTGGGACAGCGTCCTCAACACCAACCTGACCTCGGCCTATCTGTGTACCCAGCAGGCGATCAGCTCCATGCTTAAGCAGCGCTGGGGGAGAATCATCAACATCACCTCGGTCTTCGGGCAAACCGGTCAGGCCGGGCAAGCCAATTACGCTGCTTCGAAAGCGGGTTTGATCGGGCTGACCATGGCGGTCGCTCGCGAGGTCGGCTCGCGCAATATCACCTGCAACGCCGTCGCCCCCGGATTCATCGAAACCGCTATGACCTCCGGCCTGGGTGACGACTTGAAACAGAATGCGGTGAAAATGATCCCGCTGGGGCGAGTAGGTTCGCCGGAGGATGTGGCCGGCGCGGTCGCATTCCTGGCATCCGACGATGCGTCCTACATCACCGGACACGTACTGAACGTAAACGGCGGCATGCTGATGGGCTAGGGTTCTGAAATTTGGGCGCTCAACGCTCACAACGGAGCGCCGCTGTCCCGGGCCAGCTGTCCGGTGGGCGGTCTCGCCCACCCTCTGCGAGAGAGCAAGATGACTCCCAACAGAAGTTGAGCGAACTTAGTCGAGATAAAATCGTAGGGAACAAACGCGTGGGCAATCCAAGACTCAGCTTGCGGCAAGTCGAATCTTCCGCCCAGATCACTCAGGCGCGGGAACTTTTTCTCGAGTATGCGGACTCGCTGGGCTTCAGCCTGTGTTTTCAGAGCTTCGATGAGGAACTCGCGGGCCTTCCCGGAGACTACTCTCCGCCGGACGGACGCCTACTGGTGGCGGAATATCTCGGTCAACTGGCCGGTTGCGTCGCGCTCCACAAGCTCGAACCCGGCATTTGCGAGATGAAGCGGCTCTATCTCCGCCCGCAACTTCGCGGTCGCGGCGTGGGACGCGCTCTGGCCGAAGCTGTCATCGCGGAGGCCCGCTCCATCGGTTACCGTAAGATGCGTCTCGACACCGTTGCACCGGTGATGCCGAACGCCGTCGCGATGTATCGCCGCCTGGGATTCGTCGAGATCGAACCGTACCGCCCGAACCCGATTGCAGGAGCGCTCTACATGGAGCTGGCTCTGTGAAGCAGCCTGGTGCTGAACGGGCGGAAGAAATACACTCACGCCGCCACGGGGAATTCAAAATGAAACTTACCTGCCTGGTCCTTACCCTGGTTTTCGCCGTGTCGGCCTTCGCCGCTGACGGCAAATCCGTTTCCTACAAGAGCGGCGATGAAACCGTGCACGGGATGCTCTTCACTCCTGAGGGCAAGGCTCCGTTCCCCGCCCTGATCTTAATCCACGAATGGTGGGGGCTGAATGACTGGGTCAAAGAACAAGCCGCAAGACTTGCCGGCGAGGGCTACGTGACTCTGGCCGTGGACCTCTACCGGGGCAAGGTAGCAACCACTCCCGACGAAGCTCATGAAATTATGCGCGGCGTCCCCGAAGACCGCGCCAGCCGCGACCTGCATGCCGCCTTCGAGTTCCTGAAATCGCAGCCTAACGTGACGCCGGATCGTATCGGCTCTATCGGATGGTGCATGGGCGGCGGATACTCGCTTGACGTGGCCCTCCAGGAACCGGCTCTGGCAGCCGCCGTCATCAACTATGGCCACCTTGCTACTGAAGCCGCCTCATTGAGAAAGATTCATGCCGCAGTGCTGGGAATCTTCGGCGGTCAAGACCGTGGAATCCCGGTCGACGATGTTAAGAAGTTTGAGCAAGCCCTGAAACAGCAGGGCAACAAAGTGGAAATCGTGATTTATCCCGACGCCGGACACGCCTTTGAGAATCCCAACAACAAAACCGGCTATCGCGCGGAGGATGCCGCCGACGCCTGGAAGCACACCACCAGCTTTCTGGCCGGCACGCTGAAAAGTGGCGCGTTGAAAAAGTGATGGGCCCGATAGAAAAACATACGTGTGCACCTCGCGGGTGATGCAAGTACCGTAACTCCATAGCCAGCAGGTGAGGTGGCGTAGCTACTGCATGACCACTTCTGGTGCAACGAAATTCTTCTTGCCAGAAGGTACTACTCTGGTTACTATGCACGTCATCATTGGGGGCATGTTTTGGTTGCTTTTTCCATGAACATCGGCGAGACCATCCGCAATTACCGGCTGCAAAAAGGCATGTCCCAGGGCGACATCGAGAAGCGCACCGGCCTGCTGCGCTGCTACCTTTCGCGGGTAGAAAACGGCCACACCATTCCCTCGCTCGATACCCTGGCCAAAATCGCCGGCGCCATGGAAATTGCGTTGTCTCAATTCTTTTCCGAATCCGGACACACCAACGGCTCCAAGAATCTTCCTCAACTCTCCGATGACGAAGTCCGCTTCCTCAGCCAGATCCGCCGCTATTCCGTCAGCCTCAACGATAGCGACCGCAAGCTGGTCCTGGCCATGGTTAAGAAGATGGCGGCAAAGTAAAGCACTCAGCCGTCAGCGCTCAGCATTCTGTGAAGTCCCATAAATTGAAGTCTCGCCCGCGCACCCATTCCACACTTCGACGGCAGGCATATGTGCGTGGGACTGGAGGCTTTAGCTGAGTGCCGACGGCTGATAGCCGATGGCTGCCCTTGGGTACTTTCGTTCCATCCCTCTCGTGACCCACGGGAATCTCGTCCAGTCCGCGGCGAACCCCTACACTGTCGCCTGGGAGATCCCGGGTGACCATCGACGAAGAATTGACTCTGCTGGATTCACAGCTGCGCAGGCTGAAGATCGAGTACGAGATTTATTTCAGCAACCCGACCAAGCGACCTGCCACCGACATCGAGTGGAAGGTGCTGTCCCTGCTGCGCAAGTTCAGCGACGGTGGCCGCATGAGTTTTTCGCAGCGCTTCCGCTACAACGAAATCGCCCAACGCTATGCCATTTACAGCGACTTGTGGCGCAAGAAGAACCGCATTCGCGAAGAAGGCTATCGCCGCCCCCAGGATGCCCTGCTGTCGGTCCAGGGCGTACGCCTGGAAGAGCACCAGCCGGAACACAAAGTTTACGGAGTGGGCCATGCCGCCGGCACGGAAGCTGCCGCTGCCGCAGCGCCCGCCGCTGACGCGCCGGCGGAAAAACCCTTCAGCGTGCAGTGCGGCAACGCCGGCACCGAACGCGATCAGGTGCGAAAACTCTACCAGGCCCTTACTGAAGCTAAGAAAAAATCCGGCGAAGCAGTTTCCGGCAACCTCGACAGTTTCTCGTCTTTCGTACAAAAGAAAACCGACCAGATCCGCAAACAGTACGGCTGCGAGCTCGTCGAATACACCGTCGAGATGCAGAACGGCCACGTCAAGCTGAAGGCAAAAGCCAAGACTTAGTCGTTGGCCCTTGGTCTCTGGTCTTTGGCCCCTCCCGCAAGCGTCCCGCTTAGTTCCCCATCCGTCCCCGATCCGGAAGTAGCAATCCAGCGAATCCTGTTTTTGGCCAACGACCAAGGACCAACGACTGCTGTTAGAATTGGCTGCCATGTCCGCGACCCAGACGAAGATTCGGCGTGCCATTCTCAGCGTTACCGACAAGACCGGATTGGTGGACTTTGCCCGCAGCCTTGCCGCCATGGGAGTAGAACTCATTTCCACTGGAGGCACGGCCAAGCTGTTGCGCGATTCCGGCGTCGGTGTAAAAGATATTTCCGAACTCACCGGCTTTCCTGAAATGCTCGATGGACGGGTCAAGACTCTCCATCCCAAGGTGCATGGCGGCATCCTGCACCGGCGCGAAAATCCGTCGCACCGCAGCGCCGTTGCCGAGCACGGCATCGAAGCCATCGACATGGTAGTGGTCAATCTTTATGCCTTCGAGAAGACTGCCGCCAGGCCCGGCGTGCCTTTTGAAGATCTGATCGAGAACATCGATATCGGCGGACCGTCGATGATTCGCTCTGCCGCCAAGAATTTTCAGGACGTGGCGGTGGTGACTTCGCCCGGCGACTACAACGCCATCGCGGAAGAGATGGTCGCCTCGGGCGGGGCGCTTTCCGCCACCACCAAATGGCATCTGGCGCAAAAGGCGTTTGCCACCACCGCGGCGTACGATTCCGCCATCGCCTCTACCCTGGAACGGGTCAGCGCCAACGGCCACTTCGAGTTCCATCCCGCAGGCGGTTTCCCGCAAAACCTGCGCTTTTCGTTTCAAAAAGTCATGGACCTCCGCTATGGCGAGAACCCTCACCAGAAGGCGGCGATGTACTCGGACGGCTCGGGCAGCGGCGTGGCCAATGCCCGCCAGATTCAGGGCAAGGAGCTTTCCTACAACAATATCGTGGACCTGCAGGCCGCCTGGGAACTGGCCCAGGAATTTGACGAGACCGTGTGCGCCATCATCAAGCACACCAACCCGTGCGGTACCGCCACCGGCAAAACTCTGGCGGAGGCTTACCGCAAAGCCCTGGAATGCGATCCGGTTTCAGCCTTCGGTGGCGTTATCGGCGTGAATCGTACGGTGGATGGAGAAGCCGCGGAAGAAATGGCCAAACTCTTCCTCGAAGTGATCGCCGCCCCCGGCTTCGACGACGCTGCCAAAGCCAAGTTCGCCGCCAAGAAGAACTTGCGCCTGGTCGAAATCGCCAACGCTCCGCCGAAGTGGGTGCTGAAAAACGTCTCCGGTGGAATTCTGCTGCAGGACGCCGATGTCCGCCCGCTGCAGGACAGCGACCTGAAAGTAGTCACCCGAAGACCGCCCACGCCCGAGGAAAAAGCTGCTCTTCTGTTTGCCTGGAAGGTCTGCAAGCACGTGAAGTCGAATGCAATCCTCTATGCCCTCAACGGCCAAACCGTCGGCGTCGGCGCCGGACAGATGAGCCGAGTGGATTCCTGCAAAATCGGCGCCATGAAAGCAGTCCTGCCGCTCAAGGGCACAGTGGCTGCCTCCGACGCATTCTTTCCATTTCCCGACGGCATCGAGGAAATCGCCAAAGTAGGCGCGACCGCAATCATCCAGCCCGGAGGATCGGCACGCGACCAGGAAGTAATCGAAGCCGCCGACCGGCTAGGTCTGGCCATGATCTTCACAGGAGTAAGACACTTCAGACACTAGCGCTTTCATTGTTACCCTCAGGCGCAGCCAGCTTCCAATTTGTCATCCTGAGCGCGGCAATCTCACCCCATGCTGTAACACTTCTTTACAATTCGTTTAATTTCAGGTCGCCAATCCTAGTAGGTCCTGTACTTCTGATCGTTGCTTCCGCGGTTCCGCGGGCGCCTTTTTCACCAGCTATCGCCATCACGGTTTACAATGAAACAAGCACCCACCACCAGCGGTTCGGCATCCAATCGCTATGGTTCAGGGAAGCCGAAGGTTCTCGATGAAAAGTATTTCTTGCGCACTTATATTGCTGCTGGCTACGGCTGTTTCTTCCACCGCTCAGACTCCGGCTACGGATACCAAACCGGCGCCCCCGCCTGCTGCACGCAAGGTCGACAAGGCGGCTGCCTATTACCACTACACTCTCGCTCACGTGTACGAGGAGCAGGTAGCGGTGTATGGCCGCAGCGAGCTGGCCAACAAAGCCATCGAGGAATACCGGCTGGCGATCGACGCCGACCCTACTTCTGAATATCTGACTTCAGCGCTGGCCGAGCTCTACGCCAAGACCGGCCGTATTCGCGACGCGGTCATGGAAGCGCAGGACATTCTCAAGCGCGATCCCAACAATCTGGAAGCGCACAAGCTGCTGGGCCGGATTTATCTGCGCTCGCTGGGCGACATTCAGGCCGGACAAGGTTCGCAGAATGTTCTCAAGCTGGCCATCGATCAATACGAACAGATCATCAAGATCGAGCCGGATGATGTTGACGACCACCTCCTGCTGGGACGCCTTTATCGCCTGAACAACGATCTGCAGAAGGCGGAAGGCGAATTCAAGGCCGCAGTCAAGCTGGACCCGAATTCGGAAGAAGCCGTAACCACGCTCGCCTATCTCTACAACGAGGAAGGCGACACCGCGCGCGCCGGCGAGGTACTGAGCTCCATTCCAGACGCGGCCCGCTCGGCCAAGCTCTATTCGGCCCTGGGTTATACCTACGAGCAGCAGAAGCAATACAAGAACGCCATCAACGCCTACAAAAAGGCGATTGAGCTTGACCGCGAGAACCTGGAAGCCATTCGCGGGCTGGCGCAAAACCTCTCCAATGACGGCCAGTCCGACGCCGCCCTGGAGCAGTACAAGATCATTGCCGACGCCAATCCCGAAGACTGGCAGACCTACCTGCGCATCGCAGAAATCTATCGCAAGAGCGGCAAATTCGATCTCGCCCTGGAGAGCCTGAAGAAGGCCGAGTCCATGGCCCCCGATTCTCTGGAAGCGCCTTACAACATCGCCGCGGTTTATCAGTCACAGGGGCGTTACGACGAAGCCATTCAGGTCATGCAGGATCTGCTCAAGAAGAGCGAAAAGACCGACAACAGCTACAGCCAGGCGGAGAAAAATAACCGCTCCGTATTCCTCGAGCGCCTGGGCACGATCTACCGCGACAATAACAACGACACCCAGGCTATCGACACTTTCCGCAAGATGCTCTTGCTCGGCGACGAGAACGCGGAGCGCGGCTACCAGCAGATTATCGACACTTACCGAGAAGCCAAGCAATGGCAGCAGGCCACCGACGCAGCCAAAGAGGCAGTGCAAAAGCTGCCCAACGATCGCGCCCTGAAGATGGTCTACGCCGCCCAGCTTGCCGACATGGGCCAGCCCGATGCCGGTTTGGACCAGGTCAAATCGCTGCTCAAGGGCACGCCCGACGACCGCGACGTTTACATCACCCTTTCTCAGATGTACAGCCGCCTGAAGCGCTGGCCGGAAGCCGAAGAGGCTCTCGACAAAGCTGAGCCGCTCTCCACCAAGGACGAGGACAGGCAATACATCTACTTCCTGCGCGGCTCGACCTATGAGCGCCAGAAGAAATACGAACCCGCGGAAGAAATGTTCCGCAAAGTCCTGGCCGTCGATCCTCAGAACGCCACCGCGCTCAATTATCTCGGATACATGCTGGCCGATCGCGGCGTCAAGCTGGAAGAGGCGTTGGGTTTCATCAAGAAAGCGGTCGATCTCGATCCCAGCAATGGCGCCTACCTCGACTCGCTGGGCTGGGCCTACTTCCGCCTTGGACGTTACGAGTCCGCCGAAGATAGCCTGATTAAAGCTTCGCAGCGTATCGGCACCGATCCCACGGTTCAGGATCACCTCGGAGACCTCTATCAGAAGACGGGACGCCTGAAGCTGGCCGCGGCTCATTGGGAGCGGGCACTCTCCGAGTGGAACAAAACCGTCTCTGCGGAAGTCGACCAGAACGATGTAGCCCGCGTGCAGAAGAAACTGGAATCCGCCAAGATGAAGTTGGCCAAAGAAGATTCCGACAACAAGTAGTGATCGCAGTCCGCGTAGGGGCAGGTTTCCCACCTGCCCGGCCGAGCGCAGCTCGGCTTTCTTTTTGTCTGTTCCAAAGACCCTTATCATCTTGAGCTTGAATAGCTGTTCTGGAGCAGCCCTTCCGGGAGAAGCCTCATGACTCTCAACATTCTCATCCGCCAAGCCACACTCCACGACGTCCCCGAAATCCTGCGCCATCGCCGCGGCATGTATGAAGACATGGATTACGACGACGCCACCGCCTTGTCTGCGATGCAATCCTCCTGCGAGCCTTACCTGGCCGCAGCCCTGGCCAATGGCTCCTTCCGCGGCTGGCTCGCGCTGGAGGGCTCGAACGTCGCCGGCGGAGGAGCAGTCTTGATCAGTCCCTGGCCAAGCCATCCCTACGATCTGGAGTGCCGTCGCGCCACCATTCTCAACGTCTACGTGTATCCCCAGTTCCGTCGCCAAGGCATCGCTCGCCAGCTGATGCAAACCATGATCGGCTGGTGCAAGGAACAGGGCTTCGCCGCTGTCTATCTGCACTCCAGCAGGCACGGTAGACCGCTATATGAAGCCATGGGCTTCGAACCCACCACAGAAATGCGCCTGAAGCTCAGAGAAACAATGTAGGCGTGAGCGTCCCGCTCGTGCAGGACCAGCAATCAAAGCTTCAGGGAACATAAAACTCAGACCATCGTGGCCTCAACCGTCCCATAGCCAAACCTAAGGTGCGGTAACCAGGGACGCACGCTCGGGGACGCTCGCGCCTACATCTCACAGTGCTAAACTTTCCTCATGCTGGCTGACTACGCCGTGCGGGTGGAGCAATCCCGCGGACGCCGCATTCCTGAGCCCCAGCATCCATATCGCAACGACTTTCAGCGGGACCGCGACCGCGTCATCCACTCGCGGGCTTTTCGCCGCCTCGAAGCCAAGACTCAGGTCTTTACCCGCCGCTTCTCCGATCACTTTCGCAATCGCCTCACCCACACCCTCGAAGTGGCGCAGATCGCCCGTACCATCGCAGCACAACTTGGCCTGAACGTTGACCTGGTCGAAGCCTTGGCCCTGGTCCACGACGTCGGCCACCCGCCCTTCGGGCACGCCGGCGAAAAGGCGCTCGACGCCGCCATGCGCGAGCATGGACTCTTTTTCGATCACAACCTTCACGCCTTGCGCATCGTCGAGGACTTCGAGCTGCGCTACGCCGCCTTTCGCGGGCTCAACCTGACGTTCGAAGTCCGCGAAGGCATCATCAAGCACTCCCACGACTACTCTCCCGCTCAGTTCCCTGAACTGGCTGAGTACCTGCTCGAGCAGCGCCCGCCGCTCGAAGCCCAGCTCATCGACCTGGCCGACGAAATTGCCTACGACACCGCCGACCTCGACGACGGCTACGAAGCCCGCCTGCTCACCCTTCCGCAGATTCGCCAGGGGATTCCGCTCTTCGACCGTTTCTATCGTGAGGCCGAGAAAACTTATCCCGGGGTGATGGAAAAGTTGAAATTCAACGAAGCGGTCAAGCGCGTGCTCGATCGCATGGTCGGCGACTTGATCTGCAACCTGCAGAACCAGATCAAGGCCGCCGGCATCCGCAACCTGGAAGATGTGCGCGCCTGCCCGCGACGGCTGGCCACCTTCAGCCCCGAAGTAGAAGAACAGAGACGCGGCGCCAAGGAATTTCTCTACCGCAACCTTTATTTCAGCGCGGCCTTGGATCCGGAAAAAGATGACGCCGAGCGCGTCATCCGCCGGCTATTCGATTTCTGGATGGCCAAACCCGAAAGCCTGCCGCACAGCTACCAGGAAAAAGCCGGACAGGAACCCCTCGCCCGCGTAGTGTGTGACTACATCGCAGGCATGACCGACAATTTCATCTACGAACAGTACGAGAAGTATTGCGGAAATGCATAGGGGCGGGTGTCCCACCCGCCCGGCGGCGCGCGGCTCCGCTGTGTGGTTAAACACGCATGAAAACTAAACCCGGCGAGCTATCGCTCGCCGCCCAGACGTGGACGTCTGGGCCTACTTCTCCCACGTCACCCGGTAAACCACGCCCGCCGCATCATCACTCACATACATCGCGCCGTCAGGCCCCACCACCAGCCCAACCGGTCGACCCATCCACACGCCTTTCTTGTTCTCGCCCGGGCGAATCCATCCGCTGATGAAATCCTCCGGCGGCCCCTGCGCTTCACCCTTGTCGTTGAACTTGATGCGGACGACTTTATATCCGGTGGGCACGCTGCGGTTCCATGACCCGTGAAAGGTGACAAACAGACTTCCGCGATACTCCGCGGGAAACATGTTGCCATCGTAGAAAAGCAATCCCAGAGGCGCGGAGTGCGCCTGCATCAGCAACTTCGGCGCAACCGTTTTCGAGCAGTCGTAGTCCTTGCTTTGCGAGCCGTCCCGCACCCGATCGCCATAGCAATACGGCCAGCCGAAGTTTCCGCCGCCCGCGCCCAGATCGTTGACTTCCTCGGGAGGAAGGTTGTCGCCCAGCCAGTCACGGCCGTTGTCCGTGGCCCAGATTGTGTTGGTTTTGGGATTCAAAGTCAGCCCTACCGCATTGCGCAGGCCGGAAGCAAATAACCGCTCGCCGCTTCCGTCTTCGTTGAATTCGGTCACCGCCGCGCGCCGTTTGTCGTCTTCGGCGCACACGTTGCAACTCGACCCCGCCGCCACATACATCTTGCCGTTTGCGAACAGTATGGTCCGCGTGGAGTGCCCGCCGCCGCTTCCCGGAAGGTCCGCAAGTTTTTGCCCGTTGCCGGCGCGCAGTTGCGCTTCATCCCAGTCATAGCGCCGCACTGCGTTGATCTCCGCGATGTAAAGCTTGCCATTATGAAAAGCGATGCCGTGCGGCGCGTTCAACCCGCTGAGCACCTGCACCTGTCGCTGCGCCCGCCCGCTGTGTTGGGGATCGGGAAAAGCCAGCACTGTGCCGTCACTCATATCGGTTACCAGCAACACTCCGCCCGGACTGAATGCCATCTGGCGCGCGTGCGGCGCATCGGCAAAGACCGCAATATGGAAACCCGGCGGCACTTTCAGCCGCGACAGCTCGAGCTTTTCCGCGCGGGTGCAGGAGAGCAGCAACAGAGGAAGCAGGGCAGACAACCAGACTCGCATAAAAATCCTCAAACTATGAGTGCTCAAACAACCAGAGCCTGGTTGGATGTTCCGGGTGGGAAACGCGATGGTTACGGAGTTACCACAACTTGCATACCGCAACTTTTTGCAGCCATTTATGCGGTCCGAGGACACGCAGTTTTTATATCAGATTCCGCCAAAATTACCCGGCAATAGCGTTTTTTGGACCCCGGCAGGTGGCGAGCGGCGTTACAATGTATTGCTGGGCAATGACTTAGATTTGCCGTAGTTTGGCATTCGACCTGTTATACACAAGTACAGGCGTTGAGCACTTTAGGACGCCGATAGTTTTCGGTTTATTGCTGGAGTGGAGCTCAATGCTCCCCCCACTTGGAGGACGAAGAAAATGAAGAATCGCCTATATGTAGCGCTGCTTCTGGCCGTCGTGCTGGCGCTTCCAGCTTTGGCTCAGCAGGCCAGTTCAACCACTCAAGATCAACCCGCCGCTGCCGCCCAGTCGGCCGATCAGAATTCCGCCGCTTCCACTACGGGCGCGAGCGGCAAGCCCGCTCTGCAGCCCGATACTCATGAAGGTTTCTGGGGCAAGATCAATCCCTTCGCCCGCAAGAAATATGTGCAGCGGCAAACCGCGCCCATTCGCGATCGCGTGAATGAGCTGGATGAACTGACCTCCTCGAACACCAAGGCGATCAAAGACACCGACTCGCGCGCGCAGGCAGGCATTCAGCTGGCCTCGACCAAAGCCAACGAAGCGGACCAGCACGCCATTGACGCCGGCAACAAGGCCACCATGGCGCAGCAGACCGCAACTCAGGCCAACACCCGCCTGACCACGGTTGAGCAGGTCGTGGGCAACATCGATCAGTACAAGGCTTCCACTCAGACCGAGATTCGCTTCCGTCCCGGCCAGAGCGTGCTTAGCAAAAATGCCAAGGCCGCGCTCGATGATATGGCCACCCCGCTGAAGGACCAGCGTGGCTACATCGTCGAAGTGCAGGGCTTCTCCTCCGGACACGGCCAGACCGCCATCGCCACTTCCCAGAAGATGGCCGATGCGGTAGTCCGGTACCTTGTGCTCAACCACGACATCCCGGTCTACCGGATTTACGTGGTTGGCATGGGCAATGCCCCGGTACAGGCGGCCAATGCCGACGACGCCAAGACCAAGCGCACCAGCGGTGGTCGCGTGGAAGTCAGCCTTCTGAAGAATGACCTGGAAACGCTGGCCTCATCCTCCGCCGCCCCTGCTCCCGCAACCCAGGATCAGGCGCCACCGAAATAGCTGAACCCGTCGGCAGCATCAAGCCTCCTGCCCCAGCGGGAGGCTTTTTTCTTGCTCAAAATTTTCAGTGTTGATTCCGAATCTCAGATTTAAGACCCAACTCCCCACGCCGGGAGCCTTTTCAATCTGCACTCTGAAATCGTCCTCCACCCGTATAATCCAACCCCGTGTCTTCCCCCGCCAAGTCCGCCCTGCGCAAAGCCGGCCTCTTCTATTTCGTCTGGGTGATGTTCTCCTACTGCACCGGCGGCCCCTTCGGACTTGAAGACATGGTCACCACCTCCGGCCCGGGGATGACCCTGCTCTACCTCCTGGTGCTCCCGTTCTTCTGGTGCATCCCGGTGTCCCTGGTTGCAGCCGAGCTGACCACCGCCATGCCGGTCGAAGGAGGCTTCTATCGCTGGGTGCGCGCCGGCTTCGGCGATCTCTGGGGATTTCTCGCGGGCTGGTGGAACTGGTCGGCATCCTTTCTGCTGGGCAGCGTTTACGCCGTCCAGTTCGCCGACTACCTGCGCTTCTATTTTCCCGAACTGGTTGGCTGGAGACACTACGCCGTCTCGCTCGCCATCGTTGCGGTGATTACCTACATCAACGTGCGCGGAATTCAATTGGTAGGAAAATTCGCTACCGCGCTGGAGCTTTTCATCCTGCTTCCGGTCCTGGTTCTGGTGGTCATCGGGCTGGCCCAGTGGCATCACAATCCCTTCGTCCCGGTCGTGCCTCCTCACCAGCCGCCGTTTCGCGTCTTCGGCGTCGGCCTGGCCATCGGACTCTGGCTTTACTCCGGCTACGAGCAGCTCTCAACCGTCGCCGAAGAGGTGGACAACCCGCAGCGCAGCTATCCTCTGGCCCTGGCCCTGGTGGTGCCAATGTCCATTGCCGCTTACTTTCTGCCCACGCTCGCCTCGCTCGCGGCCCTGGGCAACTGGAGCAGCTGGCAGACCGGTTTTTTCCCCACCGCAGCCCAACTCATCGCCGGCCCCTGGCTGGGCGCATGGATGACCCTCGCCGCCATGATCACCCAGGTCGCGCTGCTCAACGGCACCATCCTGGCATCGACTCGCATGCCCTTTGCCATGGCCGAAGACGGCTACCTGCCCCACTCTCTCTCCGGCATCCATCCCCGCTACCGAACCCCGTGGACTGCGATCATCACCTCGTCCGTGATCTACGCCCTGCTCGCCATCCACTCCCTGCTGCAACTGATCGCCATCTACAACTGGCTGCGCGTCGCCACGACAGTGATGACCGTTCTGGCCGCCTGGCAACTGCGCCGCAAAAAGCCCGACATGCCGCGCCCCTTCGTCATCCCCGGCGGCCGCACCGGGTTGATGTACTGCGTGATCGCAGTCATCGCGATGAGCGCCGTCGCCCTGCTCGGCAGCGACCGCTACGGATTGATCTGGGGGCCGGTCGCGCTGGCAGCAGGGCCGGTGGTTTATTTCGCCTTGCGCCGTTATGGCAGGCGCAGCGTTTGACCCGGAAGCCAACGTAGGGACAGCCGCCCTCGGCTGTCCGGCCGCGCCAGGCGCGGCTCGTGCCTAACTTCCCTCCTTCCCCGCAAATTCCCTCAGCCGCCAAATCGCCAACAGTCCCAAAGCAACCAGGTTCGGAAACAAAAGCGGAGCCATCGGCGGGGCGCCATAAATAAAATTGTCGAACGCATGAATGGATGGCCCAGCCAGGTTTCGCTCCGCGTGCAACACGAAGCCCCACACCCCGACTCCAGCTTCCAGCAGCAATATCACTCCGCATAACCCCAGAAAGCTCCGCGAAACCCGCGCCAGCAGCGGAGTCGCAAGAAATCCCACCGCAATCGCGCTCGCCACAACCGGCGCCCACTCCAGCCGGTCGAAGAAGCCATTCCCGGCATGGTCGGTGAGGCTGAAAATAAAGTTTCCGATGAAACCGCCGAGGGTGAGGACCAGCACCCACCGTGCCCACTCCTCGCTCTTTGCATCCAGCATGCGGTTCAGCACGAGCAGGAATCCCAGCCCGGTGTAGGCGAGCGGCGCCGCAAAGGGAGCGGAGTAGGTCAGGCTCCGAATCGACCGCTCATAAAAGAAGGAACTGTCCAGGTGCAGGACAACACCGGTCAGCCCAATAAGAATGGCGGACGCGCCAACCACATAACCCAGCACCCGCCCCACCACGGGCGCTCGGCGCTGCAACGCCAGGCCCGCCACGAGCACCACCGGTGCCAGCGCGGAAAAATACAGGGGGATGTACTCCGCCTGCCGCCGGAAACCGTTCACGGAGTGGGCCAGATAAATATCGAAGGTGAGGAAACCCAGGTTGAGCAGAACGAAAATCTCCAGCATCAGATCGGCTCGCGACCAGCTGCGCTCATCGCTTCCCGGCACTTCCCCTCCTCAGTTCGGCCGCTAAGGATTCAAGCTCGATCTTTTTTCGCAACATGGGATAGTTGCCGTGCCACTGTACGAAGTCAGCTCCTCCCATAAAGGCGCCGTGTTTGGCGGTGCGGCCGTCGTAGTGCCACAAGTCGAAATAGATGAAGTCAATGGGCTGCGAAAAGGGTGGCCCTTTGAGCAGCCCCTGGCTGCGCAGGCCATCCATCAGGGTTTTGGCCTCGGTCACATGTTGGTTCGTGGTGGTCACTACTTTTTCCGCTTGCTCGTAAACCCGATTGATGACCGGGGCGGTGTGGCACTGGGAGCAGACCTGCTGCATTTTGGCCTGCGCCTCGGCATAGTTGGGACGCTTCTCGCTGATCGCATTCGCCAGAAAATAGGACAGCCGTTCCGAAGGATCGTGCGTCATTCCCAGCCCGTTGATGCCGCTCATGTGGCAGGTTGCGCAGGTGGGGACAAACATCTCTCGCGTAGTCAGCTTCTTCGGTTCTACGGTGAGGTCGAGAAGTTTTTCCTGCGCGGCAAACATCAGGCCATGTTTCGACTCCTCATAGATTTCGATTTGTGAATGGTCTGGCCCCAAATGGCACTGCCCGCAGGTACGGGGCTGCCGGGCAATGGCCACCGAGCTGGTGTGCCGGGTGTGGCAGTTGGTGCAGGTGCCGATTGTGCCGTCCGCATTCGGCTTTCCCACGCTGTGGCATTGTTCACAGCCGCTGGTCATGGCTGGACTTCCCTCCAGCAGGGTGAAGGGATGCGGAGGCCGGCGCACTCCTCCGGGTTGATACTTCTCCGATAGACTTACCTGCTCCGGGGTGAGCCCTTGTTCTCCATAGATCGCCGCCCACGAGGTGGCGGCGTGGCGGCTGCGCAAAAATTGCTGATAGATGCCTTCGTGACAGCTTCGACAGTTTCCCGCCGTCAGGCGGCCCGCCGAAACCGTGAACCCGTGGTGGTCCTTCTTCTCTTGTCCAGGGGCGGCTTGATGGCAATCCAGGCAGTTCACGCCCTTTTGGGCGTGCTTGCTCATCTCGTATTCATGCACCACGGAATACTGCGTTCGCGAGTGGCACTCCGCGCATTTTCCCGTAGCCCGGACGAAATCCGCGCCTGCCTGCTCGGTTTCGATTTTTGGGCGCGACCGGTTGATGAGAAAAGCAGCCAGAACAAGCGCGAACGCGATGACTACCGCAATAAAAACATGTCGAAAGGACACTCAACCCTCCACCCGACAAGCCAGTGCCAGTATATCGAGATGACCTCATCGGAAGCGGAATAACCACCCTGGATTCGTTCTCCAGATTCCTGCAACGGGTCTGCTCCCTCGTCAAATCCCGGGCCGACCGAGAATTACTTCATAGTGGCAGGCGCGCGCATCAAAATGCGATAGCACCTTGCGCCGCTCTGGAGGGATTACCGCGACTTCATAATCCGGGCCGGCAAGATTACGCAATTCCTCCAGCGACTCCCACAGCAGAATGGTGACGAACTCCACTTCCGAACCTTGATCCCGCCGCAGGAAATAGCTTCCCCGGTATCCTTTTACCTTGCTGATTCCGGGCAGGACTTCGGGCTTGAGCATGGCTTCATAGGCATCGGCATTCTCCGGTTTCGTGTACCCGTGCCAGATTCGGGCAATCATTGCAGGCCTCCCATCCAGGTTTTGGGATATGGCATCGCTTCTCAATCCAACCCCGACATACGAAATGACTTCATACATTAATATACGTACAGTTATGCACTCACAAAATGTTCCACGTGGAACATTACGTCGATTCTCCAGTCAACTCACCCAATCCAGAAACTTGTACCACGCCCCGGCTAAAGGCAGGAACCAGGGTCGCCCGCCATACAACCCCAGCGGCGCTCCGGGAAACGGAATGCCTACAAACGGGTTTTCCGGTTTACCGCCTGCGATCAGCTCGGCCATTCTCTGGCCCTGCCAGGTGGCCATGGCGACGCCATGCCCCGCGTATCCAACCGCGTAGTAGAGGCCGTCCATCTGCCCGGCGTGGGGCATGATGTCGAAAGCGAAATCCAGCGTGCCGCCCCAGACATACTCGACCTTCACATCGCGCAGCTGCGGGTAGACATCGATCATGCCGCGGCGCAGGATCTCCGCGCTCTTGCGGATCGAGTCCGCGGTTTCAGGAAAGAACGCCGCCCGCCCGCCAAAGAGCATGCGCTGGTCGGGCGTAAGCCGGTAGTAATAGAGATAATTCTTGGAGTCGTAAATCATCCGATTGCGCGGGCTCAACTGGCGCGCCAGCGCCTCGGGCAGGACCTCGGTGGCGATGATGTAGGAGCCGATGGGAACAATCTTCTTCCGCAGCGCGGGAGTGGCCGCGCCGGTGTAGCCACTGGTGCCGGCGAACACGTTGCGCGCCCACAGAGTGTCCCGAGAGGTGGTCAGGCGCCAGCCCGGGCTAGCTTGCCGCGCTTCGCGCTCGATCTTCTGCACCCTGGCTCCCTCATGGATCGCGGCCCCGGCTCGTACGGCCGCGCTCGCCAGGCCGGCTACGTAGCGCGCCGGATTGAGCCCGGCGCTGAATGCATCCACCATGCCACCGTAGTAGATTGAGGATCCGATCTCGCCCGGCAATTCCTGGCGGGGCACGATGCGCAACGGGTGATTGAATTCGCGGGCGATCACCTCCACCTGGCGGGCATAGCCGTCGAAATGTTTTTGCTTGCAGGCAACTTCGAGATGTCCGCAGCGGGAAAAATCGCAAGCGATATTCTCTTCGCGGACCAGTTGCTCCACGCAATCGATCGATTGCAGCGAGGCGGCGTACATGCGTTGGGTGCGCTCGCGGCCATACTTCGAAACCAGTTGGTTGACCCCCAGCTTGAGCCCGGTGAGCACCATGCCGCCGTTGCGTGAACTGGCGCCCCAGCCGATGGTTTCAGCCTCCAGCACCGCGACCCTCGCTCCGCTCTTGGCCAGCGTCCGCGCCGCGGACAGGCCGGTAAATCCCGCGCCGATCACAGCCACGTCAACCCTTTCAGGCAAAGGAGATGAAGATGCGCATTGCGGCATCTCCGCTGTCGTCAGCCAGAAATTGTGTTCGCGTGGGGTCATATGCATTTCCTGGTTGCTTAGTCGGGGACGGGCAGCAACTGAGTTCTCTCCAAGCAGATCCCCTCCACTGCGCTCACTGCGCTCCGCTCCGGTCGGAATGACAAGGACTCTTACAGTTCAATCGCCGCCTTACAACACTGCCGTCTCCTCGATCATTTTGCCTTCGGCGAAGCGGGACAAGCCCAGCAATGAGGCATCGATCAGTTCGGTCTGGCCGCGCTGAATCAACTCCGACAGAATCTTTCCCGTCGCAGGAGCGTGCATCACGCCGTGCCCGCTGAATCCATTGGCCAGGAAAAATCCTGGCACGCCCGGCGTCGCGCCCAGGATGGGATGATGATCGGGCGTCATCTCATACAGGCCAGCCCAGGCCCGCTTCGGATTCACCGCCAGATTCTCGAATAGGGGAACACGGTCGGCTGCGCGGGTCAGAATCTTTTCAATGAACGCGGGCTCGAAATCGATTTTGTAGCCCGGCGTTTCTTCGGGATCGTTCCACGCCAGCAAAAACCCCAGGCCTTCCGGACGGAAGTGAAACCCGTTCGACATGTCGATGATCATAGGCGCGCTGTGAGGAAATTGATCGAAAGGTTCGGTGGGGACCAGCATGCGGCGCAGCGGTTCCACCGGCAGGTCAATGCCTGCCATGGCGGCGATTGACGCGGCCCAGGCGCCGGCGCAGTTCACCACAATTCGAGTTGCCACGGACCCTTTCGATGTTTCCACTCCCGCTATGCCTTGCGTGTCGCGCAGAATTGCAGTGACGGCAGCGTTCTTCCACAATTTGGCGCCGTGCTCGGTGGACCAGGTCATGAACCCGATCATGGCGCTGTAGGGATCGACGAAACCATCGCTGGCGCAGAAACTGCCGCCCACAATGTCATCGCAGCGAAGCTGGGGAAACATGGCGCGAATGTCATCCGCCGGAAGCAGGCGCACGTCTTTCAGGCCCAACCCTACCTGCTTTTCATAGTTGGTTCGCAGGTAGGCCAGGTGCTTTTCGTTCGTGGCGCAGAACAGGTATCCCTGCGGGCGGTAGCCGGCGGGGTGTCCCAGCCGTTCATCGAACGAGGCGTAGAAGGGGATGGAGTAGAGCGACATCTGGATATTCACGGGAGTGGAGAACTGGGCCCGCACTCCGCCCATGCTCTTGCCGGTCGAGCCTTTGCCCTGGGCGGTCTCTCGCTCGATGACGAGGACATTGGAGCACCCAGCCGCCACCAGGTGATAGGCAATGCTCGATCCGACGATGCCTCCGCCGATGATGACCACTTCCGCGGTCTGCATTTTGAATCCGGCCCCCAGGCCGGGATGTGAAGATGAACGAAGCATTGTAGTGCATGAGCGCGATCATCCTCAGCGCGCTGCACCCACTGGCTTGGCGACTGGTTAATGAAGCTGCGAATGGCTGCGGCTTGTCGGGGTTTGCTGAGTGGTGCGGCTGCGCGGACTACGCTCTGCGGATTTGAGACACGCTACTGTAGTAGCTTACAGAGGGGCTTCGACTACATCTTCCCATTGGCAAGCGAATGTTTTGTTTTTACGCTCGGGATAAACCCCTACACTCCCCAGAGATAATCCTCTTGCTCGCTGGGGTGATCGGCGACCGGATGCAGGCGCATGGTGAGTTCGGGCAGCGGCCGCGCGGAATGACTGTGACTGACAGCAAGCGTGGCTTCTGTATATCGGGGCGGCATGGTTCGCGGCGTGCTACCCATCTGACCAATCAACTCCAGCAGATCGTGTTCCTGCACATGCTTGACCTTGTCCGCCAGCACCACGAACCTGCGATACACCTCGTCCAGTTCGCGCCGGTCAAACTGGAATCCGAGCTGCTCGCAGCGCAATCCCAGCGCGTGCCGCCCCGAGTGCTTGCCTAGCACTAACCGCGAATCCGGCACGCCAACCGACTGAGGGGTCATAATTTCATAGGTGAGCGGGTTCTTCAGCATGCCGTCCTGATGGATGCCGGCCTCGTGCGCGAAGGCGTTGCGCCCGGTAATGGCTTTGTTGGGTTGAACGGGGGATCCTGTCATCTCGCCGAGCAACTGGCTGGTGGGAAAAAGCTGCTCGCTGGCGACGCCAGTCTCGTAGGGATATCGATCCGGCCGCACCCGCATGGCCATCACAATTTCCTCGAGAGACGCATTCCCGGCCCGCTCGCCGATGCCGTTGACGGTGCACTCCACCTGGCGCGCTCCTGCGGCAATTGCCGCCAGCGAATTGGCTACCGCCAGTCCCAGATCGTTGTGACAGTGCGCCGAAATGGTGATCTTCTCAGCTCGGCCAATCCGCCGCCGAATGGTTCGAATCAGATCCCCAAACTCTTCCGGCATGCTGTAACCGACCGTATCTGGAATATTCAGCGTGGTGGCCCCGGCTTCCGCCACCGCCTCAAGCACCTGAAAAAGAAATTCGTGATCGGTGCGGGTGGCATCCTCGGGAGAAAACTCCACATCCGCGCAGCGGGATTTGGCCAGACGGACGGAATCGCGGGCCTGCTGCAGGCACTCCTGGCGCGAGATCCTGAGCTTGTACTGCAGATGGATATCGGAGGTCGCAAGGAATATATGGATGCGGGGCCGCGCCGCGCCCTTGACCGCCTGCCATGCACGTTCGATGTCCTGGGCCGAAGCACGTGCCAAGGCGGCGATGACGGGACGGCGCACTGTTGCGGCGATAGCCTGAACCGCGGCAAAGTCTCCGTCTGAAGCGATAGGAAACCCGGCTTCGATGACGTCCACTCCAAGGCGGTCAAGCTGATGCGCCAGGCGCAGCTTTTCCTGAACGTTCATGCTGCAGCCCGGCGACTGTTCGCCGTCACGAAGTGTGGTGTCAAACACGGAAATGCGGGTTCGGTCCATGGCTGCCTCCGGACTTTGTCGTTGGTCCTTGGTCCTTGGTCGTTGGCCTTGGGCTCTGGCTGCGATCCACCATCTGCCCCAAAGCAAATGCTATGAGGGCCAGCTCTGATAGCCAAGCTTATAATTATTGAAATACTATTAGTTTTGCTTAGTTAATAAGCTAAACTAATGATCGCTTGAGATTACTTAAGGTGAAAATATGGAACTGGCACAGCTCGAAGTGTTCATGGCGGTGGCTCGGGAAGGAAAGTTCTCGCGGGCGGCGGAGAAGCTGCACCGCACCCAGTCGGCCGTAAGCCAGTCGATCCACAAGCTGGAGCAGGATATCGGCGAGCCATTGTTTGACCGCTCATCCCGCGACGGGCGGCTGACCGATGCAGGGCGCGTGTTGCAGGAGTATGCCGAGCGACTGCTCAACCTGCGCAGCGACGCAACCGGCGCTCTGGCGGAACTGCGGGAGCTGCAGCGCGGCAAGCTGGCGATTGCTGCCAACGAATTTACCGCTCTGTACCTGTTGCCAGTGCTGGCCGAGTTCCGCCGTCTCCATCCCATGATCCGGATCATGGTGCAGCGCTCGCTGGGCAGCCACATTCCCGACGACCTGCTGCGCCACAACTCCGAATTGGGCGTCCTCACCTACGATCCGCAGGAGCCGCAACTGCACTCCATTGTGGTCTACCTGGATGAGCTGATTTTCGTGGTGCCGCCAAAGCATCCGCTGGCCTCGGAGGCGCAGGTCAGCATCCAGCAGTTGGGCGCGGAATCCTTTGTCGCCCACATCGTCTCTTCGCCGTATCGCGAAAAAGTGATCCAGGCATTCAAGCGTCACAAAACTCCGCTGCACATGAACATCGAATTACCTACCCTGCAGGCGATCAAACGTTTCGTGGCCATGGGAAACGGAGTCGCCCTGCTGCCCGAGATCAGCGTAGAAAACGAACTGGCCCGCGGCGAGCTGGTGCGCATCCCGGTGCGCGAGTTGCGGCTGCACAGAAAATTGCGGATGGTCTATCGCAAGGCAGGCATTTCCCATGCGGCCCGGGCCTTTCTGAAAGTAGCGGAAGCGGTGTCGCTGGAACGCCGCGGCCCTTACCGCTTCCAGCGCGAACACTGAACCAAGTGAGGGGGCGGACACTTCCGTCCGCCGCTTTTGCCTTTTGCACGCAGGGATGTATCGCGGCGGGCGATTACGCCAGTGCGCCGCTTTTTAGAAATCAACTGCCAAAACGGCGGACGGGAGTGTCCGCCCCACACTTGCTGATTGGAGGAGTCCGACTGGCCGTTTTGCCTGGGGAAAGCTGGAATGGTGGGCGCTGTAGGATTTGAACCTACGACTTCCACCGTGTGAGGATGGCACTCTACCGCTGAGTTAAGCGCCCACAGCTTTACATTCAAACAGTTACAGCAGTTCCCGTCAACCGCTGCGAAGCCGCTCCGGGAGCATATCTGCGCCTGTCCGGGGAGCCCAGGCCGCCGCTATATTATAGTAAACGAACCAGTTTCCTCCCCCAACCTGCCGTGATAGGCTAATTCCGGGGCGTCCGAAGAACCGGTTACGGGCCCCCGGCAGCAGTTCAGGCTCAGACCATGCCGACCGATCCCAGGACGCCGAAAGTACCCGCAGCCTCTAGTACGGAAGGCACTTCCGGGGCTAGTTCGGCCGCCACCAGGGCGCAACTTTCGCCCCCGGAAGGGGTTGAATCAGATGTGAGCAGCGTAGCTATGGATCGCGGGTTGCTTGCCATGGCGGGCGTGCCGCAGCAGGCGGTTCTGGAAGCTGACGCCGGAGTGTCGCCGGAAGGCCGCAGCGATGCCGACATCATGCTGCAGGTGAAAGCCGGAGATGACTCGGCCTTCGCTTACCTGGTGCAGAAATATCGCCGGCCGATGGTGAATTTCATGTACCGCATGGCGCACAACGCCGCCGGCGCGGAGGATCTGGCGCAGGAAGTCTTTCTGCGGGTTTACCGTTCGCGCGAGACTTACGAGGCCAGCGCCAAGTTCACCACCTGGCTTTATCGCATCGCGACAAATCTGGCGGTGAATCACGCGCGCGACACTCGCCATGAACGCCCCGAGAATCAGGTCAGCCTGGACGAGCCGGACGAAGAGAGCGGCCGTACCCTGGATTTGCCCGACCGGGCGCCGAGCGCCGAAGAGAACCTGGTGCAGCGGGAGCGGCTGGCTGCCATCCGGCGGCGAGTGCAGGCTCTGCCCGAGCGGCAGCGCGTCGCCGTGCTGATGCACAAGTACCAGCAGATGGACTATCGGCAGATTGCCGATGTATTGAAGTTGAGCGAGTCAGCCACCAAGTCGTTGCTGTTTCGCGCTTACGAAACGCTGCGCGAGCAACTTAAGGAATTTGTTTAGTTTCGGTAAAGGAAGCTGTCATGAAGTGCGAATGCAATTGCGATGACGCCCGTGAATTGATGCCAGACCTGGCCGCTGGACTCACTGCGCCCACGCCCGAGGTCAAAGCCCATCTCGATTCCTGCGCGGAGTGCGCGGGCAAGCTGGAAGCTTTCCGCCAGACCATGTCACTGCTGGACGAGTGGCAGGCTCCGGAACCGTCGCCCTATTTTGATGTCCGGCTGAACGCGCGTTTGCGGGAAGAGATGGAAAGCGCGAAGCAACCTGCGGGTTGGCTGCGCTGGCTGCGCAAGCCGGTACTGGCAGTATCTTTCGCGCTGCTGATGGCGGCCAGTGTGACTCTGGTTCGCATGAATTATGGCAACAACAGCAGCGGGGGTTCCAGCTCGGCGCCTCCGGTGGCCGCAGCGCTGCAAGTTGCAGCCGAGCCCGGCACGGCGGTTGGTGATTTGCAGGCCCTCGATAAGAACCAGAATCTGTACTCCGATTTCGATGTGCTCGATGACCTCCAGGTGCAGCAGGACGTGACCGCGAATCCGTAAGGGTTCTATGCTGATCTTCGCGGTGCCCTTAGCGAGCTGAGGGGAAGAGTTGAATGGTGGAGAACCACAACCGAAGTGTCAGGACTCAAGTCCATCACGAGAAAAGGGACGGCGGCGATCTTCATGCTGGCGCTGGCAATTTCGCCTTGCCTAGCGCAGAACCGCCGGGCCGAGCGCCTGGAGCGGCGTGAAGAGCGGCAAGCGGCCCGCCAGCAGGCACAACCCGGCAATCATGCCGGACAATGGTTGCGCCGTTATCGTGATCTTCCGCCCGACCAACAAAAGAAAGCGCTGGAAAACGATCCCCAGTTCCGCAACCTGCCGCCGGAGCGGCAGCAGCGGCTGCGCGAGCGCCTGCAGCGTTTCAGCAGTCTTCCGCCGCAGCAGCAGGATCGCATCCTACAACGCATGGAAACCTGGGAGCACCTTACTCCCGACCAGAAGCAGCAGGCGCGGCAACTTTACTCGCGCCTGCAGGATCTGCCTCCGGATCGGCGGCAGAAGGTGCAAATCGCCATCCGCGACCTGCGCACCATGCCGCCCGCGCAGCGGCAGCAGATCATCGAGTCGGATCGTTTCAAGAGCCAGTTCTCGCCCCAGGAGCGTGATCTTCTCGGCAGCGCGTCGCGCCTGCCCTTAGCCCCAGCGGAAAATAACCAGAACGAGCCTGCACCCGAAGAGTAAGTCTCGGCTGCGGCGATGATCCGTTCCTACAGCGAATCCTTCACTTATGTTTCCCGGATTGACCAGGGGCGGACAGGCAACCTGGCAGTCCGGTTTCGCAACCAAGGTCTGGATGCACTCTACGTGAAGGAGAAAAACATAATGAATTGTGGACACCGTTGCCTCAGTTCACTTTTGCTGGCCGCAGCTTTTTTGGTCCCGGTCGTGACCACGGCATGCGGCGGTCGCCCCTACCGGGCCTACGATCCTTATTACAACGACTATCATCGCTGGGACAATCACGAGAATGTTTACTATCACCAGTGGGTGGTAGAAAATCATCGCCCGGATCGCGACTTCCGCAGATTGGATAAAGGCGAGCAGAAGCAGTACTGGACCTGGCGTCACAGCCACAATGACGACCACGGCCATGACCACGATCACGACCACGATCACGACCGCCACTAGATTTGGGCAGTCAGCCCGCACGTGAGGGCAGAATGCCCTCACGAGAGCCGGCAGGATACCGGCGCTACCTTTAAGAAGCCATCTGTGGGCTGCCGCCCCGGACTATTACCCGATCGGTTCGGGCGCCGGCGGCAACGGTGGAGGTTCTGGCGGTGGCGGAGAAAACGCGGGTGGCGGCGGAGCCGGGTGCAGCAGGGCGTCCAGCGCGGGATAGCGGGAAGCGAAGAAATAAATCGCATAGGCCGGGAAGAACACCACCGCCGGGACCGAAATCAACGATATTGCATACAGCAGCAACACAATCACCAGGGATCCCAGCACGACTGCCAGAGTGATGGTGTAGAGGTTCCAGGTGAGCCCGGCCGCCATGCCTGCGATCACGGCCACTGCGCCCAGTCCTCCTGCGGGAATAAGAAACAGCAGCATCACGATCGCGGAAACTACTCCAATCACGATGGCGGCGCCGATTGCCATCACAATCTTCATTATGATGTAGAGGGCATACCCGCCCTTCTCGGCTCCAATCTGGGGCAGCAGCCGCCGCCAGCCTTCGATGGCGCTGATTTCTTCCAGAGCCATTTGCGGCACCACGAAATCTTTGGTCATAACGTGGACGATGAGCTGCGCCACCACGAAAAGTATCAGCACAAAAAACAAAGCCATGCCGCCCAGAATCAGCGGGATCATGTGTTCCTTGGGATTGCGCAGCCAGCCCACCAGAAATCCGAAGGCGGCCGGAATTCCAATCAGAATAGTGAAGCCCACGACCCACGATAGAAAAAGAAGAATTTGCCAGAGAAAATAGCGCCGGCCCGGACCCTGGCGCCGGCTCCAGCTGGCGCGAATGCGGCATTCCCTGGCCACCACGCTGTCGAAAAGCACGAAGCGCATCACGCTATTCACGTAGAGAAACAAAACCAACAACACCAGGCCAGTGACGATCAACACTGCGATCAGCGAGGCGTAGAGCGCGGGATCGACCCCGGGCAGGCCAATATCCACGAAACGCTGGGTGTGATGCGGCGGCATCGGTATCTGAAAGCTGCCGGGGTTGCAGCCTCCGCCGCCCGAACTCATTTCTCCGGCCAGCAGTCCTACCAGCCCCAGCTTGGCCCACTGGCCGGAGCGGAATGGCTGCAGAAGCTGCTGCCGGGCGTGCTGGAAAGCCGGAGTGATCGCATCCACAGCGGAAATTGGCAAAAAGCACCTCGGTTAGGGCGGGTTCACGGCAAGGTACTGCGAAGCGGCATCCGGGTCAATGGATTTTTGAAGCGAGACTGCAGAAATGAGATTTTAGATTTGAGATTTTAAATTTCAGATTGCAAGCCCAACTCTCCGTCACGGCTGCCTGGGGTGGTTCAATCTGAAATCTAAAATCTGAAATCTAAAATCTGCACTCCCCGTCACTCGTAGCGCAACGCCTCCACCGGATCGAGCTTGGACGCTCGCAACGCCGGCACCAGGCCGCTGACCACTCCCACCGCCAACAGCACCAGGGTGGAGAGCATGACGGTGGCCATAGAAATCTGCAGATGGATGTCAGCCTTGCCGGAATCGTCCTCGAACAGCGGCCCCATCAGTGGAAGGGTTCCAACCGCAGCGGCGATACCGTAAGAGAGGAGCACGCCGGCTGCTCCGCCCAGCAGCATGATGAGCAAAGTTTCGGCCAGGAATTGCAGCTTGATCTGCCACTTCTTGGCGCCCAGCGCCCGCCGCAGACCGATCTCACGAATGCGCTCATCCACCGAAACCAGCATGATGTTCATCACGCCTACACCGCCAATGCCGAGCGTGAGCGTGCCTACAAATGTGAGCAGCACCTGCAACCCGATAGTCAAGCCGTCGATGACCGGACGGAACTCGTCGCGCCCGAACATCTGAAATGCTTTCTTGTCGGTCGGAGAAAACTGCTGGCGAGTAGCGATCGCGGCCAATACCTGGGCCGATGCCTTCTTTTCGAACTGCGGCGCGATCGGCTCGAACACCATCACCTGCGAGTACTTGGTGTTCCACAAGTCGCCGGCAGCGCTGAACGGGATCCAGACTGAGTCGTCGTCGCTGGAGAAATAATTGCTGAGCTGGATCTTGCGGGCCATCACTCCAACCACGGTGAAATGCACCCCGCCGATCTGCACGGTTTCGCCAACCGCGGGCCGGCCGCTGAACAGTTGCTCGCGCACTCGCCCACCCAGAAAGACTACCCGCCGCCGCTCCAGTTCGTCTGCGGAATTAAGCCAGCGGCCTTGGGCAGCGACTTCATTGCGCATCTCGCCATATTCCGGACAGACGCCCCGCACCGCCGCTGTCCCCACCATGCGCTCGCCATAGCTGATCCCCGGACGCTTCACCGTTTCCAGGCAGACGTGCTTCACCAGCGGAGCCATCTCCTTGACCGCGTCCATATCGGCCTGCTCGAGAACCACTTTCTTTCCGGCACGCTGTCCGCCCGGCTGCTCGCTGGTCTGCTGTGGCCAGCACACGACCACGCTCTTGCCGAAGGCGTCGAACCCGCTCACCAGAATGTGACGAAAGCTGCTGCCATAGGCAATCAGCAAGGTGACGGTGGCAATTCCCCAGACTATGCCCAGCATAGTGAGCAGGCTGCGAGTGTAGTTACGGCGCAGCGCGATCCAGGCTTCGCGGATGATTTCAGTCAGCATTATTCAACTCAAACTCAAATTCCGATAACCACCAAGGACACGAAGGATCGCTAACGTAACCACTCTTTCAGACTTCCTTCGTGTCCTTTCGTGTGCTTCGTGGTTCATGCCTTTCATCCTCCCGCTTCATAGCGCAGGGCTTCGATGGGATCGATGGAAGCCGCTCTCCGCGCCGGATACAGCGCGGAAAAAACCGCGATGATTCCCAGCAGCACGCAGGCCACCAAGCCGGACTGCCAGGTTGCCAGCAATCCGGCAAAGAAATCCGGCATGGGCAGCAGGTTCACCAGGAAGCAGATTCCGTACGCGATGCCCATCCCGATGGCTCCGCTGAGAAACGCAATCAACAGCGCCTCGAAGAAAAACTGTTTGAGGATGGTTCGCGCCGGAGCGCCCAGGGCTTTGCGCACTCCGATTTCGCGGGTCCTTTCCCGCACCGCCACCATCATGACGTTCATTACGCCGAGGCCGCCCAGGAACAGAGTCACGAAGCCAACCGCACCCAGGAAATACTTCATGCCGTCGGTCATCTGGCGGAAAGCTTTAGCTTCCTGCACCGTGTCCCAGATAGGGCAGGCTTCCTTGTCGTGCGGATCGAAGTTATGCAGTCTTCCCAGGACAGTCTGGATCTGGTGTTTGCACGCCTCGTGCTGAGCCACCGACCGCGGCGTCACCAGCAACTGATCGAAAGTTGTAGAAGTGCCGGGCGGCTTGTCCGGGAAATCGCGCCGCATGGCGGCGAATGGGATAAATATTTTGCTGACATCCCAGCCGTCGTAACTGGAATCCTGCGTCTTGGTCGCCATTACACCGATGACATCGTAAGGGAACGCGTTCAAATAAACGGTTTCGCCTACCGGATTTCGTCCCGGGAAGAGTTGCTTTGCAGCGTCGCTACCCAGAAACGCAACCCGCCGCGCTTCCCTCTGATCATCCCAGTTGTAGAAGCGTCCCTGACCAACGTCGAGGCTGCGGATGTAGCCAAACGGTGGATGAGACCCGGTGACGGTAAAGGCTGCATTGTTGTAACTACTATGGGCGCGGACGTCCTGCCGCTCCAGTTCCGGAATGGCGTATTCGCAATCGGGAGCCTCTGACTGTACGGCCGCCACATCGGAGTCTTCCCAGTGTACTTCGCGCCCGGCGCGCGTCCCTCCGGCCTGCAGGCTGGTGCGGCCGTGAAAGACGATCAGGATGTCCTTGCCCAGGTTCCGGGCCTGATCTTCCTGACCCTTGCGCAGGCCTTCGCCCGCTGCCACCATCAGGACAATCGAAACAATCCCCCAGGCGATGCCGAACATAGTCAGGAAGGTTCGCAGTTTGTGTGCCCACAGGGTTCGCAGCACATCGCCAATGAGGTCACGGAGCACCATTGCTGTAATGGACGGGCCCGTCGTCCTAAAGTAAGCCGGGCGGTGGGCCGGGAGCCCACACATTCATATACGAGACAAAGCCGCCATTTGTTCACCCAAAGCGTGCGTGGGGCGGACACTCCTATCCGCCGTCTTTGACGCTGATTTTTGATGGGGACCAGACGGGTCGAGTTTAGCTGAAAAGACCTGAATTTGCCCTGAATCGCCAAATAATCAAAGTCAAAGGCGGCGGACAGGAGTGTCCGCCCCACATGGGGCTGGGACCACTTTCTCCAGCCATCCATCGAATTCCTGCAGTGCCAACGCGCACTGTTGCCGGTGCCGTTCCTGCCGGTCGCGAATCTTGTTCTCAAGCGGAGGGAGCAAATCGAACGTGATATTGGCGGGCTGGAAATTCCTGGCATCGGCATGGGTGACGTAATACGCCAGAGACCCGAAAGCGCTGGCCCGCGGCGGAGCGGTTGCATTCCCGCCCGAGGCCAGCCCCGCAGCGTTAATTCCCGCCATCAATCCAGCGGCAATCGATTCGACATAACCCTCGACGCCGCAGATTTGTCCGGCAAAGAACACGCGCGGATGTTGCTTCATCTGCAGCGTCTCTGCAAGCAAAGCCGGAGCGTTGATATAGGTGTTGCGATGGATTTGGCCGAAGCGCAGGAATCGCGCATTCTCCAGGCCGGGAATCAGTCGCAGCACCCGCGCCTGCTCTCCGAACTTCAGATGATTCTGAAAGCCCACCAGGTTGTAGGAATCGGCCCGCAGATTTTCCTGCCGCAACTGCACCGCCGCATAGGGGATGCGTCGGGTGCGAGGGTCTTTCAATCCAACCGGCTTCATGGGACCAAAGCGCAAGGTTTCCCGTCCCCGGCGCGCAATTTCTTCGATGGGAAGGCAGCCTTCAAAGTAATTCAGTTTTTCCCAGTCACGCTCTTCAGTAGATTGCCCGGAAACCAGCGCATCGCAGAAACGCTCATATTCTTCCTTCGACATGGGGCAGTTGATGTAATCCGCCGTACCCTTGTCGTAACGCGCCGCCAGATAAACTTTGGACATGTCGATGGAATCAGCTTCGACAATCGGACTGATGGAATCGTAAAAATACAAATGGTTCGATCCGCTGAGGCGCGCGATCTCCAGCGAAAGCGCATCGGAGGTCAACGGGCCGGTGGCGATGATGGTCAGCTTGTCTTCGTCGATTTGGGTGACTTCTTCACGCCGGACTGTGATCAAAGGCTCGCGTGAAATTGCCCGGGTAACTTTGGCGGCGAACGCGGTGCGATCCACGGCCAGCGCATGCCCTGCAGGGACGGCGCATTCTCGTGCTATTTCGAGCAGCAACGATCCCGCCCGACGCATCTCTTCTTTCAGCAGCCAGGGCGCGGTGTTCTCACTGTCGGACTTCAGCGAGTTCGAGCAGACCAGCTCCGCGAAATCGGCGGTCTGGTGCGCCGCCGTCGAACGCGCTGGACGCATCTCCCAGAGTTCCACCGCAAGACCGCGGCGGGCGCATTGCCAGGCCGCTTCGGAACCAGCCAGACCTGCTCCCACGATGCGGACCATCGCGGTCATCTCTCGCCCCGACTCTCGCTCCCGAGCGGACTACGAGGGGCGAAGCCCGCCAAGCGTTCGAGGGCGTCTCCCTGCAGGCTCACGGTTTTCCATTCATCCAGAAACTCGGCACCCAGCTTGCGATAGAAATCGATCGCGGGAGTGTTCCAGTCCAGCACCTGCCAGCGCACGCCAAAGCAGCCCCGGTCGCGTGCAATCGCGGCAACCCGGGCTAACAAGGCCTTGCCAATTTCTTTCCCCCGGTAGGGCTCGCGAACGTAGATGTCCTCCAGAAAAATTCCGGCGCGGCCTTCAAAGGTGGAGTAGTAATCGAAGAAAAAGGCATACCCGGCGGGCGTACCATTCCAGTCTGCCATGATCACTTGAAATTTCGGCCGTTCGCCAAACCCGTCGCGCCGCAGGCTGTCTTCGTTAACCGTGACCGGGAGGCGCTCGAATGCGGCAAACTCATGAATGAGAGATGTCAACAGGGGAACATCGCGGACGTCGGCGGGCCGAATTGAGAGCATGTTAAGTTCCTGTGGCAGGCGCTTGAGGCAAAGCTATGACTTGCGATGCACTGTGACCCTCGTCAAATTATGTTCTTATTATACGGACCTTGATTTGACGGATGTTGATTTCCCGCCTCTCCGAAAAAGGGAGATGAAATACCGGAAGAAAAAATGCAGCTATAGATTGGCGCGGATTTCCGGGTTAGATATTTTTGTTACAAGTGGTCTCCGCGCATTCAGCGCAAATCAGTGGCCAGTTTTTTAAACTGCTAAAGAATCATCCTCTCATCCCCAACCCTTCGGGTAACGTGTTCGCGATCAAGGTACTCCAGCAGCGGGATGGCGTACTTGCGGGTCACCCCAGCGAGGTCCTTGAAGCGAGCAACGTCGATCCTGGGGGACTTAGTTTTTTCCGCTGTCATGCGTTTGCGCAGATCTTCCAGCGCGCCGTGATGAAAAACCAGATCGTCCGAAACCTTGATCAATGCTTTGTCGCGCAGCAGCAGGGTCACAATCTTCTGGGCGCGGGCCTTATCCACCTTCAATCCCGCCAGCACATCTTTCAAGGCCGGGACTTTAAGGCCCGCCGAAGCGAAGGCCTGCTCGATGACTTTCTTGGACTCGGCTTCCTCGTCTTTCATGACTACGCCGCGCCCCGGCAGGCGCACGATCTCTCCCGCCACTTCCAGCTTCTTCTCGCGAAGCAGCATCTCCAGAGCAAAGTTGAATACTTCACCGGACACATCCACCCGCTCGCGCAGTTCTTCCCTGCCGATCCCCGCCACCAGAGGATTTTGTTGATGAAAAACGCTGACCATCTCTGCCATCAGCGACTTCAGGGTCTCGAGCGCGGGCGCGTTTACAAACCAGTCACCGAAGCGAAGAACCTCGCCGCGCCCCACTGCGCCAGCCATGTGAGCTTCTATCGCTCTTTCGAGCCAGCCGGTTTCCGCAATGAGTTGCGGGAGAGACATTCCGGTATGACCGCGCCGGGCGATGCGAGCGGACAAAATCGTCGGGCCATCCCCCGCCGCCATAGTCTTCAGAAAATCATCCGACGCCGGTTTACGGGAGACGGGCGAAGCGTCCAGTACGACGCCGCCGCCGATCGTCAGCACCGGAGAAAACTGCCGAATGATAAAGCGGTCCCCGGGCAAAAGCAGGATTGCGTCAGCCAGGCGAAGGCGCGCAAAAGCGGTCTCGCCGGGCCGCATTAGCTTCGCGCCATAAAGCGAAACAGCGGCGATGGTTTCTGAAGTGTAGGCATGCAGGTGCACGCGGGCCTGGTCTTTGAACGGCCTGGCGGAAGGAAGAAGCATCAGCTCCACATCGATCAGCGAGCCCGCGCGAAACGTCGACGGCGGCGCCAGAACCATGCCACGCGCCATCTCGTGGGTATTGATTCCCGCCAGATTCAATGCCGTGCGCTGGCCAGCTACCGCCTGCTCGGCGGCTTTCCCGTGCACCTGCACCCCGCGCACCCGCGCTCGCTGGCCAGTGGGAAAAATTTCCAGCTCATCTTCCTTGCGAATCGTGCCTGAAATCAGGGTCCCGGTAATCACCGCGCCGAATCCCTTCATGGTGAAGACGCGGTCAACCGGCAAGCGCGGCAGCGCGGCTGAATCTTTGGGCGGAAGGTCCGCGGTGACTTGTATCAGCGTCCGCCGGAGTTCCTCCAGGCCCTCGCCAGTCAGTGAACTGACTGCGATGATTGGCGAACGCGCCGCGTCGAGGAAGGAATTGCCCAGAAATTCTTCGACCTCCAGCCGCACCACATCCAGAGTTTCGCGGTCCACCAGGTCGGACTTGGTCAGCACGGCGATGCCGCGCCGTACCGAGAGCAGGCGGCAGATATCGAAATGCTCGCGCGTCTGCGGCTTGATGGATTCGTCGGCCGCGATCACCAGCAGCACAACATCGATTCCCCCGACTCCCGCCAGCATGTTGCGCACAAAACGCTCGTGTCCGGGAACATCGACAAAGCCGAGACGCAAGCCTTCGCCGCCGGTCAGCGCCAGATCCAGATGAGCAAAGCCGATGTCGATAGTGATCCCGCGACGCTTCTCTTCTTCCAGGCGGTCGGCGTCGATACCGGTCAGAGCCTTGACCAGCGCGGTCTTGCCGTGATCGATATGTCCAGCGGTGCCTATGACGACCGACTTCATGCCGGGACAGTATAGTGCCCCCCGCAGGGGAGACACCTGGGAACCAGGAACTGGCACGACAACTGCTTCCTACGTCACCCCTGTGCGACAATAGAGCTTCCCCATGACCACTTCTGCGACCGTGGCTCTAACTCCACAACTCATTCGGGAGCACGGCCTCACGCCCGAGGAATTCGAAAAAATCAAACAACTGCTGGGCGGACGCGAGCCTACGCTCACCGAGCTGGGAATCTTCAGCGTGATGTGGAGCGAGCATTGTTCCTACAAGTCGTCGCGGGTTCACCTGAAGCGTCTGCCCACGCGCAGCCGGCTCGTGGTGCAAGGCCCGGGTGAGAATGCGGGCATTGTCGACATTGGCGACGGCTGGGCCTGCGCCTTCAAAATCGAGTCGCACAATCATCCGTCGTTCATCGAGCCGTTCCAGGGAGCGGCCACGGGCGTGGGCGGAATCCTGCGCGATATTTTCACCATGGGCGCAAGACCGGTCGCAGTCATGGACTCCCTGCGCTTCGGCCCGATTCAGGCTGGAGGTGTGGGGCGGCCGCCCTCGTCTGCATCGAGCAAAGACATTCACAAAAACCACTCGGTTCTTGAAGGCGTGGTCAGCGGAATCGCCTCCTACGGCAACTGCTTCGGCGTCCCTAACCTGGGTGGCGAAACCAAGTTCGAGCCCTGCTACTCCGGCAATCCCCTGGTCAATGCTTTCGCCCTGGGATTGGTTCGCCGCGACCAGATCTTCTACGCCAAGGCCGCGGGCGAAGGCAATCCGGTGATTTACGTGGGCTCGAAAACCGGCCGTGACGGCATTCACGGCGCCACCATGGCCAGCGAAGAATTCAGCGAAGCCTCCGAGGCCAAGCGTCCCAACGTGCAAGTGGGCGATCCGTTTCTGGAAAAACTTCTGCTCGAGGCCTGCCTGGAAGCCATGCAGACCGGCGCCATCGTCGGCATTCAGGATATGGGTGCAGCCGGCCTCACCTGCTCCACCTGCGAGATGGGCGCTCGTGGCGGGGTGGGCACCGAAATCGAGCTCGATCTCGTGCCGCAGCGCGAAACCGGCATGAGCCCTTACGAAATCATGCTGAGCGAATCGCAGGAGCGCATGCTGCTGGTGGCGCAAAAAGGCCGCGAGCAGGAGGTCTTCCGCGTTTTTGAAAAATGGGGACTGGACGCTGTCGAAGTAGGCCGCGTCACCACCGACGGCAAGATGCGGGTGCTGCACCACGGAGAAGTCGTCGCCGAAATTCCCAACCAAGCGCTCACCGACGATGCTCCGGTTTATAAGCGTCCGCTGGAACGCTGGGAGCCGCCGGTGCCGCGCGAAATGCCTGAACACATCAAGCTCGCGGAGACATCGGCCGATCTCACTTCACATCTAAAGCGCCTGCTGGCCACCCCCAACATCTGCGGCAAGCGCTGGATCTGGCAGCAATACGACTCCATGGTGCAGACCAACACAGTGGAAGGGCCGGGAGCGGGCGACGCGGGAGTGATCCGCATCAAGGGTTCGCAGCGCGGCGTGGCCATGGCGCTCGATGGCAACGGACGCTGGTGCTATCTCGATCCCCGCCTCGGCGCCATGCATGCGGTTGCGGAAGCCGCGCGCAACGTGGCTTGTGCCGGAGCGACTCCGATCGGCGGCACCAATTGCCTGAACTTCGGCAATCCGGAAAAGCCCCACATCATGTGGCAGTTTTCACAGGTGATCGACGGCATCACCAAGGCTTGCGAGGAACTGGAGATTCCCATCACCGGGGGCAACGTCAGCTTCTATAACGAAACTCTCGGCGAGGGAATTTATCCCACGCCGGTGCTGGGAATTGTGGGATTGCTCGAAGACGTGCACAAGGCGGTGCGCCCCGACTTCCGGGAGCCCGGCCGCGCCATCGTTCTGCTGCGCGCCGGCGAGGCGGGCGACGCGACCGATGCGGCGTCCGAGTTCGGTTCATCCGAGTATGCCAAGGAAATTCTGGGCGAAGTTTGGGGATATCCGCCGGAGCTCGAACTGCAAAAAGAAGCGGCGTTGCAGAGGGCCCTGGCTGAAATGGCTCAAATCGAAATTTTGGATTCGGCTCACGACTGCTCCGAGGGTGGTATCGCTGTAACATTGGCCGAGTCAGGATTTGCTAAGGGCATTGGAATGAGCGTTGATCTTGCATCGCATGACCTGCCGGCGGAGTTTGCCCTGTTCGGCGAGGACGCCAGCCGCGTCGTTGTCTCCTGCGACCATGAGAAACTCGGCGCCATCAAACAAGTAGCGTTAAAATACGGCATCAAGGCAGAATTGATCGGAGACACGACGCCCGAGCGGCTGGAAATAAGGCTCGACGGACGAGTGGTTGTGTCAGCGCCGCTTGCGGAATTGCGCGAAGTGTACGAGGGCGCGCTGGAGCAGGCGCTGCGAGCGGAAGTGGCAACCATGGCGGCGGATTAGAAACATGTGAGGTTCGCTCGGCTGGGCCGCCGTACGCGGATTGTGGTGGGATGGCTGAAAGCTGAGGGCTGATAGCTAAATGCCTTTCGACAAATTCCATGATGAGTGCGGCGTGGTGGCCATCTATGCTCACCCCGAAGCGGAGAAGCTTGCTTACCTCGGCCTGCATGCCTTGCAACATCGTGGCCAGGAATCGGCGGGCATCGTTACCTCCAACAGCCTGACTTTGCGCGCTCATCGCGCCATGGGGCTGGTCGCTGACATCTTTACCGAAGAAGTCCTGGCGCAGGTGCACGGCTCTCTGGCCATCGGACATACCCGCTACTCCACCGCCGGCGACTCCGCCTTGTTCAACGCCCAGCCCATCATGGTGCAATCCAACAAGGGCATGATCGCGCTGGCCCACAATGGCAACCTGGTGAACGCGCAGGAAATCCGCCACCGGCTGGAGGCCCAGGGATCGATTTTCCAGACCAACAGCGACACTGAAGTGATCGTTCACCTGATCGCGCTCTCGCGGGAGCAGACTCTGCCGGACGCCATGGCCGACGCTTTGCGCCGCGTGGAAGGCGCGTTCTCCCTGGTAATGCTGAGTTCGGATCGAGTCTTCGCCGCCCGCGATCCCCGCGGCTTCCGTCCTCTGGCGATGGGAAGAATTCCACGCCTCGAAGGGCAAAAGCAGGACACCATCGTGTTCGCCTCCGAAACCTGTGCCTTTGACCTGATCGGCGCCACTTACGAACGTGAAGTCAAACCCGGCGAGTTGGTGATCGTCGGTCCCGAAGGCATCACTTCCCGCTTCTATTCTCCGGTGGCGGGGCAGTCGAGCTGCATCTTCGAGCACGTCTATTTCTCCCGTCCCGACAGCCTGGTCTTTGGCCGCCCGGTGCAATCCAGTCGCGAAGGCTTAGGGAGACAGTTGGCGGTAGAAGCGCCGGTGGAAGCGGACGTGGTGGTTCCGGTGCCAGATTCCGGCGTGACCGCAGCCGTAGGTTACGCGGCCGAGAGCGGTATCCCTTTTCGCTTCGGGCTGATCCGTAATCACTACGTGGGGCGCACTTTTATCGAGCCGCGGCAAAGCGTTCGCGACTTCGGAGTCAAACTCAAGCTGAATCCGGTGCGAACGCTGCTGCAAGGCAAGCGCGTGGTGCTGATCGACGATTCCATCGTTCGCGGCACCACCAGCCGCAAGATCGTGCGCATGATCCGCAACGCCGGTGCAAAAGAAGTGCACATGCGAGTCTCCTGCCCGCCAACGATTTCCCCCTGCTTCTACGGCGTGGATACGCCTTCCAAGAAAGAATTGATCGCCGCCAACAAATCGGTGGAAGAAATCCGCGAGTTTATCGGCGCCGACTCCCTGGCCTATCTCTCCTTGGAAGGAATGAAAAAAGCCTGCGCCGACGGCGACAAAACCACCTACTGCACCGCCTGCTACACCGGCAAATACCCCACCAAATGGGTGGACGTCGAAGAAATTCAACCCGCCACTATCAGCGAGCCCTAGCCCTTGTGTTGACTTCCAGCACTCTGCAGGAACGAACTGAGTACTGAGAACGGGACACTGACTACTGGCTTTGATCTAAATATCTTGAGTTCAGTCGCCGGCCGCCTCGCCCCTCCTCGGGGAAGCAAATCCCGATACTACCCGCGCAATTCCCTGCAGGTCGTTCGTAACTTGTACATCACCCCAAGCAGCCATCAGCGACTGCGCTTCGCCGGCAATCGCGCCGCTTATCTCCATCACCAGCCAGCCACCGGGCTTGAGCGCAACTCGCGCCTGTGGGACCAGACGGGAAATCACTTCCATTCCCGTCGGTCCGGCGAACACCGCCTGCCTGGGTTCAAACTTGCGCACCTCGAGTTGCACCTGGTCTTCTTCAGATTCGCCCACGTAGGGAGGATTGGAAACCACGAAATCAAACACTCCGGGCTCCAGCCCCCGCAACAGGTCGGCTTCATGAAACTGAATCCGGTGATCGAGTTGAAGCCGCGCCGCGTTGGCCCGCGCGATTTCGAGCGCCGCTGCCGAAATGTCCGTCGCATGGACTTCGGCGTCGGGAAATTCCTTAGCCAATGCCAGAGCAATGCCGCCTGATCCAGTGCCCACATCGACGATTCGTAAAGCCCGTGTCGGGCGGCCGCCCGCGCCCGCCTCGGCACGCCGCATCACGGTCTCAACCACATGCTCGGTCTCAGGGCGCGGTATGAGTACCGCAGGAGTGACAATCAGGTCCAGGCCCCAGAATTCCTGGTGCCCCGTAATGTACTGCGCCGGGACGCCGCGGCCGCGCTCGGACAACGCCTCCTCGTAGCGAAGCTCTTCTGCCGGGGTCAACTCGCGTTCGGGATGAGCGTAAAGATAGGCGCGATCACACTCCAGCGTGAACATGAGCAGCAGTTCGGCATTCATTCGCGGCGAGGGAACCTGGGCGGCAGAGAGGCGGCTTATCGCAGTGGCGAGAGCATCGCGGATCGGGGGCACGCCCCTATTTCAACACAGGGCAGGAAGAAAGCAGCGCCGAGGGCTAATCCGCCGCCGCTGCTTCAATCGATTGCGGATTGCGCCGCACAATTTCTGCGTTCAGCACTCCAGCAAAAGCGATCCAGGCGGCGTAAGGAACAAAAGCTTGTGAAGCGGGACGGTCCACGCCGCGCGCCGCCGCAATGTAACCCAGCACAAACGCTTCCAGCATCAGCAGGTCCCTGAGCGCTAGGTCAGGGCGCTGTTTCCCGAAAAATAGTTTGGACCACTTCGCATTGGCGGAGAGCTGCGAAAACCATAAACGCAGCGCCACCGAACGGTTCAAGGAATCCGGCGCGCGCCATACCCGCCAACCCGACCATGCGATCATCGCGTAAAGCGACGTCCATACAATCGGAAATACGGCATTGGGAGGCGTGAAACCCGGTTTGTCCAGTTCCTGGTACCAGTCCCCGGTTTTCTTTCTGGCCGGGCTGTAGCGGGAGCCAAACCACGCTGCTCCGGCTGTGGCCAGGCTGAATCCGGCGAGGGCTAAGACCGATTTAATTTTCCCTCGGGAAGGTTTTTCCGTTGAAGACGCTCGCCGTGCAGCCATGACTAGATCGCTCCTTGCAGTACGCTATAAGTTGTCAATCGGGGCTGCGAGGTTGCCTGCCGCAATAGCCTGCGAGCCACTTACACTGCGGTAGTAGCTTCACCCTTGAGTTTTTCCGATTGGTAGTGAGTCACCAGCGCGTCAATCAGCGGCTGCAGCTTGCCGTCCATGACCTGCTCCAGTTGATGGATGGTCAGACCGATGCGGTGGTCGGTGACGCGGTTCTGCGGAAAATTGTAAGTCCGTATTTTTTCGCTGCGGTCGCCCGAACCCACCATCGCCTTGCGCTCCTTGGCCAGCGCGTCCTGCTGCTTCTGCATCTCGACCTCGTACAGGCGTGAGCGCAGCACCCGCATGGCCTTCTCGCGGTTCTTGATCTGCGACTTCTCGTCCTGACAGCTGACCACCGTGTTGGTCGGGATGTGGGTAATGCGCACCGCGGAATAGGTCGTGTTCACCGATTGGCCGCCCGGGCCGGAAGAACAGAAGGTGTCGATGCGCAAATCTTTGGCTTCGATCTTGACGTCCACATCCTCTGCCTCGGGCAAGACCGCCACCGTCACGGCGGAGGTATGCACCCGCCCCTGCTGCTCGGTAGCCGGCACCCGCTGCACCCGGTGCACTCCGCTCTCGTACTTCATCCGCGAATAGACGCGCTGCCCCTCGATGATGGCAATCACTTCCTTCAGCCCGCCCACCGCGGAATCCGAGGTGGAAAGCACTTCGACCTTCCAGCCTTGTGTCTCCGCGTAACGCGTGTACATCCTGAACATTTCGGCGGCAAAAAGCGTGGCTTCGTCGCCGCCGGTGCCGGCCCGGATTTCCAGAATCACGTCCTTCTCGTCGTTTGGATCTTTGGGCAGCAGCAGAACTTTAAGCTCTTCCTCGACCCCGCCGACGCGGGCTTCCAGCTTGTCGAGCTCTTCCTGCGCGTAGGCGCGCATCTCGGCATCCTTCTCGTCCGCCAGAACGGCCTTGCTTTCCGCAATACCCCGTTTCAAATCCTTATACTCGCGATATTTCTCCACAATGGACGAGACTTCGCTGTGCGCCTTGGCCGTCTTCTGGTATTTGGCCGAGTCGCTCATCACATCCGGCGACGCCAGAGCCTGCGTCAGCTCTTCGTAGCGGGCTTCGATTTGGTCCAGTCGTTCAAACATAAAATCGGTCGTTGGTCGTTGGTCCTTGGCCTTTACGTCAGCCGTCAGGGCCAGTTTTCGGTCGTCAATTCTGGCGCCGGACGGTTGATCCAATTGTAATGGCTTGAAGCTTCAGGAGGACCAACGACCAAGAGCCAACGACCAGGGACGGGTTCTAAGCAATCACCAGTTCGCCGCCGCGCTGCTTTTCCAGTTCCATGGCGCGGTCGAGCGCTACGATCGCGCACTCCGCCTGGTCGTCCGACGGAGGCTGGGTGGTGATGCGCTGCAGCCACAGGCCGGGCGCGGTCATCATGGCGAACAACGATCCGCGATGCTTGGCGGCAAAGCGAATAATTTCGTAGGAGACGCCCGCGATCACCGGCAGCAGCGCAATGCGCGCCCCAAAGCGCGCCCAGAACGTGGTTGCCGGCACCAGCGTGTAGACCACGATTGAAATGATCATCACTGTCATCAGAAAGCTGGTGCCGCAACGCGGATGGTAAGTCGAATACTTCTGTACCGCCGCGGTCTGCAGCGGATCGCCATTCTCGAAGGCGTATACCGTCTTGTGCTCCGCTCCGTGGTATTCGTACACCCGGTGGATATCGCGCATCAGCGAAACTCCCCAGATAAACAGCAGGAACAGCGCAATCCGGATAATGCCGTCCACCAGGTTGAAAATCACCTGCTCGCCGAACACCGGGTTTACCCGCTTCAGTTCGGTTGCCGCCAGCAGCGGCAGAAATTTGTACATGAAAATAAAGAAGCCCACCGAGATTACGATATTGACCGCGGCCATCCAGCCGCTGATTTCGAGCTTCTTTTTCTCCGCCGCCGGCTCCGGCAGCAGTTCGTCGAGCGCAACGTTGGCGGAAAACTTCAGCGCTCGGAAGCCAAGCGTCATGGCGTGACCGAGCGTGACCACGCCGCGAATCACCGGCCAAGCCATCCATTTGCGCTTTTCTGAAGGCCTCTCCAGCGGCTCACTATGCACCGAAACCTGGCCGGAAGGCTTGCGGCATGCGATCGCCCAGGCGTGCGGAGAGCGCATCATAACTCCCTCGAGCACGGCCTGCCCGCCCACCAGCGTCTCCTCGCCGCCTTCGAGCGCGGGTAACAATTGCACCGCCACCAGAAAGCGCCACCATGTCTTCAGAAACCGCATGTCTGTTAGATGCCCCTATTCTCGGCAAGGCTCAATCCACAACGATACCACAGCCCAATTCGATTAGGATGGCACAGGAAACGCCGCTAAGTGACGAAATAGACTAGGGTTTAGTGTGCGTGTGGGTGGACACTCCTGTCCGCCCTACACGAGGACGATCCCATGCTGAAGCTGGCTGAAGCCTGTGAGCGCATCGCAGGCACGACCAAGAAACTCGAGAAGATCGCCATCGTCGCCGAGTATCTGAAATCGCGCGCGCTTGAGGAAGCTTCAGTCTCCTCTGTGTTTCTCTCGGGAAGGCCGTTTCCTGTCTGGGAAGAAACTACCTTGCAAGTCGGCGGCAGAGCCCTTTGGCAGATTGTCGCAGAACTTTCCGGGAAAAAAGAAGCCGACCTTACCGCGGCCTACCGCCGCCTCGGCGATTTAGGTGCAGCCGCCGGAGAAGTACTTCCGCAGCCGGAAAACTCGACGAGCCATACAGGGACAGAGGCCTGTTCCGGGGCAAAGCCCGGCAAACCTCGCCTTGAAATCCTGCAAGTTGCCGCCGCTTTTCGCCAGATCGCGGCCGCCCGTGGCCCGGCAGCGAAACGTGCCCTGGTGCGAGACCTTCTCTCCCAGGCGACGCCGCTCGAAGCCAAATACATCATCAAGATCATGACTGGCGATCTGCGCATCGGCCTGAAAGAAAGTCTGGTCGAGGAAGCTATCGCCAGGGCCTACGGCGCCACTCTGAAAGAGGTCCAGCGCGCCAACATGCTGCTGGGCGATATTGGTGAGACGCTGAAACTTGCCGCCGCAGGCAAACTAGGTGAAGCGAAGATGCGCCTGTTCCATCCGCTCGGCTTCATGCTGGCCAGCCCCGCGGATTCGGCCGAGCAAGCCCTCAGCTACTTCCCCAACGCGCTGGTCGAAGACAAGTACGACGGCATTCGCGCCCAGGCACACTGCTCTGACACCGAGGTGCGCATCTTCTCCCGCACCCGCGACGAGATCACCGAATCGTTTCCCGAGTTACCAGAGGCCCTCGCAGGCTTGCCGCAAGATGCGATCCTCGACGGCGAAATCGTAGCCTGGAGCTACAGCACTCCGGAAGCTTCCCCTCAAGACCCCAAGCCAGAGCCGACGTCCCGCCGGCTGTCCAGCGGGGGGCCCGGCCGCCAAATCGAAAGTGCAGCCGAATCCGCAGACCATCCCGGCCGGGCCCTCCCCTTCAGCGCCCTGCAGCAGCGCCTGGGACGCAAGCAGCCCAGCGAAAAGCTCCTCCGCCAAGTCCCGGTAGCCTACCTGGTTTTCGATATCCTCTACGCCGCAGGCGAGCTGCTGCTGGAGCGCTCGCTGCGCGAGCGGGAAAAAATTCTCGACGCGCTGCTGGCGGCTCCGAGAAATTTTCTCACTCCCCGAATTTCCAAAGGTGGGCAGACGCGCCTTGAATTCGGCGACGGTCCCGCCCCGTCTGGCACGCAAGTGATTCGCGCCCCGGTATTCCACGCCTCGACTACGGAGGAACTCGATGACCTCTTCGAAGCCTCCCAGGCGCGGGGCAACGAAGGACTGATGATCAAAGATCCCGAGTCGGTCTACACTCCGGGACGGCGCGGCAAATCGTGGCTGAAACTCAAGCGCGAGCTGGCCACGCTGGACGTAGTGGTTACAGCGGTCGAGTACGGCCATGGCAAGCGCGTCGGCGTGTTGAGCGATTACACGTTTGCCGTGCGTGATGGCGAAAAGCTGGTCAACATCGGCAAAGCCTATTCTGGCCTGACCGATGCCGAAATCAGCGAGATGACCAGGTGGTTTCTGGAACACACCATCGACGATCAGGGCTTCCGGCGAGTAGTGGAGCCGAAGATTGTGCTGGAAGTAGCCTTCAACAACATGATGCGCTCAGACCGGCACGAGAGCGGCTACGCCCTGCGCTTCCCCAGGATCGTCCGTCTGCGCCCTGACAAGCTTCCTGAAGAAGCCGACACGATCGCGCGAGCGCGGGAGATATATGAGAAGCAATCCAAAGCATGAATTTCCTCGACTGCAAAGCGTCATGCTGAGCTTGTGAAGCAGCTTGCGCGGGGCGGATGTGCGCCGAGTCAGCTACGGTGGCGACGCGTGCAAGATCCGAGTTTGTGCGGTTTGCCCAAACTGAGCCACTATCACGTGATCAAACGACCCTGACTGATTCGAGCCAAGCGGGTCGGGCCGCACGCATCAGTGATGATGATGACCGCTGTCCTCGGCCACCGGAATCACGCAACCGTGCACCACTTCGCAGTCCACGTTCTCGAACTGGATAGTGGTGTGACTGATGTGAAACTCGTGCCGCAGGCATTCCTTCACGTCGCGCAGAATGCGCTCGCTGACCGAAGGCGGAATGTCAGCAATGGAAATGTGGCAGGAAAGCGCGCGGGTCTCCGATCCGATATTCCACACATGCAGATCGTGAACGTCGTTGACCCCCTCGATCAGACGCATAGCGGCTTCCACCTGCTCGAGTTTGATGCCGCGCGGAGTGCCTTCGAGAAGGATGTTGAGCGTCTCGCGCACGATGCCGAATCCCGACCACAGGATGAGGACGCCGATAGCCACCGAAAGCACCGGATCAATCCAGTACTTGCCCGTGGCCATGATGGCCCAACCGCCCGCGATGACCGCCGCGGTCGAAAGCGTGTCGCCGATTTCGTGCAGCAGGGCGCTGCGAATATTTACGTCACTTCCGGCGCGGTAGAGCAGCAACGCGATTACTCCATTCATCACCACCCCGGCGGCGGCGACCCAGATCATCACTCCGGCATGCACCTGCTCGGGGTTCTGCAGGCGGCGGAAGGCTTCGTAGAAAATGAAACCCGAAACCGCAACCAGCGAAACCGCATTCACCAGCGCCGCCAGCACCCCGGCACGGTGGTAGCCGTAAGTCTTGGTGGAGCTGGGCGGACGCGATTGCAGATAGACCGCGGTCAGGGAGAGCAGAAGGGCAAAAAAATCGGAAAGGTTATGCCCGGCCTCGGAGAGCAGCGCCAGCGAGTGGGCGCGAATGCCGGCAATCACCAGCAGCACAATGTAGGCCGCGGTTACAACCAGCGAAAAACGCAGCACCCGCGAAGTCTTCTCGCTGCTGGCGTGGCTGGCATGCACATGCATAACTTAAGTTTAAGAGGATCGCCAGCCAGGTTCAAGGCACAGCAGTAACGGGTGATAGTTCAGCTTGAGCAAACCGCACAAACCCGGAGCCATCCTATGTCCCGAAGAACCTTGCGCACAGCCACGATAGGGGATCCGTGACCATCCGCCTCGCGCAAGATGCTTCGCAAGCTCAGCATGACGCCTCGCCGGAGGTAGAGGAATCTTTGCGAAGCAGTCACTTCGCTCGGGATTGACACTTCTTGATGAGAGCTTCTGAACACCCGCCTTTATGAGGGATGTGCAGTTTTATAGGATCAATTCATATTTCGCAACTTGTCTCTGCCGGTTTTCCTGGTGACGGCTTCCGCCATACAATAGCGCCCATGCTACTCAACCTTACTGTTCTGCCTGGCGATGGCATTGGGCCGGAAGTTACTGACGAGGCGGTTCGCGTCCTCGAATCGATTGCTGAAACCTACAGCCATCAACTCAGCATCACGCGCAAGCCGGTTGGAGGCGCGGCTTTAGTCTCCAGCAACGATCCGCTGCCGGCCGATACCTTGCAGGCTTGCCTGAGCTCGGGTGCGGTGTTGCTGGGGGCGGTGGGTGGGCCGTCGTTTGATGGCTATCCCAGTCACCTTCGGCCGGAGAGTGGATTGTTGCGGCTGCGGCGGGAGTTAGGAGTGTTCGCCAATTTGCGGCCGGCCATGTGTTTCCCCGCGCTGGAAGACTGTTCGCCGCTGCGGCCGGAGGTAGTGCGGGGAACCGATGTCATGATCGTGCGCGAACTTCTGGGAGGCATTTACTTCGGCCAGCCCCGGACTACGACCGGACCAGCCGGCAAGCGCTTTGCGATCGACACCATGAGCTATGGCGAAGCTGAGATCGAGCGTATTGCGCATGTGGCGTTTGGCCTGGCGCGATCGAGGCGCCGCAAGGTGACTTCAGTCGACAAAGCTAACGTTCTGGATTGCTCCCGCCTGTGGCGCGACGTGGTTACCCGGGTAGCGAAGGAGTATTCCGACATCAAGCTGTCCCACATGTACGTGGATTCGGCGGCCATGGCCATGGTGGCGCGTCCAGCGGAGTTCGATGTGGTGCTCACCGAAAATATGTTTGGCGACATCCTTTCCGATCAGGCGGGAGCGGTGGTGGGCTCGCTGGGGATGTTGGGTTCGGCCAGCATCGGAGGAACCGTAGGTCTGTACGAGCCGGTGCACGGTTCGGCACCAGACATTGCGGGGAAAGGAATCGCCAATCCGTTGGGCGCGATTCTTTCGGCCGCGATGCTGTTGCGCTACTCCTTCAAACTTGAAGCCGAGGCGGCCAGCATCGAGTCGGCGGTGACGACGGTCCTCTCGTCAGGCAGCCGCACGCGAGATCTCTCCCGGACCGGACAGTCAGTTCTCTCTACATCGGCGATGGGACAAAAAGTTGCGGACGCGGTGCGCGAGCATTCGAAATCTGGCGGACACCAGGCGGCCAGTTGATCCTTGCTCCCGAAACTGTACTTGGTTGAAGATTTCCACAGAGATTTTCAATCCGGCAAGCTGCATCTTAATGAAGTGGGAGTAGGATTCACCCAACAATAACTTTTCGCCCGAGGGGAGGCAGAGATGCTTTCCAAATGCGCCAACCCGGGCTGTCCGGCCCCGTTCCGATATCTTCATCAGGGCAAGCTGTTTCGCCTGGATACTGGCCCCGAACATCCTTCCACCAAAAGCAGTGAAAAACCGGTTCGCCACCTGGAATTTTTCTGGCTGTGCGAGGAATGCGCTGCCCGGCTGACGCTCGACTACAAGCAAGGGGTAGGAATCACCCTGATCACGCTGAATGAAGAACAGCGGCGGGCAGCGGCGGCATCGTAAGAACAGTTGGCAGTACTTCTAAGCTACCTGCTTTTGTTTTTCCAGCAGGGACAGGAACTGCGCCGCCAGTTCTTCATCCCAGAGTCCGCTTCTGGCTTCCGCGCGCATGGTAGCGGCAGCCTGCTCATGACTGAGGGCCGGCTTATACGGGCGCGCCGTGCGCAGGGCATCGTAAACATCCACGACCTGCAACACCCGGGCCAGGAGCGGGATCTCGCCGCGGCGCAGGCCGTCAGGATAGCCGCTGCCATCGGAGTGCTCGTGGTGACTGCGAATAATCGGCAGAACTGCGCGCAGCGACCTGAGCGGCCTGCAGATGGTTTCGCCGGTGACGGGATGCAGCTTCATTACCGACCACTCTTCGTCGGTAAGGTTAGTTCCCTTTTTCAGGATTTCATCGGGCACGGCGATCTTGCCCAGGTCGTGCAGGTAACCGCCTCGCCGCAGGGCCACAATGGATTCCTCGTCCAGGCCGAGATGGCGCCCCAGATTGCTGGCGTTCAAGGCCAGCCGTTCGCAGTGGCCTTCGGTGTAAGGATCGCGGCTCTCCACGCTCAAGGCCAGGGTGCACAAGACCGTCTCCGCAGTCTCCAGTTCGTCGGTGAATTCCTTGAGCTTGAGCAGGGATTTGACCCGGGCAAAAAGCTCCTCGGGAAAAATCGGCTTGTTCAGGAAATCATCGGCCCCCGATTCAATGCCCAGCAGCCGGTCCTGGCGATCGGTAAGGCCGGTAATCAGCACGAACGGAATCAGGCGGGTGGCGGGATTCTCCTTGAGCTCTCGGCACAATTCGTAACCCGATTTACCGGGCATGATTACGTCCGAAAGAATCAGGTCAGGAGGATGGCGAAGGACTTCGATCTCCGCGTGCATCGCATCCGGAACCGCCACCACGTCGTAACCGCGGGTGGCGAGCAGTTCCTGCATCAGCAGCATGATGTCTTCGTTGTCGTCCACCACCAGAATTCGCGGCGCGGGCCGCCGGGCACCGGCCCAGTCCTGACTCCTGTGCTGATCAGCCTGGGTTAAAGCAGAGATCGACTTCGGGAGTTTCGGGCGGGGGCTCATCTTGCAACCGGGCGTGACAATCACTATTGTACCGGATTCGCGGCGCAGGAAAATGGCGAGAGATGGATCCTCCCGATTAGGGAAATCCAGGAGATTAGTGTGACAAGCATCCTTGCGCTACCTGCGGCGGCCTGCATAGTTTTGCAGCATGTGTCGATTTCATTTTTTTCCGGTTCGGTTTGTTCCAATGACCCTCGCGGTCCTGCTATTTGCTGGAAGGGCGCAGGCAGCAAGCAAGCCGCACATGGTGAGTTTTGGAAAATGGACGGCAATCAAATGGTGCGTAGGCACCAGCGAGGCCAAGTGCATTGACCTGAAAGGGCGCTCATTGTATGTAGACAGCCGGATGAAAGAATTTACCCTGGGCGCGGCGCATGAGATCACCGAGCGGCTGTTTGTGATTCGCCGCGCATTTCGCATCAACGACAGTTTGCCCGCCGAGGCGGTTTCGTCTCCGCGCTGGGTCTGGCAGCGTGGCGGTTGGCTGCTGGTGGATCGCATGACCGGACACGTTTCGGCGATCAGCCTGCCTGAGTTTGACTCGTACTACTCGGTGGCCAGTTGGTATCGCGACTACGTTGCCTACTGCGGCGTATCTGACGATGGCAAGAAGCTTTTTGCGGTGGTGTATCAGGTGGGCCGGCGCAAGCCGGTGCTGAAAAAACCGCTGGGTGAAACCGCGGAAGATGATATGCCGGATTCAGAGTGTCCGGCGCCGGCGTGGGAACGGCGGCCGGCGCGTGTAACTTTCGAAGCTGACGAAAACCAGAAGCTGACCTACGCAGTGCGCGGACACGCGGTCGATCTGGTTGGTGGCGCGGACGACGAGGAGGGCGAAAAAGCCTCGAAGTAAAGCATGTCCCGCCACTCCGCTCGCTGCGCTTCGCTCCGGTCGGGATGATAGGGTGATGGCGCTTTAGCGTCCCGACTGGTGCTTGAGGTAGTTGTATCCCGCGAACAGCAGCAGCGTGGTTACCACGGCGGCATAGTTGCGCCAGCGGGCGCGGTTTTCGGGCGGCTCCGTAACACTCCTGGCGAGCACCGCTCCCAGCCCAAGCCCGGCTGCCAACCCTCCGAGATGGGCGGAATTGTCGATTCCCGGGACGAGTCCGAAAAATAAGTTGTAGGCGGCGAAGCTGATCAGACTCTTGAGCGTAGGCTTCAGCGCTTCCTTCGCGATGGGAAGTTTTCCCAAGTACAGCACGGCGATCAGCGCGCCGGCCAAGCCAAAGATGGCGCCGGATGCTCCCGCCCCAACGCCTTTGGGATGCCACCATAAGCTGGCCAGGCTGCCACCAATTCCGCTCGCGGTGTAAACCAGCAAGTAGGTCCAACGGTCGAAGATGCGCTCCGCCAGCCGGCCGAGATTCCACAAACACCACATGTTGAAAAAAATGTGAATGATGCCAATGTGGACATAGTTGGAGGCCAGCATCCTCCAGGGCTGCGGACCCAGCGACAAGGGTCCAAAATTAGCGCCCCAGGTCACCAATTGCTGGACGGTTGGCGCCAAAGGGGACACGCCCGAAAATCCCATGGCGACGAAAACAAGGACGTTAATGCCGACGATGATTTGAGTCAGCAGAAACGGCTGGCTGTTTCTGGCTCGGGGTGAAACGACCGCGTCTCCCGAAGCAACCAGGGAAGCCTCTTTAGCGCGGCAATGCGGGCAGACAGGATCAATCTCTCCCGTGGAAAATGACGGCAGCTCGCGACCACAGCGTATGCAGGTTGCCATGAAAAGTCGATCTTAGCGTCGCTGTCCCATCCAACCTCGAGGGCGGGACACCGGCGCTACTTTATAACGCAACTAGTCGGCCATGGTTTCCACGGCGGGCATTTCGTCCATCGCCGGCTTGGCCGTTACCGCGGCGCTGGTCACCAGGGCCACTGAGGCCACCACGACTGCGCTGCCCGCCAGGATATAAGCGTCCACTCGCTCATGCAGCACCAGCCATCCCAGAAAGACCGCCACGACCGGATTGACATATGCGTAAGTGGAAACTTTCGAAGTAGGCACGTGATTCAACAGCCAGATGTAGGCCGTGTATCCCACCCATGATCCGAAGACGACGAGGTAGAGGGTGGCGCCAATGCCGCGGCGGGTCCAAACCGCTCGCGAGAGATCGCCCAAAGCGAAAGCGGTCGCAAGGTTTGCCAGGCCGGCAGCGATCATCTGCCAGGCGGTAGCAGAAAAGGGATCGACGTCCGGCGACTTCCATTTCTTGGCCAACACTGAACCCAGCGCCCAGCTGAATGATCCGCCCAGCAGGCTGATGGAGGCCCAGAGCTGAATTCTCCCCAGCGCAGTGGTGGCCATCAGGTCGGGCCAGAGCAGGACTATCAGTCCGGCCACGCCCAGGAAAAGGCCGACTTTCCCCTGCGCTGCGATGCGGTGATGGCCAAGCAGCAACGAATCCAGGACCAGAAACCACAACGGCGTGACCGCGATGATCAGCGCTGCCAGGCCGGTCGCTACATGCTTCTCGGCATAGGAAAGGGTCAGATTGCCGCCCATGAGCAGCAAAATTCCAACTATGGCCATCCGTCCCAGCTGTGTCGGGGAATAACGAACCCGGCGTCCACGGAGCCCGCAAAATGCGAGCATAAAGACTCCAGCGATCAGGAAGCGGATGCCGCACATCAGCGCCGGAGGTATCTGCTCCACCGCGATGTCGATACCCAAATAAGTAGATCCCCAGAAGAAATAGACCAGAGCAAAGGCTAGGATTACGGTGAAGCGGGGCTGGCGCGGAGCATGGGTCATTGACTATTTGCTAGGGAGCCAAAGCTAGAACATATCAGACGGCGGGTAAGGTCGATTGGATTCGAGGTATTGACAACTTGTTGACTATTAAGGGTTCTCCTTCCATCCAATTCAGAAGCAGGCAGGTCCGTCCCCTGCGCTCACTGCGTTTCGCTTCGGTCAGGATGACAGGTACAGGCTTGTACTTACAGCTACAGGTAGAGGTATTTGGCGGGAGCTTGCGGCATGGCCGCCGGTGACTAACGAGTGGCCACAGGGGGTTACGCCAGCGTTCCTCGCAGGCTATAATGAGACAGGAATGTTGCCCGATGCGTCATCAGAGCTCCAATTCGCACCTGCCCGTGTGCTGGCTGGACTTCCTTGTGTGTCCGCGCCGTCATCTGGCAGTGTTGCCTTCGCAGGCGCGTCCCAGCTTGTTCGGTAGCGACTAGTTTTCTAATCCTCCCAAAATCATGTGGCTCGGGGCTGAATCCGCCTTTTTCGGCAGGACCGCCCGCAGCTGACGACCGAACCGACGACCGACTGTTTTCCCGGAGGATTCCATGACTACCACGACGCTGACCAGCAAGACTCTCGCAGGACCCAGAATCAAGACCGCCCTGCCCGGCCCCAATGCCAAGCGGGTTCTAGCTGGCGATGAGAAGTACATTTCGCCCTCATACACACGCTCCTACCCGCTGGTAGCCAAAAGCGGACGCGGCATCGTCGTCACCGACGTGGATGGCAACGAGTTCTTCGATTTCTCAGCCGGCATCGCTGTCACCTCGACCGGACACTGCCATCCCGATGTGGTTGCCGCCATCCAGAAGCAGGCGGCTGAGCTCATCCACATGTCAGGAACGGATTTTTACTACGAGAGCATGATTACGCTGGCCGAACGGCTGTCCAAGATCGCGCCTATGTCGGGTCCGCACAAGACTTACTACGGGAATTCCGGGGCAGAAGCGGTGGAGTGCGCGCTGAAGCTGGCTCGGTATCACACCAAGCGGCAGAACGTGATCGCTTTCTTCGGCGCCTTCCACGGACGCACCATGGGCGCGCTCTCTTTGACCGGCTCCAAGCCGCAGCAGAAGCGCCGCTTCGGCACCGGCGTGCCGGGCGTGACTCACATCCGCTATCCAGACGTCTATCGCGGTTGCGAAGGCGGAGCGCAGGATGCCGAAGCCTTCGCCCTGGGCTGCGCCCGCTTCATCGAGGACAAGCTCTTTAAGACGACCCTGGCACCGGAGGAAGTGGCGGCTATTTTCGTCGAGCCGGTGCAGGGCGAGGGCGGCTATGTCATCGGGCCGACCGTGTTCATGCAGGAGCTGCGCCGCATTTGCGACAAGCATGGCATCCTGCTGGTGGCGGATGAAGTTCAAAGCGGCGCTGGCCGCACCGGCAAGTGGTGGGCGATTGAGCATACCGGCGTACAGCCCGACATCGTCTGCATGGCAAAGGGCATTGCTTCGGGCATGCCGCTGGGCATCACCATGAGCCGCGCCGACATCATGGACTGGGTTCCGGGCTCGCATGCGTCGACCTTCGGCGGCAATCCGGTTTGCATTGCAGCCGCTCTGGCCACGCTCGATGTGATCGAGAAAGAAGGCCTGCTGCGGAACTCGACCGAGGTCGGCAGTCACATGCTGAAGCGCATGGCGGACTGGCCACGTAAGCACAAGATGGTGGGCGATGTGCGGGGCCGCGGGCTGATGGTTGGAGTCGAAATCGTCAAAGATCAGAAGACCAAGGAGTACGCCCCTGAGCAGCGCGACCGCATTATCGAACTGGCCTTCGAACGTGGCATCCTGTTTCTGGGATGTGGCCCGAGCACCATCCGGATCGCCCCCGCCCTGGTAGTCAGCAAGGACGAAGCTGATGTTGCTATCGATGTGCTGGGAGAGTGCATAGCACTCGCCGGGAAATAGCTGGTGTGGCGCGGGCGCCCCGCGCCCGCGAGGTTTTGACGTTGGTTTCAGAGGATGGTTTTTGAAGTTGGTCCTAGAGGATGTTAAGGCCAACAATGAGGTCGCTGTATTACAGCCGGACACTGCCGCGCGGGCGGGGGCGCCCGCGCCACACTTGTCGTTGTCTCATTTTGAGGAAGCTATGAACACTGGAACCGTCGAATCCATCTACATTGCATCCGGGGCCACCGCGCCGACTCAGCCGGTCCGTGAGGCCCGCGCCATTCCCGGATCTGGCCTCGAAGGCGACCGCTACGCTTTGGGCTTGGGAACCTTTTCCAAGCCGCTGCCCGATCGTGAGCTAACCTTGATCGAAGCCGAAGCCATTGAAGCCCTGAAACTTGAATACAATTTCGAGCTTCCTCAGGGAAAAGCGCGCCGCAACGTGGTCACACGCGGGGTGGCGCTCAATCATCTGGTCGGAAGGGACTTCAAGATCGGTGACGTAAAAATTCGCGGCATTCGGCTGTGCGAACCCTGTGACCACCTGCAGCGGCTGACAGGAGGGGAAGTTATCAAGGGTCTCACTCATCGCGGGGGCTTGCGCGCGCAGATACTGACCCCGGGCACTATTCACGTCGGCGACGCGATCAGTTGAGTGTGGCGCGGGCGCCCCCGCCCGCGGCCTTTGAGTTTTATTTTCGGACGCCATCACATCATTTTTCGGATGCCATCACAACTCTTTGGCGGCCGGGCTGTCTTGCTGCGGCGTCGTACCGCACCATATCATCGCTCCTTTTAGTGGACGCCTTCACGCGGGCGGGGGCGCCCGCGCCACACCAGCCCGACATCCAGCCACCTTTTGACTAGCTCTATGAAGGCACGTGACTTAGGGGCGTGTACGTCGGGTTTCTTCTTGACACCATATCTTCAGGGAGCGAAACTCGACTTAGAGAAAACCTTCTTCTGTTGAATGGATACTCATTCCATCCTGGACGGTAATTCCTCCCAGGCAGCGCCTAGAACTGCCTCTGCAGGCATCGTGCTGCCCAATCTTGCTTCGACTTCGGGAGCTGCCGCGGCTCCGGCGATGGCGCGAGAGAAACTGCGCTTTCCCGGAGAGGATGGCGGCAAGTCGCTCAGTGAAATGGCGCAGCGTGACCTCGATGCCACCCTGCAGCTGCTGGCCGAGCGCGCGCAATACATCACTGGCGCGTCCGGCTCAGCCGTCGCCCTGCGCCAAGACCAGGCCATGGTCTGCTGCGCCAGCGTAGGTAAATCGGCGCCCGGGATCGGCACCCACCTGCAGATCGCGTCCGGCCTCTCCGGTGAAAGCGTCCGCACCCGCCAGACCCTGCATTGTGACGATGCGGAAAATGATCCCAGAGTGAACCGGGAAAGCTGCCGGGCGCTCGGAATTGCGTCGGTGGTGGTGATGCCGTTGTTGCGCGGGGAGGAAGTCTACGGCGTATTCGAATTGCTGGCGGACCGTCCCAATGCCTTCGAAGAACGGGATTTTGTCGCCCTGCAACGCCTGGCGGAGATGATTCAGACCGCGGTCGAGCACGCCGAGGCGGCCCGCCGCGCGGAAAGCGAGTTGGGCGGCAAACCCCAAGTTGCGGTCCCGGCAGCGCCCCAGGCAATCCGTCCTCCTGCGGAGCCAGCGCCTGGAAATGGGACCGCCGAGGCAGCCCCCAAAACCGCGATCCCCCTCGCACCCAGTCCCGCCCGAAAACAAGAGGAAATCGGAGCTGAGCCGGTGGACGAGGCGAGCGATTTTGTTCTGACCGGACCTATCGAATTAGGAAAAGTTGGGACTTGCGAAGCTTGCGGTTTTCCTGTGTCCCAGGGCCGCCGATTCTGCCTGGATTGCGAAGCTGTTTCACCCAGCCCGGAGGTCGAGGATGCTAGCGACCTGCTTGCCGAAGTCTCAGCCGACTCCCAGACTGGCTGGGTACGATCTCATGTCTACCTGATCGCCGCCGGCGTCCTGGTGGTTGCCACGATTGCGGTACTGTTTTGGCGGCTCTAGCGATCAAGGGGCTGCACAGCCGGCCCTTACTCGTCCTGTCCCCTTGCAAACTGTTTTCCCCTGCCCTAAACGCCCTCTGAACAAAACCTGTCGCGATCGCGTATCTTTATCTGCAATCTGCATTTGCAGTTTGCTGGGCCGCCCGTCACTTTTGCTATCGCCGTTCGAATCGGAAGGTTGAGGGGCTAACCCCAGAGCTCACATTGACTTGCCGGTAGGCACAGCCTACCATCGAAAAATCCTGTCGGAGCTGCTTGCTCGGATGCTAGGCGAAACCATCTCCCACTACCGTATCCTGCACCAGCTTGGTGGCGGTGGCATGGGTGTGGTGTATGAGGCGGAAGACCTCAACCTCGGCCGCCACGTGGCCCTCAAGTTTCTGCCCGCAGATCTGGAGAATGACCCGTCTGCGCTGGAGCGGTTCCAGCGCGAGGCGCGCGCTGCCTCCGCCCTGAACCACGCCAATATCTGCACCATCTACGAAATCGGGGAGGCCGACGGCCGCTACTTTATCGCGATGGAATTGCTTGAAGGGCAAACCCTCAAGCAGCGTATCGGCAAGCACGCTTTGGAAATGGAGCTGCTTCTGCAACTGGCCATCCAGATCGCGGATGCGCTGGACGCGGCTCATAGCAAGGGCATTATTCATCGCGACATCAAGCCCGCCAACATTTTTGCCACTAATCGCAATCAGGCCAAGGTGCTGGATTTCGGCCTGGCCAAACAGACGCTGAAGGCGGAGGCCGTGCTGGGCGGCGCCACGGGTTCCGCGGTGACGGTCGATGATCAATTGTTGACCAGCCCAGGCTCAACCGTCGGCACGGTTGCCTATATGTCGCCCGAACAGGCGCGCGGCAAAGAACTCGACACGCGCACAGACCTGTTTTCCTTCGGCGCGGTGCTCTATGAGATGGCGACGGGTGCTTTGCCCTTCCGCGGCGAAACCTCGCCCGTGATCTTTGAGGCCATATTGAACCGGCCTCCTGTCCTCCCCGTGCGGTTGAATCCCGACGTGCCGGTGCAGCTGGATGAAATCATCATCAAGCTGCTGGAGAAAGACCGCGATTTGCGCTACCAGAGCGCGGCGGAAGTACGGGCCGATCTCAAGCGCCTGAAGCGTGACACCGACTCCGGGCTGATATCGGCGGCCGCCAGCTCCGGCACGATGCGAGTGGCGCGCGAGCGCAAGCCGGGCCGCTTGTGGAATCTGGCGGTGATCGCCCTGGTGGTGCTGGCGTTGCTGGGGCTGGCCGTGACCGTCTTCATGCGACGCAGCCGGGCGGTAATGTCGGATAAAGACGCAATTCTGCTTACCGATTTCGTCAATACCACGGCCGATCCGGTATTCGATGGCACTCTGAAAAAGGCGCTGGCCGTGGATCTGGAGCAATCTCCGTACCTCAATGTCTTTCCCGAACAAAAAGTTCGGCAGACGCTGCAATTCATGGGGCGGGCTCCGGACGAGCGTATTACCGGCGACGTGGGGCGTGAAATCTGCCAGCGTGTCGGCATCAAGGCCATGCTCAATGGCTCCATCGCCAACCTCGGCAGCCAGTATGTAATCACGCTGGATGCGGTCAATGCCGGGTCGGGAGAAACCCTGGCCCGGGAAGAAGTGCAGGCGGGAAGCAAGGAAGCCGTGTTGAACTCGCTGCATAAGGCGGGCTCCAGCCTGCGGAAAAAACTCGGAGAATCGCTGGCGTCGGTTCAGAAGTTCGACAAACCTCTATCTGAAGCGACCACCTCCTCGCTCGACGCTTTGAAAGCCTTCAGCCTGGGCGATGTCAAGCACCAGACCTTCGATGAACTGAGCGCTCTCCCGTTGTACAAACGGGCGGTGGAATTGGATCCCAACTTTGCCCTGGCTTATGCCCGCATGGGCACGATCTACAGCAATCTGGGGCAAAGCGAGCTTTCGGAACAAAACCGGGAAAAGGCGTTCGAGCTGCGGGACAGGGCCAGCGAACACGAGAAGCTATACATCATGTCGCACTACTACGTGGATTCCGGCCAGTTGGAAAAAGGAATCACTGCACTCGAACTTTACAAGCAGACTTACCCGCGTGACGAAGTTCCCTATAACAACCTGGCGGCGGTTTACAACCTGATGGGCCAGTATGAGAACGCGCTCGAGAATGCCCGGCAGTCGGTACAGCTTGACCCCGACAGCGCCACTGGATATTCGAACGAGGGCCTTGCCTATTCAGGCCTCAACCGTTTGGATGAGGCCAAAGCCACCTATGAGCACGCCTTGCAGCGCAAGGTCGGCGCTCCCTTGTTACATCCCCAACTGGCGATTATCGCCTGGCTGCAGGGCGACAAAGCTGGAATTGAGCGGGAACTGGATGCGATAAAGGATGATCCTCAGGGCGACTACCAGACGAACAGCCTGCGCTCCGGGATGGCGGCGTTTGTAGGTCAGGGCCGAACCGCCAAGGCCTTCGGACAAAAAGAGCGAGAAGCGGCCGAACGTCTGGGCCTGAAAGAAGCCGTAGCCAGCGAATATTCGCAGGAAGCATTTACCGAAGCCACGTTTCTCTCGAAGAGCCACGCGTTAGAAGATGTGTCCGAGGCTCTCAAGCGGTCCCAGTCGCCCTACGTAGTGCTCACGTGCGCCGTCGCCTTAGCCATGGTTGGTGAGGACGCGCGAGCAGCCAAGCTGGCCGACGAGGTTGCCCAGAAGCGTCCCTACGACACCCTGGTGCAGTTCGTCATAGCGCCGCTGGTGAGGGCGCAGATTGAGCTCAATCACGATAATCCCGGCAAAGCCATCGACCTGCTCGATAGCGCGCTGGTGTATGCACGGGCGAACTCAGGTGTTCTCTATGTCCGCGGAAATGCTTATCTCAAGGCCGGGCGCGGCAGCGAAGCGGTGCAGGCCTTTCAGCGCCTCCTGGACATGAAAGACGTTATTGCCGTCGATCCCTTGATGCCTCTGGCCAAAGTCGGCATTGCACGCGCGTATGTCATGGCCGGCGATAAGGCCAAGGCGCGCGTGGCCTACCAGGACTTTCTCGGCTTGTGGAAAGACGCCGACCCGGAAATTCCCATGCTGCGCGAGGTCAAGGCCGAGTACGCAAAGCTGCAGTAGTAAGCCCATTTTCTGAGGGTGCCCCATTTCTCGCGTCCTTTGCGAGAAGTGAGGGGCCTAGGGCCCGACCTTCGAGATGAATCACAGACCACGGGCAGCCTTGACTCAAAAATGTCCGCCTCACCGGAGAATCTCTGCGCGGGACTGTTTACCCGGAAGGGTTCGGTTGTGCTTCCCGCACGAGCGGGGCGCTCGCGCCCACATTTGACCACAAAAAAGCCCCGGCACTGCACTGCTTGTGCCGAGGCTTAGGTTCGCATGAAGCGAGTTTTTTAGCGGGCCAGCGCCGGTTCCAGGTGACCGGACTTCAGGCTCTCATAGCGTTTATTGATCTCTTCCCAGTTCACCACGTTCCACCAGGCCGCCAGGTATTCGGGACGGCGGTTGTTGTACTTGAGGTAGTAGGCGTGTTCCCAAACGTCATTGCCGAAAATGGGGAACAGGCCCTGGGAGATCGGGCTGTCCTGGTTCGGCGTGCTGAGAATTTGCACGTCGCCGCCTTTTTTGCCTGCCAGCCAAACCCAGCCGCTGCCGAACTGCTTGGCGCCGGCATCGTTGAACTTGGTCTGAAAATCCTTGAAGCTGCCGAACGCCTTCTTAATGGCGTCCGCAACCGGGCCGCTGGGGTCGCCGCCGCCCTTGGGCTTCATAATCTTCCAGAACATGCTGTGGTTCACGTGGCCGCCGCCGTTATTGCGAACTGCGGTGCGGATAGCTTCAGGAACGTTTTCCAGCCCTTTCAGCAACTCTTCCGCGCTGAGCTTCTGCAACTCTGGCGCCTTCTCCAGGGCGGCGTTCAG
>DATAPL010000040.1:0-2056 GCA_036265205.1 Terriglobales bacterium
GGATTCAGCCACCAGCAACGCTTCTGACATGATTGATTCGCTTACGCTGGCCATGAACCGTGCCCGCCAGGCGAAAATTACGAAAGAGATTATTGAGATTGTGAGCGGAGCCGCGGCGGCGCAGTAGTTTTTGGGAACTCCCGAGCAGAGCGAGGGATCGCTATAGCCGCGAAGAACTTTGGGGTCGAGAATAGATTCTGCAGAGGCTAAGGGCTTGGAAGAGCATAGCGATCCCCTCACCCGCAAACTACGAGGGATTCGGGATTTCAGAAAAGGGCGCAGAGAATTCAGGTTTTGCTAACTGCTAACTGCTAATTGCTGGGAGATTATGGCTACTCAAAATGTAGGCAAGGTTATACAGATCGCGGGTCCCGCGGTTGACGTGGAGTTTACAGAAGGAAGTTTGCCGCCTATTTACCAGGCGCTACGCGTGACCAGCGAAGGCTTTAAAGTGCCTGACCCGATTGACGTGGTGCTGGAAGTGCAACAGCACCTGGGCGAAGGCCGCGTGCGCACAGTCGCCATGCAGGCCACGGATGGCATGGTGCGCGGCATGAACGCGCTCGATCTCGGCGGACCTATCTCCGTGCCCGTGGGCAAGGAGACGCTGGGCCGCGTGATGAACGTGATCGGCGAACCCGTGGATCAACTTGGTCCGGTGAAGGCGGCCAAGCGGCTGCCCATCCATCGCCCAGCGCCGGCGTTCGACGAGCAGGCGACCAAGGCGGAAATGTTTGAGACCGGCGTGAAGGTTATCGACCTGATCCAGCCGTTTTTGAAAGGCGGAAAGATCGGCCTGTTCGGCGGCGCCGGAGTAGGCAAGACCGTTGTGATCATGGAACTGATCAACAACGTGGCCAAGCACCATGGCGGCTACTCGGTATTTGCGGGCGTGGGAGAGCGCACACGTGAAGGCAACGATCTGTGGCTGGAAATGACTGAGTCCGGCGTGATCAAACCGGGTACTGCGTCGGAATCCAAGGCCTCACTTATTTACGGCCAGATGACGGAGCCGCCCGGAGCGCGCCTGCGGGTTGCTTTGACCGGACTGACCGTCGCAGAGTATTTCCGTGACGAAGAAGGCGCGGACACGCTGCTCTTCATCGACAACATTTTCCGTTTCACGCAGGCTGGATCAGAAGTGTCCGCTCTGCTGGGCCGCATGCCGTCCGCCGTGGGATACCAGCCGAACCTGGCCACGGAAATGGGCGAATTGCAGGAGCGCATCACCTCGACCAAGCGCGGATCGATCACCTCAGTGCAGGCGATTTACGTGCCCGCCGACGATCTTACCGATCCGGCGCCGGCGACGACTTTTGCCCACCTGGACGCAACCACGGTGCTTTCGCGTCCTCTGACAGCCATTGGAATTTACCCGGCGGTCGATCCGCTGGCTTCGACTTCGCGCATTCTCGATCCGCACATTGTGGGCCAGGAACATTACGATGTGGCGCAGGGCGTGAAAAGAATTCTGCAGCGTTACACGGACTTGCAGGATATCATCGCCATTCTGGGTATCGAAGAACTGAGCGAAGAAGACAAGCTCACAGTTTCCCGCGCGCGCAAAGTCCAAAAATTCCTGTCACAGCCGTTCTTTGTGGCTTCACAATTCACGGGCATGGAAGGCCGCTTTGTGAAGGTGGCGGACACGGTGCGCAGCTTCAAGGAAATCATCGAGGGCAAGCATGACGATGTTCCGGAGCAGGCGTTCTACATGAAGGGTGCGATTGAAGAAGTGCTGGAAGCAGCGGAAAAAATGAAGTCTGGAGCGGCAGCCTAAGCGATGGCAGAGACCATCCAACTCGAAATCGTGACGCCGGAGCGGCTGGTGGTGAGCGAGTCTGCCGAGTACATAGAGATCCCCGGCGAGACCGGGTATCTGGGCGTGCTGCCCGGCCACGCTCCGCTCATTACAGAGCTGGCCCCGGGCGAACTTACTTACCGCAACGGCAACCAGACAAAACGGCTGGCGGTGGCCTGGGGATTTGCGGAAGTCCTGCAAGACAAGGTCACCATCCTGGCCGAAGCCGCAGAGAAGGCCGAAGAGATTGACGCG
>DATAPL010000041.1:0-110687 GCA_036265205.1 Terriglobales bacterium
TCGGGCCAGCCGTCGTTGTCGAAATCCGCGGTCAGCACACCCAGGCCGAAAGTTCCATTGGCCTGCAAAATTCCGGAGGTCTCAGACACATCGGTAAACGTGCCATCCCCATTGTTGTGATACAGGATATTTTTTCCGCCCTTGAGGCCGGGCGGTCCGCAAGCCACCATCACGCTCTTGTATAAGCAAGGGCCTGATTCGGGGACGGGCGCGGTGGCCAGATCGAGATCGATGTAGTTGGCGACGAACAAGTCGAGTTTGCCGTCGCGATCGTAATCGACAAAAGCGCAGCCGGTGTTCCAGCGTTTGCCATTTCCGGCGACTCCTGCCTTCTCGCTGACATCGGTGAAGGTGCCGTCACCGTTGTTGTGATAGAGAACGTTTTTGCCGAAATAGGTGACGAACAAGTCTTCGAACCCGTCATTGTCGTAATCGCCAATGCACACGCCCTGGCCCCATCCGGAGTGCACCAGGCCCGCCTTGGCAGTGACGTCGGTAAAGGTTCCGTCGCGATTGTTGTTGAAAAGATGAGTGGTGGGCTCCTGTCCGGAAGGGAAGCCTTCCAGTCGCCACCCGTTAACCAGAAAAATATCCAGCCAGCCGTCGTTGTCGTAATCGTAAAAAGCCACGCCGCAGCCGGTGGTCTCGAGCAAGTATTTGTTCTTGTGCTCGCCGCCGTAAATGGTTTTGGCGTTCAAGCCGGATTCCTTGGCAATGTCGATGAAGCTGAGTCCGAGTCCGGGCTTGGCGGCCAGTTCGGTTTCGCGGACGGCAGCTTGCAATCCACTCGGACGCGCCAGGGCGAGAACACTCTCCAAAGAAAGCACGGCGGCGGACTTGCCGAACGATTGGAGGAACGTACGGCGCGAAGATGACAAAAGCGTTTTACCTTCCCGGGGATTGGCGCGTGCTAGAATTCGCCCTTACTTTATTAAGTGCATGCCGACTTTGCAAGCTCCGGAGCGCGTTAAGAACGGCTCGGTTTCGGCAATGTTCGCCGGGCATGAGGAGGGCGGCAGGTTAAGCTTCGAAGTGTCCGGCCTGAAGCCGATTTGGGCCCGGCTGCGCTGACTCGATGTAGAGATTTGTGTCAAAACTAAGCTGCCGTCCGCGTATTCTATCCCTGTTCATACGCATGGACACTAAACCTTCTCTTCCGCTCCGCCAGGTTTCGCCTGGTTTGATTCTAGCTGTTTCTCTTCTTCTATTCCTCTCTCCTTTGGCCCGGGCGGCGACCGGTTCTACGCCTGCGCTGGAACTTTCGCGGACCGATCGTCCCTGGGAATTTCTTTCGGCGGTGGGCACGCGCGCGGGTCTGTTCGGAAATGAGGCGGGACAATTTGAGGCGTGGGTTTACCCGCTTAAAATCCTGCGTGACTTCCACCTCCGCTTTCATGTGGACGAGCGGGTGATTCCTGCCGAATCACTGGCTCGCACCGTGACCGTGCGGCCGGAGTCGAGCACAATCCTTTACAGCAGTGACACTTTTGCGGTGCGGGAAACATTTTTTGTTCCGGTGCGGGAGCAGGGAGCCATTGTCATCATCGAGGTTGAAACCGCACAACCCCTCGACGTCGAGGTGGCGTTTGAACGCGATTTCCAACTGGAGTGGCCGGCGGCGCTGGGAGGGACGTACGGATATTGGGATCCGAAGTTGAGCGCCTTCTACTTCGGCGAGGAACAAAAGAAATTTTCGGCTTTCGTGGGTTCTCCGACCGCAGGCGCGGCGCAGCAGGAGTACGACACGAACTATTCCAGTTCCAAGGAAGACTCTTTCCATCTCGGCGTGACCAGCAAGGGGAAAGAAACCAAAGTAGTCGTCATTGCCGCTTCAACCAACGGTATGGCCGAGGCGGAGACCACTTACCAGCACCTGACCGCTAAATACACTGCGCTGGAAAAAGATTCGGCCGAATACTATCGCGGATACCTGGACGGTACTGTCAGGGTTGATCTGCCCGATCGGCAATTGCAACAGGCTTATGACTGGGCGCGAGTCAGCGTGCTTCAAGGGCTGGTCACGAATCCGTATCTGGGAACGGGATTAATTGCCGGTTATCGGACTTCGGGCGGCAGCCAGCGTCCTGGGTTCGCGTGGTTCTTCGGCCGAGATGCGCTGTGGACGGCTTTGGCGTTGGATGCCGAGGGTGATTTCAGTAATACCCGCACGGTTCTGGAGTTTTTGAGCAAATATCAACGCGCCGATGGCAAAGTCCCGCACGAGATTTCCCAGGGCGCCAATTTTGTGCCCTGGTTTACCGACTATCCGTATCCGTACGCTTCGGCGGATGCGACGCCGCTCTACATCGTCACTATGAATGATTACGTGGTGGCGAGCGGCGATGTGGGGTTTGCTCAGCAAAGGTGGGACAGCCTGTGGAAGGCTTATCAATTTCTGCGCTCTACTTATGATGCGCAAGGACTGCCGCAAAATTTCGGATTTGGTCATGGCTGGGTGGAAGGCGGGCCTCTGCTGCCGATTAAGACCGAGCTTTACCAGAGCGCGTTGGGCGCGGAGGCGCTGCGGGCGCTCGGCAATTTGGCCCATCTGGCGGGAAAGGAAGACCTCGGCAAGCAACTGAGCGATGAGTTTACGCGCCATAAAGTGCTGGTCAACCAAGCCTTCTGGTCAGAGGCAAAAAAACGTTTTGCATTCGCTCTTGATCGAAACAATCATCAGGTGGACGAGCCCAGTGTGCTGGCGACCGTTCCGATGTGGTTCGGGCTGTTAGATGAGGACAAGGCCGGGGCGATGATCGCGCAGCTTGCCGGGCCCGATCATGAAGCGGATTGGGGAATGCGGATCATTTCCTCGGGTGCGGCGAAGTACAGCGCCGGCGGTTATCATTTTGGATCGGTGTGGCCGCTGTTTACCGGATGGGCGTCGGTCGGCGAATACCGCTACCATCGCGCGTTACCGGGCTTCTCCAACCTCATGGCCAACGCCCAGTTGGCTCTCGACGGATCGCTGGGCCACGTTACCGAGGTGCTCTCGGGCGACTATTATCAGCCGCTGTCAACCAGTTCGCCGCAGCAAATCTGGTCTGCGGCGATGGTCGTCAGTCCGCTGCTGCGTGGAATGTTTGGCCTGGCGGCGGATACGTCGGGGCACAACCTGGCTTTTGCTCCGCATGTTCCCTCTGACTGGACCGGGTTCACGCTGGACAACGTGCGGGTGGGCTCGGCGTTATTGCGCATGGTTTATCACAAAACTGCCGGGGAGATTTCGCTGGATGTTACGCGCACCGGCGAGGGCGATTGCAGCCTGCAGTTTGCTCCCGCGGTGAGCCTGCGCGCGGAGATTCTCGGCGTTGAAATGAACGGCCGGCGAGTGCCTTTTCGGGTCAAGAAAAATGATGATGATCAGCATATCGAGGTGCAGTTTCCAGTGGCGGCAGGAGAGAACCGGTTGCGTATTCGCATCAAGGATGATTTTGGTTTGAGCCTTTCGCCTGCATTGCCAGAGCTGGGAAGCCTCAGCCAGGGGCTGCGGGTGCTGTCTGAGTCGTGGTCGCCCGGTCATGACACCCTCACCCTGGATGTTTCCGGGGCGCAAGGCAGACAGTATGTGATCGGGGTGTGGAATCCGGCGCAGGTGGCTTCGCTGGAAGGTGCAGAGCTGGTAAAGACTGACGCGGATAACGGCCGGATCAACCTCACGATTCCCGGCAACCCCACTGAAGCTTACCCCCATGAGAGAATCGTCATTCATTTCACTAGCAAGACAAAATAAATTGATAGCGAAGCAATCGAAGTGGAGAGAGTCATGATGGGCTGGCGATGCGAGCGATTCCTGGTTTTCTTTTCTGGGGTTGTCCTTTTTGGGGCGGGCATTGCAAGCGGTTCGGGACAAGCGCAGACCGCAGCCGCCTCGCAGGCAGTTACGCTCGATGCGGTCACCAACTCTCAGACGCGGCGTGATGGAATCGACATCCAGGCCGGTCCTGCCAGCCTGCGCATCACGGCTCTGCGAGACGATATTCTGCGAGTCCGTGTTGCGCCTGGCGGAACTTTTCCCGAGGATGCTTCCTGGGCGGTGCTGCCGGGGCCACGAAGCCAATCTGTCGACGTTCAGCCAGTGCAGGATGCCGCCTCGGTCGGTTTCCGTACCTCAGCGCTGGATGTGCGGGTCGAGCGCGATCCGCTTCGCATCGTGGTTCGCGATCTTGCCGGCAACGTGATCTCTGCCGATGCCATCGGCCGCCCCACCCAATTCCAGCTTGGCGGCTTTTCGGTTCACAAAAGCATGCCCGGGGACGAACATTACTTCGGGCTCGGCGATAAAGCCGGCACCTTTGACCGCAGAAACCAGGCCTACACGCTGTGGAATACCGACATCGGCACCCAGGAATCGATTGACCCTATATATAAGAGCATCCCGTTTTTTCTCGGGATCGGCGGCGGCCGCAGTTACGGGTTGTTCCTCGACAACACCTGGCGCTCCTGGTTCGATTTCGGCAAGCAGTCACGCGACGCGTACTCATTTTCAGCTGAGGGCGGCCCGCTCGATTATTACTTGATCTACGGTCCCAGTCCGAAGCAGGTGGTCGAGGGTTATGCTTATCTGACCGGCACCCACCCGCTTCCTCCACTGTGGAGTCTCGGTTTCCAGCAGTCGCGCTATAGCTACTATCCTGAATCCCAGATCCGTGAGATTGCCGGCCGCTTTCGCCACGACAAAATTCCCGGCGACGTGCTTTACCTCGATATCGATTACCAGTACAGAAACCGGCCGTTCACCGTCGATCCGCGAGCCTTCCCCAATTTTCCCGGACTGGTTTCGGATCTACGCAAGCAACACTTTCATCTTGTGCTGATCACCGATTTGCACATCGCTCACGCGCCCAACCAGGGCTATAGCCCTTACGACACGGGCGAAGCCGGCAATCAGTTCGTGAAGAAAGCCGACGGCAGCGAGTATGTCGGCGTGGTGTGGCCTGGTCCGGCAGTGTTTCCCGATTTCACTCGCGCCCAGACGCGCGTTTGGTGGGGCGGCCTGTACAAAGAATTCGTCCAGAACGGTGTGGCGGGGTTCTGGAACGACATGAACGAGCCGGCAGTCTTTGACGGACCCGGCAAGACCATGCCGCTCGACAACGTTCACCGCATCGAAGAGCCCGGCTTCACTACCCGCACCGCGACCCACTCTGAAATTCACAACATCGTGGGACTGGAGAATGCGCGCGCGACCTATGACGGGCTGCTCAAGCTGCGTCCGGACGAGCGTCCTTTTGTGCTTACGCGCGCGACCTTCGCCGGGGGACAGCGCTACGGCTTTACCTGGACGGGAGATAATTCTTCCACCTGGAATCATCTTCGCCTGGCGACGCAGCAGTTGCTCAATTTAGGAATCAGCGGCATTTCTTTCGTCGGCGATGACATTGGCGGATTCAACGGTTCACCTGCGCCTGACCTGCTTACTCGCTGGATTGAAGTCGGTGCTTTCAATCCGATGTTCCGCGATCACACCACCAAGGGCTCCCTGATGCAGGAAGTCTGGGTGCACGGTCCGGAACAGGAAGCGATTCGCCGCCGCTACATTGAAACTCGCTACCGCCTGCTGCCCTACATCTACACCCTGGCCGAGGAATCTTCGCGCACCGGGCTACCCATGGTGCGCCCTATTTTTCTCGAGTTCCCCGAAGTTTTCACTCCGCCATCGAACGGGTTTGGCAATCTTGACAGCGAATTCCTGCTGGGCCCGAGCCTTCTGGTGGCTCCGCAGCCCTTTGCAGAAACCATGGACAATTACGTCGTCTCGTTTCCGAACGGCCCGTGGTACGACTTCTGGACTGGTCTCAAGACGGCGATTCCTCCGCCCGAACCATCGATTGTTCAGGTTTCCACCGATATCAACAAGAACGGACCGGGAACGCAGTACCCCTTCCGGCCTTTCATTCATCCCACGCTCGACACTTTGCCGGTGTACGTTCGGGGCGGCAGCATTCTGCCGCTGCAGCCGCTCGTCCAGAGCACCGATGAAACTCCCAATGGTCCTCTGGAACTGCGGGTTTATCCCGGCCCGCAGTGCAATGGCTCTCTCTATCTCGATGACGGCCACACCTTCCGCTACCAGCACGGCGAGTTTCTTCGCCAGGCATTTACCTGCCAGTCGGATGGCAACTCACTCCGCGTCAGCTTCGCAGCGCGCCAGGGAACCTATGCACCCTGGTGGAAGACGGTGGAAGTAGTGATTTACGACTGGCCCTCGGCCCAGGCCAATGCGACGCTCTCAGGCAGCGCATCTGCGCTTAAGACGTCGTATGACGCCGCTCAGCATGCGCTTCACGTGACAATTCCGGACGTCGCCGGAGCGGCCGAGTTGCGGGTTGGAGACTAGTCCGAGATGGATTCCTTCATGCTTCCGCTGTGATAAATTGAAAGAGAGTGGGCGCGTAGCTCAGCTGGCAGAGCAATGCCCTTTTAAGGCATGGGTCGATGGTTCGAGTCCATCCGCGCTCACCAAAATATGATCGTTTTAAGAAGGCTCTCGCGAGAGGGCTTTCTGACTTTTGGACGTAATTCGTACGGATATGGAGCTGAACTGTTTTTCAGTTCTGCGTGACTCGGCCGCGCGTACCATGCAGTGCTGGCCTCAGCGGAATCGCCGGATCAAAAGATTGTGGCGATCGGAGCGATAGAATCCGCGAACGTAGACTGTGGCTCGACCCTTGGTCGAATAAATTACCTGGCGAATGCGGAGTAAGGGATCGCCTTTTGCGATCGCGAGCAACTGCGCGGTGCGGGCGTCGGCGTTGGTGGCGTCGATCTCTTCGTCGGATTGCGCCAGCTCGAGTTTGTACTCGCCCTCCAGGATAGAAAATAACGAGCTGCGCTCCAGCGCCACCTGCTTAAGCCTGGGAAATTCTTCCTCCGACAGGTAACAAGTTTCCAGCGCGAATGGTTCTCCTGCGCCCTCGCGCAGGCGTTCCAGCCTGATCAGTGGACTTCCAGGAGGCAAGGACAGGCGCGCCGCAACTTCCGGCTCGTCAGAGGTGACGACGCAGGATAAGACTTTTGATCGCGCCAGCAAATTCCGCGAGGCCATCTGCTCGGTGAAACTCATCAACTTGTTGAAATGAATTTTCGGCGGCGCGACAAAAGTTCCCGCGCCGCGGCGTCGCACCACCACTCCCTCGCGCTCTAGATCAGCCAAAGCATGGCGCGCGGTCATCAGGCTGACCTGGTGCGCTTTCGCCAATTGTCTTTCTGAGTCGATCGCGTCGCCGGTTTTCAACGCGCCACTCTCCATGCGTTTGAGAATCACATTCTGGATTCTCTTGTACGCCGGTATCTCGTTTTCGCGGTTCTGCTGCATCAGTGCCCCTGAATAACGCCTGGCGAAACTCATGCCCGGTCGCGAATTGCTATCGAGCGGAAGTTAATATACTGCGAGAAGCGGTAAGTTCGCCAATAAGTTTGTAGAGGGCGAATATCCCACGACTCAAAGGCTGCAACCCTGCGCTGCAACCAGGTGCCAGAGTCATTTCGGCCATGAAATTGAAAAACCAAAAGGTCTCAGCGTTTGCCATATGTAATGTAACATGCTTAGTTATATAAGGTTACAGGAGACCGCAAAACTGGCGAGCCGGGAGGAAAACGTATACCGGGTTGCCTCACATCCCGCAGCGACTGGTCACGGTTGGATTTTGAATCGAAGATATCGAAATATATTTTCCCTCTTGCCTAACTTTTTTCTTGACGGTGCTCATCGCTCTGCTATATAGCAAGTAGCCAATGAGGCTTGTCAGTTGCGCCAGCGTTCGAAACAGGCTTCTCTCAGGAGGTTTGTGATGCGACAGTCGATGAAGGTTGGGTTCGTCCTTCTATTGCTGGTCGGAGTCCTAGGCGTTTTACAGCCTGTATGGGGTCAGGAAGTAACCGCAGGAATCGTGGGAACGGTAACCGATCCCAGCGGCGCGCCCATCAAGGATGCCAATGTCACGGTGACGGATAGCGAGCGGGGAACTACCACTACCGCGAAGACGAATGACGCGGGCGCGTACACGGCGTTGCGGCTTCCGGTGGGGACCTATTCGCTGAAAGTTTCAGCGCCCGGATTTCAAACCGCGTCCTACCCGCCGTTTACTCTTCAGCTCAACCAGACGGCTCGCTTCAATGTTCAGATGAAGGTTGGACAGGTCTCAGAGACCATCGAGGTGACAGGTTCGGCGCCGGTGCTTCAGACCCAGACCACCGAGGTCGGCACGGTCATCGATGCCAGAACCAGCGACAATCTTCCCCTGGCCACCCGCAACTACGTCCAGCTGACCCTGCTCACGCCGGGCGTCATCTCGGTCGATCCGCACAGCATGAACCTGGGTTCCAACACAGCTGAGGAAGGCGGCCGTCCCTACATCAACGGCAATCGCGAGCAGTCCAATAACTTCTTGCTGGACGGTGTTGACAACAACCAGGCCTCCGACAACCTGCTGGCTTTCACGCCCTCTCCGGATGCCATTGCCGAGTTCAATCTGATTACACAGAATGCCTCGGCGGAGTTCGGCAACTACAACGGCGGAATCGTCAACGTCACCATCAAGTCGGGCACCAACAAGTTCCACGGCGACGTATTTGAGTTCTTCCGCAACGATATGTTCAACGCCAACAAATGGGAGAACGGACTGAAAGCCGGCACTGCGACCGGTGTTCTGCCCACCCCGAAGTTGCGCTGGAACATGTTTGGAGGCACGGTCGGCGGTCCCATCATCAAGAACAAGCTGTTCTTCTTCGCCGACTACCAGGGCGGGCGGCTGGACTTTCCATCCTCTGCCAACTTTATTACCGTGCTTACTCCGGCCGAAATCGGGGGCAATTTCAGCGCATTGACCAACCAACTGTACAACCCCTGCGCGGCGGGAACGGGCGGCACGTCAGGCACAGCCTGTTCGATCGTGACTCCTGGTTCCAGGACGCCGTTTGCCGGCAATATTATTCCCACCAACATGCTGAATCCGGCGTACACGGCGTTGGTCACGAACTCTCTGTACCCGCAATCGGTGCTTACCCTGGCCAACGGCTTTGGGCAAGCGGTGAACACCACCGCGCAGCAGTTCAATTCGGATCAGGGTGACATCAAGGTCGACTACAACGCGTCCGACCGCGACCATATTTTTGCCCGCTACTCAAAGGGCAACCAATACGATCCCAAGAGCAACTCGGTGGCGCTGTTGGGCAATACGGTGAATGAAGCTTATTTGCAGAATGGGGCGTTGAACTGGACGCACTCGTTCTCCCCCAACATCACCAATGAAGCCCGTTTCGGCAAAAACTACGTCAAGCTGCCTACGGGTCTTACCACCTTTGACAGTTCGGTAGGGGCGTTAGGAAGCACAATCGGCATCGCCGATGGCAATCCTACCGGGCTCGATGGCCTGCCACTGCTCGGTTTTGCCGGCGGTACCATCACCAGCATTCCCACCGGCACATTGACCAATCTGGGTTCATCGGTCGTGGTGCAGAAGTTTTCCTCCACGGTCACCCAGTTTGACGACGTGTTTATCTACACCCACGGACGGCACGTCATCAAGGCGGGCTTCCAGATGAACCGCTACAACATCAATGTGTTTTACAGCGGCAATGCGGGCGAACTGGGCTCGATGCTCTTCGGAAACGGCCCCGGCGGAAACTACTCCGGGAACGGTACGGGCGGTGATCCCGCAGCGGACTGGGCGCTTGGACTTCCGGAGGACGTAGGCCGCGGCACCAGCTCTGGCGGATGGCACCAGCGCGACTGGTTGTACGCGGGCTTCGCCCAGGATGACTGGCGGATTACTGACACTCTGACCTTGAACCTGGGTCTGCGCTATGAAGCGCGCACTCCCTGGACCGAAATCAACAATCGCCAGGTGGGCGTGAATATCCTCACCGGAGCTTTGGAGTTCCCGGGAAACACGCCAGTACCCGCTGGAGTGGTGGGCACCAACGGATTCAGCGACGGTCTGTACAAGACTACATACGGATTGCCGAACTTCCAGCCTCGCATCGGATTTGCCTGGAACCCGCAGGCGCTGGGCGGGAAGACGGTAATTCGCGGCGCCTACACCATCTCCTCCTACCTGGAAGGCACGGGAACCAATCTGCGCCTTACCCAGAACCCACCTTTCACGCCGCCGCAGGTTGAAGCCAATAACGTTGCCACGGGTACGGGTTACGCCACCGAGTCAGGGTTTGCCTCGGCGGCGCCGCCGGCGGGCAATCCCTTTATCGGCGCAACCATGCTGGCCTGGAGTGGTACGGTTCAGCCGGCCATCGCGAATCAGTGGAATCTCTCGATACAGAAAGAACTTGCCAACAACACCACCGTGCAGATTGGTTACGTTGGCCAGCGTACGACTCACCTGATGGTGCCGGAATGGCTCTCGCAGGGCGATCTGCAAGGCAACGGTACAGTCACCTATCCGTTTATCGGCGGAAAAAATCCTGTAGGAGTCAATGGCGCTACCGCAACACTTAGCACTTTTGGTCCCAACGGATTCGGCAATGTGAAAAATACCGCCTCTGTCGGCAACATGAACTACAACGCCATGCAAGTGGTCTTGCAGAAGCGGTATGGCAATGGCCTGCAGGGTCAGGTGTCATACACCTTCCAGAAGTGCATGACCAACGACGACGGTTATTACGGAACCTGGGGCGCCACCACGCAGGCTGCGCCGTCAGGGAACTACTGGCAAAACCTGTATAACCCTAACGGCGACTATGCCCGATGCTACTGGGACACGACCCACGTCCTGAGCGCATACGCGGTATACGAGCTGCCCTTTGGGCGAGGCAAGCAGTTTGGAAACAACCTGCCGAAGGCCGTCGATGTGGCCGTAGGCAACTGGTCGATCAACCCGATCATTTCGTGGCATACCGGCTTCCCGCTGTCTATCTACGGAGCCAGCAACTCGGGAACCGGCAGCCCGGAAAACCGTCCTGATTGCATCGGGCCGATCACCTACCCCAAAACCGTGAGCGCACAGGGCATTCAGTGGTTCGGCCAGGGTTCGTTCGCCAACGCCGCACCAGGCACATTCGGGAATTGCCCGGCACAAGGTCCAGCCATTGGGCCGGGATATGCTGCTGCTGACATCAGCTTGCAGAAGAATTTCCCGATCACCGAAACCATGCGGTTCCAGTTCCGAGCCGATTTCCTCAACGCGTTCAACCACCCCAACTTTGCGGTGCCGAACGCGAGCTGTTGCACCGGAACTTTCGGTGTCAGCAGCGGAACCCAGGACGCAAGACAATTGCAGTTTGATTTAAAGTTCTACTTTTGACGGGCCTAACGAAGAAAATGGCAGGCGGAGCAGTTGGCCGCCTGCCATTTTCATTTATCATCGAATCTCAGATGCTCCGGCATATTCTGGCGGTCTGTGGACTCACGATTTTCCTGACGGGTTCGGTGTGCGCGGCACAAACGGAGAAACACGCTCCGGCGGGCACGTCGGCGGTACAGCGCGCTACCAAACTGGCGGAAACCGGGCATTGCTCCGAAGCGCTGCCGATTTTGAAAAAGAATCTGGCGCAACTGGCGGATAAGGATTTGAAGCGCACTGTGGGCCTGGACGGCGTGCGCTGCGCCATGAGCCTGAACCAGCCAGATGCGGCCCTGGCTTTCCTGCAGGTTCTTACCCGCGAGTTTCCCCGCGACCCGGACGTCCTCTATTTGGCGGTGCACGCTTATTCAGATCTTTCCACCCGCGCCTCGCAGGAGTTGGCGGAGTACGCGCGGTCGTCTTACCAGGCGCACGAACTGAATGCCGAAGCCCTGGAGGTACAGGGCAAGTGGGATGAAGCGGCCAAGGAATATCAGACAGTGCTGCAACAGAATCCCAATTTGCCGGGTATCCACTTTCGCCTGGGGCGATTGTTGCTCTCAAAGCCCAATCCGGGGCCAGGAGTGGCAGAGGAAGCGAAGAAGGAGATGGAGCAGGAGATTGCTATCGATCCCTCGAATGCAGGGGCGGAGTACGTGCTGGGCGAACTGGCGCGTCAGGCGGGGCAATGGCCGGAGGCGGTCGAGCATTTTTCCCGGGCGTCGAAGCTCGATGCCGGATTTGGAGACGCTTTTCTAGGGCTGGGCAGCTCGCTGATGTCGGAAAAGAAATTTCCGGAAGCGATTGCGCCGCTGGAAACCGCGGTCAAGCTCGAACCGGCCAATCCCATGGCGCATTACAGTCTGGCGGTTGCGTATACGCGTTCCGGGCGCAAACAAGAGGGCGAGAAGGAGTTCGCCATACACCGGCAGATGGTGCAAAACAGCCAGCCGCCGGGAGAGCCCGCTCCCGAGCCGCAAGCTGGAGCGAGTCCGCAATAAATTTTGATCCTGGTGGCCCATTGGTGATCGAACCTCGAGTGCTCTATTCATGATCCTTCGGCCTTCTCGCCGGGATTTTCTAATCACTTTGGCTGGAAGCTTGATGCATTCCGGTTTCTCGCTTGCCGCGGGCTCCGGGCCGCAGCCAGTTGATCCTTATCCCTTTGTTGAAATTCCGCCTGCTGCCAGCGGTATCTCCTGGGTCCACACTGCGGGGAAATCACCAGAGCATTACCTGCCCGAGACCACCGGAGCGGGCTGCGCTTTTCTCGACTACGACAATGACGGGTGGATGGATATTTACCTGGTCAACAGCGGCAAATGTGATTTCTACGATCCCAATCCTCCTCTTCGCAACGCGCTCTATCACAATAATCGCGACGGAACGTTTACCGACGTCACCAGCAAGGCAGAAGTTGGCGGAGGCGGCTACGGGCAAGGCGTCGCAGTAGGGGATTACGACGGCGATGGATTTCCGGACATCTACCTGACGCAGTACGGCCGCAGCATTCTTTATCACAATAATGGCGATGGAACTTTCACCGACGTCACCCAGAAAGCTGGTGTTGCCGCGCCGGGCTGGTCCTCCAGCGCGGTTTGGTTCGACTACGACAACGATGGCCGTTTAGATCTTTTTGTCTGCCAGTTCGTGGAATTTTCCAAAGCGCAAAGCAAAGATTGCCGGGCCGGCGAGGATGCCAAGCGTGGATACTGCATCCCCCATCTCTACAAGCCCACGTCCAGCTGCCTGTTTCACAATAACGGGGATGGGACTTTTGCTGACGTCAGCAAGGCGTCGGGAATTGCCGCCTACCCCGGAAAGGCCTGGGGAGTGGTGGCGACCGATATCAATAATGACGGCAATCTGGATCTGTTCGTCGCCAATGACACCGTGGCCAACTTTCTTTTCCTGAACAAGGGCGGAAAGTTCGAGGAGATCGGCGAGCAAGCGGGCGTAGCGTACAGCTCTGAAGGCCGGCCCCGCTCCGGCATGGGAGTTGATTCCGCGGATTTTAACCAGGATGGCTGGATGGACCTGTTCGTGGCCAACATCGATCACGAAGTTTACTCCCTCTATCGAAATAACAAGGATGAAACCTTTGACGATGAGGCGATGCCGAGCGGGGTCGGCGCCGCTACGCGCATGATGAGCGGGTGGGGATTGAAATTCTTCGACTATGACAACGATGGCAACCTGGATTTATTTCTGGCCAATGGCAATCCGGATGACCTGATCGAGGGCCTGCACCCTGGAGTGACCTATCGCGAGCCGCCAATTCTTTTGCACAATAACGGGAGAGGATTTCAGAACGTCAGTCAGCAGAGCGGCCCGATCTTCGCAACCGCGCTTTCGGCGCGGGGAATGGCTATTGGAGACTTCGACAATGACGGCGCAGTGGACGTCCTGATTGCGGTCAACGATGGAGCCCCGCTGTTGTTGCGGAATCAGACAGGGAAGCAGAATCACTGGCTGGGGTTGAAGCTGGTTGGGAAAAAATCGAATCCCGATGCGATCGGCGCGCGCGTCAGCTATCAGGCGGGCGAACTGAAACGCCGCCGCATGAAGGTGGGAGGCGGCAGCTATCTCTCGGCCCACGACCCCCGCATGGTAATTGGCCTGGGGCAGCGCACGAAAGTTGACTGGCTGGAAGTGAAATGGCCGCAGCCGAGCGCGCTTGTGGAGCGATTTACGGATTTGCCCGTTGATCGGTATGTCACGATTGAGGAAGGGCAGGGAAAGTGGAAGTGAGTTGAATACTCTTAGTGACACGACTGAAGTCGTGCCCATCCCACTGCTGTCTTCTTAGTGGTGCGGCTGTCGTGCTTCCCGATACTGTCCTCCGAACCGACTACCAGGCGCGGATTACGCCCCTGCTACTTAATTGCTACGAATCGGATTGAGACCGGAGACGGCGCTTCGAGTACGTCGCCTGTCGGGGTCAGGTGGCCGGTTTTCTTGTCGACCTTGAAGACGACTATGTTGTCTGATTCCTGGTTGGCGGCTAAGAGGTAAGCTCCGCCTGGGGCAAGTTCAAAGTTGCGCGGTGTTTTTCCGCCGGTGGGAATGGCTTCCACAAATTTCGGTGTGCCGGTCGAGTCGATGGAAAAGACAGCAATGCTGTCGTGGCCGCGGTTGGAGCCGTAGAGAAACCGGCCGTCGTCGCTGACATGGATCTCGGCAGTATCGTTATTTCCCTTGAAGCCCTCCGGCAAGGTTGAAACTGCGGTCAACTGCTGCAGCGACCCGTTGGCCGCATCGTAAGAAAATGCGGTGACCGTGCTGGCGATTTCATCAATCACATACACAAACTTCCCGTTGGGATGGAATACAAAGTGCCTTGGCCCTGCACCCGGCGCAACTTTCGCGAATGGCGGATCGTTGGGCGCGAGCGCACCTTTCGAGGGATTGAAGCGGTAGACCAGTAATTCATCCAGGCCCAGGTCGGAGGCGAGGGCGAAGCGATTATCCGGGGAGGTCTCGATCTCGTGCGCGTGCGGGCCTTCCTGACGCTTGGGGTCGGGTCCATGGCCGGAGTGCTGGATCACGGCCGAGGCATCGCTGAGTTCACCGTCCCCGAGCAAAGGGAAGACGGCCACGCTGCCGGTGTCATAGTTCGCCACCATCACGTATTTCCCAGTCTTGTCGAGGGAGACGTAGCAGGGGCCGGCGCCACGCGAAGATACTTCATTCAGGAACTTGAGCTTGCCTGACTTCCGGTCGATGGCGAAGGCACTGAGTCCGCCGCTTTTCGCGCCCTGGTAATCGGCGATTTCGTTCACAGCATAAAGAAAGCGGCGGCTGCGATCGACAGCCAGGAAAGACGGGTTCACGGTCTCGGCCGCGAGGCCAAGTGAAGTGGATTGCCCGGTGGCCACATCAAAACGGTAGGCATAAATGCCTTTGCTGGCGGGACCGGTGTAAGTACCCACATACATAAGGTAAGAATCTTTGGAATCGCTTTTTTGGCCGGCGGCGTAAACCGGGACAAGCGCCAGCAAAAACATCCAAGCAAAACTCGACATCAAGAGTCGACGACGCATATTTTATTTTCCTTCCGCTTTAAGTGGAGCTTTTCCGCCAGCTAAATGTACCCGTCCCGCGATGTACAGTGAGGGCACGACAAACTCGGTGAATCCTTCGCGCAGTACGGGGGTAAGGGGTTCGCAGCAACCCTTTTCGGGAGTTTCGTAACGAATCGAAGTGAACGATCCTTTGACCTTAACCTGCACCCGAAGGGCTTCCTGAGCGTAGTTGACCAACTCGATGACTTCTTCGCCTCCAGCGGAAACTCGGTAGGGAACCGCCACCGTGGTCAGGGCGTTCCACAGGCTGATCGGTGCTGCATCCTGGCCTGGTGCATTCGCATTGTCAGCTTTATCCAGCAGGCGGCGGATGTCCTGCGCGAAAGTTTCGGGGTCTGTCACCGGCTCCGCGAGTTCGATGATACGGCCTTTCCCCGAAATATAGGAAACCGCATGTTGGCCTGAGGGCGTGGGCGGCGAGGACTGCCAGGGGTAAGCGCCGCGCGCTCCAACCAGGACCGCAGTTCCGCCGCGATTGGCGAAGTCAGTAATCGCCGTGATGGTTTGCTCGTTGGTTCGCCCATCAGCGGTTGTAAAAATGACCAGCAAGTCGAAACCATCGAGGCTGTGCGGCTTGACGTCGGAAGTTGTGAGCACGAGAAAAGGAATATTGTGCCGGGCCAGCAGATTGACCGGTTCGTAAGAATCCCGGAAAGAATCCGTGATCACGCCGACGTTAGCTACAGGTTCATGGGCGTCCCTGGCCGCTTCAGAGGAAAATGCCAGGTAAGGCTTGATCTTGTTCATCACGGACCAGGCCGCCGCGTCGTGCTGCAACATTCCAGCCTCAAGCTTGGGGTGAAGATCGAGAACGAGGTCGGAGTGAAACGCCGCGGCCTCGGCCACCGCCAACAAGTAGTCTGCCGCGTCCGGGCCCTGTTCCTGCTGCAAGGAATCAGAAAGGTCCCAGCGGAACTCGTAAAGCGGGGTCTGCTCCGGACGGAAGGCCTGATCGAGTCTGACCAGTGCCAGATTCGAATCAATCCAGGGTTGCGCCGTGGGGCTGGTCACCTGAAGGATGCCGTCCCGCTTGATTACGAGCTGTCCTTTCATTTGCGGCTGTTTTGCCCTGGCATCGAGAACCGCAACCGGAAGTCCGGGATAGGAAGACCGCAGCGCGCGAAGCGCTTCGTCAATCCGGGTGGGCGACCCATCGCCTGGATCAAGAATGATGCCAGCCAGATCATTGGTTGGGCTGGCCGAAGACCTCGTCGAGACCTTGGCAATTGGAACTTCGGCGTACACACGATAGCCCTGGCCGTGCGCGGATTTGATCAGAGCCTCGGCATCGATCGGAATCACCAGATCACTTACACCCAGGCTGGCGGCAGTGGGAATTGCAGGCTGAGTCCAGCGCAGCAGGACCCTTGTCCACCCCGGCGTCGCAAGAAGAAGGAGAACAACCGTCGAGACAAACTTGCTGCGCCGGGATGTTGACAGATGAAACATGTATTCTCTGCTCGTCATCTGGGTGTGACGCCGGACTGGCTGGCCAGGTTTCCGGCCAGCCCTGAATTGGGTTGCGAATGGGCCAGCGCAGGCAGCACAATGCGCGGACCGCTGGATGCCAGCTTCGACTGCCCGCCAGCAGAAACCCAGACTGCCGCGACACCGCCTACGCTGTTCACCAACTCCGCGCCTCTTACTGGACCCAGCAATAATAAGGTTGTCGAAAGCGCGTCGGACGCGGTGGCAGTTTTCGCCACACTGCTGACCGCGAATTGGGTTTGTAATGGCATGCCTGTGCCGGGATCGATGATGTGCCCGGCTGATTCTCGCGACAGCAGGCTGGGCGGGGTTTGCTCGGAAGTGGAGATGCTGCTGTCCGACAATGTGACTTGCGGGTCGATCCGATTCGAGGGATCTCGCAGGTGAACCAGCCAGCCCGCCTGTCCGGGAGGCGCGCCCATAGCATAAATCGAACTGCCACCGGCGTTTAGCAGGGCGCAAGAGATGCCGCGCGAGCGCAGCACGTCGGCGGCCCGATCCAGAGCGTAGCCCTTGCCAATTCCGCCCAGGTCGATGCGGAAACAGGGCGAGCGGAACCTGATCCGATCGGGCGGAAGCAGTTCCACGTTTTGATAACCCACGCAGCCCCTGAGCCGGGCTTCTTCTGCGGGAGCAGGCGCGCGCTCTCCACGAAGCACAGCCTTCCATAAATCGACCAGAGGACCGACGGTGACATCGAACTTACCGCCGGAGAGGCGAGCGTAGAACAATGCCTCCGCGATCACGCGGTACAAATCTGGGGGGACGGGCTGGGGTTGCAGGGAAGCGGAGCGATTGAGACGGCTCAGGTCGCTGCCGGACTTGTAGTCGCTCATGACGTTGTCGAGGCGAACGATTTCCTGAAAAGCCTGATCGATGGCGTCAGAGGTCTGGGCCGGGGATTCGCCGTAGGCGACGATCTCAAAGACGGTCCCCATGACGTACTTTTTCCTGTGAACGAAAGAGGCCGGCGCCTGAGCGGCGGCGATCGCTACGACGAAGGTCACCCCGCCAATAAGCAGATTATTCCAGCGCATAGACCTCACCGTCATTGGTGGCCAGATAGATTACGTTTCCAGCCAGAATCGGGGCCGATTGAACGGCTCCGCCTAATCCGGCCCGCCAGAGCACGCCGCCGGTCGCGATATCGACGGCATGAATTCCGCCGGCTTGAATGCAGACGACGCCGCTGCCGACGACCGGTGGCGAAGTGACCACATCGCTCACGCGAGTCTTCCAACGCAAGCGGCCGCTCTGGATTTCGAGCGCATAGAGGAACCCGTCCTTGCTTCCGACGAAACCCAGATCTCCCGCGACTGCGGGCGAAGAAGAGATGCCTAGCCCGGTTTCATATTTCCAGCGTATTGAGCCGGTACCGGCGTCGAGGGCATAAAAGAAAAAGTCTTCCGATCCGATCAGCACGCTGCTGCCGGCTACTGCGGGCGAGGAATCGATGCCGTTCCCGGTCGGAGTCTGCCATGAGATTTTGCCTGAGGCGGTTTCAAGGCTGTAAACGTAGGTGTCGCCACAGCCGACGTAAAGCTGTTGTGCGCTGACGGCGGGGGTCGAATAAATCTTCCCGCCTAATTTCTGAGTCCAGCGTTTGCTGCCAGAAGCCGCGTCAACCGCGTAAACAGACGAATCGGCGCTGCCAAAAAAAACGGTGTTGTTGCTGACCACGGGCGAAGTCCAGACTTCCGCAGCCGCGCTGGCTTCCCACAGTTGCTTTCCGGATTCACAGTCCAGCGCAAAGACCTTGCCGGAATCGGAGCCGAACAGAATTGTTTTGCCGGAAATCGCGGGGGTTGAGTGGATGTGGCTGCCGGCGCGGAATTGCCAAATTTCGCGTCCGGTGCTGGCATCAATCGCGTGCAGCGTCCCGCCCATGGCGGCGGCGTATAAGATGCCCCCGCCAAGAACCGGAGCAGAGCGTATGGAACTTGCCGCGCGAAATTGCCAACGCACTTTCTCGGGCGCCCTGGCGACGCGTATTCCCAACCTTCCGGTCCGCGAATTGTCGTGGAGCAGCGTCGGCCAGTCGCTTTCAGGAGGAAGGTCGGAAGTCGGGGAGGGTCCTGGCATCTTGTCAGTCTGTGGAGGTTGGCTCAACCGAGATCAACTCGGCCATGATCGATACGCTTAAGATCGGCGATGCCCAGACCGAGTTTTCCAGCCGACGCGATATGTCCCGGCCGGCGGTAGAAAAGATTCTTGCGAGGGTTGTGATAGAACTCCTGGCTGTTGCTGGTGATGCTGTCAGCATCGTGTGTCCAAACGGAAGGCACGCCTTCCTGGCGTCGTTTGGTTTCGATGGCGTCGAGTTCGACGGTGTCGATGGCGACCGGGTCGGTGCCGAAATAGAGAGTGCCGGCCTGATAGATGAAATCCTGAACCTGGGTGAGCGGGCCGCCATGCCAGACCTGGCGCGTGCCGTCCATGATGTGCAGCACCGCTTTCGAACGCAGCGGCTCGACTGAGCACATGACGCCGATCAGGGGATCAGTGAAAGAGTAAGGAGAGCGGTGCGAGCGGGCGACATTATTAAAGGTTCCATAACCCAGGTTTTTCAAACACCCGGTAACTCCCGACGCCGAGTGATCCTTCATGGTCGGGACATTAATGATTTTGGTGACGCTGTGCGCCACAATCCTCGCCATGTACGATCGATTTTCCCACTCGCCGAAAAAAGTAGCCTGGCAATAGATGTTGGGATCGTAACCCGCATCGGCCAGTCCATTTTCAATGCCAAAGACACGGACTCCCGCCGGAAGCAGAGCCTGGTAGCTGCCAATGTCGATCTCGTCTTCGTAGCGGTCGTATACAACAATGTTGGCGGCGGGGACTCCGGCCGACCGCACGCCATTGATAATCTCCCGAACGATCTCGGGAGAGGAACAGCAGGCGGGAGCGCCCGACGGATTTATCTTGACGCCGACAATGTCTGAAGGCTCGACGAACTTGGCCCATGCCGCCGCGGCCGAGCGCTCGCCTGTCAGTTCCTTCATTCCGCGCTCGATCATGCCGCGGACGACAGGCTGCGAAACCCGGTTACGCACGATGGAGGTGGAGTCGTGGACTTCCACCACCCGGCCGGGAAAGAGTCCGGGCATTCCAAGCGAGGACTTGGCCGGCTTCGCCCCGTGGACGACTTCAATGGGTGGCGCCTGGGGAGCAGTCACGTCGCCCAAGGCTTTGGGATCGAGACCGTCGAGAAATAAGCTGGCGCTTCCCAGGCAACCGGCCTTGACGAAGGTACGCCGATCCATGAGTGGGCTCCGGGTAAGAGGAAAGTATCGCACAGGCTACGCTACGGTTTCAGCGTTTTCAAGAGCAGGTAGTGGGTCAGTTTGAATTTCGCCCACCTACTGCGAGGAGTCATGCTGAGCTTGCGAAGCATTTTGCGCGTGGAGGATACGCACCGGGTCCGCTACGTTGGCGATTCGCGCCAGATCCTTCGGCACTAACGTCCTTCAGGATGACTCCGAGTTTGTGGGTCTGCTCAAACTGAGCCACTACCGAAGTGTGAGCGGTCGGAACCTGGACTACTGCCACGAATTCTCTTTAAGCGTGATGACAACCCCGCTTTGACTGGTAGACTTGCGGTGAATTTTGTCTGTCCGGCTCCTCGAGGGCTTGCGGCGACGGATTGCGAATTAACCACCGAGGACACTTGGACACAGAGAAAGAATGGAAGGGTCAAAAATGTACGGATGGGTTAGGGGATCACTCGGAGCTACTGTTTTGTTGACAATCTTGGTAGGTGCGGCGAGTGCCTGGGGCCAAATGCCGAGGTATGACTTGCTGCTGAAGGGCGGGCATGTAATTGATCCCGCGAACCACCTTGACGGGGTGATGGACGTGGCGGTTTCCAAGGACAGGATTGCGGCCGTAGAAAAAGATATTCCCGCCGCCCAAGCCGGCAAGGTTGTGGACGTTTCAGGGTTTTACGTGACTCCTGGCCTTATCGATATTCATGTACATATCGGCCACGGAGGAGCTCCGCTGGACTGGTTCACTCCTGAAGGCCGCGCCCACACCAGGCCCTATGGAATTCCGACCGACATTTTTCTGCAAGCGGGCGTAACCACGGTCGTGGACGCCGGCAGCTCAGGAGCAGATACGTTCCTGCTGGAAAAGGAAGAGGTCATCGATCGCTCCAAGGTGCGGGTGTTGGCCTTTCTGAACATAGTGGCCAACGGGATGCAGGGAGATCTGGAGCAGACCGTCGATCAGATGGATGTCAAGAAATGCGTTGATACGATCAAGAAATATCCTGACGTGATCGTCGGCGTGAAGACCGCGCACTACTGGACGGAACTGCCCTGGGACGGCGAACACACACCGTGGGCCGCAGTGGACCGGGCCGAAGAATGCGGTCAGGCCGCCAACGTGCCGGTGATGTTCGATTTCTGGCCACGCCCGGATCGAACCTACGCCGATCTCATACTAAAGAAGATGCGGCCGGGAGATATTCATACCCACGTTTTCGCGCAGCAATTTCCCATCATCCTTCCCGACGGCAAGATCAACCCGATTTTGGCTGAGGCGCGCGCGAGGGGCGTGATTTTCGACGTTGGCCACGGCGCTGGGAGTTTCTGGTTCCGCAACGCGGTGCCGGCGGTGAGGCAGGGATTCATCCCGGATTCAATGTCCACTGATTTGCATTCGGAGAATTTCACCATTCTCAGCCTGACCCAGGTGATGTCCAAATTCTTGTCCATGGGCGTGCCGCTGAATGACCTGATCGTGAGAGCCACTGTCAATCCAGCGCGTGAAATTCACCGGCCCGAGCTGGGAACGCTGACGGTCGGGAAGGAAGCGGACATAGCAGTGCTGGAGCAGCTCAACGGTTCCTTCAGTTACATCGATTGCGGCTTTGCCCGGATGGATGGGAAAGCGAAACTGGTAGCGCGCATGACGGTGCGGGCGGGACGAATCGTTTACGATCCCTCCGGCCTCAGCATGGTCGAGTGGGAAAAGGCGCGTCCGCAGTATTTCAATACGCCGGGGTTGGGAAACTCAACGCCCGCCAGGGCGGATGACTACCCGCGATAGGAGGCAGCCGCCTCCCTTAGGAGAGCCAGATGCCACGAACCATCAGCCGTAGAAAGCTGTTGCGCGCAGGGGGACAGGCGATTGTCGCGGGCTCCGCGGCAGTCTGCGCCGGCTCGGCGTTGCCGGCGCAGGCGTTATCCCCTGCCGCGAAGGGTGTGGACTACTACGAAAAGCTGGGCGTACGGCCCTTCATCAACGCTGCCGGCACCTACACCGTTCTTTCCGCATCGACCATGCCCGATGAGGTGCAGGGCGCCGTGGCGCTGGCTTCGCGGTCGCCGGTTAATTTGAATGAACTGCTCGAGGCCTCGGGGGAATATCTCGCGAAACGGCTGCGCTGCGAAGCTGCCCTGGTCACGTCGGGAGCGGCGGCGGCGCTCACCGTTGGGACCGCGGCATGCGTTTCCGTGGGAAACAGTTCCGCCATTCTGAGCATGCCCACCGACATGGGCACGCTGAAGAATGAAGTCATCGTGCAGAAGACACATCGTTACGACTATGACCATGCCGTCCGCAATTGCGGAGTGCACTTTGTGGAGGTGGAAACACTCGAGCAATATAAACAGGCTTTCACCGACCGGACGGTGATGGCTCACTTCTTCAACGCCGGCGAGAAGCACATCAGCCGCGAAGATTGGGTGAGGGTGGCGCACAAACATGGCGTCCCATGTTTCAACGATGCCGCCGCTGACGTTCCGCCAATTTCGAATCTGTGGAACTACACCCAGATGGGATTTGACCTGGTCACGTTTTCCGGAGGCAAAGGTTTGCGCGGCCCACAGTGTACCGGGCTGCTTCTGGGAAGGAAGGACCTGATCGAAGCCGCGAAAAAGAATAACTCGCCAAATTCGAATACCCTCGGGCGCGGGTTGAAAGTGGCGAAAGAGGAAATTGTAGGCCTGGTCGCGGCTGTGGACTGGTTTCTGGCCCAGGACGATGCCGCCATGGAAGCGGAGTTTCGCCAGAGAGCGGAGCGCATCGCCGGACAGTTGAAAAGCTTGCCAACCGTGGAAACCAAGATTTTCATTCCAGCCGTGGCCAATCATGTTCCTCATCTACTCATCACGTACGACCCGGGCCGGATCAGAATCACCGGAGCCGATGTGATGAAGCAAATGCGCGACGGTACGCCGCGAATCGAATTGAACCCTTCCACGGGTGGTCCTCCCGCGAGCGCCGGATTGCCTGGAGGCAGCAACACCATCGTGGTCGGAGTGTGGATGCTGCAATCCGGAGAGGATTTAATAGTCGCAAAGCGGCTGCGCGAGGTCTTGCAGGCTGCGGTTGGTGCTTAACGACTCCAGGATCTAACCACGGAGAACACTGAGGACACTGAGGTTGGTCAGCGATGCGCAGGCGGGGTTGGGTTGAATTTCTGAAATCCTATCCGATCGCTGCCTTCCTCGACTTGATAGAACTTGTCGGCTTCGACATTGTGGAACACCTGCTGCTGACCGCTGGGCCACCTGATCTCAACCGTCTCAGCGCGATCTGCTTTGCCCAAGCCAAAATTGGCCCGCAAATCGCTCTGCGAAAGATAGCTGCCGCCGCCTTCGATCTCCCGAATCTGGGAACTGCCGCCGGCCAGCACGCGGATTCGCGCTCCGATCGCGTCACGATTGCTTTTTGTTCCAGTCAGTTTGAAATTGAGGAAGTGATTTCCGTTCCCGCCGCTGTTGTGTAGAAGGGAAGGTACGTCTCCGTTGTTGGCGACCACGACATCCACAAAGCCATCGTTGTCGAAGTCGGCAAAGGCGACGCCACGACCGACATAAGGCTTCTGAAAGGCGTTACCCGACGATTGGCTGACCTCTACGAATTTGCCGTTGCGTTCGTTATGAAACAGGGAATTAAGCTGCTTGTAGTGAATCCCGGGTGTGGCTTGCTCGACTTCGGGATAGACGTGGCCGTTGGCGATAAAAATATCGATAAACCCGTCGTTGTCGTAGTCCAGGAAGCCGCCGCCAAAACTGAGCACTTCGTGGGTCGCGCGCGTGATGCCGGCCTGGTCGCTGACTTCGTCAAAGAAGCCATTGCCATCGTTCTGCCAGATGTGGTCGGAGGAGCGCTGAAAATCCGAGATGTAGAGATCGAGCAAGCCGTCGTTATTGAAGTCGCCGAGTGAGATGCACATTGCGGCCATGGTCCGGCCTTGCCCAGTTAGGGCGATGCCGGTGGCCAGGCCGATTTCCTTGAACGTGCCGTCGTGCTGGTTCTGGTAGAGGTAAGCGCTGAGACCGTCATTGGCCACGAACAGGTCGGGCCAGCCGTCGTTGTCATAGTCGGCGGCGCCAACAGAAAGATTTTTGCCTTCAGGCTGGTAGATTTTCGCCTTGACGGTCACGTTGGTGAAAGTGCCGTCGCCATTATTGCGGTAGAGCGCATCCGGGCTGCCGCGGTAAACGCTGGGAGGGCAACTGCTTTGCACTCCTCCCAAATCGCAGTAGCGCTTGTCATCCATGTCAACGTAACTGCCGACGTAGAGATCGAGCTTTCCATCGCGGTCATAGTCGAAAAAGGTTGCGCCGGAATGGAACGTTCCGGATTCCGTGCCGGCCACACCCGCCTTGTCGGTCACGTCGGTGAAAGTTCCGTTGCCGTTGTTGTGATAGAGAACGTTGCGCCCGTACTGGGTGACGAACAGGTCCGGTAAACCGTCGTTGTCATAGTCGCCCCAGACGCAGCCCATCCCGTAACCCGTGCCCGGGACACCCGCCTTCTCGGTGATGTCGGTGAAAGTGCCATCGCCGTTGTTGCGATAAAGCGCATTGCGGACGGAAATGCCGCGGTCGTACAGATCGCGGCCATTCACGAAGTAAATGTCCTGCCAGCCATCGCCATCAAAATCGGTCACGCAGACTCCTGGACCGAACTCCTCACGGTTGATGGAAATACCTTTATTACCTTTGAAGTGCGCAAACTTGATGCCCGCCGCCGCGGTAATATTGGTGAATTCGATCGCGGGCGAAGACGGCGCCTGGGCATATAAACCGGGGAGCACGCAAAGCACCACTAAGGCCTGAAACAAGCTTCTGGATGCGCGATCGGGCTGTGCTATGGGCACCAACCGGAGGATAGCATTTCTTTAGTAGAACTTTGTAAATGATGGACTTACGCAATCAAGCATGGGTGTGAAGGCTATCAATAAATTGTTATAATCTCGCCCAGGCAGCGGATTTCGAAGGCGGTTCCAACTTGATTCTGGGCGGGGACATCGGCGGCACCAAGTGCAACCTGGTGGTCTTTCAGGAGACGGAAGCAGGCGCGCTTCGCCCGCTCTTCCAACGCCGCTACGCGACTCGCGATTTCTCGCGATTCGAAGATCTAATTGCACATTTTCTGGAGCAGGTGGCGGAGCAGGCATGGTGGAGTGCCGGTTTGCCAATCAGAGCCGCGGGTTTTGGCGTAGCCGGGGCGGTGGTGGAAGGCCAGCTTCATGCCAATAATCTGCCGTGGACGCTCAATCTGCTGGAATTGGCACTTCGGCTTGGTGTGGGCATGGAAAACATCGTGCTCTTAAACGATGTCGTCGCCACCGCCTGGAGCCTCGATCAACTGCCGGCCGCCGATCTGGCGGTGGTTAACCAGGGAGTGTTGCAACCGAGGGCGACTCGAGCGCTGATGTCGGTGGGCACCGGTCTTGGCGAAGCTTTTTTGGTTTGGGATGGCCGCCAGATCCGCGTATTTCCATCCGAGGGCGGCTTGGCGAGCTTTGCCCCCCGCACCGACCGCGAAATAGGGCTTCTGGTTTATCTGAAGGAGCGCTTGCCCCATGTTTGCTGCGAGGACGTGCTTTCGGGCAGGGGAATTCGCGCCATTCATGAATTTCTGGATGCGGGCGTGCGTCATTCGTCGTTCGACGAGCCCGGGGCCGATGCCGCACGTGAGATCAGCGAGCGGGCCACCAGCCAGTCTTGCCCGGTGTGTGTTGCGACCATGGATTTGTGGACGGAAGCGTACGGCTCCGAGGCGGGCAATCTTGCGCTGCGCGCGTTGGCGTTCGGCGGCGTTTACGTGGCGGGTGGCATCGCCCCGAAGATTCTCTCCAAGATGCAGGATGGAAAGTTCTTTCGGGCATTCTGCGACAAGACCAAGCTCGGTCCGGTACTGTCGCGCATTCCGATCTATGTCGTGCTGAATGAAGATGCACCGGTCTGGGGAGCTGCCGGCCAGGCGCTGGCGGTCGCGCGCCGTGCTCAATCTCTGCATCCGCAGCGCAAAGCAGGATAGTGCGCGAGGCAAGGCGGGCCGATTTACCGGGCTTCGGCTACGACAGTATCGCGCCAGGACATCACCACCGGTGCCCATTTTCAGTTTTGTGCGAAAGGTGGGGGCTTTTTATGCAGCCGCGGCCTGTATACTGACTCGCGTTTGGGGAGAATGAATGGCACAAACGGGGCGAAACGGAACGCCAGCCTATAAAAGAATCCAGAGCGTGATCTGGAAGCGGATCGAGGCTGGACAACTGAAACCGGGTGACGCAGTCGATTCGGAAAGGGAATTGGCCAGAATCCACCAGGTAAGCCTGATGACCGCGCGGCACGCCTTGACTTCCCTGGAGCGCGAGGGCGTGGTGGAGCGCCGCCGCGGCGCCGGAACATTTGTAGCTCCTCCGAAAATCCACTTCAACAAGCTGATGAGTTATTCCGAGCAGATGGCCAGCCGTGGCCTGGTAGCGGCGTCGCAGCTTTTGTATTGCAAGGTGATCGACTACGAGCCGGAGATTGCAGCTCGCCTTTCCGTCCCCCCCAACAGCCGCCTGATCAAGATCGAACGGCTGCGGCATGCTGCTAACGAGCCCTTCGCGCTGGAAGCCTGTTATCTCTCAGCCGCGGAGTTCGGCGGCCTGACTTCGGCTCCGCTGGCGCGAAGCTCCCTGTTTGCTGCCCTGGAGCATGACTACGGAGTTGAACTCGCGCACGCGGACGAAGAAGTCGACGCCACCGCGGCCGATCCCAGGACGGCTGAACTGCTGGGCGTTCCGAAAAATGCTCCATTGTTGCGCATTCGCCAGGTAATTTATTCGACCAAAGGCAAAGCCACCATTTACGTTCTCGGCTTTTACCGCTCCGACCGGCACACACTCCTGATAAGAAGGTTTCGTTAAGGGTGCTGAGGGCGGAGTGGTTAAACTGCCTTTCGTGATTTCCCGCACTCCAGGCAGAAAGTTTTGTGTTTAGAGGTAATGCGCCCGCAGGATGGGCACATGGTTAACGATCCGAAGCCCTTGATCTTCGGCCTGAACCTTTGCAAGACGTCGCGAAAGAACTGGCCGGTCGACGCCAGGCGTATTCGCGAACGAGCGCGGAATCGGTCAAGCCCAGGTCTCATGGATCTGCTCGCCCTTTTCCTTGACGAAAGAAGGGACACACATCTAAGCATGACAGATTTCAGTTTTACAGGCTGTGCAAAGTTGCTCACTTCCACATCGGTCAGGCAGGTTTGCCGTTGGAATTCGACCTCGTCTATCATTCAGCAATCGCTTCCGCAATCGTCAGGTGCTTATGTTCGCCGCTGAAAGCATTGGAGTTCACAGATCATGAAGACTATGTGCGGGCCGGCGATTTTCCTGGCTCAGTTCGCGGGTGATTCTGCTCCGTTCAACTCGCTGGAGAGTATTGCGAGTTGGGCTGCGGGGCTGGGATACAAGGGGGTGCAGATTCCCACCTGGGATGGACGGCTGTTCAACCTGAAGCGCGCCGCGGAGAGCAAAACTTATTGCGATGAAGTGCTCGGCGTTCTGGCCAAGCATGGCGTGCAGCTAAGCGAACTTTCCACCCATCTTCAAGGACAGCTGGTGGCTGTGCATCCGGCTTACGATCTCATGTTTGACGGATTTGCCCCCGAGCAGGTCCGCGGAAACCGCCAGGCACGGCAGGCGTGGGCGGTTGAGCAGCTTGGATTCGCGGCGAAAGCCTCGGCAAACCTCGGGCTGAAGGCGCATGCGACTTTTTCAGGAGCGCTGGCATGGCCTTACATTTATCCCTGGCCGCAGCGTCCCGCCGGCCTGATCGAAGCCGCCTTTGAGGAGCTGGCGGCGCGTTGGCTCCCCATTTTGAACGGGTTTGAAGAGGCGGGCGTCGATTTGTGTTTCGAAATTCATCCCGGCGAAGATCTGCACGATGGGATTACCTTCGAGATGTTTCTGGAGCGGGTAAAGGATCATCCGCGCTGTCATGTTCTGTTTGATCCCAGCCATTTTGTTTTGCAGCAGCTAGATTATCTGCAGTTCATCGATCTCTATCACCGCCATATCAAAATGTTTCACGTGAAGGACGCGGAATTTCATCCGACTGGACGGCAAGGGGTGTATGGCGGCTATCAACCATGGATCCAGCGCTCCGGAAGATTTCGGTCGCTGGGGGATGGTCAGGTTGACTTCGGCGGCATTTTTTCCAAGCTTACGCAATACGGATTTGAAGGCTGGGCCGTGCTCGAATGGGAATGCTGTATAAAGAGTAGCGAGCAGGGGGCGGCAGAAGGTGCTCCCTTTATCGCGCGCCATATCATTCGAGCGGCAGAGCGCACTTTTGACGATTTTGCCAATTCTGGCTCGGATCGGGCGGCCAATCGCCGGATGTTGGGGCTGGGGTGAGTTTCTATCGGCCGGATCTCAATGCCTGGTTCCTCTGTTCCCAGTGGTCAACTTTAGCTGAAAGCTGAGAGAAAGAATCTTGTGAACGCAGACACTACAGGTGACGGGAAAGAAAACCGCCGGCTGCGGCTTGGCATGGTAGGCGGTGGTCCGGGTGGGTTCATTGGAGCAGTTCATCGCATTGCTGCCCGGCTCGACGATCGTTTTGAGCTGATGGCCGCAGCGTTATCTTCCGACCCGGTTCGTGCCCGCTCAGCAGCTATCGATCTGCACATTCCGCCGGACCGCGCGTATGGCAGCTTCGCGGAGATGGCCTCGGCGGAAGCGGCCAGAAAAGACCGCATTGACGCCGTTTCTATCGTGACTCCCAACCATCTGCACTACCCTGCGGCCAAGGCTTTTCTCGATGCCGGCATTCACGTAATTTGCGATAAGCCGCTGACCACCAAACTTGAAGACGCCCTGGACCTGGCGCAGACAGTGCGCCGCACCGGCTTGCTGTTTGCGGTGACCCACAACTACACCGGCCATCCCATGGTGCGGCAGGCTCGGGAGATGATTGCAAACGGCGATTTGGGGCCGATCCGCGTGGTGCAGGTGGAATATGCACAAGACTGGCTGTCCACACCGCTGGAGAAAACCGGCCAGAAGCAGGCTCTTTGGCGGACAGATCCGGCTTTCAGCGGACCCGGCGGATCTCTTGGGGACATTGGAACCCATGCTTACAACCTGGCATGTTTCGTAACCGGCTTGAACTGCCGGGAACTAGCCGCCGAACTCTCAACCTTTGTGCCGGGCCGCCGCGTAGATGACAATGTGCAAATCATGTTGCGCTTCGCGGAAGGCGCCCGCGGATTGCTGTGGGCGAGCCAGGTGGCTCCGGGAAACCAGAACAATCTCCGCCTGCGCGTTTTCGGGGAAAAAGTCGGCCTGGAATGGAAGCAGGAAGAGCCGAATTATCTATGGTTCGCCGAATTGGGAAAGACTCCCAAGCTGATTTACCGCGCCGGGCCTGGAGCCAGCCCGGTGGCAGCCCACGCCAGCCGCGTGCCTTCAGGCCATCCGGAAGGATATCTGGAAGCGTTCGCCCAGCTTTACTCGGATATGGCAGAACAGATCACCGCGCGTATTCAGGGGCGCCCGCCAGCCCCATCCTCTTTACTGGTGCCGACGGTCGAGGATGGCGTAGCAGGCATGCGCTTTATTGCTGCAGTCATTGAATCGTCCCGGAATAACGCGGCCTGGACGAATCTTCCGGTTTAGAAGTTGCGCCTCGCCTTGGGGGCAAGGATCTGTCTGCTGTTCAGGCATCACCAATCTCATTATGGACTAGTAAATACCCGTACCAGCGAGTAGAGTTGGTGCAGTCTCTTACGCATCTTCCCGCCGTACCCTTCCTTGGAGACGGTTCCTTGCGAAGATAGACAGCGTTTTCGCTGTGCAAGGAGCCGAAATGGCCGATAAGAATTCCCGTGTGCGCTCACAGTCCGACGGTCAGGGTTCGCCTGCTCTCGACGGACAGCCGATTGAAAACGAGATTCTGCTGAGCCTGTCGGCGAAGGAACGAGACCTGATCTTCCCGCAGTTGACCTTCATGGACCTAGCGACACACACTGTGCTCCATGAGTCGGGCGAGCCTATAAAGTTTGGCTATTTTCTGAATCAGGGTTTAGCGTCGGTGCTGACCGTGTTGGCGGAGGGGAAAAGTGTCGAAGTCGGGTTGACAGGCAAGGAAGGATTTGTCGGTCTGCCGCTGATCGTTGGTTTCACCACCAGCCCAACCCGGGCCGTAATTCAGATTGCAGCGAACGGGTTCAGAATCAATGCCAGGAATCTGGTGCTGATCATGCGCCAGGCTCCCGGTCTGGAAAGGCACCTGCAACGTTATGTGCAAATTCTGGGCATGCAGGGCACCCAGGTGGCCGCCTGCAACCGGCTTCACGAAGTGGATGAACGTTTGGCCCGCTGGCTATTGATGTGCCAGGACCGGATCGGATCGAACTTCGTGCCTTTAACGCAGGAGTTTCTGGCCCACATGCTGGGCACGCGTCGCGCCAGTGTGACGGTGGCAGCAGGCATGCTGCAAAAGGCCGGCATTATCACCTACCAACGGGGGCACGTCAACGTCGTTGACCGGCCACAGCTGGAAAACGCGTCCTGCGAATGCTACGAAATGATGCAGGAACAGATTAAGAAATGGCGCGGCGAATCACACTGAACCTCCCTTGAGGAGTTGCGGCTGTGTGGAATTGAGGCATTTGAAACCCCGACGGCCGAGGCTCTTCTCAGACCCCCAATCACTTAATTTCCCGATTGATCCATTCCCCCGGCGCAATTACCAAAGTCTTTTCGAATCCTAAAAAAGCTGCGCCCAGACGGCAGGATGCTCGCTTACAATAGCCGTGATGCAGACCAGCGGAAATACCGGTGCCAAGATGAGCCGGGATTGGAAGCAGTGGGAGGGCCGGGTGGTGAATGGCAGCCTTCCCCTGCGGCAATACCTGGGCGGCTCGGATCGCAGCGCTGTGTTCCTGACCGAACGCCGCGGGCGCGAGCCGCAAAAAGCGGCCATCAAACTGATAACCGTCGATCCGGCCAATACCGGGAAGCAGCTGGCGCAGTGGGAATTAGCGGCGAAGCTTTCGCATCCCCACTTGTTGCGGCTTTTTGAAACCGGAAGCTGCCAGCTCGATAACGTTGTCCTGCTTTATGTGGTGATGGAATACGCGGAAGAGAATCTGGCGCAGATCCTTCCACAACGCCCGCTTACGCCCGCGGAGGCGCGCGACCTGCTGGAGCCTGCACTGGACGCCCTGGCATTTATTCATGGCAAGTCCCTGGTGCATGGCCGCCTGAAGCCTTCGAACATCATGGCGGCGCAGGATCAGCTGAAACTTTCCAGTGACAGCCTGGTGCGCTCCGGCGATCCGATTGGCGCGCTCCGGCCAAGCCCCTACGACGCGCCCGAGATGGCAAGCGGGAAAATTACTCCAGCTTCGGATTCATGGTCGCTGGGCATGACCTTGATGGAGGCTCTCACGCAACGCCTGCCTACTCGGGACGGAATGACCGAGCCGATGCCGGAAACTGTGCCGGCCCCGTTCATGGGCATTGCGCATTGCTGTCTGCGGCGGGATCCGCAGCGTCGTTGCGCCGCCGCCGATATCGCAGCGCGATTGCGTTCGACTTCTTCTTCACCATTATCTTCGTCCCTGACGCAAAAGCCGTCGACCCTGAGAATACCGGCGGCCGCGGCCAAGTGGCGCTACCTTCTTCCCATAGCCGTCGTGGTTTTGGCAGCGGCAGCGCTTCTGATCGGACCGAAGCTGATCAATTCTCATCCGGAGGCGCAGCCTGCGACTTCGGTTTCACCGCAGACTTCCTCGGAAACTTCGACTGCATCTGCCGCTGCGCCGTCTTCGGACCGGCCTAACGCCCCGACTAAGCTGGAATCGGCGTCATCGACCGCAGCCAAACCGTCTGCTCGCAGGATCGGCAGCGTGACTCGGAGTGCCCCAGTGGCGGCTCAGCCGGTGGATCAAATTCCATCTCAATCAGCTTCCGTTAAATCGGTTCCAACTGAATCAATTCCACCGGGAGAAGAAGCTCCAGGCACCGCTGCTGTTTCGGGCGAGGTCCTGCAACAGACTATGCCGGCGGTGTCCAAGTCAGCCAGGGACACCATTCACGGCACCATCCGAGTGCGGGTAAAGGTTCAGGTAGACCGCGCGGGAAACGTGCAGAATGCCAGCTTCGTTTCCCCGGGACCGAGCAAATATTTTGCCAGCAAGGCGATCGAGGCGGCGCAGCAGTGGAAGTTTGTTCCGGCGCAGGCAAACGGCCGGGATCCGCGAACCTGGATTGTGCGCTTCGGATTCAAGAGGTCAGGAACTGAGTCGTCTCTGGAGACGGCTAACCCGTAGGCAAGTCAAAAGCGATTCAGAGTTTGAAGCCTGCGCGAGCCAGACGCTTGGGCGCTTTTCTTAGCCAGGCGGCGCGCAATGCGGCTTCCAGAATGTCCGGCGCCACTGCCTCGAGGTGCACCCGCGTTGAGCCTTTTCGGCCCCAGCCACCCGGAACCGGCGAAAACATATTAGGCGCATCCTCAACCATGCCGGCTTGCTGCTCGGGACTCAGCAGCAGTACCCCATAACCTGCGGACTCGAGTGCCAGAGTGGCAAAGATTTTGCCTCCCACACGAAAATCAGCTGCTCCAAAATGTGAGCCTTCGACTGCTTCTGGCATGCTTAGCGCCATCCGTCGAAAACCTTTTGCAGTCACGGTTCTTGCGCCTCCAGAATCCCACTCAAATCTAGCACGCCGGCTCCCGCGAGCTAAATTCCTATCCGCCGCCCCGCTTGGTGCGAGAAACGCGGCAATTGGTGCGCTGCTCTGACATATCAAGCATACAATGGGCTGCAATTTTGGACCGACTCGCAAGGGATCGAGAGTTCCTTAATTTTCATCCTGGGACCTGGGCTGTCATTTTCGATTTCAACAAAAACGATCTGCATTTGCTTACAGCCTGATCGAACCGAAGACAGAGCCAAGTTGCATGAAACTCTCGAGTACCGGGGCGCGCCCCAGGCTTTGGTGAGAATCCTTGGCAGCTACAAGAAGGGAGGCAGTCCACGAGTCGCGTAGCAATCGTTATCCCCGGTATTATGGGTTCGGTGCTGACTTTGAATGGGGAAGTCATATGGCCGGGCCCGCTCGAAAGCCTGATCCTCGCTTACAAGAAAATGAAGCAGCTGCTGGAGCCTGAACTGGTGGCCACTGATATTATCCGCAGTTTTTCTGTATCCGTGCAGTATGAAGCGCTGATCAATGACCTGACCACATGGGGATTCAAGGAGGGAAAGAATCTCTATGTCTGCCCCTACGATTGGCGTAAAAGCAACGAGGACGCAGCCGAGGTTCTCGCGAACCTCATCGAAACGGCCTGCACCGCGAGCGGAAACGACAGCGACATCACGCTGGTCGCGCACAGCATGGGGGGCCTGGTTTCCCGATATTACCTGGAGTCGGGGAAATTCAACGCTCGCCCCGGTTTTACCGCGGTACGTAGTCTGATCACATTGGGCACACCCCATCGCGGAGCTCCGCTCGCTTTGACTGCGGCGATGGGAATGGAGAAGCGCCTCTTCCTGAGCGCGGACCAGGTTAAAGAGTTGGTCAATGACGCGCGCTATCCATCCCTTTACCAATTGATGCCGTCCCCGGTCGAACCCTTCGCCTGGGACGATACGTTCGGCAAGGAGTACTCTCCGGTCGATGTGTATGATCCGGCGATGGCCGGGAAACTGGGCCTGAATCAACAGAATCTGGATGCTGCGCGCGCCTTTCGCGCCGTACTGGACCAGGGCAAGCCCCCGGTGGGAGTGCGCTACTTCTTCTTTGGCGGCACTCGCCAGGTGACTACTTCTTATGTTTACGTTGGCGCCACAGTTCGCAAGATGGATATAGAAGATGCCGGAGACGGCACCGTGCCCACCTGGAGCAGCGGCCTAGGTTCCGGCGTGCAGTGTCAGCCGGTCGGCGGGGAGCACGCCACCATCTACAAGAATGACAGCCTGCGGCAAACCCTGGCGAGACTACTGGGTTATTCCGCAATGCTGACGGCGGCAGCTGCGATTCAAGGGGTCGAGGTCGCCATCAGGGAACGGGTTTCCGAACCGCAACAGCCGGTTCATGTCGCGCTCAGCTTCCGCTCATCGGTCACTAAAGTTCAAGGAAGGATCCGCCTGGAGCAAGCCCAGGTCAATGCGGCGGGAGAGTTTTCCGGTTACGTGCCTTATGGCAAAACTTACCCCATCACCTATCAGGGCATGAACGCCGAAAAGCTGAATGTGGCCTTCGACGCTCCCGAGAACCCTGCTTTGTATAAAGTGATATTCGAATCTGCCGACGCGAAGCTGCAGGGTCAGGACGACTTGTTTGTACAAGAACCGGCATAGAAGCGGCAAGACGCGCCCGCCGATGCTTCTAACGCTGGTCGGCCCAGCGTTGAGTTTTAGGGGCGATCAGTAAACTCCCAGGCAAATTTTTTGATGCGTCTCATTCAAAATATTCATCCAATGCACCCAGAAGCCGATTGACAGGCTTCGCCGTGGTCTCTACGATAGTTCGATAAATGTCAGGTTTCTGCTCAATGCGCGGCCAGTGTTGTACCTGTTGTTGTATGGGTGTATCCACTGGCGCAAGGGGGCAGCTGACCTAAGAATCATTTAGAAATCGGCAATCATACCCACCGCCAGTGCAGTCTGCTGGCGGTGGGTTTTTTTGTGGGCCAAACTCTATGGCAAATGCAGTCACAGAAACCGCAGTGAAAGAAACCAAAGCCCAGCGAGTGGAGCGTCTTAAGCGGGAAAAGAATCCCTGGGAAGGGCTTGATGACATTCGCCGCTTTGCCCGCGAGGGTTTCGATTCCATTACCCCAGAATGGCTGGGTACGTATTTCCGCTGGTGGGGCGTCTACACCCAGGGCGATGGCGCCGGGGTGATCGGCGGAAAGAACGGCGAAGGCAAGGCGCTGCCGTATTTCATGGTGCGCATCCGCATTCCCAATGGCCTGCTTCATTCCCACCAGCTTCGGACCATCGCCAATGTGACCGAAAAATACGCGCGCGGGAGCGCTGACTTGACCGTGAGGCAGAATATTCAGCTTCACTGGGTGACGATTCAGGACCTGCCCGAGCTTCTGGAAGGATTATGGCGTGCCGGTCTGACTACCATGGGCTCTTGCGGCGACGACACCCGCAACATCACCGGCTGCCCTCTGGCCGGCGTGGATGCCGACGAAATCTGCGATGCCTCGTCGCTGGCGCTGGAAGCCAGCCGGTTTTTTGTGGGCAATGGCGATTTTTACAACCTGCCGCGCAAGTTCAAAGTCTGCATTACCGGCTGCCATGTATGGTGCGCCTACCCGGAGATCAACGATGTGGGTTTTACGGCGATCCGGCGAGGCGTCCGCGATTCTGAAATCGGATTTTCTCTGCGCGTGGGCGGAGGACTTTCCACCGATCCTCATCTGGCGCTTCGCTTGAACGCTTTTGTTCACCGGCACCAGGTGATTCCGGTGTTGAAGGGAGTCGCCGAGATTTTTCGTGAGAGCGAAAAGCTGCGGGAGAACCGGGAACGGGCCCGGCTTAAATTTCTGTTCCTGAAGCACGGCTGGACGGCAGAGCGCTTTCAGGAGGAACTGGAAGAGCGTATCGGCTTCCGCCTTGATGGGGCAGTCCCTGAGCACCCGCCGGTAGACGTTTATCGCGACCATGTGGGAGTTCATCCTCAAAAGCAGGCGGGATATTCCTACGTTGGGGCGGCGGTATTGCGGGGACGGATTTCAGCCCAGCAAATGCGGGCTGCGGCCGATGCTGCTGACCGGTTCGCGGCAGGCGAATTGCGCACTACCAACATGCAGAACCTGCTCATCATTAACGTGCCCAATCACAACGTGCCGGCGCTGGCCGGCGAGTTCGAAAAGATCGGCTTGCCGGTGGGAGGCTCGCCATTCTGGCGCGGTGTCGTGGCCTGCAGCGGCTCGGAGTTCTGCAAGATTGCGATTACCGAAACTAAGAGCTTCTCCCGCTGGCTGGTTGAGGAGCTGGAAGAACGGCTGCCGGGTTTTGAGCAGCACCTCAAGCTGCACGTCACCGGATGTCCCAACAGCTGCGGCCAGCACTGGATCGCCGACATTGGCATCGAGGGCAAAAAAATCAAGGTGGATGACCGTCAGCAGGACGCCTATTACTTCTGCGTCGGAGGCGCCGTGGGACTGCACCAGTCGATTGCCCGTCCCATCGGATATCGCTGCCTGGCCAGCGAAGTGCCCGATGCCATCGAACGCCTTCTGCGGCGCTACCTGGATGAGCGGTTGGACGGCGAGAATCTGCGCCGCTTTTTCGCCCGGCATAGCGATGAGGAACTGCGGGAGTGTCTGGCAGGAGAGTTTGTGGCAGCGGTGACGCGGGATCCGTCGCCGGGAAAGGTGCCGCATGCGGTTGAAGGCTAAAAGATCGGCGAAGGAAAGCGGTGCAGGGATCCTTCGACTGCGCGATTGCTTCGCGTTGCGAAGCCATCACTCAGCTCAGGATGACAGGTTGCTGCGATGACGCTGTTTCCAATGTTTCTGAAACTCGAAGGAAGGTCGTGCCTGGTGGTCGGCGGCGGCGCTGTGGGAGAGCCGAAGATCGACAGCCTTTTGGTCTCGGGGGCAAATGTACAAGTGGTTGCGCCGCGCGTCACCGCGCGAGTCGCCGAGTGGGCGCGGACGGGTGCGATCCAATGGAAAGCGAGAGAGTTCGCCACTCCCGATATCGATGGAGCCTTTCTGATCATTGCGGCTACGTCTTCGCGGGAAACCAACGGAGCTATTTTCCGCGAGGCGCAGCGGCGAAACATTCTGTGCAACGTAGTGGATGATCCGGAGTATTGCGATTTTTACTATCCCGCGGTGGTGCGGCGCGGAGATCTTCAGCTGGCGATTTCGACCAACGGCCACAGTCCGGCGCTGGCCCAGAGAATCAGGCGCGAGCTGGAAGTTCAGTTTGGACTCCAGTATGGCGAGTGGCTGGAGGAACTGGGAAGGATCCGCCAGGAACTGTTTGCCAGCGAGATGGATCCCGAAGTACGGCGGCGCTTGCTGCACCAACTGGCGAGCCGCGAGGCTTTCGAGAAAAGATTTGCAGGAATTGATATCGAACCAATCACTGTGGGAGCAAAGTCATGACCACTAAGGTTTATCTGGTGGGGGCAGGTCCGGGAGATCCGGAGCTGCTGACCCTGAAAGCGTTAAAACTTCTGAAGTCGGCCGATGTCGTGCTGTATGACGATCTCATCGGACAGGAAATTCTTGGGTTTATTCCGTCCTCAACGCAGCTTCATAGCGTGGGCAAGCGCTGTGGGCGCAAGAGCATCAGCCAGCAAGAGATCAACGCGCTGATGGTTCAGAATGCGCTGCTAGGCCTGCAGGTGGTTCGGCTCAAAGGCGGCGATCCGCTGATCTTCGGGCGCGCGGGAGAAGAAATCGAAGCGCTGCGCAACGCCGGTATCGACTTCGAAATTGTTCCCGGCATCACTGCGGCGCTGGGCGCGGCCGCGCATGCCCAGATCCCACTTACCCATCGACAGATTTCGTCCGCTCTAGTCGTGGTCACAGGCCATAAGGCGGGCAGCGACGAATTTGCCGACTGGCCGGCAAAAATTCCTACCGACGCCACCGTGGTCGTCTACATGCCGGGTTACGACTACCGCAGCACCGCGGAGCAGTTGCGGCGGGCCGGCGTCTCGGGCACAACGGCTTGCGCCATTATTTCGCAGGCTACGTCGCCGGAGGAACAGGTTCATGTGACCAAGATTGAAGACCTGCACAAATCTCCGCGGCTTCCTGCGCCCACGTTGCTGGTGGTGGGCGAAGTCGTGCGGCTGGCAAAACCTGACGCCATGCGGAACCAGTTTGTTTGGCGGGACAACATTCCCGCGGCATTTGCTCCCACTGCCGAATATGGATCCGATGCTCCGGTTTCAGTGGCGGGTCAGGAGCGTGCGGAGTGAGAGACAACCTGGAGCAGGTACAGGTGCAGGCGGAAGCCTGGAAACCGGAAGAAATATTGAGTTGGGCATTTGCTACATTCGGAAAGAATGTCGCCATCGCGTCCGGCTTCGGAGTGGAAGGCATGGTGCTTCTTGATCTGGCTTCCCGAGTGCGCAGCGATTTCCGGGTATTCACGCTGGATACGGAGTTCCTGTTTTCCGAAACCTACGACCTGATGGACCGGGTGGAGAAGCGCTACGGAATCAAAGTCGAGAGAGTTTACAGCACGCTGACGCCTGAGGAGCAGGCGCGCGAACACGGTGCGGCGCTCTGGAGCCGTGACCCTGACCGCTGCTGCGGCTTGCGCAAAGTTGAGCCGCTGCGAACCAAACTGACTGAACTCGACGCATGGATCACCGCCATACGCAGGGACCAGACCTCATCGCGCGCCGCGGCCCGCAAAGTGGAATGGGACGCGAAATTCAAACTGGTAAAGATAAACCCTATCGCAGACTGGACCTCATCGATGGTATGGAGCCATGCGCTGCGACACAACGTTCCCTACAATCCGCTGCACGACCAGAATTACCCCAGCATCGGATGCACCCACTGCACACGAGCCGTTCTTCCCGGAGAAAACGCTCGAGCCGGCCGGTGGGCGGGATCCGAAAAGACCGAATGCGGGCTGCACGTGGCGGCCCCGGGAGCGATTGCCCCACTGGTGGAAATCGCCAATTCCCAGGTGAAGATTTCCGGCTGCGAGGAAAACTAAAGTACCTGGCGCCCGGGCTGATCTAAATCCTGAAAATCCCGGTAATCCCCCGCCGGCCATAAAAAGCCTGAACAGAGCGCCAAACCCTCTGTTTTGGCGGGTCAAAAGCGACCTCCCAACCCAGAAATCCAACCTGGCGACGCTGAAACCAGCGCCCAAAAAATCCATCAGGGTCATCGAAATTCTCGATTGTACTTACTGGCTTCATTGGAGATACACAAGATAAAGATGAATCCGAGTCACATAACCACAGACCACGACGCCTGCGGTGTCGGCCTGGTCGCCCGAATCGGAGGGGAGCCTTCACGCGAGATCGTAGAGCGTGCTCTTGAGGCCCTGGTCCGTCTGGCGCATCGGGGTGGAGTGGATGCGGACGGAAGGAGCGGTGACGGCGCCGGCTTGCTGACCGGCATGCCTGACAAGTTCATCAGGGCAGCTGCTCTTGAGGCGGGAATCAACTTACCTGAGGTTTTCGGCCTGGGGATGGTATTTCTCCCGCCCGGCACAGAAGAACAGGCCCGCCAGTTCATCGCTTCGTGTGCGGAAGAAAATGGATTGCGCTGTCTGGGTTGGCGTCTGGTGCCGACCGATCCTGAAGTAGCCGGGCCACGCGCGACCGATGCTCTCCCCGTGATCCAGCAATGTTTCTTTGCCCCGCAATCGGAAATTCTGCAGTCACAGCTCAACGGCTTCGAAGGCCTTCTCTTTCATTTCCGCAAAATCGCCGAGGCGGGCGCGCCGGCGGGAACTTATTTCTGCTCGCTGTCTTCGCGGACGGTGGTTTATAAGGGACTGCTTACGCCGAGCCAACTGCCGGCGTTCTACGCCGACTTGCGCCATGAGGGTTTTGCCAGCGCCTTCGCGATTTTCCATCAACGGTATTCCACCAATACGCAGCCCAGTTGGTCGCTGGCTCAGCCGTTCCGCTTCGTGGCCCATAACGGCGAAATCAACACCATAAGCGGCAACCGGCGATGGCTGGGCGCCCGGTCGCCCGAGCTGCTTCGCGATTTTGGATTTCGCAATGATGTTCGCCTCTTGGAGGATCGCGTCAGCGATTCGGCCAGCTTCGATAACGGTTTTGAGCTGCTTCTGCGTCAGGATTACACTCCGGCCGAGGCCATGCTTGGCATGGTTCCTCCGGCGTGGGAGCGTTCTCCCGAAGCCAGCTCCGAACTGCGGCATTTTCTGGAGGAGCATTCGCGTCGGCATGAGGCCTGGGATGGCCCGGCGGCGCTTATCTTTACCGACGGTTGCACGGTCGGCGCCAAGCTCGACCGCAACGGATTACGTCCTCTGCGCTATACCTTGACCTCGGACGATTTGCTGGTGGTGGGGTCGGAGGTGGGGATTGCCGATTTTAGCGGCAAGGAGATCGTCGAGAGACAACGGCTGGGTCCGGGCGAGATCTTACTGGTGAATCCAGCCAGTGGCGAGTTCGTTCGTCCGCAGGATTCTTTAAAGTTGCGGCAAGGGATTCGCGCGGTCCCATCGAGCCCGGTGGTTGTGGTGCCTCCCACCGAAAAAGCATTCGTGGAATCGACTGCGGAGCCGAAACAAGTGATGGCGGCTCTGGGCTGGAGCGAAGATCAATTCCGCCTGCTGTTTCTGCCGCTGGTGGAACAAGGGCAGGAAGCGGTCTGGAGCATGGGCGACGATGCGCCGCCGGCTTCACTATCCAGCTTCCGCCGGCCGCTTTGGGACTATTGCAAACAGAGATTCGCGCAAGTTACGAATCCTCCTATCGATTCTCTGCGCGAAACCCACGTGATGTCGCTCAAGGTATTTCTCGGGACCGCTGCCATCAATTCTCCGTTGCTCGATGGCGGCCAACTCGAGACGCTGAAAAGGGAACTGGGCGGGTGCGAACGAGTTGAATTCACCTTCCCCGCCGCAGAAGGAGCGGAAGGCGCGAACGCCGTGATCAGTCGCCTGCAGGAAAGCGCGAGGAAAGCGGCGGCTAGGAATCCGGGCTTCATATTGCTGACCGACCGCGGTGTCGATGCGCATCGCGCAGCCCTGCCGGCGTTGCTGGCGCTGGCCGCAGCCTGGAAGGCGATGATTGAAGCTGGGGCGCAGGACATTCCACTGGTGATCGAAACCGGGCAGGTGATTGATACCCATCACGTCGCCCTGCTGGTCGCCGCGGGAGCCAGCGCGGTATTTCCTTATATGGCCCTGGAGCAGGCTGCGGGTCTCAAGGCTGGGGGAGCGGCGAGTTATCGCAGCTCACTGGAAAAAGGCTTGCGAAAAGTGATCGCGCGCATGGGGATTTCAACCATCGCCAGCTATCGCAATAGTTACCTGTTCGAAATCATTGGCATCGACCCTGAGGTTTGCGGCCGGTTCTTCGAAGATGCAAGTTGTTCGCTCGCGGGCAAGAGCTTGGCTGGTCTGCTCCAGGACTGCCTCGATCGCCATGCTGCCGCTTTCTCCGCCACCACGTCGCATCTGCAGGACAACGGCCTGTATCGCTTCCGTCATCATGGAGAGCAACACGCGACTTCCCCCGAACTGGTGCGGCGAATGCATCGCTACATCAAATCGCCGACCGAAGAGAATCATCGCGCTTTTGTGGAACTGGGCCAGCAAAGAGAGCCAGTCGCGGTTCGCGATCTGCTGGAAATTGTGCCGGGCGAATTGTGTCCGCTGGACGAAGTGGAATCGGAAGCTTCTATCCTCAGCCGCTTCAGCACCCAAGCCATGTCGCTGGGCGCAATCTCGCCGGAAACGCACCGCACTCTTGCCATCGCTATGAACCGGCTGGGTGGCCGCAGCAACACCGGGGAGGGCGGCGAAGATCCCGAAATCTACCGTGACGGCGGCGAGGCTAATAATCGGGTCAAGCAGGTGGCTTCGGCGCGATTTGGGGTGACAGCCGAGTATCTGGTTCACGCCGACGAGCTGGAAATCAAGATTGCACAAGGGGCGAAGCCGGGCGAAGGCGGACAGCTCCCGGCCAGCAAAGTCTCGGTGTACATCGCGCGCCTGCGCCACGCCGTGCCGAAGATGATGCTGATTTCCCCGCCGCCGCATCATGACATCTACAGCATCGAGGATCTGGCGCAATTGATCTATGACCTGCGAGCGGTGAATCCGCGGGCCCGGATCGGGGTAAAGCTGGTGGCCAGCGCCGGGGTGGGAATCATTGCCACTGGCGTGGCGAAGGCGGGGGCTGACGTCATCACCATCAGTGGTCATGACGGCGGCACCGGCGCCTCGCCGATTACCTCCATCAAAAACACTGGCATTCCGTGGGAAGTGGGATTGCGCGATGCGCATTCCGCCCTGGTGAAGGCCGGGCTGCGCGACCGGGTGCGCCTGCGCGTAGACGGCGGCTTCAAGTTCGCCCGCGATGTCATCATCGGCGCGCTTCTGGGTGCAGAGGAATTTGGTTTCGGTACGGCATCACTTTTGGCGCTGGGATGCGTGATGGCCCGGCAATGCCATCTCAATACCTGCCCGGTTGGCATTGCCACCCAGGATGAGAAGTTGCGCGCGCGCTTTACCGGAAAACCGGAGATGGTGGAAACCTACTTCCGGGCGCTGGCCGCGGACGTGCGAGCCATGCTTTCCACGATGGGCGCGGGCTCGATCGACGACATCACCGGTCAGGTCGAACGCTTGCGGCCGCAGACCCCGCAAGCGGCGAAGTCGCTGGCTGGATTGCTCGATCCGATCGCGAGTCCGCGGCAGGTGGCAGGCCCAAGCGAAGATGAAGGTAAGTTGTATCTTGATTTGAATCGCACCCTGGCCATCAATTACGACGAGGAGGACGACAGCCTGCGTGCGGCCCGCCGCCGGCGTTTCCCGATCAGCAACGCGGATCGCTCCATCGGAGCCCACTTGAGCGGAGAGATGTTGCGCCAGGGCCTTACGCCCGGTGACGATGCTCCCGCCAAATATGAATTCGTGGGCAGCGCCGGACAGACATTCGGCGGGTTTCTGGTGAAGGGATTGAATTTCCGCCTGTTGGGCGAGGCCAACGATTATGTCGGCAAAGGCCTTTCGGGCGGCACCATCGCCATCACCGCCGGGGAAGCAGCGTCGGCCCGCGGCGATGTGCTCGCCGGCAACACTTCACTCTACGGTGCGACCAGCGGAGAGTTGTACGTGGCGGGACGGGTCGGCGAACGGTTTGCAGTGCGGAATAGCGGCGCGCTTGCAGTGGTGGAGGGCGTCGGACAGCACGGTTGTGAATATATGACAGCCGGCATCGCTTTGATCCTCGGTCCCGCGGGGATGAATCTGGGTGCGGGCATGACCGGCGGGTTGGCTTATTTGTTGCGCGATTCCGTCGGGGGTTACGGATATAACCAGCACTCGGTGCGTTTGTCTCCCATCGAGGTGCGTGAGGAAGTCTGGCTGCGACGGGTATTGCGCAGACATTTGCGGCTTACAGGTAGCCCCCGAGCAGCGGCTTTGTTGAGTGATGGGGCTGCGCTGCCGTTCTTGCGGGTTGAGCCGCTTACCCTGCCTTGTACAATCGCCGAGACGTGGGCGCCGATTCTGAGCAGATTCAAACGTCCGGTCATGCCGATGGCCTATGCAGTTCCGACGGTTGCGACAGGAGCTTTGGGAGTGCTGCTGAAAACTGTAGTCCTCAAGGATAGGAACAGACCGTCTTCAATACAGCCGGGGTTGGCTTGAGGCAGGCGGTAGCCCCAGCCTTCGAATGTCAGAGTTAAGTGGTCAGTTACTGCATCTGCCAGATTTTGTCCAGCCAGGGTTTAAGAATCGCTTGCGCTACTCCGCTATAATCTTTCACTACTCATGGACTTCGACCAGTTAGTAACGTTCCTGGAAGTCGCCAAGCTGGGAAGTTTTTCGCGTGCGGGACAAAAAGTGTTTCGCTCTCAAAGCGCAGTCAGCGCGCAGATTCGCCAGTTGGAGCAGGAATATGGCGACCGCCTGCTCGACCGTAGCGGCAAAGACGTGACTTTGACTCCCGCGGGCAGGGTGTTGTTTGCTTATGCCGAGCGCCTGCTGCAGATGCGGGATGAGTCTTTGCTCGCGGTAGCCGATCAGGGCACCAGTCCGCGCGGAACCCTGGTGATCGGCGCCAATGAAGCTACCTGCCTGTACGTGCTGCCGGACGTGTTCGCCAAATACTGCCATTTATATCCCGGAGTGCAGATCAGTATTTACCGCAACTTCAGCTACAAGATTGTCGAGAAGCTGGAGAACGGCAGCATCGACGTGGGGATTGTCACCCTGCCGGTAAAATCCGCCAGCCTGAAGACGCACTCCATATTTCGCGACCAGTTGATGCTGATGGTGAGCCCGCAAAACGCTCTGGCTAAACTGGAGGTGGTGCCGATCTCTGAGATTGCCAAGCAACCTCTGCTGTTGCCCAAAACCGGCTACAGCCGCCGGGTAATGGACAAACTGTTTCGTCCCTACGCCGCCCAGCTGCAGATACGCATGGAATTGCCCAGCGTGGGCATGATCAAGAGCTTCGTCGTCGCCGGCCTGGGGGTTTCCCTGATCAGTTCAAGCTTTGCCCGGGACCAGGTACTGGCGGGGCGGGCCAAGCTGATTCCCATCAAGGATGAGGAGTTGTGGCGGGAGCTGGGGATTGCCTACCGGCGCGATCGCACCCACACCCGAGCCACTTCGACCTTCGTCTCCACCGTGCGGCAGCTGGCTTCCGCGTCCAAGTAGGGGAGAATCCTTCTGCGGGCTTATCGAATTTGTCGATGCCGGCAATCACAATTTCCAATTTCAGTTCGGCCTGGGGAATTGCTACTCTAGGCTACGGACATCAAAAGCCTCAGAAGCTTTGATCGCAACGCAGTTATCAACGTAACTTGAACCCAGCTGAGGGGGTGCGATATGAATCAATTGGAAAGTAGTTTGAACAAGATTTTGGAAGAGCACCAGCATGAGAGCGGCCTCCATGTTATCGGAGGCAGGCGCAGGTTGATCGACCGGCTCATGCAATTCTTCGAGGAGTTCAACCCAGATACTCAGGAACCGAGGTTAGGCCGGGAGCAGCACAACTAGCTGCCGGATACAGCGATACCAGAATGACTTCAACTACCCAGAAGGCAAAGGCTAAGCGAATTACATCGATGAGCACAGGCACATCGACACGAATTAGCGTGTCTTCTGGGGGAGGTCGCCCGGTGAGCTGAGCAAAGTAAAGTTTCGACAGCTGACAAGACCCACCGCCAGAAGCCAATGGCCGGTGGGTTTTTTATTTGTCCCACAATTCTGTGCCAGCAATCGGTATCAACCACAAAAGAGCAAAAGGGAGACGCGATGAACGGCTTATCAGAGCAGGGCGGGGAAGCTGCAGGTCAATGTGTGGTGATGAAATTCGGCGGGACCTCGGTGGCCGATGCCGCCGCTATTCGCCGGGTTTGCCAACTGGTGGGACGGATGTCATCTGAAACCCCAGTCGTGGTCGTCAGCGCGCTGGCCAAGGTGACGGACCAGTTGATGAACATCGGTTGGGCGGCAGCGCAAGGGCACCTCGAGGCCGCTCGCGAGAGTGTTCAACTGCTTCGTCAGCGCCATGAAACGGTCGCCAGAGGGCTGATGGCCGGGGATGAATGCGTCCGTCTGTGTGGCGAGCTGGCGCGGGAATTCGAGGCGGTGGAGAGCATGGTGAGTGAGATTGCTTCGGAGAAAGGATTCACCCCTGCATCCCAGGATCGCCTCTTGGGCGCAGGTGAGTCGCTCTCCGCGAAGTTGGTGCATGCCGCTCTCCGGGCGACGGGGGCGCAGGCGGCGCTGGTGGATGCGAGGACCTGCATCGTCACCGACGCCGCCCACACCCGCGCCACGCCGCTGTGGGATGAAACCAACCAACGCCTGCAATCGGTACTCGGGCCGCTGCTCGGTTCTGGCCAGATTCCGGTGACGGGCGGATTTGTGGGCGCCACTCGAGACGGTATCCCTACCACTCTGGGCCGAGGCGGTTCTGATTTCAGCGCGTCGATCGTGGGCTCCGGCCTGCGTGCCAAGAGAATTGAAATCTGGACCGATGTTGACGGAGTCATGACTACCGATCCGATTCTGTGCGCGGAGGCCCGCCGCGTGGCCCGGATGACTTTTGACGAAGCCGCGGAACTGGCCTACTTCGGAGCCAAAGTGTTGCATCCGGCGACCCTGGCGCCCGCCATGCGCGGCAATATTCCGGTTTGGGTGCGCAATTCGCGTAATCCGAAATGTGCCGGAACCGAAATCGTGGCGCATTGTGAAGCCAGCGGAGAGGTGAAGGCAATCACCGCCAGGCGGGGAGTGGCAGTGGTGGATGTCGAGCCGGTGCGCTGGTTCGCCCCGGAATTGTTGCGCGAGGTTTTTGACGTGTTCGAGCGGCACCAGCACAGCCTCGATCTGCTTTCCGCTTCCCGTGGGAGCCTGGCGCTGCTGGTAAGTTCGGTGAGCGATCTGCCGGCGATCGCCGAGGAGCTCAAAGGCCTGGCCAACGTTCGTTGGGAGAATCACAAGGCGCTGGTTTGTCTGGTGGGCGAACACATCCGGAGGCGTCCGGAGATCGCCAGCCAGGCGTTTCGCGCCATCGCGGATATCGATGTGCGCATGATCTGCCAGGGCGCTTCCGAGCGGAACATCAGTTTCCTGGTGGATGAATCGCGCGCGGTCGAGTCGGTGCAGCGTCTGCACCGATCGTTCTTCTCGGCGCCGGTAACGGAACCGGCAGTGCAGGCGACTTCTTCCCACGCCATGTGCCAGGCCGAAGGTGCATGGTAGCAATGTAGGCGCGAGCGTCCCGCTCGTGCTTCTTCCGCCGCGCTCGGAAACAGGCGTCGGGCGCCGCCCGGCGGTTTGTCGGCAGACTCGAGCCTCGGAGCTTTTCTCCGGCGGACGGCCAAGGGCGGGTGCCTCAGAGGACCACTGTCGATCTTTAGCCTGCACGAGCGGGACGCTCGCGCCCACATTTGTGCTTGACACCCAGTCCACATCTACTATCATTAAATGAATAATTATTCACTACGATGAATAGTCATTCATATGAGCAAGCCGCTGCGACAAAGAGTCATTCTGGAGTTGCTGGAAGAAAACTCCGTTGGCAGCCAGGACGATCTGCAGCGCGCGCTGGGAAGGCGCGGGTTGAAAGTGGGCCAGGCCACGCTTTCGCGCGACATACACGAGCTGGGGCTGGTCAAGACCGGGGCAGGCTACGTGCTTCCCGGCGAAGCCGTGTCGGAGCCGGCCTTGCCGCCGGTTTCTCGGCTGGTGCGGGAGTTCGTGCTGGAAGTGCGGGCAGCGCAGAACCAGTTGGTAATCAAGACTACCGTGGGCAGCGCTCAGCCCGTGGCGGCGGCCCTCGACGGCCAGGATTGGGAGGAAGCCATCGGAACGATTGCGGGTGACGACACCATATTGATGGTCTGTGCCGACAAGAAAGGCGCGAGCCGCCTGGCGGCCCGGATTCAGGAGATGCTCGCCTAGCCGCGATAAGTCAATGTCGGGCAAACTCAAAACCGCAATTTTAGGCGCAACCGGCTATTCCGGCTTCGAACTGGCGCGTATCCTTCTGCGGCATCCGCGGGTCGAAACTCCGGTGATGCTTCAGCGTTCCGGCGAAACTACCGCCGCGAATCTGGCCGATACGTTTCCGGCAATCTCGGGCAACGGAGGTTATCCCCTGCAGCCTCTGTCCTGGTCCGAACTGCAACGCCAGAAAATTGAGTTGCTGTTTTTAGCCACGCCGCATGAAGTATCCCGAGCGCTGGTTCCGGAAGCGGTGGCTCGCGGCATAAGAGTGGTAGACCTGAGCGGTGCATGGCGGCTGCGCCAGGCTCAGCACCGCGCAGTTTACGGTTTTCATGACGCGGATGCGGTTGGCGCGGCTGAGCTGACGGAGAAGGCGGTATACGGTCTGCCCGAATTAAATGGTGACCGGCTGCCCGCCGCTCGGTTGGTGGCCAATCCTGGATGTTACGCCACGTCCGTGATTCTGGCTCTGGCGCCGTTACTCGCGGCCAACGTGGTGGACCGCGATAAAGGGATCATTTCCGATTCGAAGTCCGGCGTCTCCGGCGCGGGCAAGGAAGCGACAGCGCGTACCCACTTCGTATCCGTGGCGGACAACTTATCCGCGTACTCGGTTTTCGGCCACCGGCATGTCGGAGAAATTCTGGAACAGCTCAAGCTGAATGGCGGAGAACTGATTTTCACTCCGCACTTGCTGCCGATTCCGCGCGGCATTCTTTCGACGATTTATGTCCATCTGAAACGCGAAACCAAGGCTGCCGAGGTCGAGTCCTGCTTTCAGGACTTCTATGCCGGGAAACCCTGGGTGCGGGTTTTTGCGACTCCGAAGCTGCCGCAGATCCAGTTTTCCCTTCATACGAATTACTGCGATCTGGGATTTTGCCTGGCCGAGGACGGGCGCCGGCTGGTGTTGGTCTCGTGTATCGACAACCTGCTCAAGGGCGCAGCAGGTCAAGCGGTTCAGAATATGAATCTCATGTATGGCTTCAAGGAACAGGAAGGTCTGCAGTGAAGATCGTTATCAAGCTGGGCGGCGCGGCACTCGAAGACAAAACCACGCTGCAAAAGTGCGCTCGCGCCATTGTCGAGCTGGCCGATGACGGACATCGCGTGACCGTGGTCCATGGCGGCGGGGCGGCCCTGACCCGCACCCTGAAGTTGCTCGGCAAGCAGAGTGATTTCGTTAATGGCCTGCGAATCACCGACGCCGAGACACGCGATGTGGCGCTGATGGTGCTAGCCGGAATCGTGAACAAGAGTCTGGTGGCTGCGATCGTCGCAGCCGGACGTCCGGCGATCGGGCTCTGCGGGGGTGACGGCATGTCGTTTCGCGCCCGTAAAAAACAGACGCCAGGGTATGACCTGGGCTATGTGGGTGAGATTTGTTCGGTGGAACCGCGCTGGCTCGATGCCATCTGGGGTCAGGGCGGAATCCCGGTTCTATCGTCGGTGGCGCTGGGTTCGGATGGCGAGTACTACAACGTGAATGCGGATCAGATGGCATCGGCCTGCGCTGTGGCTTGCCATGCCGACACGCTTATTTTCCTGACCGATGTTGCCGGGGTGAAAAACGCTGAAGGCGCGGTTATGCCGTGGCTCAACACCAAGCAGATTTCCGCCATGGTGGAGAGTGCGGAGATTGCCGGCGGCATGCTGCCCAAACTGGAGGCCTGCGGCCAGGCGCTGAAGAGGGGCGTGGGGCGAGTGCGCATCCTCCCGGCGTCGCAGGCGGATGCCTTGCCGCAGTTCTACCTCACCAAGCTGTACGGCGGCACGGAGGTGACGGTCGCATGAGCCTGGCTGCCGTGGTTCGCTCCGAATCCAAGCTGCTGCTGCCGACCTATGACCGCCAGCGGGTCCTCTTCGAGCGTGGACGCGGAGTCTATCTATGGGACTCCAAGGGCAAGCGCTATCTCGACTTCCTCAGCGGCATTGGAGTCAACGCGCTGGGGCATGGGCATCCCGTCATTCAATCGACGCTGAAACGGCAGGCATCCAGGCTGATTCACGTTTCGAATCTTTTTTTTCATGAGTTCCAGGCGGAACTGGCGAAGCGGCTCACCAAAATCTCGGGTCTGGATAAGGCTTTTTTCTGCAACAGCGGGACCGAGGCCTGGGAAGGCGCGCTCAAGATGGCGCGAGCTTACGCTCGCACCCAGAACAATAACGGGCACAAAGCCAAGTGGCGTCTGCTGGCGCTGGAAAATTCCTTTCACGGGCGCACCTTCGGCTCGCTGGCCACTACGGGTCAGGAAAAATACCGGCATCCGTTTGCGCCGCTGGTGCCGGGAGTTGGTTTCGTCGCATTTAACGATGTTGACGATCTCAAAAGGCAATTTGATGGCAGCGTGTGCGCCATTTGTCTGGAGACCATTCAGGGCGAAGGCGGAATTCGCCCGCTCAGCCCGGAGTTTCTGCAGACCGCGCGCCAACTGTGCGACCGCACCGGGGCGCTCCTGATTCTTGATGAAATTCAGTGCGGGCTGGGCCGCACTGGAAAGTACTTCGCTTATCAGCATTATGGAATTAAGCCGGACATCGTTACCGTCGCGAAGCCGCTCGCCGCGGGTCTTCCGCTGGGCGCGCTGCTCACGACGGACCGGGTCGCCAGCGGAATGCATCCCGGAATGCACGGCACAACTTTCGGCGGCGGGCCGCTGGCCTGCGCGGTCGCGATCGAATTTCTGCGCGTGCTGGAGCGGATGCTGGGGCATATTCGCCAGACTGGCGGATACTTCCACGCCAAACTGGAAGGCCTCAAGGCCAGGCATGGCTGCGTGCAGGAAATTCGCGGCATGGGCCTGATGCTGGGCATGAACCTCGATTCTCCCGACCGGGCCAAGGCGGTCGTCGCCCAGTTGTTGGGGAGCGGCATCCTGATCAATCGCACCCAGGACACGGTGCTGCGATTTCTTCCGCCATACATCATTCAGCGAAACCATGTGGACCAGGTGATTCGGGCGCTTGACTCTGCCCTGGCCTCCACTCAACCCAAACAATCGATTAGCAGGAAGAAGCCAGCAAAAAGGAGCCAATCACGGTGAGCAGCCAGCCACAAACCACCCAGGTCGTCGCCCCCCCGGCAACCTCAACCTTTCCGGGCCGCGACTTGATTTCCATTCGTGACCTCAGCCCCATCGAGGTTGAGACCATTTTCCATCTCGCAGGATTGCTCAAGGCACGTCCCGCAAATTTCCGGACGGCATTGGCCGGCAAGCAGATGGTGATGTTCTTCGAAAAGCAATCTCTGCGCACTCGCCTGACCTTTGAGGCGGGGATGGCCAGCATGGGCGGCAACGCGTTTTTCATGGACCAGACCGCCGGCAGGCTAGATGCGCGCGAAAAATTGAGCGACATCGCGCACAACGTGGAACGCTGGGTCGACGCCATCGTGCTGCGCACCTACGCCCATAGCACAGTCGAAGGAATGGCCGAGCACGCCTGCGTGCCGGTAATTAATGCGCTGAGTGATCTCGAGCATCCCTGCCAGGCGCTGGCCGATTACTTCACGCTGCTGGAGCGCTTCGGAGATCTGAAGAAGCTGTGTCTGGCTTATGTCGGTGACGGCAATAATGTGGCCCATTCATTGCTCTTGACCGCGGCCACCCTGGGTTCGAAAATTCGCATCGCTACGCCTGAGGGCTACGGCCCCGATGCGCAGATACTCGCCGACGCGCAGGATATTGCGCGGCAAACCGGTGCCGCAATTGAAATCCTCAACGACCCAAAACAGGCTGTGGACGGGGCGGACGCGGTCTATACTGATGCCTGGACCAGCATGGGACACGAGCACGAAGAGCAGGAACGGAACCAGATTTTTCCGTCCTACCAGGTGAACCAGAAGCTCGTGGCCGGCGCGGCGCCTCACGCCGTCTTCATGCACTGCCTGCCCGCGCATCGCGGGTTGGAGATCACCGACGAAGTGATGGATTCGGATCGCTCGGTGGTATTCGATCAGGCGGAAAGCCGCCTGCACGTGCAGAAGGCCATCCTGTTACTACTGCTGGGCGGCAAGGTGGGCCGCACGAATTCGAGGAACACGAATGCCTGAGAGAGGTTCTGAAAAAGTAGTGCTGGCGTACTCCGGAGGGCTCGATACCTCCATCATCATTCCCTGGCTGAAGGAAAACTACGCTTACGACGTCATTGCCATGGTTGGAGACGTGGGCCAGGGAGACGACATCGAAGCCGTCGTTGAAAAGGCTTATAAGACTGGCGCCAGCAAGGTGATCGTCGAAGACATGCGCGAGGAGTTTCTCACCGGATATGTGTTTCCGGCATTGCAAGCCGGCGCCGTGTACGAGCACAAATATTTGCTGGGAACCTCATTGGCACGGCCGGTGATCGCCAAGCACCAGGTGGAAGTTGCGCTGCGCGAAGGCGCAACCGCCGTGGCCCACGGCTGCACCGGCAAAGGCAATGATCAGGTCCGTTTTGAGCTTACATATCAGGCACTGGCACCCGAGCTGAAAGTCATTGCACCCTGGCGGGAGTGGAAGCTGAAGTCGAGAGAAGACTGTCTCGACTATGCCGAGAAACGAGGAATCTCCGTGACCGCCAGCCGGGAAAAGATTCACAGCCGCGACCGCAACCTGTGGCATATCAGCCACGAGGGCGGGGAACTGGAAGACGCCGGCAACGCTCCGCTCCCCAGTACGTGGCAATTGACGCGCTCGCCGCAGGAGGCTCCAGACCGAGAAGAACAAGTCGTTCTGGGCTTCGAAAAAGGTGTTCCGGTCTCGGTAAATGGCATGACGCTCGATCCGGTTTCGCTAGTCGAGTTGCTGAATGAGATAGGCGGTCGTAATGCCATCGGACGGATTGATCTGGTGGAAAACCGCTTTGTCGGCATCAAGTCGCGCGGATGTTACGAGACCCCGGGCGGAACCTTGCTGATCGCCGCGCATCGCGAACTGGAAGCGCTCTGCCTGGAGCGCGACGTCACTCACTTTAAGCAGCATATCGGATTGAAGTATGCCGAACTGGTGTATTACGGTCTGTGGTTTACTCCGCTGCGCGAAGCATTGGACGCGTTCGTGGAGAACACGCAACAGGATGTCACGGGCACAGTGACGCTGGCCTTGTACAAAGGCAATGTTTCGGTGGCGAGCCGCTTTTCGGATCACTCGCTGTATCGCACCGATCTCTCGTCTTTCACTATGGGAGAGAGCTACGACCAGAAAGATGCGGAGGGATTCATTCGCATTCTGGGGCTGCCCTCGCGCTCGCGGGCGCAGATTCGCGCGAAGGCTGAGGCGGCGAAATCCGAAGTTTCACGCTCTGGGGTTACACGATGAAGATGTGGTCGGGACGGTTTCGCCAGCCGCTCGATTCCGATTTCGAGCGCTGGCAGCGGTCCTTCGAGTTTGACCGGCGATTGTTGCGGCAGGAACTGGCCGCCAGCCATGCTCACGCGGGCGCACTGAAGGACGCCGGAGTTCTGTCTTCGAGCGAACTCATCGCTATTCTTCAGGGTCTGGAGCAGATTGCTGAAAGAGCTGCTTCATCGCCCGATTTTCTCGACGACGGCGAGGCCGAAGACGTACATCACTTCGTCGAGAAGCGGTTGGTCACCCTGATCGGCGATACCGGCTACAAGTTGCATAGCGGCCGCAGCCGCAACGAACAAATTGCGACCGACCTCAGGCTCTACGTTCGAGCCGCTATCGATCAGCTGCGAGCCGATCTGGGCGAGTGTCTGGCCGCGTTTCTGGACTGTGCCCAACAGGTGGGAGATTCGGCCATGCCTGCCTACACTCACCTGCAGCGGGCGGAGCCGGTGCTGATCGGGCATTGGCTGCTTGCCTATGTGGAGATGTTTCTGCGCGACGCAGAAAGGCTTTCGGATTGCCGCAAGCGCCTGAATCTTTCTCCCCTTGGTTCTGGCGCGGTGGCGGGCTCAACGTTACCGCTGGATCGCCGTGCAATGGCTGAAGAGCTTGGTTTTGACGCTGCAACCGCCAACAGCATCGACGCAACCAGCGACCGGGACTTCATCCTGGAATTTGTAGGCGCGTTGTCGGTGCTGGCCGTGCATCTCAGCCGTTGGGCCGAGGAGATGATTTTATTTTCGTCACAGGAGTATGGATTCATTCGTCTTCCGGAGGCGTATTCCACCGGCAGCAGCGCTATGCCGCAAAAGATGAATCCCGACCTGCTGGAACTTACGCGGGGGAAAGCCGCCCGCGTCGTCGGGGACGCCACCGCCTTGCTGGTCACGCTGAAAGGCTTGCCCCTGGCCTACAACAAAGACTTGCAGGAGACGCAGCAGCCGCTGTTCCACGCCGCCGATACCGCGCTGGCATTGCTGCCGATGGTTTCCGGCTGGATGAAAGCCGTCGAGTTCAACCGCGAGCGCATGCAAGACGTGGCACAATCAGGGTTTATGAACGCCTGGGCGGCGGCGACTTACCTGGTGCGGCGCGGAGTTCCATTCCGCCTGGCCCACGAGCAGATTGGCAAGGCGGTGCAAACCTGTATCGAGAAAAATTGCGAACTTTCTGATTTAGCGCTGGAAGATTTACGTCAACTGAATACGGTGTTCGATCAGGACTTCTATTCCTGCCTGAACCTGCAGTCGGTGCTGAACATTCATGACGTGCCGGGTGGCACTGCGCCGGCGCGAGTGCGGCAGGCCCTGGCCGAGGCTCGAAAGAAAGTCGAATCCATGCGGGAGGAAGCCCATGCGCACGCGTGAAGCCCTCCTTCCCGATGCCGAGCAGATTCACAGCCTGATCGCAGCCTACTCCGGCGATGGCACCCTGTTGCCGCGCACCTTTGCCGAAGTGTGCGAAAACGTTCGCGACTTCATAGTGCTGGAAGATCGCGGCGAAATCATTGGCTGCGGCGCGCTTCATCTTTATGGTCCGCACCTGGCCGAGATCCGCTCCATCACCGTCGATCCTTCCCGCCAGGGCTCAGGCGGGGGCGAGCGCCTGATAAAGGCACTACTGGCGCAGGCTGACAAGCACAACGTCAGCTCCATTTGCCTGTTTACGCGTATTCCGGAGTTCTTCGCTCGCCTGGGGTTCGCCATGGCGCAGCGCGAGGATTTACCGGACAAAATCCACAAAGATTGTATCGTCTGTCCTCGATTTCACAATTGCGATGAAGTCGCCATGGTTCGCGGTGAACTACCTAAGTTCGCGATGCTTCCTCAGCCTGCAAACTGGCTGGTGAAGATCGAGGTATGAAGACTCGCAGCCGTTCCCTGAATAAAATCTATTTGCCCGCGGGATTCAGTTTTTCGGCCGCGTGTGCCGGAATAAAAGCCAGCGGCCGACCTGATCTGGCGCTGGTCGAAGCCTGCCCGGGCACAAGCGCGGCTGCGGTGTTCACCAAAAATCGGGTGGTGGCGGCGCCGGTGGTAGTGGGACGCACGTCCTTGGCGGCCAGCCGGGGCCGAGTTCGCGCAGTGATTGTTAATTCGGGCAATGCCAATTGCGCGACTGGCAAAGCGGGCCTGCAAGCGTGCCAGCGGGCTTGCAGCCAACTGGCCGTTTTGTTAGGGACGCCATCCGCAACCGTGTTTCCCTCGTCCACCGGCATCATCGGGGTTCCCTTGCCGGTCGAGAAGATACTCAGCGGGCTGCCCGCTCTGGTAGGCGCGCGAGCGGCAACCAAAAAAGGCGCCGCAGATTTCGCACGCGCCATCATGACGACCGACACCCGGCCCAAACTGGCCTCCACGCGATTTCGCTCAGGCGACGCTTTTGTCAATGTGCTGGGAATCGCGAAGGGAGCCGGCATGATTCATCCGCAGCTTGCGACCATGCTGGTCTATCTCTTCACCGATATAGGAGCGGGACCCGCGGAACTGCGGTCAATTCTGCGCCACGGCAGCGATCAGACTTTTAATTGCATATCCATCGACGGCGACACTTCGACCAACGATACCGTGCTCCTTCTTGCCAGCGGCCGCAGCGGGGTACGTCTGGCGAGCGCGGCAGCCCGGGCCAGCTTTTCCACCGCGTTGCTGCAGGTCTGTCAATCTCTGGCGGAACAGATTGTGACCGACGGCGAAGGGGTGCGGCACGTTATCCAGCTTTCCGTCGAGCAGGCCCGCAATCGCCAGGAGGCTCTCCAGGTGGCCCGCACCATCGCTCACTCCCTGTTGGTGAAAACCGCATGGGCAGGCGCGGATCCGAATTGGGGACGCATCCTGGCGGCGGTTGGGCGATCGGGTATCGCGGTGAATCCCGAACGGGTGACTATTGTGATTGGCGATCAGACGGTATGCCGCAACGGTACCGGGTGCGCTTTTGATGAGAAAAGGGCGCATGAAGCGCTTGGGCGGCCAAAATGTGCGATTCGGGTTTTGCTGGCACGGGGGCGAAGTTCAGCCGTATTCCTTACTGCCGACCTGACGGCAGAGTACGTACGCATCAACGCGGACTACTCCACATAGGTGGCCTCTTGTAGAGTGACCCTGGGCGGGTTTTGTTTAGGACCTACAGTATTTTCCCGATGGTTTGAGGGAGGCGAAAGGCGTACAAAAAAATTACCCCAACGCGAAGGAGCGAACGGCAGGCGCTGGTTACCTCCCCATAACCGGCCAGCGCCTGCCACTCCTATAAGGTCCCAGAAAAGTTAACTCGAAGCAGATTTCCGATCTGGAAAGAACGTCCCCCCTCCTAATACCACCTCGACCGCGTGCGTAAGGTCGCGCGCGGCGTCTGCCTTGGCCACCGCTCCGCGAATGCCGTCGGTGTTGAGATGACGGTAGAGGTCGTCGGAAACGTGCAGAGAGAAGAGGATTACCGGGATCTGAGGCTGGATTTTGGTGATTTTCTGAGCAGCCTCAAGCCCATTCATGACTGGCATGGTGATGTCCATGATCACCACATCGGGCAGAAACTTCAGCGCCTTTTCAACTGCTTCCTGCCCGTTACCTGCCTCGGCACAGACGCTCCAACCCGACTGCAGCTGCAGCAGATTGCGAATCCCCATGCGCATGACTTCGTGGTCGTCGGCCACCAGGACCCGCACGCGGGGCTGAATCGAACCGTGAACTGTCTGTGCCATAACGCTCATGTTGCCCAAGCCTCGCGCCTGGAGTGAAACCAGGCGATTTCCCTGGCCCGACCTAACCGGAATCGTGCCAAACCAGCTGGAGAATCGTTTTTCTTGTTGCATGAGCCTAGCTGCAGCCGCTTGCGCACGCAATGGCTCCGCCGTGCACGCGGCTGGCACAGAAGTGTTAAGGTCCCGCCTCGACGAAAATACAGGAACTGCTGTATCGTGGCACGAAACCAAATGACAACCATTCGTCTTGTGTTCCTTGCCGCCCTCTCCCTGCCGATCTGGCTGTTCGGACAGTCCCAACCTGCTGCGGATCTGATTATCCGCAACGCCAAAATCTGGACCGTGGATAAGGACCGTCCGACGGCGCAATCTGTGGCCGTACTTGGCGATCGCATCGTCGCTGTCGGTTCAAACGACGAAGTCAAGGCGTGGCAAGGCGACCGCACCCAGGTGATCGACGCCGCCGGCAAACTGCTCTTGCCGGGCTTTAATGACTCACACGTGCATTTTGTGGATGGCGGCTTGGCGCTCGACAGTGTGCAACTCAATGACGCGACCAGCGCCGGGGAGTTTGCCCGCCGCATCGCCGAGCGGGTGAAGACCACTCCCAAAGGTGAATGGCTTACGGGTGGCGATTGGGATGAGACCAAGTGGACACCAGCCAAGATGCCTACCAAGGAGCTGATCGACCGGATTTCTCCGGATACCCCGGTTTTCGTCAGCCGCTACGACGGCCACATGGCTCTGGCCAACTCGGTCACGCTTACTCTGGCGGGCATAACCGCCCAAACCCCGGATCCTCCCGGCGGGGTGGTGGTTCGAGACGCCCAGGGCAATCCTACTGGCGCTCTGAAAGACGCGGCGATGGATTATGTCTTCAAGATCATGCCGCCACTTTCGCACGAGCAAAGGGTGAAGGCGGTCAAACGTGCCCTGGCGCATGCCGCTTCGGTCGGCATCACCAGCGTGCAACATATGAATCCGGAGTACGCGGATATCGCGGTGTACCAGGAGTTGCTGCAACGCGGCGAACTGACGGCAAGAATCTACGCCGCGCCTCTCATTACCGCCGGGGTCGACGATCAGGTGAAGATCGGCATCCGGCACGCGTTTGGCGGACCGTTTCTCCGCATTGGCGCCGTCAAAGCCTACGCCGATGGCTCGCTCGGATCGGGCACGGCGTATTTCTTCGAGCCGTTTTCCAACCAACCGAACAACCACGGATTGCTCTCCGATGAAATGCATCCGGTTTCGCTGATGCAGGACCGCATGATGAGAGCCGATGCCGCCGGTCTGCAGATCTGTACCCACGCCATCGGAGATCAAGGTATTTCCATCATCCTCGATCTCTACAGCGAGATCGTAAAGGCTCATGGTGAGAGTGATCGCCGCTTCCGCATCGAACACGCCCAGCACATGGCAGCCAAGGATTTCGACCGCTTCGCCAAGCTGCATGTCATCGCCTCCATGCAGCCTTATCACGCGATCGATGACGGGCGCTGGGCAGAGGAACGGATTGGCCATGACCGGGCCAGCCGCACTTATGCCTTTCGTACCTTTTTGGACCACGGTGTGCGACTTGCTTTTGGCACCGATTGGAACGTTGCTCCTCTCAATCCCATGCTGTCGGTGTACGCCGCAGTCACCCGCGGTACGCTGGATGGCAAGAATCCCAACGGCTGGTTTCCCGAGCAAAAGCTCACGGTTCCCGAGACGGTCGAGGCTTACACCATGGGCTCGGCCTACGCGGAGTTTCAGGACAATGAGAAAGGGTCGATTACTCCTGGGAAGCTGGCCGACATGGTTCTGCTGAGTGACGATATCTTCACGATCGCTCCCGCGAAGATTCGCGATGTCAAAGTGCTGAGGACAATTGTCGGAGGAAAAACCGTTTGGGACGCGAATGGCACAGCCGCTCGCTGACCGTCTTTTCGCAGGGCTTCAGCTCCCCCCGAACCATTTTGGTACAGCGTCTTTACTGGAATAGCCAGGTCCAAGGACGGGTAAAGTCGAACTGCATGTGATTGACGCCGCAGGGTATCGTCCGGAATCCTGTCTCCGCGGGGTGATTTGCGGGACCAATATGGGCCTGAATCCCTTGCTGACCGGGCGTTTTGCACAGAACAGGATGTACTAATGGCGATCTTGACTTCGTCCCGATTCGGGCGTAACTTCCATTAAGTTTTTCTAAAAGACATGGCGCGGCATGTGGGAAGCCGCGCCGGTAGCCACTTCCGGGCCGCTCGGCTGCATGCAGCGACGCCAACGCTGGTTGGCGGGGTCGAGCCGGCAGGGGACTAAATCGCGCCTCTCTCAGTGAATAACAGCAGTCAAAACCTGGCTCGCGCCGGGGTGTGGTTACACGCATGCATCGAGGTGCAGCATGAAACACAAGCAGTTGCTGGTGGTTGTGGGTCTGGCGCTGACGTTAGTGGTGAGCACAGGAACCCTTGAGGCCCAGCACGATCCGGGGCCGCGTGGTGGTGCCGCAGCAGCGGGAAGCTTCTTTCCCGGATTAAGTCCAGACGAACAATCCTTTTTCAACGCTGCGATTGGGGACTTCATGGAAGTGGATTCAGTGAGTGGAAGCGTCTCAGGAGAATCCGGTTCCGGTTTAGGGCCGACGTTTAACGGAAACAGTTGCGCGCAATGTCACGCGCAGCCCGCAGTTGGCGGAAGCAGTCCGGGATTGAGCAGCAAACAAAATCCCGTCGCCAACCCGCAAGTCGCGCTGGCCAACCTGGATGGTGCCACCAACACCGTTCCTTCATTTATTACGGCCAACGGTCCGGTGCGGGAGGCGCGATTCGTCCGCAACCCTGATGGGTCGCTCGACGGCGGAGTGCACGGTCTGTACACCATCATGGGTCGGAGCGACGCTGAAGGCTGCACGCTGGCCCAGCCGAACTTTGCGCAGCAGCTGGCAAATCGTAACGTGATCTTCCGCATTCCTACCCCGACCTTTGGATTGGGACTGGTGGAAGCCACTCCCGATTCCACTTTACAGGCAAACCTGAATGCCAACCGCAGCGTGAAGTCTCAGCTGGGAATCAATGGCAGCTTCAACATGAGCGGCAATGATGGCACCATCACCCGCTTTGGCTGGAAGGCTCAGAACAAATCGCTCATGGTCTTCGCCGGGGAAGCCTATAACGTCGAACAGGGAGTATCCAACGAAGCCTTCACCAACGAGCGCGCCGCGGTTGCGGGTTGCATTTACAACGGATCACCGGAAGATGCCACCAAGATGCTCACCGAGAGCGGGAGCGCGATGGGCACGGAGGCGGAGCTTTCGTCTGATTTAGTGAACTTCGCTGCCTTCATGCGTCTTTCAGCACCGCCGACACCGGCGGCGCCGACCAGTTCCACCACAAATGGCGCCAACCTGTTCAACGCTGTGGGTTGCGCTCTTTGCCACACCTCCACGCTGACCACCGGTATGGCAAAGTCGGCCGCCATGTCGAACGTCACCTACCATCCCTACTCTGACTTCGCGATTCATCATATGGGGTCGCGATTATCCGACGGAGTCAATCAGGGGGGCGCCGGTCCTGACCAGTTCCGCACGGCTCCGCTTTGGGGTCTCGGCCAACGCCTGTTTTTCCTACATGACGGGCGGACCTCCGACCTGTTGCAGGCGATTCAGGCTCACGCCTCGACCGACTGCACCACCAGCAGCAGCCGCACCCGAACCACTGCTACCCAAAGTTGCGGATCGGAAGCCAATGCTGTTATCCACAGATTTAATTCACTGAACCGCACGCAGATGCAGGATGTTCTGAACTTCCTGCGTTCGTTGTAAAGTGAAGGCCCGTTCATCCCTGGGATCGCGGAGAGCGAGTGTGAAGCTCTCCGCGATCCTCTCCGTTTTCCGGCGTACCGCAACCCCGGCGATGCTGGGGCTGCTCGTGTTTATGCCCGCCCCGGCACGTGCGGCGGCGGGAGTGTGCGAGGCGTCTGCTGAAATCCGCGTCGAAATGGCAAAAGCTGCGCCCGCAGCAGCCGGCCCTTCTGACTTCGACCGGAACGTTGCTCCCGCCCTCCGCCTTCGCCAGCGCTATCCGAACGATCTGTTGGTCCATGAGATGTATCAGGATGCAGTGCAGCGCTACGGCATCGAAGGTCATTTGAGGAAGCTGGTTGAGGACTACCAGGTTCTTTCCATGCAGCATTCCGATGAAGTGATGTACAGCTATCTGTACGCGCGTAGCCTGATCGGCCGCAACACGCCTTCGGCGGTTCGGCAAATCAATGAGATCCTGGCCCAGCATCCTGACTTCGCCCCCGGCCATCGCGCTCTTGCGGAGATTTACGCTTCTGAAACATTCCTAAATGATGAAAAGGAAAAAGTCGAGCGCACGCGTTTTCTCGCGCTTTGCCCAGGATCCGCTTTACAGCAGCGCCCCGGACCTTTACCCACCCCGAGTCGGTTGATCGGGCAGGCCGAACTTCTTCTCGCCGGAGGCGATCCTGCGCAAGCTATGGCAATGGCTCTGCAGGGGATTCGCGATGACGAGTGGCGACTGCAGCGCATCCGGCCGTTTGACTGGTACAGCGTCGCTTTCAAGCGCCAGGCCCAGAGCGAGCTTCAGGTTAAATATTGGACAGCCTGGAGTATCGAAGTTCGCTGCGATCGCAGGCTGGGGCAAGCCGAAAAAGCAGCGGACTTGCTGGCCCAGATGGAGCAGCGAGCCGCAGCACTGCAAAGGAACCCCGATCCGGTTTATTGGGACGCTTTGGCCGCGCTGGCGCGCTTGTATGGAGAAGGGAATCAGGAAGAGGCAGCCGCCCGCAAACTCGAAGCCATGCAGGAGTTCCTGGCAAAAAAGCCTGATCCGCAGCGCGCCGCGCAACTAGAAGGGTTGCGAAAGCTATATGCCAACCAGAAATAAATATTGTGGAGCTGTCATCCTGAGCGGAGTGGCGGCTTCGCAACGCCAAGCAGCCGCGTAGTCGAAGGATCCCTGCCGGTGGTACATACTCAGCGCCCGGACTTTGGCCGGGGCATAAGACTGAGCCGTGAAGCTGCAGGGCTTCTTCGACTCCATCCTTCCCTTCGCGCAGCGAAGGAGAGATTCCGCTCACGATGACACAGAAGCGGAAGAGTTGGTTGACCGGGCGCGGGATGTGAGCGTGGGGAGCCGGAGAGGGACCGTGGACGCCTAACGGAACTGGGTCTCCGTCCGCAGCAGATCGTCCATCGTTTCACGGCGGCGGATCAGTTTGAATGATTTGCCGTCGACCAGCACTTCCGCGGGCCGCGGTCTTGAATTGTAGTTGGAAGTGAGTGCCATGCCGTAGGCTCCGGTGTCCAAAACGGCCAGCAGATCGCCTTCCACCGTGACGGGCAGCTCGCGGCCCCGGGCCAGAAAATCTCCTGTCTCACAAATCGGGCCAACCACGTCCACTGTTTCACCGCGCCCTGAATTCACAACCGAATTCGCGTCTAAACGCACCGGAACAATTTCGTGATACGCGTTGTAGAGTGAGGGCCGGACAAGATCGTTCATGGCAGCGTCCACAACCACGAACTTCTTCGGTCCATTGGTCTTGCGGTATAGAACCCGTGTGAGGAGCGCGCCCGCCGGTCCAACGATAGCGCGGCCCGGTTCCAACAGAAGGTGAATCTTCAACCCGCGCAGCGGGCGCAGCAGCGCAGCTGCATAATCGGCAGTCTGCTCGGCAAATGTCAGCTCCGAGGTTTGCTCGTAGTCGATGCCAAGTCCTCCGCCGGCATCGACGTATTGAATATTGTGTCCATCCTGTTGCAGCACGCGCACCAGGTCAGCAACCCGCTCCATCGCTAACGCGAACGGCTGCGGGTCTTTGATCTGCGAGCCGATGTGCACGCTCACCGCTGCCACGCGGAGATATCTTGTGCCCGAGGCCTGGGCGTAGAGTTTTCGTGCCTCGGCAATGGGAATTCCAAACTTGTGCTGATTAAGGCCGGTCGAGATATAGGGATGCGTATTGGCGGGGACGTCAGGATTTACCCGCAACGCAATTCGCGCTCGTTCGCGGGTACGGGCGGCGCACTCGGTCAGCCGCCATAGTTCAGCTTCACTCTCCACGTTGAAGAGCAGGACGCCGGCTTTTAGCGCGGCTTGCATCTCCTCGGCAGTTTTTCCCACCCCGGAAAACACTACTTTTTTCGCCGCACGCCGGTCGGCCCTCAGCACGCGTTCCAGCTCTCCACCTGAAACGACGTCGAAGCCGCAACCCATTGTTGCCAACAGGCGCAGAATGCCCAGGCTCGAATTGGCTTTCACGGAATAGCAAACGGTGTGGGGGACCTTGCGGAAAGCGGCTGCAAAATTTCGCATTCGCTCACGGATAGCAGAGGCGGAGTAAACGTAGAGCGGGGTGCCAAAACGCTCCGCAAGTTCGTCCAGAGGAACGCTGTCGCATTCCAGGTTTGCACCTATGGGACGGCGGCGGAGAATTCCCTTGCGTATGTCGCGATAGGAAAAGGCGGGTGGACGACCCTCGCTCCGCTTTGGGGCTCTGCTCACTTGCGCTTGGATTCGCCTTTCAGTCGGATGGCAACCACGGTTTCGTCGTCGAAGGCTTCCTCTCCGCCGGAGTGTTCCGTGACTGCCTTGAAAAGCGACTTCACCACGCAATCCGCAGAAATCTCAGCGCAGCCGGCAATGACTTTTTCGACTCGGGTGCGCCCGAACATATCGCCGGCCTTGTTGCGGGCGTCGAGAATGCCGTCGCTGAAGAACACAAACATGTCGCCGGGCTTGGCTTTGAAGGTGAATTCGTCGTATTCGGCATCGTCAAATAATCCTAGGGGTAGCCCGGTGGCCTCGATGACTTCAATTTTCCCATCATGGATGTACAAGGGGCGAGGCAACCCGGAATTAGCCACTTGCAATGAGCGGTTCGTGTCGTCCCAAACCGCATAAATCAAAGAGACGAACTGGCCCTCAATGCGCCGCTCCCCGAGCGAGAAGTTGACCGCCCGCAACATTTCCGCGGGCCCCGGTTCGATGGGGGCATGGGAGCGGAGGATGCCGCTGACCAGAGCAGCATAAATCGCCGCAGGCGCGCCTTTTCCGCTCACATCTCCGATAACCATTCCGAGACGCGATTGCGAATAATTGACAAAGTCATACAGGTCGCCACCAATGGCGCGGGCCGGCATGAATTTGGCAGCGACTTCCAGGGTGGGGATCTTGGGCAGAGACTGCGGCAGCAGCCGGAATTGCAATTCTCGCGCCAGCGCCAGGTCGCGCTCCAGACGTTTTTCCTGGCGAGCGATCTCTTCGTAAAGCCTGGCATTCTCAATCGCTATTGCCACCTGCGCGGCCAGCGTGGTCACTGTGCGCTTGTGGTCGTCAGTAAAAAAGCCCTTGCGAGTATGCTCCAGGTCCAGCACTCCGATCACTTTATCTTTGTAGATAAGAGGCACCGCCAGCTCCGAGCGCGTCTCCGGGTTCAGCCGGATATAGCGCGAATCTTTATTGACGTCCGGTACCAGAACCGCCTGCTGGTGCTGGACGGCGTAACCCACTACGCCTTTGCCCAGCGGAACGTCATGCTTGAGCTGGATATTCTCCTGGAAGCGCAGGGAAAACCGATGCTGCAGCTTTTCGCCGGTCTCATCGAGAAGAAGGATGCTGAACATCTGATAGTCGATGAGGCGACTGAGAAGCTCGGCGATGCGCTTCAGTAACTCGTCGACATTCAGAATGGAAGTGAGTTCGCGGGCGATTTCATTCAACAGAATTAAAGTGCGCGCCTGCCGCGTAGTGCGTGTGTACAGGCGGGCGTTCTCGATTCCCACCGCCATGCGCGAGCCGATCAGGGTCAACAGTCGCTTGTGCTCTTCAGTGAAGCGGCCTGCCTCCTGCGCTTCCAGGTTCAGCACTCCAATGACCCGGTTCTTGACAATCAAGGGAACTGCCAGTTCCGAACGCACGTCGGCGACGAGCGAAATGTATTCGGGATGCTTGGAAACGTCATCCACCAGGACAGCTTCGCGCCGCTGGGCCGCGATTCCAGTCACGCCTTCGCCAATTTTGATTTTCATTCGCTCGGCCACTTCGCGAGCGTAGCCCACCTGAAAACGGATGCGTAGATCCTGAGTCTTCTCGTTGACCAACAGAATGGCGAAAATCTCGTAGTCGATAACCTTGCGGACCAGTTCCGCCACGCGCCGCAGGGTGGTATCCAGGTCGAGCGTGGTATTTACGACGTCCGCTACTTCAAGAAGCAGAGGCTCGACCTTCGACAGGACGTCGGATTGGGTAGCGGAGATGTCCACGTGCCTTTATGATACCAGCCGATTTGCCGCAAAGATGACTTTGCAGCGCAAGGGGAACCAAGGTTGTCTTCACCGGAAACGAGCGAACGCGATCGGAGAAGAAGGTCTACTGTTCCCGCGGCACAACGCAAATATCAGGAAGGTTTCTATACTTCTCGGCATAGTCTAGCCCGTAGCCCACTACGAACTCGTCGGGGATGCTGAATCCCACGTAATCCGCCTGGATCGGCTGCTTCCTGCGGGATGGCTTGTCCAGCAATGCGGCGATGCGGAAAGACTTGGGCTGGCGGGCTAACAGCAGTTTTTTCAAATACGTCATAGTAAGCCCGGTATCGAGAATGTCTTCCACCAGGATTACGTTCTTGCCGATCATGGACTGGTCCATGTCCTTGGTAAGGCGTACTTCGCCGGTCGAGTCCCAACCGGACTTCAATTCCTGGGCCGGACTGGGGCGATTGCCGTAGCTGGAAACACCGATGAAATCGAAGGTCGCGTCCACCTTGAGCTGGCGGGCCAGGTCGCTGAGAAAAATTGCCGCACCCTTCAGCACGCCTAGCAGAATTACGGATTGATCTGCATAATCCCGGTTGATGTCGGCGCCCATCTCAGCCACACGCTGGGCGATCTGCTCACGCGTAATCAGGACTTTCAATTCGGCCATGGCGATTCATATTAAACTAAAGCGGTTGGCATGGGGCACCTCGGATTTGGCAAAATCGGGCCATCCACGGTGCCGGAGGCTGGCTGCGTCGCGAACGCTTACTTGCTGACCAGGAATCCGTTCATATGAACCTCAATGGCATCAAACTTACATGGCTGGGGCACGCAACTTTTCGCATCGAGACTCCGAATAGGAAAACCATCATTGTCGATCCATGGGTCATGGGCAATCCCATGTGCCCGGCGAAGGAGAAGGACATTAAGCAGGTCGACATCCTGCTCTGCACTCACGGCCACTTTGACCACATCGGCGACGCGGTAGAGATCGCAAAACAACATACGCCGAACGTGGTTGCTATTCCCGAGCTTGGTCACTGGCTGGAAAAAAAAGGCGTAAAGCAAGTGGCGAGCATGAACAAGGGCGGCACGCAAAAAGTAGGAGGTATCAAAGTCACCATGGTGCATGCCGACCACTCCTGCGGCATCACCGACGGCGATCAGATCGTCTATGGCGGCGAAGCTTGTGGCTACGTGATCGAATTCTCCAACGGTGTGAAAATCTACCACGCGGGCGACACCAACGTGTTTGGCGATATGGCGATCATCCGGGATCTTTATGCGCCAGACATTGCCATGATTCCAATTGGCGATCACTACACCATGTCCCCGCGCGAAGCCGCCTATGCCTGTAGCCTGTTAAAAGCGAAAACGGTCATTCCGATGCACTTCGGCACGTTTCCAGTGCTTACGGGCAGGCCGAGCGATCTACAGAAGCTGGCGCCGGGAGTTGAGATTGTAGAGATGAAGCCCGGCGTCACGATTTCCTAAACAAGTTTCGTACGGAGGATGGACTTGCCAAACCAGAAAGATAGCGACATGAATGCCAGGTGGCGGATGGGCGGGATCACAGTTCCCGCAGTTGAAGACTATCTCTACTCGATGCTTCCGCCCCGCGACGAGGTCTTGACCGGGATCGAAGCCGAAGCCACCAAACGCAAAATCCCTATCGTCGGTCCCGCCGTCGGCCGCATTCTGTATCAACTGGGGCTGATGATCGGCGCCAAGAGCGTGTTTGAACTGGGGTCGGCGATCGGCTACTCGACGATCTGGTGGGCTCGCGCGGTAGGCGAGGGCGGCCGGGTGATTTATACCGACGGAGACCGCAAGAAGGCCGAAGAAGCGCGCCGCTATTTTGACAGCGCCGGAGTCAGTGGAAGAATCACGGTGAAAACAGGAGACGCCCTGGAATTGCTTTCGGAAGAAAAAAACGAATTCGACATCATATTCAACGACGTTGATAAAGAAGACTATCCGCGGGTCTTCAAACTGGTTCTGCCGCGCCTGCGCAGGGGCGGGCTGTTTGTTACCGATAACGTTTTATGGAGTGGCAAAGTAGCCCAAAGAAATCCTTCGGAGGCTTCGACCAAGGCGATCCTCGAATTCAACAAGATGCTTTACAACGCAAAGGATTTCTTTACCACGATCCTACCCATCCGTGATGGAGTAGCAGTAGCCATAAAGAAGTAGGCCAACTGAGAACGGGTACCTTCCCACTGAAAACTGGTTTCTTAGCTTTCCAGAGGTTCTCTTCAAGCTCGGGAATCAGCGATAAAGAAGTTGCCAATGCTGTCCGATCATGATTCTAGATCGACTTCACGGGAATTGTGGTCAAGTCTTCAACCAGTCCGACTTCTTTCTGCAGGAACGGCTCGGCGTAGGTAACCCCCGCCAGCATGCCGTAAAACCGCGCCATGGTTTCAATCCGCGAGCGAATCTCGGCATGAGCAGGGAAAATACCTTTGCCCCCTTCCTGATCGCTGAATTGCGACTTGTCAGCCATCAGAGACTGTAAACGGGTTTCAAACTGTTCTGTGATATCCACGACAAACGTGGGACGAACGTCGTAATAGAGCGTCGCGTAAATGATTTTGAACGGGCGATGAGGCGAAGAAGTTGTAGCGCTCACATCTGCCGCTGCATCCAGCTTAGCCAATCCTGCGAGGAAGCAGGCTTCGTACCCCAGCACCGAAGCTGTGTAATGATCGGGATGCCTTCCTTTCCAGTAAGGCAGTATGACAACGCGGGGCCGCTGCTGCCGAAGCACGCGGGCCACCTTCAGGCGATTTTCCCAGGTGTTTTCTACCCGGCCATCGGGAATGTCCAGCGCCTCTCGCCACGAAGTGCGCAGTATTCTCGCCGCATCTGCGGCCTCGCGGGCGCGGTCGTCAGCGCTGCCTCGGGTCCCCATCTCGCCCCGGGTGAGGTCGAGGATTCCGGTCCGGTGGCCACGCTGAGCCATTTTCAGCAGAGTGCCGCCGCAGGTTTGTTCCACGTCGTCACGGTGCGCAGCCAGGGCCAGGATGTCGAGCGGCGGAGTGGACATATCAGTCGAGATTGCCCTGCTCCAGAACCACGTTCTCCCGCACGATCAGACGATGAGCCGCCATTTCTTTCAACGTCGGCAGTACACGGCTCACGTGTTCGTCGGTGTCCACGAAAATGATGACCACCGGCAGCTTGCCACCGGCATCTACCAGATGGCTGGTCTTAACCTGCTGGCGGCCTAGAAATCCAGCCGAGGCGTGCAGCGCAGTCGCGGCATACACGTTTTCCTTCCGCAGATAGTTGAGAATCTCCATGTGCAGGGGGCGGTGATGCCACTGGTCTGCTTCGTTGAGGTACAGGGTGACTTGGACTGCCATTCCGTTTCGCATTTTACAGCACCCTCGCCAATGCCATACCCGCCAATGCTCCAATCAGGCACAACAGATTATTGCTTACTAAGTTCGTGACCATCAGCAGCCATTGCCCCTGTTCGAAGTAGGACATGGTCTCGAAGGCATAGCTGGAAAAGGTTGTGAGTGAGCCACAAAATCCAACCACTACCAGCAGGCGCCAGCGGGGATCGGCCAGGACCTTCTCCGAAGTCCAGACCACGAAGAAGCCGACTATCATGCTGCCGATGATGTTAATGAACAGTGTCCCGTAGGGGAAAACCGGCCCCAGGACCTGCGCAGCATAGCGGCTGATGAAGTAGCGGGCGTTGGCACCGACGATCGCGCCCAGGCATATGACGAGGACATCCAGCATGGAGTTCTCCCCTACAAAGTTGTAGGAGTTATCAGCCTGGAGGGCAGGCGGTTATGGCGAACTCCATCGCCGTACTCCATCTTTTTATCACAGAGGACGGAGAGAAAAACAGAGGCGAAATGACTTCGGTAATCCTGTAGCTGATGTGGCGAGAGCGTCCCGCTCGTGTTGGGATGGGAGTTTACTTTTTCCGCTCCACCAGGAAGCGGGCCAGATTGTTCAAAGTTTCCGCCCGTGACCCGAAGCTGTCGAGCGAGCTGGCGGCAGATTTCACCAGCTCTTCCGCCTTCTTCACGGACTCGTCCACACCGAATAGCGCCGGATAAGTTGCTTTTTCCGCCACTGTATCCTTGCCGGCCGTCTTGCCCAACTGCTCGGATGTCTGAGTCACGTCGAGCACATCGTCGACGATCTGAAAAGCCAGGCCGATGGATTGTCCAAAGGCTCTCAGCTTTTCAACCCCGTCTTCATCGGCCCCGGCGTAGAGTCCGCCGCTGGTCACGCTGGCGCTGATGAGGGCTGCGGTTTTGGAGCGGTGAATGTATTCCAGCATGGCGATATCCGGCCTGGTGCGCTCGGCTTCAAGGTCTACCACCTGCCCGCCGATCATGCCTTCCACGGTGCCGGTGGCACGCGCAATTTCTTCGATGATGCGCACCCGCGACTCGGCGGGGCACTGCAACCTGGACATCACCTCATACGCCTGTGTCTGCAAGGCGTCTCCCGCCAGAATTGCGATCGCATCCCCGAAAACCTTGTGGCAAGTGGGGCGGCCCCGCCGCAGATCGTCATTATCGAGGGCGGGCAAATCGTCGTGGATCAGCGAGTAAGTGTGCAGCATTTCCAGTGCCGCCCCCAGTTCTTCGATTCCGGCTGGAAGCGACCCGGCGAGCATGCGTCCAGCTTCCATACATAGAATGGGACGCAGCCGCTTGCCGCCGGCAAAAACGCTGTGCCGCATTGCCTTATGGATGGATACCGGATGCTGCGTGGCCGCAGGGAGCAGCCCCTCCAGCGCTGCATCGGTCAGCGCCTGACCCTGCTCCAGAGTCTGCTTGAGCATGCGAGTGAGTATAACAAGGCAGCTGTGGGGCGGACACTCCTGTCCGCCACTGTTGAAGTTGGTCTTGCAATTGGGTTTGCTTTGCCGGTAAAAAACTCAAAGTCAAAAACGGCGGACCGGAATGTCCGCCCCACACATTACTTTCTTGCGGTTGAAGGTGGCTCGAAGGCCTCGGGCTGAAGCTTCCCGTTTTGCTTCAGCAGAATTTCTACCTTGCCCTCTGCTTCTTCCAGTTCCTTGCGGCACGCAGCGGAGAGCTGCATGCCTTCTTCAAATAGCGTCAGGGACTTTTCCAGGGGCACTTCTCCCTTTTCCAGTTCCTGCACGATCTTTTCCAGACGCTGAAGGCACTCTTCAAATTTGGCCAACTGAGTTACTCCCGGAACATTCTAATATCAAGCCGCGGCGAGTGGCTAAGTCCCCAGCGCTTCCAGCACATCGGCCGCAGCTGTATATCTTCCCGAGGGCGCGCTGATCTGGGCTCCCTGCACCATGCCGCGCACCGCGATCAGCATTTCACGGGCGATGGCAATGCCTTCTTCGCGCGCCGCCTCCGGGGTTTTCGCTTTGGCCATGCGCTCCAGAATCGAGTCCGGCACCGATACCCGCAGTTCGTTCTTCATAAACTCTGCGTTGCGAACGCTCACCAGCGGCCATATTCCGGCGATCACTGGGATTTTGCAATGCTCAATGCGGCGCAGGAAGGTCTCCAGTAAGCGGAGATCGAATACCGGTTGGGTCACAGCGCATTCCGCTCCCGCCTGAACCTTATACTCGAAGCGCTTGATCTCCTCGTCGATGTTCGGAACGCCCGGGTTCGCGCCCACGCCGATGACGAACGACGTGCCCACACCAAGAGGGTTGCCGCCGATATCGAGGCCGCGATTGAGATTGTGCACGATGTTCACTAGCCCGATGGCATCCACATCGAACACCGCGGTGGCATCGGGGTAATTTCCCATCTTCGGTGGATCGCCGGTGATGCAGATCAAGTTATGGATGCCGAGTGCCGACGCGCCCAGCAGATCAGACTGGATGCACAGCACATTGCGATCACGGCAGGTGTAATGCAGGATCGCCTCAATGCTGACTTCCTGCTGCACCAGCAAAGAAAGCGCCTGGTTGCTCATCCGGGCCGAGGCTCTGGGGCTATCGGGAATGTTAATGGCGTCCACGCCTACCGATTTCAGAAAGCGGGCGCCATCAATCTCCTTGCGAATGTCGGTGCCTTTAGGCGGAACAATTTCCACCATGGTCAGAAATTCCCCGGCGGCGATCTTTGCGCCAACCTTGGACCGTTTGGCCAAAGGCACTGCCGGCGCAACCGCCAGGGCAGCCTCGGACTTAGCCTGCGCGGGCGCAGCCTTCGCGCGTGCCTCGCCCACCCGCAAGGCAGACTTCATGACGCGGATATGGTCAGGAGTTGTACCGCAGCATCCGCCTACCAGGCGCACCCCCGCGGCTACGAACTTGCGCGCATAGCTCGCCATGTATTCCGGCGAGCACAAATAGATATTGCGGCCTTCAACCGATCTGGGCATGCCGGCGTTGGGCTGGGCCGCCAGGGGGAGGGAAGTCAGCGCCCGAACCCGCTCGATGACATCCAGCATGGCTACCGGGCCCACGCTGCAATTACAACCCAGGACGTCGACTCCCCAGCCTTCAATTCGGGGCGCAAAACTCTCGGGAGTCGAGCCGTCAAGGCAGTTTCCGTCCTCATCGATGGTGACCTGCGCCACCAGGGGGATCTTCGGATCTACATCCCGAGCGGCCAGAATCGCCTGGTGGAGCTCTTCGACATAGCCGAAGGTTTCCAGCATCAGCAGATCCACTCCGCCTTCTACCAGGGCGGCGATCTGCTCCCGAAAGGAGGCGCGGGCTTCCTCAAATGAGGTCTTGCCCAGCGGTTCAATGCGAACTCCCAATGGGCCCACGGACCCGGCCACCCAAACGTCGAAGCTTTTGGCGGCTTCGCGGGCCAGACGGGCGCCCGACAGGTTGATCTCCCGCACCCGGTTTTCCATGCTGTGACGCGCCAGACGAAATGAATTTCCGCCGAAAGTATTGGTTTCAATGATCTCTGCACCCGCCTGCAGATATTCATGATGAAGATCACGGATAAGGTCGGGCTGCGACAGGTTGAGCTCGTCGTAGCAGCGATTGATGAAGATTCCCTTGGCGTAGAGCAGCGTCCCCGTGGCGCCATCGCAGAGGATTGGGGATTGTTTCAGACGGGCAAGCAGGTCAACAGCCATGCTATTGAGAATACAGGAGCAGGGCGAGTTTTGCATTATGGCCGCGGGCTACGTAGCCGCAGTTCCCCGCACGTTCTTATTCACCCGCTTATTCACCGCGAGTGGCTCTGTTATAATCCCTTTTCTTGCATCTAACTCTCCATCCCTCATGTCCTTAGGAGTTTCTGGTTTGAAGCAAGCCGTGCTCGCCGCATTGGTCCTTACCGCCAGTACAATGCTGGTCTCTTGCGGTAATAACTACAACTACACCAATACCGGGGTGGCGACGGTGGCGAATCCGGCAACCATCAAGGTGCACGTCTTCGTTTCCAATCCCCTGTTCTCCAACGGCACGTCAACCTCGGCGGTCCTGAACGTTGTGGACGGACAAACCGACCTGATTTCCCCCAACTTCGTTTCGATCGCGGCGACCAGCCCCAACCCCGGCCTGATGGTACTTTTTCCCAACAAGCGATTTACCCTGGTCTTCAGCGGCACAAGTAATTCGATCTTAGCGGTCAATAACGCGACCGAAACCAGCGCTCAAAACTCCTCCGGCACAACCGCTTCCATTTCACTGCCCGGGTCTACTGAAAGCATCGTGGTCGCGCCGGACAATGTAACCGGCTTTGCAGCTGTCCCTACAGCCGCGGTCACCCCTGGGACGGCGCAGCCGCCCGGCCTGGTTGAGGTGCTGGACCTGTCAAACTACGTAATTACGGCGGGCATTCCGGTGCAGGGAGCTTCCTATGTTGCGGAAAGCCACAATGGCAATCGCCTCCTGGCCCTGGGCAACCGGCCGGATACGGTTACCATGATTGCTCCAAGCGCGGTCGGCACCAGCACCGACCCGCGCACTGACATTCAGAGCCCGCTGTTCGATCATCCGGTATGGGCTACATTCAGCAGCGACGATTCCACCGTCTACGTGCTGAATTGCGGACCGCAATGTGGTGGGACCACGGCCGGTTTGGCTTTGCTGGACGTGAACACTAATTCAGTCGGATCAACCATCCCTCTGGATGCGGCGACTTTTGCGTTGCTTTCGGGCAACACCTTGTACGTGGCCGGCACCAAGCCGGGGGCTAACACCTGCGCCGCTTCGTCCACTCCAACTCTGGCTACGACGTGTGGCGAGCTTTCGGTGGTTGATCTCGCGTCCATGACCGTTACTGCCACGGCCGTCATCACGGATGGCTATCACAATCGCATGGAGATGGGATCAAACGGCCAGCTCTTCATCGGGGCACGAACCTGCACTAACATCAACGTCGCTGCCAGCGGCAACAATCCGGGTGAAATTCGCGGCTGTTTGTCCATTTTCGATGCTGCGAAGGCGCAGGTTGTGATCCCGCCGCAAATCGGGGATGTGACTGGCATTCAACCGATCGGCCGGCGTAGCGTCGTATACGTCGCCCAGCAGGGAAACCTGAGTATCTATGACACCACTACCGACAAACTGCAGACTACACAGGTCGACATTATTGGACAGGCCGTGGATGTGAAGCAGGTGGATTGAAAACAGCTGTCAGCCCTCAGCTAAATTCCTCTCGATCAAACGCGGTACTGGGCGATGCGCGTCGATATTCGAAATCGCTATTCCAAGTGTTGCCTACGCGGCTTCATCTGAAAGCTGACATCTGAAAGCCGAGAGCTCAGTCCGGCTCCAGCGTCAGCACATGCTGCTGCGCCGCCGTGACCGCTTGTCGGGTGTAAGGCAGTGTAAAAGTGTAGCCCTGATACCAGGCCTGCCACTGATCCATGTAGTAAGGGCTGAGAAAATTTCCTGCCTCGCCGGTCACCAGATTGAGCGTCGATAGGTCCAGGTCGGATAAATCGACTGTGAGGCGCTCTGAAGGGCCGTGACTGCGCGATACCGCCTTCACCGTATAGCCGCTACCGGATTGGGGTTGTACGCCTGGGCCGGTCCAACGCCGCAACACCGGAACGTTCCCCAGGATGGGATGTTGAATCTCGACCGGATGGAACGTACCCCAGTGCCACGAAGCCAGGTCCTGGGGCGAGCCGGGACTTTGAACGGCCGCTTCTACCGCTGCTGCCAGGAGTTCATCGTAGCTGGCGTACGAGTCCGGCAGCCAGCGTTTGGGTTGATGCTGAAGCACATTCTCCAGCCACACTGACTGCATGCCCCAGCCATAAGTTTTCCAGTTCAGGGTCCCATCCGTCTGGCTCGGATCCTCGGGCGCGGGCCCGAGTTTGGGCTCAAGCAGCAGGCGAGTCAGCTCGATGCGAGCCCGGTAGCCGATCGTGGGCGCGGCTGAATCCGCCGTCATGCGGCCATCCCATCCCCGCAAAAGCTCGGCGGCCTGCTTGGCTCGCGCAGAGGAATTTTTGGCGTGATCCACGCCGTAAACGAAACGCTCGGCGAAGAAACGCTCGCAGTCAGAATAAATATCCAACTGCAGCGCCAGCATGTCGGCGGTAGAAAACTTCTTTCCCGATTCCAGCACGCGGTAAATGCGGGCGGTGCGCCACGGAGCTTCCCATCCTGTGCTGATCGAGTAGGGATAGCCGTCCGGGGTAATGCGGCCGTTCGCGGTGGCGATGATTCCGGAAGCCGGATTGTAGACGGAGGGCAGTTTGTCGAACGGAATGTATCCCGTCCACTCGTGAGCATTATCGCTGCCGTTTTCTGGCAGGCTGCCATCGCCCGAGGCGCGGATAGGAATTCTGCCCGTGGTTTGGTAGCCGATGTTGCCGTCGATGTCGGCAAAAACTACGTTTTGTCCGGGCGCGTCGAATGCAGAAAATGCCTGCCGGAACTGCTGCCAGTTTTGCGCCGAGTCCACCGCAAAGAAGGGGGCGTGGGTGCCGTCGTAAAGAGTCCAGCGCAGCGCCAGCTTGCGGGTTTCGCCGGGAACCAGATCGGTGATGACCGGTCCGTGGCGAGTGAGGGTCACCTCGACATCCACATCAGGCTTGCCTTTCACGCGGATGACCTCGCGACGGTGTTCCGCCGCTTTCCAGCCATCGGGCGTCAGATATTGACCCTCCGGATTGAAGCTCTCGACATAAACGTCTTCCACCGTCGGGCCGACATTGGTAAATCCCCAGGCGATGCGCTGGTTGTGGCCCACGATCACAAAGGGCACCCCTGGAAGGGTTACTCCGGCAACGTCAAAGTTTCCGCTGCGAAGGTGAGCCTCGTACCACAGGTTCGGCATCTGGTGCCCGAGGTGCATATCGTTGGAAAGCAGCGGCTTCCCTGAGACGGTGTGCGATCCGGCAACCACCCAGTTGTTGGAACCGGTCACCATGCGAGCTTCCGAGCCGGGCTGCAGCGCGGAAGGCAGGCTGTGAAAATGTGGCGCGTCCATCGGTTGCTGATCGGCCACAGAGCTGCCTGCCGGGAAGCGACGGTTATGGTTTTCGTCGTCGCCGGAATCCTGGTTCAGGCTGGGACGCGCTACCGTCGGCGGCCGGTCATGCCAGGATGAGTTCACATACAAATCTGCAGTCAGCTCGGGTCCCAGTTTGGCCAAAAGCTTTTCCCGCGCCAGAGCGTCACGGTAAGGATAGTGATTCAGGTCTTTGACCATCTGAGCTGCGATGAGCAGGGAATCCTCCGGCGTCCACGGGCGCGGAGAATAGCGCAGGATGCGAAATTCGATGGGCAGCTGGCTGCGGCGAGACTCGATGTAAGTATTCACGCCGCGCGCATAGGCCTCGAACTGCGAACGGTCCTGAGCCGAGAACGCCGCCAGGCCCTTTTCCGCAGCCACTCTGAGTCCAAGAATTCGCTGTTCGCGATCGTGCTTGAGAAACTCGCTGCCCAGAATCTCGGAAATTTCGCCGGCGGCAAATCTTCGCATGATGTCCATCTGCCACAAGCGGTCCTGGGCAGTGACATAGCCCTGCGCGAAGAACAGATCTTCGAAGCTGGCCGCGTCAATGGTGGGAACACCGTGCCGGTCCCGGCTGATGGTGACCGGAGAAGACAGGCCGGAGACCTTAACTCCGCCATCCAGTTGGGGCAAGGCGGCGCGCGCAACTGCATAAAACCATGCCACAACGCCGAGGACCGCGCACAAGATCGCAATCAGGACAAAAACCAACGCCCGCCTGACACCGCGACGGCTGCGGAGAGCGGTAACCGGAGTAGTGATGGTTGCCATCAGCAGCTTTAGATTCTATGGGCTGGCGGCGCGAGAAGACAAATCACAATGTGGGCGCGGGCGTCCCGCCCGTGCGACAGCTACACCGGGTTACAGTGAACCAAAATTAGGGCAGGCGGAGATTGTCTACTAAGCGGCAGCTGCGATCCTGCGGATCAGATCTTCCTGCTCGGCCTTGCTCTCGGCGCCGATGGTGAATGCGTCAAGCACGCCCAGCGACAGCGCGTACTTCAATGCTTCGTCCTGGCGTCCCCGCAGGTCTCCCTGGCCCAGAATCTTCATGCCGACAATGCCTTTTCCCGCCGCCTTCATTTCGCGCAGCACGCCGGCTACGGTGTCAGGGTCGGCATCCATGTGGGAACCAATCGGATTGATCCGCACCAGGTCCACTTCGACCCAGGGAGACTTGGCTGCAGCGCGCAGCGCCTCGATGCTGTGGCACGAACAGCCGTGGGCGCGGATGATCCCTTTTTCCTTGGCTTCCGAGAAGACGTCCATGACTCCGCGGTAGCGCTCTGTCCAGTCGCCTTCCGTGAGGCAGTGCATGAGGCAAATATCGAGATAGTCGGTGCCCAGTTCCCTGCGAAAGCGATCGAGATCGGCGCGCGCTTCCGCGGGATCGCGCGCCCAGGTTTTGGTAAGCACTGTGACTTTGTCGCGGGGCACGTGCTTCAGCGCCTCGGCCACGTGGGGATGGCTGCCATAAGCGTCGGCCGCGTCAAAGAATCGCAACCCATTGTCGTGGCCGTTGAGCAGCAAATCCGAGAGGCCCTTCACGCCCAGCGCGGTTTGATGTGAATGATGCCCGCTGCCTACCGTGCCGGTTCCCATCGCCAGGCGGCTGGTGGTGATGCCGGTTTTGCCCAGCACCACCGTATCTGAAGCCGTGAACTTCTGGGGCAGGGGAGACATCACCCTGACGGTTGTAGACAATCCGCGCCATCCGGCCCAGGCCGCTCCCAGTCCGCAGGTTGTTCCAATGATGAATTCCCGCCGCTTCATAGGGCCTCCTTTTTTGTTCTGGTGGGGAACTTTATTCGCAAACCAGTTCGCCAGTCACGAACCTGCATTTGGCGAACCTACATACATTGGACGGAATTATCGTGGCCTTGGATATCATCGCCCGTCACATGACGCGAGCTTTGACAATCCGCCCAGACGGAACTCGGGTTCCGTTCCACGCTATGCCCAAGCTGTCTGTGATTTCAACCCCTGCGCGCGGCCCTTTGTTTTTGTTAGCCAGCCGAATCGCCGGGACACTATTTCCCCCGCATTTCTACAGGATTCTCCTTAGATACAAGTCATCCTGCAGGTGAGACTATCATCGCGCCCGTAAGGCGTTGCAACCAACTTTTTGGGTGCATTACGGATCAAAGTACCGGTCGTCGTACGGTCGTCAGGCCAGGCCACTTGCGAATCCACAAACGAGGTGACTTACATGCTTTGGACAATTTTTGTGATTTTGCTGGTGCTGTGGTTACTCGGATTGGTGAGCTCGTACACGCTGGGCGGGTACATTCACATCCTGTTGGTTATCGCGGTCGTGGTCCTGGTGATCAATCTGATCTCAGGCCGCCGGGCAGCGCTCTGAAATTTTAAAATCGAAGTTCCCAGGAGGAAAAGTTGAAAAAGCCTGTTTTCGCAGTTTTGCTGAGTATGCTTATGTTGCTGGGCAGCATGGCGTGGGCCACTGCCAAAGAGGATTCCGAAGAGCGGCTTCAGAATGCCGCTAACGTGCTCAAGGAAATCATGGATGCGCCCGACAAGGGCATTCCGGAAGAGGTGCTGGACAACGCCAAGTGCATCGTGGTGGTTCCTCACTTGATCAAGGCCGGGTTTATCGTGGGTGGAAAGCATGGCCGGGGCGTCGCTAGTTGCCGCACGGCTACGGGCTGGAGCGCTCCTGCCTTTATCTCGGTAGGTGGCGGAAGCTGGGGATTGCAGATCGGCGCGGAAGGCATCGATCTGGTGATGCTGGTGATGAACGACAAAGGTTTACAGCATCTGCTTTCCAGCAAATTTCAGATCAGCGGGGAAGGCTCCGCCGCTGCCGGACCGGTGGGCCGTCATGCATCGGCGGGTACGGACTGGAAGATGAACGCGGAAATCCTGACTTACTCTCGCTCCAAAGGCGCCTTTGCCGGATTGACGCTTGAGGGAGCGGTGGTGGAGCAGGACGCGGATTCTACCGAGGCTATCTATGGCAAAGACGTGCCCTTCCGAAAAGTGCTGATGGGCGACGTTCGACCGCCGGCCGCTGCAGCGCCATTCATGGCTGCGGTTGGAAGGGCCGGTCACAAGGCCGCTGCGCACGAGGCCAAAGAACAGATGCAGAACGACAACAAGTAGGATTGTCTCAAGTAATGAGTCGGAGGAAGTCGGATAAGAAGCCAAAACCGAACTCAGCCGGCTGGTTTTCAACGTAATCAGAATCGCCGCCTCGTCTACACCCGCCTTCGGGCGGGTTTCTTTTTTCCCGCGGCGAGGCCGGCTGCTCATCCACCCCCGAGTACCAGCCGCTCCCCTGTCTGTGGTTCAATGTATGGCATCATGGACGCGGTTCAACACTACATCCGCCTCTTCAGATATGACGCCTGGGCCAACCAGGAAGTGCTGGCGGGTTTGCGGGCATCGCCCGCGCCCGCAGAGCGCCCGCTGAAATTCATGTCCCACATTCTGGCAGCCGAACGGGTGTGGCTGGAACGCCTGCAAGGGCAGCAGCAATCGGTTCCGGTATGGCCGCAACATACCGCCGACGAATGTGCGCGGCAGGCTGCTGAATTGCTGTCACTGTGGGAGAAGTACCTGGCCGCAAACACTGAAGCCGGCTTGGCGGCGACTGTGAAATATCAGAACAGCAGCGGCGAGACCTGGGAGAGCCGTCCCGATGACATCATGATGCACGTGATCATGCATTCGGCGTATCATCGCGGCCAGATTGCGGCTGATATGCGCAGCGCGGGATTCACCCCTGCTTACACCGATTTTATTCACAGCATCCGCCGCCGGTTGGTGGAGTGAGCTTCCGGATTGTAAGGATCCTAGGTTATCAGGATACTCGACTGTAAGGGTCCTGGACTATCAGCATTCGTAGCGGCAAACCACATATGCCCGACGATCAGACAACTCGACCTACCATCACTCCGCTGTTCATCTTTCAATTCTGCGTGGTGTTGATTGTCATCTCGGTCATTGCGCTCCGTCCGGGTGAATGGAGCAGTGCGCGCTGGATTGGACTGGGAATTGCGGTTCCGTCGGCGGTATTGCTGTTCACCGCGCGCTGGCAATTGGGTGGATCGTTTGCCATTACTCCCCAGGCGCACGCGCTGGTAACGCACGGCGTGTACTCCAGGATCAGGAATCCGATCTACGTATTCAGCGGACTGATGGTTCTTGGCGTCCTCATCGCCCTGCACTATCGCTACGCGTTTTTGCTGCTGGCGATTTTAGTTCCAATGCAAGTCGTTCGCGCTCATCAGGAAGCGAAGGTTCTCGAGGCCAGATTCGGCGACGAATATCGAGCCTACAGAAAGCGAACCTGGTTTTAGCGGGGCGCATCTCACTGGTTGGATGCCGGGTGGAATCGAAGCAGCAAGTCTCAATTCGTTGAGATGAACTCATTCAGGCGAAAGCGTCGAGATCTGTCGGGACGAGGGAAATTGGGAGAAGCAGGAGTCGTCATGAAGAAGATATTGTTGACGCGGTTCGCAATGATCATGGTTCTTTTTGTCACGGCTGTTTGGGCGCAAGTATCACCGTCGCCAGCCGCACCAGCTGGCGCAGGGGCGAGCACTTCGGCCTCCAATCAATTAGCCGCAGGAATGGTGATTCCCGCCGAGCTATCAAAATCGCTGGATACAAAAAAGATCAAAACGAACGACAAGGTCGAGGCCAAGACTTCGATGGATCTGCTTTCCCATGGCCAAATCGTGATCCCCAGGAACACCAAGATCATCGGCCACGTGACTGAGTCCAAGGCGCATAGCAAGCAATCCCCGGGCTCGACTGTGGGAATTGCCTTTGATCGTGTGCTGATGAAAGACGGGCGCGAATTGCCCTTGCAAGCCGCGGTACAGGCCATAGGTCGCCCGCTGCAGACCTCGGCTTCATTTCCCGGAGACGACTCCATGGGAGCGAGCGCCGGCGGGCTCCCCCCGGCAGCGCAGGGCTCTCGGGGCACGGTGAGCGGAGCCGCGTCGCCCGGTTCACCTTCATACCCCGGCGGGTACCCGTCCCGCAACGGTTCTGGAACATCGTCCGACCAGGCCGGTCCGGCCAGCACAACCGTCAGTCCGCTGGCGCCCACAAGCCAGGGTGTAGTTGGAATGAAGGGAATCTCGCTGAATTCCTCAGGGTCAACTTCCGTGCTAAGTTCCAACAGCGACAACGTACGTTTGGAAAGTGGCACGCAACTTATCCTGCGAGTGCAGTAAGAACGCAAGTGTGGCGCGCACCTCCCCTGGGACGAAGTCGACAGAGGCCTCGCCTTGAAAGGCCTGGAGCACATTCTTTGTCACGTGCCACGTTTCTTGCCGCCAGCCGGGCCGCATCAGCCTGAGAAACGCCTATGGCAGACACCGCAGCTCGCGATGAGTCGATGGTTGCAGCTTTACATCACGCACTGCCGCAAATTCTTCCCGAATTTCTCATAACCCGGCGCTGGTTCGGCGGCAAGGCCCGTGTGATCGAGTCGGTTGAAATCGCGGATGTAGTTCCTATTGGCGCCTGGTATCTCGTTCTCGCCAGAATCAAATACGCCAGCGGGCCGCCGGAGATGTACCACATTCCGCTCGGCACTGTGCCCCATTCGTTCGATACAGGTCTCGATCAGGACTCGATGATGAGGTTCCGCGGGGAGAAGTCGGCAGATGAGTACTTACTTGCGGACGCCATGCTGGACGAAGAATTTCTTGGATGTCTTTTGGACACGATCATCCGTGGCGCCCGCTTTCCCGGAACCTTGGGAGTACTCCAGGCTGTTTCTACCAGTGCGCTCGGCGCGCTGCTGGAATCTTCAAAAGAATCGCTATCGCCGTCGGTGATGAACGCAGAACAAAGCAACAGCTCGGTGGTCTATGGACGGCATCTGGTCCTCAAAATATTTCGTCGCGTGGAAGCGGGGCTCAACCCGGATTTGGAAATTGGTTCGTTCCTGACCCGAAAGGCTTCGTTCCGAAATGTGCCCGCGGTGGCAGGCTCTCTCGAATACGTGAGTCAACAAGGGACCAGCACATCGCTCGCAGTCCTGCAGGCATATGTTCCCAACCAGGGGGACGCCTGGCAGTTCACGTTAAACGCGTTGCGGGAATATTACGCCAGAGCGCAGAAGGCTGGCTTTGCACCCGACGAAATCCCCCAGGCTCCGATTCTCGAACTTGCCGGTGAACCTGTCCCCGATGAAGTCGGCCAGCGGATCGGGCCCTACCTCGATTCGGCAAGACTGCTGGGCAGACGGACGGCGGAACTTCACCTCGCCCTGGCTTCGGAGAAGTACGAACCAGCCTTCACCCCGGTGCCCTTTTCACCAGATGAGCGGCAGGCTTTCGTGAGTTCAGCCTTGAGACTATTGAAATCTAACTTTGACTTGCTCCGCCACCACAAAAATGCAATGCAGGAATTCATCCGTCAGGACGTGCAAAGAGTCCTGGGCCATGAAGAAAAGGCCCGGCGGCGACTCGGGCATCTTGCCGAACACAATATCTCAGCCATGGTCACTCGCATTCACGGCGACTATCATCTCGGCCAGGTTCTTTTTACCGGCAGCGATTTTGTGATTATCGATTTTGAGGGCGAGCCGGCCCGTCCACTGGAGGAACGCCGCAAGAAGCGTTCGCCCTTACAGGACGTTGCCGGCATGCTGCGTTCATTCCACTATGCCGCCTATGCGCCGCTGCTGCAGTCCTCCTCCGCCTCAGGGACAGCTGACCAGAACCTGCAAGTGTTGGCTGGCGCCGCCAGTTACTGGCAAAGGTGGGTTTCGGCCACATTCCTGAAAACCTATCTCGAAGTCGCTCGCGGCGCGCAGTTCATTCCCGAGAGCAAGGAAGAGCTGGTGATTTTGCTGGACGCATTCCTGCTGGATAAAGCGGTATACGAACTTGGGTACGAACTGAATAACCGGCCGTCCTGGGTTCGAATTCCACTGGACGGTATTACCCAGTTGTTGGAGCGATGACCGTTTTAGTGCAGGGTCGTCAACCCGAGCTCAGCTCGAAACCCGGCTGGTCTTGCCAAATGCTTTCTGGACCAGCGTGTAGCGCGCTGCCCCCATAATTCCGCAGTCATCATTCAACACAACTTTGACCGGCATGTCTTGCAACAAATCCCGCATGCGTCCCTTGCTCAGAAAGGATTCCATGAAAACCGGATCTTTCATCTTGGCAAGATTTCTGGCAGCGATGATTCCGCAAATGTAAACTCCCCCCGTGGCCATGAAGTTCAAAGCGTAATCCCCGGCCTTGGCTCCGTATGCGCTCACAAAAACCAACATGGTTTGATCGCAAATGGCAGTTTTCTTTTCCTGCGCTGTCTTCGAGATCAGCGCGGGGGCGTCGTGCGTCTTCTCCATCTCCTCTTTTAGCCACGCAGGCTCCTCGGCTCTTTTGCTGTCGCGCAGAAAGTCGTAGATGGTCTTGATTCCCGGGCCGGATAGAATGCGCTCGCTGCTGGCGTGGCCATGCTTCTTCAGCACGTAGCGGAACAATTCGATTTCCAGGTCATTGCGAGGCGCGAAATCGCTGTGACCGCCTTCGCAGGCGAAGGGATGATGCCGGAAGCCATCCCAGTAAAGACCGGCCACGCCTAGGCCGGTGCGGGCCGAGATGACTGCGCGATTTCCATCCGCCTCGTCGGAACCCGGGCTCAGCGTAACCAGATCCTTGGACTCGAGTGCGTCCACACCATAAGCGTAGGCTTCGAGATCATTGATCAATCCCACGGACTCGAGCTTCAACTGCTGGGCCAGTTCGCGGGAATCGATGGTCCAGGGAAGATTTGAGATCTTGCTGCGCCCGCCCCGAACCGGTCCGGCTACTCCGAAACACGCGCTGTGTACCGGAATTCCTTCGGTTTTGACGAAATCAGTGATGATTTCCGCCAGGCCGCCGTGCTCCTGGCTGGGATATGTTTTTTCGACCACACATTTGAGCTTGCTGCCTTCAGTTTCGAAAGCAGCCAGCCGGGTGCGAGTTCCGCCGATATCTCCTGCGAGAATCATGGTTCGATAGTCCTCCATTGCCGGCCGTCGCGGGCCAGCAATTCGTCAGATTCCGCCGGTCCCCATGTGCCAGACGGGTAGTTGGGAAATCTGCGCGGGGGCAAGGCTTGCCATACATCCAGGATTGGGTCCACGATGCTCCAGCCGACTTCCACCATGTCGGCGCGCTGGAATAAAGTCGCGTCTCCAATCATGCACTCATAGAGCAGAACTTCATACCCGGTGTAGGCATCCGCGCCGAAATACTTTGAGTATTCAAAACTCATGTCCACCGATCCGACCCGCAATACCGGCCCCGGCACCTTGGCGCCAAAGCTCAGCGAGATGGCTTCCACCGGCTGTATCTGGATTACCAGCTGGTTGGTGTGCTTGTGCACCGGAGCGTTGCGGAAAATCTCAAAAGGGGTGCGCTTGAACTGAATTGTGATTTCGGTATGGCGCTGCGCCAGGCGTTTTCCGGTACGCACATAAAATGGAACCCCGGCCCATCGCCAATTATCGATGTTGAGCTTCAACGCCAGGAAAGTTTCCGTCTTGGATTCGGGAGCGACACCGGGCTCGGAGCGATAAGCGACCACCCTCTCCCCCGCAATTACACCTTCGCCGTATTGGCCGCGCACGCTCGAATGCAGCACATCCTCCGAATCGAGCGGTTGTACCGCCCGCAAAATCTTGGCTTGCTCGTTGCGCACCGCATCCGCCTGAAACGACACTGGAGGTTCCATGGCGGTCAGGCTCAGCAATTGCATGATGTGATTGGGGACCATGTCTCGCAGGGTTCCGGCGGTGTCGAAATATCCGCCCCGCTGCTCCACGCCGACCGTTTCGGCATTGGTAATCTGCACGTGATCGATATAGCGCCGGTTCCAGATAGGCTCAAAGATGGCGTTATCGAAGCGAAACACCATGATATTTTGCACTGTCTCTTTGCCCAGGTAATGATCGATGCGATAGATCTGGTTTTCCGCCAGAACCGCTTTGACGTCGCGATTGAGCGCCTTGGCGGAGTCGAGGTCGTGCCCGAACGGCTTTTCGATGACCACCCGCCGCCAGTGTCCGTTTTCCTGCTTGGAGAGTCCGGCCTTGCCCAGTTGCTGCACAATTTGCGCGAAAAATTTCGGCGCCGTCGCCAGGTAGAACAGATAATTCGCCTGCGTATTGTGGTCGCGATCGACTCCGGCGAGCCGGGTCGCCAAAGTCGAATAGGTGACGGGGTCGGCGAACTCGCCCCGCTGGTAATAGAGGCGCTGCGTGAACCACTCCCAGGCTTCCGTGCCGTGATCTTCCTTGTCCAGAAAGCTGGTGACCTGCGCGCGAAAGTTTTCCAGGGTCAAATCGTCGAAGGACACACCCACGAGGGCAAAATCTCGCGGAAGCAATTTGGCTTTTGCCAGGTTATACAGCGCGGGAACCAGTTTGCGTTTGGTCAGGTCACCGGACGCCCCAAAAAGCACCAGCACGCACGGACCGGCTGCCCTGCCGATGTGCTCCTGTTCTTCTTGTCGATTTACCGGCGCTGCCGTCGCCATGCACTTTCCGCCTGCTTGATTCGAATGTGTGAGAGCCCCGACCGCGTCTCCATGAACATTGTAGGATACTGGGAGTTTATAGTCACAATCGTGAGGCTTGTCACACGCGCGCCGGGGCCTTCCGCAATAAACGTGCAGGCCAAGAGAGGAATTGGGGAGACATTGTTCCGGGAAAAAAACGTTCTCTCAAGCTTCGTCCCTGAGTGACGCTTTGTCCGGTATAATCCCCAATTCGTTCGGAGTAGTGTGGTGCAAAGGGGTGGAATGAAAGTCCGGCCCGGAATTGAGCTGGCGGGCCTCAGCGATGTCGGCTGCCAGCGAGAAAATAATGAGGACCGCTATTCCTACTGGGAACCGGCCGACGATCAGCAGTTCCTGTTGAAAGGCCGGCTGGCCATTGTGGCTGACGGCATGGGCGGGTATGAGGGCGGTCAGGAAGCCAGCCGAATTGCGGTTGAAGCCATCGAAGAGCTGTATTCCAGCGCGACTAGCGGCGATCCACGGTCCTGGTTGCTGGGAGGATTTCAGGCGGCGCACCACCGCATTCAGGATTTTGGCGCAAAATATTCTGATCTGCACGGCATGGGAACGACCAGCACTGCGATCGCGCTGATTGATCACCGGCTTTATTTCGCGCACGTGGGAGACAGCCGGCTGTATCTCGTACGCAACTCCGCCATCTCACGCCTGACTCACGACCATTCTTATGTCACCCGGCTGGTGGAAAACGGCATCATCCGCGCTGAGGAGGCCGAATCCCATCCCCAGCGGCATATTCTGACAGCTGCCCTGGGAGCGGGTGCCAGCGTTAGCCCCGACGCTCCTTTCGAACCTGTTGCCCTCGAGTCCGGTGATGTGCTGGTGCTCTGCACCGACGGCCTGTGGGGTTTGCTGAGCGACCAGGAGATCCAGGAAATCGTAAACGGGAAAGCCGCCGACGATATCTGCCACGCCCTGGTGGAGACCGCTAAAAAGCGCGGTGGACCAGACAACATCACGGTACAAGTCCTGCGCCTGAGCTAAATCCGCGCCGTCGATTTTCCGACAGACCCAAATTGCAAAGTGCGACCGGATCCAGAGAAATAAAGCCTACTAAACGAATAGGGTTTCTGGCATGATTGAAAAGAGATTTGTATTCTGATTGCACCCAGGAGAAGAAATTGCTTCGCCGAAAACGCCTTGGCGAACCTTCATGTCCTTGGTGGCTGGTGAATTTGAAGCACCGCCGAAAAAGCCTATGAAGATTTCGCAGAAAGGCCTGTACGCGCTGCAGGCCATGATGATGCTGGCCCGCCATCACGATCAGGGAGCCATCAGGATTCGCGACATTGCCTACGAGGAAGTTCTCCCAGAGAAGTTCCTGGAATTGATCCTGCTGGAGTTGAAAAACGCCCGACTGGTGGAAAGTGTGCGCGGGGCCAAGGGCGGATACCAGTTGCGCCGCCCGCCTTCGGAGATTCATCTCAGCGAAATCATTCGCCTGATCGACGGTCCGCTGGCGCCCTTCGGCGACGCTGAACAGTTGCGCAGCCTGATCGACCGCGACCTGGAGCACCGGGCTCTTTATCAGGTCTTTCTGGAGGTCCGCAACGCCGCAGCTAAAATTCTGGAACACACCACTCTAGCCGACATTTCCGGGGAGAATCTCTCGAAGCCGCGAAAGCGCCCGCGGCAGAAAAAGAACGAGCGAGCCAGCGTGCTGCCCATGGTCGTCTCCGGAAACCTTCGCAAAGGCAGGGAATAGGCAACACCGTCAGTCTGGCCGCTGTCAGACCCGGCAGCTTACCTTCAGCGGAGCGACGAATGAGATTGCGAAATCTGAGTAGCGGTATTCTTGCATTTCTGGCTTTTGCAGTTCCTCTGAGCGCGCGGTTTGCTGCGGCACAGAAAATCACCATCGCCGCCGCCGCCGATCTCCAATTCGTATTTCAGGACGTGGGAGCGCGCTTCGAAAAGGCAACCGGGAAAAAGCTTCGGGTTATTTACGGATCTTCGGGCAATTTCTTCGCGCAGCTGCAGAACGGCGCTCCCTTCGACTTGTTCTTCTCCGCCGACATCGACTATCCCAAGCGGTTGGAAGCCTCCGGTCTGGCGGAAGGCGGCAGTCTATATCCGTATGCCAACGGCAAGATTGTGCTTTGGGCGCGTCATGAATCGAAACTCGACCTGAGCCGCGGCTTGCAAATTCTAGTCGACCCGAGTGTTCGTAAGATTGCTATTGCCAATCCAGAACATGCGCCTTACGGGCGCGCGGCTGTCGCAGCGCTGCGGCACGAAAACCTTTATGACAAGGTCTCCGCCAAGTTAGTGCTGGGAGAAAACATTTCGCAGGCCGCCTCGTTTGTTGTCTCTGGCAGCGCCGATGCCGGGATTGTGGCGCTGTCCTTGGCTGTGTCTCCTTCGATGAAAGATCGGGGAAAGTTTGTGGAGATTTCGGCCGCAGACTATCCTCCCATCGAACAGGCGGCAGTGATCCTGAAGTCGTCGCCGCACCAGGAAGCCGCCCGGCAGTTCCTCGCCTTCCTGAAAACCCCTGCGATTCAGGATTTGCTGCGCAGTTACGGCTTTTCCCTTCCTGGTCCCGCAGTGTCCGAGCGCTGATCCGGCAAAGGCGATGAGCGGAAAGTGTTCACCAGATGCTTTACAATCTCGTCGTTGGCAGGTTTTGTGTGTTGCACGGGCACTTTAATGGAATCAGGACAACGCAACGGCTTTACTCGCATGGGCATCCAAGACCATGGTTGATCGAATGATTTCACGGCGACACTTCCTGAGAGGAATCTCCGCCGCGGCAGCGGCTGGAGCAACGTTTCCGCAGTTCTTATCGGCTAGCGACCTTCCGGAGGTGGCAATCCCGGGCGAAGCCGGCATGATCGTTCGTTCCGATCGTTTTCTCGATCTGGAAATGCCCTCCGAGTTTTTCAATTCCTGGATTACTCCGGTTCCGCATTTCTTCGTGCGCAACCACATGCATGAGCCCAGCACACTCGATGCAGAGAGCTGGAGGCTGAGTATCGGAGGAGAGGTGGAGAACCCGCTTAACCTGAGTCTGGCCGATCTGGCCAAGATGGAGCCGCATACCCTCACCAACACCCTGGAATGCGCGGGCAACGGCCGGGGCTTTCAGCAGCCTCGCGTTCCCGGTGTGCAATGGCAGCGCGGCGCCGTTGGAACCGCGCGCTTTGGCGGTCCGCGCTTGCACGACGTCCTGCAGCGGGCAGGCGTGAAAACTACCGGAAAGCATGTGATGTTTCGAGGACTCGACGAGGTTCCGGGCAAGGTGCCGCCATTCGTTCGCAGCATCCCGATCGAGAAGGCGATGGACCCGGACACTCTGATCGCCATGCGCATGAATGGCGCTCCACTGGCGCGGCATCACGGGTTTCCGGCGCGGACATTGGTTCCAGGCTGGATTGGTGCCGCATCCTGCAAGTGGCTAACGGAAATTAAAGTCCTCGATAAAGAATTTGAAGGCAACTTCATGAAGCCGGGATACCGCATGCCCAACCAGCCGATTTCCCCTGGCGGCGAGGTAAATCCCAACGATACTCATCCCATTACTTCTCTTGGGGTGAAGTCGCTGATTGCCGAACCGACCGATGGCGCTTCACTGAAGCAGCGGTCCCTGCGAATTCACGGCGCCGCTTGGGCGGGCGAGGCCAACGTCACGCGTGTAGAAGTTTCTACCGACGCAGGTAAAAGCTGGAGCCCGGCTCGCTTGAGCAAGGAGCAAGCCCGCTACTCCTGGCGGCTATGGGACTACATTTGGGCCGCTCCCAAGGCGGGCGAACAAATCATTTTGTCGCGCGCCACCGACGATCAGGGACGAACCCAGCCGGAGACTGCAGCCTGGAATCCGAGCGGATATCTTTATAACGCCATCGATCGGGTGAAGATTCATGTTCTCGGCTAGTCGCTTCAAGCAATGCAGGTTGACGCTCGCAGTTTCGTGTTCGCTGCTTTTGGCTGGTGCAACCGGGCTGAAAGCGCAATCGCCCGAGTTGCCGGCCGGGGCGGTCCAGGCCAAAGTACGCACCGCCTGCACTGAATGTCATGACTCGCGCATCATTCTGCAGCAGCGCCTGAGCAAACAGTCATGGACCAAGGAAGTCGACAAAATGACCAAGTGGGGAGCGCTGGTTGGCGCCGATGACCGCGCCGCATTCATCGATTATTTGAGCATCAATTTCCCTCCCGAGAAAGCCGCGGAACCCGCTCCAAGGGTCGGATCCACCCGTCAGAAATAGGTACGCATACAAACCCGGTTGTTCAAGCTCTCGCGGCGGAGGGTTAAACCGTTTCTGCTAAACTGCCGGATACCTGGACTGCTTTTTCTGTCTTCGATTAAACGAGATACTCTGCTTGGAGCGAGGCGCAATGGCTGTTCTGGTGGTTGGAGGGGCGGGATACATCGGGAGTCACACCGCGCACGCTCTCAAGCGGCGCGGCTATGAAGTCATCATCTATGACAACTTGGTAGCTGGCCACGAAGAGCTTACCCAAGGCTTTGAATTAATCGTCGGCGATATCGCCGACACTGCCAAGCTGGCACAGGTGTTGCAGCGCGTCGATTCAGTTATGCACTTCGCTGCTCACGCCTACGTGGGCGAATCTGTGGTCAATCCGCGAAAATATTTTCAGAACAATGTATTAGGCGGAATTTCTCTGCTGAACGCTGTGCTCGATTCCAAGGTTCGCAAATTTATCTTCTCTTCCAGTTGCGCGGTGTATGGCACGCCCGCAAAAGTGCCCATGACCGAGGATCTGCCGCGCTTCCCAGTGAATCCGTACGGCGTCACCAAGCTGATTTTTGAACAGGCGCTGGAATCCTACGGGCCGGCCTATGGCCTGCGGTATGTGAGCCTTCGCTACTTCAATGCAGCTGGCGCGGACGAAGGCGGGACCATTGGCGAGATGCACAGCCCGGAAACTCACCTTATCCCTTCGGCATTTGAAGCCACTCGCGGCCAGCGCCCGGCGCTTGAAATCTTCGGAGACAAGTACCCTACGCCCGACGGCACCTGCGTACGTGACTATATTCACGTGAACGACCTGGCGGAAGCTCACATGTCTGGCCTGGAATATCTGGCCGGCGGAAAGTCCGTGGCGCTCAATCTGGGCACGGGGCGCGGCCATTCTGTGCGCGAAGTTCTTTCCACCATTAAGTCCGTGACCGGCCACGAAGTGCCCAGCCGCATGGCGCCGCCGCGTGCGGGAGATCCTCCCGAGTTAGTGGCCGATCCGACACGCGCTGAGAAACTGTTGCGGTGGAAAGCAAAACGTTCGCTTGAGGAAATTGTCGCAACCGCCTGGAAATGGGCGGAGCACACCCAGCGGAAAGGCAAATGAAAAGGCAAAGCGCTATCGACCCAGCGTCCAGGAGGCAGAGGGGACGCTACGATAGCGCTGCCTGTAATTGGCCCGAACTGTGGAAAAGCTTAGGCCGAGGCCTGCCCCATTCCTAGTGCATTGTCTGATTCCCCGCTCTGGTTGACCCGGGCAGGTCGACGGTTTTCCTTTGCGATCCTTAGCGCTCTTCGTGGTTCAAGCTCTTCTTTGAGACTGGATGGTAAGCCCGTTGGCAGCGGTAGTTAAAGCGGCTTTCAGCCCCTCCAAATGGCGCTCTTCCGTCAGGTAGCTGATCACCATCATGCGCAGAACGCTCTCGCCCCTGACCAGAGTTTCCGAAATCCAGCGCCGGCCGTCGCGTGTGACCTGGTCCACAATACTTTCGTGCGCGGAGGCAAGTTGCCGCGGATTCAGTCCCGCTGCCCTGACCCTGAACGTCACGATCGGAAGTGTTTGCGGCATCGCCAGCTCGAAATCGTCGGAGTTTTTAGCCCAGTCGGCAAAGTTCTTCGCGAGTCTGAGTTGCTGGTCGATCAGCTCTTCGTAGCCTTTCCGCCCGTGCACGCGCAGCGTCAGCCACAACTTCAGAGAGTTCATGCGCCGCGTCCATTGCGTGCTGATGCGTGAATTGTCGGGCAGTCGTGCTCCTGCTGCTTTCGGCATGTACGGCGCAGCCACCGAGAAGGCGCGCTCCAGTGTGTCGGGATGGCTGGTCAGAATCACGCCCGCCGCAAACGGCATGGCGAGCCACTTGTGCGGATCGATAGTGAGCGAATCGGCCAATTCGATGCCCCGCACCAGGTCGCGGTGCTTGTCGGAGAAAATCACCGATCCGCCGTAAGCCCCGTCCACGTGCAACCAGAGCTGGTGCCGTTTGCAGACTTCGAAGATCGCTACCAGGTCGTCCACCGTGCCGGAGTTGGTGGTGCCGGCTGTGGCCACCACGCAGAAAGGTTTCCTGCCCGCGGCTCGATCTTCGAGAATCGCTTGTTCCAGTTTCTGCGAATCGAGCTGCGCAGATTCATTGACCGCGATGCGTCGCAGAGCCTTGCGCCCGATTCCGAGCAGGCCGGCTGACTTGTCCAATGAATGATGCGCCTCGGCCGAAGCGTAGCAGACGGGCTGGGCGCCGATCGAGACGACGCCTTCATCCACCGACTTCGGAAAACTGGAGGCAAGCGCCAAAGCCAGGCCACTGAAGTTGGCTTCGTTACCGCCGCTGGTGAAAGTCCCGTTGAATTCACCGGGCCAGCCCACTCGCTCGCCGATCCAGCGCACCGTTTCCAGTTCAACCTTCGACGCCAACTGCGAGCGGGCCAGCGTCGCGAGCTGTGGGTTGAGTCCTGCAACCAGCATCTCTGCCAGCACTCCCATGTAGGTGGGGGTCGGGTTCATCAATCCGAAATAGTTGGCGCTGGGCACATGGAAGCCCTGTTTCACCATATCGCGACAAATTTCGTCCAGCACCTGACCGGCATCCTCCCCAATCTCGGGAAGGGGATGATGAATGGGCCCGTAACTTCTTTGCTCGAGTGGAAGCTGCACCGCGCGATCAGGCAGAGAAGAAAAAAACGCGTCGATCTGGTCGATCAGACGATAGCCAAGGCGCCGCCGGGTTTCGGAATCGAAGTCGAAGCGCATAGGCATGAGATTTCAATTTCACAGGGCCGGACGGAAAATCTTATTCAGCCGATAAGACAAAATCACAGAAGCAACAATTGTTACAGAGCGGAGATTATTTTTCTTCAGTGTCCTCGGCGGTTGAACTTTTCTCCGGCCGCAGCAGCGGAAACAGGATCACATCGCGAATGGTATGCGAGTCGGTCAGGAGCATGGCCAGTCGATCCACACCCACGCCCACGCCGCCGGCCGGCGGCATGCCATAAGACAGCGCTCGAATGTAGTCCTCATCCATCTGGTGCGCTTCTTCGTCGCCGCGCTCGCGCTCTTTCAGTTGCCCCTCGAAGCGGCGCCGCTGGTCCTCGGGGTCGTTCAGTTCGCTGAAGCCGTTGGCAATCTCCATTTTGCCGGCGAAAATTTCCCAGCGCTCGGTCCAGTCCGGCTCATCCGGCTTCTGCTTGGACAGAGGCGAGACCGCAGTCGGGAACTCGTAAATAATTGTGGGCTGCACCAGATGCTCTTCTGCAGCCGCATCAAACAAAGCAGCAATGGTTTTTCCCGCAGGCTCCTTGGGATCGTACGCCACGTGAGCGTGCCCGGAATTGAACCGCCGCACCAGATTTTCTATACCTTCGGCCGATGCGAAATCCGTCATCTGCGGTTTTGCGCCCGCCGCTTCCGGCCAGTAATGAATAATGGCTTCCCGCATAGTCATGCGGCGCCAGTTCGAGCCCGCCCAATCGATCTCGTCTTCACCCCACTTGGTCCTGGTTCCACCGGTTACATCTTTCGCTGCTTGCTCAATCAGTTGCTGGGTCAGGTCCATCACGCCGCGATAATCGGTGTAGGCCTGGTAAAACTCGAGCATGGTGAATTCGGGATTCCAGCGCCATCCCAGGCCCTCGTTGCGGAAATTGCGGTTGATCTCGTACACCCGATCGAACCCGCCTACAGTCAGCCGCTTCAGGTACAGCTCCGGCGCAATGCGCAGAAACAGATCCATGTCCAGCGTGTTGTGATGAGTCACAAATGGCCGCGCCACCGCTCCGCCCGCGATCGGCTGCATCATCGGCGTTTCCACTTCGACAAAGCCCTGTGCATCCATGAAGCGCCGCAACGACTGCACCAGCTTGCTGCGCTTCAGAAAAACCTCTCGCACCTCCGGATTCATCACTAGGTCGACATAGCGCTGCCGATAGCGCAGTTCAACGTCAGTCAGCCCATGCCACTTCTCTGGGAGTGGCAGCAGATCTTTGGAAAGAAACGTGATTTCTTCCACGTGGACCGAAAGCTCACCGGTGCGGGTGCGAAATAGATAACCGCTCACCCCGACGTGGTCGCCAAGGTCGAGGAGTTTGTACAGTTCGAAGCCTTTTTCGCCCACCGCATCTTTCTTGACGTAGATCTGCAACCGCTGGCCTCCCTGCTGCAGGTGAGCGAATCCCGCCTTGCCCATCAGGCGGATGGCCATGATGCGCCCGGGCACCCGAACGTTGATTCGAGGATTTTCCAGTTGCTCGGCAGTTTTTTCCGAATAAGCGGCGAGAATGTCCGGAATAGTGTGAGTGAAGTCGTACTTGCGCGGGTAGGCCGGCTGGCCGAGGCTTTCGATCTGTTTTAACTTTTCGCGCCGCAGTTCGTAGATTTTCTCGTCGAGTGCCAAAAGGTTCCTTGTGCCAATCGCTCAGGGATGATCGCATCGCGCCGTAGTGGCGAAAAGTGATTATAAACAAGCTGGAGGAAGGGGCTTATGCTGCCGTCAGATTTTAAGAAGTTCGAGATAGATCGCCATCCCCACCACAGCATCTACACCCATGGAGTGCAGTTGTTCGATTTCCTCTTCCGTCCTGATGCCCCCAGCCACGATGAGCTGCCTGCCGGTCGCGTTGCGAAGCTGAGTCACCACTTCCAGAGGCATGCCCAGCAGTAATCCCTCGGTATCAATATTCGTGTAGAGAAAACCGCCGCACCAAGGTTCAAGAATGCGAATCATTTGCTCCGCCGAGATCTCGGTAACCTGGCGCCATCCCCGGATTGCGACTTTTCCTCCCTTTGAGTCTGTGGCAAATACCAGTTTCTCCGCGCCCACTTTCGTTGCGAGGCGCTCGGCAAATGCGGTGTTGATGCTCCCATCGTGGATTAGCGACGACCCGATGACCACGCGCCGGGCTCCATCGTCCAGCATCTCTTGCGCCTTTTCGGGGGTGCGAATCCCGCCGCCCACCTGGCAGGGAAGCCGCCGCACAAAAGATCGCACGAGCAACCGGTTGTCGCCTTGCCTCATAGCCGCGTCAAGATCAATCAGTTGTATCAGCGGATATCTCGAGAAACGCTGCAACCAGGGTTCGAAGTCGTCGAACTCCAGCGCTTTTTTCTCTCCCTGCACCAGCTGCACGATCTTGCCACCCATAAGATCAATCGAAGGAATCAGCATGGCCACCTCATGGGAATCGCCGCGGCCAACAACTCTTGCTTCAGCGCCCTGATCGGCGTGATGCCGAGGTGAAAGATGGACGCGGCCAGGGCGGCGTCGGCACGCCCGTGGTGAAAAACCTCGACGAAATCTCTCGCCGTGCCCGCTCCTCCCGACGCAATTACCGGGATGTTGACCGCGCTCACCACCGCTCGAGTCAACTCGCAGTCGAAGCCGCCACGTGTTCCGTCGCGGTCGATGGAGGTCAGCAATATCTCCCCCGCGCCCTGCCGCTCAGCCTCGCGGGCCCACTTCACCGCGTCGCGCCCGGTGGATTGCCGGCCTCCGGTAGCCTTCACCCCGAAAGAGATGTCATTGCCATCGCCGCTGCTGATGCGCAGCGCGTCAATCGCCAGAATCACGGCCTGTGAACCGTAACGGTGAGCGATTCGAGCAATCAATGCGGGATCGGCGAGGGCCGCGGAGTTTACCGTGACTTTGTCAGCCCCGGCGTCGAAGACCGCCGCAGCATCGTCCAGGGATCGAATGCCGCCGCCAACCGTGAAAGGAATAAACAATTCGCGGGCGGTCCGGCGGACTACATCGAGCAAAGTGGATCGATTCTCGTAAGTGGCGGAAATATCCAGCAGCACGATCTCATCCGCGCCTGAGCGCGCGTGCGTCAAGGCGAGTTCGGCAGGGTCGCCGGCATCGCGCAAATCAGAAAACTGCACCCCCTTCACCACGCGTCCGCCGTTGACGTCGAGGCAGGCGATAATGCGTTTGGTCAGCATGTCCAGTTAAAGCTCACAAAAATTACGCAGAATCTGCAGTCCGGCCGGCCCGGATTTTTCAGGGTGAAACTGCACTCCAAAAAGCCGGCCGCGCTCCACCACCGCGGAAAACTCTCCGCCGTAGACGCAATCGCCGACCGTAGCTTCCACTAACGGAGCGCGATAGGAGTGGGTGAAGTACACGAATGAATCGTGGGAAAGTCCGCGCAGCAAACGTGAGTCGCCGCGAAGCCGCAACTGGTTCCAGCCCACGTGAGGCGATTTCACCGCCGCCGGGAATTTCTCGCATTCGCCCGGGAACAGGCCCAAACCCCGCAGTTGGGGAGCTTCCTGGCTGGACTGAAACATCCATTGCATTCCCAGGCAAATGCCGAGGAGCGGAATCTGGCGATCGATAGCGCGAACGATGGCTTCCTGCAAGGCGCCGGAAAGGGCGGTCGTAGCCTCGAAGTTTCCGACTCCCGGCAAAACGATCTTGCTGGCTCGCGCGATTTCTTGAGGATCGGAGGTAATTGCCGACTCCGCGCCGAGATAATCGAAGGCTTTACGCACCGAGGCGAGATTGCCTGCCTGGTAGTCGACGATGGCGATCATAGCAACCCCTTGGTGCTCGGCAGTAAACGGGCCATGCGCCGGTCACGCCAGCATGCCGCGCGCAGCGCCCGCGAGAATGCCTTGAAAAGAGACTCGATCTTGTGGTGGTTGGAGCGGCCGTAAAGTACCCGAGCATGCACGTTGGCCCGCGCGCCACGAGCGAAGCCATCGAAAAAGTCATGCACCAGTTCGGCCTGCAGATCGCCCACCAGTCGCTGCCGCACCTTGGTATCGATCACAGCCGAGGCGCGCCCGCCGAAATCAACCGCCGCCAGCCCCAGGGTTTCATCCATCGGCATGACAAAGTATCCGGCGCGCAGAATTCCCCGCTTCGATCCCAGCGCTTGGTGAAAAGCCTCGCCGAGCACGATGCCGACGTCTTCCACGGTGTGGTGCTGATCGACGTCAAGATCGCCCTGTGCCTGCAGCTCGAGATCGAAACCTCCATGCCGGGCAAACAATTCCAGCATGTGATCGAAGAAGCGTATGCCCGTGGACACTTTGTACTTGCCGTGTCCATCGATGACGAGGACGGCACGGATCACGGTTTCATTGGTTTCTCGTAGAATTTGGGCTCGTCTCATGCCGTCGCCCTTTCTGTCCAGCCAATCTCCTTTAAGGTTTCACGCAGCGCGACCAGCAATCGGTCGGTGTGCGCCTGCCAGCCGGCGGTGATGCGCACGCAACCGCCGCAGCCCCAGTCTGAAGACCGGTCACGAACCAGAATGCCGCGAGCCTTCATGCCTCGTACAAAGTCCGCATGCCGTGGGCCGATTCGGGCCAGCACAAAATTGGCCTGGCTTGGCCAGAAGGGAATGCCAAGGGTTCTGAATTCCTCTTGCAAACGGGTTCGGCTTGACTGCACTTCCTCTACGTATTGACGAATGTAATCCTGATCCGCCAGCGCAGCCGGCAAGCAGGACAAGGCGACGCCGTTTACGTTGTAAGGCGAACAGGAGCGCCGCAGATCCTGCATCTGGGCCGCAGAACCCATCAGCACACCGACTCTGAAACCTGCCATCCCGTACGCCTTGGAGAACGTCCGCGCAATAAAAAGGTTTTGTACCTGGCCGATGTGTTCCCAAAGCGATTCGCCGTGAAATTCAAAATAGGCTTCGTCCACCAGAACCGCGGACTGGGGCGCGCTGCGAGCGATCAGCAGCAAATCCTCCGCGGACGCCGCCGCGCCGGTTGGATTGTTGGGATTGGCGATGGCGATCAGCCGCGTGCTCGGAGTGGTCGTGTGCGCCATCACTTTCGAAGTTGGAAAACGAAAATCCTCGTCCGCGTGAACCGGGATGACCTTAGCCCCGGTCGCGGCGGCGCAGATTTCGTACATCGCGAAGGTCGGCACCACGATGACTGCTTCGTCCTCGGGTTCGAGGTAGGCCTCGCACACCAGGTGAATGGCTTCATCCACGCCGTTGGTTAACAGCACCTGCTCTGGATGAAGACCGAGAAAAGCTGCGACCTCGCGCTCCACCGGCGCGCGCTCCGGATAGCGTGCCAGCTGTTCCGGCTGCAACTCGCGCAATCGTTGCAGCACCCGCGCGGAACAGCCGCCGGTATTCTCGTTGAAATCCAGTCGCAGCCCGGAGCGATCTCCCAGCGGAGGCTGGTACTGCTTTAGTTTGCGCACTGCCGGACGCGCCTCAAGCATGGCCGCACCTCACTCGTATCGACTGCGCATGAGCCTGGAGCCCTTCGGCTTCAGCCAGGGCAATGATGGAGGGCGCAATCTTTCGCAGGCCCCGGCGAGAGAGCTCCTGCACCGTGATCACCTTAAGGAAGTCGAGCACGCTCAGGCCACCGCGGGAGCGGGCAGCGCCCCCAGTGGGCAGCACGTGATTCGGGCCAGACCCGTAGTCCCCCGCTGCCTGCGCCGAATAATCCCCAATAAAGACGGAGCCCGCGTTGACGATGTCCGGCAAATGTTTTTCGGTTGTAGTCAGGTGTTCTGGAGCGATTCTGTTCGCCCAGTCAACCGCCTGTTGGCGAGATGTGGCCAGCAGGACTGCACCGTGCGCTTTCAGCGCCTGCCGCGCAACCTCGTTTGCCCGGGCCAGCGAAGCGGCAACGCGGGACACATCGCCGGCCAACTTTCGCGACCGCGTGATCAGCAGAACCAATGCGTCAGGGTCGTGCTCGGCCTGCGCCACCAGATCGGAAGCAATGAACTCGGCCTTGCCTTCGTCGCACAGAATTAAGCCCTCAGTCGGACCGGCCAGAAAATCGATGGCGCAATCGAACGCAACCAGTTTCTTCGCGGTGGTCACGTAGAGATTCCCGGGTCCGACAATCTTGTCCACTCGAGGAATTGTTTCTGTTCCGTAGGCCAATGCCGCAACCGCCTGTGCGCCTCCAACCCGATAGAACTCACGCACTCCCAGCAGCGCCGCCGCCGCCAGCGTGGCCCGCGCCGGACGAGGAGAAACGACTCGAATCTCCTTCACGCCGGCCACCTGGGCCGGAATCACAGTCATCAGCAAAGTTGAGGGCAGGGGATAGCGGCCTCCTGGGACATAGCATCCGACCGAGCCCAGCGGACGGACCACTTGCCCTAGAGTCCTACCCTGCTTGATTCGTTTCCACTGCTCCGGCCGTTGCCACTCCGCGAAGCTTCGTATGCTGGCCGCCATCGCTTGCAGAGCGGCCCGAAATTCGCCGGGCGAATCCTTAAGCGCAGATTGAAGCTCGCTCTCCGGGACACGCAAGGAGGAAGCGGACTGTAATCCGTCCCAACGTTCGGCATATCGGCGAAGCGATCGATCGCCATCCTCCCGCACGCTTTGCAGGATGCGGCGCACCCCCGGCTGTAGCGCGTCGAGTTGTTGCCCGCGGCGCTCGAGTTTCTGTACGTAGCGCGGGGCGGCTGCGCCTTCGAGAATCCGCATTACATCACCACCTTGTTAAGCGGGTACTCCACGATGCCTTCGGCATTGGCGGCTTTCAGCCGCGGGATAATTTGCCAGGCTGCCGACTCTTCAATGATGGTATTCACAGCTACCCAGGCATCGTCGCTGAGCGTGGCCACGGTGGGCTTCTGCAGCGCCGGCAGCACGCCCAGCACCGCTGCCAGGTCCTGTTTGCGTACATTCAGCATCAACCCCACCCGGCCTTGGGCTTCCATCGCGCCACGCAGCATCACCGCAAGGTTTTCGATCTTGCGGCGTTTGCCGGCATCCTTCCACGCAGAGCGGTTTGCGACGATCTGGGTGTTCGATTCGAGCAGAGTATCGATAATGCGCAGATGGTTTGCGCGCAACGAACTGCCCGTCTCAGTCACTTCAACGATGGCGTCGGCCAGCATCGGAGGCTTCACCTCGGTCGCGCCCCAGGAGAATTCCACGCGCACGCTGACGCCTTTTCCGCTGAAGTAATTCCGCGTCACATTTACAAGCTCGGTGGCCACGATGCAGCCGCCGAGATCCTCCGCCCGTTGATAACCCGATGCTTCAGGCACAGCCAGTACCCAGCGCACCTTGCCGCGGCTTTGCTTGGCGTAGATCAGGTCGGCAACGGTTACAACTTCCAACCCGCTCTCCATCACCCAGTCAAGACCAGTGAGTCCGGCATCGAGCACGCCGTGTTCGACGTAGCGAGCCATCTCCTGCGCCCGAATCAGCATGCACTCCACGTCAGGATCGGCCGTGCTCGCGGAGTATGAACGGCCGTTGGTGTAGACATTCAGCCCGGCGCGAGCAAATAGTTGCAGCGTGGCTTCCTGCAAACTTCCCTTGGGAATGCCGATGCGCAGCTTCATGGCAAAGACCTTTCCGATGGCGCTGCTGCCTGGCCAAAGGGTAGGCTCTCGGTAAAACAGGATCGCGTCCCCCGATGACACACCATCCCTCCGCCCAGAACTCGCACCTGTAGCAGCACCGTGTCGCGGTCGCAGTCAGTCGCAGCCGAAACCACTTCCAGACGGTTGCCGGAAGTTTCGCCCTTGGTCCAAAGCTGGTTGCGGGTGCGGCTGAAGAATGTGACGTAGCCGTCGCGCAGCGTGTGCTCAAAGGCTTCCCGATTCATGAAGCCCAGCATCAGCACTTCCCCACTGGCTGCATCCTGCACGATGGCTGGAAGCAGGCCTTGCATCTTGTCGAAATCGATCTCTTGGTCCATGTGGTCTCGGTTCATGCTGGTCTCCCAATTTGTGTCCAGAAACAAAAAGCCCGCTGTCGCGAATCGCGTCAGCGGGCCGAATCTCTGTGAGTGAACTAAGCTATCTCAAGACACCCCCGCCGACATGTTGTGCACATGATGGTGATGGTGGAGTTGGGCACAGAAGCTCACAGATAAAAAGATAGCCGATGCACCCGGCTTCTGTCAAAAATACTTTCTCTTACATTTCTGCGCCGTGCCGGACCCGCCTTGCTAAACTCAGCTCATGATTTCAGGAATCACGGGGGCGCATGTCCTTCTTTACAGCGACGATCCTGGTGCCGACCGTGCCTTCTTTCGCGATGTGCTCGGCTTTCCCGCCGTGGACGCCGGCCACGGCTGGTTGATCTTTGCCTTGCCTTCCGCCGAGGCCGGGATTCATCCCTCCGACGGGGAAAGCGGCCAGGTCCATGGCGGGCGCAAGCTTCTGAGCTCGGTTCTCTATCTCATGTGCGACAACCTGCCTGAGCTTATGAAATCACTCGAGGCCAAAGGTGTAAACTGCTCGCCCGTCGAGAAAGAAGATTGGGGAATCAAGACGACCGTCGTGCTCCCCAGCGGCGGGGAAATCGGCATCTATCAGCCGTCACATCCGACGGCGATCTAGGCCGGATCCCGGGCGTCTTAACATCCAAATCTGACGGAGTCATTCCGAATCGGGCTTCCGCCCGTGAATGATGCTGTGCGCATCGTTCGCCATCCCCAACTAAATGTGAGACTCCGCGCAAGATCCTTCGCAAGCCCTGCAGGGCGCCTGGCAGAAAGTGGAGGGAGTTCAAATTGGGCCAGTGCCGACGCCCCTTATGGATTGACTTTCGCAGCCCTGCGGAGTACCGTTCCGGCGCAACATAACAGGAAAAATGTGTTGTCTGAACAGCGGCATCCTCTCAAGGTGCCGATGAATTTTTGGAGGAAGAAGAAAAATGAGCAGGAAGCGATGGGGGATTTTTGCAGTTGTGGTTACGCTCGTGGCAATGGCCGCATGGACCACGCCGGCGAGCGCGCAAGATGAACCGAAAGAAAAACCGCCAATGTACAGTTACGTCGCGTTTTGGAATATCCCAAGAGCGCAATGGGCGGACATGGATAAGAACAACGCGGCGGATCAGAAGACTCTGGACAAAGCTTTAGCCGATGGAGCCATCGTAGCCTACGGCAATGACCTGAACCTGGTTCACGAAGTTGACGGCATGACCCACGACGGCTGGTGGTCGGCCATGTCCATGGCGGCGATGCTGAACGTGCTGGACAAGTTCTACAAGTCCGGTACGGCAACCTCACCCGTACTGGCCAGCGCCACCAGGCACTCGGACGGCATTTTCGTAAGCCGGTATTACAACTGGCGTCCCGGTTCGTACAAGAATGCATACACTCGCGTGGGCATGTACAAACTGAAACCGGATGTGCCGGAACGCGCGCTTGAAATGCTCAGCAAGAGTTTTATCGTCCCCATATTGGAGAAACTGTTGGCCGACGGCTCAATCTTGGAGTACGAAATCGACACGGAAGCGATCCACACGCAGGCTCCGGGAACGTTCTGGATCGACGTCATCTCACCCAATGCCGATGGCCTGGATAAACTCAATGCAGCGCTGCGGGATTCGTCGAAAACCAGCCCGCTGAACGGTGCCGCCTTCACATCGATGGTGGACGAAGCCGCGCACCGCGACAATCTGGCCAGTTCAACCGTGACCTACAAGTAGTCATCCCAATGCGGTGTCGTGGATAGTCTGGTTCCATCCGCGGCACCGGAAGTGACTACCAAAGCACGATGTCACACGACGCAGTACTTTAGTTGGTTCCTTCGTGTAAGTTCGTGTCCTTGGTGGTTGATGAAGGGAGTGCGACCTAGCCACTTGTCTTGAAGGTATAAGGAGTTCGGCGGTAGTATTGGTTTGCTCAAGCTTGAGCAAGCACCTGGTCTGAGGCCCTCGATGCCGCAAAATTACGTTCCCATATTCATTTTCATCGCGTTTGTCGGAATCCTGATCCCCGTCACCCTGCTGGCAGCCAAGCTGGTGCGGCCGGAAAATCCCAGCAAGACCAAGTTGATGCCCTACGAGTGCGGCATCGACCCGATCGACAGCTCCCGTGGCCGCTACACGGTTCGCTATTACATCGTTGCCATCCTCTTCGTAGTGTTCGACGTGGAGACGATCTTCCTGTTCCCCTGGGCGGTCCAATTCAAGGCGCTGGGCGCGTTTGGGCTGATCGAAATGCTGATTTTCCTGCTTATCCTGGTCGTGGGATTCGTTTGGATCTGGGGAAAAGGCGCCCTGGAGTGGATCTGACCGCGAATTTGCTCTCGGGGATCTTCCTTCGTCCATCTTCGTGAATCTTTCGGTCAACGGCTTTCAAACTGAGCCCTGCACTGCCCGGTTGCGTGATTGACACTTACTTTGCAAGCTGTTAAAAGTTAACGTTCTTCTAAACGCCCACGGCGCCGGAGGTTGTACCTTCCGTAGCTATGCCCGAGGACACAAAATCCCCCACACCGCCGCCGAGTGGTGAGCCGAAACCCTCGGCTGGCGAACCTGTTCCCGGAAGTGTCCGGTCAACCCAGGAGAAGCCTGCCGCTTCCGCGGCGCCTCCCAAAGCCGGTGAACACCCCGCTCCCCCCAAGCCGACAGGTCCTGCTCCGGTCGCCTGGGATTCGCCCATGATCTCCCGCCTTCGGGCTCAGCACGGCTCGGGTCTGCGCGAGACTGTCACCTATCTCGGCCAAAAATATATCGTTGCAGATTCGTCGCTTATCCCCGAGATGCTGCAGGTGCTGCGCGACCAGGAGCAATTCGACTACTGCGTCGATATCACCGCCGTGCATTACCCGGAGCGCGAAAAGCAGTTTGAGGTTGTCTGGATTCTCTATTCCTTCCCGCACAACGAGCGCATTCGGGTCAAAGCCTCCTATGCGGATGGGAAATCCGTTCCCAGCGTCGTCTCCATCTGGCCGGCCGCCAACTGGCTGGAGCGCGAGGTCTTCGACATGTTCGGCATCCGCTTTGAGGGGCATCCTGATCTCAAGCGCATTCTCCTGCCCGATGGCTGGAAGGGTTACCCCCTGCGCAAGGACTACGGCATCATTCAACAGGATCAGGAGTGGGTGCAGATCAACCTGGGGATCGAGAGCGGGCAATGATCGACCGAGCAACGATCAACGGAGCACCTACCGACCGAGCGACGACCGACCGGACTTCTCACCTGGAACTCGGACAGCACGAGAAAACATTTCTTGACTCCAACGAACTTATCATCAACATGGGCCCGCAGCATCCGGCCACGCACGGCGTGCTGCGCGTAATTCTCAAGCTCGATGGCGAAAAAGTTCTGGGCACCGAATGCGTGATCGGCTACCTGCATCGCGGAGTGGAAAAGATCGCTGAGCACCGCACCTACACCATGTTCAATCCCTATGTGGATCGCATGGATTATGTGGCGGCGGTGTCCAACGGGCTGGGCTACTGCGAAGCAGTGGAAAAACTGCTCAACGTGCAGGCGCCGCCGCGAGCCAATTACATTCGGGTGATTCTCACTGAACTGAACCGGCTGGCCAGCCACATGTTGTGGCTGGGTACGCACGCTCTCGATATCGGCGCCATCACGCCGCTCTTCTATACCTTTCGCGATCGCGAAGAAATTCTCAAGATTTTCGAGAAATACTGCGGCGCCCGCCTCACCACGCATGCCTTCCGCATCGGCGGGTGTTCGTATGAAACCTATGAAGGCTTCGAGCGCGAGGTCAAGAAATTCCTCGATTTCGTCGCTCCCAAGATTGACGAGTACGAGGAACTGCTCACCACCAACCGCATCTGGGTGGAGCGCACCAAAGGCGTCGGCAAGATTTCCGCCAAAGAATGCATCGCGCTGGGTGTGACCGGCCCGGTGCTTCGCGCCAGCGGCGTGAAATGGGACCTGCGCAAAGCCCAGCCCTACGCGGCTTACGCCGATTTTGATTTTGAGATTCCCATCGGCGAGAACGGCGACACCTTCGACCGGTATATGGTTCGCATGAAGGAGATGAGGCAGTCGCTGCGCATTATCGAGCAGGCAACCGGCAAAATTCCCTCCGGCCCGATCATGGCCAAAGTTCCCAAGGTGATGAAGCCGCCCGTCGGCGAAATCTATCACTCGATCGAAGCGCCCAAGGGCGAGCTGGGATACTTCATCGTCAGCGACGGCTCTACCCAGCCCTACCGCGTGCGCGTGCGGCCTCCCTCATTCGTAAACCTGCAAGCCCTGGACATGATGGTGCGCGGTGCCCTGGTGGCTGACGTGATCGCAGTGATTGGAACCCTGGACATCGTGCTGGGCGAGGTGGATCGCTGATGCTCGACTACATCACCTCCTATCTCAAGAGTGATACCACTCCGGGTTCGGCGGGCAATGTGTTTTGGGCGTTCGTATACATCGTCCTCATCTTTCTCGGCTTATCGGTCGCAGTGATTGCGATGAACTGGCTGGAGCGCAAGATTCTGGCGCACATGCAGGTCCGCCTGGGACCCATGAGAGTCGGCCCCCACGGCCTGCTGCAGCCCATCGCCGACGCGCTCAAGCTGCTGATCAAGGAAGACATCATGCCGGCTGAGGCCGACCCGTTCGTCTTCTGGGTGGCGCCGCTGATCGTGGTCATTACCGCATTCACCGTCTTTATCGTTGTGCCTTTCGGGCCGACCCACGCCGTCACCGACATGAATATCGGAGTGCTCTTCATGCTGGGCGTGTCATCACTGAGCGTGCTCGGCGTGGTCATGGCAGGCTGGGCCTCCAATTCCCACTATCCTCTGATGGGGGCGCTGCGCTCCAGCGCGCAGATGGTTTCTTACGAGATTGCCATGGGCCTGGCTGTAGTTTCGGCTGTCCTGATGACCAGTCTTAACAAGGATGGCGTTGGCACCCTGAGCATGATCGGAATCGTGCAGGCGCAGCAGGCGCAGCATGTCTGGTTTGTGTTTAAGTTCTTTCCCCTGGGACTGATCGCGTTCGGGATTTTCGCCATCGCCATGGTCGCGGAAACCAACCGCGCTCCGTTCGATTTGCCGGAAGCCGAATCCGAGTTGACCGCCGGGTTTCACACCGAGTACAGCGGGTTTCGCTGGTCGCTCTTCTTCCTGGCGGAATATTCCGCCATGATCGCAGTCTCTTCCATCGCGGTCACGCTCTGGCTGGGCGGATGGATGCGTCCCTTTCCCAACGCGCTGAGCGGAGAAACCTGGGACCTGGTGTTCTCGCTGGCTCCGGGTCTTACGTTTCTGTTTCTGGCCGCCATCACCTTCTACAGCACGGCCCGCATGCCGAAACATCCATTGTTCCGGGTGCAGACCATCGGACTGGGCGGATTTGGCGCGGTCTTGGCTCTGATCGGGGTGATACTGTTTCTTCCTCCGGTGCGCGACCGTGTGCAGGACATTTTCTGGTTCAGCGCCAAGGTCGCGGTTTCCATGTATATGTACATCTGGTATCGCGGAACCTTCCCGCGTTACCGCTTCGATCAACTGATGAAGGTAGGCTGGAAGATTCTGCTTCCGGTGGGAATCGGAGTGCTCCTCCTGACCGCGGTTGCAGGCATCATGTTCGCGTAGAGGAGGGTGTCCCACCTGGCCGGCCGAGCAAGCTCGGCAAGGGATTAGGGTCGAGAAGAACTATGGCTCCGGTAGCCACAACATTTTTCTTCTATTTTCTGTCGGCGCTGACCGTGCTCAGCGGCGTGCTGGTGATCACGCGCAAAAATCCGGTGCACTCCGCTTTGGCTTTGATTATGTCCCTGCTCGGGCAAGCCGCTCTCTACCTGATGCTGTACGCCCCCTTTGTCGCCGGCGTCCAGATCATCCTCTATGCCGGCGGCATTATGGTGCTGTTCCTGTTCGTGATCATGCTCGTGAATATCGAGAAGTCTCAGAAAGAAGACCAGTTCAATAAGCAATGGCTGGTGGGACTGGCCGCGGCGATTGCCCTCGGAGCCTTGTTCGTGTTCGTCTACGTCAAGGGCAGGGGACTTTTTCCTGACCGGGCAATCCAGATGCCGGAGCAGTCCAATACCCAGCAGGTTGCCCTCCTGCTTTACGGCAACTACATGTTCACCTTCGAAATCGCCTCTCTGCTATTGCTGGTGGCGATCATCGGAGCGGTAGTCATGGCGAAGAAGAGAATTTGAAAGACGCTTCAGGCTCTTGGCTCGTGGCCTGACGCACAAGGAGCTGCTAGAAGCTAGTAGCCCGAAGCTAGGCTGAATATGGCTCCCATATCTACACTGCACTATCTGGTTGTCGCCGCCGCCCTCTTCGTTCTGGGCGTAATCGGCGTGTTGACTCGTCGCAACGTGGTTATTGTGCTCATGTCGATTGAGTTAATTCTGAACGCGGTCAATCTTAATCTGGTGGCGTTCTCGAGGATTTGGGGCCTGCACGGGCAGGTCTTCGCGATTTTTGTGATCACCGACGCGGCAGCGGAGGCAGCAGTAGGGCTGGGAATTCTGATCGCCTTCTTCCGCAATAAGGAGACGGTGAATGTGGACGAAATCGATTTGCTGAAATGGTAAGGCAGCTTCTGGCTTCTAGCTTCCAGCTAGGAGCTAAAAGCTAGGAGCTAGCAGCTAAAATGTTTTTCCTAAACCACATTTGGCTCGTCCCGCTCTTTCCCGCCTTCGGCGCGGCCGTCATGTTTTTTTTCGGCCGCAAGCTGCAGAAGGCGACGGTTAACGCCGTCTGCGTCGGCGCGGTGGTGGTGGCATTTCTATTTTCCTGCGGGGCGGTGTGGCAGTACACAGGCTACTCCCACGACAATCCGGGCAAGCCATTCGAGAAAATCGTTTACACCTGGCTAGGGACCGATACCGGGCACTTTAACTACGCTAAGCGCGACGGTACTCTGGCGCCATTTCAGGCCGATGCCGGATTTTTACTCGATCCTCTCTCCGGTATCTGGCTGCTCTTTGTAACCGGCGTGGGCGCGCTGATCCACATCTATTCGACCGGCTACATGGCGCACGAGGGCGGCTACTACCGCTTTTTCGGATACCTGAACCTGTTCATGTTTTCCATGCTTACGCTCATCCTGGGGAACAACTACGCTTTGATGTTTGTGGGATGGGAAGGCGTCGGCCTGTGCTCTTATCTATTGATCGGTTTCTATTTCCACCGTCACTCCGCTAGCACCGCCGCCAACAAGGCATTCATCGTAAACCGCATCGGCGATGCGGGATTTCTGCTCGGCATGTTTACCATCGCCTGGTATTTTGGCTCGCTGCGCTTCACCGAGGTCACGCACCTGGCCCGCAGCGGGCATTTCGCGATCGGCGATCCCGTCCTCACCGCCGCCACGTTGCTTCTGTTCGTAGGCGCATGCGGAAAATCCGCTCAGATCCCACTCTACATTTGGCTGCCTGACGCCATGGAAGGCCCCACCCCTGTCTCCGCCCTGATCCACGCCGCGACTATGGTCACGGCGGGGGTGTATATGGTGGCGCGGTCGAATGCCTTGTTTGTGCTGGCGCCGACCTCGATGAAGACGGTGGCGATTATTGGCGCACTGACTGCTATTTTCGCGGCTTCCATTGGGCTGGTGCAGAACGACATCAAGCGCGTGCTGGCCTATTCCACGGTGTCCCAGCTGGGCTACATGTTCCTGGCTCTCGGGGTGGGAGCGTTTGCCGCCGGGGTGTTTCACGTGTTCACTCACGCATTCTTCAAGGCCCTGTTGTTCCTCGGTTCAGGATCGGTGATTCACGCCATGAGCGGGGAGCAGGACATGCGTAACATGGGCGACCTGCACAAACGAATTCCCATCACCCACTGGACCATGTTCATTGCCGCCTTCGCCATCGCGGGAGTTCCGCCCTTCGCCGGATTTTTTTCCAAGGACGAAATCCTCTGGCAAGCGTGGTCCTCGGAGGGCGGCGCGTACCGTCTGTTGTGGCTGGTGGGATACGTTACCGCCCTGATGACGGCGTTCTACATGTTCCGCCTGATGTTCCTGACCTTCCACGGCAAACCGCGGATGAGCCACGAAGTCGAGCACCATATTCATGAGTCTCCGAAGTCGATGACGGTGCCATTGATCATTCTTGCCATCTGCGCCATCAGCGCGGGATGGCTGGGATGGCCACACAGCCTGGGCGGTTCGAACCGCTTTGAAAAGTTTCTCGAGCCGGTGTTTGCCCATGAGGCTCCAGTGTTCCGGGCGGAAGGCGAAGCCACACAACTGGCTGCGGGAACGAAGGAAGAGGAGCACACCAATCCTCTCGAATACGGGCTGATGTTCCTTTCCATTGGAGCGGCGGTAGTGGGATTTGGCATGGCCTGGAAAGCCTACCGTTACGCGGGCAAGGGCTACGCCGAGCCCATCGCCGAGAAATCCATGCCGGTATACTCGACGCTGCTTAACAAGTACTACGTGGACGAAGCCTACGACTATGCTTTTACCGGCCGCCGCAAGGTAGGCGATGTGCGCCTGGGCGTGATGGGACTGGGGGAGGCGTCGTCCTGGTTTGACTCGCATGTGATCGACGGCACGGTGAACGCGGCCGGTTGGATGACACGGCTGAGCGGAACAATTTCCAGTTGGTGGGATAAATGGATTATTGATGGAATCGGCGTGAATGGGCCGGCCACAGTTGCCCGCATCCTTTCAGTGCCGACGCGGGCCCTGCAGTGGGGCTTGGTGCAATGGTACGCGCTGGTGATGGTGATTGGGCTGGTGGGATTCGTTTTCTACTATGCAGTGCGGTAAGAAGTAGTGCGGTTGGTGTAGCGCCGTCGTCCCGACGGCTGTCGCGTGGGCGTCGCGCCCCGCACTGAGGACAAGATACCCTCAGGACAGCCGGCAGGATGCCAGCGCTACAACTGAGAACTGCTTTTATGCATAATCACATTCTCTCGATCATTCTGTTTACGCCGCTGGCCGGCGCGCTACTGCTCATCTTTATTCCTAAAGAGCAGAAAGACGCTATCCGCTGGATCGCAAATATTTTTGCTCTGGCCGGCCTGCTGGTTTCCATCCCGCTGGTGCCCTGGTTCTGGGCAGAGCGCTTCGAGCCCGGCTTCAAGTTCATGGAGGGCGCGCCCAACAACTGGATTCCATCGATCGGCGCCGGCTACGTGCTGGGCATTGACGGCATTTCGTTTCTGCTCATCATGCTGACTACGCTGCTGGGGTGGATCTCGATTCTTTCCTCGTGGACGGCGATCGAAAATCGAGTGAAGGAATATTACATCTGGTTTCTGGTGCTGCAGACCGGGATGCTGGGCGTTTTCATGGCGCTGGATTTCTTCCTCTTCTTTGTGTTCTGGGAAGCAATGCTGGTTCCGATGTACCTGCTGATCGGCATCTGGGGCGGTCCGCGGAAGCTCTATGCCGCCATCAAGTTCTTTCTTTACACCTTATTCGGCTCAGTGTTAATGCTGCTTTCGGTGCTGTTTCTGTACTTCTATAACTTCCACCAGACCGGGCAGTACACCTTCAGCATCCAGGCCCTGTACAAGACGGCTCCGCTGATCTTCCACGATCCGGCGTACGGTTCGACGTTCGCCATTCTTTTGTTCGTGGCATTTTTCCTGGCCTTCGCCATCAAAGTGCCGATGTTCCCATTTCACACCTGGCTGCCCGATGCCCACGTGGAGGCTCCAACCGCCGGTTCGGTCATCCTGGCCGGCGTTCTGCTGAAGATGGGCACTTACGGCTTCATCCGGTTTGCGCTGCCGTTCTTTCCTGACGTGGTGATGCACCCCAAGGTGCGCGCCTGGATGATCGTGCTTTCCATCATCGGCATTATTTACGGCGCGCTGGTTTCGCTGATGCAGAAAGACATGAAGAAGCTGGTGGCGTACTCGTCGGTGAGCCATCTGGGCTTCTGCACCCTCGGCATTTTTGCGTTGAATCCCGCGGGCCTCAGCGGGTCGGTGCTGCAGCAGATCAATCACGGCATCTCTACCGGCGCGCTCTTCCTGATCGTCGGCATACTCTACGAGCGCCGGCATACCCGCGAGATTTCCGAGTATGGCGGCATCTCCAACGTCATGCCGGTCTATGCCACCATCACCATGATCATGTTCCTGTCTTCGATGGGGCTGCCGTTGCTCAATGGCTTCGTGGGCGAGTTCACCATCCTGCAGGGCACGTTCATGGCGAATTGGAAATGGGCAGCGTGGGCCGTGCCAGGCGTGATCCTCGCGGCTGCATACCTGCTCTGGCTCTACCAGCGCGTGTTCTTCGGCGCAGTCACCAATCCGAAGAATGAGAAGTTGCCTGACCTGACGCCGCGCGAGATCGCTACCTTCGTCCCACTGATCATCATGGCGTTGTGGATCGGCCTTTATCCTAAGCCGTTCTTCCAGATTCTCGAGCAACCCGTAACCCAGCTTGCCCGTACCGTGCAGGACGGCGCGAAGAACCCGAACGTGGTCGCCGGCGGCGCAGAAGTTGCTCCCGCGCCCGCGAATCCTGCCGCGCAGTCGGAAGCGCCGAAAGGGAAGGACTAAGTGCCCGGCGGCATCGCTCAATACTTCACCGGTTTGGACTACCTGCTGGTATTGCCCATGCTTCTGCTGACGCTTTTCGGCATGGGTATCCTGCTGATCGATCTCATGCTCCCGCCGGAGTGGAAGTGGTCCAACGCACTCACAGCCTTCGTAGGTGTGTGCTTCGCCACGGCAGGAGTGTGGCGGATTCATTCCTGGTACAACGCGCAGGGGGGCATCATGGGCCACGCCGCGTTTATGAACACGCTGGTCGTGGATCGTCTCGCCCTGTACTTCTTCTACCTGTTTCTGGCCGGAACTGCAGTCGCCATCCTGATGTCCGCCCGCTACCTTGAAATCGAGAAGGAAAATCACGGCGAATATTACGCCCTCATGCTCTTCTCCGTGGTTGGAATGATGTGCATGGCCGCCGGCGCCGATATCGTGATGATCTTTATCGGCCTGGAACTGATGGCGATCTCAACCTACGTTCTGGTCGGATTCCTGCGCCGCGATAAGCGTTCTAACGAAGCTTCCCTCAAGTACATGCTGCTTGGCGCGTTTTCCTCCGGTATCTTCGCCTACGGACTGTCATTGTTTTATGGTTTGACCGGTTCGACCAATATTTACTTGATCCAGCAACGCCTGGCGCAGCGCGTGCAGGAACACGGCGGACACGCCGACCCCATCCTGGTCGTTGCCATGTTGACGACGGCCACCGGCCTTCTTTTCAAGGTCGCTGCCGTTCCGTTTCATCAGTGGGCACCCGACGCGTACGAAGGCGC
>DATAPL010000042.1:0-28793 GCA_036265205.1 Terriglobales bacterium
CGAAACGTTCTTTGTCAGTCAATTTGCGTTTTCCATCTTTGCGGTTGTTGTATCGAAAGCATTGCTCATCGAGATAGCGGAACATATGGAAAGGTTCGACAGCAACGTAAGTACCATTCAGGCCGCGCTTAAGCAGCGACCAGAAGTTCTCGATGCCGTTAGTGTGGACGCGACCTTTCACGTACTGGTCGGTGTGGTCACAGAAAGCATGAAGGTACTCATCCTTCACGCCTTTGTAGGCGTTAAATTCGTCGGTATAAAGAGCAGTTCCGACCGCGACGTGCTTATTAAGATTTTCGCGGAGGGTTTCGGTGAAGCGATTCTTGAGAATCTCGGTGCGAATTTTACCACCGCGCTCCAGCATTCCCATCACGAGAACCTTGTCCACCGCGCTGTTCCCCTGCTTTGCATGGATGCGACGCGCCTTTACACGTTTGTGCATGTTCCGCGCTTTCCCGCCGATGAAGGTCTCGTCAGCCTCAACTTCGGAGTTAGGTCCACCGCCAAGCAGTCCGCCACCTTCCTGCATAGCAAGACGAATTCGGTGAAGCATGAACCATGCCGACTTCTGAGTTACGCCGATAGTGCGGGCGATCTCGTAAGAGCTGACACCGTTGCGGCAGTTGGAAATCATCCAGACAACTACCAGCCACTTCTCCAAGGGAATCGGAGAGTCCTCAAAAATGGTTCCCACCTTTGCCGAGAATTGCCGCTTCGCATGGACGCTCTTGCACTGCCACTTGCGCTGATTGTGGAGAAAAACCACGTCATTGCGTCCACACGAAGGACAGACCACGATGCCATCCGGCCAGCGCAAAAGGGTCATATAGGCAAGAGCGTTATTGGGGTCAGCAAAGAAAACTACTGCTTCTTGCAAGGTCTTTGGCTGCTTGTGTTTGCGTTCCATGCAGCAAATATAAGGGGAATCGCTTGATTTGTCAAGTATATTATTACCCTCTTTGGTAATATTTGGTTGCACCTTTTTCGTTGCACTTTAACATTCCTGAAATATCTTCGGAATAGCATTACCAGTGGATCACAGTACTGCGGAGGCTTCGACGATGGGGGCAGTCCGAAATCCACGACATGCTCTTCCGCTGCAGGTGGCGGCGGTCTGCTACCGCCGACGGGGCCAAGCCGTCGAGTTTTTGCTGGTGAATACCAACGGCGGCGGCAAATGGACTTTCCCCAAAGGCGATCCCGATACTTCCCTTTCCCACGGGCGAGCCGCGGAACGGGAAGCCTGGGAAGAGGCCGGAGTAAGCGGCATCGTCGACTCGCGCCACTTTTGCCTCTACATTCATTCCAAGGGAGTGTTCTGGAAGCCGCCCGGCGTGCGGGAGTACGTCATCAAGGCATTTCTTCTCCAAGTGACGCAGGAACAACTGCCCCCGGAAACAGACCGGAATCCCACCTGGTTCGGGCCCGACGATGCCAAAAAAATTCTGGCCAAAGGCCGCGAGGTCAAGTACGCGCACGAACTGCAAGCCGTGATTGACCGGGCTCTGGAAACCATCGGCGCCGCCCGGGTGGCGTCCGCGACCTAGGTTCCGGCCTGGTTCCCGACGTGGTCTCCGACCTGGTTTCCGACCTGGTTCCGACCTGGTTTCCGACCAAGAGATCGCGCGTGCCGATAGCCGCCTTTTCGATTCTTTGCCTCTCTTGTTTCTTCGCCTTTTGTCCTTTCGTCAGCCGAACCGGAATCTGGCGAGCCCGTCTCGAGCATCCCTGAAGCTATAGGTTGCGCCACAGGGGCCGGACTATATTGTCCAGGTGAGCCGCTTTTCCCTGGCTGCAAGGAAATTCGCGTGCGTTTTCCTTCTGTCGCAAGTTCTGCTTCTGGCAGGATGCGCAGCCAAGCACGCGCCGGTGGCGCCGCCGCAGCCCGCCGCGCCCGCCGCAGTTCCCATCCGCAGCCAGATGCCGCCGCCCTCCGCGGAGGTCATTGAGCACTGCGTAGTGAGCAAACAGGAGAATGCCAACACCGTCTCCTGCCGCTGCGAGCCTGTGACCACGCGCATCGATTCGAAAACCGGACACACCGTGATCGTCTGCAAAAAAATGCCGCAACAGAAATGATGCGGGTATCAGACGCTGGCTCCGGCCACCCATTCTGCCTGCCGCGAGCCGCCGTGGCTGAGCGCGTATAAAACCAGCTCGACACGGCTCGAGATCCCAAGTTTGTCGAAGATCCGAAAAAGGTATTTCTTGATGGTGTGCTCGCTGAGTGAAAGTTCCCGTGCCACTTCGCGATTGCTGAGGCCGTCCGCCACCAGCGCCACCACCTGTTCTTCGCGCGGGGTAAGCAGCCGCATCCCGCGCGCGTTCACCATGTGCAGCGAAGGCACCTGGCTCAGGGACTCGATCACGTACTGCATCTGTTCACCGTTGGCCCAAATCTGTCCGTGATGCACGATCTGAATGCATTTGCAGAGCAGGCGAAAAGGATATTGGGAGAAGCAGAACAGTCCCCGCGCACCCGAGCGGAAAGCATTCACCACGATCTCCCGGTCGTAGGTATCGAGCAGGATGATCTTGGAGACTTCAGGATGGGCTAGGTGCATGCGCCGTACCACCGTCATATCCGGCCAGCCATTCCTGGAATTGTCGGTGTTGAGAATGGCAACCTGCACCGGAAGCGACTCGACAATGTTCAGGATGGCATCAGGATCAAGAATGCACGACGTTACCTGAAATTCCGGCCGGCGGCGAAGCGCGCTGACCAGAAGCTGGCATTGCATTTGATTAGAGTCGGCGACCAGCACTCCAATCGGGCTCGAAACCGAACTGCATGTAGTGTCCATATCTCCCTGTGGCGCGCAAAACTGAAATCCCCGACCCAACCCAGCGATGACCAAATTGACTGCAGCCTACAGCATCGCCTGTAGTCCTTTCTGTGACGTATCAACATCGCAGATGGTTGAATGAACTGTGGAAAAGGGCATCTAAAATGAGAATGGGATTGATCCCCCATTCTTCATAACCGGTTAAACCTTTGAAACTCATAGGGCTGGACCTTCGTTGAGCATTCGACCAAACACGGCAACTCATCCTTCCCAATAAGCCAGCCTACTTTCGCAGGTACCACTAAAGAAGACGAGAACAAATGCTCGTCGCGGGATTGAAAACCCGCTGCGCCACAGGCAACCCCATCACCGTCCCGAACGCCCAAATCGCCTATCGATCTTCCCGCTTACTTGAGCGGTTCGAACCCGCGTCTTTAGGTTCACGGGCACATCCGTAATCACGCGCCTACTTTTGTGGACGCCACTTCGCAAGTCTTGTTGCCTCGACTTCAACGGTCTAGTTTGCCAATCAAGAGCTAGCGCAGCCAAAGCGTTAGCGGCAGAGAGAGAACGAGAAAGTATGAAGCGACTTCTGACCCGCGCGGTGGTGCTGCTATGCTGCTGCGCGGGCCAGGCAGGTTCGGTGGCAGCCGTGGCCCAAGAGGCGAAGCAGGCGGCAAAAGCAAGCGAAGGGGCAACGGAGCTGGCGAAATCCGGAAGAGCGGACGGTGCATCGAGTCCAGACGAGATGGGGAACCGCCGTCCGCTCTACCGGCTACAGAAAAGCGACGTGATCGAAATCAAGTTCAATTTTGCCTCTGAATTCGACCAGACGGTAAGTATTCAACCGGACGGGTACATCCAGCTTAAAGGCATTGACCAGATATTCGTACAAGGCCTGACCTTAACCGAGCTGCAGGCAACAGTCCGCCAGGCCTATTCCGCCACGTTGCACGACCCGGAAGTCAATATCGCGCTTAAGGACTTCGAGAAGCCTTACTTTGTCGCTGTTGGAGCTGTCGCTCATCCCGGTAAGTACGAGTTGCGCGGGGACGCCACGGTGACGGAGGGGGTAGCAATGGCGGGCGGCTTCACCGAGCAGGCCAAGCACTCGCAGGTGGTGCTATTCCGGCGGGTCTCGGAGGAGCGTACCGAGGCCCGGATCCTGAACGTGAAACAAATGCTGAACTCGCGGAACCTGGCGGAAGATTTCCACCTCAGGGCGGGCGACCTGGTCTATGTCCCGCAGAACTGGATTTCCAAGATTCGGCGCTTCCTACCGACTTCCAGCCTGAGCGCCTATGTAAGCCCGACCCAGTTTTAGGTGAGGTGCGGAGTAGCGCTTCTCGACGATCGAATTGCAGCAACCCACTCGGGCTTACCGTGCCCTTAAGCGGATCAAGCCGCTGCCCGATTTCCAAAGACAAACAGACCCGAAGGCGATCGCGCCGGTGGAAGCTCCCTATGGCAGAAGAGCTCACGATCATCCGAAAGCCGGCAATGGCGCCTTCGCCAACGATGCGCGATCTGTTCGCGGTATTTTTCCGCCAGCGCCGGCTAGGCGTCTCCTCGTTCGTGGCTATCTTCTGCGGACTGGTTCTATACGGAATCTTTTCCCCTTCCTATCAAGCGCACATGAAAGTGCTGGTGCGGCGTGGACGAGTCGATGCTCCAGTGACGGCAACACCGTCGCCATCGCCGATGTTTCAGCACGACGAAATTACGGAAGAAGAGTTGAACTCGCAAGTTGAGTTGCTGAATGACGACGAAATTCTGACAAAAGTCGTGCAAGCCTCGGGGTTGGCCAGTCAACCGTCGTGGCTGGAAAACCTTCTGGGTGCGAATGAGGAAGCGAGGCTGGCTCGGGCGGTGCGCCGAATGGCAGGTCGGTTAAAGGTTGAGCCGATACGGAAGTCGAATCTGATCGAGGTGAGCTATTCGTCCTCTGATCCCACGCAGGCCGCGGCGGTGCTGCGCTCTCTGGCGGGGGCTTACCTGGAAAGGCAGCAGCGCGTCCGCCGTCCCTCGGGCGAGTTCGCGTTTTTCGACCAGCAGGTGGTTCTCTCGCGGCGAGGTTTGCTGGAGGCGGAGTTCCGGCTGATGGATTTCAGCAGCGATCAGGGTGTGGTATCAGCGGCGCAGGAACGTGACCTGGCTCTGCAAAAACTCAGTGACGCAGAAGGCAGCGGCCGTCAGACGCAGATTGCACTCGCGGAGACCAAAGAGCAGATTCGGGGGCTGCAGGCGAAACTGCAATCGCTGCCGGAGCGAACCGTAACCGTGATTCGCAATTCCGACAATCCTCAACTGGCGGAGAAGATGAAATCGAAGCTTCTCGAGCTGCAACTGAAGCGCACCGAGTTAATGACAAAATTTCAACCGTCGTACCGGCTGGTGCAGGAAGTGGATCAGCAAATTGCGGAAACCAGGGAAAGTATCGCCGCCGAGGATAAGGTGCCGCTGCGCGACCAGACCTCGAACCAGGATGCCAATCACGAGTGGGCGAAGTCGGAACTCATTAAAGCGCAGGTTGAACTGGGCACACTTGAGGCCCACGCCAAGGCCACAAGCATTGAGGTCGCGGGCTATAAAGACGCGGCACAACGGTTAGGGAGCAATGCAATCCGCCAGGGAGAGCTCCTTGGAGAGCTCAAAGCGGCCGAGGAAAAATATCTGCTGTATGTCAATAAGCGCGAGGAAGCCCGAATCCAGGATGCAATGGATCAGGGGGCATCCTCAACGTGACGGTTGCCGAGCAGCCCAGAACACCGGCTCTGCCGGCCCAGGCGGTCTGGGTGTTCGCGGTAGCGGGCGTGTTCCTGGGTGGAACTTTCAGCACCGGGCTGGCCTTTGCCGCGGATTATCTGAACCCCGAGTTCAGGACGCCGGATGAAGTACTTGCCTTCCTCGGCACCCCGGTGCTGGCGTCGTTGCCATGAGAATACTTTATTGCTGCCGCGGGCAGGAGTGGGACGCCTGCGCCCACATTTGTTCGGCATGGGTCCTGATAACAAGGCTTCTACGAGGAATGTATTCATGAGTACGCGGCCGGATTTGCTGGAACAAGCACTAGCCGGGGACATTTTCGAAGGCGAAATTCCAGAACCGCAGACCGCAATTTCGCGAGAGGCGGAGCCGTGGGACCCGGAGCGCTTCGGGCAAGAGCAGATTCGCAGCCTGGTGCGTCAGATATTTCTGCCGGGATGGCCGAAGCCGGCGCGGCAAGTCGTTTTCTGCGCGGTCGAGGATGGCGATGTTGCAGAAATCTGTCTGCGCGTCGGCCAGTCGCTGGCCTCTCAAATTCCAGGAACTGTGGCGCTGGTAGAGACCCATCTTCCCGCCTTCGGTGGCGAAGAGGAATATGGACCGACGCCGGTGTTTCGGCCGGGCACATTCAGTCCGTTGCGAGAGGCTGCCCGGCGGGTTTCCGGCCACCTTTGGCGGGTACCTCGAGAAGCCTTCCTGGGAGAAAACGAATCCGGACTTTCCGCGGAATGGCTGCCCGGGAGGCTGCGTGAGCTGCGGCTCGAATTTGACTACACCATTCTTCACGGCCCGCCAGCGGCGCTCTGCGGTGACGCCGCCCTGCTCGGTTATCTCAGCGACGGCGTCATTCTGGTGCTGGAAGCGAACTCGACCCGGCGCGCAGCGGCGCAAAGAACCGTACAGCTTATGCAGGCCACCAACGCGCGCCTGCTGGGATCGGTCCTTAACCGGCGAAGATTTCCCATTCCAGAAGGAATTTACCGGCGGCTCTAGCGTGCAGGAAACTAGATTTGTCAGGCAATTTTCCGGGGCTTAGCGAATTGGCATGTTTGTGGAAAACAGGCGGCAAACTCGAATGGGAGTCAAATAGCAGAGCTTTGTTATTCGCGCGTTGACGTCCCCATGACAACCTATCGCGACCGTCTGGTGCCTTTAAGTCTGGCGGCAACGTCCTTCCAACCTCGCCCTTCCGAGTCATCGTTCTCCCAATCCTGGTTCGCAATTCAAACCCGGTACCGGTTCGAAGCCAAGATTGCCAGCCAGCTTGGCAGAAAAGGCATTGAAACGTTCTTGCCTCTCATGAACGAGACTCACCGGTGGAGCGACCGCCGCAAAACCATTTCCCTTCCCTTGTTCTCCGGATACGTATTCGTGCGATCGCATCCCGGCGCCGCGTCTCGAATGGAAGTGTTGCGGACGGCAGGGGTGATCGGGTTTGTGAGCGCGCACGGCGATGCCGTGCCGATTCCCTCACGGCAGATTGAAGACTTGCGCCGCCTGCTCGAGCAAAAGGTTCCATGCGCGCTGCATGCCTTTCTGAAAGTAGGACAACGGGTCAGGATTCGAGGCGGCTGCCTCGAAGGTCTGGAAGGAATATTGGCCGAGAGCAACCAGAAGCAAATGGTCATTTCGATCGACGGCATTGAGCGCTCACTGGCAATCGGCGTTGCGGGATATGAACTGGAGCTGGCCTGAAATGTCATTTCCCGGATTAACTCCCGAACCCTTCCATCCGCCCACTTACACCGGCGCCATTCCGGTCTCGTTGCCGGCTGGCGCGTCCCGGAGCAAGCTGCAATCGGCCGCCCCTGCCGTTAGACCAGAAGTGGAGCTGTGGACGCCGTTCGGTTGGAACTGGTGGCTGCGGCGGGCCGCAGCTGGCCGCGTATCACGGAGCAGTGGGCGGAATGTTCTGATCGTGGGCGCCGGACTTTTGGGGCGCGAAATGGCGGCAATCCTGAGGCGCGACCACGCCGCCAGCCACAGCGTGGTGGGCTTTCTGGATGGAAGCGCGCCGGTCGAGGGTGAGGTGCTCGGCAGGATCGAAGATCTGGCGCATATCGCCCGTGCAAAGTTTGTGGATGAGGTGATCCTGGCGATTCCGGATCAGTACGACGCCGCACGCCGGGTTATCCGCGACGCCCAGCGCAACCGGCTGAGCATCCGGGTGATTCCCGATCTTTACGACTGCGAGCTGGGTCAGAAGCCCAATGCATTGGTGTTGCAATATTTTGGCGGCCTGCCAGTGCTCTCGCTCCATGAGGAGAAGTTTGCGGCGACTGGTTTGTTCTGGAAACGTGCGCTCGACATCGTCCTTTCGGCCGCCGCCCTGCTGGTTCTTGCTCCCTTATTAGCGGCGATCGCGCTTGCCATCAAGGCAACTTCACCAGGACTGGTTTTGTATCGGGCCAGCCGGGTTGGGCTGAAAGGCAAGAAGTTTTTTTGTTACAAGTTCCGCACCATGGTGGCAAATGCAGACCAGCTCAAGGATGGCTTGCGTCAATGCAACGAACGCCAGGGTCCTTGCTTCAAGATTGCCGACGATCCCAGGATCACAGGCTTGGGCCGCTTTCTGCGCCGCTACAGCCTCGATGAACTGCCCCAGTTGTGGAACGTGCTGCGGGGCGAGATGAGTTTAGTAGGTCCGCGGCCACACCCGCTCGACGACTTTCAGCAATATCGCCTCGACCATCTGCGGCGCCTCGACGTCACTCCCGGCATTACCGGGCTATGGCAAGTGACGGCCCGGCGCGATCCGTCGTTTCAGCGGAACATGGCGCTGGATCTGGAATACATCGAGCGCTGGAATTTCTGGCTGGACCTGCGGATCTTGTGGAAGACGGTGTTTGTCGTCATTGGAGGGAGTGGGGCCTAGCCATGTCAACCGGACTCATTACGATGCGACCCCTGGCGCCGCGGGCTGTGCACTGGGCCGTGGTCACCGCGGTTCGTCCATTACATGCTTTGATCGCCGCGCCGGCGCTGCTTTTTATCGTTACCCTGACGGCAATGCTCTTCCGCCCTCCGGACATGCAGTTCGGCTGGATCGACCGTATCGCCTTCCTTCTGCTGCTGTTCGTGATCTTATTGCGCGTGCTGTTGCTTCGGCGGCCGGTCCGCCTTGCTCGCCCCGCAATGCTGCCGATGGCGGCGTTGCTGCTGCTGAGTTTGGGCGCGGTACTCAATCAGGCCTATGACGCTCAGAACTGGAGCGTTCTCGCCGCCAAGTGGGTTGTGCCGTTTGCCCTTTATCACGCCGCCGGCTCGGTCTTTGACGACGACATCGCCCTGCGTAAGCTTGAGATTTTTCTGCTGCTGGTGCTGGGCTATTTGTCTTTGATCGCAATTTTATTTCTGGCTGGAGCCAAGGGACTTATCTTTCCTCGCTATATTCTCGACGAAAGCCTGGGCATCCACGCTGACCGCGCTCGCGGACCTTTTCTACAGGCGGTGGCGAATGGCGTCACCCTCAACCTGCTGGGACTGCTCGCGCTCGACTGCTTCCGCCGTAGACGCATGCCGAGGCTGGCAGCGGTGCTGCTCCTGTCCATGCTGCCGCTTGCGATCCTGGCTACCGCAACGCGGGGCGTGTGGCTATCGTTTGCGGGAAGTATTGTCTTTCTGCTTTGGCTGTCATCCAGCCCGCGCATTCGCCGCGCCTGCCTCTGCATGATCGTCGCCGCCGGAGCGGGACTTGTGACTGCGCTCATTTTCGCGGACGCAAACAGCTCATTCTTTGCCCGCCTCGAAGAACGTAGTCCAGTAGAGTTTCGCGTCGTCATGTACCGCACCGGGCTGGAGATGTTTCTGGAAAAACCGCTCACTGGATGGGCTGGCGACGATTTGCAGCCGGAACTGTCGCGCCGGGTCCACGATTTTCGCCAGAAGGCCTTCTTCTTTCACAACACCTACCTGGAGATTGCCGTGCAACACGGCCTGCTGGGGCTGGTCTTGTATCTATGGGTCGCCATCGATCTGTTTCGGTTGGGTTCAAGGCGGCGACCTCACATCGCATCTTGTGACAACAGTTTTCTGGACGAGCATTTTCGTTCTGTCTGGCCGATTCTGGTGGGAGTGTATCTGCTGAACGGCAGCTTCGTCGTGATGAATTACCAGTTCGTGAATGGATTGCTGTTCACCCTGGCGGGAATTCTCGCGGCACAGAACCGGCAAGCTGGTGAGCAGTCGCATGCCTTTTCAAACTGAGCGCCGCAATCCGCTAAATATGTTGTCGCCAACCGCAACTTCTATTTCTCGCAGGAACGACCTGTGTTGATACGCATGCGCGCCGGCCGATCATGAACCCGCAACTGATAACCGCGCTTGCCGCTCTGGTGCTGGCGGCCACCTGCGTGTGCGGGCAAACGGCAGTTCCAGCTCAGTATTTCGGCATGCACCTGTCCAGATCGCAGCCGTGGCCGACAGTCCCTTTCGGCAGCCTGCGATTGTGGGACACCGACACCCGATGGCAACAAATGAACCCCGCAAGCGGCGTCTATGATTTCTCAACTCTCGATTCGTATCTTGCGCTGGCGCACTCGCACGGGTTGTCCGACGTCGTCCTGGTTCTGGGAGGCACGCCGAGCTGGATTTCGAGCGACCCGTTGAATTCGGCTTGCGATTACGCTGCCGTCGCGAGCGGAAGCTGTGCGCCTCCCATGGATCTCAATTCCGACGGCACTGGTACGGATCAAGCCTGGCGTAGTTTTATCTACCAACTCGTCACGCACGTGATGGGTCTGGATGCAGGCGCTTACTCCCGGATAGCCGCGTACGAAATGTGGAACGAATTCAGCCGCACCACCGAATCATGGACCGGTTCCCAGGCCCAGATGGTGCGCTTGGCGCAGGATGCCTACTGCATCCTGAAAGGCTCAGGCACGATTACAGCCACCGGAGAAGTGTGTGCCGCGCAGGCTTTTCACGTGCCGGCCGTAGGCATCGCTCCCCAGGCGGTTGTGGTGAGTCCAAGCGCCCAAGCTTCGGGCCCTGACGTCTACACCTTGGGCACATATCTTTCGAACCTCGGCTCGGCCGGCCCAGGCGCAGCCGCCGCCGATGCAATTGCCGTGCACAACTACACCTACGGCAGCGCCTGCTGCGCCTTCGCGGAGGCGCTCATCGTGCAATGGAGCGCGTTGCAGATGGCGATACCAGGGGCTGCATGCGAGCTTCGGGTGTGGAGTACCGAAGGAAGCTGGGGCGACACCGCCACCAAGGAACCCGATCCGGACATGCAATCGGCCTACGTTGCACGGGCCTATTTACTTGGCTGGTCGGTCGGCTTCCAGCGCATGTACTGGTACGCGTGGGGCAATTCATGGGGACGCCTATGGAGCCAGAGCGGAGTCGCGGGATGCAGCGATCAAGGCTCAGGAACAGGTTGCGCCAGCCCCGCTTCCCGTGCGTACGCCGAGGTCTATTCGTGGATGGTCGGCAACACAATGAATAAGCCCTGCAGCGTCACCGGCTCGGTTTACTCTTGCCAGCTCACCACTGGTCAGGGAGCCAGGCTGCTCGCGGTGTGGGATACCGCGAAATCCTGCACCGGCGGCATCTGCGGACATTCTGTTTACCAGGCGCCTCCGGGCTACAACTCTTACCTCGATCTCTCGCACACACATCATGGTCTGAGAGGGCAAGCGGTCTGGATCGGGGCCAAGCCGATACTGTTGCTCTCAAGCACCCTTCCTCCACTCGCCAAGGCACGCCGCAAGGCTCGTGCTGTTCAGTCCGCCATTCGGGTTCGCAGCTCAGCAGCGCTGCCTCTTTCCGTCAAAGCCTGCAATCCGTCTCGCTAGCCCGTGCTCGTCAAGCGCAAGGGCGCGCCCTAGAAACCGAGAACCAAGAACCGGGAACTCAATTTTGAAGACTGAAAAAACACGAAATCTGATGGCCGAGGAGCTTCGCCAGCGGGAGCACGAGCTCCGCTAAATAACTCGTTTCCTAAAATGCCGGTGATCGCCTATCTCGCAAACCAGTTTCCTTCCCCGGTCGAACCCTATGTCTTCGAGGAAATCGCGGAGTTGCGCCGGCGCGGCATTGAGGTCATCCCCTGCAGTGCACGCCGCCTCGAAGCGCCTGGGGTCGACCGGACTGGTCCGGGCCTACCGAGGCCTGACAATACGCTGAAATTTTGGGCCCCTGAAACGCTCTATTTGCAACCTCTGCGCCTTGCATCGCTGATTGCCGCGGTCTGGTTGTGCATTCACCGCTTCAGTTCGTTGGCGGATTTGTTAAGTCGCGCGCTGCTGCAAGGCAATGAACCACCGGCGCGCCGAATCCGCTCTTTGTTTCACACCCTCATGGGCGCCGCCTACGCGCTGAGGCTTAAAGCTGCTGGCGTGGAGCACATCCACGTGCACCACGGATACTTCTCCTCCTGGATCGCAATGGTCGCGGCCCGCTTGCTGGAGGTGCCCTTCAGCATGACGCTGCACGGATCCGACTTGTTGCTGCATAGCGTCTATTTGGACCTCAAGCTGAAGAACTGCGCGTTCTGCGTAACCGTTTCGGAGTTCAACCGGCGCTTTGTGCTCGAGCACTATGCGGAAATCAATCCCGACAAAATCATAGTGCGGCGCATCGGGGTGGATGCTTCAGCCGAGGTGGTTTCGTCACCTTCATCGTCGACGGAATCGGAAACCGGCCGTCTGCTGATGCTGGCCGTGGGCAGGCTGCATCCGGTCAAGGACCACGCATTTCTGCTACGCGCCTGTCACGAAATGAAGACGGCAGGCGCCGACTTCCTCTGCCTGATAGCGGGCGAGGGGCCGGAGCGTCCCTGGCTCGAACACCTGATTCGAAATCTTCAACTCGAGGACCAGGTAAAGCTGTTGGGCAACCTTTCGCGGCAGCAACTCGACGCCTGGTACGTGATGTGCGACCTGGTCGTGCTTACCAGTCGCAGCGAGGGCATCCCGCTGGTGCTGATGGAAGCCATGGCTCACGGCAAGACTGTACTGGCTCCAGCGATAACCGGCATACCGGAGCTAGTGCAGGATGGCAAAACCGGATTTCTCTATCACCCCGGGTCGCTTGAGGAATTCATCTCCAAGATTCAGATGATTGCTTCATCGCCTCTCTCCCTACCCGGACTGCGCCGGGCCGCCCGCCGGCATGTGTTGGAGCATTTCAACCGGGAGAAGAACCTGGCCGCTCTGGCCGATCTTTTTGTCTCCCGCATAGCCAGCAACCCGAGGCACGACTTGCATGAGAATCCTGTATTGCAACAAATATAACTTTGCCTTCAGCGGCACCGAAGTCTACCTGTTCGAACTGATGGGCTTGATGCGCGCGCGCGGCCATGAAGCGGCGCTGTTCTCCATGTCTGATCCGCGCGGAGAGGCGACGGAGTATGACCGGCATTTCGTGCCGGCAATCGACTTTAAGAGCCGAGGCTCCGGTTTGGCGAGCAATGCCCGTAAGGCGGCACGTGCCCTCTACTCCCGCGAGGCGCGCAAAAAGCTGCGTGCCATGGTGGAAGCCTTCCGTCCGGATGTCGCTCATGTCCGCAATATTTACCACCACCTCACGCCTTCGATTCTTTGGGAACTGAAGGCGCTTGGCATCCCGGTGGTGTATCACCTGAACGACTTCAAGCTGCTGTGCCCCAGCTACAACATGGTGGCCCGCGGCCGCGCCTGCGAGCGTTGTCATGGCGGACAATTCTGGCACGTAGTCACAGAAGGCTGCTATGCGGGGCCGTCTGGCGGCGCCTTCGTGCTGGCCGCCGAGGCCTACTTGCACAAGTGGCTGCATACCTACAAAAGCTGCGTGTCTCGCTTCCTCGCGCCCAGCCGGTTTGTGAAAGACAAACTGGTGGAGAACGGTTGGGACGCAATGAAGATTGATGTGCTCCCGCATTTCCAGAAACTGCCGGCGTGTCCTGCTCCGGCATCGCTCGCAGGCGCTCCGATTCTCTATTTCGGACGGCTATCTGCCGAAAAGGGCCTGACCGATCTGTTGCGCGCCATGCGCGATCTGCCTTACGTGTCGCTGCAGATTGCCGGCGAGGGCCCGCAGAAGGCCGAACTGGAAGGCCTGGCCAGAGAGTTGGATTTGACCAACGTTGAGTTTGTCGGCCACGTCACCGGGGACCGCCTCGACCAGCTCATTTCTTCCTCTCGTTTCACCGTGCTGCCCACTCGAGCCTACGAAACCATGGGCAAAAGCATTCTCGAATCGTATGCCTGGGGACGTGCCGTCGTGGCATCCGACCTGGGCTCGCGGCGCGAACTGGTGCACGAAGGCGAGACTGGAGTCTTGTACCGGGTGGGCGATGTGGCCCAACTGGCCGCCGCCATCTCATTCCTCGTCGAACGTCCGGCGCTTGCCGCAGAAATGGGCGGCGCCGGCCGCGAGCTGGTGATTCGCCAGCACTCTCCTGAGAGTCACTACCAGGCCTTGACCCGCGTGTACGAGCAGCTGGCGGCGCCCTCCCCAACCAGGAAGGATGGCGGGAAAATCAGGGCCCGCTCGAAGACCGCGTTGCGGGTCGCGTTTATCGGCGGGCGTGGCGTGATTTCCAAATACAGCGGAATCGAGACCTACTATGAAGAGATTGGCAAACGTCTGGTCGAAATGGGGCACGACGTCACGGTCTATTGCCGCACATACTTCAGCCCGCGGCAAACAGAGCACAACGGAATGCGCCTGGTTAGGCTGCCCACCATCCGCTCCAAGCACTGTGAAACTGTGGTACACACACTTCTCAGCACTGTTCATGCCCTGTTTAGTGACGTTGACATCGTTCACTATCACTGCCTGGGGCCGGCGCTGTTTTCGTTCCTACCCCGCTGGTTCGGGAAGAAAACCGTGGTCACAGTGCAAGGCCTGGACTGGCAAAGACGAAAGTGGGGGCGGATCGCGTCCAGCATTCTGCGGCTGGGCGAACGCGCTTCCATTGAACTACCGGACCTGACCGTAGTCGTCTCCCGAACTTTGCAGGATTATTATCGCGAGCGCTATGGAAGCGAGCCGGTTTACGTTCCGAATGGAACCATCCTGCGGCAGCGCGGGATCGGATGCAATCGGCTGCGTAAATGGGACCTGGAGACCGGCCGGTACGTTTTGTTTCTCGGAAGATTTTCGATTGAGAAAAACTGTGATCTTCTAGTTCGCGCCTTCGAGAAAATTGATACTTCGGTAAAGCTGGTGCTGGCCGGAGGATCGAGCCACTCTGATCTTTACGTGGAGCAGTTGCGCCGACACCAGGGCGACCGGGTGCGGGTGCTGGACTGGGTATCCGGCGACGATCTTGACGAATTACTCACCAACGCCATGCTGTTCGTTTTGCCTTCCGATCTTGAGGGGCTTTCGCTCGCTCTGCTCGACGCCATGGGCGCGGGGGTTTGCGTGCTGGCCAGTGACATCCCAGAGAACCGCGAACTGGTGGAGGGATTCGGTTTCACCTTTCGGCGGGGTGACCTCGACGACCTGGAACGGATGCTGCGCCTGCTGATCTCCGAGCCCGAAGTCAGAAAAGCCGCCGCACGCAAGGCGCGCGAGAAAGTGCGCGAGCACTATTTGTGGAATCGGGTGGCGAGTGAGATTGAAGGCCTCTATTTAGCCATGGCCGGCGGCAAGATTTTGCCCAAGCCGGCGCCTGCGCGCGCAACCCCCGTTCGGCCTCGAGCGGCGTAGCTTTGACGCTGCGCCGCAGGGCCGATTCACCTGGTCCTTTGCATTGCCTGATCCAGTAATCTCCCCGTCGTACGGGTGCGCCTAAGTCCTGTCGTTTACAATCAGAGCGGCAGGCGCCGATTCAGCGGGTTCGAATCGGCGTCGCCTGCTCACATGGAAAAGACGATTCTGGTTACCGGGGGCTCAGGCTTCATCGGATCCAACTTCATCCTGCAATGGATGGAGCAGGAGCATACCCCCGTGGTCAACCTGGACAAGCTGACATACGCGGGTAATCCTCGCAATCTGCTGAGCGTAGCTTCTAATCCTCGCTACACCTTCACCAGAGGGGACGTCTGCAACCGCGAACTGCTGCGAGGATTGCTCCGGCAGCACAAGCCTCGGGCCATCGTGCACTTTGCTGCTGAAAGCCACGTCGACCGTTCCATACGTGGACCGGATGACTTCATTCGCACCAATGTGCACGGAACATTCTGCGTGCTCGAGGAAGCGCGGGCATACTACACGGAACTCCCGGCCGAGGAGCGCGACTCGTTTCGGGTTCTGCACATATCGACCGATGAGGTCTACGGATCTCTGTCTCCTGACGATTCGCCGTTTTGCGAGACGACCGCCTACGCTCCCAATAGTCCGTATTCTGCCTCCAAAGCAGCTGCCGATCACCTGGTCCGCGCCTATCACCACACTTACGGTCTTCCGACTTTGACCACGAACTGCTCGAATAACTACGGGCCATTTCAATTCCCCGAGAAACTCATCCCACTAGTGATCCTGAACGCCCGCGCAGGCAAGCCATTGCCTGTGTACGGGGACGGCCAGAATGTGCGTGACTGGCTGTTTGTGGAAGATCACTGCACGGCGCTACGCACCGTCCTGAATAAAGGCAGAGCCGGGGAAACCTACAACGTCGGAGGAAAGAGTGAGCGGAGGAATATAGATATTGTCGAGGCCATATCCTCGATTCTTGATGAGGCCTGCCCGAGCGACCCCATTGTGCCTCATCGAAAGTTGATTTCATTCGTGAAAGATCGGCCCGGACACGACCGCCGCTATGCTATTGACGCGCGCAAGATCGAGCACGAATTAGGCTGGAAGCCGCGCGAGAGTTTCGAGACCGGAATTCGCAAGACCATACAGTGGTATCTGCACAATGAGGAGTGGGTGAAAGACGTAACCAGCGGCAGTTACCGAAATTGGATGGCCACCCATTACTCATAGCTGGATCCCGTGGGCCGGCAATCTTTCACGGCCCTGGTGAAAGTCGGGAGGCGAAGACTCCAGAGAACTACCGCATGCGAATCACAATCTTCGGCGCGACCGGATTGCTCGGCAAAGCGCTCATGTCCGGGTGGACGGACGATCAGGTCACAGGCTTCGGCTCGAAGGACGGCGACATTCGCGACGCGCAGGCTGTTTTAAGCCTGGTCCAGCAAACTCGCCCTGACTGGATCGTCCTTGCGGCCGCTTACACCGACGTCGATGGCTGTGAAACCCATCGCGACCTGGCCTTCGATGTAAATTGCGTCGGAGCCGCCAACGTCGCTCAGGCCGCGCGGCAACAGAATGCCCGCCTGCTTTTTCTCAGCACAGATTACGTCTTCGATGGAACCAAGGCGATCCCTTATACCCCCAACGATCCACGCGCGCCCCGCAGCGTCTATGGTAAATCGAAGGCCGAAGCCGAAGTACAGCTGCAACGGATTCTGCCGGACTGCTGCATCGCCCGCACTTCATGGCTGTTCGGCGCAGGCGGAAAATGTTTTCCTGACACTATCCTTAAATTAGCCGCCAGCCGGCCGCAACTGGAGGTAGTGGGCGACCAGCGCGGCTCTCCGACATACGTGGTGGATTTAGCTCGGGCCATCATTCAGCTTTGTCGGTGCGGCGCCGGCGGCATCGTGCACGCCACCAATCGCGGCGAGTGCTCCTGGTACGAGTTTGCGAAGGAAATAATCGCGATGACGGGATCCGGCACCGTGGTGTCGGAGACTACGAGCGATAAGTTCGTGCGCCCAGCCGAGCGTCCAAAGTATTCCGTGCTCTCGCCCGACAGTCTGCAGAAATATGGCATTGTGATGCCGGAGTGGCGGGACGCTCTAAAGAGATATCTGGTCGAGAGGCAGTCGGAAGTGAAGAGTCAGTAGAAACCCGTTGCCCTACAGCTGCTCCAGCAGAGCGGCTTGTATTTTCTTCTGGTGCTCGCGATCCAGCTTGGTTCCGGCGCAGGTCACGTGGAACACGTCGGTGGCCGTTTGTCCCTGCGTATCAATGATCGCCACCTCGATGTTGCACCCGAGTTCCGCCATGGTGGAGCTGATGTCATAAAGTAGTCCAGGGCGGTCCTCAGCGATGATTTCAATCAGGGTGCTGTGCTGCGAATATTCATTGTCGGTTTGCACGCTGGGCTCGATTTTTACCTTGGGACCCTGAGACGCCGGTTTGAATTTCGCTTCCATGAGTTCGACAACATTAATTTCCCCGGACACCGCTTCCGCCAGGTTTCTCCTGAGCCGGGTGACTTCAGTGGGATTTAGCTCGAGGGTGCGGAAGCGGTCAGAAAATCGGATCGTATCCAGCACTACGCCGGCCTTGTTGGAAAAGGCTTCAGCTTTCAGTATGTTCATTCCCCACGATGACAACGTGCCCACCACGTGAGCGAAAAGTCCGGGACAGTCGAGCGTCAGCAGCACCAGTTCGAAATATCCTCCCCGGCGCAGTATGTCGATCTGAGGCTCGTCGTCCTTAAGCTTGAGGCGGTCATACATCTCGCAGTGGGTGACAACTTCGCCCGCATCGTGCATCAGCAGATAGCGCTTGGGAAATCCCTCCAGAAAAGAAGTGATGTGCTTGGCATCGATCTCTCCCGCGGCTGCGACGACTTCCCTGATCCGTTCGCTGTTGGCATTGCTCGCGGTCAACCGCTGGTCGTCAACCGTCCGGCTGAGATGGTTGAAGGCAGCCGCGTAAAGCTGCCACAGCATTTCGGCCTTCCACGGTGTCAGCGCTTCCGGATTTACCGATTTGACGTCGGTATAGGTAAGCAGCGTGAGCATCTTCAGCCGTTCCGTCGTTCCTACGGTTTCGCTGAATTCCTCAACCACTTTAGGATCAAAAATATTTTGCCGCCGGGTCGTTGCCGACATTCGCAGATGCTTGGCGATCAGGAAGGTCACCGTCTCGCCCTCAGCCGGGTCCAGGCCGAGGCGGTCTAATACGCCGGCTGAGGCTTCCAGACTTCCCGCTACGTGATCGTCGGCCTGCATGCCCTTGCCGACATCGTGCAACAGAATCGCCAGAAAGAGCAGGTCCGGCCGTTCGATTCCATCCAGAATGTCGCGAAAGCGCCGCTCCAGCTCGCTGTCGGGAGTTCGCAGCGCGTGCACATTTTCAATGGCAACAAACGAGTGTTCATCGACCGTGTAGCGATGGTAATAGTCACGAATAACCAGCGAATCCACCGCCTGGAACTCGGGGAAAAGCACCACCAGGACTCCCAGCCGGTGCATGGCCCGCAACGCCGCGCCGGCATAAGGCGATACCAGGATGCGCCGGAAGTAAGGCCACACTTCACGGGACTCCTGCGCCCACTGCCGCAGGCTGGGCAATGCCGCTTCGACGCAGCGTTCGGTTTCCGCTGTCAGCTTCAGGCCGTGCCGCCCGATGAACTCAAACAGGGCGAACAGTACCGATGGGTCCTGAACCGAAGCCAGTTGGCGCAGAAAGACCCGGCCCTCCACCACCGAAAAATCGGCGTTCGACAAACGCGACTTGCGATTTTCAAATAGCCGGTACAAACCCGAACGTGCGGGAGGCACTTCATCGAACAGCACGGTGAGCCGGTAGATCGAGCGGACATGCCGGAAGTAGGTTCGCATCCAGGCCGCTGGAGCCAGCGGCACGCCGTCCGGGATTCCGATGCCCGCAGCCGCCGCTTCCGACTGCAATTCATAGGTCAGCCCATTCAGGTCGCGGCCCTGGCGATAGTGCAGAAAACAACGCACCGCCGAGAGAAACTCCAAAGCCGCGCCACACTCCTGGCGAAACGCGTTGGGCAACAAATTCTCCGGCGCGGGCCACACCCCGGTCTTCTCCAGTTCAGAAATCAGGCTGAGCCAGCAGGCCACCTGATAGTCACGCAGGCCGCCAGGGTAGTCCTTTATGTTCGGCTCCAGATGGAAAATGGTGTGCCCGTATTTGTTATGACGGGCGGAAGTGAGGTCAGTCAGCCGCTGCTGCAATTCCAGTGCTTCCCGAGCAACCATCTTCGGAATCACCCGGGCATGAAGCTGCTCAAACAACTCCTCGTCGCCGCACAGATAGCGGCTGTCGAGCAACGAAATATTCAGTTCCAGGTTGTCCCGGTGGAGCTTGCCGCACTCGGCTAGCGAACGCGTGGTTGGACTGACGCGCAGGTGCCGGTCCCACAGCGCCTGGCAGATGCGCGGGATCGTCTGCTTCTGTGCGGCTTCACTCAGTGCCGTTTCGTGAAGGAAAAGAACATCGATGTCGGAATAGGGAAACAGAGACCGGCGGCCGTAACCGCCCAGCGCGGCGACACAGAACTTCTCCGCGCCGGCCGCAGCCGCCGAGGTCTGCGTCCACAGCTCCCGGATCAGCGAGTCGATAAGATTCGAACGCTCGCGCACTGCGGCTTGCCCGTCGTGCGTTTGCTCAAATCTCTCGCGTATATTGTCAGACTCTTTTTGATATGCGTCCTGCGTGACCGAGCTGTTCGCGAGCACTGGCATGAGACTCCGGTGGCCTGAAGCGGTATAGCGCTAGAGCGCCGCCGCCCCGCGCTCCTGATTTCGAATGCGAATCGCTTCGTCCACTTTGGAAAGAAATATCTTCCCATCGCCGATTTTGCCGGTTCCGGCGCTTTGCACGATGGCATCCACCGCGGCATTCACCAGGTTATCGGCCAACACCATCTCGATTTTGATCTTGGGAACGAGATCGACGGTATATTCGCGTCCACGATACACCTCGGTGTGGCCCTTCTGTCTACCGTGTCCGCGCACGTCGAATATGGTCATGCCTTCAACTCCCAGTTCCGTCAGAACTTCCTTGACGGCTTCAAATCTGGAAGGCTGAATAATCGCTTCAAGTTTAGTCATAGTGTTTGTCCTCAACGTATTCAAATTTCAGATCAGGCAAATTATTGACGGCACCCGTTCCTTTGCGCACACTCGACAACCGCCTTTCAATGCAACCACTTCAACAAAGCGCTTTCGGTGTAAATTATGACCGCGATCACACCCAGCATTTCCAGAATCACCGGCGTCATCTCCTTGATCCATTGCACCGGGGTGTAATTTGCATCGACGTCACGCTGAATAAACGCATACGCTACCACGGATTGGGCGGAGCCGATATGGGTCCAGCACCCGCCCAGGGCATAGCCTGCGATCTGAGCCATCGCGAACAGATGCAGGGTTGAAGTCTGCAGGTTGTGCAAGCCGTGCGACGCGAAGTCGGCCACGATGTTGTTATCCAGGATCGCGGACAGAAAAGTGCACCCCAGGAACTGCGCGAACGCCACATGGGCGTGCCCCAGGATCTCGATACCGTGGTGAATTACCCCCTGCAGCCGGCCGAAAAACCCCGCATTGGTCAACAGCGTAATAGAAAAGAACAGCGGAAAAAGGAAGTAGTACTCGGCGTATTCGTGCCGGGCATCACGCAAAGCCAGGGAACGCATCTTTGGAATGTGCGCAATGCCGAGCAGTGCCAGGCCAAATCCCGCAAACGACGCCAGGAATAGCGGCGTCTGGTGATAAATGCCGTGCAGCACCAGCAGCCCGATAAAGGGAATCAACGCCAGGCCGCCAATCCTTTGCGCCCGCCGGCGAACCTTGGCCAGAGAAGCAATCACCTCATCCACCGCCTGCTCCGCCTTCAAGGCTGCGGCATGATCGCCGGCCGCGTCCAGCAGGTAATGCCGATCGAGCGACTCCGCCAGTTCCTCGCTCACCAGATGCCCCAGAAGCTTCTTACGTATGGCCGGAGGCACTCTTTCACGGACCATCGCGATCCCCAACGAATCGCCACCTCGCAGGCGCTCAAGCACGTGCTCGGCAGATTCCCCCAGCTGCACAGCGTTGTCTTCAACGAGCTCAACCGGAGTTACTACCTCGCCATGCCGGGTTGCTTGCAGAAAGCGCACGTCCTCGGCGTTCGCGTCGATTACATCCATCGCGTCCAGATCGACTCGCCGCCCTCGCAGCCTTTTTCGAATATGGCGCGCCACCACCAGGTAACTCGCTACCGCGATGGGAGCGCAATACACCAGAAAGAAGGCGTTTCCCAGGTAAGGATACAAATTTGCCTTCATGATCAAATTGGGCGGCTCGCCGTAGGCCAGCCACACCCCGCAGATGGTGGTCACCGTCGTACAAACCATGACTGCATGACGGATATCCGCCATCGGCGCGGCCGCCAGCAGCAGGATAATGACCAGAGTCCGTATAGTCAGGCCGATCATTGAAACACCGTCCAGAATACCCGACGCGAAGGCAACGACGGCAGTGACCGCAATTACAGTGGAAAGGATCGCTCCCCGGTTACGCCGTAACAGGGCGAATGTGATGCCTTCCAGCAGACGGGTCTGGGCGATGACCGAAACCATAAAAGTCAGACCCAGAATGAACAGCATGGTGTCGGCGTGAATGAGCTCATCCAGACCGTGGAACGAAAGCAGGTGCTGCTGTGTCCAGTGCCACCAGCCGCGCTGCGCAATTTCGATCTGCCATTCAGAAGTACGCAACCCGCAGAAAGTCGCAACCACGAGCAGCAACATCCCATAAGTCAAAGCGTTCTTGTGGATCTGGTATTTGAAGGAACCAAACACAAACAGTCCCAGGATGGTCGCGAGCACCTCCGCTGCCAGCAACCACATGGGCAACTCAATCCTGCGCCCCACAAATAGCGTCAGAGCAGCAACCAGGGCGCAGCCGAGCAGGAATTTTCGCCCCGAGAGCATCACCACAGGAGGCGAATCCTGGGCCATGCTGGTGGGTGGTTCAGGCTGAAGCGGCGCTGGCGAAGTCATCATCTCCCCATCAATGACCTCATCCATCGCACGATCCAACGCGACTGCCCTCGACATTAGGGTTTTCATGGTTCGCTTTGCGTCCCGGACAACCGCTACGCTCCTCGAACCGGAAATTTTGCGGCGCGCTGCGGCCGCGCCCGCAAAACTGAAATCGCAACCGCCAGCACGCAACCCGCGATTACGGGAAGAATCGGCGCGTGGGCGACGACGATGAGAAAGAGTCCGACGACTACCGCCCAGGACCAGGCCATGCGCTGCTTCTTAAGGATTTCGAAAAACGTGTCCGTCATCCCTCACCTCCCGCAGATTTACTGTCCATCGCCTACCAGCGAACATGCACCAGCAGCGCCACGATGGCCGCGGCCAGTCCTCCACCCGCAAAAAGCAGCCCGGGCTTGCTGAAGGGAGTGTTAAACCAGGGCCGCGAAATTCCATTGCGTTCGCGAGCCCGCTCTTCCTTGAGCAACTGGGTCAGCATTTTGCGCTGCTCCAGGGTACCCACGCAGCGCAACGCGTCTTGCGCGGCGGCGTAACCCTTCTGCGGTATACGCAACTTGAAATTGAGCTGCGCCAGAGTGTAATGCGCCGCGAAGCTGTCCGGCTGAAGCTTGGCTGCAAGTTCGAGATGATCGATCGCGGGATAGATATTGCATGTCAACGCATTGGCGAGGCCCAGAAAAACATGCGCTTCGCCGAACCTTGGCGCGATCTCGGTACTGCGTGAGAGGGCCGCCAGCGCCGCCTGTGGATCGCCCATCTGTAGCCTTGCCACCCCTTCGTGAAAGCAATCCACAGCTTCGCGAGGGAAGTCAAAAGCCGGCGGACATTGCCAGGTTAGGGAATGCCCGCGGCTTTCATCGATGGTAGAAAAGGCGTTGGTCATCAGGCCGTCTCCCGGGCAACCTGCAAACCAGCCTTGAAATCACTGGTCGCCGCGCCCACCGCGGTCGTGTCCGGCTTGAGCACAAACTCGGGATAGCAGAGAGCTCCCATTTCGGGGATGTCCAAGCCTTCGAGTTCATCCGCGGCCGAAACCCGCTGCCCGACAATCGCGTGAATCGCCAGGTTCAGCACATATGAGGTCGTGAACACAAAACCGAGCAGTGTGCCCACGCCGATCAGTTGAGCAACCAGCTGTGTAGGATCTCCGTAGAACAAGCCCTTCACGCCGTTGGTGCCATCCGCAAACAGGCCGACGGAGATGACTCCCCACAGCCCGTTGGTTCCGTGTACGGAGATTGCGCCGACCGGGTCGTCCACTCGCAGCACGCGATCGATGAATTCAACGCTGACGCAAACCAGCAATCCAGCGACGAATCCAATGATTGTCGCGCCTAGGGTGTTGACGTAACCGCTTGGTGCCGTGATGGCAACCAGGCCGGCCAGCAATCCGTTACCTGCCATCGATGCATCCGGTTTCCCGTACTTGATCCACATATAAAGGAGCGCGCCGAAAGATCCAGTACACCCCGCCAGCATCGTGTCCACTGCAATCGTGCTGATGCGCAGTGCGCCCGAAGCGCCCAGCGTGCTGCCCGGGTTAAATCCGAACCAGCCGAAGGCCAGAATGAAACAGCCGGTTAGCACTATGACGATGTCGTGACCCGGCATCGCATTCGACGACCCGTCGCGGTTGTACTTGCCGATGCGAGGGCCAACGATCATGGATAATGCCAGGGCGGTTAACCCGCCGACCGCGTGCACCACCCCCGATCCGGCAAAGTCGGCATAGCCTGCACCCAGCCCATAGTTTGTGCCCAGCTTGGAAAGCCATCCGCCGCCCCACGCCCAGTTGGCGTAAATGGGATAAGTAACCGCTCCCAGAACTACTGACGAAACCGCGAAGGCAACGTACTTCCACCGCTCGGCAGCGGCGCCGGTCACAATGGTCAATGCCGTATCCATAAAGACCATCTGGAACAGGAACAGCACCATCACGCCCACATCGTAGGTCGCGCCGGAGAGGAAGAATCCCTTGGTGCCCCACAGTCCCCAGTCATGGCCAAGCAGATGGATTGTAAATTCGTGACTGAGCGGGGCGGCGCCTCCAAGGATGGAAACTCCAGCCGAACCGCCCATCTGAAAGGCGAATCCGCATACCCAATAAGCGAACAGGCCGAAGCCATAGACCATGAAATTCATCATCATGGTGTGGTTGGCATTTTTGGCGCGGCAAAGCCCAGTTTCCACAATGGCGAAACCGGCCTGCATGAACATGACCAGAAAGCCCGTCACTAATGTCCAGACGAAATTGATCGCGATACGATTTTGTCCCGCCTGGTTGACCAGGTCGGTCAGAGTCAGCGGCTTGGCCGGATCGGCGTGAACCACATCGTTCGCGGTTCCGGTCTTGGTTCCGCTGGGATCGCCGGCGGCCTGATCGTCGGCGCTTGGACCACTCACCGGGATCGGCGCGTCGGTCGCCAGTGGCGGCGGGGTAGCGGCAGCAGCCGGGGCGCTGGGCGCAGCGGTTTGACCCTGGGCCCAAGCCGGAAGTCCACATACGAGCAGCGCTAAGATCGCCGCCCACAAACATGGTTTCAACCATGCGCTACGTGTCATTGCTTGTCTCCTGGTGGGGTTGAACGCGGGCTCTGTTGTGTTGCCGCGCCCCCGATCTCTAAAAGTTCGCAGCCATGCCGTCCAAAAATTGCCGCTCTACTGCTTCCACACCGCTACCTTCTCGTGATCCTTCAGCAACAACTTGAGAATGGCGGTGAGAGTAATGCCAATTCCAACCAGGCAGATCACTATCCTTGCGCCCGTGGATGACGTCATCCCCAGCCCCACTACCGGAAGCAGCCAACCGAAAATCGCCAGCAGAACTCCAATCAGCTTCATGAAGGTTTCCTCTCAATTGTTGGTCTATACGGCCTTGATTTTGCGAAAGCCGGCGGCAGAGAAAAGCAGCAATCCCGCCCCGACAATGGCAACCACAATGCCCACTCCGCCACCGCCGTGCATCCCCGCCACGAAAGCGGTGAATCCGATCAACGTGGTTCCCAGATAAGTTCCTTGCTTAGCATTAGCAGCCATTTTTTTGCTCCGTACATCGAGTGTGTGAACCTTTGCAAGCTGAGGCTTCCGGGTTTTACGGCTGTCCGAATGGAACGGCAACCCTGCCTCCGTGTTAAACCTGCTTACTTACTTGAGCCTGACTTCTTGGCGCGGGAGCGGCCTGGGCGCTGGTACCAGGGGTGGTTTGAGTTGAGCCCGGGCCGCTGACCCACATAAAAGTGGCATTGCTGCCACTAAGGTAAAAATCGTTTGGTTCCAAAATTTGCTCTCCTCACTATTTAGCGTCTGCAGTGCTGAACGCATACACCATGCCCAGCGTGACCGTGTTCTGGTGGTCGAGGTCGCCGAACTGATCCGCCCGGTACGGGAAAACGTTGTGGTCCGACATGTCGCGCCGGAATTCCAGCCGGGTCATCAGCTTGCTGGCCAGCATGCGCTGCAGCGTTAAAGTGACCTCGCTCAATTTCTGCGCCGTCCCCGTCTGCGTGCCGCCGTTGTCGCTGAAATACTCGCCGCGCGCCGCGAACGCCCATTTGTCGTTGGGGGCGTATTTCACATATCCGGCAATGCCGCTCCAATGCACCGAAGTGGGGCTCGCGGTAATGTGATCATGGCCGTAGTCGTAGTTCGCTACCAGCGACAGCTTGCTGTTCGGCGTGTAAGTAACCACTGTGTCTGAAAGATGTCTAAAGTTTGAGTCATCGTTGACTTGCTCCGGACCCACCAGGTAGTTCTGCACCAGGCTGAACTTGGCGCTCGGCGTCCAAGCAGCGCTGAAGCCGGTCGTCTTGCCGCCGTTGGTGTCGACGCTGTTATTCCAGCCATTCACCAGATAGCCGGTCAGCGAAAATTTGCTGTTGAAGGCATACTTGGCGCTGGTGCCGAAGTGAAAATATGGAATGGCTAGAGCGAAAAGCAGCCCGCGGGAGTAGTTCCAGTTGTCCTTGGTTTCGATCACTTCCGCGCCCGCCGGGGTCACGAACTTTCCCACGTTGATCTGCAAACCTTTGCCCACCGGGGCGAGATATTCCAAATATCCTTCCTTGAGGTACTGATCGAAATTTGACTCGGTTGGGAACTGGCCAGGCTCCGTGGAATTCACGATGTTCATCGCTTGCCCGAAACCTAGTGCGACGTGGTAGCCGAGGCGGCTGGCGGTCGCGTCCGGCGCTTTGTCCGCTACCAGTTCGATCATGTTCAGGCCAAACTGACCGGAGTTAATGTCGAAGTTGCGAAACGCGGTCGTCCGGCCGATCGGCTGATTTGAGTTATAGCCGTAGTAGACGTCGACAAATCCGCTCAGGGTGGTTGGCCCGAGCAAGCCTGCCAGTGTCGGGGCAGCCGGAGCTGCGGGTCCGGGCGCGGGGCTGCTGACAGCCGCAGCGGCCGGCGCGGGGGCGGCTGCGGCGGCTTTCTGCGCCTCCATTTGAGTGCGCAGATCCGCAAGCTGCTTCTCCAGCGAATCGATGCGGCTGGCTAAGTCCGGTGCGGACTGCGGCGCCGGGTCGGTCTGCCCCATCGCTTGACCCGCTGAAGCGGCAATCATCCCGAGACTAACGATACCTATTACAACCCTCCATCGGAAGGTTCTCCTCATTAAAGACGGCTCGCTTTCTCCCCTAGCCGCGTCTTTTGTAGGTTGCACGGCCCCAGCGAGTTGCACAGTAGCGCCCGCAACCTGTGCGAGTCCAATGCATAATTCTTTTCGCCTCTATCACAAATACTTTTGAAAACTTAAATTTATGGCGAACATAAGAGAAATTTATGTGCCCTGTGGGGCGGGCGCCCTCGCCCGCCGCTTTTGACTTTGTTAAAGGTGAGGTCCAAAGCTGGAGGTGGATGCAAATTCCATCCGGGAACCGACGTCTTCTCTATTTGCCGGCACCGCGGACGCTCTGGTACATTGGTACCATGGTACACAATGAGACCCTGCTGGTAGAGCGTGTGCAGACCGGCGTGCGCATTGAAAGGCGCCTACTTAAGGTGCTCAAAGCATTTGCCGAATACCATGATCTGACGCTCGGCGACCTGCTCGAAGGCATCGTCCTGCACGCTTTTGACGGCAAGACCCCGTTTACCCACAAATCTTTGCAGCGGATCAAGGAGCTGAAGAAGTTTTATGGCCTGGAGCTGGATTCCAGCGCCAGCCATCGCTTGAAAGAGACGAAGGCAGGCCACCCGAAGCGCGGGCGCGATTCCTGATCCGTCATCATTTGTAACGTGCGACTGTCGCCTTTTTTCCTATGACCGACCACGACCTGCTGGAACAATTCGAGCGCGGCACGCTTCCCGCCGAGCATTTCCATCATAGGGAACACGTGCGAGTTGCCTTTCTCTATCTGTCCAAATATTCGGTTCTTGAAGCCTTGCAGAAATTTTGTGCAGCCTTACGAAAATTCGCAGCGGCTCATGGCAAGCCGCAGCTTTATCACCAGACCATAACCTGGGCCTACGTCTTTCTGATTGGAGAGCGCATGGCACGGGCGGAGCATAAATTGAGCTGGGAGGATTTTGCGCGGGACAATCCCGACCTCCTGACCTGGAAAAACGGCCTTCTGCAACGTTACTATCGGGAGGAGACGCTCAACTCGGATCTGGCGAAAAGCAACTTCATCCTTCCCGACAAACGGGATTGAGCGCCAGCCGGGCGATCGAGCCAATACGCAAGAGGATTACCCCTCGCTGCCATACACCGGAATCACCGCGCCGTTGATATCCTTGCCTGAATCGCCTGCCAGCCACACAATCAAATTCGCCAGCGTCTCTGGACGGACCCATTTCGCGAAGTCCGCATCAGGCATGAACTTCCGGTTAGCCGGGGTGTCCATAGTGCCCGGCAAAATCACGTTCGCCGTAATCCCCGCATCTTTATTTTCCACGGCCACAGTGCGAATCAGCGAAACCAGCGCTGCTTTGGACGCGCTATAAGCGCCCACGCCCGCTCCCGGCTCAAGCGCGGCGCGGCTGCCGATAGCAACGATGCGCCCGTTGCCGGTCTTGCGCATAACTGGAATCAGCGCCCGCAAGAGATAAAACGCGCTGTTGAAATTCATTTCGAACATGCGTTCGAAGATCGCATCATCGGTTGCGGCGATGGATTTGCCTCCCGCGAACCCTCCCACTGTATGCGCCAGAATGTCCACCCGGCCAAAGCCGGCGATCACATTTTCGACCGCGACTCTCGCCCCTGCCGCGGTCGAAATTTCGCCGGGCGACGCGGAAAACCGTGGACTGCCGAACGCAGACTGCTGAATGTTGCGCGACAGGCCTACAACGCTTGCGCCCTGGTCCAGCAGCGCCTGTGTAACATAAGTTCCCAGACCTCCATTGGCGCCGGTAACCAGCGCAACCTTGCCCTTCATCGCATCCTCCGGAGAGCGTCAATTTCTTTTTGTTCCAGACTGTTGATTTTGATTTGATTCTGCCAATCGCAAAAAGCTACGCATTCTCAAAGGTCTGACAAAAATTGTCACATGCCTTGCTTCGGAAGGTCATCCCGCTTTGGTTACTCGTTGGAAAAGCTC
>DATAPL010000043.1:0-1955 GCA_036265205.1 Terriglobales bacterium
AGAAGGACGTGGCTGAGGTCCCTGAAAATCTTCGCGATGCCATGAAACTGCATTTCGTCGAGACCATGGACCAGGTGCTTGCCATCGCCCTCGAGCAGGCGCTACCGATTGTCGAGATTCCTGCAGACGCTGCTCAGCCCATGGCGCCGCCTCTGGGTCCGACGGAAGGGCCGACAGCGCACCAGTGAGTCTGGCCTTTGTGCGATAGGGTTTGCGGCTCCGGGGCCTTGGACTTCGAATCCGCAGAAGTTGAGGAGACGGAGAGCTCTGGCCCAACCGCGAACTCCGAACATCTCGGCCTGCCCCACTACCCAAACCAGTTTCTGACGCGCTAAAATTTGGCTAGTCAGCCATGCTTCCCCGGATGTCTATCAACGTAAAAGGCACAACCGGCCTTATCGTTGCGGCGGTAATCATCGGGGCTGTTTTGGTTTCGTTCCCTGCCTATCGTGTGTTCTTTGCAATCAGCGTCGGCATCGGCGTAATTGTGGCAGGAATTCTATACCTGCGGAATAAATACCTTCCGATTACCGATGAAGACGTCGAGAATAAGAAGCCGCTTGGGCTGAGCTGAAATCTGTTGTCGCGCTGCTGAAGTCGCATCCACACCGTCCCCCACTGCGTCATCCCGAAGTCCCCGCGCTTTCTCCAGCGGGGCGAGGGATCTCGCGTGCAATTCCACCGCAGCCACAGGCATGTTCATCCGTCACAGACAGAGGCGATGCTCACGTGCTAGAAACGGCAGTGGCGGCCCGCGCCAGATCCCTCACTCGACTGAACTGCGCCGAGTTTCGGGACGACGCATTGGGGGGTGGGATATGAGAAAGCCCAAACTGTTTCACGTTTACATTATGACCAACCGGCCGCGATCTCACGTGCTCTACACAGGCATCACCGGGAAGCTGGGCCACCGTGTTTTTCAGCACAAGAATAAGCTCGTTCGCGGATTCACAAGTCGTTACAACCTGACCCGGCTGGTCTATTACGAGCGCTTCGTATATCCGGATGCGGCCATTGCACGGGAAAAGGAAATCAAGGGATGGCGTCGCAGCAAGAAGATTCGCCTGATCGAGTCCATGAATCCGCACTGGCATGACCTGGCTGAGGAGTGGACAGAAGAGTATAAGCCAGGGGTTGACCGTACAGGTCTGATACCCTCCCCGCGAGATCCCTCACTCGGCTGAACGGCGCCGAGTTTCGGGATGACGCATCGGTGGCGGTGGGCAGATTTGATGGCAGCACTATCCGCGCGGCGTGAGCGATCCCACTGCGTCATCCCGAAGTCCCCGCGCTTTCTCCAGCGGGCGAGGGATCTAGGGTGCAGCGCCCAATCCCCCGCCACTTGCACAATCCCGGTGAAAACCCGACACTGAATCATGCGCGTGCTTTCTCGATTCATGACCGCGGCAACCGACCCGGGCCACTTCCCGGCACCGGCGCTGCCTGAGGTTGCGTTTCTGGGACGGTCGAACGTAGGCAAGTCGAGCCTGATCAATTCGCTGCTGGGCGCAAAGATCGCCAAAACCAGTTCGTCGCCGGGGCGGACGCAGTCCATAAATTTCTTCGAAGTGCGCTGGGCGGGCAAGCCGCGGCCTGAGGTCGTCTTCGCCGACCTTCCGGGATACGGGTATGCGCGGGTCCCGCGTGAAGTCACACGTCACTGGTCCAGTTTTATCGATCCCTACTTGAAAGAACGCGCCTGTCTGGTACTCTGCCTGGCGCTGGTTGATGTGAATGTTCCGCCGCAGGAGAGCGACAAGCAGTTGCTGCAGTTTCTCTCTGCTGCGGGGCGCCCATCACTCATTGTCGGCACCAAGGCCGATAAACTTTCCGGCAACGCGCTCCGCAAATCCATGGACGCCTTCGCTGCGTTCGCGCCGGGGGCGCAGATCGTTCCGTATTCCGCGCGGACAGGGACAGGGCGGGACGAATTGTGGAAGGAGATACGGGCGGCT
>DATAPL010000044.1:0-1618 GCA_036265205.1 Terriglobales bacterium
TTCCGGACAGACCATCCAATCAACATAGACAAAAACGCCCTCCTCACCTTCAGCGTCGAGCGTGCTCGTTAGCCGACCGGTCTTTTCAGTATCTCCCTTAGGAGTAAATAATAATTTAAATTCGGCGTGGATTGCCTGAGAGCACGCTGGACATTTCATTCCGCTACCATCTTCATTCTGTCGTGTTCGTCCTAGGGAACCTCTGCACAGGTCGATATGCAACGACTGTTTGACATCGAAGTGTTCCGATTAGAGGAGAAGGCCGCTGGAGGACGGAGTTTGGGGCGGCTGATAGGTGGGCGGAGATGGCTGGTGTCGCCGGCAATTCCCGCGCTGGCCACATCATGTTGGTCTGCTCGCTCACAACGCGCACCTGGTCCCTGGCGGGAGCAAGTGATGCCGCAGCTGGTACATGTTCGCCAGGGCGAACATGGTCTGCGCCCGCGCCAGGTTTTTGGCCAGACCGCGGTATCTCACCTTGGTGAAGCCCCACAGCTGCTTGATCACCCGAAAGGCATGTTCGCCGCACGCTCGGGTACGCGAGCGCGCCCGGTTGATCAGGCGCCAGCGTTCGCTCAGCGGTCTGCTGCTGGGCCGGCGATTGACCCGATAGCGTACGCCTCTGGCCTCGAACGCCTGCCGGTCGGAGTTCTTCCAGTAGGCCTGATCGCCGAACACCTCCCGCTCCTGCCCATGCAACAGGTGCGGCATCTGGGTGATGTCGGCCACAGCGGCATCGGTTGCGGTGAGGCTGTGGGTGGTGCCGCGCTTGTCGGTGCCGACATGCAGCTTCATCCCGAAATGCCAGCTCTTACCCTTTCTGGTCTGCTTCATCTCCGGGTCGCGCGTCGCGCTCGCGTTCTTGGTCGAAGCGGGCGCCGCAATGATGGTGGCGTCAACGATGGTCCCCGCGCGCAGCAACAGCCTGCGCTCTTCCAGCAAATGCCGCACTGCATCAAAGATGGCTTTGGTCAACCCCTGCTGCTCCAGAAGATGGCGGAAACGCAGAATCGTAGTCTCATCCGGCACCACGTCGTCGCCCAACTCCACCCGCGCAAAACGGCGCATCGATTCGCTGTCGTAGATCGCGTCCTCGGCCTGCGGGTCGGACAGATTGAACCACTGCTGGAGGAAGTAGATCCGCAGCATTTTCTGCAGCCCAAGCGGCTGCCGCCCGTTACCGGCTTTCGGGTAATGCGGTTCGATCAGCGCCAGCAACCGCGCCCATGGAATCACCGCGTCCATCTCGGCCAGAAACCGCTCACGCCGGGTCACTTTGCCTTTCGCGCTCCAGGCTATCGACCCGAACGTCCGCTGATTGCCCATCACCCCACCTCCACATCAACCCATCGACCTTTTCCTTTGTACACGAATCGATCAGGTTGTGCAGAGCTTCCCTAGCAGTCGCTGCAGTGCCGACCGCTCCATGGTCCCGCCGGAAATCCCGCCATCGTCGTAGTGGGCCTTGCTCAGCCGCCAGCCCTCGCCGGCCTGGCATTGTGTTGCCGATGAACGATGATTAAGTGCGCCATTTGGGTACTTTCCTCAGCCGTTACGCCGCATCCCTGAGAACCACATAAATGGTTTGCCGGGCAAGGCCCACGGCACGCGCAATATC
>DATAPL010000045.1:0-103339 GCA_036265205.1 Terriglobales bacterium
TATGCAGTAGAACAAAATGACATCGTCGACTTTGCACGGTTGTTATGCGATGCCAATGGTTTCAGTGATCGAATTTTATTAATTCGAGATCGTTCACAGAATATCAAACTGCCAGAACCAGTAGATGTCATCGTCACGGACACAGGCGCCAGCTTTGGTCTGCAGGGCGGCACATTGGGTGCGCTGCTAGATGCGAGACGACGATTCCTGAAGCCCAGTGGACAAATCCTTCCCCAGTCTGTCGATCTTTTCGTGGCTCCCGCCGAAATGAACCCGGCGCAAAGGTTGGACGTCTGGAACGCGGAGCAGTTCGGTCTTGATTTTTCAGCTGGGCGACCGTTCGCAACCAGTACGATCTATCAAGTAAGTCTCGGTGGGGCAAATGTGCTAGCTGACGCGGCCCTGATTGCAAATGTTTGTTTTAAGGATGCCGAAAGTTCGTATGTGGAAGGGGAAGCTGTCTCTGTCAGCCAGCGAGATGGCGTCATGCACGGGGTAGGAGCGTGGATGCGGGTGAATCTGATTCCTGGAGTGTCGTTTACCAACTCCCCGATCAATCCAACTGTTGACTGGGCGCGGAGTTTTTTCCCCATTGAAACGCCGGTGCTGCTTCGGCCCGGCGATACAGTAAGAACAAAGATCAGCACGTATGACGGTAAAGAATGGCGGTGGCAAGTGGAAATCATCGAAGGAGAAACGTCTTCGGAACCGGGCAAGGTGAAGGCGCGCTTCGATCACTCGACGCTGGGGAGCTTTCCGATCCGCCCGGAACAACTTAAGAAGAAACTGCCGGAGTACGCGCCGCGCCTGTCGCGCAAGGGCGAGGCGGAAGCTTATGTGCTGAGCGTCTGCGACGGAAAGCGCACTTCGAAGGAAATTACGGAGGAAGCGCTGGCGCGTTTCGCGGATTGCTTTCCGACGAAGACGGCGGCGACAGAATTTGTGAGCAAGATCGTGGAGCGGTGCAGCTAGGGATGGGGCGAAGCTGAGAGTTTGAAGCGGAGTTGCATCAATCCCAAACCAGCATGGGCGTAAAGCGCTGCAGCTCGACGTTGCCGATGACCACGCGGTCCTGATTTTCCACCCAAGCGTGGGACGCAAATTCCCCGGACTTGCTGGAGACGCCGATGCGGAGCCGGGAATGGCAGCCGGCGCGCTTGAGCAGGATATGCAGAGCCACGGCCTGAGTAAGGCAGGTGGCGCGGGGAACAAAGCGGCTGGCGGCGGAGACGGACCAGCTCAGCTTTTCCACGGGAAGGTGCCGGCGCGATTGCCTGGAGGGGCGCGCCACGCGGTTGACGGCGCGCTGGAGGCGGCGAAAAGGAAGCGTCAGGAGGGCCACGCGGGCAGCGCAAACCCAGGGGAGCGCCCGGGCCGCGAGGAGAAGGTCTGAAGGAGTGCGCATACGGCTCGAATCCTGTTCAGGCAACGGTAACGAGAGGCCGCAACAATGATGCCACATAACGGTATGGTGGCGATCACGTTTTTGCCGCCGGACAGGGTGGAACCGGCGCACGCGGGCGCTGGCGGTTGCCGCGAGGTTGCGCGTTCTTCTTGTCAGCAGGGATGCGGTGAGTTGGTGATGTTGCGCCTGGGCGTTTTTTCTTCAGGCGCGGCGAAGGACAGAACACAACTCGTTTTACATTAGGTCGCATGGCTCTGGAGAGCACACCGCGCACACTGGCTCACGATGGCTCGCGTTGGCTCGCGTTGCTAATGCTTGACGGGGCTTTCCGAGCCATCCGACCATCTGGCCACGGGAATCATGAATACGTCGATGGGTTCCGGAGCGCCATGGAACTGGGGATTCAGCAGGACGGGAGAGTGGGGCAGATCCGCACCCCAAACGGCACTGTCCATGAGCGGAGTGTAAATCATCAGGTGAGCCATCCAGTGGTGCTGGCCTTGATCGGAAAGGTACTGGTCTTTGGACAGCATGTAGCTCATGGCTCCCGGCTCGAGAGGCGGCAGCTTTTGCGTCATGAAAGTCTTGATGCCCTCCATGATCTGAGCTTTGGATTGACCGGCCAAGGCCATCTCCGTCCTTTTATAGGTCATGGGCAGAACGGAGCGGGCCGCCGGCGGATTGAAGCAGAGCGGGCCGCGAAGCCTGGGGTTCCAAAAATTAGCGGTATATTCGCCATCGAACGGGCCCATCCACCCGCGCTCGACGACACACACGAAACCGTTCGTACCTTTGACGGCGGTTTCGTAGCCATCCCTTCCGAGGACGAGGACCTCCGCATCGCGCGAGATGGCCTCCGGGGCCGCGCTCCGGGCCATGGCAATCTCGGCGTCGCGCGCCATTAAATATTGATCAAGGGGAGCCATGCCTGGAAACGGTTCCTTGGCTTCCTGCGCGTGCGCTGGCCGCAACTTGCCGAGCCCGATAACCAGCGCAAAAGTTCCCAATGCGATGATGGCGACTATTTTCTGGCCCATGCGGTTCATTGATTCCTCCTGAGAAGTTAAACGACGAATACCACAAAAACGGGGCGCTGGAAATCACCGATGCGCGGTGGCTTTTCGCGCGTCGCTGGAAAAAGCAAAAGACGTCCCAGGACCGGGGCGCCTTCTGCTGATCCGCCGCTTCGGCGAGAAGCGAAAGGGTTGAGCCTAGAAGAGAATCTTAAAAGAAAGCTGCAGCGCTCGAGCTTCGCTCGGGAACACCGCACTAAAGTTGTTGAAGATGCCGCGTTGCGGTTCAAGGGCGTTGCGCGGCGAACCGGTAACGCTCTGGGCAGTGACCGCGTTGGTGGCACCACCGAGAGCACCGGGGCCAGAACCCGCGGCGCAGCATGGAATGTATTGTGGATGATTCAACAAGTTGAAGGCCTGCACTCCGAATTCAACTTTGTAGCGCTCGGAAATCGCGATGCGCTTGATCGCCGTGGCGTCGAAGTTGTTCGTCGGGGGAGTGAGAATGGTATTGCGGCCGGTATTGGCCAAGGCGCCATAGTAGGCCTGAATATATCTTGCGGTTGGGTTGGTTGCGGAGTAGCCCACAACATTGTCGGCAATGTTCAAGACGTTATCCAAAGTGCAATCCGCGGCCGCCACGGCGCTGGTGCAAAGCGGCACTACGGCGCTTCCTGTAACTCCCACACCCGCAGGGTTGGTGATGGTGCGGTCGCCGGCAGAATCGCCGTTCAGATTGGCATCGATGCCACTTTGCGCGGTTGCCCACTCTCCGGTCTGATAGGTGTAGATCGGAGCGATTTCCCAATTGCCAAAAACGTTCCTGGTGAAGGCGTTGCCATTTTTGAAAAACGGTTCGTCGTAGACCACCGCCATAGTAAAGCGATGACGATGATCCAGAGCGGAGTTGGACCGGTCAGCAGACAAGTCCTCAAAGTCCTGCTGGCGGCGGGGCGTCAGGTCTGTGGAGTGGAAGTCCGCGGTGCTGTTGTCAATCAAGTGGCTGTAGGTGTAAGCGCCAACAAACTGCAGTCCGTGGCTCATGCGGCGCGTGACCTGCAACGCCAAGCCGTGATACGTCGAGGATCCGGCGGGGATGAACGCGGTGAGGGCATTTTGATTGAAACCAGCAGCATCATAGAGTGGGACGATTCCATCGCTGCTGTTTAGAATTGTGCCGAGGTTTACTGTCGAGGCGTCCAAGGCGGCCTGCGATGGCACATTTCCGATGTAGGTGGGCAGGTGCAAATCAGGAGTCGTCTGAGCCGCAAGGTTGACAATCGATTGCACGTCGAGATGAATCCCTCGAGTGCCGATGTAGCGCAGCTCGACGGTGTAATCATTCCAGAAGCTGTGCTGAACGCCCAAGGTCCAATCGAGGGTCTTCGGGTCCAATACGTTTGGCGGATAGTACGTCGTGGTAGCAGCTCGCGCGTCCGCAGGAGTAGCAAACGTTTGGACACCTCCGGTTCCAGGCGGCAAGCCGCCATTGGCGAGGAAATTTGGAGTATTTCCTGTAAGTGACGGAGTGTTCTCGGTAACGCTCAACTCCGGTGGCAAAGACAAAATGCCGATGTTGTCGTAGTGCACGTCATACGCGATTCCGAAGCCGCCACGGATAGACGTCTTGCCGCTGGTGCCGGGCGAATAAGCGAATCCCACACGCGGGCCCCAGTCGTTCTTGGGAGCGCGAGGCTCATCAAATACCGCGACGCCCGGGACGGAGGCGAGGCTGTTCAGGCTTTGCGACCGAATGCCGAACGGCGTGGTGGTGTATTCGTAACGCACGCCGAAGTTCAAAGTGAGATTTTGCTTGATTCTCCAGTTGTCGTTCACGAACCAATACAGAGCAGACTGGTCACCGTAATAGGTGGACTGGCCTACGCTTCTTTGCGCCAAAACGTCAGGGCTCAGGTCATCCAGATATTGCTGCAAGGAATTGTATTCGTAGTCGCCCCGCGCGCGTTGGGTGAACGACTGAGGAGAGATGTACTTGCGACCCTCGATGCCCACTTTCACAGTATGTTTATTGTGGGTCCAGGAGACGTTGTCCGCCATCTGATAAGTATTAATGATGGTGAACTGCGGAGCGTTCTGATCCGGGCCAATATTCAGGCCGTTGAGGCTGTTGAGAACGATGTTGGGGAAGCTATCCAGGCCCGGGAACAAAAAGTTTCCGGCTGGCGTTTTATTATCAAAGCGATTATAGCCAAGCCGGAACTCATTCTGCGTGTTGGGATTAAACGTGTGGTATTCATTCACGGTCAAAAGATGGAACTTCGTCGGCGCATTTAGATAAAAGGCAGGCAAAAATGCAGTCGCGTCAATTCCCACGGAGCGGTTATACACATAGCGCCCGCGCAGTTGGTCTTTTGAGGATATGTCGTAATCAATGCTGCCCAATGCCGCCCAGTTGTTAAGGTAGTTGGGACCGGAAAAGCTAAGAATCCCTTCTGGCACCGACGCAATCGCGCCGGTGTTGCTGGTTACGGTTTCTACACCCTGGGCAGCGGCGTTAGGACCGCACGTTCCGGTCGTGTCTACAGAGGCAGCCGGCGCCACGTACTTTTGCAAAATGGCCAGGTTGGTTGTTGAAATCCCCGGCAAAGCCGCCAAGGCGCTATAACCAGCGGATGTCGGGGCGCAGACCGGGGCCCCCAGCACGGCCGCTTGTCCGATGGGGTTATATTCCAAAGCGCCAAAGAAGAAGAGTTTGTTCTTGATGATAGGTCCTCCAAACACTCCGCCCATACGGTTGTTGTCGTAGCGCGGATTTGACGTGAGGCCGTTGTTGATGGCGGATTGGTCGATGGCGTTGAAATTTCTGTTCTCGGAATAAATGTAGGCATCGCCATGAAACGAATTCGTGCCGCTCTTGATGATGGTGTTGAATTGGCCACCGGACGAATGTCCGAAGTCAGGAGTGAACTGGTTTTGCAAAACTGAGAATTCCGCCACGGCATCGTTCGGAATGGTGACCAACGGGCCGGTCACGGCTTTGTCATTGTTGTCCACGCCTTCGATGGTGAAGTTATTATTTCTGGGACGCTGGCCGCCGATGCTCGGACCGGTGCCTGCGCCGATTCCGCCGCCGGTGGCGACGCCAGCGCTCAAGAGCGAAAGATTCAGAACGCCGCCTGTAACTGACGACACAGGCAGGTCCGCCGTGAGCTTCTGGTCAAAAGTGCTGGCAATTTGCGACGTCGTGGTGTCCAAGGCTGGTGCAGCGCCTGAGACCTCGATAGACATGGCAGCGCTCTTAATTTCCAGAGTGATTTGCAAGGTGCTGGTCTTATTCAGCTCCAGCTGGAAATTATTAATTGTAGTGGTGGCGAAGTTAGGCGAGGAACCGGACACGCTGTAGATGCCCACCGGCAAATTGTTGAAGCGATATTCACCGTTTTCATTTGCCTGCGTGTCGTATTTCACTCCGGTCTCGGAGTTAACCGTTTCTACGGTCGCGCCCGGCACCGCCGCGCCGGTCTTATCCAAGACGGTTCCGACGAGGTCGGCGCTGATGACTTGAGCGCGCACGGCCGCAACGATTGTCAGACTGAGGGCCAAGATGGCCATACACGAGAACACAAAAAATCTACGAAAATTTTGATTCACTGAAGCCTCCATTAATTTATGTACTAATGATCCGCGCAGAAACTAAACACTCCGGGTGATACTCGTAGCGGATATGGAGCAAGTGGGGTTCCCAACATGGAAGCTATTGGAAAGCTTACTTTTCAATGATTTACGTGAACTGTTTTCTGGGGCTTTATGAGTATGTGGAGGTGAGCTGGTCAGCCTCCAACCCCGTATCCTGGAGGCTTGCATCACATTCTCGGAAATCCATCACACTAGCTTGTGGAGACACACCAAAAAACAGTGCGTGTCCACGAATTCCAGATTCTGTAGAGCCTGCGACGCACAACCTCGGAGTCGCGGAAAATCAAGAATCACTCTCATTGGCGGGCAAACTCAGCGTCAAATTCAGGTCGACCTGCACGCGGAACGATCTAGCCTTGGCGTTTTTGTGTAAGAGAAAAGAGCCGGCGAATCCTGGACGCTCCGTCCACGTCGATCGCGAGCAAGTGGCCCTCTTGTGCTGCCTCAGCTGGAAATGGAGAAGCGTTCATCCGTTAGGATAATGGAGCGAACACATGAAGAAGCAACGGAAGCACTACACGCCGAAGTTCAAGAGGAATTGAACTACCTATGGGATTGCGGTCCTTAGTCCTTAAGTTGATCCAACGAAGTGGAGTGCTCTCTACGCCACACCCTCAATAATCGAATCCCCGGCCGCCGTGGGAATGATCCGCGAGAGTTTCCATCCCGACGCTTCCAACAATTTGCGGAATTCTGGTTCAGTGCGTTCGCGTCCGCTGGGGAAAATCAGCATTTGCAAATCCAGAAATTTTCCGGGAGAGAAGTCGTTGCCCGGCTGAATCACGCAATCTACCACCAACAACTTTCCGCCCGGATTTACGCCTTGGCGGCAGGCTTTTAGAATTTTGACGCAGGCATCATCCGGCCAATCATGAATGACGTGTTTCATAATGTAGGCATCGGCGCCTGCAGGGACCGAAGAGAACATATCGCCGGAGGTCAGCGTGCAGCGGTCCATATATGGCTTGAGGGGACCTGTTTTAGCTCCCTCCAGCACATGGGGTGCCTCGTAGAGCGTGCCTTTCAAGTGCGGATTCCGCCCCAGCAGCGTGGCCAGCAGAAGGCCGTGGCCGCCGGCGACATCGACAATGTTTTGTACGCCGGCAAAGTTGTAGGCATCGGCCACAGCGGGGCCATCAATACTGGAAAGCCCGGTCATGGCATTGTCAAAAATCTGCGATTCCTCGGGATTGTGCTTTAGATACTCGAAGATGGTCATGCCGTAGATCTCGTCGAGTGCCTGCTTCCCGGTGCGCACACAATATTCCAGCCTGGACCATCCCCGCTCGTGCCAATCCCGTCCGGTCATGATGGCGAGCCCTCGTAGGCTGGGGTGCGCGTTGGTGCGCAGAACGGCCGACATGGGCGTCTGTGAGAATTTCTTGTCCGCCCCTTCCGCCAGGACTCCAACGCAAGCGGTGGCGCGCATGAGGCGGTAGAGCGCGTCCGGTTGAGCGCCGGTTTGGGCGGCTAGTTCCTCAGCTGATTTCGCCCCATTTTCGATCAAGTCGGGGATCCCAAGCTGCGCCAGGCACGACACCGCGCCGGCAACATACGCACCGTTCACGATCTGCAGGACGCCAAAGTGGGCCGGAGTATCTTGGTTCGGTGTAGTCGGGTTCTGAGTCATCGGCCGGAATCTCCCTTTTGAATTCAAGAGCGGCGAGATTGTACACCCATCCTGCCTGGTCGCACTCTCTCACGCGAGCCTGATCGGCGGCCTTTAGACAGATGATGAAGAAGGGCGTCCAGTTCGCAGTTGACGGAATCAGGCGATTACCCTTAAACCGCGGGTTGGCATCGCCGGGAGTTTCAACAGTTACGCGCCGCCACGCGACCGAAGGATCTCAACCCCGTTTGCGAGTGAAATGGCGATTCCCTTGCAAGACGGTTATCCTACTCGCGATGACAGCAGTTGTTCGCCTTCTTGCCGGCGCATTGTTCGCGCTACTCGTCGCGGTCCAAGGATTGGCCCAATCCCACTCCGCCTTCCCGATTGACATCACCGCTGGCCCGTCACCGCAACCTTTCAATTCGGGGGGGGAACCCGTCTCTCTTACGAACTTCACGTCACCAATTTCAGCGCGAGCGCAATAGAGATTCTCCGTCTCGACGTGCTAGGCGGAGGAGGCTCCGCGCCATTGGCCAGCTATGACAAGGATCAGTTGGAGAAGCTGTTGTTCTTGGTTGGATCCGACGGGAACGGAAATGCAGATAAAGTACGGACGATTGGCGGCGGCCGCAGTGTGATTATCTTCCTTGACCTAGCGTTGGAGCGCGACAGCCCCACACCCACAACACTGCACCATCGTCTCGTGCTTTCTATTCCGCGCAAGAAAGACGGAACTGGCGGCACCATCGAGAACACGATAAATGGTCCCTCTGTTGGTGTCGTCCAGGAGCAGGCCCCGGTGCTGCGTGCACCACTGCGTGGGTCGGGTTGGGTGGCCTTCAATGCATTTGGCAGCGAAGATCATCGGCGTGCGCTCGTGCCCGTCGATGGCAAAGTTCGCATCGCTCAGCGCTTCGCCATTGACTGGATGCGCCTAGGCCCGGATGGGAACCTGTTCCATGGCGACTCGAAGTCCAACGCGAATTTCTACGGCTACGGCGCGGACGTGCTCGCGGTGGCGGACGGGCGCATATCGGACCTCAAGGACGGCATTCCTGAGAACGCCGGCAGCAACGAACCCAGCACGCGCAACATCACCTTGGACAATCTCGTGGGCAATTATCTGATCCTCGATCTGGGCTCGGGGAATCGCGGCAACGGACGTTTCGCGCTCTACGCGCATTTGCAGCCCGGCAGTCTGCAGGTAAAGCTCGGCGATCATGTGAAGACTGGCCAAGTGCTGGCGCGACTCGGTAACACGGGCAATTCCGATGCGCCCCACTTGCACTTTCATCTAATGGACGCCAATTCGCCAGTAGGTGCTGAAGGCATCCCCTATGAACTCGAAACTTTCACTCAACTTGGGACGGTTGACGATCCGCAGGCGCTGGACAGCGGCAAAACCTGGAAGCCCAAAACCGGCGAAACCCCGATTGTTCACGGGCACCAGTTCCCCCTCGACAACGTTGTCCTGACTCTTCCCTAAATGCGGCTCAGCATTGTTGACGTGAACAGGCGATTACACTCATTGGGAGATCGGCCGATGGGGTCAATTCCCGCCCGCGTCATTTGCGGAGCAGTCGGACTCTCCTTTTGCTGTAACCTATTGTCCTGTTTTTCGAAACTAAACCTTCCTGGAGCAACCCGATGCGCGTCGCCAGCACAGGTCGTGCGATCTTCGCGGTCACGATGATCGGCCTGGGAATCATAGGCTTGGTCCGCCGTGATTTTGTCCCCGTTTGGAATCCGGCGCCCAACTGTTGTTGGAGCACGAGAAGGCCGCGCCTAGAGTTTGCCACTCTTTAGGGAATTATTCGATACCGCACATATAGTATTACTCCGGAGTCACTAGCCGATATGGGTTCCGCGCAGGATCAATGTTCCCGGTGTAGAAGAAACGAGAGCATAGAAGTCGAACACGAATCCGAGCCTTCGTTCCGCAGAATAGGGTTGGGCCATGCAGCGATGATTTACGTAATCAGGCGTTAGCACAGGCATGCGCCGTCTGTTCGCCAGGCCTCCGGGGGTCAATGAGTGTAATAGAGATGTTATGCCAATTGACAATTCTTGCTTTCCGAAACAGAAGACTTCACCCTTGCCGGTGTCTAATACGGTGTGGAGAACCTGCCACGGAAACGGCCGCAGAAATGGCCTAGCAGATTTGCGTTTGGATGGAGCATTCTTGCCGCCGTCATACTAGCTTTGGGCGTTTACTTTGTTCCGCAAACCATAACCTACTATAGGTTACGTCCGATGGTCTTCCGTCCAAATGACGCTCCACCACGCGGCTGGAGTTCTATTCCTCGGCCCCTCACCGATACCGCGACCTCGATTGCTGATGGCACCACCCTTCCTACTATGGCTACACGTTCGAGGTTCCGTGGAAAGAAATCGACAAGGAACGAAACGAAGGAAGCACGGTCGAAGTTCTGTTTAAGGCTGGGCAGGTCATAAAGTTTAACAATCCCAGCTATTTCAACTCGAACCCGATCACCAGTTTCTATAGCCACCTGGATCAGGGGACGTTCAGACAGGCTTTCGGCACCGGCGTTCACGAATCGAAGTATGAGCAATTTGAGGCTGTTATTTCCGCGGTACCGTCGAAGTTGTCCCCGCTTTGCTCCCATACCGAGTTTGCACGCATTCGCACCCTACTTGAGATTAAGGGTCTGTGGTTCGAGCACAGCGCCGCAGCGTTGGATATTTTCTCTTTCGAGACCAAGGACTACAGAGGGTTTGAAAACAGCGGCCTGGCGCACGGCTGGCAAAACGTCGTGTTGCATTTGTTCGATAAGACAGATCAGCACTGGTTCTCAATCCTTATCGCTGGCGACGATCGTTCTGGCGTGAAGTTGAAGCAGGCTGAGGTCAATCGTGTAATCGACTCCTTTCGTGAAGCACTATCTTCCCAACCGGACCGCTCTCCTACGATAGCGCGTTAGTTGATGTAATCAGACGATTACACTCATTTGAGACTTGGCCGCTCTCCGTTCGAGTAAGTGAGTGAAAATGGCGATTTGTCGCCAACAGATTGGTGGCACTTCCCCAAAGGCCCGTTCTGCTTGACTTGCCCTGGCTCCAGACCTAAGATTTCACCCCGACCGGCCAACAATTAGCGCATTGCGGCGTTGTCTTAACTCGGCCGAATTCACCTTTAGTTTCAGGAGATCCTCATGAGTGCTTCCACCACAGCCTCATCCACCACCAGCGTGTACACCACCCCTGCGTTCTGGGAGCGCTTGTGGCGCACGGGTGGCATCCAATCCATTTTCTTGTTCATCGTCGCTTACTTTGTCTACGGCGACCAGCCGCAGGTTGGCGCATCGCCCGACGCACTCGTCGCGTTCTACGACGGCGAGCGCACGCGGATCCTGATCGCGGTGGTGTTCTCCGGGCTGGCGATCCTCAACCTGATGTGGTTCGCGGCGGCGCTCCGGACCGCTTTGGCGGATGCCGGGCAAGACGGCTGGGGCGCGGCGGCAACCGCCTCCAGCGCAGGGGTGGGAGCGTTTTTCCTGCTGCTCATCACGGTGGTCGCAGCCCTCGCGTACTCGATCGCCGGCTCCGGAAATCCGACGTTCACATCGGGACTGAACGACTTAGCGTGGGCCGGCGTCGTCTTGACTTCGTTCCCGCGGGCGATGCTGATCATGTCCGGGGCATTCGGGCTGTGGCGTGCCCGGCTGATCTCGAATGCGCTCTTCGCAGCCGGGGTCGCAACCGTCGTGCTCGTCCTGCTGGGCGGCACCACCTGGCTGAGGGATGGATTCTGGTCACCGTGCGGCGCTTATTCGCGGTTCGTCTCGCCCATCATCGGCGTCGTGTGGGTCGTGGTCGTGAGCCGGGTTCTCTTGACCCGAAGTCCGGCTACGCGTGCTGGATGGTAATGTCAACGCTGGCTCGCGACTTCGAGGAACCGCGCCGGCGGCCTGCTTGGCCGTACACTTCATGAGCCGGGAGCAGATGCTGGTGAAAATCCAGCCGCCAAACCTGTAAGGCTTGGCTGGGTCGTCGTCTAACCCAACTCCGCCGGGGTTCGATGGTTCAACCGGCAGCATTACTGCCGTCAAAAGACTTTCCACACAAAATGAGCAATTAATGCAAACAACAGCAGCATGAATGCGCTGATCCATATCAGAAAGTTGGCGGTTAGTTTTGGGGATTCGATTTCTTTCTTGTCCATGGGACAAGGATACTCTCCGCCGCCGCTTGGCGCGCCGGGCAGGCGGGACAGCTGACCCTACGTGTTTTGCGCCGAAAAAAACAGCCGCGATTTTACTCGCGGCCATCTCTGTGAATGAGTTGTTTGGAGATTGCGACGCGCGGGCGAGGGCGCCCGCGCCACACAACCAGACCTGCTTAGTGTCTGCCGCCGCCGTGACCGCCACCGAAGCCGCCGCGTCCGCCACGTCCGGGACCACCGCGACCACGACCTCTGCCGCCACCGCCGCCAGGCCGGCCGCCGCGGCCACGATCGCCGCCCCGGTCTGGACCTCGATCTGAGCGCTCCGGAGCGCGTTCTCCTGCCCCGGCTCCGGCGAACGGCGCGTCGCGATTGAAGTTCGGTTCGTCATCCGGGAAATCGCCGCCGCCTTCGATGGTCAAAGCCGGCGCATGAGCAGGTTCGCCGCCGCCGCCTTCTCCACCGCCGCCATCCGGAGGCAATTCGCCACCCATTTTGGCGCGTTGCTCTTTGAGGATGGCCTTGCGCGACAACCGGATGCGGTTGCCTTCGACCGCCAGCACTTTCACCAGCACCTGGTCGCCTTCTTTCAGCTCGTCGCGGACATCCTTAATGCGATGCTCCGCCACTTCGCTGATATGCAGCAGGCCGTCGGTGCCGGGAATGATTTCGACAAACGCGCCGAAATCGGCCAGCCGGGTGACGGTGCCGAGATAAGTTTTCCCGACTTCCGCGGTAGCCGTCAGGTCGCCGATGATCTGGAGAGCTTTGGCCGCCGAAGCTTCGTCATTTGAAGCGACGTTGATCTTGCCCGAATCCTCGACGTCGATCTTCACCCCGGTGCGCTCGATGATGCTGCGAATCATTTTGCCGCCGGGTCCAATCACGTCGCGAATCTTATCTACCGGAATCTGCAGGGTGTAGATACGGGGAGCGAACGAGGAAACCTTCTCGCGCGGAGAAGAGATCACCGCGTTCATCTTGTCCAGAATGTAAAGGCGTCCGCGCTGTGCCTGGGCCATCGCTTCGCGCATGATCTGCGCTGTGATGCCTCCGACCTTGATGTCCATCTGCAGGGCGGTGATGCCGTCTTTTGTGCCGGCAACTTTGAAGTCCATATCGCCGTAGTGATCTTCGGCTCCGGCAATGTCGGTCAGGATGGCGTAGTTCTCGCCCTCTTTGACCAAGCCCATGGCAACTCCGGCCACCGGTGACTTCAAGGGAACTCCGGCATCCATCAACGAGAGCGAGGCTCCGCAGACGGTCGCCATCGAAGACGATCCGTTCGATTCCAGGATGTCGGAGACGACGCGCATGGCATAAGGCCACTTGTCTTCGTCCGGTAAGACGTTCGAGATGGAACGCTCCGCCAGCGCGCCATGTCCGATTTCGCGGCGTCCAGCGCCACGCAAAAACGCAACTTCGCCAACTGAAAACGGAGGGAAGTTATAGTGCAGCATGAAGCGCTTCTTGGCTTCACCTTCGAACACCTCGAGGCGCTGCATGTCGTCGCTGGTTCCCAGGGTTGTGGTGACCAGAGCCTGGGTTTCGCCGCGGGTGAAGATGGCAGATCCGTGGGTGCGGGGCAGAACGCCGACTTCGATCCATATATCGCGAATCTGGTCGAAAGCGCGGCCATCGGGACGGCGCTTCTGGTTGATGACCTGTTCGCGGAAAATGCGCTCGCGCAAGGTTTCGAAGTAAGTCTTGAATTTCTTCTGCGCGGCTTCATCATCTTCCGGGATGGCAGCCTGCAGCTGCTTCTTTAGTTCTCTGACCAGGGTGTAGCTTTCGGCTTTGGGGTGTTTCTCGGTGTCGAGGCGGTCGGTGAGGTCGGCTCCAACCCGCTTCTTGAGATCGTCGTAGTAGGCCTGATCGAACTCGGGAGGAGTGACCGCTCGCTTCGGCTTCCCGGCCTTTTGGCGGAGATCGTTGATGGCGGCGCAAATCTTTTTGATTTCGGTATGGGCGAATTCGATCGCGTCCACGACCGTTTCTTCTTTCACTTCCTTGGCGCCGGACTCAATCATCACGATGCCTTCAGAAGTACCGACAACCATGATGTTGAGAAGGCTCTCGCGCATCTCGGTGTAAGTCGGGTTAATGACGAATGCACCATTGACCAAGCCGACTCGGACAGCGCCGATCGGGCCTTCGAACGGAATATCGGAAATGGTGAGCGCAGCCGATGCGCCGTTGATTCCGAGGACGTCGGGATCGTTTTCGGTGTCGGCGGAGAGGACGAAGGCGATGACCTGAGTCTCGCACTTGAAACCGTCGGTGAACATGGGACGCACCGGGCGGTCAATCTGCCGGCTGGTGAGGATTTCACGTTCGCTGGGGCGGCCTTCGCGCTTGATGAAGCCGCCGGGAATGCGTCCGCCGGCGTAGGTGTATTCGCGATAATCAACGGTCAGGGGGAAGAAATCGATTCCCTCGCGGGGATCCGGGTTGGCGGTGGCGGTGGCGAGGACTACGTTGTCGCCAATGCGCACAACCACCGAGCCGTGCGCCTGCTTGGCTAGCTTTCCGGTCTCAAATGAGATGCGTTTACCACCGGCAAGTTCAACTGATACTTCTTGTTTCATGATTCATTTCCTTTTGGGCAGGAGGACACGCGCGTGCGTTTGGAAGAGACTGCACAGGTGAAGGGCAAGAGCCAGTAGCGCTTTGGAGATCGCCGGAAACACACCGTTCTCGGCTTTTTTCCTTGTCTCGTGACGGCCGTTTACGCAACGGCAAAGTGATTCCGATGGTAGTCCGGCGCATACACCCCGAGCCGGGAACGGCCCCGCTGCAGCCTACTTGCGCAGGCCAAGCTTATGCACAACCGTCTTGTAACGTTCGGAATCGTATAGCTTGAGGTAGTCCAGCAGGCGGCGACGCTTGCTGACCAGCATGAGAAGACCGCGGCGCGAGCCATGGTCCTTCTGGTGCGTTTTGAAGTGCTCCGTCAACTGACCAATGCGCTCGCTTAGCAACGCGATTTGGACTTCGGGGCTGCCCGTATCGGTGGGATGCGTGCCGTACTGGTCGATGAGGGATTTCTTTTGCTCTCTGGCTAGCACTAACCTAGTGCACTCCTGTCTTCTGTTGGTTTCAATTCGTTCGTAACGTGCATTAAAGGTAACACGCTGTAGACCAAGGTGTAAAGGCAAAGGGCGGAAGCCGGTGCTGGCTCAGTTTGAAAGTCTTCTGTCTTCGAGGACGCGTCCTGCTGAGCTTACGAGGCACTTTGGCCAGAAGGGATATACAGTGGGCCAGCACCGGTCGAGATCCGCGCCAGTTCCTTCGGGACTGACGTCCTCAGGATGAATCCCGTGCTCCGGATTCATGTTCAACTGAGTAGGTTTGACCCCGCGAACAGGTTTGATTGACTGGCTGGGATAAGCTCCATACTAAAGCCTTATCTCGGAAAGGCATCTAAGATTAGTATAGTCATGCCAACTGCCATGACAGTCCGGTGCAATCAATGCGGGCACGAGAACAATCCCGAATACCGCTTCTGCGGCATGTGCGGCGCTCCGTTGATGGCTGCAGGCGCGACCCGGGAACCCGAACGGAGCAGAGTCTCTCCAGTCGGCGGCCCATCTTTTCTGGGCCTGGGAGATGACCGTTCCACTGATCTCGATTATTTGCTGGACGACGAACCGCCGCGAGGCCATGGACGCCTCTATCTGGCGCTGCTTCTCTTGGTGATGAGTGGGGGTTTGCTGGCCTGGCACTGGCAGCGTGACGGCTATCCCTGGGCGGGCTTGATTCCGAAGCCGGCGGCCAACAGCTCGCCGGCCACTTCGGGGGCAGGGCCAACACCAACCTCGACTTCGAACGCGCCGGCGATGCCGACCGGGAACGCCACCCCTCCCGAGACTCAACCAGCCGCGGGGTCGCCCTCGGGGGAATCTCCATCTGCTCAGCCGAATCAAACAGCAACCGACCAGCCTTCGTCAGCCCAGGCTGCGAGCGCCCAGCCCGCGACGGCGCAACCTCCCGCGAGGCCGGGGGCGGACGGGGTAACACCTCCGCCGACTGCGGCGCCGGGAACGAAATCGGTAGCCGAAGTCTCAGCGCCGAGTAATGCCCCAAGCCCCGGCGATGACAGGGCGAAGCCTTCATCCCCATCTTCTCAGGATGCCGGAGAGACCGACGCAAACGATTCCTCTGCAGCGAAGGAAGCTCCGGCGCCTGCGGCGGCAAAAACTGCCGTCCTGCCGGCGCGAAAGTCAGCCGCCGCCAAGCCTGCTCCGGCGATTCCTGCGGTCACCCCTGAAGACCGGCTGGTGGATGAGGGCGAGCGATATCTGTACGGACGCGGAGTGCGTGCCGATTGTGCTTTGGCGCAGAGGGATCTACTCATCGGCGCCCGGCAATCCAACTCCAAGGCGCAGACCCTGCTCGGCGCCATGTACGCCACAGGCCACTGCGTGGGCCGCGACCTGCCTACCGCTTATCGCTGGTTTGCCAAGGCCCTGCATGGCGAACCCAGCAACTCGCGAGTGCAGCGCGATCTGGAAGTGCTGTGGAAGCAGATGACCCCGGAAGAACGGCAGTTGGCGATGAAGCTCCAGTAGTTCTCAGGGCAAGACCTGTGACCACCAAGGACAAGAAGTATCACCAATGAAAATCTGAAATCCTTTGTGGAACTTCGTGTCCCTGGTGGTTCATTGCTGTTGATGGAGACCAGAATAGCCACTCCAGACTAATGGGAATGACGATGCGCAGCAGTTTCCGGTGAGCTCATCACCAACCGTCCGTGCTGTACTCCCTTGGTGCTGATCAGACGGTCGGCCAATTTTTGCACTTCTTTGGATTTGCCGCGCAACACAACCACCTCCAGGCAGCTTTCATGATCCAGATGGGCATGCAGCGTGGAGATAATCACGTGGTGATGCTCATGTTGGAGGTCGGTAAGCTTCTCCGGCAGCAGCCGGGTGTGATGGTCATAGATAAGTGTAACCGTGCCCACCACAAACGCTTCGGGGGCGACCACAGCGGTTCCCACCAGCAGGTCGCGGATAAGATCGCGGAAAGCCTCCGAACGGTTCTCGTAGCCTTTCTGCGCGATGAACCGGTCAAAGCGGCGCAGCAGATCCGAGTCAATCGCAACACCGATGCGGCTGAGATCTCCCATTCCGATGTCCTCTCTGAATCACGTTTCTTTCAATATTGTGCGGTTAGTTTACTCTCTCGCGGAAGAGCTTCCGGCTCGCCCGAACGCTTGTCGAGCAATGGCGAATGCTGCTATGGTTCCCGGCGGCGGGTTACTGACCGCGCTTGGTAACTATTGCATCCAAAGCAGATGATGTCGAAAGCGCCCGGCCCGCGAGCAATCCGCTTCCTATACCACAAACGTACTTCGGAAAGGACGAGATAACGGTTTGTCCGGCGCTGACTTAAAAGCAGGCGTGACCGACGCTACACTGGTGGCGGCGATCCGCTCGGGCGATGAAGGCGCCATGGCCACGCTGTACGACCGCTATTCTTCGATCGTCTATGCCGTGGGATTGCGGGTGCTGGGCGATACCGGGGCGGCTGAAGACGTATTGCAGGAAGTATTCATGCAGCTATGGCGCAATCCTGGCGTGTTTGACGCAAGCCGCGGCAACCTGGGCGCATGGCTGGCAGTGATTGCCCGCAACCGCGCTATTGACAGCCTGCGCAAGCGGCGTCCGGAAACCGATATCGACGATGTTGTAGTTTCGGTTGTGCCAGATATGGCTGGCGATGCCGGACGGGCACGGGCCATGGAAAAAGTTCGCGGCACCCTGGGCAGCATGCCGGCCGCACAACGCAGCGCGTTGGAGATGGCCTACTTCGAGGGACTCACTCATACTGAAATTGCAGCCAAAACGGGAGAACCGCTGGGTACAGTCAAGACCCGCATTCGCGCTGGACTGATGGCGCTGCGCAAGGCTTTTGAAGCATGAGCGCCCACGAACAATTCGCCGACGATCTCGCCCTGCTCGCGGTTGGGGCATTGCAGGGAGATGAGCGCGCAGCCCTGGAAAAGCATCTGGAAGGGTGTGCGGCCTGCCGCCGCGAACTGGAACAGTTGCGCGGGGATACCGCTTTGCTGGCGCTGTCGGCGGCCGGTCCTGCGCCTCCCAGCCGCTCCCGGGAGCGTCTGCTCAAGGCCATTGCCAGGGAGCCGGCAGCCAGCAAGGCGGGGAAGCGACGGCGCTGGGGGTGGACGCTGATGCCCTGGTTTGCCGCGGCAGTATTCGCCCTGGCGGCAGTTTTCTTCTTTCGCCAGAGCGACCGTCTGGCGCAGCGTGTAGCCGAGTTGCAGAGCGAATCAACCCAGCAGCAGGCGCAACTTGAGCGCGCCCGCGAAGTCGTTTCAACTCTGACCTCGACGAACGCCATGCGGGTCACCCTTGTCGCAGCCCAGACTCCGCCACAACCACAAGGAAAAGCGATTTACGTCCGCGACCGATCCAGCCTGGTTTTTATCGCCAACAACATGCCGGCTCTGCCGCCCCAGAAGGCGTACGAGCTGTGGCTGATTCCAACCAGCGGCGCACCCATCGCGGCGGGAACCTTCAAGCCCGACACTCACGGCAGCGCAACCGTAATCGAACCGCCATTGCCGGCGGGAGTCGGGGCGAAAGCGTTCGCGATTACGATTGAGCCTGAGCAAGGATCGGCAACGCCCACCATGCCGATTGTGATGTCGGGAGCCGGAGAATAGCAAGGTTAAAGGTTATTGGAGAAGGATCGCAATCTCAATCGCGGCAATTGCTTTCGGTCAACTGCCCGCTGAGGGACCTATTCCAATCAAACGTTTGGGTCTCGGCAGTCCACTCATAGGCGACGACGCCGCACTTAGCTTTTCTGCCAGAATCGTCTGTCTCGCTACTCATCGAGTAGATCGCTCTCCGATCAGGCAGCATCTTCACACTTTCCTGATGTCGCACCGATGAGCCACTCAGAAAGATCAGTGGCGAGACGCCACCTTTTTTCTGCTTGAAGCGAGCTACCACTGGTTTGCCATTCTTGACTCGCATCAATGTCAACTCGTCGGTGTACGCTCCTCCGGTACCTAAATATACGAGCGCCTCGGGAACACCGTCGCCAGTGATGTCGGCGGTTTCAGTGATACGGATTTTGTAGTGTTCCTCGACCCCTTCGCCAGGAAATGCTTGCTTGAGCGCAATTCTGATATCCGCAATCAGGTTTCCCATGACACTTTCCGTCCGGTTGTGAGCACCAGAATGGCTACAGTCAAACAGATGCCCAACTGGTTCATCGCTTCCCTTTCAGGCTTCTTCGCTCTCTTTCAACTTCGCGATGACGCCGAAGTCTTCGAGCGTGGTGGTGTCGCCCTTTACTTCGCCGCTGCTGGCCAACTCGCGCAACAGGCGGCGCATGATTTTCCCGCTGCGCGTTTTCGGCAGCATGTCGGTGAAGCGAATATCGTCGGGCTTCGCCATGGCGCCGATTTCTTTCGCGACCCATTTCCGCAACTCGTCTTTTAGCTCGGGAGTCGGCGTCCTTCCATGCTCCAGAGTCACGAAGGCCGAGATGGCCTGGCCCTTGATGTCGTCGGGGCGAGCCACTACCGCAGCCTCGGCAACCGCGTCGTGCGCCACCAGCGCCGACTCAACTTCCATCGTGCTCAGGCGGTGACCGGAGACGTTGATCACGTCATCGACACGGCCCATGACCCAGAAGTAGCCGTCCTTATCCTTGCGGGCGCCGTCCCCGGTGAAGTAGGTAGGCGGAATCTGCGACCAGTACTGGGAGACGTAGCGGTCGGGATCGCCATAAATTGTGCGCAGCATGCCCGGCCAAGGTTGCTTAAGCACCAAGAACCCTCCCGATCCGTCGGGCACGGGTTCACCATTCATGTTTACGATTTCCGGCACTACGCCGGGAAAGGGACGCGTTGCCGAACCGGGCTTGGTGGCAATCGCACCTGGGATGGGAGTGAGCATCATGTGCCCGGTCTCGGTCTGCCACCAGGTATCGACAATTGGACAGCGGTTATGGCCGATAACTTCGCGGTACCACATCCAGGCTTCGGGATTGATAGGCTCGCCGACGGTGCCCAGCAAGCGCAGGCTATCGAGCTTATGTTTTCTGGGCCACTGTTCGCCCCACTTGATGAACGTCCGAATCGCGGTGGGCGCGGTGTAGAGAATGTTTACCTGATGGCGGTCAATGATGTCCCAGAAGCGGTCAGGCTCGGGAAAGTTGGGCGCGCCCTCGTACATGAGGCTGGTGGCGCCGTTCTGCAAAGGTCCATAAACAATGTAGCTGTGCCCGGTCACCCAACCGATGTCGGCGGTGCACCAGTAAGTGTCTTCTTCCTTCAGGTCGAATACCCACTTGGTAGTGATGTAGGTACCCACAGAATACCCGCCGGTGGTGTGCACCACGCCTTTCGGCTTTCCGGTCGTTCCCGAGGTGTAAAGGATGTAAAGCGGGTGCTCAGCGTCCAGCGGCTCGGCGGGACACTCACCGGAAACCGAAGCCATCAGCTCATGCCACCAGTGATCGCGTCCTACCTGCATGTTGATGGGCGAACCGGTACGCTTGTACACGATCACATGCTTCACTGACGGACAGGATTTCAGCGCCTCTTCCACCGCGGGAAACAATTTGACTTCGGCTCCGCGGCGGTACGAACCGTCCTGAGTGACGACGGCCACCGCCTGGGAATCGTGAATGCGGTCCACCAGGGCATTGGAAGAAAATCCGCCGAACACCACCGTGTGCGGCGCCCCGATGCGGGCGCAGGCCAGCATCGCGATGGGCAACTCGGGCGTCATGCCCATGTAGATGGCCACCCGGTCGCCTTTTCTGACTCCGAGCGATTTCAGGACATTAGCGAACCTCTGCACTTCACGATGCAGTTGCTGATAGGTCAAGGTGCGGACTTCGCCGGGTTCGCCCTCCCACACAACCGCGGCCTTGTTTTTACGGAAAGTCTGCACGTGGCGGTCGAGGCAGTTGTAGGAAAGATTCAGCTGGCCGCCAACAAACCACTTGGCCCAGGGGTGGTTCCACTCCAAAACCTTGTCCCATTTCTTGAACCAGTGGAGTTCGCCAGCGATCCCGGCCCAGAATTTTTCGGGTTGCTCCACCGACTCCCGGTAAATGCGCTCATAATCTTCCAGGCTTTGGATGTGCGCCTGCTTGCGGAAGTCTTCCGGGCACTCAAATTTTCTCTGTTCTTGCAACACCGACTCGATATTGTTGCGGGCATCGCCCGCAGGAGTCTTTTCTGCCATGCTGGTCCCTCGTTGAAGTGAGGTTGAGGAAAGCGCATTGCAGATTCTACAGGGCAGAAGGCGGAATGTCTGCCCGGGATCGAAGCGGGTTGTAGTCCACCGCGGCTAATCGAACCGAGGTTGTTTAGCCGAGCCGTGCCATGCATACTAACAAGTGCCGGAATAGAAAGCGGAGAAACGCCATGGGCAGATTGAATCGAACCGTCTTCGCCGCTGGCCTCGTTGTAATATTCGCTTCTACCCTTCTCGCACAAGCACGCCCGGCCCTTGGGAATGTAATCCACGTCGAAATTTCAGGCCTGCGCAACGATAAGGGCCAGGTGATGTGCGCGCTGTTCTCTTCGGCCAGGGACTTCCCTAAGCAGCCCGATAAGGCCGTCATGCGGACCACAGCCGCGATCTCCAACCGGCATGCGGTGTGCGAATTTCCCGGCGCCCTTCCCGATACTTACGCAGTGTCAGTAGTGCACGACGAAAACTCCAACAACAAGCTGGATACCAACTTCGTGGGAATGCCCCGCGAGGGGGTGGGAGCGTCGAACAATGCCAAGGGCCATTTCGGGCCGCCTAAGTTCGATGCCGCGTCGTTCCACTATCATGGCGGAAGGCTGGAACTTAGAATCACTATCATTTATTTGTGACCTCCTTCTAGCCCTGATATCCCGGAGATTCCCTATTGAGCGCTCCTCGAATTGCGGTCGTGGGCAGTTACGCAACCGGCTTAACCATGAAGGTGGAACGCATGCCCAGCACCGGCGAGACACTGCTGGGGTCAGGCTATCGCGTGGACTATGGCGGCAAAGGCTCCAATCAAGCGGTGGGCTGCGCCCGGTTGGGAGCGCGTGTCAGCTTTGTCGCCAGGATCGGATCGGATGCCTTTGGCGAGATGGCGCTGGGGCTTTATCGTGACGAAGGCATCGACGTCGCTCATGTCGCTCAAACCGGGCAAGCGCCGACTGGAGTCGGGTTCATCATCGTGGAAGCGGCCAGCGGGCATAACTGCATTACCATCGACCCGGGAGCCAATGAGCTTCTGACCGCGGCTGACATTTCGCGATGCGAGGCAGCTTTCGATTCAGCCGCGGTGGTGCTGACGCAGCTGGAAATTCCGGTAGTCGCGGCCGAAGCGGCAGTGGCGCGTGGACGCGCGCGCGGGGCGATTACGATCCTCAATCCTGCGCCGGTGCGACCGCTGCCGCAATCTGTCTTACAACTGATCGACGTTCTCACCCCCAACGAGACCGAGGCGCGCGTGCTCGCGGGATGCGCTCCGGATGCAGTGATCGAAACCACAGAAGTGGCGCGGTCATTGATTCAGAAAGGGGTGAAGCAAGTCGTCATGACATTGGGCGAAAGGGGCGCGTTGATCGTGACCGCATCAAGTTCCACGCACGTGCCCGCGGTGCGAATGGCTGCCGTGGACACAACCGGCGCCGGCGATGCCTTCAATGCCGGGCTGGCGGTGGCGCTGGCCAGCGGGGTTGATCTCGAATCGGCTGTACGGTTTGCCGTGGTCGCCGGCGGCCTGTCGGTAACCCGCGAGGGCGTGATCCCTTCCCTGCCCAGTCATGGAATGGTGCTTCAGTTCTACCGTGAGCAAGGGCTTACTCTTCCGAGCTGGCTCGCGGCATAGCGATCGCAGTTTTTAATCCGAATGCCAGCCGGGAGATTGGACTGGGATGGCCAATGCGTTTACCGCGCGCTTGAAACGTTGGCGAGACAATTACTATCTCAGCCTGTTGCTGGCACATCCTGCGCGGCGCCTGCGTGGCATCTCTCATCGGCTTGGGCGACGGCTGGAGCGCAGCGTACGCAAGAATGGCGTTACGATCCGGCTCCCTAACGGCAAGCGAATGACAATTGGAAAAGATGCCGGAGTCGGCATGGCCTCGCTTCTTTTTTGGCACGGAATCGACGGCTATGAACCCCAGACTTCCCGGACCCTGCGAGCTTTGTTTGAGCGGGCGACGACCTTTATTGATGTCGGCGCGAACTGCGGTCTCTATTCCCTTCTCGGCCCGCTTTGGAATCCCAAGCTTCAGGTCATAGCCTTTGAACCAGTCCCGGCCATATTTGAGAAACTGCAGAGAAATGTGCGCTTGAATCAGCTGCAGAGCTGCGTTCGCTGCGAGAATATTGCGTTGTCGAGCCGATCGGGTCGCGGCTCTTTCTTTCTTCCGCCGCATGAAGGATTGGACCTCGAGACCACCGGCACTTTAGCCGCTGAAAGCTGGCAGGCCAAAAAGGCATCCCGGCAGCTTGAGGTTGAAACTGTTCGCTTCGACGAGTACCAGCAGCTTCACCCGCTGCGTGTGGACCTGGTCAAGATCGACGTTGAGGACTTTGAGGCTGATGTCCTGGAAGGCATGCGATCGACGATTCTGCGCGATCGGCCTTTCATCGTGTGCGAAGTTCTGCCCAGATCTCATCGCAACCAGCGCACCCAGGCGGTTGTGGAAAGCCTGAACTACCAACCATATTGGATCACCCCGACCGGATACGTCCGGGTTCCACATTTCGATTTCCCTCGCGGCGACTTCACCGATTTCCTGCTTTCGCCGGTAGCGACCCCGGACGCGGTTCTCGATGATCTCAATGTTCTGTCGGAGCTGAAACAAACGGGCTCATTGAAACTGCCGGAAGCGGATTCCTCGCCGGCAAAGCCGGCGTCGGAATGACAATAAGTTAAGAGTGCATCCCGGGATATCGCATTCGCCGACTTCTCCATCCCCAAGCCAATTGTGCGGTTTCATCCGGCGCCGATTTACAGCTATGATGTCCCGCTATGGCTAACAAAGTTCGCTGGGGAGTACTGAGCACGGCGGCAATCGGATTGAAGAAAGTGATTCCGGGAATGCAGCGGGGCAAGTGGACCGAGGTATCGGCGATTGCCTCGCGCGACCGGCGCCGGGCAGACGAAGCAGCGCGTGCGCTGGGTATTGCCAGGTCGTATGGTTCTTACGAGGAATTGCTGGCCGACCCCGAGATTGAGGCGGTTTACAATCCCCTGCCGAACCAGCTTCACGTACCCTGGTCGATCAAAGCGGCGGAGGCCGGCAAGCATGTCTTGTGCGAAAAGCCGCTCAGTCTGACGGTGGCTGAAGCCAAAACTCTTTTGGCGGTGCGCGACCGCACCGGAGTAAAAATCGGCGAAGCTTTCATGGTGCGCACTCATCCGCAGTGGTTGCGCACTCGTGAGCTGATCGGTTCGGGGCGCATCGGCGCCTTGCGTTCGGTCGTGGGTTTCTTCAGTTACTTCAACCGCGATGCCGCGAATATCCGCAATATCCCCCACTACGGTGGTGGGGGGATGATGGACATCGGCTGCTATCCCATTACCACTTCGCGATTCATTTTCGACGAAGAACCTTCGCGGGTTCTGGGACTGGTTGAGCGGGATCCGGAGATGAAAATCGACCGGCTGGCATCGGCCATCCTCGATTTCCCTTCCGGACAATCCACTTTTACCTGCAGCACCCAGCTTGTGCCTTATCAGCGAATGCAATTTCTGGGGACAAAAGGCCGGATCGAAATTGAGATTCCATTCAATGCCCCCGTCGACCGGCCAGGCCGCATCTTCATCGACGATGGACGCGACCTTTTCGGGGGCGGCGTCGTCACCGAAAGCTTTCCTGTCTGCGATCAGTACACAATTCAAGCGGACGCTTTCTCGCGGGCGGTACGCGAAGGCACCGAGGTCCCGGTGTCACTGGAAGATGCGGTCAAGAATATGGCTGTGATTGAAGCGGTTCTTCGCTCCGCCGAGTCGAGCCGCTGGGAGACTCCGTCTCCGGGGCTCTGACGCCGGTCTCGGCGGTTCCACTTCATGGTCACAAGGTCCCGCAAAGCTATCGACAAAAGGCTTTGAATCCTCCAGATTGTCTTTAATCGTTTCCCAGTGGAACTCAATCCTGTGAGGAGACTTGAGCCAATGAGACTGAGCCTCTTGATAGCGTTTGCATGCGCGGCAAGCCTGGTTGGAGTGGGGCAAGACGATTCCGCTTTTGGAGTTCAATCACGAGTGATTGCCCTGGAAAAAGCCTGGAACCAGGCGTACAAGATGGGAGACGCCAGAGCCCTCGACGAAATCCTGGATGACCAGATAGTGCTGATCAATGACGACGGCAGCGTGCAGACTAAAACCGAGTTCCTGAAAAGCGTGAAAAAGACCGACTCGCAGGAGCAGCAGGTCGCGCCTGAATCGATGAAGGTCCACGTATTCGGGAACACCGCGATCGCGACCGGCGTATTCCGCGCGAAGGGCGTGGAAGACGGGAAGGCGTACATGCGGCGTGAGCGCTTTGTCGATACCTGGGTGAATAAGGACGGGAAATGGGTTTGCGTGGCGACCAATGCCACGCCGGTTCTGCACTGAGGGGGGAACCTGCTTCATATCGATCTGGTAGTGGGATTTGTGCTGGTGCTGCTGGCTGCTCTGCTACAAGGGACATTCGTCCTTCCCATGACACTGGTGCGGCAATGGTCGTGGGAGCATACCTGGGCCACGTTTTCGCTGCTGGGGATGCTGATATTCAACTGGCTCATCTCCCTGTTGTTTGTCCCCAACATTTTCAGCGTGTACGCTTCCTCACCGCCGCGGGATCTTGCCATCCTGGCGCTTTTCGGATTGGGGTGGGGTGTGGGCGCGGTGTTGTTTGGACTGGGAATGGAGCGGCTCGGAATGGCATTGGGCTATCCTATCATCATGGGACTTATTGCCAGCCTGGGAGCGCTGATTCCGCTGCTGGTGTTTTTTCCTGAGACGCTGTTCACCACCCGCGGCCTGGTTCTACTGGCGGGAACGGCGCTGGTTATTTTCGGCATCGGCCTGTGTTCCATGGGCGGATCGCGAAGGGTGCCCTCTGAAGACAAGGCCAGCGTCACCGATGGCGGCACCTTTAAAACCGGAGTGGCGATTGCCGTCCTGGCGGGCATCCTCTCCTGCCTGCCTAACGTGGGCGTGGCTTTCGGTGGGAGTGTGACCCGTGCTGCTTCAGCAATGGGAGTCTCTCAGGCCTGGTCAGGAAACACTGTGTGGGCGCTTCTGTTTACCTTTGGATTTGTCGCCAATGTCACTTACTGTCTTTACCTGATGATCTCGCGGAAGACGTTCGGCCAGTATTGGAGCCGGGAAACACCGCGCAATCTCGGCCTGGGTGCTTTGATGGCTGTGATGTGGATAGGAAGCTTTTATCTCTACGGGGCAGGCGCGGCGAAGCTCGGGCGTTGGGGCGTCATTGTTGGCTGGCCGCTGTTCATTTCGCTGTCGATCGTTGTCGGAAACCTCTGGGGATTGTGGAAAGGCGAGTGGCGAGGCGCCCCGCCTGCCGCCCGGCGGCTGTTGAATCAGGGATTGCTTGTGCTCATCGTGGCGGTGATTACGGTGGCGCTCAGCAACTCGTTCTGAAGAGTCTGGGCTGGCGCGGGTTTAGAATGGGCTTGTTCCGCTTGCCTGCCGGCGTCCTGGCCGCGGACAGAGTTCACCCATGTCACAGGCTTCCGAATTCCTGTCGAGTTCTCAGCCCCGTGCGCGCTGGATGCGCCTCGACACGGCTCAACTTCTTAAGCGCTTCTTCTTCTGTGAACGCTCGCTTCTGGTCAGCCAGGCGCTATGGATTCCCTCCGTCGCTCCTCTCGAAGTAAAAACCGGACTTGCCCGCTTCCTCTGGCAGAATGCCGAGACGGCGCACGCCTTACGCAACCGGGTTTTCGAATTGCGTTTCCCCAGCCGCCTGCTGGAAGAGCAAGGGGCCGATCATGCGCTAATTGAACTCTTCGGGGCAGTCAAGGATTCGCCTTCGGTGGCGGCATTTCTTCTGAGCGTCGGAAAGGTTTTACTGCCGGCGCTGCGCGACGCCTACCGTGAATATCTGGCGGCGTCGGACAGCATCGCGGACGGCCCGACGCATCGCTTTTTATCGTTAGCCCTTGCCGAGAAGGAAGAACAGATTAGGGCTTTCGCGGGCTGGGCGGATTCAGAGTTGTCGCTCAATCCTGGATTGCGCGAAGCTGCGCTGGCCTGGACGCAAGCGGTTGCGCAGCGGCTTTCACAAGTCGGCGGAGTCGGAGTGGGGCCTTCACCATCGGTGGCTGCGACCGGGCCCCTGCCAGGATCAAAATCTCACAGGATTCCAGACCGCCCGGCGCGCGATCCACGCTTTTGGCCGTGCCGTTTTTACTGGCCGGATGTGGTAGATCCCTCCTATCCGTATGGAGAAGGGATGCAGTTACAACTGCGTTCGGCCATCAGCCACGTGAATGAAGTATGGGCGGTCGAAGTCGGAGGCGTGATGTTGAGCGCGTTTGCTGACGTCCTGCCCTGGGAGTGGGTTCACAACGCGGCGCGTTGGACCTACGACGAGTCGCGCCATTGCCGCATGGGCTATGAGCGACTGATGGCCTGGGGCTTCGATCCCGCAGAAATTCCGTTGGGAACATATATCTATGAGAGCGCGTCAGGCCAGGATCCGATCTATCGCCTGGGCATGCTTTATTTTTTCGAGACCAAGAATATCCGGCACAAACCTGCCCGCGCCCATCTCTTCCACGCCTATGGCGACGCGGTCAGCGAACACGACATGGACTTTGACTGGGCCGACGAAACCATGCATGCGGGTTTCGGCAAATACTGGCTCAAGGAACTGCTTGCCGTACGAGGACAGGATCCGGCGGCTTACGATCAGGTGCGGGAACACTGCGAAAAACTGGTGCGCGACGTTGTGAGCACAGCCACAGCGCAGGAAATCGCTGACATCAAGATGACGGCTGGCGCACTCCTGGTGAAGGCTGCACAAAATATCAGCTAAGCCGGGCTTCGCCCGGCCGCACGGCCGGACGCCTGCGCCCACACATCGTACCCACATATAATGAAGGCGCTGCTTATGACAACTTGGCACACTCCTGGGCGGATTCTGCTTGTGTTGATTGGCCTGGCTGTCCTGTTCCCAGGCTACGCACTTTCCCAGTCCGCGCCTGCCACTGCGGAAACCCACTTAGGTCGGGGCTATGATGCCTTGAAGCAGGATCAGTACGATCTGGCGGCGGCGGAATTCAAAGCCGCGCTGCAAGTTGATCCCACTCTGACTTTACGTGCCAGGTTTCCCCTGGCGGTTGCGCTGTTCGAGTTGCATCAATCCGACGAGGCACGCAAGCAGCTCGAAATTGTGCGCGGCGAAGTCGGTGACCACCCCAACGTTTTGTACTACCTCGGAAGGTTGGACCTGGATAGCCGCGACTTTGAGGGGGCCATCAGGAATTTGAGCCAGGCTGCGGCTAAGCCGCCTTTTCCGGACACAGCCTATTATCTGGGCTACGCCTACTTCAAACAGGGTGACCTGAAATCCGCCGAAAAATGGCTGAAGGAAGCCACGGAACTGACCCCGCGAGACGCGCGCGTTCCCTACCAGCTGGGATTGGTCTACCGCAAAGAGGGGCTCGAGCAGGAAGCCGCTAGGACGCTGGCCCTTTCCGAAGAGATGCGCCAGCGCGATTCCAAAGAGAGCCGACTGCGGATGGAGTGCGGGCAGAAGCTGGACAAACAAAAAACAGATCCGAGCCTGAAGCAGGAGGCCCACGCCATCTGCGACCAGCTGTACGATCCCGACGACGCGGAAGAACTCACGGCTTTGGGCACGATTTATGGCCAGCATGGCGACCTCGAGGCCGCGCTGAAGCCCTTGCGTCGCGCTGCAGATCTGGCTCCCCAATCACCCCAGATGCAGTACAACCTGGCGCTTACCTACTACCAACTCGGCCAGTTTGAACAGGCGCGACTGCCCCTGGCCAACTCGCTTAAGCGCTGGCCCGATTTGTTTCAGTTGAACGCTCTCTACGGGGCCGTGCTGGCGAAGCTGGGAGACAATCTGGAGGCCTACCAGGCGCTTCGCCACGCCCACCAACTCAATCCCCAGGAACCACGAACCCTGGATTTGCTTTATGCCACCACGCTTGGGTTGGCGAAACAAAGCGTTGCCAGCAGGGGGCAGGGCGCCCAAGAGTATTCCGATTCGATCCGTTATCTGCAAGAGGCCGCGGAGCTACGGCCCCGGGAGCCGGAACCGCACCGGCGCATGGCCGAAATCTACAGCCGCACCGGCCACGCAGATCAAGCCACTGCCGAACAACGCGAGGCTGAGCGCCTGAGCAGCGGCCCGGGCGGGCTTCAGTAACAGGCCCTGGGATTCGCTGCAGCTTTTCAGCCATTCCCTAGGGGCGGCGTCCGGTTGCTACTCCGGCAGGCTGAGGTTATGATCGCTGGTAGTGGTTTCCTCGGAGCTTGCAAACCATGAATGCGTTGGCTTCTGCCCTGATTCGTCTGGTTGAGGTAATGTTTGTTGCCGGCGTTTTGGGTTCGGCGATTGTGGTTTTTCTCACCTCGATCGAAGACTTCAAAATGTTGTTTGAGCGGCAACCCTCCCCTGCCAACGGTGTGCAAAAAGCTCGAGATTAGAGCTGCATTCCAACCCCAAAATTCGCAACCAATCGATTTAAAGATTTCATACCAGATTTCCCGCGTCCCGCCTTGAATCACAGCCGTGGTTTCTGTTACAACCGTCGCAGGGTAATCAAGCAGAATTGTTAGAGTTGGCCGCCGGGCATTTTTAGGCGTTATTAGCGGCCTGCTCGCTTGACAACTTGGGCTGAAGCTATTCAGTTCCGACGACTTCCTGAGCGCCAAGTTGGAAGTCGGTGAGTGGTATCGCTCTAATCCGGCGCCCGGGGTTCGCGGCTAGCGGATTCTCCCGGGTGCAAGACATCGACACTCCTTGCTGTAAGCGTGAGGGAGTTTCCGATGCAGTGCAAGACGCCTCCGGAGCGCTCGGGGCTTATCCCCAGGCTAGATTGCCGCGAACGACTGCGAGCCTCCAGGTTCAGCCTTTCCCTGCCCTCGACGGCCAAACCGTCGTCCAATTCACGATCTTCCAAACATCGGCATAAATTCTCCATACCACCATCATCAGCCGGAGGAAAACAATGGCGACGAACCTCGTTCAAATTGAGAAGGATGAAGAAATCAAACAGCGCCTGGAAGCCGAGCGCATGCGGTTGCGCAAGATTGCCGGCCTCGACCGCCCCAAGCATTTCCAGCGTCCGGTGGAGCGTGCGTTTACCGCTGAAGAACGCAGCAAAGTCACCATTTTGTTTGGAGGCTTCACCTGGAAGCACGAAGATTTAATCCGGGCGGTTTTTCAGGGATGCGGTTACCGCTGCGAGAAGCTGCCCGTGCCCAACGTCGCCGCCTTTCAGACTGGCAAGGAGTTCGGCAACAACGGCCAGTGCAATCCGACTTATTTCACGGTGGGAAATCTGGTGCAGTATCTGCAGTTCCTGGAGAAGGAAGGCGTTCCGCGGCAGCAGATCCTGGACAACTATGTCTTTTTCACTGCCGGATCATGCGGCCCCTGCCGTTTCGGCATGTACGAAGCGGAATACCGCTTCGCCTTGCAGAACGCCGGTTTTGATGGTTTCCGCGTGCTGCTTTTTAAGGACAGCGACGGGCTGAAGGCTGGCTCCGGCGAGCCCGGCCTGAACTTCAGCATCGATTTTGGCTTCGGCATGCTGAACGCCCTGCACCTGGGAGACGTGATCAACGACCTGATTTACCAGGTGCGTCCCTTCGAAGTGAATAAAGGTGAGACCGACCGAGTCTTTCGCGAGGCGGTCGATGGGCTGTGCGAGGACCTCAGGAATCGCACATCGTTTGAGATCGAAGACCGCGCGCCTGATTGGGCGAAACCGAAGTTCAAGAGCAACAAAGTTCTGCGCAACACCTTCAACGTGTTCGGCAAATGGCACGAGCACATGTGGGGCAAGGATTATCTCAATGCTCTTCACCATGCCCGCGAGAAGATGAACTCGATCGAAGTGGATCGCACCAAGGTAAAGCCGGTGGTGAAAATTACGGGCGAATTCTGGGCCCAGATTACCGAAGGCGACGGAAACTTCCACATGTTCGAATTTCTGGAGCGCGAAGGCGCGCAGGTAGTGGTGGAACCGATCGCAACCTGGGTCGCTTATCTGATGTACCAGGCAAAAGCGCACGCCAAGGAGAAATGGCCGGCCAAGCGCCCGCATCGCAATCCGCAGTGGTCGGAGGTGAAGAAGCATCTGGCGAACGATCTGGGCATCAGGAAGAAGCTGATGGGAATCGCGGCCGGCCAACAAATGTGGAATTACTTCTACCATCGCACCATCAAACATCTGGGCGGCATTACCCATCACCTGGTTCCGCAACTCGAACTGGCGGAAATGGCACACCCCTTTTACAACCAGTTTGCGCGCGGCGGTGAAGGCCATTTGGAAGTCGGCAAGAACGTGTACTACACCGTGCACCGGCTTTGCCACATGGTTTTGGCGTTGAAGCCCTTCGGCTGCATGCCCTCTTCGCAGTCTGACGGCGTGCAATCCGCGGTGATCAACAAGTTCAAAGACATGATCTTCCTGCCAATTGAAACTTCGGGCGAAGGCGAGGTCAACGCGCACAGCCGCGTGCAGATGGCGCTGGGGGAGGCCAAAGTGAAAGCCAAGGCCGAATTCGAGCAGTGCCTGAAATCCACCGGCAAGAACCTGCAGCAGATCAGGCAGTACGTCGAGGAACACCCTGACCTGAAGCGGCCGTTCTACCACGTGCCGCACCGCGAGGGAATTACGGGAACGGCGGCGCAATTCATTTTGCACGTAAGTGACCGCATCGATAAAGACACCCGGTTCTGGAAACGCGCGCGGGTGCCGGGAATTGCCGTTCCAGCAGCTGCCAGCGGCGACTGAGAACGGATAACCGGTACTGACGACTGGGTTTTCAGTTCTACGGTGCCGGTCATTCGAGGAAGGCAGTCAGGAAATCAGTCCTTTGTTGTTGAATCGCAGTTCTCGATTTTCTTCAGGAGAAGGGACGTATGCACGAGGCCAAGGCGCACGATCATCAAACCAAATTCATGGTTGGTTTGGACGTTGGTTCGACGACGGTAAAAGCTGTCGTGGTAAACGCGGCCAGCGACGAGATTCTGTGGCAGGACTACCAGCGGCACGAGACCAAGCAACCGGAAAAGACGCTGGAATTCCTCAAGCGGATCGAAGCCGAGATTGGCGTCAACCGGCACAACACCCGCATGTTTCTAACCGGGTCGGGTGGCGGAGGCATCGCCGATCAGATCGGCGCCAAATTCGTGCAGGAAGTGACGGCGGTGTCGCTGGCGGTCGAGAAACTGCATCCCGAAGTGTATTCGGTGGTCGAGCTGGGCGGACAGGACGCCAAGATCATCGTGTTCAAAGACGACGATGAATCGGGACGCAAGAAGAAGATTCCCTCCATGAACGACAAATGTGCCGGGGGAACCGGCGCCGTGATTGACAAAATCAATGCCAAGCTGAAAATTCCGGTCGAGGAGCTTGCCGAGCAGGGATACCACGGCGTCAAGCTTCACAAAGTGGCGGGTAAATGCGGCGTATTTGCGGAGACCGATATCAACAGCCTGCAAAAAGTGGGCACTCCGCCTGACGAACTCATGGCTTCTCTGTTCGAGGCCATCATTCTGCAGAATCTCAGCGTGCTCACTCGAGGTCATACACTTCGCCCGCATGTTCTTTTGCTGGGTGGTCCCAACACATTCATTCGTGGCATGCGGGAAGCCTGGCAGGCGAACATTCCGCGTATGTGGCAAGAGCGCAAAGTTCAGATTCCGGACGGGGCCAAGCCCGAGGAACTGATCAAGGTGCCGCAGAACGCGCAATATTTCGCGGCCCTGGGCTCGATTGAGTTCGGTAAGGGCGAAGACGAGTGCGTTGGGTGCTATCAGGGATACGAGAATCTGATCCGCTACATCGATTATGGACGCCAGGAAGAGAAGACCAAATTCGGCGGTAAAGGCCTGGTGGCGGGAGCGGCTGAACTCCAGGATTTCAAGGAGGCATATCGCCGCAAGAAATTCATTCCGGCGACGTTCCAGAAGAACTCAACCGTCGCCGGCTTTGTTGGAATTGATGGCGGCTCTACGTCCACCAAGGCCGTCCTGCTGAACGAAAGCGGCGACATCCTGTGCAAGACTTACCAGCTTTCCAATGGCAACCCTATTCAGGACACGATTGAGATGTTCGAAAACCTGCGCAAGCAGGTCGAAGCGCAGCATGCGCGCCTGGAGGTGCTGGGCGTAGGAACTACCGGGTACGCGAAAGACATTCTGAAAGATGTGCTCAAGGCGGACGTCGCCTTGGTCGAGACCGTGGCGCACACCGAATCAGCCTTGAAGTTCTATGAAGATCCGCACGTGATCGTGGACGTGGGCGGCCAGGATATCAAGCTGATCGTGCTGCACAACGGACGAGTGAAGGACTTCAAACTGAATACCCAGTGCTCGGCGGGGAATGGTTATTTCCTGCAATCGACGGCTGAGGGTTTTGGGCTGTCGGTGGAGCAGTACGCCGACCTGGCATTCTCCGCGCAAGCCATGCCCGTGTTCGGGTACGGCTGCGCCGTTTTCATGCAGTCGGACATCGTTAATTTCCAGCGCCAGGGCTGGAGAGCGGAAGAAATCCTGGCGGGGCTGGCTGCGGTACTTCCCAAAAATGTTTTTCTGTACGTGGCCAGCATTCCAAATCTTGCAGCTCTGGGATCGCGCTTCGTGCTGCAAGGCGGGACACAAAACAATCTGGCAGTAGTAAAAGCCGAGGTGGACTTTATCCGCAGCAGCTTCCGCGCCGCGGGCAAGCAGCCGGAAATTATCGTTCATGAACACTGCGGCGAGTCGGGAGCGATCGGCGCAGCGCAGGAATCGTTACGACTGTGGCGCAACGGCCTGCAGACCACTTTTGTCGGCCTGGAGGCGGTTCGCAAAATCGAGTACCGCACCACGCGCAACGAAAATACGCGCTGCAACTTCTGCAAGAACAACTGCCTGCGCACTTTCATCGACATTCGTACGGAGGCCCCGAAGCAGCCGGAGAACTTCGTGCCCATCGCCAAGGTCACAAAAGTTCCTCTCATGCAGGGCGAGCAGCGGCTGATCATCGCCACCTGCGAAAAAGGCACGGTTGAAGATGTGAACGAGATGAAAGAGATCAAGAAGGGTCTCGATCAGCTCAGGGATGCGCATCCGAATTTCGTGGACATGGCTGCCAAGGAAGTTTTTCGTCCAACTAACCCGAAGAGCGTGGCTGATCCACTTCCCACGCGTGCCTGGACCAAGGCGGCCAAGGAACGCATCGTGGCCATGCAGAATCGCAAGAAACTCCGCATCGGCATTCCGCGCGTGCTGAATATCTACACCTACGCTCCGCTATTTAATGGCTACCTGGAAAGCCTCGGAGTTCAACCCGAAAATATTATCTATTCCGATTACACCAGCTCCGAGCTTTACCGGGCTGGCGCCAGCCGTGGCGCGATCGATCCCTGTTTTCCGGCGAAGATTGGCATCTCCCATGTCTACAACCTGATTCAGGAGAAGCATCGCAAGAAGCCGCTCAACGTCGTCTTCTTTCCCATGTATGACGTTCTGCATTCGCCGCTGGTGAAGCTGGTGGGGACGAATGCCTGCCCAACTGTAACTGCAACTCCGGAGACGGTGAAAGCTGCGTTCACTAAAGAGAACGACGTCTTCGCTGAGCACAATGTGAAGTACCTGGATCCAATTCTGAACTTCGCCGATCGCAAGCTGTTCGCCCACCAGATGCTCCAGGCCTGGCAATCAATCCTGGGCTTGTCGCAAGAAGAGAATGACAGGGCGGTCGAAGTTGGCTACAAGTGCATGCAGGATTACGAATCGAGCATCCGCCGCCGGGCGCGGCAGGTGCTCGACCAACTGGAAGCCGAAGACCGCATCGGTATCGTGATGCTGGGCCGGCCCTACCATCACGACCCCGGACTCAACCATGAAATTATGGAAGAGTTCCAGAAACTGGGCTATCCCATCTTCTCCCAAAACACGCTGCCTCTGGATGAAGATATGCTGGAGCGATTATTCGGAGAAGAAGTGCGGGCAGGAATCATAAGCAGCCCGCTCGATATTACCGACGCCTGGAAGAACTCGTACTCCTGCAGCACCAATCACAAGGTCTGGGCGGCGAAGTTTACCGCGCGTCATCCTAATCTGGTAGCGCTCGAAATATCGAGTTTCAAGTGCGGCCACGACGCTCCCATTTATGGAGTCGTCGAGGGCATCATAGAAAAATCGGGCACGCCCTACTTCTGCTTCAAAGACCTGGACGAAAATAAACCGTCGGGCTCCATCCGCATCCGAGTCGAAACCATCGACTATTTCCTGCGCCGTTACCGCGAGGAGATTATCAGCAAGCGTAAGGCAGAACAGGACATTGAAGCGCGGCTGTCCGCTTATGAAGCTGAGCTGCGCGGGCAACTGGACCGACAGCCCCAGGAAATGGCTGCCGACTGAGCCTGAATATTTCCGCTCGGTAAAAGGGTTGCGGAGAACTCAGGCCATCCGTTCACTAATGAGCGCCCTTGACGACGGCTGCTCGCATCGCGATAGCCCCGTCATACCCCTGCTGGTAACCGGCCGTAAACGAGATGCGATTTGCCTGGTTCGACCACCGGCCCTCGGCAACGTGAGGCTCCTCGCCCCGTTTAGCTGCGAGCACGCCCAGATACAATCCATCGCGAAAAGCTGCACTCTGAAGCGGCCTGTCGTCCTGCACTTCCGGGAATGAATTTTGGTGCGCCGAGTTTCGCAATACGCGAACACGATGCCCGCACACAAAGTAAGCCCAACTGCAAACAAGAATAGCCTTCTCATGATTCCTCTCGCTGATTAATATGACGAAGTGGCTTGTAACAGAAATAGACGACGCTACCTGAGAATGGACGACATCTCAGATTTGCCGAACAAGATTTTCTGGGAATGAGATTTCGCTCGATGACTTAAAGCTGATTCGCTTTTTTGAGCTGCATCAGTTTGCGGCAATGGCGGGCGATCTGCTGTTCTTCCTCGGCTGCCACGATCTGAATCTTGTCAGCAGAGAGGCCGAGGAATTCCAAGCCGTTCGCAGCTTTCGATCTCACATAATTACTGTGTTCTCCGATCCCGCCGGTGAAGACGAGAAGGTCGACGCCACCGAGAAGCGCAGCATAAGCACCAATGACCTTGCGAACCGAGACGGCGAATATATCCAAAGCAAGCGTGGCGCGGGGATTGCCCGCGCGGGCACGCTCTTCGAGTGCCCTTACATCGCTTTCACCGGAGGAAAGCGCGAGAAGTCCGCTCTGGTGATTCAGCAATTTTTCAAGTTGGTCTGGGCTCAGCTTTTCCGTGCGGAGAAGGTAAATGAGGACGCCAGGGTCCAGGTCGCCGGAACGTGTGCCCATCGGGACCCCGCCCGTCGGCGTGAGACCCATGGTGGTGTCGACCGAGGCTCCGTCGCGAAGCGCGCACAAGCTGGCGCCGTTCCCCAGATGCGCAAAGATGGCCTTTCTGGGAAGCCGCGGCCCGAAGTGATGCACCAACGACTCGTAAGATAGGCCGTGAAATCCGTAGCGCCGGATACCAGCGTCGAAATAGCGCTGCGGAAGCGGCAGGTGCGACGCCAGTTCCGGGATGGTGCGATGAAAGGCATCGTCAAAACAGGCAAACTGGGCTGCCGAAGGGAAAATCGCCTGGGCGGAAGCGATCAACGACAGCGCCTGGGGAATGTGGAGGGGAGCAAAGTGTGTGGCGGCTCGCAACTGGTCGAGCACTTTTGGGGTGATCAACTGGTGAGTCTGTAGAGTCGGCCCGCCATGCACGACGCGGTGCCCTACAGCCAACGGCGCGGTGTGAATATGTTCGCGGATGGCCGCAGCCAGAGCGGCCAGGGCATCGCGCTGCGACTCGGCGATACTCTCTCGTTGCGCCAGCGTTTTTCCATCTGCTGAACGAATGATTAAAGCGCCGTTGTCGCGTCCAATACCTTCGGCGCTTCCGGTTAGTACCGCCTCTTCTTCGCCAGCCCCATGGCCGCCGGTCCCAGGTTGGAAGAGGCCAAACTTGAGCGATGACGAGCCGCTGTTAAGCGCCAGAATCAAGTCGCCCGTTCCCGGTTGTTTCTCCGCCATGCCTACGCCGGCCATTTCCAGTTGCGAATTTCTTCCTTGTCGATGCCTTCAGCGTGGGCGTAATTGACGCTTTCGATGATCTGATCCTTCAGCCATTCCTTGACGTGAGCGCCGATCGAGCGCAGACGCGGAACCCGATCGATGACGTCGATGGCCAGGTCAAAACGATCAATCTGATTGAGGATGGCAAGTTCGAGAGGAGTGTTGATGTTTCCCTTTTCTTTGTAACCCCGCACGTGGATGTTGTCATGATTGGTGCGGCGGTAGCTGAGTTTGTGGATAAGCGACGCGTAGGAGTGGAAGTTGAAGATCACCGGCTTGTCGGCGGTGAACAGAGAATCGAAGTCGCGATCGGAGAGACCATGCGGATGCTCGCTTTCCGGCATGAGGCGAAAGAGATCAACCACGTTGATAAAACGGATTTTCAAATCTGAGAAGCGCTGCTTCAGAATCGCCACCGCAGCCAGCGACTCCATGGTTGGGATGTCGCCGGCACAAGCCATCACCACGTCCGGTTCCTGACCGTCGTCGGTCGAAGCCCAGTCCCAGATGCCGATGCCCTTGGTGCAGTGATCTACGGCGTCGTGCATATTGAGGTATTGGAGGTGGTCCTGCTTGTCGGCCACGATGACGTTGACATAGTCGCGCGAGCGCAGACAGTGGTCGGCCACACTGAGCAGACAATTCGCGTCGGGAGGCAGATAAATGCGCACCACATCCGCACTCTTGTTGGTGACCACATCAAGGAATCCGGGATCCTGATGAGTGAAGCCGTTGTGATCCTGCCGCCATACCAGGGACGTGATCAGCAAATTGATCGAGGGTACCGGAGCGCGCCAGCTAATCTCCTTTTTCGATTTCTCCAGCCACTTGGCGTGCTGGTTGAACATCGAATCGATGATGTGCACAAAAGCTTCGTAGGAAGAGAACAGGCCGTGGCGGCCGGTGAGAACGTAGCCTTCGAACCATCCCTCGAGCGTGTGCTCGCTGAGCATCTCCATTACGCGACCCTTGACGTCGAGTTCGCCACCGTCGGCGTCTTCCGGCTTGTATTCCGCAAGCCAGGTTTTTTTGGACGCGGCATATATCGCGGTGAGCCGGTTGGAGGCTGTCTCATCGGGACCGAAAACGCGAAATGAATTCATGTTCTTCCGCATCACATCGGCCAGAAAGTGCGCCAGCACATCGGTCGGCGGAGCATAGATCGCTCCCGGCGCCTTCATTTCGACCGCATACTTTCGAAAATCCGGCAAGTCGAGCTCTTTGCGTAACAGTCCACCGTTGGCGTGTGGGTTGGCGGAAATGCGGCGCGCCCCTGAGGGCGCCAGTTCCTGCAGCTCCGGCATAAGGGTCCCATTCTTGTCGAATAGCTCGTCCGGCTTGTAGCTGCGCATCCAGTCTTCAACAATTTTAAGGCTCTTCTTGTTGGTCGCAGGATCCAGCACAGGCACCTGGTGAGCACGCCAGGTGCCTTCCACCTTGTGGCCATCGACCTCTTTTGGCCCCGTCCATCCTTTGGGCGAGCTCAGCACAATCATTGGCCAGCGGGGCCGGCTCACGTCTCCGGTAGAGCGCGCACGCTGCTGGATGGAGCGAATCTCAGTGACGCATTGCTCGAGGGCCGAAGCCATTTTCTGATGCATCGCCAACGGCTCATTGCCTTCCACGAAATACGCCTTGTATCCGTATCCGCTCAGTAGCGCCTCCAATTCTTCATGCGGGATGCGCGCCAGGATGGTGGGATTCGCGATCTTGTAGCCATTGAGATGCAGTACGGGAAGGACAGCACCATCGCGAATCGGATTCAGAAATTTGTTGGAGTGCCACGAGGTCGCAAGCGGACCAGTTTCAGCCTCGCCATCCCCTACCACGACGGTGACGATAAGATCGGGATTATCGAACGCCGCCCCGTAACCGTGCGAAATGGAGTAACCAAGCTCCCCGCCCTCGTGAATCGAACCGGGCGTCTCCGGAGTGCAATGCGAGCCGATCCCTCCGGGAAACGAAAATTGCCGGAAGAATTTGAGCATGCCCGCCTCATCGCGACTCTTGTCCGGGTAAATTTCGGAATAGTAGCCCTCGAGATAAGAGTTAGCGAGCGTGGCCGGCGCTCCGTGCCCGGGGCCGGAGATGTAGATGACATCCAAGTCATACTTGCGAATGAGACGATTGAGGTGTACCCACACCAGGGATTGGCCGGGATCGGAACCCCAGTGACCCAGTAACCGATTCTTGATGTGCTCTGGCTTCAGCGGTTCGCGGAGCAGAGGGTTGGCGCGAAGATAGATCATGCCCGCCGACAAATAATTGCAGGCCCGCCAATACGCATCTATCTTTTTTAGCTCTTGGGGTGCAAGGGGCGTCGAACTATCGGGTGTGTCAGCCATAAAATACTCTTTCGACTCGGAGGATGTTCTCAAGCATCGGGGGGCGACTGATGCCCCTCCTATCAGATTAAACTCTTCTGCTGTGGAAGAAACACGTCTGGCACAAAAACACGAAAGATGCCGTGCCGCAGAAAGACTCGCAGGCCGTTCACTCACAATTTGGATGCCGGGCATCCCTCTATGCAACCCATTCATCTTAGGGTGGCTGCACATGGATTCGCCGCTAAACGGCAAAGTGGCCTGCAATGACTTCAACATTGTCGGAGAGCATCGAAACGCCCCCTATCACCCCGCTGACGAACAGGACACCTTGAAACAGAGCGAACGGGAACTGAATTGAAACACGAAAGCCTCAGATGGAATCCCGGCACGCAAGAGTGGTACTGCGCCCGGTGCGGCCGCAGCTCCGGTAGCGTCGACGAGCCCGAAGCCCAGCTGCAGCTGGAGAAATATGAATGCACTCTTCCGTCAGTGGAAAGTCAGAGCGGCGCCCCCGGAACCGAAACCATGAGGCTCATAAGGAAGCCCTACAAGATGAAACTACGAACCGAAAGAAGCGGAGTACGATTTCAGGCGACCCAGGCTGAGAACGGCGATTCCGCAATCCAACTGGAGTTGTTTCACGACACTGTATCTGCGCTCAAGCCATATACCTTATCCTTTGAGGTGCTGCGCGGGACCACGACCGCGCAAATCAAGTCTCTGCTGGAATTGATGAATGAACGGATCGTGGGCGTGATCGTAACCGCCAAAGAAAAATAGCGTTCCGGTCAACAATCTCAGCCCTGGCCGCGACTCCTCTTTTCAAGGCTCCAAACCGTCCCGTCCGAGCGCATTTGTTTCAGGCATAAAATCTGCTCGAATCCATTCTTCGCGCCAACTCGCCCGGTTCCAGCGGACCCAATCCCCCAACCTCGCTCCCCAGGTGACGTTCGTAATCAGGAATGTCGAGCGCCAAACCGATGAAATCGGCCACAAACCGTAAGATATTGGCCGGATCATCGATATGGTCGGGTCAACCGGCGTGGGCAGGAAATTAGATCGATACGAAATTGAAGCCGAACTTGGCCGTGGCGCCATGGGGGTGGTGTATCGCGCCCGGGATCCGAAACTGGACCGGATCGTAGCTATCAAAACCGTAACACTGGCAGGACTGGATACGGCAGCAGAGCAGGAATATCGCAAGCGCTTTGTGATTGAGGCCCAGGCCGCCGGGCGGCTCTCGCATCCCGGCATTGTGACGGTTTTCGATGTGCGGGAGGAGCCCGCGCCTTACCTGGTCATGGAGTACGTCGACGGACAATCTTTGCAGCAACTGGTGAATGGCGAAAAGCAGCCTTTGCCGCTCAGTAGCACCCTTCGGCTGGTTCAGGAAGTTGCGGAGGCCCTGCACTATGCGCACTTGCAGGGCGTAGTGCATCGCGATATCAAGCCGGCAAACATTCTTGTAAATGCGGAAGGCCACCCTAAAATCGCGGACTTCGGCATCGCGAAATTAAACCAAGCCGAGTTGACCTTGCCGGGCCAGGTTCTGGGAAGTCCGGCCTTCATGGCCCCGGAACAATTGAGCGACGAATCGGCGGACGCACGCTCCGACTTGTTTTCCCTGGGAGTGATTCTCTATTACATGCTCACCGGTCATCGTCCCTTTCAGGGAAACAGCACGACGACGGTTTGTTTCAAGCTGATCAACCACGAACCGCCTTGCGTGTCGGCGTTTGAACCGAAATTCCCTCCCGAACTTGACCGCATTGTCTCCCGGGCAATCGCAAAGAACCCAGCGGACCGTTACCAGACCGGCAGCGCGATGGCTGCTGAGCTTCAAATCCTGCGAGAGAAGTACGGGTTAGTTCGCAATATCTTCGAGCCCGCTGGTACGGGGGGTGTTGCTGAAGCAAAGCAGAGCGAGCAAACCGGCAAGGATCCATTGCCAGCTTTTAGTTCGTCCGTAACAACAGCACGAACGGCTGGACATGCCGCGGCCCGCGAGAACGCGGCAAAACCCCCGAAGGCCTCGCTAATTCCCGCTCTTTTGGCGGTAGCTACAGTATGCGTTGTGCTCCTGGGCGCTCATTTCGTCCGCCGGTCCGGGGATATTTCACTGGAGCAGAGTTCGCCGCCGAGCGGGCTATTGGCGGCCAGCGGAACTCCGGAGAAGAAAAAAGACGCCGACGTTCCGGCTCCGGGCGCCAACAACGAAAAGACTGCAACTCCGGTCCTGATTTCGACGCCGGCATCAGCCAAGGTGACGTCAGTGGCGACAGCCCCCGCCAATATCATGTTGCGCGTAGAAATCGAACATCATTTCACCGATGCCACCGCCTCGGTTTGGGTTGACAATAACCTCATTTATCAGCAGTCCCTGCGTGGGGAGGCACAAAGGCGCGCGCTGCTGATCAAGAAGGTCGTGGGCCATGAGAGTGAAGTTGTTCAGGCGCCCGCGGGCCACCATCAGGTGCGGGTGCGAGTTCAATCGGCGGCAGATTCATACGACCAATCCAGAATCGTGGCCCATGCCTCATTACGGGATAGCGCAGTGCTTCACGTGGTGTGCCCGAACAAGGGCGAGGGGCCGATGCAGGTTGTCCTTCTAAAGCGTGCGTACCAGAAAAGTATCGCCCGGGCGGCTGAATAGGATTAAGGGAGTCAGGTGCGCACTTCGTAGCCGACCAAAGGATTTCGCGGCAGGTTGAAATCACGCTGGACGTCTCTTCTTCGCCTTCTCGAAGCGCACAACGTCGGCGACCTTCCTGGAAAGGGCGGTCCTTGCAGGATTCTCCTCCGTGCGAACGAACATTGGCCGGAAGTGACGCCGCATGCAGATGTGGCACCTCACCAGCCGAAGCAGAAACAAAGTCGCAATCTTTCGCCCAGGAGTTTTAGAGGAAGAAGCATAGATTGTGGAACACCCGCAGTATGGACAATTCTTCCAAGAGATTCGTCGCATCCGTTCTTACCACCTAACCAGTCCCCAGCCAGAGAAATTTGTAGGAAGGCTCGTAGGATGCAGTTTCCGGTTTGGCATTTGGCTGCGCGGCAACATAAATCGTTCCAGCAGTTACGGACTTTTCCACTGAACGGAAATTACCCTCCGGTCGTCTGCTAACAGACTTACAAGGGCGGGTGTCGCCTGGGATGACGACGATGCGCGCCATTTCAGCAGACATTCCCGTTCGCGATTCTTGGAACGGTTCGAGTACCTGGCAGACGCCAGGCTGGCCTCAAACCCGTCCGCTGCCGCGCGCTTTTGTTTCTCGGGTTCGCTAGGCAGCGGACCGGCGGTAGCCAGAATCGTCTCGAATGTGACGTAATGAAGAATACGGGAATCACTGTATTGGCAGGGGTGAGCCCGTTGATTAGGATTGGCGCTCATACCAAAAGATTATAGTTGCGCTTCCGAACCCGCCGTCGCTCGACGGCGGGATTTTTTATGCGCTGAATTCCGATCGTCCACCACGCCCATCCGCAAGTCCCTCTACATTGTCTCCCCGGATTTATTAGGACTTCCTGGTATGGCCAGGTGTCTTGATTCGGTGCATTGTGAACATGGACACGGGAGATCGGACCATGGCAACACGAAACCTGCACCTGCTGCAGTATTCTTTCGGCAAGGAATATCGCGTCAATCAGGGAAGGGTGGAAGCCAGAGCTTTGGATTGCGTTTCCGAGCTGGAAAATCCCTGGCGCCAGCTTTCCCCCGAGCAGCTAAGCAGCCACGTCCGGCGCAACACCGCGGTCGCAAGCTGGCTGGAACAGATATTGGGCTGGAGACGACTGCTGCGGGCGTGCGTCGGCGAAGAGTCGTTGAACATAGTTCCGCAAGGTCACGGCCGGCAATACGCCGCCCAAACACACGACCTTCGCTAGCCGGTGAGGTTGACGGGTACCCTGTCAGCCGAGCCTCGCGCTTGCAGAATTTCAGCCGCGGCCCTGAGCCCGCTGGCAATCGCGCCATTTACGGTTCCGTTGTTGCCAGTGACGTCGGTTGCCTCCCCGGCAAAATAGAGTGTTTCTTCGACCGCGCTGGCCAGGGCTTTTTGCATGCCGTCCGATCCGACAACTCCATAGCTGTATGCCCCACGCGAGTAGGGATCGCTCTGCCAGTCATGGAACTGGGCGGCCTCGAGCAGGTTTTCGAGTTCTTGAGTGTTTTTCCCCAGGACTCGGCTCAGCGTCTCTAACGCCTTCCCCACGACGAATGCAGAGCTCTGACCAGAAAGCCGTTCAGCACAGCGAAAAGGCGCCCAGCCGGTGATCAGGGGCAAGGGGTTGGGCATGGGCGTCCACCAGGTCGGAAACCAGTCATCCTGGGTGAACAGGAAACCCAGGTTCGCAAGCGTCTTCGACTTGCCGCCACGTACGATTTTCTCCCAGAAGCGGTTGCGAAATCGCAGCGTAACCCGTATTACTTTTCCCATCTCCAGCTTCTTGATCGCATCAGTTTTTCGAGCCGGCAACTCGGGAAAAAACTGAACCGCTCCGGCAGAGCCCGCAGGCGCCTGCAACACTCCGAGCGGCAACGTGACCAGCACACTGGGTGCAGTGAGAATGAAGGAAGCGCCAGCGTCCACGGCAGTTATCTCGGCCTGTCCCCACTTCCAGCGGATGCTTTCCACGATCGTGCCGGTTCGCAGCGACACACCTGTTTCCATAAGATTCTGCTGAAAGATCTTGATGAGATCTTCATATCCGTGGCGCGACCGGAACGTGCGATGGCCCTCAATCTCCTCCTCAGCGCGCATACTCTTGACCAGCCAATGAACTCCAACGAGCGCCGGGTCGCCGGCGTTGAAACCGGTAATGTAACTTAGGGCGCGCTGTTTCGCTTCCGAGGTGACTTTAATGTCCGAACAGCAGCGATTCAGAAAAGCCAGAAAGGATTCGTCCGCCGAGCGATCGTCCATCTTTTCCAGGATTTCATCGACCTCAGAGAAGAACTCGCAGGGAGACAACGAGCCATTCCGGCTGCACCAGCTCTCCCCTCCTACTTCGGTGATTTCAACTCCCCTGCTTTGCAGCATTTCCCAGATTTCCGGGGGGCGGCCGTGGATGAACTCCGCGCCCAGTTCAATCGGAGCCTGCGAGATCGGGTCGCGCAGAGTGAAGACTCGACCGCCGATTCGTTCTCGCGCCTCAACCAGCAATACGGACAGGCCCGATGATGCAAGCCGAACCGAGGCTGCGAGGCCGGCGACACCAGCGCCGATTACAATCACGTCGGGATTGGGCATAGAAGTAAGCCGACACAATCCACTAAATCACGGCTTCACCCACAGCGCAATACAGCGGAGGCGTTAAGGGATGGCTGAGTTTGAACTTCCCTCCCTCCCGCGAGTCGTCATGCTGAGCTTGCAAAGCATCTTGCGCGGGGCGAATGTGCAGCCCGCAACCTTCGCGATGCGCAAGATCCTTCGGGACCAAAAGTCCCTCAGGATGACTCCGAGTTTGTGCGGTTTGCCCACACTGAGCGATGACCAAGGCGTTAGGGGTCCATTCGACTTCCCGCAGCCCATTGCGATGTTCACGCCGGCGACCCGGGATACGAGGCGCGCATCTTAAGCACACAATGCCAGCTCATAGTGCCAAGGATTCATAATGCCAAGTTCGTCCAAAAAGAAGCCCATTCGCAAGATGCAAGATGGCGTTAAACGAGGCGCAGTCCGGCCCTCGCCTGCGGGATTTCCCAGGATCGCCCTGCCCATCAAACCGCCTTATCCACCCATGGAAGCCAAATCGGTCGACAAGATTCCAGCACAGGGTGACTACCTATTCGAGCCAAAGTGGGATGGCTTTCGGTGTCTCGTTTTCCGCAGCGGGAAGATGGTGCTGCTGCAATCGAAAGCCGGGCAGCCGCTAGGCCGCTATTTTCCGGAGCTGACCAGCGCGCTCTCCCAATTGCGGGCCCCGCGATTTGTGTTGGATGGCGAGATTGTCATCTTCGAAAACGACGTTCTTTCGTTCGATGACCTGCTGCAGCGGGTTCATCCCGCGGCATCCCGGATTCGCAAACTGTCGGTTGAGACCCCCGCGACTCTGATGTGCTTCGATCTTCTGGTTGACCAGCATGGCAAGTCTCTGGTGGGCCTGCCGCTGGAACAACGGCGCCAAAAGCTTGAACGGTTCCTGGGTCTGCGCTCCCAGACTGGAATGATCCGGCTCTCTCCCGCATCTACCGAGCGGCGCCAGGCCCAGCGATGGATGCGGGAACTGGCCAGGATGGGACTCGACGGGATTATTGCCAAACGCCTGCACGAGCCCTACCGCTCCGGCGAGCGTACTGCCATGGTGAAGGTGAAGCGTATTCGCACCGCCGACTGCGTGGTCGGCGGCTTTCGCTATGCAGAAAAAGGAGGAGAAATTGGATCGCTTCTGCTGGGCCTCTACAATTCCGAAGGCCTGCTCGATCACGTGGGCTTCACTTCCAGCTTCAATGCCACCCAGCGCCGCGATTTGAAGCACGTAGTCGAACCTTTGGTCGGTCCTCCGGGTTTCACCGGCCGGGCACCGGGCGGCCCCAGCCGGTGGAGCACGAAACGTTCCAGCGAGTGGCAGCCCCTAAGGCCGAAACTCGTGTGCGAAGTCACCTACGATCATTTTTCCGGCGGCCGTTTTAGACACGGCACCACGTTCGTGCGCTGGCGCCCCGAAAAGAAACCCGAACAATGCACCTTCCAGCAGCTTAAAGGATTTGCATAATTGTCTGGCAGCAGACTTGCGGCCTTCGATGTGTAAAGACCTGGCACCGAGCGTCAGGCGGCACGGCAATCTTTCAGGTGCTTTCGATCACCAGAACATTCACCACCCGATCCACAATAACGGCGTAAGGCCGGCCAGGGCCAGAGCCAGCAAAAATGAGAACCCTTGTAGACCGGTTTTCCGGTCGGCCACGCTGTAGGCGTAAATACCTTTGACCAGATTGTTGCTGGCTGCGGCGATCAGAACCGCAGCCGCTGCAACTTTCAGCGGAGTGAGTCTCCCGGCGGCCTGGGTCATTCCCATGATGAAAGGATCGACATCCGTCACACCCATCACGGCGGCCAGGCTATTCACCCCTGCCGTCCCCAGATAGGTGACAGCCAACTGGGTGGCAACCAGCATGGCAAGGAATAATGCGGCGAAGAGAAATGCCGCCAGCAGTTCCAGCGGGTTCTTAGGCTCAAATTCCCGTGCGATGGGTTGCGTAACCACTTCCGCGCGACGCGTCCACAGCCAGCCGACACTCATTGCCAGTCCGGCCAGCACGAAAAAAGGGAGAACCAGCAAAACCATCAGCGGCCGGTTGAAAAGCGCGAGAAGCACGATCAGGCGCAGATACATTACGCCGGAAGCAATCAGAATACTCCCGGCAAACAGGTGAGGATGCGATTCCCGGGCAGCCCGGCGCGCCAAGACCAGCGTGGTGACGGTCGAGGAATATGCCCCGCCCAATAACGCCGCCAGCACCACCCCACCTCCCTTTTTCGTCACCTTCTGCAGAACGTAACTCACGTACGAGATGGTGCTGACCGCAACCACCACCAGCCAGGTCTTGAAGGGATTGATGTGAAACCGGCTGAATTCCTGATTCGGCAGCACCGGAAGGATGACGCCGGTCAAAAGCAGAAACTTGGCAAATGTCAGAATTTCTTGCGGAGCCACACGATCGGCAAGTCTCTCAAGTGCAGCTTTGAGGTCTAGCAGGAAAAGACTGGCAACGCTCAAGGTAGTGGCAATCCAGAGATGTCCGTAATAAACCAGCGCTCCGACCAGAAAAGTCGTGAGTCCTGACATTTCCGAGGTAATGCCAGCGGTCTGCTCGGAGGAGAGCTTGTGCCAGTAAGACAGAAACAGAAATCCTGCAATGACCAGAAAGCCGACGGTGAGCGGCAGCAGTTGCGCGCCCGAGAGCAGGGCGAGCGAATAGCCGATCAGTCCAATAAGCGGGAACGTGCGCACTCCGCCGAAGGAGTAAGCGCCCGTCGCGGTCTTGTGTTCTTCCCGCTCCAGGCCGATCAGGAAAGATAAGAATAGGACCAGGACGATCTTCAGAACTTCGGGAGGCAGCCGCTGGTAAAGTTCCATTAGAGTTGCCGGTCTATGCCGGCCGGTTTCGAGGCACGCGGGGCTGAATCTTCACGGTTTTGGTGTTCTCTCGAATAAGTGTGGCTGCTGCATTAAAGGCCCACATTTTTCCCTCAAATACTATCAGTGCTTCGCCTCTAGTTTCTATCGCGAGATGCTTATACACGCTCAGCACGACGCCTCGCAGAAAGATGTACGTTCAAACTTAGCCACCGCCGAAAGCATCTCCAATCGCTTGGAATTTCAGGCGCTGACCAACGATATGTCATGCCTGTTGAGGTGTTTACGCGGGCATCAAAAGACTCCCAATCTTCATCAAAATAAGTAGAGATCAGACAAGGAGAAGATGTATGCGGCTGCCAAGGATGAAGGCTCTTGCAGGCTTCTTCCTGGCCGCGATTCTATCTGCGCCCGCGTGGTGTAGCGATGCGAGCGCAAATTCAGCGCTACCAGGAACTCTTAATTATGTTGAAGGTCAGGCTTCGATGGGAGCCCAGGCTCTTAATTCGAAGTCGATCGGTTCGGCCGAGCTGCAACCCGGCCAATCATTGAACACTGAAAAGGGAAAAGCTGAAATCCTGCTGACGCCAGGCGTCTTTCTGCGCATCGGCACCAACAGTTCGGTAAAGATGATTTCGCCGAGCTTGACCGATACGGAAATCAACCTGGACAAAGGCCACGCCATGATCGAGGTGGCCGAAATCCATCCCGAGAACGATATTCGGGTTACAGAAGACGGCACTACGACCCGGCTTTTGAAGACCGGTCTATATGACTTTGGCCGGAACCAGCAACTCCGTGTGTTTGACGGTAAGGCATCAGTGGAGGATGGCAGCGAACACGCCACCGTAAAAGGCGGCCATGAGCTAAACCTCGCCGACAATAGCGCTCTCAAGACGCAGAAGTTCAAAAAGAAGGCCTACGAGGAGGGCGACCTGTACCGCTGGAGCAGTTTGCGCTCTGCCTACCTCGCTGAAGCCAACGTTGATGCCGCCACCATCTACGCGGCCCGCCCCTGGGGGCCATGGGGACTGGGTTGGTGGGGCGATGACTGGTTTTGGAATCCCTGGTTTAGCGCTTACACCTTCATTCCCGGCAACGGGATCTTTTACAGCCCGTTTGGCTGGGGTTTCTATTCACCCGGATGGGTGTACGAAGCTCCCTTTTACGGATACAGATACAGAGGGGGATTCGGGCGCTACTACCATCACTTCAGCACCGACGCCCGCAACTGGGGCCCGGGCTTTCACTACCCTGAAGCTCGCAATTACTCGAACGGCGTTTTGCGGTCAGGATTCGGCGGTAGCGCTTTTCATTCAGGGCCGAGGATGGCCGGTCCGGCGCGAGGTTTCGGAACCTATGGGGTCGGCGCTGGATTCCACGGCGGCGGCGGCTCTTACAGAAGCGGCGGATTTCATGGAGGAGGCGGTTTCCACGGCGAAGGCGGCTTTCGCCGCTAAGAGGTTATAAGCGTCGCCCGCTTTCGCTGTCCGCGGGCGCGCCTTTCGTCACTCGCTCATACCACAGCCGGTGATGAGTTCTCGCCCAGTTCGCAGTGACCTCTCCTCGAACGATCGACGTGAATCCGCCCCGGACCATGGCCGTGCCCATATAAACGTGGATAATAAAGCCGCCAATGGTTGCCAGCGCCGCTACCACGTGAACCGTTATGGCGAGATAACGCAACCACCGCAGGCTCCACGGAATAGACTCAACGTACCATAGCCCCACACCCGAAATCAGCAACAGGATCACGCCGTAGAACATCAGCCAGAAGAATAATTTCTGTCCGTAATTAAAGCGGCCGATGGGCGGGAGTTTCTCATCCTCATTCTCGATGTAGTACTTCACCGCCTTCGACCAGCGCCGGTCGGCGCCGGTGGTCTGCATGTCGCGGCGCCATATTGTGTACATCCAGAACACAGCTAACGTGAAGCCCAGCCCGAACCAGGGATGCCAAAAGCGCGCCGTCGGGCCGCCGCCCACCAGCGTCGCCAGCCAATAGAAATAGGGCGACCAGAAGGCGAGGCCGGTAATGAGGCAATAGATGTAGGTAATGGCGGCCAGCCAGTGGAGAACACGTTCGCTGAGCGTATAGCGAAGGATGCGCCCGCCGGTTTCGCCGAGGGAACGCCGGGAAGAAATGACCTGCGAGGTGCTCACGGTCTTCCTCCTTTTTCATCCGTCGGATCATCGTGCTTCTCCGCGTCCACCTGCTTGGGGCCGAAGCGAAGGTAGTGCAAGGTCACGCCCACGATACCGCCCAGCATGGCGAGATTTCCGATCCACTTTGCCGGTCCTTTCCAGAATCGCACCACCCACGGAATGTGCGGATCCTTCGGCAGCCCGCCATACGCTTCGGGATTGGTAGCATCGTGCAGCACATAGATGACGCCCGTTCCACCCACTCCCGGCGGATCATAGACGCCCGCTTTTTCGAATCCGAAGTTGTCGCGAAGCTGGGTGGCCCGAGTCTCTGCCAGGTCTTTCATGTCCTCTTTGGTGCCGAAATGCAGACAGCCCGTAGGACAAGACTTGATGCACGCTGGTTCGAGTCCTTCGCTCACTCGATCAACGCAAAGAGTGCACTTGAACATCTTCTTCGTGGCGGGATTGAACTTGGGAATGTCAAAAGGACATCCGCTCACGCAATATCCGCAACCGATACAATTCTGCTGCTGAAAATCAACAATGCCGTTGGTGTATTGCACAATTGCGCCGTCGGCGGGGCAGGCCGCGAGGCAACCGGGATCGGCGCAGTGCATGCACTGATCTTTGCGCATCAGCAGACTGATGGTGCCGTCGGAATTCTCGTGCTCGTTGAACTTGATCAGGTTCCAGTACTTCCACGTCGTTTCCGGCATGGTCTGGTAGCTGTTGTCGAAGCGGGTGTCGCTAAACTCGTATCCGTTCCACTCCAGGCAGGCGACTTCACAAGCTTTGCAGCCGATGCAGGTGGTGGTGTCCACCAGTTTGCAGACTTGATAGTCGCGCTCCACGCCTTCGCCGGGAGCGACTCCAGCGTGGCCGGAAATTCTGCGGATTGCCAACGTCGCCTGGCTCATAAGCTATGCCTTCTCGAGCTTGACCATAAAGCCCTTAAATTCCGGGGTGTGGGCGTTCGGATCCAGCACCGTGGGAGTAAGCCGGTTGAGGATTGTCCTCGCATCCTTGCCTTCATCTTCCTGAATCCCGCGATAGCCCTGATGGATCGGAATGCCGATCTGGTAGACCTTCTTGCCATCGATGATCATCGGCCGGATGCGTTTGGTGACGAACGCCTTGGCCACGTAATAACTGCGCGCACTCGTAACCTTGACCTTGTCATTGCCCTTGATGCCCAGCTCAGCGGCCAATTCCACTGGAATCTCGACGAACGGTTCGGGGATGAGCTGCACATTCATCGGGTTGTTCTTGGTCCAGTAGTGGTAGTGCTCGGTGAGCCGGTAGGTGGTGCAGACGATATTGAAACCGTCCCCCAGCGTGGAGTACTTGTCCGCTGGTGTCTTGAATTTCTTGACGACGGGGTTGTTCGATTGCTTGGGGTGCAATGCGTTTTGTACCGGACTCTCTATTGGTTCATAGTGCTCGGGCAAGGGACCGTCGGCGAAGGCTGCCAAGGGAGCAAAGATACGGCCGACGCCCTCCGCATTCATGATGAACGGCCCCATATGATCCTTGGGGTTGGAATCCGCCTTAAAGTCGGGCACATCATTTCCCACCCAGGCTTGCGCGGATTCGTTCCACCAAACCTGCTTGCGCGAAGGATCGTAGGGCTTGCCTGAGGGATCGCAGGATGCGCGGTTGTAGAGAACGCGGCGATTCGCCGGCCACGACCAGGCCCAGTTCTGATAAATACCCTGGCCTGAGGGATCTTCGGTGCCGCGGCGTATGAGCTGATTTCCCGCCTCGGTCCAGGATCCGGAATAAAGCCAGTTTCCACAGGAAGTGGTGCCGTCGTCTTTCAGCCATGCGAACCCCGGCAATTGCTGGCCCTTCTTTATTGTGACCTGGGTCTTCGGATCCGTCAGGTCTGCCAGCGCTTTGCCGTTTAGTTCCTTGGTCAACTCTCCAAGCGCAGGGTGCTGCGGACTGGTGTACGCCCAGGTAAGATTCAGGATCGGATCGGGGAACTTACCGCCCTCCTTTTGATAAAGCTCACGGATCCGGAGATAGATCTGCGCCAGGATATCCTGATCCAAGCGAGCGTCGCCCGGGGGCGGAATCGCGACGTTCTTCCACTGTAGCCAGCGCGCCGAGTTGGTCATGGAGCCGTCTTTCTCGGCGAAACCAGCGCAGGGCAGGCGATAGACCGTGGTGTTGATGGTCTTCATTTCCTCGGGCGTGACCCCCGGGGACTTCCAAAACTCGCTGGTCTCATCAGGATAAATCTCGCCCACTACCAGGAAGTCAGCTTTCTTCAGGGCATCGATATTCTTTTGCGAGTCGGGCCCGATGGCAACCCCGTTCATGCCGAATGCGAACAAGCCCTTCACCGACCCGCGATACATTCCGTCCCATATCTGGGCCCAGGAGTAGTCGCGATCCACTTTGGGCATGTAATGGAAGGCGAAATCGTTTTCTTTTTTGGCGGCGTCGCCAAACATCGCCTTCAGATAGGAAATCGCAAATTTGGGCGTGTTCGACCAATAATTGAACGATTCCCACGGCGCCGGCTTCGAAGCGGTTGGCGTGATGCGCTTTAAGTAGGCAGGCAGATCGGTGTCCGCCGGGTTCGGTACTTTCAAATAGCCGGGCCAGATGTCGAAGACGCCGCCCATATCGGTGGCGCCCTGAATGTTGGAGTGCCCGCGCAAGGCGTTGACGCCGCCGCCGGCGCGCCCGACGTTGCCGAGCAGCAGTTGTAAAATCGCAGCGGTGCGGATGATCTGGGTGCCGAAGGTATGTTGCGTCCATCCCACTGCGTACAGAATGGTGCCCACCTTCTTCATGTCCCCGTCTTTGCGGATGGAGGTGTAGAGATCGGCCGCCTTCAGAAATTGCTCTTTCGGGATGCCGGTAATGCGTTCGACCATCTCCGGCGTGTAACGGGAGTACTGCTGCCTCAACAACTGAAAGACGCATCGGGGATGCTGCAAGGTGAGGTCGTAAGCTACTTTCGCCGGCATCGGCGGCAAGGGCGGCGGCGCTCCCGGACCCGATGCAGCCTTTGCCGCAGTATGTGTGGGCGCAGCGCCGCCGGAGTCATTTCCTTCCTCGTAGTTCCATGAGGACCGGTCGTAGGTTTGCGAAGCGGCATCGAAGCCGGAATACAGGCCGTCTTCAGGCAGCTTGAAACCGTCCTTCACGATGAAGGAAGCGTTGGTATAGTTGGCGAGGTATTCCCTGGCGACGCGGTTGTTCTCAATCGCGTAGCGGAGAACTCCACCCAGGAAGGCGATGTCCGCTCCGGCTCGAATCTGAAGGAACAAATCGGAGGTGGCGGCGGTACGGGTATAGCGTGGGTCCACCACGATCAGCTTTGCGTTGCGGGTCTTTTTGGCTTCAATGACCCACTTGAAGCCACAGGGGTGATTCTCGGCGGGGTTCCCGCCCATGACCAACATCATGTCGGCGTTCTTGATGTCGATCCAGCCATTGGTCATGGCCCCTCTTCCAAAAGTTGGTCCCAAACTTGAGACCGTGGGGCCGTGTCAAACCCTGGCCTGGTTTTCTACATAGGTGAGGCCCAGGCTGCGCATGGTCTTTACGACCAGATAGTTGAATTCGTTGGTGTCAGTGCAGCCACCGGTGAAGGCGAGGCTCTCGCAACGGTTTACGGTGCGTCCGAGAGCGTCTTTTTCGATGAAGGTGTTGTCGCGAGTCTTCTTCGTCCAGTGGGCGATCTCGTCAATTGCCTGCGACCAGCCAATATCTTCCCAATGATTCGAGCCGGGCCTGCGAACTTGCGGCTTGAGCAGCCGGCGTGGGTTGAGGATGTCCTGCTCCAGCGACGCTCCCTTGGGACACAGCGTCCCACGATTGATGGGATGATCGGGATCACCCTCGACGTGGATCACCTGCGGCGTCACGTTCTTGGCTTTGTCGCCAATGGTGTAAATCAGAACGCCGCAGCTCACCGAGCAATACGGACACGTGGATCGGGTCTCGGTGGCGCGCGCAATTTTGAGCTCTTTCAGTTGCGCAAGCGCAGGAGTCAAATCAAATCCGAGGAGAGAAACAGCCGCGCCACCAGTCAGCGCGCCTTTGAGGAAGGTTCTGCGGGAGAGTTCCATCGTGTCCTCCAACCGCTGCGTTCGCAATTGGTGACGACCGCCAGAAACATGCGGCCGGACCGCGCCCTAAAACTTGCGCAGAACTATAGCTCTGACCGCTGCGGCAGTCAATCTGTGGAAAGCCAGCATGCCGGGTGAGCTCAACAGCTCACAGTTGCCTGCCACGAGTTGAAGCCCCATAATCGCCCGGTGGCCAAGAATCCCTGGCAGCAGCGCATGAGGCGTGCCCAGCATCTCGCCGCTCAACACCCGTTCGCGGCTGAAATTTTGGGCTTTTATGTCGACGTCGCCCGTTTTCAGGAAGGGCTCGGCCGGCGGCTCAAACCTGATTCAGCCGCTCAGGCCTCCGCTCAGCTATCCTCGCGACCGGATTTTGCGGAGCTTCTGGCCAGCTTCCCCGAATTTCTGTCACTGGTGGAAGGAAAAGCGCCCGCCCGCTTCGCGCAAGTCGCTCAGGAGTTGCGTAGCTCAGCCGCCAGTTCATGGTCCGATTTGCTTGATCGCTGCTGGTCGAACATCGAGACGCCGCCCTCGGACCCGAAAGAATTCCTGGCCATTGCGTTTCTTCAGTCTTACGCCGAATCAATGCGCATCGGCGCGCAGTTACGACTCGAGGGGTATACCCATCCCCGGTGCCCGTTTTGCAATCGCAAGCCTGCCTACGGGGTTCTGCGCCAGCAAGGTGACGGCGCCCGCCGCAACCTGCTTTGCGGCTTCTGTCTCTGCGAGTGGGAGTTCCGCCGCATGGTGTGTCCGGCCTGCGGAGAAGAAAACCAGGCCAAGCTTCCGGTTTATACCGCTGAACAGTTTCCACACATGCGCGTGGAGTGCTGCGACACCTGCCATGTCTACATTAAGTCGACAGACCTGACGAAAAGCGGCCTGGCAGATCCGCTGGTCGACGAACTCGCGTCCGTGCCGCTCGACCTTTGGGCGCAGGAACACGACTACGCCAAACTTCGGCCCAACCTATTTGGAATGTGAGCCGTCCGTCAAGGCTTCGAATCGCGACCAGGAATTCCTACCAGATCAGCTTTAATCCGAATTGCACTTGCCTTGACGTAGTCGAGGTACTACTGATCGCACCTGCCGTGCCCGACACTCCGGAAGGGGTAAACACGATCAGATTCGGAGTGTTGAAATTGGCGCGATTCAGGAGGTTGAAAATCTCGGCGCGAAACTGCAGGCTAAGCCGTTCGCGAATTGCTGTCTCTTTGAAGGCTGAGAAGTCCCAGGTGGCAAGCCCTGGACCGATCAGGGTATCGCGTCCGAGATTGCCGTAGAATCCGCTGTTGGCTGGGGGTTGCAGGAACGCGTTCGGGTTGAACCACTGGTTGGGATTTCCCAGAATCACCGGCCCGGTGAAGTCCGGGTTGACAAACGGCCGCACCGGATTTCGCGTATCTCCGTTGTTCGCCGGGTTGTAGCTGAGTTGCGGCGTGAAGGGAAATCCATCCTGCAGGGTGACGATGCTGTTCACCGACCAACCTCCCACCAACGCATTGCCCCATCCCCCCAGGCTATTCGCCAGCGCTTGTCCGCGCCCGAAGGGCAACATATAAATTGCGCTGACAACCCCGATGTGCCTGATGTCATATCCCGCGAGCCCGTAGTCCGCCTGTAGGTTGAACGGGTTTGACGCCAGGGCGGGGCCGTTTGCGGAAGTTGTGGCATTCAATGAATCTCCGTTATCCAGCGCCTTTGACCAGGTATAAACTCCGCGCACTGATAAACCGTGGCTGAAGCGGTGGTTCGCATCCACCTGCAACGCGTTGTAATTGCTGTTCCCCAGCGAAAACCATGTCCAGGTGTTCGCGATCGTAGGATTGGCTTTGGGCGTTCCCGCAGGGATGTAATAGCTTCCCGCGGGCACCGGTGCATTCTTTAACGCGCCGGGAAAGGTGGCGGGATAGTTCGCAGGACAGGGCGCCGCCGGACAGATCGTTGGGAAAGGCTCGTTGCCGTCCGCACCGATAATTTCGTGGTAGCCATGAGATCCCACGTACGCCACGGTCAGCGATGTGTTGGATGTGACTTCCTGCTGCACGCGAAACGACCACGAGATCAGGGTCGGCGTCTTCATGTCCGGCTGAACTCCTCCCGGCACCAGCAGCGCCTTCGCAGGCACCGCAGCAGAAGGGTCGATGGGAAGCTGAGATACCGGTAAAGACGCAATGCTGTAAGTGGGATTAAACGGTGCGTTCTGATCGGTGCGATACCCCAGCGCATCCTGGAGATCGTTGTACATTCCGAAACCGCCGCGAAATACAGTTCTCGAACTGAACGGACCCCACGCCATGCCGATCCGCGGTTGCGGAAGGAACTTTGCATTGTTCACTGTAAAAAGCGAATCTGCGATCCTGGGCTGATTCGAAATCACGCCGTCGTTGAAGGTGTAGTTGGCGGCACGGCCGTGGGCCTCATTCCAGCCGGTGGTAAATTCGTCGCGAAAGCCCAGAGACAGAGTGAGTTTCGGGGTTACACGAATGACATCTTCGGCGTACCACGCGCCAAACAACGATCTCCAGTTCATTCCAGTAGGCGCGGGATCATAGAGGAAACTTGAGGTCGTTCCCTGCAGGAAGGTTTGCAAGCTGGAAAAAGTTGCCTGGCCGAACTGGCTCAGCGCAATCGTCTCGTTCGACTGAAAAGGCTGGAACCATGCGCCAAAGCTGAGTTGGTGCCGGCCGCGAACCAGCGTTACCCGATCCTCGAAGGTATACAGATTGCGCGCGATCCGCAGATTGCTTCCGTTGTTGCTTCCCGCCAAACCGATCTGTGCCTGTGGATTTGACGCCGCGCTGCCGCCCACCACCACTGCGCCGACCGAATGTCCGAGCAAAAATCCGGGAACGTCTTCGGCCGGCGTGCCCGGAGTCGGTTCTCCCGTGAAGAAGTAACCTGCACGAGAATAACCGACCCGGGCGACGTTCAACGTTGCGGCTGAAAAACTGTGGGTCTCTTCCAGACTAAAGACCTGTTCTCTGAGGCTCACCACATCGCTGCTGTAAGGATCGGCCACGGTGGCGGTAAGGTCGTCGCCGTCATCGATGGTGTAAACCCCGGCCAGAGTGTCACGCGAAGAAATAATATGATCCAGCCGGGCAGTGCCGAAATCCTCACGAATAACCTGTAACGGACTGCTGAACACTTGCGCGATGCCGTTAAAGTCCGGAGCGCCGGCCGGAGCTACCGGCCACAGGTTAAGGAGGGGCGCAACGCTGGGCACGGCAGCTGCGCGTGAGGCTGCATCCGGCACGAACGCCGCCGATGTCTGATGCAGATGCTGGCGCAATCCCTCATAATTGCCGAACAGAAATGTCTTGCCGGTTCGAAGAGGTCCTCCGAGAGAGGCGCCAAACTGGTTGCGCTGGAATGGCGGCGCGGAGCCTTGATCGAAGTAATTGGGGGCGTCGAGGGCATTGTTACGCAGGAAATCGTACACCGAACCGTGCAGCTGATTCATTCCTGACTGGGTCACGATACTCACCTGCCCGCCGGGCCGCTTCCCATACTCGGCGCCGTATGAGTCGCGCAGCACGTTGAATTCGCGCACAGCATCGACGCCCAGCAACTGCTGGCTGGTCCCTCCCGGCTGCATGTTATTTTCCGCCGCGCCCGTGTACTCGACGCCGTTCAGCAGAAACAGGTTCTGCTGCGGTCGATTGCCGGAAACTGAAAAATTGTTCCCCGTCGTCGAGTTGGATACGCCGATCCCCCCAGTTTTCTCCGCAGTGAAATTGACCACGCCGGGATTCAAGGTGAGCAGCAAGTCGTAACTGCGTCCGTTAAGAGGAAGATCCTTGACTTGCCGCTCTCCCACCAGTCCGGAAATGTCCTGTGTGGTGACGCTGACAATTGCCGCATCTCCTGTCACTTTCATCTCCTCGCTCACCGCTCCCAGCCGCAGAACCATATCGACGCTTGCATCCTGCCCCACTAAAAGCCGGATTCCGGTTTGTATTCCTTCGCGAAATCCGTCCTTCTTGACTCTCACTTCATACAGTCCGACCGGAAGGGCGAACAATTGATACCGGCCGGCCTGGCCCGTGACCGTCTCCCGAGAGAATCCGGTATCCGAATTTCGGGCGGTGACCCTCGCAGCCGACACTGCCGCGCCTGACGGATCGGTAACCGTTCCGGCTAAACTGGCCGATACCTGTGCGAAAGTAGCGGGCGCCAATAGGCAAAAGCACAACCAGCCTGCGATGGAAACACGAATCCTGGTTTTGACTCGCCAGATCGACACCTCGAGCTTCTGCCGTCGATGTGGCGAAGCGAAGCGCAAGTCGCACGGGCCTGTACCGTTTTCGAGCACCACCCTCTTCCTCCGATAAGAAGCCAGAATTATAAACCGTATATGTTAATCGTTTATGTAGCAGTTGTTAATATTGTTATATGCTTTTATCGCTTTGATTGTCTCTTGTTCCGGTTGCTTGATTCTCGGCTCCCTCCCTGGGCTTTAGATTGCGGGCTTCCTCCCGTTGACCCAGAGGCCGCTTGGCGGTAGGATTTCGCTGAAATGGCCAGTCCCCTGAAGCGTCGGCATCTTAAGAAAAAGGATGAGGAGCTGCTCAAACTGCGCGAAGCGGCTCTGGAGCTCCAGGTAAGTTTTCCGACGATCAAGCAGTGGATTTACAAACGCAAGATTCGCAGCGTCAAGACTGCCGGGGGACACCACCGCATTCCGCAAAGCGAGATCGACCGCCTTCTGTTCCGGACCAGAGGCAGAACTGAGCCGGAGAGGACTCTGCTGATGCGCCAGGTCAGTGGAAGAAACCAACTGGTGGGGCGTATCGAGGGAATCCGCATCAGCGGCCTCATGGCCGAGGTCAAGATTTCGATCGGCGGCCAGCAGATCACGTCCATCATCACCGCCAGCTCAGCCCGTGAAATGAATCTCAAGCCGGGTCAGACTGCGGCTGCCCTCATAAAGTCGACCGAGGTGATGATCCTCCGCGTGTGATATGAAAAACGGCTTTCACTTGCTACCCGGCTCCTCGTCCTGCTACTGAGTGTGCCGTTTGCTTACGGGCAGAACTCTCTGAGTTCAGGCCCGCGCTGGTCGTTCGGTTCAGAGGATTGACTCTAGCGGGTGGCTCCCGTATGGTTTTTCGAAATATCAATATGCGTAAAAAGGACTTATGAGGGCCGACGCGGACAAGGACATCTACTCACGGCGCGGGTTCCTGGGATTGGGCTCGGCGGCGCTGGCGGCTGCCGGAATCGTGTCGGCGACCGATGCCGCGGGACAGGAGCAACAACCGTATCCGACCAAAACTGACCGGAGCGCCAGTGCGCCCGGTCCATCCAATCCCTCTCTCGATGCCCAGAATCCGGACTCCAATTTGCCACCACCCACTGACGCCGGTGGCGTGCAGACATTCAAATATCCCTTCGCGCTCTCTCACAAACGCATGCAGGAAGGTGGATGGTCGCGCGAGGTAACGGTCCGCGAACTTCCCGTCTCGAAATCGATCGCAGGCGTGGACATGCGGCTCACCGCGGGCGGGATACGGGAACTGCACTGGCACACCGCCGCCGAGTGGGCTCTGATGCTGTATGGAAACGCGCGCATCACGGCGATTGATTTGGAGGGCAAGAGCTTCGTCGCTGACGTGACCGAAGGCGATCTGTGGTACTTCCCTACCGGTATTCCGCACTCGATTCAAGGCTTGAACCCCGATGGCGCCGAGTTTCTGCTGGTATTCGACGATGGCAATTTTTCAGAATACGAAACCGTGTTGCTCACCGACTGGATGGCGCACACTCCCCACGACGTGCTGGCGAATAACTTCGGCGTGAGCGAGCAAGCCGTGGACAAAATGCCCCGGCGGGAGAAGTTCATCTTTCAGGCAGCCGTTCCCGGCCCGCTGGCCGCGGACCAGAAGACAGCCGCTGGCTCGCTCGGGCCGTCGTCGCAGGATTTTGCTTTTCGCGCTGGCCAACAAGCCGTTTCAAAGTCCACCCGCGGAGGCCAGGTTCGGATCATCGATTCGAGCAAATTTAAAGTATCTACCACCATCGCGGCGGCGCTGGTCACGGTTCATCCCGGCGGAATACGCGAACTACATTGGCATCCCAACGCCGACGAGTGGCAGTACTACATTGCCGGCGCAGGAAGAATGACCGTATTCGCTACCGGCAGCCGGGCCCGCACCATGGACTTTCAGGCCGGGGACGTGGGTTACGTGCAGAAAACATTGCCTCATTATGTTCAAAATACCGGCAGCTCCGACCTGAAATTTCTGGAAATGTTCAAGAGCAGTGTCTATCAGGATCTGGCTCTTTCGGAATGGCTGACCCACACGCCTCCAGAGCTCGTGCTGGCGCACCTTGGCATCGACAGGGCCACGCTTGACGCAATGCCCAGAGAAGAAGTCGTCGTAATGCCGAAATAGCGGGCACGGGGAATCAGGGGCTACTCGTGGAGTTGGGTGTGCCTGGCGACAATTCTAATGAATTGCCTTTTCCATCGGCAGATACCAGACAAAGTAGACCAGCACGAAAATGAGGGCGACGACAATTCCGATAGATGCCAGCAGCAGTACGCCGTCGCGGGTTCGGAATTGGACGTTGTCCTTGTTCCTCTTTTTGCTCGACGTGACTCGGCGCTCTTTTAACGTCTGCGCCATTTGTCCGGCTGTTCTATTTCTGGGCAAGGTTCCTCGAATGCATGGTCCGCGAATTATTGTCCTCTGCTAGATGCCGGTCGTCTGGTAGCGCAATATCGCCAGGGCAAGCCGGTAGTCGTAGCCAGCCTGGGTGCTGCTGATTTGGGCCTGCGTCTGTTGCAACTGCGCCTGGCTCAACTCAACGATGGAACTCAGTCCCAGGCTGTACCGGGTCTGGGCAAGATCGAGCGCCAGGGAAGCTTGATCCAACAACTGCTGTGTAACGCTGACCCGCTGGTACGCGGTGTTCGCATTGAGCCAACTGGTGCGCACGTCGCGGGAAATCCGGTTTCGCAAATCGAGCATGCGGTCTTGCGTGGCTTGCGTTTTCAAACGCGCTTCACGCGCTCTCGCGTTATAGAGAAAGCCATTGAACAGCGGAATTCCCACATTCACTCCGACCGCCCCGTACCAGTTGGATAAAACCGGGTTTCGCACCGGGGTGTCTCCCACTACTCCGACAGCTTCGATCGTGGGATAGAACAGATCGTGTTCCGCGGACTGGAATTTCTGAGCGGATTGATACTGGAAATCAAGCGCCAGTATCTCCGGACGCATGGCGAATGCTGAGGCGATAAGATCGTCCACGTTGCCGGGAGGCGAAGCAATCGGCGTTGTGTCCTCGATCAGTTGAAAGTTGTGCAGGCCCGGATATCCAAGCACCGCGGAAAGCGTGGCTAAAGACGCATTTTCATTATTTTCCGCATCCAGCAGCAGCAGCTTGGCCTCCGCCAGGTTGACGTTCGCAAAGCTGAGATCCAATTGAGATCTCAACTTGCTTTTGAACAATGCGTCCACCTGGTCGGAGACCGTCTGCCGGGCATTCACGGTTTGCTGAGCCACAGTCAGCACTGCCTGGGACTGGAGCGCACTGTAGAAGGCTTGGTCCACAGCCAGGAGAATCTGCTCCCTGGTGGCAATGGCATTCTGATTTTCAGCCTTGGCCGCATAACTGGCGCTGGCCGCCAAATTGGTGGTGCGCCCAAAATCGGTGATTAATTGATTGACCATCACGCCGGCGGCTGCGCGCTCATAGATGATCGGATTGTTGAGTCCGCCGGCGGTGATCCGGCTGTTTTCGCGGGAATCGACTCCAGTCAGGTTCGCGGTTGCGGTGGGCCACAAGTTGGAGCGCACCTCGCGCGTCACCTGCTCGGAGGCCAGGGCCATTAACCGCGCCACCGAAATCTGCGGATTATTTTTTATCGCCAGCGCCTCTGCCTGCTTCAGAGAGAGACTCGTCGCTGCTGCCGCCGAGTTGGCCTGCGGATTAGCCGGTGCAGGCCCATTGGGAGCCATGCCCGGTGCGGTCTGGCCGGGAATTTGCTGTGGCGCTGGAGCCGCAGGCAGGCTCTGTGCAGTCGGCACATTCATCGATGCCTGGCCAAAGCCGCATACCGGCAACAGCAACACTGTGACGGCAATCAGTACGTTTCTCATCTTTACTCGTGTCTCCCGTACTCCCGGCTCCATCTGCGCCCGCCAACGTTCTAAAAGTCCAGTGGTTGTTGTTTTTGCCCGTGACTCGTCATTCTTGCGCTGCTGGTGGCGTCTGTTCCTCACTGCGATGGATCCACAGGTATGCTGCAGGAACGATGAAAACGGTAACCACCACCGACATGGTCAAGCCACCGATAATGGAGCGCGCCAGGGGAGCATACTGCTCGCTGCCCGCTTCCAGGGCCAGAGCCATCGGAATCATGCCCAGAATGGTGGCCAGCGATGTCATTAAGACGGGGCGCAACCGCACCCGGCATGCGGTCGCCACCGCCTCCTGGATAGGCATTCCTCCCTTTCTCAGAGAGCGCGCGAATTCGACGATCAGAATGCTGTTCGAGACCACGATTCCAGTCATCATGATGACGCCCATCAGCGACATGACATTGACCGTGGTGTGGGTCACCAGCAGAAACAAGATCACGCCCGTCATGCCCGGTGGAATCGCCAGCAGAATGATGAGCGGATCGATGAACGAAGAAAACTGCGCCATCAGGATCAGGTAAACCAGCACGATGGAAAGGATCAATCCGATGCTGAAGCTCTTGAACGATTGCCTCATGCCCTCCACCGAACCCCGCATGTTGACGCGCACGTTTTCCGGCAGTTTGGCGTTGGCGATGACCTTATCGACTTTGCTGGCCAGCCCTCCCAGGTCTTCACTGGCGGGCGAGACATAAACATCGATCACGCGGCGAAGCTGGTAGTGGTCGACCTCGGTCGGAGTGTTGATCATTTTCACGTCCGACACGGCATCGAGGTTGGTGGGGTTTTGATTGTTCGGGGCATGCAACGGAATCTGCTTGAGATCGGTCATGGAGTTGACCTGAGTCTCGGGATACTGCACCGTCAGCATGTAATTGTTTCCACTATTCGGATCCACCCAGTAACTGGGAGCGATCATGCTGTTCGAGGTCAGCGCGGTGATCACGTTGTCCACCGCTTCCTTTGAAGACACGCCCATTCGCCCAGCCATTTCGCGGTCGATATTCAACTGGATGCCCGGGTAATCGAGATCCTGCGGGATAAGCACATCGCTCACTCCATGCAGGCGGCGTATCTTGGCGGCAATGTCGGATGCGGTCTTGTACGCCTGTTTCTGATCGTTCCCGCTGACCTGAATATCGATAGGAGCGGGCAGTCCGAGATTGACCACCGCGTCCACTAGGCCCCCGGATTGAAAATAAGTGGAAAGCTCCGGTAGATCGTCAGCCAGCTTGGCGCGCACCCGGCGCATGTACTCGTAGCTGCCCAGCGAGTGGTCCTTCTTGAGACTGACCTGGACGAAAGCGGTGTGCTGGCCGGAATTGCTGGTGTAGATGGCCGAGAAATCAGGTGTGATGCCGATATTCGACACGATCATGCCCAGATCGCCCGGCCGAACGACCTGTCGAATGTCGGATTCCACATGTTTGATGTACTGGTTAGTCAATTCCAGGCGGGTGCCGGTAGGAGTCTTGATATTGATCACGAACTGGCCGGGATCGGTTCGCGGGAAAAATCCAAGGCCCATCGCCGGAAACAGCGCGAAACTAAAAAGACATACGCCGAGAATTGAGACTACAGTCGCTACCGGACGAAGCAGGCTGCGCCTGACCGCAATGTCATAGTGCATGAGCATGCGGTCATAGCGGCGATTGAACCAGAGGATGAAGCGTTGAAAAAGGCCTTTCCCGGCATGGTGTGCGGCTTCGCCGTGCGCCGACTTGATGAAGCGGGCACAGAACAGCGGCACGACTGTCATGGCGACTGCATACGACGCAAACAGGGAGAAAACCACCGCGGCCGCGAGCGCGGTGAACAGAAACCGGCTGACTCCGTAGAGAAACACCACCGGGAAAAAGACAATCGCCGTGGTGAAGGTGGCCGCGAGCACCGGCATGGCGACTTCCTGGCCTCCCTTCTCGGCGGCCTCCTCCGGCTTTTCTCCCATCTCGAGGTGGCGGAATATGTTTTCCAGCACCACCACCGAGTTATCAATCAACCTGGAAAATGCGAGCGCCAACCCGCCAAGGACCATAGTGTTGATGGAGCCGCCGCTGGCGTCGATGGCAAGGAATGCGGCGACCGCCGACAGTGGAATAGAAAGCATGACTGCCAAAGTCGCACGGAAATTGCCGAGGAAGATGAGGATCATAAGGGCGGTCAGGACCAGCCCGATGCCGCCTTCACTGCCCAGATTCGCGATTGCCGTCTTCACGAAAATCGACTGATCGAAAACCACGTCTGTGACCAGCGATTTCGGCACGTCAACCAGGTCGCTCACAGATTTCTTGATCCCGTTGACGATTGAGATGGTATTGCTGTTGCCGCCCTGCTTGAGAATCGGCAGATAGACCGATCTCTGGCCATCCACCCGCACGATATTGGTCTGAATCGCGGCGGCATCCTGCGCGTAACCGACGTCGGCCACCATCAACTCGGAATTTCCCTCGGTTTTCAACGGCAGCCGGTTGATTTCTTCCGTGGTGGGCAGCTGGCTGTTGGTGTAAATGTTGTAGTCTTTCGGGCCGATGCGCACGTCGCCTGCGGGCAAGATGGTATTGGCATCGTTGACGGTGCGAACCACATCCATCAGGCTCAGTTGGTGGGCCTGCAGTTTTACCGGATCGACATAGACCTGAATCTGGCGGTACTTGCCGCCAAAGGGCTGCGGCACGGATGCGCCCGGCACGTTTGCAATCTGGTTGCGAACCGAAAATTGACCCAGGTCATGCAGCTGGGTTTCATTCAAACCCTGGCCCTTCAGGGTGATCAGGCAGACCGGCAGGCTGGAAGCGTCGAACTTTAATACCACCGGCGGTAGCGTGCCTGGCGGAAGTCGGCGCAGCTGCGCCATGGCCAGGTTCGAGATGCCGCTGACCGCCGCGTCGGGATTGGTTCCCGGCTGAAAATAGATTTTGATGAGGCTGACGCCGGTCAAGGAGCGCGATTCGATATGATCGATGCCGCTTCCCAGGGTGAAGAATCGCTCAAAAGGATTCGTGATGTTGGCTTCAATCTGCTCCGGGGGCATCCCCGAATAGAATGTTGCCACCACCACCACCGGAATATTGATGTCGGGAAATAGGTCCACCGGCATGCGGGCCATGCTGGTAACGCCGACCACCATGATGATCAGGCACATCATGATGATGAAAAATGGGTAGCGAATAGCGAAGCCTGACATATCTATTGCACTCCCGCTTCGGCGGTGTATTTTTCTTCCGCCATAGCGCTGAGGTGCGGATCCACATGCTGGCCGGCCCGATATTCTCCCAGGTTGCCTACGATCACCCGGTCTCCTTCTTTCACACCGGCGAGTATCTGAATCCGGTTAGCGCCTTCAATTCCGGTGCGGATCTCGCGCTCTTCCACATGGTTCTCTGAGTTGACCAGAAGCACCGTAATCTTGTCCGCTCCCCGGCTGATTGCCTGGATCGGAAGAGTCAGTGCGTTCGGATCGTTTTGAATGCGCAGGGAAACGTCGGCGTACATTCCCGGAGTCAATTTGTAGTCCCGGTTGGGCACATCCACTTCAACCTGCATGGTGCGGGTCGAACGGTCGAGCGAATCCGTCGAGCGCACCACTTTCCCGCTAAAGTGCTCGCCGGTCGCCTTCACGCGAATGTCGGCGGGTTCGCCGTCGCGCACGCTGGCTGCCAGGGATTCAGGCACCGGAATACGAAGACGCAGCACGTTTACCTGCGAAAGCTTCACCACCGGCAGCGAACTGATGTTGGAAGTGCCGGCCTGGATAAGCGATCCGGTGTCGGCGTATCGCCAGGTCACTACGCCGTCAAACGGCGCGATGATTCGCGAATATTCGGAGAGCGCCGCGTAGTGCTGCTGATCGGCCTGGGAAACTTCTAATTGTTGCTGCGAGGCGGACAATGCCGACTTGGCGGCTTCCACCTGCGCCTCCGCTGAACGATCTTTAGCGGTGGCGTCATCGAGCTCCTGTTCCGCGATCAGGCCCGGACGCGCCTGCGACGCCTGCCTTAATCGCGTAGCCGCGGCATGTAACGCCTCATGATCGGCTTCCGCCCGGGTCACTTCATTTTGTGCTCGCGTGATCTCTTCCCGGCTGTGCCGCACTCCCGCACTCGCGCCTTCTAACTCTGCGGATAGTTCGGGAATTTCAAGCACGGCAAGTACCTGCCCGGTGTGAACCCGGTCGCCGATATCGACATAGATGTTGCGAATGTAGCCCGCCACTTTGGCGTGGAGTTCCACTTCCTGATAAGGAAGGAATTCGCCGGCAATCGACAGGGTGTTGGAAATCGGAGCGCGCCGGACTTTCACCACGGCCGCGCGCGGCGCGGCATCGGCTGAAACAACGGTAGAGGCGCCGCCCGAATGCCCGCACCCCGTAACTACACCGAGCCCAACCCCGAGCAAAGCTAGAGCCCACATCCGAGCCGCAGTTAAGTTAAATCGCTTGCACATTTTGCTCTCACCTTGTCGGACCTTGAATTTCGCTGGGCCAATTACTGCCCTACCGGAAATCATTGAGGCTTCTGACTATTGACTCTCATTCATTCAACTGTATAAGCGGGCCGGACTGGAAATCACCCCTACCCGGCGATCCCAAAGACCTTGGCCGCGTCCCGTCTGAACTCCCATCCAACTGCACCGAAAACCAGGTCAATTGGAGCGTCCCGTCGGTTGGGGGGAGCCGGGTTCAAACACCTAATGATTGAAATGCGAAAGAAAACAGGTCAGCAGGAGGGAGGAGGACGGTTATAAAGCCAGTTCTCGGACCAAAAACTGGTAAAGGGCAAGTCTGCCGGGACGGCATACACCAGCGCGCGAGGCGGCTCAAACACCGTGAAACTGGAGGCCGGAGCAGTCCATCTAATACCGTCGCCGAGAAGGTTCTGCCGGTGGGCGTCGGGAGAATGCGCCTGTACTGAACGTGCAGCGGGAGTTTCGCTGGCTGATATCGTGAAACGCGTCGCAAGACTTACAGTTAAAGAGAAGATGGCTAGACCGATAAGCGCGATTCGGCGCCAGGAACTAAGACCCAAGCGAAAGTCGGCCAGTCCAGTCGCTCCGAAGTCCATCTGCGAATCATACTCCATCAATGTAACCCACAAAATTATACCTGATGCCGGTAGCTTCAGATGCAAACAAGACGCAACGGGTGGTCGCACGGTTACTGGGCACGCGCCAGCCGCCGCAGGCCAAGGCTCCCAACCCCGAGAAATATATGGCAAGCCTCACAAACCAGCGTCGTTACTTCCTTTATGAATATTTGATGAATTTATGAAATTCCGCCAATCACCGACGTCCCGTCACCCTGGTTACATCAGCCTGGTTACACAGAATCGCTTCGCATCGCGTCTGCGGGGTGAGCCTCGGGAAAAGAGGTTGCATAGTCCGGGCGTCCGTTTTTATGCGCGAGTACGTCAGCCATTCCAGCGAACGCCCGTAAGGTCTTAGCCAAGACCGATTTGTCGTTCGTGCTCCTGGCATTGCGGAAGACTGTTCATGCTGCAATTCACCCGATATTCAAGCAATTTTCATCTGTTGTTAACAATTGATGGCTACCATTCAGGCCTCGTCTCACTCGGGTTCTGGAGCAAGTCCCGTTGGGGCTCCCGACAACGAGTGCATCTTGATGTCTCTACGGAGGAAAAATGAAGAAAGGCATGGCTTTGGCCTTGTCTCTTGCGCTTGCCACCGGTGCATTTGCGGCCCCAGCCCCACAGAGTTCTGCAGGCGCCGCAAAAACCACCACCAAGAAAAAGACCGCGAGCGCGACCAACGCAGAAATCTTGCGCCGCCTGGAAGAAATGCAACAGGCGCTTAGCGTGCAGCAACAACAGATTCAGCAACTCAGAGACCAGGTGCAAACTCGTGACACTGTGATTCAACAATTGCAGCAGCAGTCCAGCCAGGCGCAGACTACTGCCGGGCAGGCGGAGCAAAAAGCCGACACGGCGCTTTCGCAGACCACGGCCCAGCAACAAGTGGTCGCAACGACGCACGCTGATGTAACTGATATCAAAGACACCCTGAATAACACCGCGCAAGCGCTGCAGGAGACGCAGAAGTCAATCTCCGAAAGTCCTTTGGCGATCCGCTTCAAAGGCATCACGCTTACGCCGGGCGGCTTCATGGCGGCAGAAACCGTGTGGCGCCAGCATGCTCTCGGATCGGACATCAACACTCCGTTTAACTCCATCACCATGCCAGGCGCGGCCGGCGACAAGATGAGCGAGTTTTTCGGCTCAGGGCGGCAATCGCGTATCTCCCTGTTGGGAGAGGGCAAGCTCAGCATGGCCAAGCTTACCGGCTACGTGGAAGCGGACTTCCTCTCCGCCGGCGTAACCTCCAACAACAACGAGAGCAACAGCTATAGCCTGCGCCAGCGGCAAGTGTGGGGACAGGCTGCACTCACTGATGGCTTCACCTTTACCGGCGGCCAGATGTGGAGCCTGGTCACGGAGACCAGGAAAGGCCTCGACAACCGCACCGAGGCTTTGCCCATGACCATCGACCCGCAATACCACGTCGGCTTCAGTTGGGCCCGGCAGTATGGATTCAGGGTCACCAAGAATTTCGGCAATAAGTTCTGGCTCGGGGCCTCGGTGGAGAATCCGCAGGTCTTGTTCGCCTCCAGCGGCCAGGCTCAGAACTTCGTGATAGGTTCGGCAGGAACCGGCGGCGGTCTCTACAATGCGTCCGCCACCTACAGCTTCAACTCGGCGCCTGATTTTGTCTTCAAAGCGGCGGCTGAACCAGGCTTTGGACACTTCGAAATCTTCGGAGTCGTGCGACGCTTCCGCGACCGGATCTATCCCAACGCGACCGCAGCCACGCCTTCCGCTGTCGGCGCAACCAACTTCGACACCACCACCGGCGGAATCGGAGCCAACGCCCGCGTCTCGTTTTTCAAGAAGCACGTTGACCTGGCCGGGCACTTCCTGGGAGGAGACGGCATGGGCCGGTATGGCACCTCCACCCTCCCCGACGTAACCGTAAATCCCGATGGTACCCTGGCCCCGCTAAGGGCCTATCAGGGCTTGGGCACCCTGGAATTCCATACCACAAAATGGGATATTTACCTGAATGGCGGCGGCGAGTTTGTAGGACGCCACGCTCTGCTTAATGCCGGGGGCAAACCGGTTGGATACGGATCTGACCTCGCCAACAACTCCGGTTGTGGCATTGAAACCGTACCCGGCACTCCGGTGGGCGGACAGTTTCCCACCTCTTCCAGCGGCTTCCTCCCAGGCGGACTGGCAAACTGCGCAGCCAACACCCGCAACATCATCGAGGGAACTTTCGGCTTCTGGTATCGCTTCTACAAAGGGCCGAAGGGAACCATACAGTGGGGACCACAGTACTCCTACCTGGTCCGCAATACCTGGTCGGGAGCGGCTGGCGCTACCAAACTGGGCCAACCGTCCGGAATCGAGAACATGTTCCTGACCTCGTTCCGCTATTACTTGCCGTAGACTGATTTGCCTCTCCGGCGCGGTACCATGCCGCGCCGGAGACCTTTCCACTTTGGGTCCAGGATTGAAGCACTCGGCCTTCTGACTCCTGGTCAGGGCCGACTTTCTGCGTTGGCAAGTTCCGGGGTCGCGGATGCCAACAACGCCGTACCGCAGGAGGTACGCCAAAGGCTATGCAAATACAAAAATCCGATACATCGCTATTCGACCTGCTGGGTCAAACCATCAAGGACCTGGAAAAAATAGAAGACGATCCAGGCACCCTGACCTTCGTAGCCCGAAGGCTAGGCAATATCGTCAAACACATGAAAGACCTGCGCGAAGATCTGCAGCCGCGTGGCGGACGCGGCGGGTACCAGCGCAGCGTCGAGACCGGGCATCGGCCCCCGGCAGCGGGTTGAGGCAACTCGCCAAGCGTAACCCCTCCCCCAGCAACGCGACCGAAGCACACGCTGTCGGGCCACCAGGTTCTAGATTGCTGTAGACTGCCGCAGTCCTGCGACATCACCGGGGCAAGGAGAACCCTATGAGCGAACCCGTCCCGCGTTACCAGGCTGAAAAGACCGAATGGGACCGCATTGCCGAAACCCGGGCATTCAAAGACCTGATGGCCACGAAGAGAAGCTTCATTATTCCCGCCTTCGTGTTCTTTCTTGTCTACTACTTCCTGCTGCCGATTCTCGTGGGCTATGCCCCGCAGCTCATGTCGACCAAAGTAATCGGCATAGTGAACCTGGCCTATTTGTTCGCCCTCTCGCAATTCTTTATGGCCTGGATCGTCGCCTTTCTCTACGTGAAAGCAGCCAATAACTTCGACAATCTCGCCCAGGACATCATCAAGGAAGCCGAAGGCCAAATTAAGAAGCGGCAGGAGGCCCGGTAAATGTCCACTCCGCTTGTGATGTTCCTGGTTTTCATCGCCATCACGATCGGTATTACGTACTGGGCGTCGAAACGTTCGGCGGGAAGCAGCGCCTACTTCGCTGCCAGCCGCCGCGTTACCGGATGGCAGAACGGAATTGCGGTCGCCGGCGATTACATGAGCGCCGCGTCCTTCCTGGGCATCGCCGGCATCATCGCCTTTCAGGGATATGACGGCTTCATGTTCTCGGTGGGGTGGCTGGTGGCTTATCTCACCGTTCTGCTGGTGGTGGCTGAACCGCTCCGCAACGCTGGCCGTTACACCATGGCGGACGTACTCGCCTACCGCCTCAATCCCCGCCCGGTGCGGGCCATGGCGTCGATCAGCACGCTGACGGTCAGCACTTTTTACATGATCGCGCAGATGGTCGGTGCCGGCGCGCTGGTCACACTTTTGCTGAAGGACTCTGGCATCAGTTATCACACCGCCGTCATCGGTGTCGGCATTTTGATGATCGGCTACGTGGTATTCGGCGGCATGCTGGCGACCACATGGGTGCAGATCATCAAAGCGATCCTGCTGATGGCTGGCACCATTCTGCTAAGCATTCTCGTGATGGCGCATTTTCATTTCAGTCTGGGAGATTTCTTCAATGCCATCGGCCATGTCACCTATCACGAGAAGGGGCAGGAGGTGGTCAAAGATTTCCTACAGCCCGGACTCCGCTACAAGCCACCCTATGGAGCCCTGGAACTGATCTCATTGGGACTGGCGTTGATTTTTGGCACGGCTGGCCTTCCCCACATCCTGGTTCGCTTCTACACCGTGCCGGACGCCAAGACCGCGCGCCAGAGCGTGGTCTGGGCGATGATCCTGATCGGCACCTTCTATATCATGACCACCTTCCTTGGCTTCGGCGCCGCGACCATCGTGGGCCGCGATTTCATCTCCACCCACGGCGGTACCAACATGAGCGCGCCCCTGCTTGCACAGGCGCTGGCTGGGAATATTTTCTTCGCGTTCATCTCCGCCATTGCCTTCGCGACCATCCTGGCGGTCGTGGCGGGCCTCACCATCAGCGCGTCGACCTCCTTCGCGCACGACTTCTGGACCAATGTCATTCATAAAGGTGTTGAGCGGAAGCCTGGGGAAGAGGTCCTGGTGGCAAGAATTTCGGCATTCGTTGTCGGGGCGGTGGCGATCGCCATCGCAATCCTTCTCGGCCCGACCGCCAACGTTGCGTTCCTGGTGGCTTTGGCGTTTGCGGTTGCCGCTTCAGCCAATCTGCCGGTGATTGTGCTCTCTATCTTCTGGCGCCGGTTCAACACCATGGGCGCTGTCACCGGACTGTCAGTGGGCCTGCTGGCATCGATTGGGCTCATTCTGATCGGTCCCAGCCTGATGGCGGTGGATCCTCCGTCAGTCACAGGCACAGCGCGCCACCTGATCCAGGCCAAGGCGTGGTTTCCGCTGGAGAACCCGGGCATTCTGAGCATCCCGCTGGGTTTTCTTGGGGCAATCCTGGGCACGCTTCTCAGCCACGAACCCAGCTCAGAGCACAAATTCAACGAGCTGCTGGTTCGCTCCAACACCGGCCTGGGCGCCGAGAGAGCCGGAGCAGTCTAGAACCCGGCCGCTGTCGAATCGAAAATTCCGCGGTGCTAGGCAACGACCATTGCCTCCAGTGCCGATCTATTTTTGATCAGCACACTCGGTCCTTTAGTGGAGATCAGCATCTTGTTCCGCAACTCGGTCAATGAACGAGTTACGGTTTCGCGTGTAACGCCCACGACCTGGGCGATTTCTTCATGGGTCAAGCTCAAGTTGAAACGGACGCCCTTAGGTGTTTCCTGGCCGTGGGCAGCCGATTCGAGAAGGAAGCAAGCCATTTTTTCAGTTGCCGAGGGAGTCAGGCCCAGATACCGGATCTGATGGCATGCTCCGCGATAATAGTTGCTGAATTGCTGCATGGCTCTGAGCGACGCATCGCCATGATCATGCAGTAGCTTCTTAAAGTCATCACTGCGGATAAAATCTACCTGGCAGGGCTGAAGCGTTTCAGCCGTGACCTCGTGAGCATCTCCGGAAATGACCGAGTGCAGACCCAGCAGTTCGCCCGCCTCCACCACCCGCACGATCACAGTTTTTCCCGACGGCGAGGCCATGGTCAGTTTCACCCGGCCCTTGCAAAGCATGTACACTCCACGCGGCACCTGGCCTTCCACGAACAGAACGGCCGCCGCTGGATACAGGCTGGTGAATTTTATTTTCTGGAAATCGGCCAGAGTTTCCGGCTTCATCTGGCAAAAGAATCCATCTTTTCGCATCGGGCAAGTGGCGCAGTCATCTGCGATTTCCATCCCATAAGGCGTGCGGCTTTTCATTGCACTCTCCTAATTTTCGCGTCTTGAACTTTGTTTGACTTTCTCTCGTTGCCATCTTTCAGCAGCTGCCGAAGAAAACCTGAGGCGCCTTTCAGATCGACACTCTCTCGCTGCATTCGTAAGAGAAGATCCCGTCCTTTGGCGTCGACAAAACTCACCCCGCTCAATTCAACGTTTATTGGCTCCCCGCCGGCGACTTTTGTCGACGAGATCCAGGCCCTGCGCAACTCCTCTACCCAGGGTCCTGTGACCCTGCCTTCCAGTTTCAAGGCCACCGAGTTGGAGTCGCGTTGCACCGTAATTCGAAGCACACACCGGATTTAGCACGGACGGCGCCAGTCGGAGTGAATTCAACAGGTGACGTATAACTGTTTACGGAAGAACAAGATAGGTAGACTGAAGGCCAGAAATCCGGGTGGCTCAAGATTCGCTGACGAGACGAAATATCGTCACTGGCGACATTGCGTCATCTGGACGCAGTAGCCTACGCTACAGATTCGCAGAGAGTCATCAGAACCGCAGTGATAGCAGTCACGCCTGCCGGTGATTAGGAATACCCGAAAACCAAAAAGAAATCAGAAGTTCTTGCGGGAAATTTTCAGCTTCTGCATGCGCGAATTTAAAGTTGTCCGGTTCATGCCCAGACGTTCGGCCGCTCCGCCGGGACCGCCGATCTTCCCTTTGGCTTCGCGAATGACGCGAACAATATGCTCGCGCTCGACATCTTCAAGCGCCGATGTCTTCGTAGAGGAAGGAACAGCCTCCGCAGCGGACGGTTCGAATGCCGGAACCTTCAACACCGGGCCGGAGGACAGGATGACCGCGCGCTCGATAACATGCTCCAATTCACGAATATTGCCTGGCCAGGAATAGCGGCACAAGGCCTGCATCCCCTCGGGCGGCACAATGTCAATTTTCTTTTTCATGCGCTGTGAAAATTTCGTTAAGAAATACTGCACCAGCAGCGGGATATCGTCACGCCGCTCGCGCAGCGGCGGCACCGTGATCGGAAAAACATTCAGCCGGTAAAACAGGTCGCTGCGGAATTGGCCGGAGGCCACGAGTTTCCCCAGATCGCGGTTGGTGGCGGCGACGATCCGCACGTCGGTGGTAATGGTGCGAGTGCTGCCCAGCCTTTCGAATTCCTTTTCCTGCAGGGCTCGCAGCAGTTTGGGCTGCAGTTCGAGCGGGATATCGCCAACTTCGTCGAGAAAAATCGTTCCCTGATGAGCCAGCTCCATCCGCCCTACGCGCGCTGAGATGGCTCCGGTGAACGCACCTTTTTCGTGGCCGAAGAGTTCGCTTTCCAGTAAGCCGGCTGGAATCGAGGCGCAGTTCACGCGAACGAACGTATTATCGCGGCGCGGGCTCAGGTTGTGGACCGCGCGGGCCAACAATTCCTTTCCCGTGCCCGTCTCGCCCAGAATCAAAACCGTAGAGTCGGTGGGGGCGACGGTTTCGACCTGCTTGAGCACCCGCCGGATCGAATTGCTGTGGCCGATAATTTCATCGAAGTTGAACTCGGTTCTCAGCTCATCTTCCAGATATTGTTTTTGCTCCGTCAGCTGGTCTTTGAGCTCCGAAATATGGCGGAACGCCATGGCATTGCCCAGCGCAATGGCTACCTGGCCAGCGATTTGGGTGAGGATGTTCACGTCGTCATCACTGAAGCTAGCCGGATGCCGGCTAAACACGTTCAGGGTTCCAATCACGCCTTCGCGGCCGGTCAAAGGGATCCAACAGCCTGATTTCAATGACAAATGGGCAAATTCGGGCGCGACTTCAAAAGGCCACTTTTCGCCAGGGTGTCCTTTCAGCACCAGAGGTTTGCGAGTGGTGTACGCCCAGCCCGCCGGTGAGTTGCCCAGCGACACTAAGGCTTCTTCCTCAGGCAGGACGTTCAGGTCGGCTGAGATCGACCTCTCGAGCAGGTGAATCCGCAACATTTTGGTTTCTTCGTCGTAGAGCGCGAGGGTCGCGTAATCGAACGGTTTTACCCGGTTGATGCACAACGCAATGGCCGAGAGCAATTGCCGCACGTCGAGATTCGAGACCAGAGCATTCGTAACCTCCAGCAGGAAGGCTTCGCGGGCGCGCTTGCCTTCGGTGATGTCGCGGGTGACCTTGGTGAATCCCAGAAGCTTGCCGTCTTTGTCATGCAGGGCCGTGATCACCACGTCGGCCCAGAAGCGCGTGCCGTCCTTGCGGACGCGCCAGCCTTCCTCTTCCCAGCGTCCTTCCGCGGCGGCGAGTCTAAGCCCCTCGGCCGGCTTGCCCAATTCCCTGTCCTCTGAAAGGTAAAAGACTGAAAAATTCTTCCCGGTGATCTCCTCGGCGGTATAGCCCTTGATCTTTTGCGCGCCCTCATTCCAGCTCAAAATTATTCCCGTGGGGTCCAGCATGAAAATGGCATAGTCCCTGACTTCATTTACCAGCGACCGGAGGCGTTCCTGGCTTTGCCGCAAAGCCTCCTCGGATTGCTTGCGCTCGGTCACATCGCGAATCGCAGCCATTACCACGATCCCGTTTTGTTCCTGCAGTGGGCTGAGGCTAATTTCGACTGGGAATGTGCTGCCATCTTTCCTGCGCCCGGATAGCTCAAGGCCGCTACCCATGGGACGAGGATAAGGAGCCGATTGATAGGCCTCGCGATGCTGCGGATGCTTGTGGCGCAAACTTTCGGGAATCAAGACCTCGACGGGCTGATTGAGCAGTTCTTCCCGTCTGTAACCGAATATTTTCTCGCTCTGCGAATTGACCAGCAGGATTCGACCACCACGGTCCACAATGACCATGGCGTCGGGCGCGGCTTCGAGCAGACGGCGGAAGCGTTCGTCGTCGGGATTCAGACCTTCGTCGTAGCTGGGTTTTGGCGGGCCCACCAGGGAGGAAACTTAGCACCGTGCTTCGCTTAGGGCAAGCCACGGTCCAACAAGCGTCACTCTGACAGGCACGCCCTGAACTCCGACTTCGGGCAGGAGCACAACAGGCGAGGCGGGTTGGCGCCCGGCAAGCTTCCCGTTCGAGGGCTGATCACGACGCCGAGTCCGTGGTGATATTCAAGAATGTGACTTCGTGAGCATCCCTCGCAAAGCCAGAAGTGTCTTACGCAGCGGCAGGCGTTCCCCGGGGTTTGAGCGTCCGGCTGATCGTTGTGAAAGCGAAACAATCGCCCCCGGCGATAGTCGAAAGCCTTGCCGCACGCCGGATTTGAACAGTTGTCGAACATTCTCGTGATTCCACAGGTTCAATTCATGCGCTTTTTTTGGACTTCAGCCCACCTCGATCAATGTGGTCCTGAGCTCGCTCGCACTCCAGCTTTTGAATCGTATTCATGAGCCACTCGCCCAGCGCCGCTTCCAGGTCCTCTGCTGTGCCATATTGATAGAAGGAGTAGACGGTTTCAGATTTTTCATTCAGCGGAATGTATCTGCACGGAACCGGGGATTGGCGCCATTCCGCGGGCACCAATTGGATGAGCGCGCACTCGGAACATGGCTTCCGCTGACTCGGATTCCCGAAGTGCAGGCAGGTGGGCGAATCCTCGAAGATGAACGCCGGGCGCCAGGACGACGATTTCCGATATCCTCCACCCTTCAGAAATTCCAGTTCGAGTTTCAGAACCTCCAGAAGATCGCGCTTCGGATTGGCCATACTCAGCCTCCAACAGGTTTGCCAACCTGCATCTTCACTGATAGGTTTCCTCTCCGCTCAGGCGTTTCATTTCGAGCATGGTCGCGGCAGGAGTGCGCCCTTCCTGCATGACAATGGAGCAGGGCTGCGACGGCAAGTGGCTTAACCGATCAAAGAAATCTCCTACATAAAGGTCGGGCAGGTAACTGCTGATCAGCAGGATGTCGTACTCGCGCGAGCTCAAGAGTTCGAGGGCTTCGAGTCCACTCCAGGTCGCCGTCGACTGGTAGCCTGCCCGATCTAACATAACCTCAAGCATTCGCGATTCCTCCTCATCGTTGTCGACGATGAGAACGCTTTTGTTTCGTAATTCAGCCATGGTAGAACTCCTCCCAATTGGACAACCAGAATGACGCGAAAGTGCGTTCGTGGCAGTGAGCCCGGTCACCAACTACTGTGATCGGCTCAACCAGGGGAAGTTACCAAGAGTTTGATTTGCAGGTTATGACCGCAGCTAAGCATTGCCTCTGTTCGAAGGCGTTTCCACCGACAATCGATTTCTATCCAATGTGCCCTGGAAGAGCGTAGTGGGCGTCACAGGGGATGGTGATTGACATCACCGCCGAATTTTTTCGATGCACATATAAATGTTGGTTGTAATTGAGACTCCGTCACGAGAGGAGAGATTCCATGCAAGCTCTTGAAACCACCACTCGCATCGCGCTGAACAAACTTCTGGTAACCACCGATTTCTCCCGGGTCTCGGGCACCGCCCTGGCCTATGCCACCGCCATTGCCAGGCAGTACGAGTCGAAGATCATTATCGCCCACGCTCTCAGCCCGGAACCCCAGCTGGGCATGCCGCTCGATCCGCTTCCTGCCGAGGCCGACCCGGCGCGGTTGGAAGCGGAGAGGAAGCTCGTGGAGTTCGTTCTAGGCGGCTCTCTGGGCGCCAAACCCGCTAAAGTATTGTTGGAGCGCGGGGACGTATGGAACGTGGTTTCCGAGATCATTCAGAGGGAAAAAATTGACCTCATAGTGACCGGAACGCACGGACGGCAAGGCCTGAAGAAACTGGTGCTGGGCTCGGAAGCAGAGAAAATCTACCGGCGAGCAATATGCCCGGTACTGACCATCGGGCCCCTGGTCCCTGGGTTGGGTGACAACGGCTGGAAACTCAAGACAATTCTGTTCCCCACTGATGGTTCGGAGAGTTCCCTTAAGGCTCTGCCCTACGCCTTGTCCCTGGCGGAAGAAAATCAGGCCACTCTCATATTCCTGCAGCTGCTGCCGTTGACTCCTTACCAGTATCGCGAATCGGAAGAAGCCAGCGCTCGGGAAGAATTGCGGGCCTTGGTCCCGGCAGAAGCAGAACCCTGGTGCGAGACTGAGTTCGTGGCTCGCTTTGAATTCCCGCTTGAGGGCATCCTGGGGCTTGCTCAAGAGCGTCAGGTCGATCTGATCGTGATGGGAGTCAGGAAGTCGGACGAGACCGCCGTGGCGGATCACCTGCCGTGGCCAATTGCCTCCCAGGTAGTCGCGCAAGCGCGCTGCCCGGTGCTGACGGTGCGGGCGTAGGACGACCGCCTGTTTGCAAAAAACAGCAAACGGAACGGGAGGCATTTTACGACTTCGGAGAGGCGTTGCTATGAAAAATATTCCCGTTCGGAATCGCGACAAGCCGACAAATCAGGGACGCACCCGAGTCGAACTGGCGGCCGAAATCCGGCGGCGCGCGTATCAGCTTTACGAGCAACGCGGGCAGGCGGAAGGTCACGCTCTGGAAGACTGGGAACGGGCAGAGATTGAGGTCCTGCAACCGGATCAGACGGGCTGCAGTGTAACTAACAAAAGTGGACCAAGAAGTCTGAGCTGACGCCGGGAGGCGGATGTGACGAACATCACGGGCAAAAGTGATGGTCATCACCGTGAGCTGAACGAACTTTTTGCGATCCTTTGGCAGCTGGGGGTGTCCATATGACAAAAGACGAACATGATCTGCTGGAATTCCTGAAGTTTGAGCTTAAGTTTCTCGAAGATGGCGGTTACGGAAGTTCTCCTCATGCGCCCCGTCGAGAACCCCAGATATTTCAGGATTCTCCCAGCTGCCTGAACTTCAAAGAACCCGACAAGCCTCACTCCTGTGACGAATGCTGGATGATGGCCTTTGTCCCTCAAGCGCACAAGAGCCGGAATGCGCCCTGCCGCTTTATCCCACTGACGGAAAAGGGTGAAACCCTCGATGACTTCTATCGGCATGGAAGCCAGCTGCAGATGGAAGAAGCTCTTGGCACCTGGTTGCGAGCTGAGATCAGCCGGATTGAACAGGAGCGCGCCGCGGCTCGTGAAACAGGACTCGCGGCAACGGAATACTAAGGTGTTCCTCCGGCTTTGCCGACAGAGATTGTATGCCGAGCACTTCTTGCGGGGCGAAGGGGCGAACCCAGTCGCGAAAGGTGGTCAAGTTTGCACAGTTTTGGGGGGTTGCTCGAAGTATTCTCGGCGACCATCCGGCCATATTTGGACCACTCAGATGCTCTCAGGGTGCTGCCTTGGGACCCGAAGGGCTCTCGCGTAGAGGACAGTTTTGCGGGAAGCCGGAGCAATTAACCAGGGACAGAGTTCAGGGACAGAGTTAAAAAGGCGAGACGGAAAACTTTCATTTGTGACCTGCGTTCGAGGGAGAACGATGAAGCCAACCAAGCTGCGGTGGATCTTATTTGTTCTTACGATCGCAGGCTCCGCGGCTGTGACCGCTCCGCAAAGCGCCGCGCAAGATACTGACAAGCCAGCTGCTGCACAGGCTTCGCCCGCCGCGGCCGCGCCCGAGGGCGATTATGTCGGCACCGAGGTCTGTGTGACCTGCCATGCCGACCAGCAAAAGAGTTTTGTTCACACCATCATGGGCAACGCCATGGCGCATCCCAGGACAGAGTTGGACAAACTCGGTTGCGAAGCTTGTCATGGACCCGGCAAGGCCCACGTCGAGGCCGGAGGCGGAAAGGATACGATCCCAGTCCGCTTCACCAAGGATTCCACCACCCCGGTCGAGGAGCGCAACGCGGCTTGCCTCTCCTGCCACACCAAGGGCAATCAGATGTTTTGGCGGGGTAGCCCGCACGAGTCGCGGGCGATGGCTTGCGTGGACTGTCATCGGGTTCACTATGGCAGCCCAGCCCAGCGCTATGCAGAGCTGGCTTCCGTCGATTCGCGCTACGGCACGCCCCTGACTGAACACGTCGGCACCAAATTGCCGCAACCGGAACTTTGCCTGCAGTGCCACCAGATGCGGCGGGCACAGTTGCAGCGCTCTTCCCACATGCCGTATCGCGAGGGCAAGGTCACCTGCACAAGCTGCCACAACCCGCATGGCAGCCCCAATCCCAGCCAGCTCTTGCAAAGCTCGATCAATGAGAACTGCATCAGCTGCCACACGGAACGCAGAGGTCCGTTTCTGTGGGAGCATCCCCCGGTCATGGAAAACTGCGTCAACTGCCATGAGCCACACGGCAGCAGCAATCCGCAACTTCTGAAGGTTCGGATGCCACGAGTTTGCGACTCCTGCCACGATTCGAGCCGCCATCCCACACAACCGCAGCCGCTCGGTTCCATCAAGAACTTCAACCGGGGATGCACCAATTGCCACTCTTCGATTCACGGATCGAACCATCCCTCGGGAAATGCCTTTTTGCGCTAGTAAGGGAGTGAGCCATGAAAATCGCCGGAACGAAATGCCTGCCCCTGATGCTCACACTCCTGCTAGCGCCGATTGCATTGTTTAGCCAGAACAAGGACAACGACCAGGCCGCTCCCGTAGCGGGGGTGGTCGAAATGGGCAGCCGCTGGAGCTGGGGCGACGTGTATGGCCGCCCTGACCTTCCCTTTGATCCATCGCTGAAAACCTCGAAGTACAACGAATACCGCGACCTGCGGGATGGATTTTTCATCCCCAGGGTCCGCCTGACTATGGACGACATCGCCGGGTCAAAGTATTTCCTCGACGTGCAATCCAACAACGCGATCTATCGCGACCAGAGCTACCTGGCGACTTTCGGCGCCTGGAACCGCTTCAGAGTGCAGTTCCGCTATGACGAGATTCCTCACACCTACACCAATACTGCGCGCACCCCTTACACGCAGACGGCTCCGGGTGTGCTCACCATCCCCTTGCTCACCCGTAACAGCCTGCAAGCTTTGGCCGCGTCCCCGTTGCTCCCGAGCACCATTCAGACACAGTTGGTGCCGAGCATGAACTTCATCGTTCCAGCCATTGAGCGGCGGGCCGGCACCTTCATGTTCGCCTACGACCTCACTCCGGACTGGGATCTGCTGGCCTCTTACTCGCGAGAACATGAAACCGGCACTCGTCCGCTTGGGCTGATCTTCAACTCCAGCCCGAGCGCGGCGCTATCTGGCGGCTACGGGGCGGAAGTGCCGGAGCCGATCGACTACTTCAATAACCTGGTGAGAGTCAGGGCCGAGTACGTCCGAAAAAGATGGGCCATACAGATCGGGTATACCGGTTCGTTCTTCCAGAACAACAGAAACGCGCTGTTTTTCGACAATCCCTTCCGCACAACCGATTGCGTCGCTCCCGTTGGCTGCACCGCCGCAACCCAGGGCCCGGCGCGAGGCGAGGTCGATCTCTACCCGGACAATCATGCCCATTACATCAACGTCGCGGGGACTCTTTTGCTGATGAAGCACCTGCGTCTGTTGTTCAGCATCAATGCAGGCTGGCTGCGGCAAGATGATCCCTTTGTGCCGTACACGACAAACACGCTATTGCTGGCGGGTACGGGCCCGCTGCCGGCTTCAAGCCTGCACGGCGAAAAGCAGACTCTGGCAATGAACTACAAGTTGATCCAATCCCTAGGCAAGAAGTTCGAGATCAAGGCGGGCTACCGGCAATACGATTACAACAATGACACGCCGGTGCTTAGTTTCACTCCTGTGGAGGGCGATTCTGGCGCTGCCAGTCTCACCAGCCCGGAGGAAAACACTCCGTTTGGATACAATCGCAAGAACGTTGAGGTGACCGGCAACTGGTACTACGCCAAGAAGAGCTCAGTGAAGGTGGGCTACGAAGGCGAGATCATGGACCGCTCGAACCGCGACGTCGAGCATTCCACCGAAAACGGATTCGTGGCAGCGATCGATTCGGCGCCCCGCAAGGACCTGTCATTCCGAGTGTCCTACCGTTATTCCGCGCGCAACCCCGAGCAATACCAGGACGACCAGGCGGCCGAAACTGCGGGCGGAATTACCAACGACCAGATTTTCAGCCGCCGCTTTGACGAGGCCACCAGAACCCGCAACCGCGGAGATGCCGAGATCCAGTACAGCCCCACCGACCGGCTCAGCTTCTCCGGTTTTGCCGGGACGTTGCAGGACAATTTCAACCATCAGGGTGGAGTCAACAGTCCAACGCCTCTGAACTTCATCGCCGGCACCAGCTATCCCTACTACTTGTATGGAGTATTGAAAGACCTTTCTTATAATGCCGGCTTCGATAGCGATTTCTCCCTGACCAATGCCATTACTCTGTTTGCCGAATACTCTTACGAGCGCTACTACAAAGCGATGGCCTCAAGATATCGGGTGCCGGGAGGAGCTACCCCGTTGCCGTTAGATTGCAGCGCGGCCGGGCATGGTTGCGACAGCGCCAACAACGATTGGGGAAGCACGGCTCGTGACTACGTGCACATCTTTGCGGTCGGCTGGGATACGCATTTCAGCAAGAAAACCGATCTCGACACCTACTACACCTTGTCGGCGGCAAAAGGCAATGTCGACAGCCGGCCGTTCGGCAATCCGACTCTGCTCACCGGGCCTGATAAATTTCTGCTGACGGGTACGAATGCCGCCGTGGATTATCCGGAAACGGTCAGCCGAAATCACCAGGTGGTGGCTGTCTTCCGGTACAAGGTAACCAACAACCTGACTTCCAAGGTCGAATACCGCTACCAGCAATTTGATTCCAAGGACTACCAGACCAGCGCCATGACGCCCTACATGGGCTGCGTGAGCCCGTTGCCTCCGGGAGCTCCGGTGCCCGGATGCACCAGTCCCCTGCTGGGCACGCCCAGTCCGTTTTATCCGTATTTCCTCGTGGGCGACACAAGCGCGGCAAGATACTTGTTTCTGGGCGCCGACCAGCCTTCGTACCGGGCCCACTATCTGGCGGCGACGGTCGAGTACCATTTTTAGGGATCAGGCGAAATGTTGATATTTCCAGCGTATGATTCTTTGCCCGGAAGGTTCATACTCGACAAGAATCCGGCGATTCAGGAGGAATGAAAATGGCAAGTCTAAAACTCCATGTGTTTCGCGGCGCAATATTGATGACGGCAGCGCTGAGTCTAGCTCTTTGCGCCAAGCCCGCTGCGGCCGACGATGCCGCACCCACCTTCAAGGCTAAGTGTGCTGCCTGTCACGGCGCCGACGGAAAGGGCGAAACCGCGATGGGAAAAAAGTTCGGATTGCGGGATCTCGCTTCGCCGGATGTACAAAAGATGAGTGATGCCGAATTGAACGCGATCATTGCCGATGGCAAGGACAAGATGCCCAGCTATAAGAAAAGCCTGAACCCGGGGCAGATAAAAGATATCGTCGGATACATTCGTTCCCTGGCCAAGAAATAGGAATGCGGGTGCAAGCGCCTGGCCACCAAAAATAGGCGTGAGCCCGTATATTCAAACAATCCAAAATGCACTTTTCCACGACACTATTACTCTCTCTGATCGCGCTTAGCACGTTGCTGATCGGGATTCTGGTAGTGCGCCCTGGCCTGACCGCAACCCAGGGCGGAAAGATGCTGGCCTTTCTCGTCTTGTTCCTGCTGCCGTCGCTTTGTATGACCATGGGCGTTTCGTCTGAGCTTCAACGATCGACCAGCACCAAATTCTGTCTCTCCTGCCACACCATGGCCTCTCACGGCCGCAGCCTGTACGTGGACGATCCAACATATCTCGCCGCCGCGCACTTTCAGAATCACCGCGTCCCAGCGGACTCGGCCTGCTACACCTGTCACACCAACTATGCGATGTTCGGGGGTTTCCGGGCGAAGCTTAATGGCTTGCATCATGTCTATGTGCAGTATTTCGGCAAGCCTCACGATCCCATTCGCCTTTATGAACCCTACAACAACCGCGAATGCCTGCACTGTCACCTGGGCGCCCGGTCGTTCGAAGAAGGAGCCGTCCACACCGCCGACCCCGACCTGCTGCCAGCCGTGAAGGCGAACAAGATGTCCTGTCTCTCAAGCGGCTGCCATGACGTCGTACATAATGTCGGACAATTAAACAGCGTAGAGTTCTGGCAGGGAGCCAAGTGATGCGCGAACTTCAAAAGCGCCTCCGGCTTGCTGGAATTCTGCTCATCACCGGCCTGCTTGTAGAGGCCATCTGTTTACTGTGGGCAAGGCCTTTAGCGTTCATTCTGCTGGTTGCCGCAGGCGGTCTGCTGTGCGCTGCCGGAATCGTCGTGTATCTCTATTCCCTGGTTTCAGCCGGGGAAAAAGGTCCGTAGCCCCGACTCCTGCATTTCGCCATCGCAGGGACTCGCTTCCGAATTGGAGAGGCTGTTGAGTATTGCAAGTACGGAATCCGGGCATAGACTATCCAGCGTGAGGAAAGAAATCACCCAGGTCTCGAAGACCGGCCTCGATGCGCTGTTTCTTCCGAACTCCGTGGCCGTGATTGGAGCCACCGAGCGCCCCGGCACGGTGGGACGAACTGTCTTCGATAACCTGCTGCATCCTTCTTTTCAAGGCAAGGTCTACGCCGTCAACTCCCGCCACTCCGAAATTTGTGGACGCAAGGCATATCCGACCATCGGCGACGTTCCCGACAAAATCGACCTGGCGGTAGTAGCCACGCCCGCCCTCACAGTTCCTGGAATCATCGGAGAATGCGTGGATGCCAGGGTGAAATCCGCAGTCGTAATCTCTGCCGGATTTCGCGAAAGAGGAGCGGAAGGCGCCGAACTGGAAAGACAGATTCAGGAGCATCTCCGTCGCGGCAACATGCGCCTGATCGGTCCCAACTGCCTGGGGATCATGAATCCGGCTGTCGGGTTGAATGCCACCTTTGCCAAAGAGGCGCCCCGACCTGGCAACGTCGCCTTCCTGAGCCAAAGCGGAGCGTTGCTGACCGCCATTCTGGATTGGGGCCAGCTTGAGCAAGTAGGATTCAGCGCCATCGTTTCGACCGGCTCCATGCTGGATGTCGGTTGGGGAGATCTCATTTACCACTTCGGCGACGACCCGCATACCCAAAGCATCCTTCTTTATATGGAGTCGGTTGGCGATGCCCGGTCGTTTCTTTCGGCTGCACGCGAAGTAACCCTGCGTAAACCTGTCATCGTAATCAAGGCTGGGCGTTCGGAAGCTGCCTCACGGGCGGCCGCTTCCCATACCGGCGCGCTCACTGGAAGCGACGAAGTTCTCGATGCCGCCTTCCGGCGCTCGGGCGTCCTGCGAGTCAACGCCATCGCAGACTTGTTCTACATGGCAGAGGTGTTGAGCAAGCAACCCCGCCCGAAGGGCCCGCGGCTGACCATTGTCACCAATGCGGGCGGCCCCGCTGTTCTCGCTACGGACGCGCTCATCGCGAATGGCGCACAACTCGCCGTTCCTTCGGCCGATACTTTGAAAGCGTTGAACAGTTTCTTGCCCCAGCATTGGAGCCACAATAATCCAATTGACATTCTGGGCGACGCGGATTCCGAGCGCTATGCAAAAGCTCTCGAAATCGCCTCCAACGATCCCGAAAGCGACGGCTTGTTGGTCATCCTCGCTCCCCAAGGCATGACTGATCCGGCCGCCGTGGCGGAGCGTCTGAAACCGTACGCCAAATCGTCGGGCAAACCATTGCTCACCAGTTGGATGGGAGGCACGATTATTGCCTCTGGGGAAGCGATACTCAACGCCGCCGGTATCCCGACGTTTCCTTTTCCTGATACCGCCGCTCGAGCCTTCACCTACATGTGGCGCTACAGCTACAACCTGCACGAACTTTATGAAACTCCGACGCTTACCGAGGGCGAGAATCTCGACTCGCGTCCCCGGCAGCAGACTGAAAATATTATCGAGACTGCCCGCCGCGAGGGCCGGGTATTGTTAAACGAATTTGAGTCCAAACAGATTCTGTCGTCCTACGGCATTCCGGTGGTCGAAACCCGAATCGCATACGTTGAGGACGAGGCGGCATCGTGCGCTAAGGACCTCGGCTATCCGGTTGTGCTAAAGGTTTTTTCCCAGACCATCACCCATAAGACCGACGTGGGCGGCGTGAAACTGAATCTGGAAGATGAAGCCTCGGTTCGAGCCGCATTTCAGGCAATCAAGTCCTCGGTGACCAGGATCGCCGGTCCCGACCAGTTCTCGGGTGTGACCGTGCAACCCATGGTGCGCCAGGAAGGCTACGAGTTGATTCTCGGCAGCAGCATTGATTCGCAGTTTGGTCCGGTAATCCTTTTTGGCTCCGGTGGGCCGCTGGTCGAAGTGTATCGCGATCATGCCCTGGCTCTGCCGCCGCTGAATACGACTCTTGCCCAGCGGTTGATGGAGCAAACAAAAATCTTTACGGCTCTCAAAGGGGTTCGCGGACGACGACCGGTTGACCTGGCGTCCCTGGCAGCACTTCTCGTCCGCTTCAGTCAACTGGTAGTCGAACAGCCCTGGATCTGTGAAATCGACATCAATCCCCTGCTGGCGTCACCGGACAAGCTGCTGGCGCTCGATGCCCGCGTGGTTTTACAAGCCCCCGAAACCGATCCTGCGCTCCTTCCCCGGCCGGCGGTTCGCCCTTACCCCTCCCATTACGTTGCTACCTGGGCCATGAAAAATGGTACCGAGGTTGTATTGCGGCCGATTCGACCGGAAGATGAACCGCTGATGGTCAAATTTCACCAGACGCTCTCCGACCGGAGCGTGTACCTGCGCTATTTTTATTCCCTCAGCTTGAGTTCGCGGGTAGCGCATGATCGTCTGGTGCGCATTTGTTTTGTGGACTACGACCGCGAGATAGCGATCGTCGCCGATTGCCGGGATCCCAAGACCGGCCAGCATCGCATTCTCGGAGTCGGCCGGCTGGTCAAGTCTCATGGCCGGAATGAAGGCGAGATCGCCGTCCTGGTCTCGGATGAGTACCAGAATCAGGGCCTGGGAACAGAACTGTTCCAGCGCGCCATCCAGATCGCGCGGGACGAGAAACTTGCCCGGGTCGATGCGGAGATCCTTCCTGACAACCTGCCCATGAAGAAGATCGCAAAGAAACTCGGCTTTCGCATGCGGACGCCGGATGATTCCGCCTCGCTTCGCGCAGTCCTCGAGCTCTGAAACCGACGCGATTGCCGCGAAACGTTGGCGTGTAGCGCAACGAGCAGAACACCCGTTCCGTCCTAGCCACGAACAGTGAGAACCGGACAGGAGGCGTTCACGACCACCTCATGAGCCGTTCCCCCATCGACATGGGTTGTAATGCCAAGACGGTCCCCATCGCGAACACCGAGCACAATCAAGTCGGCGTCGCATCTGCCGGCAGTCTCGATGATGCTTTTCGCAGGCACCCCATATTTCACCACCAGTTCCGGCCGGGCCGCCAGCCCGGCGTCTGGTGGAATGAGCTGGTCCAGGTGATAGATCGCTTCGGCTGCCGACAACTCTCCCAAAAACCCTGCCTGCCTGATTTTCCGGATCACGTGGAGGCACACAAGGTGCGCACGATGTTCGCGCGCCATGGACACTGCATATGGTAATCCCGCCAATGACTGGGCAGTGAAATCGGTGGCGAAGAGCACGGATTTGAAGCGCTCACCGGACCAGGCGCGGTTGACTCCCGGGCCGATCGTAAGCACGGGAAGGTTCGAGCGTCTCCAAATCTGTTCCGCAACCGACCCCAGCACAAATTTCTCGATGCCGCTGCGGCCATGCGTGCCCAACACCAGCAGATCGATTTCGTTTTTCTCGACCATGCGATCGAGGTTAGTCCAAATATCGGCTCCCCACTCCACGATGGTCTGGTGCGGCAGGCCGCTCAGGCGCGCGTCGATCTTTTTCATTTTTCCCCGGGCCGCCTGCTCCAAACCCGCGGTAACGACATCGCCAAATTCGGGGGTCATACGCGCATAAAAATCGGAAAGCAGGATGTGCAAAGCATAGATCTTGGACCCGTACTCCCGCGCAATCGCGGTCACAAAGGGAAGAGCGGCCTCAGCTGGCTTAGAGAAGTCCGTTAAGTAAAGGATATTATCCAGTTTAATTTCGGTGGCGGTCTCAACGCAGTACATGATCCACCTCGCGATTCCTACAATGACGCATATGCATTTGAACCACAGTGACCCATGTCACAAGCAGGCATGATCCGCCTCACCTCGCGCCAGTGAAGGGGATGGCAGACTATAAACGGGCTTAAGAATGTCGTCTTTCGGACGCAGGATAGCGATGAATTCGCTTCGATTCTCCCAAGCCGTGACCGATCCATCGATCTCGCGAGCCTTTCTGACCATTCTTCTCACCGTACTCTGCCTGCTCTTTGGGAATGGCAAATCGAACGCCGGTCAACAGCCGACCAACCCGTCAACCAGCGCCGCCATTCCCGGCAAGAGGGAAGGCACAGCTGGGCGCGTACGAGTGGCTGAAGGCGAATACAAGGTTCTCGACGACGATGGAATCGGACCCTACCTCCCGGCGGTCTACGGCTTCAGCGAGTCCTGGACTCTGTGGCGGCTGGCTGATGGAAGCTTCGAAGTCGAAGGAACAAGACGTTACCGCTCACCTTCCGACGAATCACACAACAATGAATTCTCGATTCATCTCTCGCCTGAATTCCGGGTGTTGGATTTGAGAGAGTTCCGCAAGCTGCGCTGGAGACCGGACTCTGGACCGCTCAGTTGCGACTTTCTACCCGGCAGGATCGCCTGCACTTCTAACGCGAAGGATGCCACGCACAATGTGAGTTTGAACTTGTCCATGAAAGAGCCCTTCGGTTTCATGTGGCCGATCTCCGCATTTTCATTGGGCTCCATAACCCGTTACGCGGTGCACGACTCCCGGAAGGCCACTCCGGTTGAGCTGGTAAGGGTCGAAGAGGCAAGCCGGGCGGATCCTGCCCTGGCGACAATCTTGTCGGGAGACTTGAAATATATCGGGGAAGAGAAAATAACTTTTGCAGATCGTCAATGGCTGGCCGACAAGTTTGAATTGAAGATGCCGCTTCATTCGCCATTCATGATCTGGACCTCTCCCCAAGGTTTGCTTCTCGGATTTGTTTCCGAAAACAACAATAAGACACTCACGCAACAGGGCATGAAGCTGGTCAGCTTTCGGCAGTGGAAGGATTTCTGAAATGACCATAGAGCCACCGGACCCAGGAAAGGCGGGGAATAGTATGAAAGTCCTGTTGGCGGTTGATCCTTCAAGCGGCTCACAGAGCGTGGTGAGCGAGGCGGCGGCGCGACCTTGGCCGACCGGCACCGCTATCTGCGTTCTTAGCATTGTGGACTCGGCACATTTGGAAGGACTACCACAGCTTATTGAAGATGCGAAACGCACCGCGCAAGTCCTGATAGAAGCCGCCACTGACAGACTCGAGGGTCCGGGCCGCCAGGTGTTCTCCGACATCCAGCTGGGCAATCCCAAGCAGGCGATTGAGGATTTCGCGCGGGACTGGCAGTCAGATCTCGTGATGGCCGGCTCGCGCGGTCTGGGCAGCTTTTCGCGATTCTTCCTTGGCAGCGTAGCCCAGGCAGTCCTTCGCACCGCGCCCTGCTCGGTCGAAATCGTGCGGCCCACGCCGCCCGGTGAGCCAGCTTCATCGCGCGCACTGAAAATCCTGCTGGCCACGGACGGCTCCAAATATTCCGAAATTGCTGCGACCTCCGTCGCCGACCGCCCCTGGCCCGCCGGAAGCCAGATTAAAGTCATTTCCGTCCGTGATCTTCTGGATCTTGAGAACCCGACTAACGCGTTCTCGCCTTGCCCGGTTTATCCCGAGAGCCTTCTGAGCGAGATCTTGAACGATTCCCGGCAGCGTGCGGAAGAAGCCGTCTCCCGGGCACGGAATATCTTGAGGTCGGAGGGAATGAAGGTGTGCGAGGGTCAATACATTCCGGTCGGCGATGCCCGGGCAGTCTTATTGGATGAGGCCAGTGCCTGGGGCGCTGACCTGATCGTCCTGGGATCGCATGGCAGGCACGGATTTGACCGCTTCGCTTTGGGGAGCGTTTCCGAGTCGGTCGCGCTTCACGCTCACTGTTCAGTCGAGGTTATTCGAGGCGGTCGTTAAATATGCTTGTGCCATTAGGTGGAAGGCCAGACCGCGGATTCTCTTTCCAATCATTTCTCCAATATCTCTTATTCGGTCGGCGGCGACTTCCAGCCATGAAGTCGTTGTAAAATCTTAGCGGCTGCTGCCGGCCCCACATGGCAATCATTTGGGACAACTCTGCTTTGCATTTGGAAGTTCTTCGCCTTCCATTCGGTGCCTCGCGTATCGGTTCGGACACTGCAGGAGCTAGTCTTTGAGACAGCTCTTCAGGAATAGTCTCGGGCATCACTGCCTTCTCGCGGTTACCGTGCTGGCGGTGGTCTCGTGTGGGCCCTCAACCCAAGCCCAGGATAACTACGAAATCCAGGTGTACGGATACGACCTGGTTGATCCCGGGCACACCATGGTTGAGCTGCACAGCAATTTCACCATTGATGGCTCTAAGAAGGTTGTGGACGGCCTCTATCCCACCAATCACGCGCAACACGAGACCCTGGAAATTACTCACGGATTCGCCGACTGGTTCGAGTGCGGCTTTTATGTGTTCACCTCGATCACCGAGGGCCAGGGCTGGCAGTGGGTGGGCGATCACATCCGGCCGCGCGTTACCGTTCCAAAAAAATGGCATTGGCCGGTCGGGGTCAGTATCTCCAATGAGATTGGCTACCAACGGCGGCAGTACTCACCGGATACCTGGACGTGGGAAATCCGCCCGATCGTGGACCAAAAAATCGGACGATGGTATTGGTCGCTGAATCCCACCCTCGATCGCTCCTTCCATGGTGAGAACGTGAACCAGGGTGTCGTCTTCTCGCCCAACGCAAAATTCAGCTACGATCTGACTCGCAAGGTTTCCGCCGGACTCGAATACTATGGCTCAGTCGGCCCCGTAACCGGATTCGATCCGCTCTCGCAACAGGAGCACCAGATTTTTCCGGCAATCGATTTGAATATCGCTCCGCAACGGGAGATCAACTTCGGCCTGGGAGTGGGCCTCACCGGATCGACCGACCATCTGATCGCCAAAATGATTCTTGGCTACCGCTTCAATTTTTGACTGAGGAACGGACAATGATCAAAGGCATCATCTTAGGATTCTTCCTGGCCGCAATACTGTTGGCGGCGGGCGTTTACTGCTACTTTGCCACCGGCATGGCACCCGCAGCCACTGCCGATTCTCCCATGCCCTTTGAGAAGAAACTGGCGCATCTGGCCCTGAATGCTCACATTGAGAAGCAGGCCGCAGTCCAGCCTGCCGCCTCCGCGGACGAAAATGCCTTTCTCGCGGGCGCCGAAGTCTACAAACAGCACTGCGCTTCATGCCACGGGCTACCCGGCCAGTCACCCACCGACTATGCGACAACCATGTATCCCAAGCCGCCTCAGTTATTCCATGGCAAAGGGGTAACCGACGATCCGGTTTCGGAGAGCTATTGGAAGGCGGCCAATGGCATCCGCTTGACCGGCATGCCGGCTTTTAGGACCAAGCTATCCGACACCCAACTGTGGCAGGTCAGTCAGCTGCTCGCGCATGCCAATGAGATATCGGACTCGGTGAAACGCGCGCTCGCCACGAATGCCGCTACGCCTCTTTCCCCCAGATAGAGTCTTCATACTCACGCCGCAAGTTACCTTGGTGACTTGCGCCATTGCAAAGTCGGGCTAGCATTGAGCATTGAAAGAAAGATAATTCATGGCTCGTGCTATCAAAATTGCTACTTCCTTAATATGGTTGTTTGCCAGCCTCGAAGTGTTAGCTCAGAACGCCTACCAGGTAGTGCAACTAACGCAGAGCGGGACGATTTCCGGCACCGTCAAATGGTCGGGTCCGTTGCCCCATATACCCAGCTTCCCGATCGACAAGGATCCCCAGATTTGTGATCCGGACTCACACAAGACTCGCGATCTCGACCGATTGATCGTTGGTCCCCAGAGCGGGGTGGCCAACACGGTGGTGTACTTGAAGGATATTTCTCATGGCAAGGCTCTGGAGATTCCCGAGCCCAGGCGATCGCTCGATCAGAAGCAATGCCGCTACGAGCCGCACATCCTGCTGGTGCCCGAGGGTGGCCTGCTGCAGTTAAGGAGCTCGGACGCGGTGCTGCATACGGTTCACATGGATGGCGCGGCTTCTTACAATTTGCCATTCCCTTTCACCAACCGGCCAGTCACTCGCGCCATGCCGGCTGCGGGTCTGGTCAACGTAAGATGCAACGGCGGTCACGCCTGGATGAATGCCGAGATTATGGTCGTCTCCCATCCTTATTACACCGTGACCGATGAAAGTGGCAGGTTCGAGCTGACCGATGTGCCGCCCGGTCAATACCAGATCGTGGCCTGGCATGAGGGCTGGAAACTCGAGCGGGAGGAAGCCGCATTCGACGTGCTCACTGAACGCAAAATCCGGCGCCCTATATTCTCCGATCCCAAAACCTGGGAGAAGAAAGTAACCGTTAGTCCGGACGAGAACGCGGTCGTTAACTTCGTCCTGAGCGAAAAGTAGGCAACGCTGCACAGCCGGTTCGCCTTAAAGGCACCACCCTCCACAGCAATATTAAAGGTTTCAACGTTCAGTAACAGTTGCTGGAGGCACGACGCCCTTCAAATCGCTCCTGAATCCAGGTCAGCTGATCCCTTACTGAGTCTCCCAACACCGCAGCAAAATCGGAACCCTGGTACTGATGGAATTGGACGGCGTCGCCCTGTTTACACATGCGCTTTACCGCGCGAAGCGTCATCCCCGTTCTGACCGCTGGATCGGCATAGCTGCTGATGATCAGCAGCGGGCCATATGCAGGTTTCTTGCCCAGAAGGTTCCGCGCGAAAAACTGCCGGACGAAATAATTGTTCTCCCAGTCGGGCTTTAGCGCCCGGTTAGCGGGGGCGAGGCCTGAGACATTGGCGGCGCAACTGCTTTCTGTCTGCTCGGATACCGGGAGGCCCTCGCTTGTTAGCATCTGGTTCGGCTGAAAGGCCGGATAGACGGTTTGGATTCCATAAGCCAAAAAGAGGAGCCCATCCATCGAATCTGTCCTGGCAACCTGCTCATAGAATTCCCGAGAGTCGGCGACACCAGAAATCGCAATGCTGCCGAGGTAATCCCGATCACGGATCTCCTCTTCCAACTCTGCGACCGCCAGCGCCGCCTGGCCTCCCGCCGATTCCCCTATCGCGACCCATTTGCGTCCTAGCTGTGGCACAGCGGCCCGTGCAGCGGTAATCGAATAGATCACATCGGTCGCGTTCGATTGCATATCGACGGACGCATTCCTGAAGTCGGTTCCCAGTCCGGCATAGTCCGCAGCCACCACCGCATAACCCAGCTTCACATACATGGACAGGAAGGGTCCCTCATTCAGGTTTCGCATCAGAGAAGGAGCGCATTGGCGGGCGGTGCCAATGAAGCTGTGGGCCCATGCTATGACCGGCCAGCCGTGCGCAGGCGGCGGATGGTCAGGGATGAGAACCACGCCAGACGCAGCCACATCCCCGCCCCTGGCGGAGCGTGAGTAATAGAGGATGCGGATTGCGGAGATCCCTTCGGGAAGTTGATACTCGTAGAATTCTTCGGAACGGATCAGCGTACCCGGCGCCCTTGGTGGAAGAGGATTGGGAGTCGAGTAAAACTTTGTCAGGGGTAGCAGGTTTCGAAACTCGGACCGCTGCCGTAGAGCCTCAGGTTGATTTTGCGCATTCCCGGCCAACGGTGCAGATGTCGCCAGCCCGGTCGTCATGACGACCAACAGGACGGCAAAGCCGAGCCTACAGTGCCACGCAAAGCCTGTTCTCCGCACACATCACCGTGTCAGCCGTCGGCTCCAAAGGCGAGGTTGGCTCCGATGCCGGCCAATTCGGTTTCACGCCTTCCACGCCATCATGGTTCCCAGGACTACGGGCAGGTAAATTACCGAGGCATGAACCACGCGGCTGGCCAGCACCCGAGAACCCGACGACCTTGCCAGATTCGCGGTGTGATAGACAAAAAATATCCCTGCCGCGAACATAATGAAAAGGTAAGCCGTGCCATTCCGCCCAGCCAGAGGAAGCATGGTCAGGATCACCAGTACGACTGCGAATACGACAATCTCCGCCTTGGTGAAGCGGCCATCGACATCGAAGCTGGGAAGCATCCGAAAACCGGCGCCCGCGTAATCTTCCCGGTAGAGCAGGGCGATCGCCAGAAAATGAGGGAATTGCCACAGAAACAGGATTCCAAACAGCAGCCAGGCACGGCGTCCGATGCCGCCGGACGCGGCTGCCCAACCGATCAAGGTAGGCATGGCGCCGGGAACGGCTCCCAGCAACGTGCACAGCGGGGTCTTTCTCTTTAGCGGGGTATAAATCAGCAAATAGGCGAGAAGGGTTCCGATCGCCAGGAGAGCAGACGCCAGGTTGACCGTGATCGCGAGAAGCGTGCCCCCTGCCACACTGAGCGCCACCCCGAAGCCGCAGGCCTCTCGGCCGCTGAGTCTGCCGGATGCCAGAGGGCGGCTGGCAGTACGGCGCATCTGCGCGTCGTAACGTCTTTCCATCCACTGGTTGAGAGTGGCGGTTCCGCTGGCGACCAGCAAAGTGCCTGCCAGCGTGATCAACAGCCTTCCAATTCGCAGCGGTCCGGTCGAACCGAGATAGTAGCCTGCCGAAGTGGTCATCAAAATCAGCAGATTTACTTCCGGCTTGGTGAGCGCGTAATAGTCCCGCAGCTTCGCGGACGACGCAGTGGTTGCTGAAGACTCGGTCATCGCGTGGGTCGATGCCATGGGGCCGTCGCTGGATTTGAAAGATCGGTTGCGCTCCAGACTACATCGGAGTCGGCCGTACTCGCCGCGTCCCGGTACCGGTTCCTGTGGCGATACATAATGAAGGCCATGGCAATCGACATAAGAGTGGGTGGAATAACCAGGATCAGAATTCCGCTCTTTAAAGCTTCAATCATGCGGCCGCCTGCGGAAGCCGCCTGGGTATAGCAAAGCGCGCAACTCTGCGCCGCCGACGGTAGCGCGCTCGCAAATAGCGCCACCGTCGCCAGAACGACCGTAAGTCTTGGTCGCTTCATTCTCTCCTTATGATTCGTCGCGTTCATATTCGACGGTCTTCCGCTTCATGCCTTCACGAACAGTATCCCGCACAATGGAACTGGCGGAAACTGTCCGTCCATCCAAACTGCATCGACAGCAGCACAAAAATCGTGAAAAACAGAACGAACAGCAGGAAACCGCGCTTCTCCGACCACAAATGCATGAAGAACAATACGGCTATCGCGGCTTCAATCAGCGCGACCGACAGCATGCGCCGGAACATTTGCGCCGCCTGAATATTTTGATAGGCGATGACGAATTGCAGCCCCGCCAGCGCCAGTATGCACAGGTAGACAACCAGGTATTTCCCGATTCCTTCACGCTTATGTTCTGCAACTGTTGTCATAGCGTTCTGCTCCCAGCTACCGGCTAGTGGGCGAGGTTCATCAGATAAACGAACGGCACCACGAACATCCAGACCAGATCCACGAAGTGCCAGTATAGTCCGACGATTTCAATATCATCGGCATTGTAACGGCCGCCCTTGTAACGCAGGCTCACGACCAGCAATGCGACCACTCCGCAGATCACGTGGGTGATGTGCAGGCCGGTGACGCTGAAAAATGCCGCCCCGAATAGTCCTGTGCCCCAGGGATTCTTGAACAGCGTCATACCCTCGCCGATCAGCCCCAGCCATTCCCGGATGTGTAAAACCGCGAATACAACACCGCCCAGCGCGGTGATCATGGTCCAGCGAAAAGCCCCAGCTTTGTCTCCAGCTTTCGCCGTTTGCACTCCCATGAGCATGGTGAGGCTGCTGGTAAGAAGAATGAAGGTCATCACCGCCACGTTCACGATGCTGTGAAAAGGCCGGGGCCAGTCCGGTGTGGCGTTGCGCAGAAATCCATACGCCACCAGGCAGGCTGAGAACGTCATGGTGTCAGCAATGATGAACAGCCACATCGCCAGCTTTTTTGTGGGAATGGCAAAGGGCCGGTCCGTCACCATGCCTGCGGAATGTCCCTGCATAGTCAAATCGGCTTGACTCACGGCGTCTCCTGTTCGCGATCGCGCTAAAGTTTCATCCAAAGCAGCAACAACAGATACACCCAGAGTATGTCCACGAAGTGCCAGTAGCGTGACGCCGCATCCAGCGTGCTCCGCCGCAATCGTGACTTGCTCAGCCTGCCGATCACATAGGCCAATCCCGCCAGCCCACCCAGCACGTGCAAAACATGGGCGACGGTGAACAGATAGAAGAACGAACTGCTGGGATTGGTCGCGAGGTAAAGCCCTTCCCCGCGAAGCTGAGCCCATGCAACGTACTGGCCGGTCACGAAGAGCAGGCCCAACCCGAGCGTAATGTAAAGCCACCGAGCCGGGCTTTCACTGGAAATCGCAACCGGACTCGCCGCCCCACCCATAAACGCGGCCACCCGCCGGCGGGCAATCTCCAGCGTGACACTGCTGGCTAATAGCAGTGCCGTGTTCAGATAGAGAATGGCGGGCAGCGTGAAGCTTTGCCAGTCCAGGGATGAGCCCTTGCGCACGATCAGGGCGCTGGTCAGCGCCGCGAATGTCATGCTGATGGCATATACGACCACCCAGATGCCCGTGCTGGCCGGGGGTGGAGAGTAATCCTGCAACCCACGCTGGTCGCCGTCGACCGGCGCCAGATTTCGCCAGCCGCCATTTCCCGCTGCACCTTGACGACGCGGTTCGATCTTCGGTGGTTCGTGGACCGTAGTCGCCATATTGTTCCGGCTCTCCTCGCTCTCTCGAGCGCCCTTCGATTCTACCGGCCTTTACTTCTCGTCGTGCTCAGTTACAACTTGTTCCGGCGATGTTTGCATGACGTAGTCGCCGGTCGAACCCTGCACTCCGTACTGGTACGGGTCGTGATAGACCACGGGATGCTGCCCGCCAAAATTGTCGAAAGGCGGCGGTGTGGGCGTGCTCCACTCCAACGAGGTCGCCTCCCACGGATTGTCTGGCGCTGGTTTGCCCCAGAACCGGCTGTGTATCAGGTTGTACAGAAAAATAAATTGGGCTACCCCGGTCGCGATAGCCGCAACGGTTATGAACTTGTGCACCGGGATGAGCGGCTGCAGATACTCATCTACAAAAGCCTGGTAGCGGCGTACGTTGGCGGCAATTCCCAGGTAATGGAACGGCATGAAGATGCAATAGGTGCCTACAAAACTCAGCCAGAAATGCACCTTGCCCAACGTTTCGTTCATCATGCGGCCGGTCATCTTGGGGAACCAGAAATAAGTTCCGGCGAAAATACCGAAAATTGCCGCTACTGCCATCACCATGTGGAAGTGGCCCACCACGAAGTAGGTGGCGTGCAGCATGATGTCAATCGAGGGCTGAGCCAGAAAAAATCCGCTGACCCCACCGCTGACAAACATTGAAATAAAGCCCAGTGCAAACAGCGAAGCCGTATTGATGCGTAGCCGGGAGCCATACAGGCTGCCAATCCACATCAAGACAATGATGGTCGCGGGGATGGTGATGATCAGTGTGGGGAAGGAAAATGCCAGCGATGAAAACGGGTTCATTCCGCTGACAAACATGTGATGTCCGTAAACCATGTAGCTGAGAATCGCAATCGCAGCCATGCACCCGATCAGCACCCGGTGACTGAGCAGAGGCCGGCGCATGTTGGTGATCAGAACATGGGAAACAATCCCCATCCCGGGAACAATCGCGATGTACACCTCGGGATGTCCGAAGAACCAGAACAGATGCTGCCAGAGCAAGGTGGATCCGCCGGAGTGCGGCTGGAGCTGGTCGTTGATCACGAGATTCGACGGCACGAAAAAGCTGGTGCCGGCAACGTGATCCAGAATCACCAGAATGCAGGCGGGCATTAACACTGCAAATGCTGTGAGGCCCATGCAGGAGGTGATGAACCAGGCCCAGGCGGTGAGCGGCAGCCGCATCAGGCTCATGCCCTTAACCCGCAAATCAAGGGTTGTGGTGATGAAATTCAACGACCCCAGTAACTGGCCTACGCAGAAGATGGCGATTGAAGTAGCCCATAGGACTACACCCATTCCCTGGCCGGGGCCGCTCACTGCGCCTACTGCGTTGAGCGGAGCGTACTGCGTCCATCCTCCGAGGGTGGGTCCGTCGCCTACAAAGAACGACGCGATCAAAACCAGAAAGGCGGTGAAGGTGACCCAGAACGACATCATGTTGAAACGGGGAAACGGCATGTCCTCGGCGCCCACCTGGATCGGCAGAAAGAAGTTGCCGAAGGCAGCGAACGGCGCCGTGGTAAGCACGAAGAAAACCATGATGGTGCCATGCATGGTCATCAACTGCAGGTAGTACTCTGGCGTCATAATGTCGCCGGGCGCGCCGGTCTTGGAAAGGAAGTGCAACCCGGGAATCGCCAGGTTGGTCCAGCCCAGGTGCAGTCGCATGATCCACGACAGCACCATGCCCACAAACACCGCCACCAGGGCGAGGGCGTAGTACTGTTTGCCGATCACCTTGTGGTCGAGGCTGAAAACGTGTTTTCGAATGAAGCCCTGCGGGGGCGCGTGATGCGCCGCCGCGTGTGCCGATACGTCGTGCATAGAATTCACCTCAACCCTGACCTGCCCTGTTTTCCAGGCATTCGACCACGTACCGAACCGGCTATTGCAGTGCCGCCTGTTTTTTCAGCCAGCTATCAAAATCTTCCTGTGAATACACCGACAGATAGGCTTTCATGTTGTAGTGCCCCAGCCCGCAAAGCTGCGTACAAACGATCTCGTACCTGCCGATCTTGGTAGCGGTGAAATGAATGGAGAGGTCCAGTCCCGGGACAAAGTCCTGCTGCACCCGCAACTCCGGCACGTAAAACGAATGTCCGACGTCCTTGGCATGCATCAGCAGGTGGATTTCCCGGTTCACCGGAATCGCCATTTCAGCGGTCACGATGTCGTCCTTGGAATCCTGGTCGTTGGTTTGATCAAGGCCGAAAAAGTTTTCGTTCGATTCGTTGATCATCGCGGGATGGAGTGGACCAAACTTTCCGTCCGGCCCGGGATAGCGGAAATAAAATGCAAATTGCCCAGCCTGCACCTGAACCGGCAAGGAGTCCGCCGATGGCGGCGTAAAATACACGCTCGCCCAGGCTCTGGTTCCAAAAATTCCCAGCGCCAGAACCTCGGTCCCTACCAGCAGGAACGCCGCGATAACCAGGCCTTTTGCTCCGCCGGGAAACTTCCCTATCTTTGCGTCCTTTGGCCGGTTGGAAAACTTCCAGATAAAAATTGCCAGGATGAACTGGGCGGCCAGGAATGAAAGTCCCGCCTCGGCCATGGTCTCCGACATCTGTTCATCGATGAGATGGCCGTGCACCGAAATGTCCTGTGGCGCCGGCCAGGTATGGCGCAGGATGGGAATCGCAGAAGCGATTGCAATCACGATGATGGTTACCGCGAAAAATTTGGCCATGTGTCTCGCTTCCAGCCGGTTTCCTGATCCGGCCAATTCCTGTGGCTTACAAACTCGTCCGCCGGACGAGCCAAGCGCCGTCACGCGCCACGCTAACTAAACCACCTAAACGTCAGCCGAAGGGTTCACGAATATTTATTGATTGGCTTCGCAATCTGAAGGTGCTCATTCGCGAGGAGGGCCCTGGATGCCACAGTAAGTGAAGGTCTCAGGCTACCCCTTCTGAGGCTCCAGCTCCCAAAGATTTGAGTGCGCTGGCTTCATCCTTCTCAATGTCAAACACACTGGAAAGTCTGGTCATCTGAAGCAGTTCGTGCACTCTCTTGTTCAAATTGGTCAGCTTGAGCACGCCCCCTTTGTTCCGAATGGTAGCGTGGGCCTTGACCAGTTCGCCCACGCCCGAACTGTCGACATACAGCACCTCGCCCAGATTCAGCACGATCTTGTCGGTTCCCTTCGCCGCCAGGTCGCGAACGATTTCGCGGAGCATCACATTGCCTTCGCCCAGAGTGATCCTCCCGCTGACGTCGATGATCACAACCGATCCCACCTGGCGGGTAACGGTCTTCATCTTGACCGGGGCGGATCCCTGCATGCCGAGAGCCAGCCGGTCCAACACCGCACATGCGGTCAGCGCGATGTCTTGAGACTCCGTGCGCACCACCACCAGCGAACGTCCTTCCTTGAGAACTTCTCGGAAAAACGCCGCATCCTCGACGCTCTTGGCGTCAGGAGTGGGCTGGGGAGCTTTCGACTCATGCGCTATCGCCGCTCCGGTCGAAGCCCCAGCCCCCGCGCCAGCGAGGCCGAGCAAAGCCGCTGCGCCGAATCCCAGGGCGAAGACCGCTCCGATTCCGGGCAGCAAAAGCGTGGCCGCCGCAACTCCGGCCGTCATCCCGGCGGCGCCGCCGGCAAAACCTCCTGCAAATGCGCCCAATTGCTTGCCAATGGTCTTGGCCTCGCTCTCGGAGCGCGTGAGAAATACCAGCGACGACTCGGGTACACCTCGCTCCAGCAATTCCTTGACGCTATCTTCAGCGATGTCTCGCGAAGCGAACACTCCAATTGCGGTTTCCATGAGTCCTCCTGCCCCATTTGACAATCGTACCCTGGCATTCCGCTCTTGATCTGTTTCTGCGGATTGTCAGAAACGGGGGGATAGCAGATCTCGGATTGATTCCTACCCTGGACTCTTCACTTGGCCTTGAATGTAAAATCCGCAGCGCCCGGCTTCCCCGCTGCCACCGTCACCTTTGCCGTTTGCTTTCCATACTCCTCATGCCAGGCAGTCACGGTGTAGCTTCCCGGTGGAACGTTCTCGATGGTGTACGAGCCCTTGTCATCCGTTGTGGCGTAGGGTCCCTTCACGACCACAAAATAGCCGTGCATCCATGGATGAATGTTGCACTTTACTGGGATCGCAACTTCCTCGGTCTTCCAGCTGGTCTCAATCGGCGGAGCACCCGGCGGCTGCGACTTGTTCCACGGAATATTGCCGGCGAGCGGGTTGGGCAGCGGGTGAATGTTGTGCGTGGTCTGATCGCTGGTCACGACTTTGAACTTCTGGTTCACGTCCATCGCCAGAACGTGTGGCGTATACATACAATTTTTCTGATCGAACACCGGCACCTGGGTTGGCGTCTGGCTGGCTTCCGGGCCGCTTAGTCCTTCCGAGATGTACAGCACGACATTCTCCAGACCTCCGCCCGCACCCACTACCACGTTCTCCAGATGGGCCGGATTGTTCTCGTGCTGCTTCACGCAGTACGGGTCTTTGGACATGTCGATTCCCTTCATATGCGGAGCCGCGCCGTCCAGCTTCACCGTTCCCGTGATTTTGCCATCGGCGGCAGCGCTCACGCTGCTCGTAGGCGACAAAAGACCGATCGCCAGCAACAGCAATATAGAGAACATGCCGGCCACTTGATAACGAACTCTCATTTTCTTTTCCCTTTCTTCCTCGCTTCGCTCAATTACGACGTCATTGCTGGGCAGGCGCGGCTGGAGCGGCACTGGTGGCGCCTGGTTTCAGCCCGATCTGCCGGGCAATCTCTTTCTCTTTGCTCTTCATCGGCTGCAAAGTGCGCAGATAAAACACCAGGTCCCAGGCCTCATCGGGCTTGATGTTGTCCGACCATGAAGGCATGGGCGTTCCGTCCAAACCGGTCATGAAGATCCGGTATAGGTCTTCATCGCTGGTGCCGCACTTGAAGCGGTTGTTATCGTGAAAGTTAAAAGGCTGAATCGGACGGTTCTGATCGTCGGTAAGTGTGGCGGCAGACGGACCATTGCCACGCCCGGTCTCTCCGTGACACTTCCAGCATTCCACCTTCTGGAACACCGCCTGGCCTGCCTTGATTCTATCGGCCGTGACTTCGGGCTTGGGTGGAATCTCAATCGGCGTTCCGGGTTTTTCCGAGACCCAGCGGGCTGAAAAATGTTTAACGTACGCCACCAGATCGGCTCGCTGCTGCGCCGAAAGCGGGTTCCAGGAAGGCATGTTCGAACTGTCCAGCCCCCGGCCGATCGTGTCATAGAGATCGGAGTCCTGTGGCAAAGTCCCGGTCGTCGTCGAGCGGCATTTGAATATTCCCAAGGTGAAGTTGCGCGGCTTGGGATCAAGCCATTGCGCGTTCTCGCCCTCTCCGTCTCCTAGAACGCCGTGGCAGCCGACACAGTACCTGCGATAACTGCCGGCGGCGGCCGAGGCGTGGCCGGTCAGCTTGCCGATGTGGCTTTCCATTCCCAGGCGCTGGTTCTCATCAAACTCAGTCATTTGCGCCCAGGAGAAACTGCAAAAAGCGACCACCGCCACGGCCGTCAAAACCAGCGAACCGTTAAATATATTTCTTCGCATCGGGGCGTTCCCTCGTTTTAGAAGTCGAAGTCAAATCCCAGCATCAGACTGCTGCTGGTCAGGTCGGTGCCGTCCGGCGCGGTTCCGCGTTGACGGATCCAGGAGTACTCGTTGTGCCAAGCAAAACCGGCGCGGCTGGTCATAAACGGCATATAGCGATAACCAATCACGTAATTGTCGATATTCCCCAAATTCGAAGGCGTGCCTGGAATCGCCTGCTGCGACATCCGTATCCACTCCGACCGCTGGATGAAGATCAATTGCGGGCTGTACACGTAGTGGGTCTCGACGAACCCTCCGTTCCACACCGATGATCGCGCGCCTGCCGGCAACGCCCCTGGAGCTGCAGTGCTGGTGGCGAAAAAGGCATTGTCGGAACCGTGTTGTGTCACCACCTGGAAATCCAGTTTGCCGAGATAGAATATTCCGTTGAAGCCTTCGCGGCTGAAAGTCTTGTTGCCGAATCCTCCACCCGCGATGGGCACTCCATCGGCAGTCAGACTATTGGTTGGGGCCTGCCCGATCATGGCGTAGAAGCCGACCCTCTGCGTTCCGAGTTTGCCGGCATCGAAAGCCTGACTTCCCGCAAAGAATCCGGTGTAGGAGTTGCTTCCCGGCAGATCCACATTGCCGTCGGTCGAACTTAAGAGAGCCGCTGAGAGACGGGTGCGATCATTCGCCGAGTGCCCCATCCACTCCAATCCAAACTGGTTATCGCCGATCTGCCCTAGGAAGTTGTTATCTCCGACCGGAACGAAGTGATAAATCTGGAAACCGCCGCCATCTGCAGAGAGGGTCAATCCGCGCTTTTCGGAAACGATGTTATCCAGTTCGAATTTGCCCATCTTGACGTTGAGCCAGGGACTGCCGAAGAGGTTGTCTAACCTGGCGTTGACGGATTCGAAGTGGAATGAGGCATTTTCATCGGATGACAATACGAACAGGAAGGAGATGTTCTTGTCGAGCGTGCCGCCCGAAAGCATATCGAGACCGCCGACGTCGAAACCGTGGGCGGTGATCTGCTGCTGCCCGGTCAGCGGGCCGCTCGCCGTGTCGATGGCCACTTTGTCGGTGCTCTCGCGATGCCAGCTGGGAGTGATCCGCATGGTCACCGGCCAGTAGGCGTTGTTCTGCCAGACCGGTGAGTCCCGGTCATTCATCAACTGGTAGCCGTTGTCTTTAAACTTCTGGCCGAAGTAGTTGAGCATCGGCCACGCCTCATGGCAGGCGGAACAGCGCAAACCATACTTCCGCGCGAAGGCGGGAAGAGCATGCGCACGGCTAACAAAACAGGTAGAGAAAAGAACCAACAGCAAGCTGCTTACGATTACGTTCCGAACAGCGCTCATGCAGTCCTCCCGAGCGACAGACGCGTGGTGCGACGGCATCAACTGCAAAACAACAACCTGACCTC
>DATAPL010000046.1:0-4844 GCA_036265205.1 Terriglobales bacterium
AGCCGACTTTTCCCGCTCGGGGCAGAAAATCGCTTCTGACCCCGCGCTGTGCGAGCCGCATGCGGTCTCCTGAGGGCGAATGTTGGCTCCTTGCTCAGGACACTGTCCTAATCTGAGATGAGTGGCCTAACGGAATTTGCGTTCGCGGCCGCGCGAGGGCAGTCCGCGCCGACAGCAAGGCCCATGATCTACATCGTTGTTCCCTCTAGAGAGCTTGTAATAGATGAAAGACCTGATTGATCGGTACGGCGAAGTCCAATTAGCCACTCTCGTAAGCACGCCCCCCGAGGGCGCCGACTGGCTGCACGAGATTAAATTCGACGGCTACCGGCTAGTCGCTTTTCTGGAAGGGAAGACCGTCAAACTTTTCACACGCAACGGAAACGACTGGACGGCCAGCTTTCCTTCAATTCGTGATTCGGTCGCGCAGCTGCGGGCGCGGTCCGCCGTCTTGGACATGGAAGCGGCCATCGTGGAGCCTTCCGGCCGGACAAGCTTTAATGCCCTCCAGCAGGCCCTGGGAGAAGGGGGGCGGCGCGGCGCCATCATCGGCTACGTTTTCGATCTTCTGTATCTCGACGGGAAAAATTTAAGCGTTATGTCCCAGCTCGGCCGCAAGGAGAAGCTGGAGAATTTGTTGAGCGTGTCCAGAGCCGCCAAATCTATACACTATAGTGAACATGTCGTGGGCAGCGGCGCGGAGGTGCTCGCGAAATCGTGCGCCTTGGGGCTGGAAGGCATTGTTTCGAAGCTTGCATATGCTCCCTACCGGCCGGGCCGGCAGAAAAGCTGGCTCAAGACCAAGTGCCTGACGCGGCAGGAATTCATCATCGTCGGTTTCAGCGCGGCGAAGGCGGGACATCGGGCGATCGGCGCGCTTTATCTCGGCTACATGAAAGACGGCGCCATCGCTTACGCGGGTAAGGTTGGCACCGGCTTTACCGTAGCTTCCGCCGAGAAGGTTCATGCAAAGCTGGTCTCGCTGGAAGTGAAAACTACGACTGCCTCCGGCGTTCCGAGATCGGAACTGCGCTTCATCCATTGGGTGAGGCCATCGCTGCTTTGCGAGGTCGCCTTTGTTGAATGGACCGAGGACGGTCACATTCGCCATCCCTCATTTCAGGGACTGCGCGAGGATAAGAGCGCGCGGAATGTGAAACGCGAGACGCCGCAGCCGGTCGAAGACGCCGTACCGGGCGCCAATTCCAGAGCGCCCGCTACTGTTAAAAAAGCAGCCGTCGGAATTGCCTCACCGGTTTTTCAGGGGGTCGCCATCAGCCATCCGGACAGGATCATAGATTCACAAACCGGCCTGACAAAGGGTGGACTGGCTGAATATTACTCGTTGGTCTCGCCATTCCTCTTGCAAAACGTATCGGCTCATCCCGTGACGCTCATCCGGTGCCCCGAGGGAATTGGCGGAGAGATGTTCTTCCAGCGCAGCGTCGGCACGGGTCTAGGAACCGATGTGAAACCCTTCAAGTGGAAGCATAAGGGTAAAATGCACGAGTACTTCTATACCGAAAGCACGGCCGGCCTGTTGCAGATGGTGCAGATGGGCACGGTTGAATTTCATCCCTGGGGAACGCGGCATGACAATATGGATTGCCCGGATTGGGCTATCTTCGATCTCGACCCAGATACGGCCGTGCCCTTCGAGGCGGTGAAACTGGCCGCCCTCGATCTTAAACAAAGGCTGCAGGGTAAGGGCCTGGAGTGCTTCCTCCGGTGCACAGGCGGCAAAGGCCTGCACGTCATGGTGCCACTCGCCGGGAAAGACCCATGGACGCATGTCAAGGAATGGTGCGAAGGTGTGGCGCTCGAAATGGTCAAGAATGTGCCTAGCGCCTATATCGCCACCATGACTAAGGCGGTGCGGAAGGGAAAGATTTTCGTGGATTTCTTCCGGAATGATTACACCGCCACGGCAGTGGCGGATTTTTCGGTCAGGGCGCGTTCCGGAGTACCTGTGGCAGTGCCGCTGGAGTGGCGGGAATTGAAGGAACTCGAAGCGCCGAATCAATTCTCAATTGAGCACGTTATCCGCCGGATAAAAAAGCGTCCGCCGGCGCAAGACAGGTATAAATTAAAGCAGCGTATCCCGACAATAATTTACCGCCGCAGCTAAATAAGCCACATTAGTGTGGCCTGCGCCACACTCGGTATCGAGGCCTCGACTGCGACTGCAACGCCTATCTTGTGGCTGCCGCCTACAACCTGCTCCGCATCGCCAGACTCAGCGCGCGGCCCTACATGAAATTCGACTCAACCACGCCATCGCGCCCGCCTAGGCGGCTACGTCGTACCCGGCGGCTGATTTCCTCAGCCTTGTATGTTGAGAAGTTGCTACAAGAATCAGAGCAGGTGGCGCGGCAGACCGGTACAGCCCTGGGGCACGTACCCCGTCTAGCAGCGAAGGTCGCCGCGCCCCCGCAGGCGCTTAGCCCGAACGGTTGTAAGGGAAAGAAATCCCGGATCGCAAGGCGGGGCAAGCCACGCTGAGGAGGGTGAAACATGGAGGAGGTGAAACGGTTTGTCGGGATCGACGTCGCCAAGGCGGCATTGGACGTGTTCATCGGATCCGCCGGCGGGGCCTTTTCAGTGGCTAATGATGAGGTCGGAATCCGGGAGTTACTGAGACAGCTGGAGCCGGCTGACTTTGTGATTCTTGAAGCCACCGGCGGCCTGGAAACTCCCGTCGCCAGTGCCCTGGCGGCTGCGGGAATCGCAGTGGCGATAGTTAATCCACGCCGGGTGCGAGACTTTGCCCGCGCCACCGGCAAGCTGGCCAAGACTGACCGGCTGGATGCCGAGGCGCTGGCTCGGTTCGGTGAGGCGGTTCGACCAGAAGCACGGCCGTTAGCCGACGAGCAGGCCCAGGCGCTCGAAGCACTGGTTACCCGGCGGCGCCAGTTGGTCGAGATGCTGACCGCGGAGAAGAATCGCCGGGCCAGAGCTCCAAAGGTTTTACACCGTAGCATCGATGAGCACATCCGCTGGTTGGAAAAGCGACTTGCGGGCTTCGACGATGAACTCGGCGAGTTGATCCGCAATACTCCCTTGTGGCGCGAGCGCGACGAGTTGCTGCGTTCGGTGCCCGGCGTCGGCAAGGTGCTCTCGAGTACTCTGCTCGCGCAGCTGCCTGAACTTGGCATGCTCAACCGCAAGCAGATCGCCGCACTGGCCGGTCTGGCACCATTTAACCGCGACAGTGGAAGCCTGCGCGGCAGCCGCTGTATCTGGGGCGGACGCGCCCAGGTCCGGCGCGTCCTGTATATGGCGACCGTGGCGGGCGTTCGCAGCAATCCAGTCATCAAGAATTTTTACTCACAGCTGCGTGCGCGCGGGAAATATCCTAAATCGGCGCTCACCGCCTGCATGCGCAAGCTGCTCGTGATTCTCAATGCCATGCTCCACAACCAAACACTCTGGCAAACACCCCCGCTCACGCCCTCGATCTCTCCCCTTTCTCCCCGCCTGGGCGCGGATACTCAACACGGTTGCTGCTAGGATTCGCTAATTACTTGCGCATGATTGAAAAACCCAACCAATAGAACTCCACCAATCGTATTACCGATCGCAGTAGGCAACAGAAAGGCGGCGAAGCCGCTCCATGTCAACAACCCTGTCGCGACTAGGTAGACTCCGTCGACAGACGACACGACTACATGGGGTAGCTCTCCGAGTGCGACAAGGTAGGTCATTAAAATTATTATTGCAGGCCGGGAGGAATCGGACGCCGGCATCATCCAGACCATTGTAGCGATGATCCAGCCTGCGAACAGCCCACGAAGCAATACTGTAGGGAATCGTCCCTTCACGGTAAGCATGGCAACTTCCGCGAGGGCGGTTCGAACTTCCGGCCTAAAGACGTCAGTCTTGCCTATCGCCCAAGCGATCAACCCGGCGCCTACTACGTTCGCGATGAGCACCACGCTCCACAAGCGAAGCATGGCCCTAAGAGTTTTACGATCCCGACGGGTAAGCAGCGGAAGCATGACCGTTAGGGTATTTTCAGTGTAGAGATGCTGGCGACCAAGAATCACGGCGAGGAAACCAACCGTATACCCGAAATCCACAACTAAGGATCGCCAAGGTGTATCTGGCAGACGAGAATGTATGAGTCCCATAGCGGCCAGCGAAAAGCCCATTGAAAGTCCCGCCGCCATACCAGACCAAATTAGCGCGCTAATCGGCCGACGCAACTCGGCTTCGCCCTCGGTACGAATTGCTTCATGAATTACCGCCGCTCGGAGCGCGCTGCGTTCTTCCGCTACCCGTCGTTCGGATTCGGAAAGTTCTCCGGCTGAATCGCCTAGGTCGTTTGTGTTTGCCATCAAAGACTAATCCTCAGATGGATATATAGAAAAACGTGAGAACAAGAACAGCATTGTTAACGCGAAGGTGCTGACAAGTTTTGTGCTGCCATTGCGCATGTGGCTGAACTGCAATTTTTGCGAGCTGTCGCTCGTCGGAGCCTGGAATTGATTGACGCCGGCGCGACCTCGTTCGCTGTTATGTGATGCTCACGTCGCGCGCATCAGCGCCCGCGAGCAGGAGCTCGAGCCAGCCGGCATTGATGTCCCTCCGTTCTGTAAATCGCAAGCGGAACGGAAGCAAGCCATTCGATGTTGATCACGCCATTGCTTCTGATCCGAACCAAAAACATGTCGCCAGTGCCGCTCTGCGAGCTGTAAGAACCTCAAAACTTTTACCAGCTGTTAAACTCAAAACTCTTGCAATGCGTGAAACTCAGATATAGGTCTTTGTTTTTACTGAGGAGATTTAAGCGATGAAAAGAATTTTGATGGTTTTGACAGTGCTCACAGTCATTTCCAGCAGCG